>CAVWIH010000028.1:0-155943 GCA_963755025.1 uncultured Actinomycetes bacterium
CTATGGGCGCGCCGCAGCGCGCCGGCGACGAGCAGGCCACCGACGCTCTGGCCGGCGTCGAACACGACCACCTTCATGGCGGCAGTACCACGTTCATGGCGGCAGTCTACCCCGCGCGGGCGCGACCGCCGCGCCGCGCGCGCGTGCGGCCCGCCGCGGCCGCCCCTCGCCTACGCCGCGGGACGCTGGGCCAGCGGCCGCGCGTGCCCGCTCGCCAGCCAGGCGCCGAAGTCGAGCAGCCCGGGGTGCAGGCCGCGCACCTGGTCGATGTCGACGTCGTAGCCCGTGCGCTCGAACCAGTCATACATGAGGTACATGTCTTCGCTCTGGTCGCGCATGGCCTGCCACGAGATCTGCACGTACCGCACGGGCTCGCCGATGGCGGCGCTCAGGGCCCTCGTCGCCTCGGGGTAGGTGAGCTCGTCTGCGGCGATATCGAAGGCCTGTCCTATGAACTCCTCGGGCCGGGCGAACACGATGGCCACGATCGCCGCGACGTCCTCGACTGAGATCATCTGCAACCTGGTCGTCTGCTGCATCGGCACCGGCACGATGACGCCCTGGTCGGTGCGCTGCGCACCCATCGTCACAAGGTTCTCCATGAAGTACACGGGCCGCACGATGGTGAGCGGCAGGCCGAGGCCCCTGAGGTGCTCTTCGATGGCTGCCTTGGTCTCGAAGTGGGGGATGCCCGTCTTTCTGTCGGCGGAGGCCACCGATGAGTAGACGTAGTGCCGCACGCCCGCGGCCGCGGCGGCGTCGCCCAGGGTCTTGCCCTGCGCGACCTCGGCCTCCAGGCCCTGCTCGTACGGAGTCGCCATGGCGAAGACGCCGTAGACGCCGGCGACAGCTCCGGCCAGGCTGGAGGCGTCGGTCATGTCGCCGGCGACGAGCTCCACCCCCAGCTCGCGCGCGGGGCGGGCGCGCTCGCCTATGGGGTCGCGCGTGAGGCCGCGCACGCGCCAGCCGTCGGCCACCAGACGCCGCGCTACCGCGCCGCCCTGCTGCCCCGTGATGCCTGAGACCAGGATGGTCCTGTCGCTGTTCGCACTCATGAAGTGCCTCCTTTGCGCGGCTGGCGAGCCGCACGATGTCGTTCAGAGTCGAGCTCAAAGTCGAGCGTGTGGGGTGAGGTGACGCAAGGAGACGTTCCCCGGGCGGGCGGGCCGCAATCACTTTGCACTAAGAAAATAGGGTTAACCTGGCCCCGATGTGGGTACAACCCGCCCGTGAAGGAGCTTTGTCTCGGGCGCGCCGCGCGACCGGGGCGTCTGGGGAGGTGCACTCGACACGCAAGGACGCACGCCTCGCGTCGTCGTTCCCCGGGTCATCACACGCGCCAACGCCGGGCTGCACGTCTGCCCTGCGCAGGCGCTGATAGCATAGGCATCTCGACCGGCTCAAGCGATGCTGCGCGGGCCACAAGGCGGACGTTTGCGCCGCCGCCGGCCGCGCCTAAAGCGAACCCACAGGAGGGAACACAAATGGCAGACGCGTTCAAGAACACCCCGCCTAAGGCCGAGAAGCTCGGCGCCATGACCGAAGAGAACCTGAAGGCCGCGTTCGCCGGCGAAAGCCAGGCGTCGCAGAAGTATCTCGCCTTCTCCGCCAAGGCCGACGCCGAGGGTTACCCGAACATCGGCCGCCTCTTTCGCGCCGTGGCCTACGCCGAGAGCATGCACGCCCGCAACCACCTGAGCGTGCTCGGCGGCATCGGCGACACCGCCGCCAATCTCAAGGCTGCCTGGGGCGGCGAGACCTTCGAGATCGACGAGATGTACCCGGCCTACGACGCCGTCGCCAAGCTGCAGGGCAACGCCGAGGCGCGCACCTCGATCCGCTACGCCCTCACCGCCGAGAAGGACCATCAGGCGATCTACGACAGCACCGGCAAGGGCCTCGGCGCCGGCAACGACCTGACCGACGCGCCGGTCCGGGTCTGCCCGATCTGCGGCCACACGGTCATCGGCGATGCTCCCGACGAGTGCCCCGTCTGCGGTACTGCGGGTCAGTTCTTCACCGCGTTCTGAGTCTGTCGCGCACGTCTGCGCGGCGAGAGCTCGCGCCGCGACGCCGCCCGCCGGGCGGCGTCGCGGCCCTTTAAGGCCAGCTACCTGAAGGAGGACACGCGATGAGCGACGGTGAGGCCTCGGTTCTGAGCGATCTCGAACGCAGGCTGCCGCGGCCCGACACGCTGCACGCCATGGACCTGGCCGACCTCAAGGCGGCTTTCGCCGGCGAAAGCCAGGCGGCCGAACGGTATCTGGTGTTCGCCGAGCAGGCCGAGGCCGAGGGTCTGCCCCGCGTGGCCACCCTGTTTCGCGCGATCTCGTTCGCCGAGACGCGCCACGCCCGCAACCACTTTCGCGTCATGGCTGGCATCGGCGCCACGGCCGACAACCTGCAGGCGGCCTTCGAGGGCGAGTCGTTCGAGATCGACGAGATGTACCCGGCCTACGTCGAGGTCGCCAAGCTGCAGGGCGACAAGCAGGCCTTCAAGTCGCTGCACTGGGCGCTCAAGGCCGAGGTCGACCACAAGCGCATGTACGCCGAGGCGCGCGAGACGGTGCTCGCCGGCGGCGACATCGCGGTGCAACAGGTGAGCGTCTGCCAGGTGTGCGGCCACACCGTCATCGGCGACGCGCCCGACAAGTGCCCGGTGTGCGCCGCGCCGGCCAGCGCCTACCGCGCCTTCTCCTAGGCCCGAGGCGGACTCCGGCGGGACACCCGGCCCGGGGAGCCGGCGCCGGCCGACCCCCGCGCCGGCCCGCCCGCGCCTGTCGACCCCGCGCCGCCGGGCCGGGGGGCCGGCGCCGGCGGCATCGTGTAGACTCATCCCTGCCGCCGGCGCCGGCCGCTCCTGCGACCAAAGCCGGCGGGCCGTCAGGCGGACCCTTTCTTTGCGAGCGGAGGTCACGGACCGTGGGCAACACCTTCGGCGTAGGGCGCGAGGCGCCCCAGTTCGACCTTACCGCGCACGACGGCAGTCGCGTGTCGCTCAAGCAGTATCGCGGCGACTGGTTCGCCGTCGTCGTCTTTCTGGGCGCCGACCCGGTGGCCGCGGCGGCCGAGACGAAGGCCCTGAGCACGGTCGCCGGCCGGCTCTGGGGCTGGCGCGGCCAGCTCGTCGGTCTGCTGCACGGCGACCAGGCCGCCCTGCAGACCGTGGCCGCCAAGGCCGAACACACCTCGTTCCCGCTGCTCGCCGACCCCGACGCGGCCGTGGCCCGCTCCTTCGGCGTCTACGACGCCAAAAGCGGACGGGTGCGGCCCTCAGCCGTCATCGTCGACCGGTCGGGCAAGATCGTGTGGAGCGCCGACGGCGGTCCGGCGAGTCCCGACGGCGGCTTTGCCGACGTCGACCCCGACGCCCTCGTGAGCGCCATGAAGGACGTCGCCCGCTAGCGGTCTCACCGCCTCGCCGGCGTATGACGCCGGCGCCGCGCGCCGGCCGCCGTCTTGTTCGAACTCGCGCTCGAGTGGGCAAGTAGGGCCCGTAAGCACTATCCATGAAGGAGTAACTCGTCATGATCGTCGGTCAGACGGTATTCAGCGTCAGGAAGGGCACCGAGCATCGGGCCGAGACCGCGTTACACGATCTCGACGGTCTCCTGCGCGCGGCGGCCGGTCACCAGGCCCACCGCGTTCTGCGCTCGTTCGGCATGTCGCCCATCGGCAGCGCGCTGCACGATGAGGCGCGCGAGGGCGAGCTTGGGGCGGTCCACTTCGTGGTGCAGACCGAGTGGGAGTCGCACGAGGCTCACGACGACTTCTACCGCGGCGAAGCGCTCGCCCGTGTCTACGCCTTGCTCTCGTCGATCCTGACGACCGGCCCGTACGAGGTGCTCTACGACGTCCTCGAGCAGGCCGACCGCAGCGGCGTGGCCGCGTAGCGGACCGCTCCGACCTGCTTCTCTAGGAGGCGCCCCGGTCGGCGCCGTCGCGCCCGGCGTAGCGCAGCCGCATGCCGTTGCCGATCACTGCCAGCGACGTGCCCATGTCGGCGAAGACCGCCATCCACAGCGTGACGAGGCCGAGTGGCGCCAGCACCAGGAACGCCGTCTTGATGACGATCGCCAGGGCGATGTTCTCGCGGATGACGCGCGTCGTGGCTCGCGAGAGCGCCACAGTGGCGGCGACCGCCGCCAGGTCGTCGCCCATGAGGGCGATGTCGGCGGTCTCGAGCGCGGCGTCGGCCCCCGCCACTCCCATGGCTATGCCGACCGTGGCCGCGGCGAGCGCCGGCGCGTCGTTCACGCCGTCGCCGACCATGGCGACCGCGCCGTAGCGTTCGGCGAGGCGGCGCACCTCGGCGACCTTCTCTTCGGGCAGCAGGCCCGAGCGCACCTCGTCGACCCCGGCCTCGCGGCCGATGGCCGCGGCGGTCGCCTCGTTGTCGCCGGTGAGGAGCGCGATGTGGCGCACGCCGCGCGCGCGCAGCGCGGCCAGCGCGGCGTACGCGCCGGGGCGGATGGCGTCGGCCACGGCGACGAGGCCCTCGACCCGTTCGGGCGTGCCCACCACGACGACCGTCTTGCCTTCGAGCTCGAGCCGCCGCATCTCGGCCCGAAAGAGGCCGTCGCGGCCCGGCGCCGCGAGCAGGGCGCCGGCGTCGTCGAACAGCTCGGGCTTGCCCACTAGCACGGTCTCGCCGTCGAGGTCGGCGCGCGCGCCCTGGCCGGCGATCGCCCGAAAGCGGGTGACGGCGTAGCGGTCGCGTCCGCCGGTGTGGTCGCGGTGGCCGTCGCACCCGTCGTGGCCGCAGTGGTCGTGAGCTCCCTCGTGCTCGTGGGGCCCGCCGTGATAGTGGGGCGCGTCGTGCTCGTGGCCCGCCTCGGCGGTCGTTGCGTGAGCGTGCCCCTCGTGCCCGGCGTGCGGCGCGGCGGCCGCCGCGTGGAGGTGGCCGTAGTGTCGGTGCGGCGCTTCGGCGGTCTCTGGTCGCTGCGCCTCGACGCGGTCGAACTCGGCGACGATGGCGCGGGCCAGGGGGTGCTCGCTGGAGCGTTCGACAGCGGCCGCCCGGGCGAGCACGAGCTCGCCCTGGTCGCCGTGCAGCGACAGTACGTCGGTCACGCGCGGCACGCCGGTGGTCAGCGTCCCCGTCTTGTCGAAGGCCATCGCCCGCAGGGCGCCCGCCTGCTCCAGGTAGGCGCCTCCCTTGATCAGCACGCCGCGCCGCGTCGCCGCGCCGAGCGCCGCCAGAAAGCTGACCGGCGTGGAGATCACCAGGGCGCATGGGCAGGAGATGATGAGCAGGGCGAGGCCGCGGTAGAGCCAGGTGCTGAAGGGCTGGCCGAAGAGCAGCGGCGGCAGCGCGACGACGGCCGCCGCGGCCACCACCACCACCGGGGTGTACTTGCCCGCGAAGCGGTCGATCGTGGTCTGCAGCGGCGCGCGCTGCGCCTGGGCCTCTTCGACCAGGTGGATGATCTTGGCGATGGTGTTGTCGGAGACGGTGGTGGTGGCGCGCACGGTCAGCGCGCCGCCCTCCACGATGGAACCGGCGAAGACCTCGTCGCCCGGCCCCTTGCCGACCGGCATCGACTCGCCGGTCACCGGCGACTGGTCGACCCCGGCTTGCCCGTCGACGACGACGCCGTCGACCGCCAGGCGCTCGCCGGGCAGCGCCCGCACGAGGTCGCCGGGGCGCACGGCCGCCGCCGGGATGGTGTGGGTGTGATCGCCGTCGACGACGCGCGCCTCGGCCGGCGCGAGCCCCACGAGGCCGCGCACGGCACGGCGCGTGCGCTCCATGGTGAGCGTCTGCAGCAGGTTGCCGAGCGAGAAGAGAAAGACGACGAGGCCCGCCTCGCTCCACTGCCCGATGGCGGCGGCGCCGATCGCGGCGATCGTCATGAGGACGTTCATGTCGACCGACCGGGAGCGCAGCGAGTACCACGCCGCCCGTGCCGTGAGGTAGCCACCGCTCACCATGGCCGCCGCGAACAGCAGCGGAGCGAGCGAGGGGGCCAGAGCCTCGGCGACAAAACCGGCGGCTACCGCCACCCCCGAGAGGGCGGTCAGCACGGCGCGCGTGTCGCCGAGCAGCGCGCGCAAGCCGGCGGCGCTCGCGGCGCCGTCAGGCGTCGCGTGACCGGCCCCGCCGTCGCGCGCGCTCTCGCGGGCCTGACGGCCCTCGAGCGTGTCGTAGCCGAGCCGCCGCACGCGGTCGAGCACCTGGTCGAAGGCGATCTCCTGGGGGTCGAAGACGACCTTGAGCGTCGCCGCCCCGAAGCTTGTGGTGGCGCTCACGACGCCCCCCGTGTTCTGCAGGGCGCCTTCGAGCTTGAGCGCGCAGTCGGCGCAGTCGAGGCCGGTGACGTGCGCCAGGCGCTGCTCGTAACGGTCGGCGCCGCTCGGGTCGAGCACCAGCTCGCAGCCGCAGGCGCCGTCGTGGCCGCCGTCGCGCGGACAGTGAGCGGCGCAATGGGTGGCGGCGCCTATGCGCCGGGCGTCGCGCGTGAGGTCGTCGTAGGCGAGCAGCTCGTTGTCGAAGCTCACATGCAGCAGGCCGCGGGGCACGTCGGCGGCGACGTCGCGCACGCCGCGCAGGCGGCGCAGGCCGTCGCCGAACTCCTCGACGCACTCGGCGCAGTCGGCGCCGCGCGGCAGGACGACCGGCAGATCGAGCGCCGTCGTCGTCATGCGCCGCCGCCGTGGCGCACGTGCTCGAGCGTCATGTCGAGCAGCAGGCGGATGTGGTCGTCGTCGGGGGCGTAGAAGACCTGCTTGCCTTCGCGGCGAAAGCGTACAAGACCGTGGGCGCGCAGCACCGAGAGGTGGTGAGAGACGTTGGACTCGCTCATGCCCAGCTGGTCGGCGAGCTCGCCGACGCAGATCTCGTCGCGGCGCAGCAGGGCGTAGATGAGACGGCAGCGGCTGGCGTCGCCGAGCACGCGAAAGACGGTGGCCACGCGGGCCGCATCGAGCACCTCGACGTCGTCGCGAGTCTCGCTCGCCACGCTCGCCGCCTCCTTTGTTGAACGCATGAACAGGTATTCATATGTTACCGGGCAACGCCGTTGCCGACAACCATTTGGCGGCGGCCGGGCCGTCGGGGCCGGGTGGGACCGGAGCCCGGCGCGGCTCGGGAGGCACAGCCCGACGCCAGCGGCCCACCTGCGGCGGCCGAGTGGACTCGTACGGCAATCGGGTAAAGTCATGCCGCATACGCGGCCAAGACGCGAGAGAAAGGCACGCCACTGAAGCGCAGCTTCCTGTCCGACCTGTTCTCGCGCGAGCTGCTTCGCTACCTCGGCCCCGGGTTCATCGTCACGATCGGCTTCATCGACCCCGGCAACTGGGCCACCAACCTGGCCGGGGGCAGCCAGTTCGGCTACGCGCTGCTCTGGGTCATCACGCTGTCCACGCTCATGCTGATCTTTCTGCAGCACGTCGCCGCGCGCCTGGGGATCGTCACCGGCGCCTCGCTCGCGGTGAACGTGCGCAACCACTTCTCGCGGCCGCTCGTCGTGCTGTTCGGGGGCACGATGGTGCCGGCCCTGATCGCGACCTCGCTGGCCGAGATCCTCGGCGGCGCGCTCGGCTTTCAGATCCTGTTCCACCTGCCGCTCGTGGTCGGCGCGCCGCTCACGCTGGCGCTCGTCGTGCTGGCCATCGTCGCGCAGCGCTATGACCAGCTCGAGCGTCTGATCATCGTCTTTCTGGCGTTCATCGCCGCCGCCTACATCGTCGAGCTCTTCATCGTGAAGCCCGACATGGGCGCGGCGGCGCGTGACTGGGTCGTCCCGACCTTCCCCGCCGGCAGCATCGTCGTCGCCATGGGCATGCTCGGCGCGATCGTGATGCCGCACAACATCTACCTGCACTCCAACACCATCCAGTCGCGGGAGTGGGACTTTGGCGGCGACGACCAGGCCAGGCTCATGCGCTACGAGCTGATCGACACCTCGCTGTCGATGGGCATGGGCTGGCTCGTGAACTCGGCCATGATCCTGGTGGCCGCCGCCGTCTTTTACTCGCACGGCATCACGGTGACGAGCATCCAGCAAGCCTCGGCTACCCTGCGTCCGCTCGTCGGACCCCTGTCGCAACTGCTCTTCGGCCTCGCCTTGCTGGTCGCCGGCCTGTCGTCGTCGATCACGTCGTCGCTGGCCACGGCCAACGTCGTGACCGGCTACCTGGGCAGGCCCGAAGACCCCCACAGCCGCCTCTACCGCTTCGGCATGATCGCCATGGCCCTGCCCGCCGTGGCGCTCATCATGGTGGGCCTGAACGCCTACCGCGCGTTGATCCTGAGCCAGGTGGTGCTCAGCCTGCAGCTGCCGCTCACCATCATCCCGCTGCTCGTGCTCACGCGGCGCGCCAGCGTGATGGGCCCGATGCGCTCCGGCAGGCGCACCATGGTGTCGGGCTGGACGCTGGCGGCTATCATCATCGGGCTGAACGTGTTCCTGCTCTACCAGACCTTCTTCCCGAAAGGGCACCTGCGATGACTCTCTTCCGGCGGATCCTCGTTCCCCTCGACGGCACGCCGGTCGACGACGCCATGCTCGATCACGTGATCGCCCTGGCCGAGGCCTTCCACTCCGAGGTCATCCTGCTGCGTGTCGCCCACTTTCACACTCGCGACACCATGACCCACGAAGTCGAAGACGCCCAGTCGGTGCTCGATCGGGTGGCGCCTCGCCTTGAGGGCCGCGGCTTTGTCGTGCGCACCGTGGTCGGGCGCGGCGAACCGGCCGACGACACCGTCGAACAGGCCGCCAAGCTCGAGTGCGACCTGATCGCCATGGGCACCCACGGCCACGGCGCCCTCAAGCGCGCCGTACTGGGCAGCTTCGCCGAGAAGGTGCGCCACGCGACCGACGTGCCGCTGCTGCTGGTCAAGGCGAGGGCGGGCGCGACGGCGGAGCGTCCGGCTGCGGACTCCGACGAGCCGGCAGACGAGCGCCCACCCGCCGACCACGACGAGCCGGCGGCCGGCGCGTGAGCATAGGAGAGCGGCTCGCCGGCGCGCGTTCGGATGCCCTGCACCGCCTGGTGCTGTTCGACGTCGACTGCACGCTGATCGACGCCCACGGCGCCGGCGGGCGCGCCATGTTCCGCGCCATGGACGAGGTCTACGGCGTGCGCGGGGAGCTCGACGGCTACAGCTTCCACGGTCGTACCGACCCGGCGATCATCGTCGATCTGGCAACGCGCTGGGGAGCGCCCGAGACCCTGGTGCGCGCCAGCCTCGCGCGCTGCCTCGCGCGCTACATCGAGTGCCTGCGCGACGACATGAGCGACGACGAGATCGAGGTCCTGCCGGGTGTCCACGAGCTGGTCACGGCGCTTGCCTGCGACCGCCGCGTCGTGCTCGGCGTGCTCACCGGCAACGTGGTCGACGGCCTCGCCCTCAAGCTCGCGCCCACGGGGCTGCTCGGGCTCTTCAAAGTGCAGGCGAGCGGTTCGGACTCGGCGCTGCGCCCCGAGTTGCCGGCGGTCGCCGTCGCCCGCGCCGACCTTCTTACGGGCCACCGCTACACCGGCAAGGAGGTCGTCGTCGTCGGCGACACGCCGGCCGACATCTCGTGCGGCGCCGGCCTGGGGGTGCGTGCCATCGCGGTCGCCACCGGCCGCCACACCATCGGCGAGCTCGCCGCCTGCCAGCCCGACTACGCCTTCGCCGACCTGAGCGACTGGCGCGCGGTCATGGGGGCGATCCTCGCCTGACCGCCCCCTCGGTTGCGAGGGCGGCCCGCTGACGCGCGCGGTCGTTCGGGCCGCCGTGCCGCGCGCGAACCTCACGTCATCCTGACGTGGGGCTCACACCGTCCTAACAGAGGCGGTCGAGACTCCCCCAAAAGGGGCTCCGCGCTGCCGCCGCCGCAAGCCGCCACAGGACCGTTGCCGAGCGCGACGGTCGGGCCGGCGCGGCCGTCGCTGCGAGCGCCGCTCAGGCCACGTCGGGCGGAGGGACATGTTCGCAGACCGGACAGACGAGCACGCGGCGCTTGCCGGCGCGGGCCGGCCGTCGGCGGCGCTTCGCCGGCTGCTGAGCACCTATGGGACCGTCGTCGAGCGCGTGCGCGCCGCAGAGTCACGCTACCGCGGCGTCGTGCCGGGCGGATCTCAGTCGCAGATCGGCGGCAGGGCCGGGATCGCCGGCAGCGGCGCGAAGCGGGCCTCTGCGAAGACGGTGAATATCGCCTTCGACGCGCTGGCCGAGGCGGTCGTCGAGCTGAAGGGCCATCGGGCCGCGCTGCTCGCCCAGGCGGAGTCCGACGGGATCACGCTCGAGGGGCTGTGCGCCCTCGACGAAGGGTTCGCCGCCGCCGAGCACCGCTTCGCGGGCTATCTGACGGCGCGTAACTACGACCGCCTGCGCGCCGCGGCCGACGGCGCCCGCGACTCGTAGCGCCCCCAACGCGCTGCGGAGCGACGGCGCCCCCGACTCGTGGCGCCCCCACGCGCTGCGGAGCGCAGCGCCCGCGCTCGCTCGCGGCGCCCCCGCGCTTCTGACCCGCGCCCGCGTGCCCCCCGCGTCCCCGCGCTTCCGACGCGCTTCCGACGCGCCGTGGGTCGACGCCGCGCCCGGCCACGGCTGCTCAGTCGAGCACGTGCGCCTTGATGAGGTTGGCCGTGCCCGACCGGTTGGACTGCAGGCCGGCGGTGACCACGACGACCTGGCCGCGCTCGCCGTAGCCGTGCGCCAGCACCAGGTCGTTGGCCTCGCGGATGACCTCTTCGAAGCTGCTGCGGTCGGTGCCCAGCAGCGGATAGGCTCCCCAGCACAGCGCCAGCTGATTGACGACGCGCTGGTTCGGGCTCACGGCGACGATCGGCTGAGCCGGCAGGTTGCGCGCCACGGCGCGCGCCGTGGCGCCCGAGAAGGTGGCGCTGACGATCGCCTGGGCGCCCACCCGGTGGGCGACCTCGCAGGCGCCGTAGCTGATGGCGCCCGAGACGCTCGTGCTGCCCGCGGCCCAGGGCTGCGGGGCACGGTCCTCGCTGCCCATGTCCGACTCGACGGCGAGCGCGATGCCGGCCATGGTGCGCACCGCTTCGGCCGGGTAACCGCCGATCGCCGTCTCGGCGGAGAGCATGACGGCGCTGGCCGATTCGTAGATGGCGCTGGCGACGTCGCTCGCCTCGGCGCGCGTGGGCCGCGGCGACGCGATCATGGACTGCAGCATCTGGGTGGCGACGATCACCGGCTTGCCGGCCAGGTTGGCGGCGCGGATGATGCGCTTCTGCCAGATGGGCACCAGCGCCGGGTCGATCTCGACGCCCAGGTCGCCGCGCGCGACCATCACGGCGTCGGCCGCGGCGATGATCTCCGCGTGGGCGGCGAGTGCCTCCTTCTTCTCGATCTTGGCGATCACGAGCTGGTCGCCGCCGGCCGCCGCGATGAGCTCTTCGAGCTCGATAACGTCGGCGGCGCCGCGTACGAACGACAGCGCCACATAGTCGACGTCCTGGCGCACGCCCCAGTCGAGCAGCTCGCGGTCGGCGGCGGTGAGGATGCTGGCAGGCAGGTGCGTGTCGGGCAGGTTGACCGTCTTGCGCGACTCGATCGAGCCGTCGTTCACCACCTCGAGGGTCACCAGCGGGGGGGTGACGTCGCTCACGCGCAGGGCGACGGCGCCGCCGTCGATCAGGACGCGCTCACCGACGGCGAAGAGCGGCAGGAGCTCGGGGAAGCTCACCGGCAGCTGGGCCGCGCCGCTCGGACCGAAGGTGACGGAGTCGCCGGCGCGCACCTCGAGCGGGCGCGGCAGGTCGCCGAGGCGGAACTTGGGGCCGGGCAGGTCGATGATGACGGCCAGCGGTGTGTCGCCGCCGGCCGCGGCGCGGCGCGCCGCGGCGATCGACGCCGCGTGCTCGGCCGTGCTGCCGTGACCGAGGTTGATGCGGGCCACGTCCATGCCCGCTTCGAGGAGCTGGCGGATCACGCCCTCGTCGCGCGAGGCCGCACCCAGGGTGGCGACGATCTTGGTCTTGCGCCGGCTCGCCGCCGCCGCCATGCCGCCGTCTTCAAGCGTGAGCGCCACCCTCGTACCCCCTCGTCGTGTGCGGACAGTGCACTGGTCCGCGACCGGCAGATTACGTGAGGCAAGCCTATGCCCTGCCGCCCGCGTCGCGGAAGGCCGCAAAGCGTTCGCGCAGCCGCGGCGCGGCGCGGCGCCGGCGGCCCGGCACACATCTCCGGGCCGGCTCACGCAACATTCACGCGGCGGTCATCTTGCTCTCTTCAAGGCGTTCGACAATGGCGCCGTAAGGGGTCGGATCACGATCGTGAGGAGGAGCGAGCATGGATCACAGCACGTCACGCACAAGGCCGGCATGGGCTGCCGTAAGGAACAGAAGGGTGATGACCCTTCTGTTCTGTCTGGCGGCGGTCTTCATCCTGACCCCGGCGATCGCGGCGTGGGCCGTGACCGGGGGTCCCCAGACCAAGGCGGCGTCGTCACCTTCGCCGGCCGCGACGCCGACGGCCACGGTCAACTCGGTGGTCCTCGGCGTCGGCGCCGACCAGACCCAGCGCCTCGTGACCTGGTACGGCGACTCCAGCCGTCCGGGCGCGATGGAGCTGGCCCCGGCCTGCGCTCAGAGGGGCAGCGGCTTTCCGCAGAAGTGCGTGAGCTTCCCGGCCGTCACGGCCGTCAGCAGCGTCGCGGGCTTCGACACCTTCAAGGCGGCGGTCACCGGCCTGCGGCCGTCCACCGAGTACATCTACCGGGTGGGCAACGGCGACGCCTGGTCGCCCATCTACCACTTCTCCACGCACAGGTTCGGCGCCGGTCACTTCAGCTTCCTGTTCGTCGGCGACGCGCAGATCGGCGCCGGCGCCGGCTACAACGGCGCCACCCTGGCCGACGACACCGCCGGCTGGACCACGACGCTGGGCCACGCCGCGCAGTGGTTCCCGCACGCGTCCCTCCTGGTCAGCCTTGGCGACCAGGTCAACACGAACAACGACGAGAGCCAGTACGCCGGCTTTCTGGCTCCCAGTGAGCTGCGCTCGATGACGCTGGCGACGGTCGTCGGCAACCACGACAGCGGCGTCGCGAACTACCAGCAGCACTTCTCGGTACCCGACCCGGCCAACAACTCCGTCGACCCGGCCGGTGGCGACTACTGGTTCTCGTACGACCACGTCCTCTTCCTGGTCCTCAACTCCAACAACCTGGACACCGCCCAGCACCAGGACTTCATGATCGCCGCCATCGCGGCCTACAAGGCCCAGAACCACGGCCGCGACCCGCTGTGGAAGATCGTGGCCTTCCACCACTCCCTCTTCTCGGTGGCCGATCACACGCAGGACTCCGACATCCTGCAGCGGCGCAGCGAGCTGCCCCCGGTCTTCAAGGCGCTCGGCATCGACGTCGTCCTCGGCGGCCACGACCACTCCTACGCCCGCACCCTGATGATGGACGGCAGCACCCCCATCACCACGGGCTACACCACCAACGGCAGCAATCACTACGCCAGCTACACCGAGGCTCGCGGCGCGACCGACACCGTCTACATCTGCGCCAACTCGTCCTCGGGCAGCAAGTTCTACGCCATCCAGAACCTCGTCTTCCCCTGGCTGGCCACCGACAACCAGGAGAACACCCCCAACATCGGCAAGGTCCGCGTCACTCCCGACGCGCTGACCTTCACCGTCTACCGCTCGGGCGCCGCCAACACGATCGGCAACGTGGTGGACACGTTCACGCTGAAGCGCGCCGATCCGTGCTGCGGTCTTCCCCGGTAGCGCGGTGACCAGGATCGGTCGAGCCCGTCTGCGGCCGGCCTTGGCGAGGTAGGTGCATCCGCAAGCGACGCGGAGGGGGGGCGGCAAAGCCGCCCCCCTCCGCCTTGTCCCGCAGGACCCTCAGGAACGGCGTGGTGAAGATGGCAACGACCAAGACAGGATCCGGGCTCGCTCCGCAGCCGGCGCGACCGGCGGTGCGACCGCTGCCACAAGACCAGGAGCGGCGGCCCGGCGCGCCCACGAAGCGTCCGCCCGCTCTCAAGAAGCGGCTCGCGCGCGCCCTGCCGATGCTCGTCGCCAGCGGCGTCCTTGTGGTCCTTGTGGTCGTGGTCGCCGTGATGGACCTGAGGAATCCCATCGGCTACACGGCGTTCATGACGCAGGGCATCAGCTACGAGAAGGCCAAGGTGACCGCCGTCGTGGATCAGGGCCTGCAGCCCGCTCCCGGCATGCCGGGGTGGCAGCTCGGCACGCAGAAGATCGCCGTGCGGTTCAAGAACGGCCCCATGAAGGGCCGCCAGGTAACGCTCGTCAACGAGCTGTCGACGACGCACAACATCCGCGTGGAGCCCGGGCAGTCGGTCATCGTCAAGGCGGAGCGGCCGGCCGGGGAAGCCCCGTACTACACCCTCTACGACTATGACCGCACGCCCGGGCTGATCGCCGTGGCGGCGATCTTCGCAGCCCTCATGCTGGCGGTGGGGGGCCTGAAGGGCCTGCGCAGTCTGCTGGGGCTCTGTATCTCCCTCTATTTCATCTTCGCGTTCCTGCTTCCGGCCATCTACCGCGGCTACTCTCCGGTGCTCATGTCGTTCGTCACGGTCATCATCATCGCCGTCTTCTCGCTCCTGCTGCTCAACGGCTTCAGCCGCAAGACCCTGACGGCGGTCGCCGCGACCGGCATAGGCGTGGCCCTCGCGGCGCTGTGCTTTCTTCTCGTCTCCGCGATCGTGCATCTCGTGGGCTACAACATCACCGAGGCCGAAGACCTGATCGTCGTCTCGCAGCGGACCGGCCTGCAGCTCGGGCAGGTGCTCTTCGCGGCGGTGCTGATCTCTTCATTGGGCGCCGTCATGGACATCACCGTCTCCATCGCCGCTGCGCTGTACGAGATGAAGGAGGTGCGACCCGAGCTTTCGCCGAGGGAGTTGCTCCGCTCCGGGGCCGTCATCGGCCGGGACATGATCGGCGGCATGTGCCAGACGCTCATTCTGGCCTTCGTGGGGAGCTCTCTGGCCACGCTGCTGGTGATCGTCTCCTACGGGACGCGCTTCGACCAGTTCATGTCGTCTGACTACGTGGCGGTCGAAGTGGCGCAGGGCATCGCCGGGAGCATGGCGGTCGTCCTCGCGGTCCCCGTGACAGCGGCGTTGTGCGCTCTCCTGGCCGGTCGGCTGCGCGACCCCGCACCGGCCGTCGCTCGTCACCAGGCGCGCAACGAAGTCACGCCCGCCTGAGCGACAACGACGCCGTCGCTTGGCGGCGCCCGGTCCCTGCGCCTGCGCGCCGCTGGCGCGGCCGTCACCAGCGCGCGACGGCAGGCGATCGCGCGAGCCCGCCGGCACACACTCTCCACACCGGTCGCTCACCGGCTGCTCACGGGCTCGCGCTAGTCTCAACGGCCGCAGAGTCGCCAGGAGGAGAAGGAGAGACCCGATGTCGCAAGCAGTGCCGCACAGGAGCGTGGTCTCGCTGACGGCGGTCCTGCTGGCGGCGGCGCTGGCGCTGACCGTGTGCCTGGCGGCCGCGCCGGTCGCCTCGGCGACGGTGACGCCGCGGCAGGTCGACGCGTTCCTGCTGCTGCACGCTTCGCCGCTGGCCGGCGAGGGCGCAGAGTTCTGCGCCGCCGGAGAGCGCAACGGCGTCGATCCGGCCTTTCTGGTCGCCATCAGCGGGGCTGAATCGAGCTTCGGCGAGTACCTCTACTCCGCCGGATCGCACAACGCGTTCAACTGGTTCTACGCGCCGACGCGGGCCGGCAGCACCTTTGCGGGCTGGGACCAGGCGATCGACACGGTGGCGGCGGGCCTTCGCGGGTCGCTCTACTACGGCGCGGGACGCTATTCGGTGGGCGCCATCGCGCCCGTCTACTGCCCCCAGGGCACCCAGGCCTGGATCGCCAACGTCACGGCCTACCTGCTCGAGCTCGGCGGCGATCCCAGTGACACGCGCTGGCGCGGCGCAGCGCCGGTCGCCGCCGGTGAGCCGGCGGAGGGCGAGCCGCTCCAGGCGGCGGGTCTCTCGTCGGGGCTGGTCGCGCTGCGCCCCTTCACCGTGGTACCCCGAGACGACGTCGCCGGCGCCCGCCTGCGGCTGCGGTTCACGCTCGTCAACGAGGGGCGCAAAGGCGGCGTCTGGAACGGCGTGGTGCTGCGCCTCGAGGGGCCGTCGGGGCTGACGCTGGCGCTCGGCACCCGCACTCCGCTGCACCTTGCCGCAGGCGCTTCGTACGCCTTCGCGGCGACGGTGCGGCTCCGCGTGCCGGGGGTCTGGCGAGGGTGGGTCTCCGTCGAGGGGCGGGACGGCACGGTCTTCAGCGATACAGGCCCGGCCGTGCGCGTCGCCGTGGCGCCGGCCCCGCCGAAGCGGCAGCCGACCGGTGGCGCAGCCAAGGCCGACTCGCACCGGCAGGCGGGCTCGTGACGGGGCTGCCAGCGGGTCTCATGCGGATGGTCGGCGGCTCCGCAGGGGCGCGCCGTGCGGGGCGGACGGTTCAGGCGGCCTGGTCGCCCCCGAGCAGGTCGCGCGCCTGGCGAAACAGCTCGCCGCACACGTAGCGGCGGGCGGTGCGGTCGGCGATCTCCGCCGCGTCGGCCAGCTGGGCGCACTGTCGCGCCTCGCAGGCGGCCGATGAGAGATGGCCGCCATCGGTGAACTCGACCAGGTAGATGGGGTCGTGAGTGGAGGTCGGCTCGACCTGCTGCAGGGTGAAGACGGCGGCCGAGTCGTGGTCGGGCAGCTGGCTGCGCGGTCTGCCGCCGGATGGTCCTGGCGGTGAAGCGAAAGCGCCATCCGCCAAGCTCGCAGAGCGTGTCGCCGTCGTTTGTGGCGAGCTCGCAAAGGTCGTGTTCGTCGATCGGGACGCCGTTCTTGCGCCACTGTCTCATGCTGCCCCCCTGTGAGGACCGGCTTGCCGTCTGAGGTGCTCCGCTGCCACCGACACGGGACCGCCTGGCGGTGTCCCCTGCTCGTCCGCTTCGATACCCACCCGCAGTCGGACCGACACCAAAGGGCGCGACTGCCGCGAGAGTCTTCCATGCGATTGTTAGGAACGTGTTAGGGCCAGGGCCGGCCGGCCGTCGCCAGCCGCTCCATCGGCGGCGTTCCTTTCGCGCAAACAGGACGCTCATGGTGCGCCCACGGCGCGCGAACGTGGCGGGGCCACACTGAAAGGCAAGCGCATCGCGATGGAGCGATGCCGGTCGTAGAGGGAGAGAAGGCATGATCTTTGCGTCGTGCGTGCGTTGCGGGTATGCGATGGACATCTTCCAGGAGCTTCCCGAGCTGATCGAGGCGCCGCTTTCGTGTCCGCGATGCGGCGGGCTCGATCTCGCGCTGCAGCCGGCGGACGACTCCGAGAACGAAGCCGCCTGAGATCGTTCGCCGGCAAGACCGGTGAGCCCGGACGCTCACGGCTTGCTCACGAAGCGCTCACGCCGGTCTAACGGCGGTTTCCCAGACTGCTGTACGAAGCGTCGGTAGGACCCTTGGAGGTTGCCGTGCTCACTCCTCAGATCTGTCTCGTCGGCCCATCGTCGCCCTCAGAACGCAGCCGACGATGACGACCGCGCACACCGATCGGTCACGCGCCCCCGACCTGGCGCGCCCACAGCGCCGCGCGCTGCGCCGCTACCTGGCGAGAGTCGAGGCGTTGCGCCAGGCCGAATCCGACTACCGTGACGTCACTCTGCTCGAGGAGCTGCGCCGCGAGCGCACCTCGAAGCCCGGCTCCGGCAAACGCGTGAGCGCCGCGCTCGATGCGCTTGTCGATGCGGTCGTCGACCTGCAGAGCGCTCACCTCGACGTGCTGGCGCTGGCCGCCGACGAGGACGCTCTGCTCGACGACGGCGGCACTCTCGCGGAGGCGCTCCGGGCCGCCCATCGCGAGTATGCAGGCTACCTTACGGCGCGGACGTTCGATGAGGTCCGCGAGGCGGCTCGACCGAACGCCGCGCGTGCCGCGGGCGCTTCGGCGTCACGTGACGCCGCATCCGCATAGACAGGCGCCCGCCGGGCCGCGCCGGGCGCACCTCGCGGCGCTCTACGAGCGCGGTCTCTCCAACCGCGAGATCGCCCTCGAGCTCGGTGTCTCGGGCGAACGCATACGGCAGCTGCTGCGGCGCTACGAGATCGCCGTCGTGCCGCTGCGGGAGCGCCGTTACCGGGCGGCCACCGGGGGCCGCGAGACGGAGATAACCGACGCGTTCCTCGAGCTGCGCAGCGACGCCGCGGTCGCGCGGGTCCTCGGCCTGGACGAGCGCCACGTGCGCCGGCTGGTCGACGCCACCGTGCCCGAAGCCGACGTGCTGCGTCGCAAGCGACGTCGTCACCGCCCGCGTCACTCAGACGACGAGCTCGTCGCGGCGCTTCGTCAGGCGGCCCTCGACCTGCCCTCGCCGCTGGGCTATCACGCCTTCAAGGAGTGGGGCGTCGGCCAGACCGGCGGGCCCACGCAGCCCGGGCCGCAGGTCGTCGCGCTGAGGTTCGGCGGCTGGCGCCGGGCGCTCGCGCGGGCCGGCCTGCCGGTCAACCAGGCCGGCGGTCCGCACCCGACCTACGACCTCGACGACGTGCTGGGCGCCATCGCCGCCGCGTGGCGCGACCTCGGGCGGGCGCCGAGCATCGCTCGCTATGAGGCGTGGCGTGGGGCGCGTCGCGGCGTGCCGGCGCCCGCTACCGCGCGGCGCTTTGGCGAGAGCTGGGACGACCTGCTGGCGGCCGCCTATCCCCTGGTCTACGCGTCCGGAGCGGCGGACGGGCGCCGGGCCGTCGGTTCACGCGCCGGCGCCGCCCCCGCCGGCCAGGCCCTCGCTACGCCGTCTCGACGCACTCGTCGAACTCATCGTGGGCCCGACGATCGGCGAACGTGAGCGCATGGATCGCGCCCAGCGCGTCGATGGCGTGACCGCCCCAGTGCTGCCCGAAGGCGACGTGCCAGCGCGCGATGGTGTCCGCGGGGATCGCTCCTTCGCTGCAGACGGCGTCTGTGGTGACCCTGCGGGCCGCGAGGTAGAGGCCCGCCAGGTCGTCGGCCAGGCAGCCCTCGCCTGAGTCTTCGTCCTCCGGGTCGTCCCCGGCGCGCGACCTGCCGTAGTGAGCCCGGCTCCCGAGGGTGGCGTGAAGCGACGTGAACAGCCGCAGCCAGGCGAGGTCGGCGATCTCGTCGGAGACCGTCACGACCGCACCGTGGCCCTGCGGCCGTGGCCCGAGGGCGGACGCCCGATAGTAGAGCTCGGCGACCGCCGGCCCGACGTCGGCGAGCAGGCTGCGGCAGGCTCGGCCCCGGTGACCGTCGATGAGCGCGCAGTACCTCCAGGCCGCCGCCTCGAGCCCGCGCGCCAGCTGCTGGTCGCGGGGCACCACGACGACGCTCACCAGCCCGACGCCAGCGGTGGGCGCTCGCCGCCGGCGAGCGCGCGAGCGCGTGCCGCAAGCGCCGACTGCTCGTCGGCGGCCGGCGTGTCGGTCAGACAGGCGTTGAAGATCTCCCAGGCGCTGCGCCGCTCCTGTGGCATGGCGAAGCTCAGGTGCTTGACGAAGCGCACGCGGTGCTCGCCCGCGCCGGCGTAGTCACGCCACGCGCTGACGCCGTCGATGACGTCGTCGCCGGGATCGATGTCGAAGCCCAGGGCGCTGTGAAAGGCGATCGACAGGTGGTTCTGCGGCGCGGTGTGCGAGCGCACCGTCCGGCAGCCGAGCAGTCCGACGACCGTGCAGAACCGCCCGTAGAGGCGGCGGCCAAGGCCGAGGTGCCGGTAGTCGGGGTGCACTCCCACGAAGTGCACGTAGGCCTCGCCGGGCGTCGTCTGCGAGACGAACCCGAGCAGAAAGCCGAGCAGCTCGCCGTCGCATTCGACGATGAAGCTGGTCGGCTGGAAGTGGACGAAGAAGACGTGCGAGAGCCGGCCGCTCATGGGGCGGCCGCCCCACCACCGGTCGATGACCGCCACGATGCGTTCGTGGTCGGCGGGCTCGACGTGGCGCAGTCGAAGCTGATCGCTGAGTTCAGGCTTCACGACGGGACCTCCCGTTCGGTAAGGCGGTCCCCAAGCATCATGCGGGCGTGTGAGGGGACCGTGAGCCTTGCGTGGCTGTGGCATGAAGGCGGAGGCGGCGCTCGCGCGGCGG
Organism: uncultured Actinomycetes bacterium; assembly: GCA_963755025.1. Lineage (GTDB taxonomy): Bacteria > Actinomycetota > Thermoleophilia > UBA2241 > UBA2241 > Bog-752. The sequence goes on from CAVWIH010000028.1 coordinate 20,057, forward strand.
GCATCAGGCGGCCGTCGCGCGGTCGTCGGGCGAGCCCTCGCGCTCCTCGATCTCGCGACGCCAGGGCAGTCGCGTGCCGACGCGCGCCCGCAGGCGGTAGCGCAACGACTTCTCCTGGCGCTCGATGGCGGCGCGGAGCGCCGCCATGCGCGCCTCGACGCGCATGCGCTCGTCGTCGGACAGCGCGAAGCCGGCGAGCAGGGCGGCGACCGTCTCGAGACTGGCGCGCACGTCGAAGGCCATGCCCCAGTCCTGGGCGCACGCCTTGGCGAGACGGCGCACGTCGATGCAGCGCTCGTCGTCGGTCTCGCCCAGCGGCACGTCTTTGAGCAGGGCGACGATGTCGTGCACGTCCTTTTTCGGCGAGCTCGCCCATCTGCAGCTTGGTGAGGAGGATGTCGGCCGGCGAGATGGCCACCGCGTCGATATCGAGGCGGCTGCGCACGTCGACGTCGTGGTCCATGCGCATGATGTCGAGGAAGACGTCGACGTGGTCGGCGGCGGGCAGCGCGACGTTGGCCGGCCCCAGGGGGCGCGGCCGCTTGAGCAGGTGATCGTGCGACTCGAGCAGCCGCGCGCGCCTGACGTACTGCAACTGCGCTCCGCCCGTCGCCTGGGCGACGTGGCGGTCCTGCTCGTAGCCGAGGCCGGCAAAGGCGCGCTGCAGGCGGGCGCTCTCGCGAGAGAGACCGATGAAGTCGATGTCCGAGAACTCACGGTCCATGAACGCGAGGTCCGTGGCGTAGCGGCGTACGGCGAGCCCGCCGGTCAGGCGCAGGCGGGCGCCGTGGCGGCGGGCGGCCTCGATGATGGCCAGGGCCTCCGCCGCGAGGCGGTCGGCGCGGCGGGTCTCCGCGGTGTCGATGTGTTCCTGTGAGGACAGGGCCATGCTCCCTCCTCGGTCCGCGAGCCGGCCGGCAGGCCGCGCCCGATACGTTCCTTCGCCAGACAGTGTGGACGGCGCGCGTTGTCGTGCCGTGAAGGGCCCGTGAGATTGCGGCAATCGTGCGGCGCGGCCGCGAGAGCTTGCCGGTGCGTGCGTCGAGCACGCGCGCACCGTCGGTCCGGCCACACACGCCGGGCGCCGCCCGACCCCGCCCCTCACGGTCGCCTAGCGTTATCCACATCGTGCGTTAAGACGGGCTTGCGACACTTCAGCCGGAGTCGACGAGAGGTGCGAAGGAGAGGTGTGGAGATGAACGGTACGCGCAGGCGCTGCCTCGCGTGGACGGCGGTGCTGGCGGCCGGGTTCGCAGCGATCTTCGCCGCGCACCCGGCTCCGGCGCAGGCGAGCCGCTGGCTGTCGGGCGACCTGAGCACCCACACCTTCCTGACCGACGGCAGGTTCCGGGAGAGCGCAGTCGTCGCCAAAGCGACGCAGGCGCTCCCCACGGGCTACGGCCTGGACTACGTCGCCGACGCTGAGCCGGGAGGGCAGTCTCTCACCTCTGCCGACGGGCTCGCCTTCCAGCAGCCCGTCTGGCGCTGGTTGACGCTCGCCCTCTATTCGTGGCCGCTGGTCGCTCAGGCTCGAGTCGATCACCCGGGTCGCCTGGTCGTGCAGGGGCTCCAGTGGGACGCCCCGGCGCACGGCCAGGTCAGTCTGGGCGTCGTCGGAGCTGGCAACGAACCGCAGGCACTTGCCGACTTCGAGTATCGCTTCGACAGGCTCGACACCGACACGAGTCGCGCCGGCGAGAGCACCCCGGCCGTGCTCGACACGACCAAGCCCAAGCCGTACCCGACGGTGGTACCCGCCAGGCCCATGACCAAGGACAACACGACCGCCCAGGGCACGCTCGACGGGGCCGCCTCCCTCGAGGCCGCCTACCCGACCACGAGCTACGCCTTCGTCGACCACCCGTCTCGCGACCTGGATTGGACGATCGGCGACTTGCGCGCCCTGCAGGATGCGGCGCCCCGCGTCGTGCGCGGTTTCGAGGGCTTTCCCGGCGACCAGGCGGCCGCGGCCCGGGGCGGTTACGGCGTCTGCTTCGACGCCAGCGGCGCCGTGGTGAGCGGCCCCGACGACCCGGACTACAGCGCGGCCGAGACCCGGCTCGCGCGCACGTACGGCGGCGCCGACGCCATGGTGGCCCGCGTCGGCGGCGTCTGGGACGCGCTGCTCGGCGAGGGACGGCCGTGGTACGTGTACGGCGACAGCGAGTTCAAGTGGTGGACGGAGCGTTACAAAGACGCCCACGGGCACGTGGTCGGCGCCTCGTTCGACGACTTCTGGCCCGGCGAGTACGACAAGACGTGGACTTACGCGCGCGGCGGCGGCTACCAGGGGCTCGTGGCGGCGGTCAAGTCGGGCGACTCGTTCATCGTGAACGGCGATCTCATCGACGCCCTCGACTTTCACGCCGCGGCGGGCACGACCACTCGCACGATGGGGCAGACGCTGAGTGTCAAAAAGGGTCGGAGAGTCGTCGTCACGATCCGCTTCAAGAGCCCTGCGGCCAACAATCATGGGACTCACGTCAAGCTCGACCACATCGATTTGATCGAGGGCGCCGTCACTCACCGCATCGCCGCGACGAGCGCCGCGTATAAGGACAGCGCCACCAACGCGTCGACCCACGTGGTGGCGACCTTCGGCCGGCGGCAGATGCGAGCGATCAAGGGGTGGGAGGTCATGACGGTCGCCTTCGTGGCGAAGGCGAACATGTACTTCCGGCTGCGCGGCACCAACCTTCCGCCCGATACGCCCAATCAGACCGACAGCGCGGGTGACCCGCTGGTCGACACGCTCACCTACACGACGGTCGCGAACCCCGACCCCGCGAGCTCCGCAGCGGCGCCGACCGTGACCATCAACACGCCCGCTCAAGCCTGGGCGGACCTGTGGTTCTACAGCAACCCGATCTTCATCCGCGTCACGTGATGGGGACCGTCAGGAGCGCGACCGGCGACGCGCGCGGGGCGACGCTGACCGGGCGCCGCAGGCGCAGAGCGCAACGAGAGGCGCAGGGCCGCCGCCGCCGTCGTGTCGCGCTGTTCTTCGTCGCGCTGGTCCTGGCGAGCGCCGCCGTCCTTGCCGCGGGCGCCTTGCGCGCAGGCGCCGCGACGCCGTCGGGCGCCGCGACGCCGTCGGGCGCCGCTACGCCGTCGGGCGCCGCTACGCCGTCGGGCGCCGGCGCCCTGCTGAGCTCGCTCGCGGGCGCCGGCGTCGGCGACATCTTCGACGATCCGTCGGTGGTGGCCGACGACGCGACGGTGTGCGGCGCTCGCAAGTCGGCCGACCTGTCGTTCACCGACGGCTTCGCGACCGTGCGATCGTCGCTCATCGGGGTGGCGCTCTCCTGTGAGTCGGACGTCTCGGTGAGCGACGTGAGCCTTCTTGGCGGGCTCGTCACGGCTGACTCCGTCGAGCTCGTCGCGACGGCCGACGCCGGGCCCACATCGGCCGACGCGGGCGCCGACGGTACCTACGTGAGTGGCCTCAAGATCAACGGCCGGCCGGTCGCCGCCGGACCGGGCGACATCTCGATACCGGATGTCGGTACGCTGACCGTCCTCAGCCAGACCGTCGACCAGAGCCGGCCGGCGCCGAGCGCGGTGGTCGACGGCCTCGTGCTGACGCTCGACCAGCCGGTCGGCGGCCTTGCTGCAGGCAGTGTGATCGTCGTCGGCCGGGCGACGGCGGCGGCGGACTCCGTTACCGCCGCCGCCCTGGTCGCGCTGGCCGCCAAGCAGCGCGGGCCGACGCCGCTGCCGGCGCCGCTCCCGACCCCGACCGCGGCGGCGAAGTCGCATCACGGCGCCGCGACGGGCGGCAACTCCTCGTCTTCAGGCGGCAACTCCTCATCGTCGGGCGGCAACGCTTCATCGTCTGGCGGCGGCTCGTCGGGCGCAAGCGGCAACTCGAGCTCCGGCGGCAGCGTCGCCGACAGCACGATGGCGGCGCCGGCGCCGCCCACCAAAGCGATCCTCGCGCGCTTTCCGGGCGCCGTGTTCCCGGTCAAGGGCGCCGTGAGCTACACCGACACCTTCGGCGCCTACCGCGCCGACATGAAGGGCCATCGCCACGAGGGCAACGACATCTTCGCCAAGATGGGCACGCCGATCGTCGCGGTGCTGGCCGGCACCATCCGCTACAGCACGTACGGCATCGGCGGCAACAACGCGCACCTGACCGACGCTCACGGTGACTACTTCTACTACGCGCACATGGAGCGCTTCGCGGCGGGGCTCAAGTCGGGCGACCACGTTCACGCGGGAGAGGTGATCGGCTACGTCGGCGAGACCGGCGACGCGGCGGGCACCTCGCCGCACTGCCACTTCGAGATCCACCCGAACGGCGGCGCCGCGATCGACCCCTACCCCTACCTGCAAGCATGGCGGGCGACGGCGCTGGGAGTCGCGCCCGCCCCCAGCATCCCGGTCGCGACGCTCAGCGAAGCCGGGGTCGGCATTCCCCTCGCGACCATACTGGCGCGGCGCGGCGTGATCGTCGGCGTCGAGTTCGGCCGCGCCGGCGCGGCGCTGGGCCGCAGCGTGGCGCGCTCGTCCGACCTGCCGCGGCTCGACGGCCTGGAGCTCCTCCTGTTCGTCTCGTCGCTGGGCGGCATCAGGGCGATCAAGCGCCTGCGGGAACCCGCGATCCCGGCTCTCCTCGCCGACCACGAGACGGTCGTGCGGCGCACCGTGGTGATCGCCGAGCGCACGCTCACCAAGTCCTAACGTTGCCGGGCTATACTCGTGCGGCGACGTAGCGCGTCAACCGTGATCTGAGGGGTGCGATGTCCAAGGAGTCCATCCTCGTCGTCGACGACGAACGGGAGATCCTCGAACTGGTCAAGTACAACCTGGCCAAAGAGGGCTACAGCGTGGTCTGCGTGGAGACCGGCGAAGACGCCCTGAGCGCCGCCCGCCTCAAGCTGCCCGACCTCGTGCTGCTCGATCTCATGCTGCCCGGCGTCGACGGCCTCGAGGTCTGTCGCAAGCTCAAGTCCGACCCCAAGACCCAGGATATCCCCGTCGTCATGCTGACCGCCAAGGGCGGCGAGGCCGACATCGTGGCGGGCCTCGAGCTGGGCGCCGACGACTACGTCACCAAGCCCTTCAGCCCGCGCGTGCTCACGGCGCGCGTCAAGGCGGTGCTGCGCCGCGACCAGTCCGACAACGCCGACGGCCAGGCCACCATCAAGATCAGCGAGCTCGTCATCCACCCGGGCCGTCACCAGGTGCTCGTGGCGGATCGTCCGGTCGACCTGACGGCCTCGGAGTTTCGCATACTGCTCTTCATGGCCCGCAAGCCGGGCTGGGTCTTCACCCGTCAGCAGATCGTCGATGCCGCGCAGGGCGACGACGTGTACGTGAACGAACGGTTCGTGACCGATCGCTCGGTCGACGTCCACATCGTCTCGCTGCGCCGCAAGCTCGGTCCGTGCGGCGGTTACATCGATACCGTGAGGGGCGTGGGCTACAGACTCAAAGACGAGTGAGTCGTGCGCCACACCCCGCTGTTCTGGAAGCTCTACCTCACCTATCTCCTGGCCGTCGTGCTGTGCGCCGGCGTGGTCGGCTGGCTGGCCGTCGGGACCGCCTCTAGCCTGTACCACCAGCAGGCCGTCAGCGACCTCAAGGCGCGCGCCGAGCTCGCCACCGGGCGGGTACTGCCGCTGCTCGGCCGCCCGGCCGCCCTGCAGACCCTCGTCAAGGGCATCGGCGCCGATGCCGACACCCGCCTCACGGTGATCGCCGGGCCCGACGCCGCGGTCGGAATCGAGGGCCAGGTACTGGCCGACTCCGAAGCCGACCCGGCCACCATGCCCAACCACGACACCCCGACGCGGCCCGAGGTGCAGGCCGCCCTGAACGGCGCCACCGGCGAGGTGACCCGCTTCAGCGAGACGGTCAAGCGGCGCATGATCTACGTGGCGGTGCCGGTCTTCGCCGCCGATCACCAGGTCGAAGCGGTGGTGCGCACCTCCCTGCCGCTCACCCAGATCAGCGACAAGGTCAGCGCGATGACCTGGCGTATCGTGCTGGGTACCTTGCTGATGGCGCTGGTCGTGGCCCTGCTCGGCCTGCTCGTGTCGCGCAGCATCTCGGGGCGCATGCGCGAGATCAAGCGCGGCGCCGAGCGCTTCGCCGGCGGCGATTTCGCTCACGAGATCCACGTGTCGACCACCGACGAGGTCGGTGAGGTGGCGGCGGGGCTCAACGTCATGGGCCGGCAGCTGAGCGAGACCATCCAGACCATCACGACCGAGCGTAACCAGAACGAGGCCGTGCTGGCCGGCATGACCGAGGGCGTCCTGGCCGTCGACGGCCAGGAGCGCATCATCACCATCAACGCCGCGGCCGCCGTCCTGCTCGGCGTCGAGCCCGAGCAGGCCCGGGGGCGCAGCATCCAGGAGATCGTGCGCAACCCCGAGCTGCAGAGGTTCGTCGCCGCCGTGCTGGCCGGCGAGGAGCCCGTCGAGGGCGACGTGGTCGTGCACGCCGACCGCGACCCGCGCGAGCTGCGCGTGCACGGCGCCCAGCTGAGGGGCGGCAACGGTAACGGCAACGGGAGCGGCAACGGCGGCGAGGCCGAGGGCGGCGGCAAGGGTGCGGTGATCGTGCTCAACGACGTCACGCGCATGCGTCACTACGAAGCCATCAGGCGCGACTTCGTGGCCAACGTCTCGCACGAGATCAAGACCCCCGTGACGACCATCAAGGGCTTCGCCGAGACCCTGCTCGACGGCGCCCTCGACGATCGCCACGACTCGGAGAGGTTCCTGCGCATCATCGTCGGTCAGGCCGACCGCCTGAGCGCCATCATCGAAGACCTGCTCAGCCTCTCGAGTCTCGAGAGCGGCTCCGAGGACACCGCGATCTCACTCGAGCGCGGCAGCATCCGCGACGTACTGCAGGTGGCGCTCGACGTCTGCGACATGAAAGCCGGCGCCAAGCGCATCACCCTGGGGCTCGACTGCCCCGAGGACCTCTACGCCGAGATCAACCCGCCGCTCCTCGAGCAGGCCGTCGTCAACCTCATCGACAACGCGATCAAGTACAGCCCCGAGGGTTCGGCGGTCGGCGTGTCCGCCACGGTCCGGGGGACGACCCTGTCGATCAGGGTCGCCGACGCCGGCCGCGGCATCGCCCGCGAGCACCTGCCGCGTCTCTTCGAGCGCTTCTACCGTGTCGACAAGGCCCGCAGTCGCGACATGGGCGGCACCGGCCTCGGGCTTTCGATCGTCAAGCACATCGCCGTTGCCCACGGCGGCTGGGTGGCCGTCGAAAGCGCCCCCGGTCTGGGCAGCACCTTTACCATCACGCTGCCCGTCTGAGCTCCGCGACGCGCTCGCAAGCCCCGTCCAGGCTGCGTCTCAAGGCGCCGACGGACCCTCGCTTGAGGAGTCGGCGAGCTCCCGGAACAGCCCCGTGACGACAAAGATCGTCTGTTCGGCGATGTCGACGGCGTTGTCCCCTACCCGTTCCAGGGCGCGCGCCACGAGCGTCATGAAGATCGCCCACTCCCGCAGGTCGAGGTCGTCGCCTATCGCGACGGCACGTCTGGGGATCTCGCGGTTCAGGCGGTCGATCTCGGCATCCCGGCGGGCCAGTTCCTGGGCGAGCTCGACGTTGCGCGACATGAACGTCTCCTGGGCCTGCGAAACGAGCGAGAGCGCGATCTGGCCCATGCTGTCGATCGCCTCCAGGATGGCCTCGTCGCGGGGAGACTCGTAGCCCGACAGCGGCACGAGCTTGGCGATGTTCACGCACTGGTCGCCCATGCGCTCCACGCAGCGGATGACGTGCAGGAGAGCCGCGACCAGTCGCAGGTCGCCGGCCACCGGCGCCTGGGTGGCGAGCAGGGTGAGCACGCCCTGGTGGACCTCGAGGTAGCGGCCGTCGATCCGGTCGTCGTCGGCGAGGACGAGCCCGGTCAGCTCCATGTCCCGCGTTCTCACCGCCTCCAGCGCGCGCTCGAGCTGCAGGGCCACCATATCGAGCCCGCCCATGGTCTGCCGCTCAAGCTCCTTGAGCGTCTCGGTGAACTGGTGGCGTGCTTCAAGTCTCACATCGTCTCCTAACCGAACTTGCCGGTGACGTACCGCTCGGTGCGCTCGTCCTTCGGGTTGGTGAAGATCTCGCTGGTCGGCCCATGCTCGACGAGCTCGCCGTTCAGCATGAAGGCGGTCGTCGCCGCGACCCGCGCGGCCTGTTGCATGTTGTGCGTCACCACCACGATCGTGTAGCGGCCGCTGAGCTCGTGCATCAGCTCTTCGATCTTGAGCGTCGAGGCCGGGTCGAGCGCCGACGCCGGTTCGTCCATGAGGATGACCTCCGGCTCGACCGCGATCGTGCGAGCGATGCACAGGCGCTGTTGCTGGCCGCCGGACAGGCCGATGCCGGGCGTGTCGAGGCGGTCTTTGACCTCGTCCCACAGGCCGACGGCGCGCAGCGACCGATAGACCCGTTCGCGCAGGTTCTCGCCGCGGGCGCCGCCCAGCTTCAGGCCGGCCGCTACGTTGTCGAAGATCGACATGGTCGGGAACGGGTTGGGCTTCTGGAACACCATGCCGATCAGGCGGCGGACGGCGGTGACGTCGATGCCCGCGCCGTAAATGTCGATCTCTCCGAGCTTGACCTTGCCCTCCGCGCGAGCGCCGGGCGTTACCTCGTGCATGCGATTGAGGCAGCGCACGAGGGTCGACTTGCCGCAGCCCGACGGCCCGATGATGGCGGTCACCTTGTTCGCCTCGAACTCGACGTCGATGCCCTTCAGGGCTTCGGTCTTGCCGTAATAGGCATGCAGTCCTTCGACCGTCACCGGGTGGCCGGCACGGGCGCGCGGCGCTTCTGCCGCGGCCGTCGACGCGGCGGTCTCGGCCGCTGCGGAGGGCGCCGGGTCGCTCGGCCTGATGCGGTTCCTGATGCGAGAGAGGATCATGCTTCCTGGACTCCTTGGCCTCTAGCTGCGCAGCCGCCGACGGCTGCGCTCGTGGAAGGTGCGCGCGACCACGCTCAGGACGAGCACCATGAGGATCAGCAGGAGCGCCGCCGCCCAGGCGGCCTCGTGATCGGCCGGGCTCGGCGACTCCGACAGCGTGAAGATCGTCACAGGAATGTTGGGCAGCGCCTGCGAGACGTTGGTCGTTATCCCGAAGTTCGAGAAGATCGAGGACGTGAACAGGAGAGGCGCGGTCTCTCCGGCGATGCGCGCGACTCCCAGAACGACACCCGTGATCAGGCCGCCGGCGGCCGTCGGCAGCATGATGCGCAGCACGATGCGCCAGCGTTTGAGCCCGAGGGCAAGGCCGGCCTCGTGGAGCGAGCTCGGAAAGAGCGTCAACACCTCGTGGGCCGAGCGGGCGACCAGCGGCAGCATCACGATGGCCAGGGCGACCGCTCCGGCGAAGCCGCTCTGCGTGTGGCCGACGACCAGCAATCCGAACACGAAGATGCCGATGACGATCGTCGGGATGCCGTTCAGGATGTCCAGGGCAAAGCGCACGGCGCCGGCCACCGCCGGCCGCGCGAACTCACTGGTGTAGATGGCGATCAAAAAGCCGATCGGCGCCGCCATCACTGTGGCCAGAGCGACGAGGATCACCGTGCCGACGATCGAGTCCGCAATGCCGCCGCCGGTCTGGCCGAACGGCACCGGGTTCTTCGTGATGAAGTCGAAGTTGAGGGCGCCGATCCCCTTGGCGAAGACCGACCCGACCACGACGGCAAGCACCGCGACCGCCAGCCAGGCGGACACCCTCGCCAGCAGCGTCATCAGGCCGTCGACGAGCCTTCTGCGGCGTTCGCCGGGTGTACCGGTCAGCAGGAGCGGCGGCGGGCCGTCGAGCGGCGGCGGGCCTTCGAGCGGCGGTGGGCCGTTGAGCGGCGGTGGGCCGTGGAGCGGCGTGTCGGTCATGTGTGAGCCTTGGACTTGCGCACGATCAGGCGCGCGACGACGTTGACGATCAGCGAGATCACGAGCAGGATGGCCGCCAGGTAGATCAGGGCGGAGGCCTGCAGGCTGGTCGTCGCCCCCTGATACTCAGTGGCGACCTGGGCGGCCAGGCTGGCCGCCGGGGCGAAGAGCGAGATGTGGATCCCCGGCGTGTTGCCGATCACCTGCGTGACCGCGATCGCCTCGCCGAGCGCCCGCCCGAGGCCGAGGATCACCGCGCCGGTCACCCCGGCACGCCCATAGGGCAAGACCACCATGCGGACCATCTCCCAGCGCGTCGCCCCCAGAGCGTAGGCGCCCTCTTTCAGGTCGTGGGGTGTCGTTTCGAACACCTCGCGCGCGATCGCGCTGACGATCGGCACCACCATGATCGTGAGGATCAGCGCCGCGTTCAGCATGCCGTACGGCGACGGTGTGCCGCTGAACAGCGGTATCCAGCCGAGCACCTTTTGCAGCGCGGGCTCCAGTCGCTCGTTTAAGAACGGCCCGAAGACGAGGATCCCCCACAGTCCGAGGATCACGCTCGGGATGGCGGCCAGCAGTTCGACCAGGATCGCCACCGGACGGCGCACTCCCCGCGCGGCAAGTTCCGTCAGGTAGAGCGCGATGGCGATCGAGATCGGCGTCGCGATCACGAGCGCCACCGCCGAGCTCACCACCGTCCCGAAGATGAAGTCGAGGGCGCCGAAGTGCTCGGTGACCGGGTTCCAGACCGACGTGGTCAGGAACCCGAGCCCGTACTTCGAGATCGCCGGGCCGGCCTTCTCGAACACCGTGATCGCGATCCAGACGAGCAGGCCGACGCCGAACACAGACGCCAGCGCGGCGAGCGCCCAGAGCAGCGGGTCGCCCACCCGGTCGGCGAGCTTGCGCCTGACGGCGAAGAGGCCCGCGGCCGACGAGGACGGCTCTACCTGGGTCGACATCGTAATTTTCTACTTGATCTTGGCGATCGTCGCTTTATCTGCCGCGACGACCATCGCCGGCAGTGGCGCGAACTCGAGTTTCGGCCCGAATGTCTGGCCGGTCGTGACCGCCCAGGTGAGGAAGGGCGTGAGCGCCGCGGCCTTCGGGCTCGACAGCGGCACGATCGCGTAGGTGAACGTCGAGATCGGGTAGGCGCCGGGCGCTGAGGCCGGAGGATCGACGATCGAGACCTCGTTGTTGGACGGCACCGACGTGAGTGTCGCCGCCGCTGCGGAGATGCTCGGGATTCCGGGCACTGGGAACCTCCCGGCGGCGTTCTGGATCAGCGCGTAGTCGAACTTGTTGGGGAACACGTACGAGATCGCGACGTAGCCGATCGAGCCGTTCGTGCTTGCGATCACGCCGCCGACGCCCGAGTTGCCCTTGCCGCCCAGGCCGGTCGGGAACTGGACCTGGGTCGAGGCGCCGATCTGCGACTGCCACTGCGGGCTGACGTGCGACAGGTAGTTGGTGAAGGCGTAGGTGTCGCCGCTGCCGTCGGTGCGGTAGACGGGCGTGATCTTGGTCGAGGGCAGGCTGACCCCCGGGTTCAGCTTGGCGATCGCCGGGTCGTTCCACGCCTTGATCGTGCCCATCCAGATGTCGGCCAGCACCGGGCCGCTCAGCTTGAGCTGGTTGGGCACACCCTTCGTGTTGTAAGCGACCAGCGTCGCCGCGAGCGCCCACGGGATCTGCACGACGCCCTTGGCCGCGGTGAACTGGTCCGGGGTGAGCGGTGCGTCGCTTGCGCCGAAGTCGACGGTGCGCGCGGTGATCTGGCGCGATCCCGCCGCCGCTGCCGATCGCGCCGTAGGTGACCGCCACGCCGGCAGCCGTGTTATACGCAGGCTGCCACTGCGACATGAGCGGCGCGATGAGCGTGCTGCCGGCGCCCACGAGCGTCTTGGACCCGCTCGAGGCCGGCGTAGAAGACGAGGTCGTGCTCGCGTTGCTGTTGCTGCCGCAGGCCGCCACGAGGATCGCCAGTGCAAGCACCGCCATCCCGCCCGTCACTGCCATGCGCCTCCTGCCTCGCGCCACAGTCATGGCTGTAACCCCTTTCAACGAGTCCTGTCATCGCTCCGGCGTGCGCCGGCCGCAGGGGCATGTACCCGCTTCGCCGCCAACGTTTCGAACCTAACCGTTCGCTAACCGTTCGCTAACAAAGCACGCCGAAAGAGGGTCAGAAACCGCTGAGTGAGCAGTGGTTGCGAACGCTTGGCAGCGATCCGGACAGCGGTCGCGCGCGGCGGCGGCCTGGCCGGCGCGCCTCTCTGCAAACAGACCGGGCGGCCGCTTTCGCGGCCGCCCGGCAGGGGCTTTCTACATCCGGCGCTCGTCCGGGACCTTCGTCGGAGCCCGCGGGCCCCGACTGTTAGTCGGGATTGGGTCCGCCAGGGAAGGGGAGCCCGCCACGGACGGGACCGGCTAGCCCACTATCTGATCTGGGTCACCAGCAGGGCTTGCTACCGGCCTTGATGGTGGAGTGCCAGACCTTCTCGATCGCCGTGATGGCCTTGCTCGGTATCGGCACGAAGGTGAGCTTTTTCGCGTCTTTGACGCCGGTGGAGCTCTTGTACGCCCAGTTGAAGAAGGTGAGCATGGCGTGGGCGGTCGTGTAGCTCGACTGGCTGCGGCGCACCAGGAAGTACGTCTCGCCGGTGATCGGCCAGACGGTGGTCCCCTTCATGTTCTCGAGGTTGGTGACGAAGCCGTTCGACCACGTGTACGTCGCGTGGGCGCCAGCGGCCGCGAACGTGGTCTGCGACGGCATGACCCACTTGGAGGAGGCGTTGCGCATCTGGGCGTAAGCGATGTGGTCGGTGACGGCCCAGGCGTACTCGACGTAGCCGATGGCGCCCGTGTGCTGCTTGACCGCCGTGGCGACGCCCGACGACTTGGCTGCGCCGACACCGGTGGGCCAGGAGATCGTCATACCCTGCCTGGTCCAGGCGCCGTCGGCCTTCGTCAGGTACTCGGTGAAGATGAACGTCGTGCCCGACGAATCGGAGCGGTGGATGACGGTGATGCGGGTGCTGGGAAGGCTAAGCCCGGGGTTCAGTGACTTGATGCTGCTGTTGTTCCACGTGGTGATCTTGCCGAGGTAGATCTGCGCCAGCACGGTCCCGGAGAGCTTGAGCTTGCCGCTCTTCACGCCTGGGATGTTGACGATCGGCACGATGCCCTCGATGCACGAGGGGAACTGCACAAGCTTGGCGCTGTCCAGCGTAGGGGTGGGGCCACTTGAGACGAGCAGTGGCTTGTCGCTCGCGCCGAAGTTGACGGTGCCGGCGACGATCGCGTTGATGCCCGATCCCGAGCCTACGCCCTGGTAGTTGATCTTGGCCGGGCTGTAGTTCGACGCCCACTGCTGGTAGAGGAGCTGGGGCGCGGTCGCCCCGGCGCCGGTGATGGTCGTCTTCGCGAAGGCGGCCGAAGCGCCCGCCAGCATGACGAGACCGACACCGACCACGATGCCGGCCCGCACGGGCCATGTTCTTGCCGATACTCTCATCCTTGTCTCTCCTTTTGCTCTGGTCTTGCGCCCTCATGCACAGGCTCCGACTAACGCCGCCGACTCTATGGGGCGGCCGTGAGCCGCTCGTGACCGGCGGGTGAGGGGTGCAATAGATGTCCGTTGCGGCGTCGTGACGCCCTCGTGTGCGGGGCGTTAGGGCCCGAGTGTCGGGCGAGGATCGCGACGTCGGGCGGCGGCGAGGGGCACTACGACGGGCGGCGGCGAGGGCGGCGGCGAGCGGAACGATGTCGGGCGGCGGCGGGGGGCGGCGGCGAGCACAACGACGACGGGCCCGCGTGAGCGGGCCCGTCGTCGACTTTTGAGCCGGGCGTGCGGCCAGTGCCGGCCGTACGGGCTTACGGGGTGTCGAAGAGGAACCAGTCGGCCGGCACGTCGCTGCTGGTGCCCTTGGCATTGGTCACCGTCACGTCGACCGTGCCGGCTCCGACGGGGGTCACGCACGTGATCTGCGTGTCGCTGACCACGACGACGCTGGTGGCGGCGGTATCGGCGAAATCGACCGCGACCGTGCCGGTGAAGCCGGTGCCGGTGATCGTGACGGCCGTGCCGCCGGCGGCCGGACCCTCGTCAGGGGCGACGCCGGTCACCGTCGGGACGCCCGACGACGTGGAGGGGACGGTGAACGTGAACGCGCCGGCCATTTGCGGGTCGCTCGTGCCGGCCGCCGTCGTGACGAACACATAGACGGTGGTGTTCACGCCGAGCAGGTTCGGGTAGGCGGCCGTCGTGGCCGTGATCGTCGTGGCGTTGACGACGGTGAAGCTGGCGGCGTCGACGCCGCCGAAGGTGACCTGGGTAGACGCCGGTGAAGCCGGTGCCGGTGATCGTGACGGTCGTGCCGCCCGCGATCGGGCCAGATGCTACGTCGAGGGCGGTGATCGTCGGGAGCGGCAGCAGGTAGGTATAGCGACCGGCCTTTGCCTTCGCGCTCATCCCGGCCGCCTTGTTCACGACACGGACCAGCACTTCGCCGGCCGCGTGGCTTGGGGCCTTGACCGTGAGCCTGGTGGCGGACTCGACCTTCAGGTGGGTCGCGGTCCTGGTGCCGAACATGACCTTCTTGATCGTGCTCTTGCCGCTGCTCATGAAGTTCTTGCCGGTGATGGTGACGATGTTGCCGCCCGCGGTCGGGCCGCTCGCGACGGAGAGCCTGGTCACGACCGGGGCCTTCGTACCCGCGAAGGCGACGCTTGCCGACGCCAGGCAGATCAGCGCCGCGGCCAGCAGGACGAGGCCGACCAGACCCGGCGCGAACCGCGTCCCTCGGTGTCCGGACGTATGGACTGAACTGCGTGTCCTCATAGTCTTCCCTTCTGTAAGTGGCTTTCGCGCTTGGTGCGCCCCTCCTTGGGCGGGCCGACTCTATCCAGTCGATATGAGGCCCGAATGAGCGCTGCGTGAGCCGCAGGCCACCGATCGGTTGGCCTCTCGCGAAGTCCTGGTGAGCACCGCGTTCGCTACGCTTCGAACCGCGTCTGTCCGTCGGCGTAGGCTTCGGCGGGCCGATCAGGGCATCGCTCGCGCCGTTGCCCACGCTCGTCGCGCCTCGCGTGCATGTCACGGCTCGTCCGCCTCACGCGAAAAGCACCGCACGCTAACGAAGCACTAACCCGCTGCCGCTAGATTCCGCCCCGGCGGTCACCCGCCACAGTCCAGGGAAGGGATAAGGAGACAGCAATGCGCAGACCACAGAGTTCGGGAAGATCGAAGAGGTTATGGTATTTGGCCGTCATGGCCGTGGCCCTCGTCACGGTCGCGGTCGCGCTCGCGGCGTGCGGCAGCTCGAACAACAACGCTTCGAGCAGCAGCTCGAGCCCGACGGCCGCTTCGGGCGGCTCGAGCTTCGTCGGCTCGGGCTCCACGTTCGCCCAGCCGCTCTACACGGCCTGGGCACAGACCTATCAGGGCGTCGCGGGCGACAAGCTGAACTACCAGGGAGTGGGCTCGACCGCCGGCATCGCCGCGATCGAGGGCAAGACGGTGCAGTTCGGCGCGACCGACGCGCCGCTCACCGAAGCCGACTTGCAGACGAACGGGCTGGTGCAGTTCCCCACCGCGGTCGGCGGGACCGTCGTGATCGTGAACGTGAGCGGCGTGACCGACGGCAAGCTCACGCTGAACGGCGCCACGCTGGCCGACATCTACCTCGGCAAGATCACCAAGTGGAACGACGCCGCGATCACGGCGCTGAACCCCGGCCTTACCCTGCCCTCGACGCCGATCCACGTGGTGCACCGCTCCGACGGCTCGGGCACGTCCTGGATCTTCACGAGCTACCTGTCCGCCGTCTCGCCCACCTGGAAGAACCAGGTCGGCGCCAACAAGTCGCCCAGCTGGCCCACCGGCGCCGGCGCCGCGAAGAGCGCCGGCGTGGCCGCGCTCGTGCACCAGCTCAAGGGCTCGCTCGGCTACGTCGAGTACTCCTACGCAAAGCTGAACGCCATTCCCACCGCGAAGCTGGTGAACGCCAGCGGCAAGACGCTCGCCCCGACACTCGCGGGCTTCGCCGCGGCCGCCAAGAACGCGACCTGGAACGCGAGCCAGGGCTTCGCCCAGGCGCTCGTCAACGAACCCGGAGCGACCGCCTGGCCGATCACCGGCGCTACCTACGCGCTCGTGCAGAAAGACCAGCCCAGCGCCGCGACCGGCAAGACGATCCTCAAGTTCTTCGACTGGGGCTACAAGAGCGGCGCGGCCCAGGCGCAGAGTCTCGACTACGTGCCGATCCCGGTCGCCGTCTACACGCTGGCCGAGCAGCAGTGGTCGCAGATCACGGCGAGCGGCAGCCCGGTCTGGCCGTGAGCTGAAAGCGAGGCGACTGCGGCGGCGGGCGGCGGAGCCTGAGGCTCCGCCGCCCGCCGGCCGCTTTTCGCAAACCAAGATCAGGCGGGGCAAGAGATGAGCACAGCCGAGATTGAGACAGGAACGCCGCCGGGCGCCGGCGGCGCCGCGACGCACGCTCGCCGCCATTACTTCTCGTGGGGCGACCCGCTCTTTCGCTGGTTCACCGTCGCCTGCGCGGCGGCAGTGGCCGTCGCCATGTTCGTGCTCATCGGCGTGCTGGTGAAGAACTCGTGGCTCGCCATCCACACGAACGGCGTCAAGCCCCTCACGCACGTCGACTGGGCGCCCGGTGCCAACCAGTACGGCGCGCTCTCAAGTCTCTTCGGCACGTTTCTGACGACCCTCATCGCCATGATCGTCGCGGTGCCGCTCGCCCTCGCCATCGCCCTCCTGCTCGTCGAGCTCGTGCACCCCGCCGTGTCGCGCGTGGTGGGCACCGCCATCGAGATGCTCGCCGCCGTGCCCAGCATCATCTTCGGCCTGTGGGGCTTTCTGGTCATCGCTCCGCTCATGGGCAACCACGTGGAGCCGTGGATCCAGACGACCTGGCTGGGGCACCTGTCGATCTTCTCCGGCACGCCCTTCGGCGACGACATCCTCACGGCCAGCCTCGTGCTCAGCCTCATGGTCCTGCCCTTCATCACGGCCGTCTCGCGCGACGTGCTCAAGATGGTCCCCAGGGTCACCAAAGAGGCCGGCTACGGCATGGGCTCGACCACGTGGGAGGTCACGCGCAAGATCAGCATGCGCTACGCGCTGTCGGGCATCGCCGGCGCTGTGTTCCTGGGGCTCGGGCGCGCCCTGGGCGAGACCATGGCGGTGGCCCTGATCATCGGCGGTCTCACGACCGGCATCCCGCGCTCGCTGTTCTCCCAGGGCAGCTCGGTGTCGGCCACGATCGCCCTGAACTTCGGAGAGTCCAGTTCGAAGCTCGAGACGAGCGCCCTCATCGAATTGGCGCTCATCCTGTTCGTGATCACCATGGTGTTCCAGGCGCTCGCTCAGGCCTGGCTGGCACGCGCACGGCGCATGTCGGGGAGCCGGGCATGAGCGCCGTCGTGAACGTCGTACGGCCGCCCATGAGACCCCGCCGGGTCGCCGGCCGCCGCCTGATGAACAGCTCGATCACCGTTGGCGCGTGGATAGCGGCGGCGATCGGCATCTTCATGATGGGCTGGATCCTCGTGACGGTCATCTCGCACGGTATTGGCGCCTGGGACTGGGCCTTCTTCACCAAGCTGCCGCCGCAGGGCCAGTACTCGCCCGGCCACGGCATCGCCAACTGCATCGTGGGCACCATCCTGATCACGGCCGGCGCGGCCGTCGTCGGCCTGCCGCTCGGCTTCTTCGGCGCGATCTACCTGTCGGAGTTCGGGCGCACCGGGCGCGTGGCGTCGGCGATCCGCGCCGTCACCAACATCGTGCTGGGCGTGCCGTCGATCATCGCCGGCATGTTCGCCTACGGTCTGATCGTGGTGCCCTTGCACCACTACTCGGGGTTCGCGGGGTCGTTCGCGCTCATGTTCATCATGCTCCCGGTCATGACGCGCACGGCCGAGGACATTCTCAACCTGGTGCCCAACGAGCTGCGCGAGTCGGCCCTCGCCATGGGCGTGCCACGCTGGCGGGCCACCCTCGGCGTGGTCGTCAAGGCGGCGCGCAGCGGCCTGATCACCGGCGGTATCCTCGCCGTGCTGCGCGTCGCCGGTGAGACCGCGCCGCTGCTCTTCACCGCCCTCAGCAGCCCGTACTGGATGTCGTGGGGCGGCTCGTCGAGCTACTTCGGCGGGCCGACGGCCAACCTCACCATGTTCATCTGGAACAACGCGGCGGCGCCCGATCCCGGCCTGGTCCGCATGGCGTGGGGCGCGTCGCTGCTGATCATCGTCGCCGTTCTCGGCGCCAACATACTCACGCGACTTCTCTTTCAGCGAGGCAAGGAATGGTAGAGCTCATGGACACGACCGAACCCGGTGCGCCGCCGTCCACCCGGCCGCTGCCCCCTCGGCTCGAGGTGAGCACGCCGGGGGCCGGCCACGAGACGACCGACTTCGACGCGCTGTCGAGCAAACTGTCGGTGCGCGGTCTCGACTTCTTCTACGGCAAGGAGCAGGCGCTCTTCGACAACCACCTCGAGATCAAGGAGCATCGCGTCACCGCGATCATCGGCCCCTCGGGCTGCGGCAAATCGACGCACCTGCGGTGCTACAACCGCATCTACGAGCTGTACCGCGACCAGAAGGCGGCCGGCGAGATCATGCTCGACGGCGAGAACATCCTGTCGTCCGGCACCGACCTGCTCAGCCTGCGCCGGCGCGTCGGCATGATCTTCCAGAAGCCCAGCCCGTTCCCCATGACCGTCTTCGACAACATCGCCTACGGGTTGCGGATGCACTTCAAGCTCTCCAAGTCAGAGCTCGCCGAGCGCGTCCAGGACGCGCTCAAGCGCGGGGCGCTCTGGGAAGAGGTCAAGAACAAGCTGGACGAGCCCGGTCTCGCTCTCTCGGGCGGCCAGCAGCAGCGGCTCTGCATCGCCCGCGCGATCGCCGCCGAGCCCGAGCTCATCCTCATGGACGAGCCCTGCTCGGCCATCGACCCCGTCGGCACCGCCAAGATCGAGGAGCTCGTCCAGGAGCTCAAGTCCTCGTATACCATCGCGCTCGTCACGCACAACATGCAGCAGGCGGCGCGCGTGTCCGACTACACAGCCTTCTTTTTCGAGGGCCGTATCATCGAGTTCGGGGCCACCACCCAGATCTTCGAGAATCCGGCCCAGAAGCAGACCGAGGAGTACATCACCGGCCGGTTCGGCTGACAGGGGGACGCATGACGCAGCTGCAACGCGAGATCGGCAACCTGAAGAAGAGCATCCTCACGCTGAGCGCTCTGGTCGAAGACAACCTGCGGCGCGCCCTGGCCGCCGTCGAGGCGCGCGACGAAGCGCTCGCCACCGAAGCCGTCGAGCGCGACTTCCCGATCGACCTCATGGAGGTCGACATCGAGGAGGACTGCCTCAAGGCGCTGGCCCTCTACCAGCCCGTGGCCAGCGACCTGCGCTTCATCGTCACCACGATCAAGATCAACGCGACCCTCGAGCGCATCGGCGACCTGGCCGCCAACATCGCCGACGTCGCCCGCCAGCTCGCGCACATGGAACAGCCGGTCGTGGCCTTCGACATTCCCGGCATGGCGGCCAAGGCGCAGCGCATGGTCTCGAGCTCACTCGACGCCCTGGTGCGCTCCGACGGCGAGCTGGCGCGGGCCGTGCTGTTCGCCGACGACGAGGTCGACGACCTCGACAGCGAGCTCGCCGCGACGCTCACCGCCACCGCCCGCGAGCACCCCGAGTGGCTCGACCCGCTCATCCAGCTCCTGCAGATCTCGCGCTTCATCGAGCGCATAGCCGACCACGCCACGAGCATCGCCGAAGACGTGATCTACATGGCCGAAGGCGAGATCCCGCGCCATTCGGTGAAGCGCGCAGTGGCCGAAGCCATGGGGCTGCGCGGCCCGGCGATGCCGCAGCAGGGCGGCCGCTGAGGCGGCCGGCGCTCGAGCGCCCGGTCTCGGCGGGCTGCGCCCGGCTCGGGCCTCGAACCCGCGCCGGCACGCCGCGAGGCGTCGGTCGCTAGCTCGCGGTGATGACGACCGTCGGGCTTGCGCCGGCCACGAGCTTGCTCGACTTGGCCGCCAGCACCCGCAGGTCGGTCGTGCCGGCCGCCTTGGGCGTCGTCCACGAGGCCTTGTAGGCGCCGCTGCTGTCGAGGGTGGCCTGCACCGCATCGCTCCAGGTGGTCGCGGTCGGCGCTTTGGTCTGCAGCCACACGGTCTTGACGGCCGTCGCCGGGGTGACCTTGCCGGTGAACGTGATCGCCGTGTCGACGGCGACCGATTCGCTCGCCGGCGCGATGGTGACCGCCGGCCTCACCAGGATCGTGACGTGGGTCGAGATGGCGGTGTGCCCCATGGGCGCGGTGAGCGTGGAGAAGTAGTACTGCGTCGAGGCGGTCGGGGTGACCTTGGCCGAGATGCTGGTGGAGGCCACGCTATAGCCGCCGAGGGTCGCCGAGGCGGCTTTCGCCGTGGCCCCGCGCGTCGACCAGGAGCCCCCGACCGGGAGCTGGTGGAGCGTCGCGACCTGGCCTGCGCCGAGCGCCGGATAGCGCTTGCCGGTGATCGTGGCGGCCTTGCCGTAGGTGATGGTGCGGGTGGCGGTCGGTGAGATCGAGAGCGACGTGAAGTAAGCCCAGGCGTCGCGCAGGGCCAGGTCGGAGCGCAGCTGGTAGCCGTTGATGGTCGCCGTGCCCTTGTCGCCGATCAGCAGGGCCTTGACGACGCGGGGCGAGGTGCCGCGCTTGAGCACGTAGACGGCGCGCAGCGGCCCCTTGCTGAAACCCAGCGCCGACGCGATCGACGAGGGCGTGCGGCGGATGGGGTTGTCGGGCCAGCTGTGGTACGGCGAGGTCGTGTCGTAGGGGTCGGGCACGCCCTTGAGGTAAGGCACGGCCGCGGCGCTGGGCCACACGTTCTCGATGTTCTCGGTGTGGCCGCCTGAGGTGGAGAAGAAGTAGGCCACGATGGGCGTGCCGCCGTACATGGGCACGACGCCCCTGGTCGCGGACACGGCGGCGTTGCTCGAAGCCGCCTCGCCGTCGGCTCCGTCGTACATCTGGTCGGCCGTCGTGCAGTAGACGTCGAAGCTGTTCGAGCTGCCCAGCGACCGGTACGCGTAGGAGCGCGCGGCCACGGCCTGGGCCTTGAGGGCCTCGATCGGCCACGACGCCGGCGACTCGCGCGGCACGACGCCGTACAGGTACGACTCGAGGGGCAGCGTGTTGACGATCTCGAGACCGGCGCTCAGGTGCACGACGCGCAGGCGGCCGCGGTAGTGACCCACGACGCCGTTGTCGTTGGCGGTGAGCGACTTGAGTTTGGAGGTGACCGGCACGAAGGTGATCGGCACGGCCGGGCTGGCGACGGTCTTGCCGGCCACGAGCAGGTGGTACTTGCCCCCCGACCAGGTCACCGTGGCCGTCGCCCCGGCCGCGATGGTCTTGGTCGTGGAGCTCCAGGTCGCCTTGTACTTGGCGGCGTCGGTGACGGCGGCCGACGAAAGGCCGTCGCGCAGCAGGACGCGGATCGTGACGTTGCCCACCTTGCCCTTGGTCACGCCGGTGTAGTAGTGGGCGATGATGTTCCAGTAGGTCCAGCCGTGCAGGGCGTAGCCCTCGGCGCCGTACTGGCACATGCCGATGCCGTGGCCCCAGCCCCGGCCCTCGATCGTCATGGTGGTCGAGCTGGCGGCCCGCGCGCCGGGCGCGAAGGCCAGCGCGGCCACGGAGACCGCGCCGCAGGCCGCCAGCGCGGCGAGGGCGACGAGCGCGCCGCGCAGGAGCGAGCTCTGCCGCCGTCGGGTGCGGGTCGAGGGGGCTGTCGGGTGGGTGCGGGTCATCGGCTCTGTCGTGGCAGGTGACGTGAGGGATCTCCCTGATGCTACGACCGCGTGGCCGTTCGGGCAACCGAGCACCCTCGGGCGCCGGTCCTTGAGGGGTGGCGGCTGCCGCCCGCGTCCTCTCTGATTGGCTGTCGGCAGCAGCTTCCCTTCTGATGACGCTGTGGCGGCGGCGGAACCTAACAGGAGTGTCTTCAGTTTTGGCAACGCTGTCGTCCGAGGGGTTGACGGACGCTGCGGCGAATCCTGTAAGGTCTCAAGGCCCTCGGAGTTCGGCCGACACTAGGGAGACATGGTCACTTGCCCGACACGAGCCGACGGTAGGCCGCGCCGCGCCACGCGACGACGCCTCGCGCTGAGCGCGCTTCTGGCGGCGCTCTGCGCCGCGGCCGGCGCGCTCTTCGTCGCCCCGGTCGCCTTCGCCAAGACCTACTCCGACGTGCCCAAAGTGTACTGGGACCGCGGCGACATCACCTGGGTCACCAACCAGGGTCCCGCCGCCGCGCGGGCGCTCGACGACTACGGCGCCCACTTCAAGCCCGGCCAGGCGGTCACCCGCGAGCAGTTCGCGCGGGCGCTCGTCGTGATCGGCGGCCTCCAGAACGTGACCGTCGCACCAGTCGCCGTCGCCGACGTGCCGGCGTCCGACCCGTACTACCCCTACGTGCAGATCGCGCTGCACTTCAAGCTGATGGCGCAGTCCAAGAAGGGCTTTCTGCCGGCCGCGCCCATGCTCTCGTGGCAGGTCGACGGCGGCGTCGTGCGCCTGCTGCGGCAACTCAATCCCAAGGCCGACTGGAGCATGCTGGGCGCGCTCAACCCCGCCAAGTGGGAGCCCAACCCGAACTGGAAGACCGGCGCGCCGTCGTACCTGCCCACCGAGGTCGCGGCCCGCGCCCTGGGGCTGCGGTTCAACCATCCGAGCAAGAGCGACGCTCTCGAGGTCTCGCCGCGGCAGGCCATCGACCGCGCCGAGACGGCCGAGATCCTCTACCAGGCGCGGCACTTGTCGTCGTGGGCCATCTCCGAGCTCGCCGTGTACGACAACGTCACCTTCCCCACCCTGACCGACCGCCAGAAGCAGATCGTGACCTTCGCCTTCAAGTACATCGGTTACCCCTATGTCTGGGGTGGCGAGTATCCGACTAAGGACTCTCCGTACGGCGCCCAGGCCCACGGCGGCTTCGACTGCTCTGGCTTCGACTGGTGGGTAATGAAGATGCACTTCGGCTACACGATCAACGAGCGTGTCGCGGCCGACATGGCGGCCGCCGCCAAGCCGCGCATACCGCTCGCCAAGCTCGTCACCGGCGACCTCATGTTCTTCGGGCCCAACGGGCCCAAGTCGACCGCCGCCTCCGTCTACCACGCGGCGCTCTACCTGGGCAACGGCTGGTTCATCCAGTCGACGGGCTCGTCCGACGGCGTCAGCATCGCCTCGGTCACCGCCGACTCCTACTGGAAGGCTGCCTTTGCCTGGGGTCGCCGGGTGCTCAAGAAGGGCGAGTTCACGCCGGTGCCCGCCACGGCCGGCCTGCTCGCCGCGGTCGCGCCGGCCGCTTCGCCCGCACCCGTCACAGCCGCGAGCGCCACGTCCGCGGCCACGCCGACGCCGGTCGCCGCGCCGCTGCCGTGAAAAAGGCGGCCGTGCTGGTCCTGTTCGTCGTAGCCCTGACCGGCGCCGTGCTGGTCGCCGCCGAACGCGCCCGCTCGCTCGACGTCGTCGCCGCCCGCCCCCCGGCCGGGGTGGTCTCGCTGCCGGCCGTCGTGCGTTCGAACCACGTCATGGTCATGGCTGCGCTCCGCGTCCGCGACAACGGCGTGATCGAGCTGCGTTTCAGCAACGACGGCGTCACCTGGAGCGGCTGGCAGGGCTTTCCCAGCCCCGCGCCCGGCGGTTCGCTGCTCGTGCCTTGGCGCCTGGCGCGCGGCGCCGGCGCCAAGACGGTGGTCGTCGAAGCCCGCGACGACGCCGGGCTGGTGGCTACCTTCCGGGCGTCCACCATGCTCGAGCCTTCGGTGGCGACCCGCTAAGACAGTCCCTGGTACTGACGCTCGTAGTAGCGTCGCCACTCGCCCGACTTGATCTTCTCCCACCACTCGCGGTGCCGCGCGTACCAGGCCACGGTGCGCGCGAGGCCTGCGGCAAAGTCGACCCGCGGCTCCCAGCCCAGGGCGCGCACCTTGGCGCAGTCGAGGGCGTAGCGGCGGTCGTGACCCGGCCGGTCGGCCACGTAGCGCAACAGCTCCTCGCCCAGGCCGAGCTCGGCGAGGATGCCGTGCGTGAGGTCGATGTTGGCCACTTCGTTGCCGCCGCCGACGTTGTAGACCTCGCCGTCGGCGCCGCTGCGCAGCACCAGGTCGAGCGCCCGGCAGTTGTCGTCGACGTAGATCCAGTCGCGCACGTTGCGACCGTCTCCGTAGACGGGCAAGGGCAGGCCGTCGAGCGCGTTGGTGATGAACAGCGGCACGATCTTCTCGGGGTACTGCCAGGGGCCGTAGTTGTTGGAGCTGCGCGTCACGACGACCGGCGTACCGTAGGTGCGCCGGTAGGCCAGCACGATCAGCTCGCCGCCTGCCTTGCTGGCCGAGTAGGGGCTCGAAGGCCGCAGCGCGTCGGTCTCGACCGAGGCGCCCTCGGCGACGTCGCCGTAGACCTCGTCGGTCGAGATCTGCACGAAGCGCCCGACTCCGCGGGCGCGCACCGCCTCGAGCAGCACGTGCGTGCCGATCACGTCGGTGCGGATGAAGTCGTCGGGACCGCTGATGGAGCGGTCGACGTGGGTCTCGGCCGCGAAGTTGACGATCGCGTCGGCGCCAGCCGCGACCCGGTCGACGGCCGCCGGGTCGCAGATGTCGCCCTTGACGAACGTGTAGCGCGGATCGCCGGCCACGTCGCGCAGGTTGTCGAGGTTGCCGGCGTAGGTGAGCTTGTCGAGCACGACGACCTCGTCGGCCGAGTGCTCGGCCAGCAGGTGGCGCACGAAGTTGGAGCCGATAAAGCCGGCGCCGCCGGTGACCACGATCCTCATGACGTCCTCTCCCGCTCGCGGGCGCCGCGGCGCCGCCGCCGCCTCATCGGTGTCCAGCAGCTCGTCGACGACGGCCGCCACGCCGTCTTGCCAGGCGGGCGGCTGCGGGATGCCGCGCTCGCTGGCGAGCGGGCTGAAGGCCGGCCGCGGCGCCGGGCGGCCGGCCTGCGCCGTCGTGATCGGCTCGACGGCGACGGCGAGGCCGGCCAGGGCCACGACCTCGCGGGCCAGCTCGCACCAGCTGCAGGCGCCGCCCCCCGCCATGTGGTAGAGCCCCGGCCCCAGGCCGCCCTGCAGCGCGTCGAGCACGCACGACGCCAGGTGGTCGGCGTTGGTCGGCGACCCGACCTGGTCGTCGACCACGCGCAGCGGCTCGGCCGGGCGTCCGCGGGGCGTGCGGCGGCGCGCTCGCGCGCCGCCGCGAGGATCGTCTTGATGAAGTTGCGGCCGGTCGCCGAGAACAGCCACGCGGTGCGGATCACCGTGCCGTGCGGCCAGGCGAGCGTCTCGTGCTCCTGTGCGAGCTTGGTGGCCCCGTAGACGTTCAGGGGGTGGGGCTCGTCGTGCTCGACGTACGGCGCGCCCTTGCGGCCGTCGAAGACGTAGTCGCTCGAGAACGACACCACCTGGGCGTGGGTGCCGTGCACGGCCTCGATCAGGTGCCGGGTGCCGAGCACGTTCACGGCGCGCGCCGTGGCCGCGTCGGCCTCGGCGCCGTCGACGTCGGTGTAGGCGGCAGTGTGCAGCACGACGTCGGGCCGGAAGGCGCGCATCGCGGCCGCCACGCCGGGCGCGTCGCGCAGGTCGAGGATCGCCTCGTGGGCGACATACACCTCGCCCGGGAGGAGGGCCTCGAACGCGGTCGCGAGCTGGCCGCCGCCGCCGGTGAGGAACCAGCGCGTGCGGGCGCCGAGAGCGGAGCGAGGGCCGGGCATGCGGGTCGGGCGAGGCCGCGCGCTAGCGCAGCCGAACGCCCCAGTCGTACGGGATCTGGTCGGTGTCGGGCGGCAGCTCGTCCTGGTCGGGCGCGGCGTAGTCGTAGAGCTCGGTCGGCGCGTTCACAATGAAGGCCTCGTCGGTGCTCACGCACTTCCAGCCGTGCTGGACCTCGGGCGGCACGCGCACGAGCAGCGGGTTGTGGTCGCCCATGAAGAACTCGTCGATGCGCCCCTCGCTGGGGGAGCCCGCGCGGCCGTCGAAGAGCACGAGCTTGATCATGCCCTTGACGCACACGATGTTGTCGTACTGCTTGTGGTGCAGGTGCCAGCCTTTGACGACGCCGGGCAGGGTCGTCGTCATGTAGAGCTGGCCGAACTTGAGGAACAGCTCGTCGTCGGAGCGCAGGCATTCCATGAGGTGGCCGCGCTCGTCGGGGATCACCCGCAGCGTCTTTCGCATCACACCGTCGATCATCGGGCCCCCTTGTGGCTTTGGTCAGATCACGCCGATGCGACTCGAGTCGCCCACCATGAAGCGGTAGGCGGCCGGGCGGCCTTCGGTGTGGCAGATGGTGACGTCGTTGCCGATCAGGCTGTCGCAGAGTCGCGCCTTGAGGCCCGAGATGCGGCTGTTGGCCAGGATGATGGAGTGCTCGATCTCGGCGTGGTCGACCGTCACGCCGTGGTAGATCGCAGTGTACGGGCCGATGAAGGCGTCGGTGAGCTCGCAGCCGTGACCGATCGTGACGGGGCCGCGCACGGTGCAGCGCGTGAGGACGCTGCCGGCTTCGATGGCGACGGGCCCCTCGATCAGGCAGTCGACGGTCTCGCCGCGCACGTCGCGCACGAGGCCGCCCAGGATGAGGCGGTTGGCCTCGAGCATGTCCTCGAGGCGCCCGGTGTCCTTCCACCAGCCGGTCACCACGTGCGACTGCACCTTCAGGCCGCGGTCGACCATGTGCTGGATGGCATCGGTGATCTCGAGCTCGCCGCGGACCGACGGCGAGATCGCCTTGACGCTCTCGAAGATCTGGGCGGTGAACAGGTACACCCCGACCAGGGCGAGGTCGCTGCGCGGCGCGGCCGGCTTTTCGACCAAGCTCACGACGACACCGTCTGAGATCTCGGCCACGCCGTACGACTGCGGGTCGGGTACGTGCTGCAGCAGGATCATGGCGTCGGGCGCGCTGCGCGTGAAGCGCTCGACGAACGGCACGATGCCGTCTTTCAGCAGGTTGTCGCCCAGGTACATGACGAACGGCTCGGCGCCCAGGTAGTCCTCGGCGATGAGCACGGCGTGCGCCAGGCCGAGGGGCGCTTGTTGGCGCAGGTAGGTGACGCGCAGTCCCCAGCGGGAGCCGTCGCCGACCGCAGCTTCGACTTCGGCGTGGGTGTCGCCCACGACGATACCGACCTCGGTGACGCCGGCCTGGCGCATGGCCTCGAGGCCGTAGAAGAGGATCGGCTTGTTGGCCACGGGCACGAGCTGCTTGGCCGAGGTGTGGGTGATGGGCCGCAGCCTGGTGCCCGCGCCGCCGCTTAAGATGAGGCCTTTCACCGGTCCGGCGCGCGTCCGCGCGGGCCTAGATCGACTCGTAGTCGTCGAGCTCGTCGTCGCTCTCGGTGGAGATGAGGTCGAGGACGTCGTGCTCATCGACCGCCTTGCCCATGAAGACGAGGCTCGTCTTGTCGGGAGGGCCGACCCACAGGCTGACGCGGTCGCCCGCAGCAAAGACGACCGGTCGTCCGTCGCGCAGCACGTTGGTGAGCGTGGAGTGCTCGACGTCGCGCGTGACTTCGGCCGAGTCGATCGGCAGCGGGTCGGCGTCGTTGACCTGCAGGCGGGGCTGTCTCTGTCCGTCGATGTTCACCACCGCGGAGTATATAGCAGCTCAGTCGCACGCGCGCGGCAAGTCCCCGCGCTACGGCGCCCTGCTTGATGTGCCGCTGGCGAGGGGGTTTACTGAGCGGGTGGGGGTAGCGCGACCGCGCCCGGCCCTCGCTACAAGGGGGGGAGCGCCATGGGTACTGTTTCGCGGGGCCGTTCGCGGCGGCGCCTTCTGGGCGCCGGCGTGGCCGTCGTCCTTGCGGCCGGCCTCGTCTGGGGCCTCGCCGGAGCGCTGGCGACCAGCAGCAGCCCGCCGCCGGCCGGCAAGGTCGTGCTGAAGATCGGCATGACCAACATCCCCGACAACCTGAACCCCTTCGTCGGGCAGATGTCGTCGTGCTACGAGATCTGGTCGCTCGACTACGACCTCATGGTCGGCTTCAGCCCGGGCGACTACAGCCACCCCCAGGGTGCGGCCGCCACCGGCCTCGCCGACCACTGGACGGTCTCCGACGGCGGCCGGGTGTGGACCTTCCACATCCGCTCGGGCGTCAAGTGGCAGGACGGCGTGCCGCTCACCGCCCACGACGTCGCCTTCACCTACAACTACGTCATCAAGAACCAGCTCAGCAACTACACGATGTACACCAACTTCGTGAAGAACGTGACCGCCCCCGACGACAACACCGTCGTGTTCACCTGCAGCAGGCCCAAGGCCAACATGCTCAACATGTGGGTCTACATCGTGCCGCAGCACATCTGGGGCTCGGTCTCGGGCAAGTCGGCGGCCGGCGACTACCAGAACTCGCCGCCCATCGTGGGCAGCGGGCCCTTCCAGCTCACTCAGTACAAGAAAGACAGCTACGCCATCATGACGGCCAACAAGAGCTACTGGGCCGGCGCCCCCAAGATCGACCAGGTCGATTTCATCTACTACCAGAACGCCGACACCATGGTGCAGGAGATGAAGACCGGTTCGCTGCAGGGCGCCTGGGGCGTGCTCGAGGCGCAGTATCGCCAGCTCAAGACCGACCCCACCTACAAGCCGCTGGCCTTCATCGACCCCGAGCTCGACGAGCTCGGCTTCAACTGCTACACGGGCTCCTCGCTGGGCAATCCCGTCCTCAGGGACTGGCACTTCCGTCAGGCGCTGCAGTGGGCGGTCGATCACAACAAGCTCGTGCAGATCGCCTACGGCGGCCTCGCCCAGCCGGCCACCTCGGTGCTCGTCTCGCACCTGTGGAGCAACCCCGACTGGCACTGGGAGCCGCCCTCCGGCCAGGCCTACACCTTCGACCTGGCCAAGGCCGGCCAGATGCTGACCGCCGCCGGCTACCCGCTCAAGAACGGCGTGCGCCTGAACAAGCAGGGCAAGCCCATCGTGCTGCGCCTGTTCACGAGGAGCGACTCGCAGTCCAGCCAGTCGGCCGGCAAGCTGATCGCCGGCTGGTTCGACAAGCTGGGGCTCAAGATCAACCTGTCGGTCATGGACGACGGCGTCATCCAGGACGACCAGTACAACATGAAGGGCAACACCTTCGAGCCCAACTACGACATGTTCCTCTGGGGTTGGGGCGGCGACCCCGACCCCAACTTCATCATGAGCATCTTCACGACCGCCCAGATCAACAGCTGGAGCGACTGCGCCTGGTCCGACCCGCAGTACGACAAGCTCTTCCTCGAGCAGCAGACCACGATCGACCAGACCAAGCGGGCTGCCATCGTGCACCGGATGGAGCAGATCATCTACCAGCAGTCGCCGTACATCCCCACCGTCTACCCCGAGTCGGTCGAGGCCTACGACTACACCGGCTGGCAGGGCTGGTCGACGACTCCCGGCAAGGGCGGCGGCGTGTTCTTCACCTCACCGGTCATGGCGAGCTACCTGAGCGTGCATCCGGCGACGGCGGCCGCTACGGCGGCCGCGCAATCGAGCTCGAAGGGACTGCTGATCGCCGCGGTCGTGGTCATCGTGCTGGTGATGGTGATCGTCGCCCTGATCGTGGCGCTGCGCAGCCGCAAGCGCCAGGTCGAGGAGATCCAGTAGGGCCGCTGCCGACGGGCAGGCCCGCGCGGTCGCGCGGGCCTGCCGGCGCGCCCGACGTCGTCGGGGCGCGCCACCCGGCGCTCGGGGTAGACTGAGCGCCATGGACAGCCTGTTCAGCCCGTCCGACGAACAGCTCACGGCCGGCGCGCCGCTCGCCGCCCGCATGCGGCCGCCCACGCTCGCCGGCTTCGTCGGGCAGCGCGCCATCGTGGGGCCGGGCACCATCCTGCGGGCCGCGGTCGAACGCGGCGAGCTGTTCTCGATGATCTTCTGGGGGCCGCCCGGCTCGGGCAAGACGACGCTCGCTCGGGCGATCGCCGGCGAGACCGGCGCGCGCCTCGAACAGCTCTCGGCGGTGAGCTCGGGCACGGCCGACGTGCGGGCCGCGATTAAGGCGGCGCGCGAGGCGCGGACCCTCTCGTCGCAGCGCACGCTGCTGTTCATCGACGAGATCCACCGCTTCAACAAGGCGCAGCAGGACGCGCTGCTGCCGGCCATCGAAGACGCACTGGTCTACCTGATCGGCGCGACCACCGAGAACCCCTACTTCGAGGTCAACTCGGCGCTGCTGTCGCGCTGTCAGCTCTATCGCTTTGCGCGCCTCACCGACGACGACGTCGCCACGCTCGTGCAGCGCGCCCTCGACGACCGCCGACACGGCCTCGGTGAGCTGGGGCTGACACTCGGCGACGGCGCCCTGGCGTTCCTCATAGAGGTGGCGCGCGGCGACGCCCGCGTGGCGTTGAACGCCCTCGAGACCGCGGTGCGTTCGCGCGGCTTGGGGTCGGGTTCGGTCGCGGCGACGATCACCGTCGACGACCTGAAGGACGCCGCCCAGAAGAAGCCGCTGAACTACGACCGGCAGGACGCCCACTACGACACGGTCTCGGCCTTCATCAAATCGATGCGCGGCAGCGACCCCGACGCCGTCGAGTACTACCTGGCGGCCATGCTGGCGGGCGGCGAAGACCCCAAGTTCATCGCCCGGCGCATCATCGTCTTCGCCAGCGAAGACGTCGGCAACGCCGATCCCCGCGCTCTTGAGGTGGCGGTGGCGGCGGCCCGCGCCGTCGAGTTCGTGGGCCTGCCCGAGGGCCGCATCAACCTGAGCCAGGCCGCCCTGTACATGGCGCTCGCCCCTAAGAGCAACGCCGCCTACAAGGCGGTCGACGCCGCCATGGCCGACGTGGAACGGCGCGGCAACGAACCGCCGCCACCCCATCTGCGCAGCGCGAACTGTCGTGGCGCAAAGGACTTGGGCCATGGCGCGGGGTACAAGTACCCGCACGCTTACGGCGGCTGGGTCGAGCAGCAGTATCTGCCCGACGCGCTGCGCGGCGTGAGCTACTTCACGGCGCAGCGCGGCGTCGAGCTCGAGCTCGCGCAGCGACTCGAGGAGCTCAAGCGGCGCGCCGACCGGCCCGCGCCAGACGGTGCGGGCGGTCCCGGCGCGGAAGGCGACGACGGGGGGGAGAGCTAGATGGGTTGGGCGACACTCATGATCGTCACGATCGTGGTGCTGGTCGTGGTGGGCGCGGTGCTGTACTCGTATGCGACGCGCGTCAAGCGCAGCCTCGACGAGCCGATGACCGCCGCGCTCGTGACCCAGGCGCCGCTCAGGGTCACGCTGACCGAGAAGAGCGCGGCCAGCCTGACGCACCTCTCGCAGGAGCCGATCCTCATCAAGCAGGCCGAAGACGGCCTGCGCGTGCAGCTCGACAATCGCCCGCTCGTGCCGATCGCCATCCTCACCGACCATGCCGCGGCCACCGCACTGCGCGAGATCGTGGCCGGCGCCAGCCAGCAGTACGGAGCCTGCTGGACGGCCCTCGTCATACCGGCCGGCGACGGCTCGGTGTCGGTGCAGCGCCTGTCCTGACGAAACGTCCACCGCCCCGGTGGGCGACGCCCCGTCGCTTCCTGTCCGGGGTGTATACCAAGTTGTAGACTGTTAAAGGAACCTATCTGTTCTGACGAAGAACAATCCGCCGGTTCGCTCCGTGTCCGGAGGGCGGCGAGGCGTCGGGGCGTTCAAGGAGGCTTCCATGCGACGGCTTTTCAAATTTGTGTTCGGCCTTGCGATCGGCGCCGGTGCGACGCTGCTCGTCACGCCGAAGACCGGTCGCGAGGTGCGCGACATGCTGACCGGACCGCAGGTCCGCGGTCTCATGCCGACCCGCGTAGCCGAGCTCACGCGCCCGCGCGACGAAGCGCCGCCGTTCGAGCCCGCCTCCGCCGTGGCCGTGGCCGAGCCGGTCGTCGAGACCCCGCCCGAGCCGGTCGCCGACGCCCGTGTCGAGCCCGAAGTGGTCGAACCGGTCGCCGAAGCCGAGCCCGAGGTCACAGAGCCGGTCGCCGAAGCCGAGCCCGAAGTGGCCGACGCTGAGCCGGTCGCCGAAGCCGAACCCGAAGTAGCCGACGCTGAGCCGGTCGCCGACGCTGAGCCTGTAGTGAGCGAGCCTGAGCTCGCCGCCGTGCCCGAGCCCGAAGTGGCCGAGCCGGTCGCCGAAGCCGAGCCCGAGGTCACAGAGCCGGTCGCCGAATCCGAACCCGAAGTGGCCGAGCCCGAGCTCGCCGTGGTCCCCGAGCCCGAAGTGGCTGAAGTGGCCGCTGGGGCCGAGCTTGCCGCCGTGGTCGAAGGCGACATGCCCGAGCCGGCCGCCGAGCAAGGACCCGACGCCGAAGAGTCCGCCGCCGACGCCCAGTCCGGTCTCGTCGCCGACGCCGGCGCCGGTCTGTTCACCGCCGCCGCGATCTTCGCGCCGCCGGTCGAGCCCGAAGCCCACGCCGCGCCCGCCGACGAAGCCCCGGTCGCCGTCGAGTCCGAGCCCGAAGCCGTTGCCGAAGCCCCGGTCGCACCCGAAGCCGAGGCTGACGAGGGCGACGACCTGCGGACGCGCATCGAAGAGACCAGGACCGATGTGGTGAGCGAGATCCAGCGGCCCTTCCAGGCCGTCCCTGCGCCGCCGCTTGCCGAGGCCGCCGAAGCCGAGCCCGCCGCCGAAGCTGAACCGGTTCCCGAAGCCGAATCGGTCGCCGAGGCAGAGCCCGCCGAGGTCGCGCCGCTCCTGAGTGCTTCGGTCGCCGAGACGCACGACGACGCCCCTCAGCTCGAAGCCAAGCTGGGCGAGGCGCCCGGCGTGTCGAGCATCGACGCCGACGAGCTTGCTGCGCCCGCCGACGCCGGCGCGACGCCCGCCTTCACGTCCGCCATGACCGCCGACACGTCCGACGTGCCGACCGGCGCCCCCGAGTTCACTCCCGCCGTGACCATCCCCGGCGCGCCTCCTGCACCGTCGTCGGGCATGTGGGCCGCCGACCCGGTGCCCCCCACGTTCGAACCCGAGCTCGCCGAGGTGTCCGCACCCGATGCCGCGGCGTCCGAGGCCCCGACACCCGCCGCCGAAGTGGCCGAGCCAGTGGCCGAAGTAGCGACACCCGCAGCCGAGGTGGCCGAGCCCGCAGCCGAGGTGGCCGAGCCCGCAGCCGAGGTGGCCGAGCCTGGATTCGAAGTGCCCGAGCCCGTCGAGAGCGAAATCCCCGCGAGTCCAGTCGTGGCTGCCCAAGCGAGCCCCGACGACGCGACGCCGCCGCTTGCCGCAGCGCCGGTGGCCGATCACGTCGCCGACATCGCCGCCGGCGAGGCGTCAGTCGCCGATACCCCCGCGCCGGCCGAAGCGCTCGCCGAGGCGCCCGTCGACGACGCTCCCGCACCGGTCGAACCTGCGATCGCGGCCGTCGCGCCGGCGGCAGCCGAACCCGAGGCCGCTCCCGTTGCCGACGAGGCCGTAACGCCCGCCCCGCCTGCCGACGAGGCGCCGCAGGGCGTCGACCAGGCCGAGATGCGGCGTCGCATCGAGGAGACCCGCGCCCGGCTCAAGGCCAAGGCGTTCGACGCGATGATGAGTGGCGAGGCCGCCCTGCTGGCCCGCGACTCCGGCGAGAAGCCGGTGCCGCGCAACGCCGACGTGCCCGTCGACCACGAGATCGCCGAGACTATCGACGAATCGCTCTCGCCCGACGACTACTGATCCCTACTGATCCTCGGGCGTACGCCTGAGACGCCGATGACCGCGTGCGGGCGGGTCGCCGAAAGGCGGCCCGCCCGCCGCGCGTAGGTCGCCGGTCAGGGCGCGGCGGGCGCGCGCCGCATCGCGCACCCGCCGGCTGTGCAGCATCGTGTGACGCGGCCGCGGCCGCGGCTCGACCCTCAGGGGCGAGTGCAGCTCGTGGCCGAGCAGGGCCGCCGACGCCACCGAGACGATGGCGATGACGACCGCCGTCACCGGGATCGTCCTGGTCTCGAGCAGCAGGAAGAAGTACCACCAGACGCCCCACCCCAGATGCAACCGGCCGGCCAGAAACACGAGCGCCACCGCTACGACGGCCAGACCGCCCCACACCGGCAGGCGCGAGCGCGCCCACGAGCCCGGCCGGGCCAGCGGCCACAGCAGCGCCGCGGGCACGATCAAGGCCAGCGAGAACGGGTTGACCGGCAGCATGACGAGCGCCGCCACAAGGAGCGCGAGGTGCGTAGCGGCGACGACCGCCTGTGTGTCGGCGGGGTAGCGGCGCGCCAGCCGGCGCTCGATGGCCATCGCGTAGTGGTAGGCGAGCGCCAGGAACAGCAGGATCAGGACCACGCGCAGGTAGCGCGGCGCGTGGCTCACCGCCGCATCGGGGCTGATCACTCCACCCAGGCTCCCGGGCAGTAGGTTCAGCAGGTTGGCCAGATAGACCAGCAGAAGCGTGAGCAGCCAGGGCGCCGCCCGCAGCGCCAGCCGCAGCAGGGCGTGGCTCAGCGGCAGGCGCCGTCGACGGGCGCGCACGACAAGGTCGACCGTGACGACGGCCAGCGGCATCAGGAGCACGACCATGATCCAGACCACAAAGCCGCCCGACAGTTGCCGGAACCGCGAGAAGAAGACGGTGTTGCCGCTGCCCGAGAGCGGCAGCGCCGCGCCGTCGAGGCTGGTGATCATCGACTCGGTCGCGCGGCCCGTGCGGGCCAGGTTGTCGGTCGAGATCGAATCGATCGTGTCGGCGACCGCTGGCCGCGACGGGCCCGGCGCCGAGAGCTCGATGGCGGCGAGGCCCGCGGCCACGAACGGCGCCTGCTCGCCCCCGCCGCTGGGCAGCGCCAGGCGCAGGATCTGCGCGGTCACCGGCGGCAGGGGCGCGGTGAGCCCGCCCGCCGAGTGGCCCGCCGAGCGGGCGAGCGTCCACAGCCAGGCCGGCGCGAGCAGCGGGCGGGCGCTCCAGCCGTTCAAGGTCAGGGTGTGCGGGCCGCGCCCGGCGATCTTGCGCAGCGCCACGACGGCCATGACTGAAAGGTCGTGGTGCCGGGCGAGAAAGTCGTGCGCCCCGAGGGCCCCGCTGGCGTCGCCGTCGGTCGACACGAAGACGATGGCGTGGTCGTGCGCGGCGCCCGAGAACACTGCCGCGAGCTCCACCAGCGCGGCCGTGCCCGATGCGTCGTCGTTGGCGCCCTGCGTGGACCGCGGCGGGGAGTCGCGCGGCGCGAGCACCACGATGTCGCCCTCGGCGTCGCCCGGCGAGACCGCCCACACGTTCTGCAGGGTCACAGAGCGGCCCCCGACCGGCGCCCGGAAGGTGTCGACGTGGGTGGCGAGGCCGGCGCCGGCGAACTTCGCCGCGACCCACTGTCCGGCGTCGCGGTCGGCTGTCGAGCCGGCGACACGGCCTGGAAAGTCGCCGGCAATCGTCTTGAGAGCGGCCGCGGCGGCCGACCCGTTGAAGGCGGTCGGCTGGGTCGAGAGGGTGACCGCCTGCGGCGGTCGCAGCGCGAGCAGCGAAGCCGCGGCGAGGACGACGGCCACGATCAAGGCCACGCGGTAGAGCCTCAGGTCGGGCATGGCCTCCCCTGTCATGTCCGCGTCGGTCGGGCAAGGTAAAGTGGCCCGCGACGCGGTCGCGTGCCACTCAGGGGATGGTACCAGAAAGAGGGCGGGGGGCGCTCGCGCCCCCCGCCCTCTTTTACCTGCGTGCGACCGACGTTCGGCTTAGACCGACGGCACGTGCTCCATGGCGGCGTGGATGGCCTCTTCGGGGTGGTCGTAATCCTCGAGCTTGCCGGCGAGGTACTGCTCGTAGGCGCCGAGGTCGAGGTAGCCGTGACCGGTGAGGTTGAAGAGGATGGTCTTGGGCTCGCCCGTGGCCTTGGCGGCCAGGGCCTCGTCGATGGCGGCGAGGATGGCATGGGCCGACTCGGGCGCCGGCAGGATGCCCTCGTTCTGGGTGAAGAGCTGGGCCGCGGCGAAGACCTTGGTCTGCGGCACGGCGACGGCCTCCATCATGCCCAGGTGGTAGGCGTGGCTGATGAGCGGCCCCATGGCGTGGTAGCGCAGACCGCCGGCGTGGATGCCGGCCGGCATGAAGTCGTGCCCCAGCGTGTACATCTTGAGCAGCGGGGTCGTCTGGCCGACGTCGCCGAAGTCGTAGGTGAAGACGCCCTTGGTCAGCGACGGACAGGCGGTCGGCTCGACGCCCACGAAGCGCGTCTTGGCCTTGCCGGCAAGCACCTCGCGCATGAACGGGAAGGCGATGCCGGCGAAGCTCGAGCCGCCACCGACGCAGCCGATGACGACGTCGGGGTAGGCGTCGGCCGCGCCGACCTGCTCGATGGCCTCTTCGCCGATCACGGTCTGGTGCAGCAGCACGTGGTTGAGCACGCTGCCCAGGGCGTATTTGGAGCCGGGGTGACCGACGACGTCTTCGACGGCCTCGGAGATGGCCAGGCCGAGGCTGCCGTTGGTGTCGGGGTCTTCTTCGAGCGCCTTGCGGCCGGTCTCGGTGTGCGCGGTGGGGCTGGCGAAGACGGTGGCGCCGTTCAGCTCCATGAGCACGCGGCGGTACGGCTTTTGCTGGTAGCTGACCTTGACCATGTAGACGGTCAGGTCGAGGCCGAAGATCTGGCAGGCCATCGAGAGCGCGCTGCCCCACTGGCCGGCGCCGGTCTCGGTGGCCAGGCGCTTCACGCCGGCTTCACGGTTGTAATAGGCCTGCGGCACGGCGGTGTTGGACTTGTGCGAGCCCGAGGGGCTGACGCCCTCGTACTTGAAGAAGATGCGCTGGTCGTCGCGCAGCCCGAGGGCCCGCTC
Organism: uncultured Actinomycetes bacterium; assembly: GCA_963755025.1. Lineage (GTDB taxonomy): Bacteria > Actinomycetota > Thermoleophilia > UBA2241 > UBA2241 > Bog-752. Next base: position 56,734 of record CAVWIH010000028.1, read on the forward strand.
GAGGCGGTCGGCGCGGATCAGCGGCGTCGGCCTCCAGATCTTGTAGATGTCGCGGATCTCGTCGGGGATGTCGATGTAGCGCTCCATCGAGGCTTCCTGGGCGATGAGGCCCATGGGGAACAGCCCGGCAAGGTCGTCGGGACCGACAGGCTGGCCGGTGCCGGGATGCAGCGCGGGCGCCGGCGGCTCGGGAAAGTCGGGCGCGATGTTGTACCAACGCCGCGGGATCCTCTCTTCGCCCAACAGGTTCTTCTTCTGCATGACGCACCTCCTTCTGACTGGAGCGGCCTGGGGGCCGGTCTGGTTCACGGTATCGCGGTATGCGAGGTCGCCGCTTTTCGGCAAGCCGAAAGCGCGGGCGGCAACTGGAGCGCGGCGGGCGGAGCCCGCAGAGGATGTCGGGAAGGGCGCGCTAGGCGCGCCAGAGCCAGACCAATGAGGTGGCGATGATCCCGTTCACAGTGCTCGACATACTACCACGCGAGTCAAAGCTTCTCTACTCGCGTCGTTGCCCGTCGTTCATACTGGGCAAACGTGCTCGATCGGGCATGGCGTTCGACGGCGTGACGAAAGGAGACGGCCGGTGAGAGTCGCCTGCGTCCAGATGAACTCACGGACCGACAAGGCCGCCAACGTGGCGGCGGCAGCCGACCTCGTGCGCCGCGCCGCGGCGGCCGGCGCCCGCCTGGTCGTGCTGCCCGAGACCTGGACCTTCAAGAACGGCCGCGCCGCGCTGGCGGCCGCCGCCGAGGCCGTCGACGGGCCGAGCAACAGCCTGCTGGCCGCGCTCGCCGCCGAGCTCGACGTCTACATCCTGGCCGGTTCGATCTACGAGACGAGCGCCAGGCCCGACCGCTTCGGCAACGCGAGCGTGCTCTTCGACCCCTCAGGCGCGCCGCTCGCCGTGTATCGCAAGATCCACCTCTTCGACGCGGTCGCCGGCGCCAAGGTCTACCGCGAGTCCGACGACCTGCTGCCCGGCGACCGCCTGGTCACGGGCGACGTCGACGGCGTGCCGGTCGGCCTCACGATCTGCTACGACCTGCGGTTTCCCGAGCTCTACCGGGCGCTCGCGGTGCGCGGCGCGAAGATCATCGTGGTGCCCTCGGCCTTCACCGAAGCCACCGGCCGCGCCCACTGGGAGGTACTGCTGCGCGCCCGGGCGATCGAGAATGGCTGTTTTGTGGTGGCCGCCGGGCAGTGGGGGGTGCACGGCGACGACCGGCGCTGCTACGGGCACAGCATGATCGTCGATCCGTGGGGCACGGTGCTGGCCGTCGCGGCCGACGGCGTGGGGCTGTGCGACGCCGAGCTCGACCTGAGCGCCGTCGACCGCGCGCGCGAGCAGCTCCCCGTGCTCGCGCACCGCCGCCCGCAGCTCTACGACAGCTGGGGGTAGCGGCGCGACGGAGTCACGTCGCGCCGCAGGAGTGCGTCAGGCGGTGCGGTGCGCCCGCCGCCGCCACTCGAGCAGGGCGGCTACGACGAGACCGACGACCACGCCCACCAATACTCCGGTGGCGGCGTTGGTCTTGACCGACGTCGCCTGCGAGGTCGAGGGCGGCGCCGCGTGGGCGAGTATCGCGGGTGCTTCGACGCCCCGGGCCACCAGCAGCGTGAGCGAGTCGGTGCGCCTGTCGTCGAGCAAGGCCTGCTGCTCGCTCGCCGCCGACTGGACGATGCCCAGGTAGGGCGCCGCGGCCATGGCCTTGGTGGCGGCCGAGCCGCCGCCTGCGCCGATGGCGTCGAGGGCCTGCTGGGCCGCGGCGGTGCGCGCGGCGAGCTGCGCGATCTGCTTTGAGTCGCTCGCGACTTGCGCCGTGAGCAGGGCGACCTTGGCGTTGCCGTAGACGGCGAGTCGCTGCTCGATGAGCGCCGCGATGGCGTTGGCGGCGGCCGCGGCGCGGACCGGCTTGGTGTCGGTCACGCTGATGGTGACGATGTTGATGGGAGCGATGGCGGTCTTGGCGGCCAGCGGCGGCGCGGCGACGACGACGCCCTTGTGCAGGCGGACCACCGTCTCGCCCAGGCCGATCTGGGCGGCCACCCTGGCGTAGGTGCTCTCGGCCGTGCCGATCTGGATGGCGGCCCGGGGGTCGGTGTTCAGGCCGGTGACCGCCGCGCCGACGGCGTTGGTCGGCTGGCCGAGGTAGACAGAGCTCGTCGCCACGTAGGTCTTGGTATGGTGCAGGGTCACGCCGACGGCGACGACGCCACCCACGACGGCGAGCGCCACTACGATCCACCACCAGTGCAGAAGGCCGCGCAGGTAGTCGCCGAGATCGATGTCGTAGCGGTCGTCAGTGGTCACCGTTGCCTCCGTCTGCGGGGCCTTGGGGCGGCGTGCGCGCCGACCCCAGCGAGGGAATGGCTCACGCCCCACCGAGCGCCCGGCGTACCGCCGACGCTCGCTCGTGCAAGGCAATCATACACGCGGCCACGCGTTCGACCTCGGCGGCCGACAGGCGGCCGTAGGCGGGCAGCGTGAGGACCTCGTCGGCCAGGGCGGCGGTTTCGGGCAGGCGTTCCTCGAAGGCCGGGCCGGTGGCGGCGAAGGCTTGCGTGCGGTGGACCGGCGGCACGTAGTAGGCGCGCGTATCGATGCCTTCGGCAGCGAGCGCGGCGGCCACCTGGTCGCGGGTCAGGCCGAACTCGGCCGCGCGGATGCGCACCGAGAAGTCTTTGAACGACGAGCGGTCCTGCTCGCGGATGCGCTGGAAGCCGATGCCGGCGAGGTCGCCGAGCAGGCCTCGATAGACGGTCGCCAGGGCGTTGCGCCGTTCGGCTTCGGGCTCGAGGAGGGCGAGCCCCTTGAGGCCCAGCAGCGCGCTCGGTTCGGGCAGGCGGCCGTTGAACCCGACGAAGAGCGGGTCGTAGGTGCCGGGATTGCCGTACTCGCGGCCCACCACGACGCGCTGTGCGAGCTCGTCGTCGTCGGTCGCGACGACCCCTCCCTCGCCGGTGATCAGCAGCTTTGTGGGCGACGTGCTGAACACCTGCGCCAAGCCCTCGCGGCCCACCGGTGCGCCGTCGCGCAGGGCGCCGAAGCCGTGGGCCGCGTCGTAGACGACGGCCACGCCGCGGCGCGCGGCCAGGGCGTCGAAGGCCGCGGTGTCGGCCGGGTCGCCAAAGAGATGCACCGGCGTGACGACGGCCGTCGCCGCGGTGAGCGCCGCCTCGGCGGCCACGGGGCTCAGGCACCAGGTGTCGGGGTCGATGTCGGCAAAGACCGGCCGCAGGCCGGCCCACACCGCGGCCATCGCGGTCGCCATGAAGGTGAAGCTCGGCAGGACGATGTCGGCGCCGCGGTAGCGGTCGAAGACGAGCATGAGCCCGGCCGTGCACGACGACACGCCCAGGGCGTGGCGCACGCCGAGGTGCTCGGCGAGGGCGCGCTCGTAGTCGACCAGGATGGGGCCCTTGGTGATCGTGCCCGAAGCGTAGGCCTCGCGCAGCCGGGGCTCGAGGTCGGCAAACGGCGGCAATGTGGGCCGCAGCAGGTGCAGATGGTCGGGAAAGGCGGCTGGGCCCCCGAGGATGGCGGGAGTTGACGCGGTCATCGGGGCATCCTACCGCACGCCGCCGTCGGGCGCGACGTCCTCAAGGAACTCCTGGGGCGCGTCGTTGCTCGAGCCGCGGCGCAGCAGGACCGTCGGGATCGTGCGCAGCACGATCATCAGGTCGGTGCGCAGGCTGATGGTCTCGACGTAGCGCTCGTCCCAGTCGAGCATCTCCGAGCGCCGCAGGCGGTTGCGGCCGTTGATCGCCACCAGGCAGGTCAATCCCGGCTTGACCTGCAGGATGCGGGCGAAGCGGTCGGGGTGCTGGGCGACGACGAACTCGACGTTGGGTCGCGGCCCCACGATGCTCATGTCGCCCTTGAGCACGTTCAGGAGCTGGGGCAGCTCGTCGAGGCTGAAGGCGCGCAGCCAGCGGCCGGCCCAGGTGATGCGGTCGTCGTCTTCTTCGACATAGAGTCCCGCGCCGTGCTCGACGGCGTCGGGGATCATGGAGCGGAACTTGTACATGCCGAACACGGCGCCGTCGCGCCCGACGCGGTCCTGCACGAACAGCACGGGCCGGCCGCTCGTGAGGTACACCGTGGCGGCGAGGCCGGCGAGGAGCGGGGTGGCTAGCGCGCCGCCCACGCCGGCGGCGGCGAGATCGAACAGGCGCTTGCCGCGCCGCACGTAAAAGCCGGCCGGGGCGGGCGTCATGGGCGCGCCTCGCGCCCGGACGGCGGCCCGGGCTTGTCGGGCGTGCCCGCCTTGCCCTGGGCGGCCTCTTCGAGCGCCGCGCAGAGGCGGTCGGCCAGCACGTCGCGGGAGAACTCGCGCTCCGCCAGCAGCCGCGCGTTGACCGCCATGCGGGCCACCAGGGCGGGCTCGTCGGCCAGGGCGGCCAGGGCGGCGGCCAGGGCGTCGCCGTCGCCGGCCGGCACGTACAGGCCGGCGCGCGCGTCGGCCACGACGCGGCGCAGCCAGCCGTCGAGGTTGATGACCACCGGCCGGCCGGCGGCCAGCGAGTCGAAGAACTTGTTGGGCGAGTTGGTCTCGAAGATGGGGTCGGGTGCGAACAGCGTGAGCGTCACGTCGGCGGCGCCCACCACGCCGGCCAGGGCCTGCTTGGGCAACGGCCCCAGGACGTGCAGGTTGTCGAGCCCCAGGCGGCGGGCGCTGTCGTCGAGGTGCGGCCGGCGGCCGCCGTCGCCGACGGCCACGATGGCCACGTCGTCGCGCCCGGCGGCGCGCAGCGCGACCGCGGCGTCGATGAGCTGGTCGATGCCGTTGGCGCGGCCCATCGCGCCGGAGTAGAGCGCGACGAACTTGCCGGTCAGCCCGTGACGGGCGCGGAACTCGTGGTCGACGTTGTCGGGGCGGAAGAGGTCGAGGTCGCAGGCGTTGGGCACGAAGACGAGCTTGCCGGCCGGCACGCCGCGCGCGAGGAGCGCGTCGCGGCTGGCCTCGCTCAGCACGACGATGCGCGCCGCTCCGGCATAGAGCAGCGCCTCGAGCCGGCGGGCGGCGGCGATCAGCGGCCGGGAGCGCAGGGCGCCGATGGCGATCGGCACCTCGGGCCACAGGTCGCGCAGCTCAAAGACAAACGGCGCGCGCCGCAGGCGGGCCGTGAGCAGGCCCGGTATGCCGATCGTCAGCGGCGTCGACGACGCGAACACGACGTCGGGGCGCGGCAGCAGCGGTCCGGCGATGCCGGCCTCCGCGGTGAACAGCGCGAACGCCGCGAGACGCTTGGCGTACGAGAAGTAGTTGGAGTACGGCACGTTGAGCAGCAGGAGGTCGATGCCCTCGACGCGGTCGCGCACGAACGGCCGCACGCGTGCGGCGCCCGCGCCCTGGTCGCGCGGCAGCAGCGCGGCGCTGCTCACGATCGTCACCTCGTGGCCGCGCGCGGCGAGGCGCTTGGCCAGCTCGAACGAGCGCGTGCCGGTCGCGCTGTCGCGGGTGGCGAAGTACTGGTGGAAATAGACGATCCTCATGGCGCCCCCGCTTCGGACTCGGCTCCTCGGCCGCCGCCGCGCCGGCCCCGCGCGCCGCACAGCTCCGTGTAGAAGGCCAGGAAGCGCGGTTCGACCTGTTCCCACGAGAAGCGCCCGCGCACCGCGGCCCGACCCCGGGCGCCCATGGCGGCCAGCGTCTCGCGCTCGGCGATCAGCCGGCGCACGCCGGCGAGGTGGCCTTCGACCCCGGCCGGCACCACGATGCCGAAGCCCTCGTCGACGATGACCTCTCTGCCCGGCAGGTCGGTCGCCAGTGCGGCCAGCCCGACGGCCGCGCCCTCGTAGATCTTGGTGGCGACCGTGGGGCGCGAGAACTGGGGGCTGCGCGAGCTGGGCGTCCAGACCACGTCGGCCGAAGCCAGGTAGCGCGGCACCTGGTCGCGCGCGACCCGGTCCAGAAAACGCACCCGGTCGCTCAGCCCACCGCGCAGGCGGGCGCCGATCTCGGCGTCGAACTCCGCCGACGAGAAGGAGCCGCCCAGCAGCAGGAGGGCGTCGTCGGGTGCGAGCCGCTCCATGACGTCGAGCATGAGGGCGACGCCGCGGCTGCGCGACAGGGCGCCGATGTAGACGAGGCGCAGGCGCTGGTCGGCCGTGAGCTCGGCGAACGGGGCGGCGTCGGCGAAGTGCGACAAGCGCGGGTAGTTGGGAGCGATCAGACGCAGGTGCAGCTGTGAGCTGAAGTCGTTGAGCACGTCGTCGGTGACCGTGACGATGCCGTCGGCCCAGTGCGTAAGGCCGCGCTGTCCGAGGCCGCTGGCGGCCGCCACGGCCGGCCGGGCGCGGGCGGGGATGTACTCCTTGGACATGACCTGCTCGCGCAGGAACTCGTGGGCGTCGTAGACCAGGCGCGGCACGAAGGGCCGCAGCAGGGGGAACAGAGGCAGGAGCTCGGGGTCGTGGGCGTGCACCACGAACGGGCGCAGGGTGCGCAGCGCCGAGACGATGTCGGGCGTGCTCATCCAGCGCCGCGCGCGCGGCCGCACCGGCAACGCGGCGAAGCGCACGCCGTGGCGGTCGCGGCCGGGAGTGGCTCCCGGTACGACATAGGTCACGTCGTAGCCCGCCGCGGCCAGGGTGCGGCACTCGCGTTCGTAGATGCGGGCGTCGTCGGGACGGTGCACCACCGAGAGATGGACGACCTTGACGGGCGCGCTCACGACGCCGCCGCCTGTGCCGTGGCGCCTGTGCCCAGGACCTGCTCGTAGACCGCGAGCTGGCGGGCGGCGTTGCGCGGCCAGGTGAGGTCGGCGACCGCCGCGCGGCCCGCCGCGGCGAGCCGCGCGGCGGTCGCCGGCTCGTCGAGCAGCCGCGCGAGCGCCGCAGCCACTGCGGCGACGTCGCCCGGCGCGACGAGCAGGCCGCTCCGGCCGTCGACGACGAAGTCGTCGGGACCCTCGCCGCGACAGGCGATCACGGCCGTGCCCTGAGCCAGCGATTCGGCATAGACCAGGCCGAAGCCCTCGGGCGAGCTGGGCAGCACGAAGGCGTCGGCCCGCGCCATCAGGGCGAGGACCCGGTCGTGGGCCAGCCAGCCCAGAAACCGGACGCGCGCGGCGAGGCCGAGCTCGCGTGCCCGCGCCTCGAGGTGCTTGCGCCGGGGGCCGTCGCCGACGACCGCGTAGACGACGTCGGGGTGAGTCGGGGCGAGTCGCGCCAGGGCGTCGAGGACGGTGGCGTGTCCCTTAGAGGCGTACAGGCTGGCGACCGACAGCAGCAGCGGCTGCCCGGCGGCGAAGTCGGCGGGGGCGACGGGCTCGAGGCCGCTGACGCCGTTCGGCACGGTATGCAGACGGTCCGGGGCTACGAAGGGGCCGAGCCGCCTGACGACCGCCGAGCTCACGCCCACGACCGCCGCCGCGCCGCGCAGGGCGCCCACCGTGCGGTCCCGTATCGCGCCCGGTCGGGCGAGATTGACGTTCACGTCGCTGCCGTGGACGGTGACCACGTAAGGCAGACCGAGGTCGGCGGCGAGGATGCGCGTCGCGGCGCCGTCGGGCAGCGCCTGGTGGGCGTGGAGCAGGTCGAAACCCTCGGCTCGCAGCGCTGGCAGCAGGCGCCGCAGGCTGCGGTAGTACAGGTCGCCCGAGCGCGCGAACAGCAGCCTGCGCGGCAGTTGCGCGACGCGTGGGTAGCGCACCCGGATGTCGTCGACCGCCGCCTCGTGCGGGGTCGCGCCGCGCGCCTTCAGCCGGTCGCTCACCTGCAGCGCGCGCGGCGTGTGCCCGACGGGCGCGACGACCTCGACGGCGACGCCGAGGTCGCGCAGGGCGAGCGCCTGCTCGTGGATGAAGTGCGCGCCGGCGCGGGCCGGCGCGGGATAGAGGTGTGAGACGGCGAGAATCTTCACGGTAGCGGCATCATAGCATCGGCCACAGTGGCGCCCGGCGGCGAGCGGCGCCGGGCTCAGGCGTCCCAGAAGACCTGGTCGTAGTAGCGCACGGTGCGCCGCGACGGACGCACGCGCGCCTGGGCGGCCCGCAGGGCCGCGTCGTCGAGCTCGCCCAGGGCGTACTTGATGCCGAGGTACGGCAGGATGAAATCTTCCTGGTAGACGAAGGTCGAGACGCGCGGGTTGACCTCGAGCAGGTGGTCGCCCTTGAAGCTCACGTTCACGAACCAGTCGAGACCCAGGCGGCGGCAGACCCGGCGCGCCGCGGCGAGCAGGTCGGGCCGGTCGACCGTGCGAAACGACATGGCGAGACCGGTGTCGATGGCTTCGCGTGTCTTGGCCTGGGCGAGCACGATCTCGCCGCCGTCGGCCAGCGCGTCGACCGTGAACTCGGTGCCCTCGACGTACTCCATGAGCATGAGCGTGGGAAACGGCGAGACGCCGCGCAGCAGTGCGACGAACTCGTCGAGCGTCATGTAGAGGTTGCTGGGCCGCTCGTGGAGCAGCAGGTGGACCCTGTCGGCGGTGGCCGAAAGTATGCGGAACCCGCGCGATCCTTTGCTCACCGGCGGCTTGAAGCAGACCGGCACATCGGGGTAGCCCAGGGAGTGCGCGCCCGCCACGAACTCGTCGAGGTCGGCGGGCACGAGCAGCTTGGGCTGGGCTACCGGCAGGCCGGCGACGGCGGCGTGCATGGCGGCCTTGTCGTTGCAGAGCTCGACGGCTTCGGGGCTCGCCACGAGGGCCTTGACGCCCAGCCGGTCGAAGGCCTCGCGGTGGCGCGCGATCTGGCCGACCTCGTTGCTCGACTGCACCAGCAAGACGTCGGCGCCGCGGCGCTCGACGACGTCGCGCAGCGCCGGGATGTAGTCGGGCGAGGCGCCGGCCGGCACCGTGGCGAAGCCGTCGCACAGGAACCGGCCGACCGCGTCGGGACGGGTGTCGACACCGAAGATCTCGATGTCGCGTTCGCCGTTGGCCTTGAGCATGCCGATCAGCGTCGCGGCGCCCGGGCAGCCGGCCGCGGTGAGCACGAGCTTCAGGGGCGGTAGCGTCACGCGACGCTCAGACGATCCAGCGGTAGACCTCGAAGACCTCTGCGTACTCGCAGCCGACGTCGATGGCGCGGGTGAGGGCGACGTTGCGGATGTAGTCCTCGCGCACGTAGTTGCGATGCTGCTGCGAGCGGTAGCAGGCGAGGGCGTCGACCTTCGTCTGCACGTGGCGTTCCTCGAGGCGCACGTAGGCCTGATGCGAGAAGTTGAGGTTGTTCCAGGGGATCTCGTAGGCCATCACGGTGGTGCGCTTGAAAGCGCGCAAGCCCTCTTCGGCGACGGTCTTGTGGTCCTGGTGCAGGTCGATCAGGGCCGGCATGAAGACGCAGTCGGGGTTGAGCTCCTGCTGCAGGACGATCATCTCTTCGAGGATGTCCTGGCGCACCGTGGGGAAGGTGCGCACCTCGAAGTCGTAGACGCGCAGGTGGGCTTCGTCGATGCCGATGAGGCTGGTGGCCCGGCGCACCTCGGTGCGCAGGATGTCGCGCGGAAAGCCCGGCGGCACCGACTTGGCGGCCGTGCTGAAGGCGACGTAGGTGACCTCGACGCCCGACTCGATGAGCCGGGCCATGGTGCCGCCACAGCCGAACTCGCCGTCGTCGGTGTGCGGCGCGAGCACCAGTGCGGTGCGGAACTTCTCGATCATCGGCTTCCCCCTGCAGGGTCGGCGTTGCCGCCGTCGACGGTCGGCCAGCGCGCCGTACCGTGGTCGTGCGTGGCGCCGCCCGGGTCAGTCGGAGAGTCTAACAAATCCGCTGCGGCCGGCGGGGGCGGCGCCGCGCCGCCCGAGGTCGCCGCCGGGCTCGGCCGCCTCGCGCCGGGCGCGGATGAGGATGGCGAGCGCCAGCCCGAACAGGACGGCCATGGGCGGGAAAGTTGATCGCGGTGCTGGGTCCGACGATGGCGACGACAAAACCGATGAGCGCGATCGTCATGGCCGCGCCGAGGTAGCGCAGCAGCGCGTCGCGCGCGTAGCGGGCGACGCGCACCATCGAAGCCAGCAGGAGCAGGTAGATGGTCAGGAACGCAAGCAGGCCGGGCAGGCCGCCGTCGACGAACGTCTCGAGCCACCAGTCGTGCAGGTTCAAGACGATGAACTGCGGGTTCTGCCGGGCCACGATGGACTCGGCGTTGCCCGGCCCGACGCCGAGGTACCAGCGCGTGCTCGCGGCGCGCAGACCGGCGAACTGCAACTCGGAGCGCACCCCGCCGCTGCCGCTGCCGCTCTGCGCCTGCGAGACGACCTTGGCCAAGCTGAACGAACTCCCGGCAAGGCCGGAGAGCACGACGCCCAGACCGATCAGCGCGACCACCCCGAACACGATCACGGCGATGCGGGTGCGTCGCGGGGCGCGCATGGCGATGACCACGACGACCACGGCGGTCTCCAGGGCGATCGCCAGCAGGCTGGTGCGCGATCGCGTGAACACGAGCAGCACGGTGGTGGCGAACAGCGCCAGGGCGGTGAGCGCTACGACGGCCGGGCGCCGCCAGACGTACGGCAACAGCAGGACGAACGGCCAGCAGAACGCAAGATAGGTACCGAAGTCGTTGGTGTTGTAGAAGAAGCCGGCGGGTTCGCTGTGGTGCTTGTACAGCGGCGAGGCGGTGGGCAGGTGGAGATGGAGCCGCACTTCGACGGCCCCGATCAGCAGCGAGAGGCCGTAGACCGCCCCCAGGCCGAGCAGCACCCAGACCAGGCGCCGGCGCGTGAGTCCGGCGGCGGCCGTGACCGCCGCCGCCGCGCCCATGCCGGCCAGCAGCAGCAGGTAGTGCAGGCCGGCGTCGCGCTCGGGCGCCCAGGCCAGGGTGAGCACCAGCCAGCAGAACCAGGCGCCGAACAGCAGGGCGAAGGTCGACCCCTCAAAGCGAAAGCGACGCCGCACGATGATCAGCCAGACCAGGCCCCAGTAGCCGACGAGGAACAGCACCACGCGAAAGGCGAAGATCTGCCTGAGGTGCGGCAAGGCGAACACCGGCCCGAGGATGGCCAGGGCGGGCAGGACGATCACCGCGACGACCAGGACATGGCCGAGCGGCAGACGCGCCAGCTGCCGGCGCGCCACCGCGAGGAACAGCGCGACGACGGCGATGAGCGGCAGGCCGACGGCGACCGCCAGGTGCGTGCGGAGGGTGTGGCCGGCCGCGTCCTGGCCGCGCAGGGCGAAGGCCGTCAGGCCCCCCGTGGCGACGACGCCGCAGGCGATGAGCGCGGCCGCCAGGGCGGCATTGGCCGAGCGGACGGCGGGCGGCGAGGTCGAGTCAGCCATGATGCCCGGAGAGGCCATCGAGGAGGCTGGCCAGCAGCCCGGTGAGCTCGCGACCGTCAAAGCGGCGCACCACCGCCGGGTCGGTGGCCGGCAGGCGTCCGGCGCGCGCGTCGGCGACAAAGGCCGCGAGCGCTGGGCCCAGAGGTTCGTCGGGCGACGCGCAACGTCCGCCGCGGGCCTCGTCGATTGAGGGCGCGGGCCGCCGACTGCGGCGACGTCACGGCGAACACCGGCCGCTCGCTCGCGAGGTACTCGAGCAGCTTGCTCGACAGCGACTCCGGTGCGCGCCCCGTGATGAGCAGCAGGGCGTCGGCCGCGCGTTGCAGGCCACGGGCCCGGGCGCGCGGCGCGAACTGCTCGACTCGCACCCGGTGAGCCACGCCCAGAGACGCGGCGCGAGCGGTGATCTCGGGGCCGGCGGCGCCCACGAAGAAGACGTGGACGTCGGCGGGAAGGGCTGCGAACGCCTCGAGGAACGCGGCCGTCTGCTCGGTGCGCGCGTAGATGCGACCGGTGTGCACTATCCAGAAGCCCGGCCCCAGGTCGATGTCGTCGATCTCTTCGTCCGGGTCGTACCCGTTGGGGATGACGCTCGTCGTGGCGGCGAGCGCCGGGTAGAGACGACGCAGGTCGGCGGCCATGGGCTCGTTGACCGCCGTCACCGCGCTGGCGTGGGCGAGCGCCCAGCTTTCGAGGCGCACGTTCAGGGCTTCGTGGAGGCGCGTCGGGTACCGGCGGAACTGGTTGGTGCGCCACGGGTCGCGGTAGTCGGCGACCCAGGGCAGTCCGCTGCGCCTGGCGAGCTCGGCCGCGACCAGGTGCGCCGAGCCTCGCGGGTGGCTCGAGAAGACGGCGTCGTAGCGCTGTTCGCGCAGCAGCCGGCGGCCGAGCGCCACGGCGGGGACGACCCAGCTCACAGAGGCGTCCGGTACCTGCAGCCACTCTTCGATGGGTCCGCGCCGGCTGGTGTGCCGGAACTTCGTTGCGCCAGCCGGACCGGGGACCGCGCCGTCCGGCGGGCCGGCGGGCGGCGTGGCTGCCGGCCGCGTTTCGGCGGACGCGCCCGCGGCCGGCGCGTCGGCCGGTGGCGTCGCCGGCGCGGGCCGACGGCCGCGCATGGGTCCCATGACCCGCCGCCCCAGGGCGTAGAGGCGTTCGGGGTCGATCGCCGGCGCGCGCTCTATGCGCACATCGGGCGGGTCGGGCACCGGCCCCTGCGTGCGCACCGTGAGGACCGTCGCCTCCCAGTCGTAGGAGGGCAGGTAGCGCAAGAAGCGCAGGTGCCGGGCGTTGCCGCCGGTCGCCGTCGGCGGGAACGGGTTGGCTACATAGAGGACGCGCTTCATCGGGACCATCGACGCATGGCGCCTATCTTACCTGCTCCGGGCACTGTGGCCGGCCGCTGCTCGTGCCGATACAAACGAGTGGCGAGTTGCGACGTCACGACGCCGCACGCATAATCAGTGCGGCACGAGCGCGGCTCGGGCCGGGTAGACCGCAGGGCGAGAGGAGAGCCAGGTTGACTGAAGCGAGGGCGGCCGGAGTCGGTCGGCCGCTGCGTGGACGTACGGCCGTCCGTGCCTCGCTCGCCGCACTCGCCGCACTCGCCGCGCTGGCCCTCGCGCTGGGCGTCGCCGCCCTGCAGCCGTCGCGCGCCGTCGCCGCCAGCCAGGCCGCCGCGAGCTCCGTGCAGTCCGCCACGCTCACCCCGCCCGCCACCATCAAGGTCGCGCGGCGTTTTCCGGCCAACGATCCCAACGGCGTGATCGTCGGGGTCGACACGGTCGACTTTCGCACTTACTGCGTACGCGTCCTCTCGCACGAGTGGGCGCCGGCCACGGCGTTCTCCGACGAGGCGTTGCGCGCGGGCGCGCTGGCCGTCAAAGACTACGGCTGGTACTGGGCCACACACCCGACCAAGCTGCCCGACGTCGCCGCCTGGGGCGCCGACGTCGACGACACCACCAACTACCAGGAGTACATGGACTGGGACTACGGGCAGCGCTACTGGGACGCCGTCAACGCCACCTGGGGCACGACCATGACCCGCGACGGCCAGGTCTTCGAGGCTTCTTACTACGCGGGCGTCTACTCCGGCGCGGCGACCGACGGCCAGCACATGACGCAGTGGGGCTCGCAGTACTGGGCCGCCCAGGGCAAGACCTACCCGTGGATCGTGGCCTTCTACTACGGAGCGGTGCAGCTCGTGGGCGCCAAGAGCGGCGCCGTCGTGACGAGCGCCTCGCCCTCGGCGTCGGCCTGGAGCGGGCCTCACGCCCCCAAGGGCGCCGCCAAGCTCGACGTGGTCGGGCCGGTGCAGCTAGCGCCCGGGCCCTATCGGCGCGGCACTACGCTCCGGGCCCAGTTCACGCTGCGCAACGACGGCGCCCAGACCGGCACCTGGGCGGTCGTCACGCTGGTGGCGCGCGGTCCCGGCGACCAGGAGCGCGACCTCGGCTCTATCGCCAACGTCACCCTCAAGCCCGGCGCCTACCGGCTGTTCACGGGCCACGTCAAGCTCGACCTGCAGGGTCGCTGGCACGGCTGGCTGATCGTCGGCGACGGCAGCAAGCTGACGCTGCTCGACGGCGGCGCGCCGTTCCAGTTCGTCGTCGGCGCGCCCGCCTCGCACAAGCACTAGAGCTCGCGGCCCCCTGGCCCGGGCCGCGCCCCCGCTCACCCCTCGTCGGCGGGCGGCTCGCGCTCGAGGAACCCGTCGATGCGGGCGACCAGCCCGGTCGTGTCGATCTCGATCGTGCCGCCGCTGGGCACGCTCATCTCGTGGAACGAGTCGATGCCCGTGCCCTCGACGAAGCCGCGTACGAGGCGCAACGAACCGCCGTGGCTGACCAGCAGCGTGACGAGCTGCGTGGCGATCGCGTCGCGCACCGCCGCGAGCACGCGCCGCTGCTGCTCGGCCAGGCTCTCGCCGTACGGAAAGCGAAACGACGCCGGGTCTTCGTGGTAGGCGGCCCACTCGACGGGGGAGCCTCGCCTGATCGCGGCGAAGCTGCGTCCCTGCCAATCGCCGCGATCGGATTCGGCGAGACGCGGATCGACGCCCAGGACCACCTCGGGGCCGAGCACGGCGTGTACCTCGTCGGCGGTCTGGCGGGCGCGCAGCAGGTTGCTCGACACGATCGCCTGGATGCCGGCGTTCGCCAGGCGTTCGCCCAGCTCGTGCGCCTGGCGCCGCCCGGTCTTGTTGAGAGGCACCTCGGCCCAGCCCTGGCAGCGGGCCGGCTTCACGTTCCAGTCGGTCTGGCCGTGGCGCGCCAGGTAGAGGATGGGCGCGCGCTCGCTCAATGGAAGTCGAGCAGCGTGTCGCTGCGTATGCCGAGGCGGATGGTCTCGCACGAGATGACGTCGTCGGGCGTGATGTTGCCGAGGTTCACGTTGCTGCCGAACTTCTTGACGAACCAGACCTGCTGCTCCTTGGCCGGCGCCTCGAAGAGCAGCTGGTCGGCGCTGATCTCGCTGACGATCTCTTCGATCAGGCCCTCCTTGACCGATCCGGAGGAGTGGTAGACGCCCACCGTGCCCGACTCGCGCCCCTCGGTGATCACCTTCCAGGCGCCGGCGTCGAGCTCGCGCTTGATGGCGTCGACCCAGCGGTAGGGGGCGATCACCTTGTCGGCATCTTTGCTGCCCACCTCGGAGAGCACCGTGAACTCGCGCGCCAGGCGGCGCAGCAGGGCCAGCTTGTCGTCGACCGCCATGGCCACCGTGCCGTCGGAGACCTCGACGTGCGTGATGCCGAGCTCGCGCAGCTCGCGCACGTAGTCGTCGACCCTGTTCTGGCGCACGACCACTTCGAGCAGCGTGCCGCCGAAGCAAACCGTGACGTCGTGGCGCTGGTAGACCTCGACCTTGCTGGCCAGGTCGGCGGTGAGGTAGGCGGTGCCCCAGCCGAGCTTGACGATGTCGATGAACGGCGCGGCGCTGGCCATGAGGTCGTCGACCTGCGTGGGGCCGAGACCCTTGTCGAGCACGTGAGTCAGCCCGCGGTCGCGCGGTTTGGCGCTGCGCTCAGGGAGCGTGAGAAAGTCGAGCACCGCGGCCTCCTGTCGGGCGGTCGGTTCGCGCGTCGGCGGCGCGCGGCCATCTTAGCAGACGGCTCCGCCGCGCCCGCCGGCGCGGGCCTTGCCGCGGCCGGCGCGCCCAGCCCGCCGGTGCGGGCCTTGTGCCGCGGCCGGAGCGCGCAGCGCGTCGCGTCAGGCGATCTCCTGGCCGGCCTTGGGGCCGGGCCCCATGTCCCAGACCGACTCGACCTCGATCTTGACCACGTACTTGACCGGCGGCAGGCTGAGCTTGTCGGAGAGCTTGGCCAGGCGCTGGGAGACCTGCTCGAAGGCCTCGCCGTGGTCGATGAGCTCGGCGCGGCCCTTGACCTGCATGGCGATCTTGCGCTCGGGATCGTGGATGCCGACGGCGACGCGTGGGTCGTGCTGCAGGTTCTCGCGCGTCTTGTGCGAGAACATGTCGGCGAAGTACAGGTGGCCGTCGTCGAGCAGCGCGCCGGAGCCCTTGATCGAGACGTTGGGGGTGCCGTCGGACGCGACGGTCGCGACCCAGATGTTGTGGCCGCCCCAGAGCAGGTCGAGGAGCTGGTCGGGTAGCTTCTTCATGTGCGTGCCCTCCGCGTGAGTCGTGGCGTCGACGCCCTCCGGAAGGCGGGCGCTGGAGTGGGGTGGTCCTACCCCGGCGCGGCGCCGGTCACACGTGCTCGAGCACCATCACCTCGGGGTCGCGCTCCTCCCACAGCTCGAAGTCGTCGTGCTCGACCGCCGCTCGGGCGCGACCGATGCCGGCCTCCCAGTCGGCCCGCGAGGCCCAGGTCGTCAAGCCGACCAGGCGCGCGGAGCGTTCGTCTTTCAGGGTCGCCACGTTCAGCAGCCCGGGCGCCCCGGCCAGGGCGTCGCCGAAGCGGTGCATCGAGGCGACCAGGTCGGCCTCGCCTTCGGGCCGCGGGTAGTGGATCGACAGGTGCACGAACATGACGCTCCTCCTTCTCCTCTTCAGGTCGTGGCGAGCCCGGTCAGCAGGGCGCTCTGCCGCCACAGCCCGGCGGCGAGCTCCTCGTCGTAGGCGGCAGGCGGCGCGTTCACGGGGCGGCGGTCGTGGTAGAACAGGCCGCTCGCGCCCTCGACGTCGGGCGAAGCGGCCAGGTAGACGACGGTCTCGGCGCCTTTTTCGGGCGAGCGGGCCACGAGGTGGGCCACCTGCACGCCCGCGCGCAGCAGCGGCGCCAGGTCGTGGCCCCAGCGCGTGCGCACGAGCCCGGGGTGCATGACGGTCGCCGCCACCCCGTCGCCCTGCCGGCGCCGGGCGAGCTCGAAGGTGAAGAGGATGTTGGCGAGCTTCGTGGCGCCGTAGAAGGCCATCGCGCGAAAGCGGCGGTGGGCGCCCTGCAGGTCGGCCAGGTCGATCACGCCCTGGCGCGCGGCGTCGGAGGAGACGGTGACCACGCGCGCGGGGGCGCCGCGGGCGAGCGCGTCGGAGAGCAGTCCGGTGAGCAGGAAGGGCGCCAGGTGGTTGAGCGCCCAGGTGCGTTCGACGCCGTCGGGCGTGAGGGCGCGCGTGCCGTAGATCGCGCCCGCATCGTTGACCAGCACGTGCAGGCGGTCGTGGCGGGCCAGGAACTCGGCGGCCGCACGGCGCACGTCGGCCTGCAGCGTGAGGTCGGCGATCACGACCTCGACGTTCTGGTTGCCGGTCGCGCGCACGAGCTCGTCGCGTACGGCGTGGCCCCTGGCGTGGTCGCGGGCGACGAATACCAGGGTCGCCCGCCCCAGCGCGAGGCGCGTCGCCGCGGCCTTGCCGATGCCCGAGGTCGCGCCCGTGACGAGCACGGTGCGGCCTTCAAGATCGGGCGTTTCGGCGCTCACCACGATGGACCTCCGTGCTTCGCCCCTGGAGCGGCACCAGAGTGTGCCCCGCGCGGGCGGGTGCGTACCCCGAGCGGCCGTCCCGCGCGCTCGGCGGCCCGCCCCCCGAGCGTCCGTCTCGCGCGCCGGCGGCCCACCCCCGAGCGTCCGTCCCGCGCGCTCGGCGGCCCATTCCGACCACCGTGCCGCGCCCTCAGGGCCCACCCCCCGAGCGCCAGCACCACCGGCGCTTGCCGCCTTACAGCAGCTCGTACTGCGCTTCGAGGAAGTGCAGGAACGCAGCCATGGCCTTTGACACGGCGCGCGTCCGTGAGCGCACGATCGAGAAGTCGCGCAGGATCTGGAGGTCGGTCACCCGCACCATGGCGAGCGTGCCGTTGCGCAGGTCGGTGCGCACGGCGAACTTGCTCAGGTAGGTGATGCCGGCCCCGGCCATGACGGCGTGCTTGACCGACTCGTTCAGCCCGAGCTCGAGGAACACGTTGAGCCGGGCCGGGTTCACGCCGCGTTCGCGCAGGGCGGCGTCGACCACCGCGCGCACGCCGGCGCCGGGCTGCTGCAGGACCACCGGCTCGCGCAGGAGCTCGTCGAAGGCGACCTCGCCGGCGCCGGCCCAGCGGTGCGAAGGGGCGCAGACCACGACGATCTCGTCGCGGGCGAAGGGCGCGACGGCGAGCTCGGGACGCCCCGAGACGGCGCCCACCACGCCCAGCTCGAGCTCGCGGCCCACCACGAGGTCGATGACCTCGCGGCTGTCGGTCACGCGCAGGCTCAGCTCTATGCCGGGGTGAGCCCGCTTGAAGTCGGTGATCAGGCCCGGCAACAGGTGCTCCCCGGGACCGGTCGACGCGCCGATCGTCACTCGTCCGCCGGCGAGCTCGCCCAGGTTCATGATCTCGACCCGGGCTTCGTCGTCTAAGTCGATGATCTGGCGGGCGTGGCGGTAGAGCACCTCGCCCGCGTCGGTCGGGGTGACGTCGCGCCCCGAGCGGTCGAGCAGCTGCACGCCGAGCTCGCGCTCCAGCGAGCGCACCCGCAGGCTGGCCGCCGGCTGCGTGATGTGCATGTACTCGGCGGCCAGCGAGAAGCTGCGCTGGTCGACGATCTCGCAAAAGAGCCGCAGATGACGGAGGTCCATGGCGGCCATCCTATGCGACCTGCGCGCGTTTCGCGACGGCCGCCGCTACGACGCCGCGACGGCCGACCGCGGCGCGCCGCGATGGCGTCGCGACGGCCGCCGCAGCGCGTCGCGCGGCAACAGGCGTGACGCCGCGAGGCAGGGGAACGCTGCTAGGAAGCGCCAGACGTGAGCTACGACGACGACCTGGAGGATCCCATGTCCGACGAACTGCGCGGCAAGCGCATCGCCATCCTGTTCACCGACGGAGTCGAGCAGGCGGAGCTCATGCAGCCGCTCGACGCGTTGCGCGAAGCGGGCGCCCGGATCGACCTGCTCTCGATCCACGACGGCGCTGTGCAGGCCATGAACCACACCGAGAAGGGCGATACGGTGACCGTCGACGCGACGGTCGACCAGGCGAGCGCCGGCGACTACGAAGGCCTCGTGTTGCCCGGCGGCGTCGCCAACCCCGACAAGCTGCGCATGAACGAGCGCGCCGTCGCCTTCGTACGCGAGTGCTTTGCCGAGGGTGTGCCGATCGCCGTGATCTGCCACGGTCCCTGGACGATGGTCGAGGCCGGCGTCATCGACGGTCTGACGATCACTTCGTACCCGAGCCTGCGCACCGACATACGCAACGCCGGCGGCCACTGGGTCGATCGCGAGACGGTGGTCGACCGTGCGGTCCTGTCGAGCCGTAACCCCGACGACCTGCCGGCGTTCTGCGCGCAGATGATCCGGCTGTTCGCCCTTGGCCGCAAGCAGAGCGAGCGCGCCAACCTGGCGGCCTAGCTGTAGCGCCTATCCACGTTGTTGACCCTCAGCAGGCCAAGCGCTGTAGCGGAGTGGCGCCGTCCAGACCGCCATGGGGACGGAAGCCATTGTAGTAGACCAGGTAGCGGTCGAGGGCGGCCAGACGTTCGGCCTCGTCGCCGTAGGGCCGACGGTAAGCCCAGCCGTTCTGCAAGATCTTGACGAAGGCCTCCGCCTTGCCGTTGGTCTGAGGTCGATAGGGCCTCGTGTAGAGCTGGCGCAAGTCGGCCGCGGCGGCCGCCGCCCGGAAGGCCCGCGAACGGTAGGGCACACCGTTGTCGGTGAGCAGGCGACGCACCACGATCCCCTGGGCGGCGTAGAAGGCCAGGGCGCGCTGCAGGAAGGCGGCCGCCGTGGTCCCCAGCGTCTGGCAGCTCCTCGGCATAGGCCAGCCTGGTGGCGTCGTCGACGGCGACGTGCACGATGTTGTAGCCGAGGCCGCGGTGACGGTCCTTCAGGGCCCGCCCCCCGAAGCGCCAGCCGCCGCCGGGGCCGATGCGGCCCAGCTTCTTGGTGTCGAGGTGCAACAGGTCGCCGGCTGCCGGCCAGCAGTAGCGCACGACCTCTTCTTTGGGTCGCAACGAGCTCAAGCGATTGAGGCCCACGCGGCGCAGCACACCATAGACGCTCGGACGCGGCACGCCGGTCAGCCAGCCCAGCCAGTGGGGGCCCACGCGCAGCCGCAGGCGCAGGCGCACGATGCGACGCAGCACCTGACCACTGATGCGGCCCGGCGGCCGGTGGCGCGCCGAGGAGCGGTCGGCCAGGCCGACCTCGCCCTCCGCCAGGAAGCGCCGGCGCCACTTGCTGGCCGTTTGGCGACTGACGCCGGCCGCCGCAGCTGCCGCCTTGACCAGCCAGCCCTGTTGTTCGATCCGTTGGCACAGCAGGAGGCGACCGCAGACGGTGAGTCGCGCGTTACGATGAGCCATGAGGGCCCTCCTTCGGTTCATGGTCTTGGACAACCACAAACCGACAGGCAGGGCCCTCGCCTGTCAACAACGTAGTCGGGAGCTACACCTAGCGCAGCGGGGTCACTCGGCCGGCGCCGTCGCGAGGTCGTCGGTCGCCCCGGCGTCGGCTTCGTCGGCCGGCGCCGCGCCCGGCAGGGCGGTGGTCACCGCCGGCAGCGCGCCCGGCGCCAGACGCGTGGCCGTGACCGACGCCAGCGCCATGAACACCCACATGTAGGGGTCTTCGAAGAAGGCGTTGTACGTGAGGCTGTGGATGAACAGGGCGAGCACGCAGGCGACGAGCGCGGCCTGCCAGAGATAGAGCCGCCGGTCGGCGCCGAAGCGGCGTTTGCGCAGGGTGGTGGCGAAGAAGGTCACGAGCAGGCCGGCGAAGGCGATCAGGCCGAGCGATCCCTGTTCGGCGGCCACCGTCACCACCGTCGTGTGACTGTCGCGCAGCGACAGGCTGGCCGCATGCGTCAGGCGGAAGTGGGGGTAGGCCAGCGGAAAGCCGCCCAGGCCGACGCCGCCCACCGGGTAGCGTTCGTACATGAGGATGCCGGCGCGCACCAGGTAGAAGCGTCCGCCGGTGAGCTTGTTCCAGCCCCTCGTGCTGTCGAGCTTGGCGCCCAGGTTCTGGGGATGGCGCAGGGCGGTGACGCCGGCGACGCCGATCAGCAGGATGAGCACCGTGACGAGCGCCGCGATGGTGCCCTTGCGCCGGCCGAGCCAGGCCATCTCGAGGATGACGCCGCCCAGCAGCAGGCCCGCCACGCTCGAGCGCGAGAACGTCACGATGAAAGCGATCGCGGCGAGCGCGACCGCAGCGGCCGCGAGGGTCATGGCGCGCCGGCGCCCTGCGGATGCGTCGCGCAGGCGCGCCGTCAGGAACAGGGCCACCCCGATGAGCATGACGAAGGCCAGGAAGCGGCCGAAGATGTTGGGGTCCCAGAACAGCGAGTTCGAGCGGAACGTGTGCTGATAGACGAGGTCGTGCTCGATGCCGGCGCGGTTCACGATGACCCAGCGCGTCGGGTACTGCACGATGCCGATCGCCGCGAGCACCGCGCCGGCGGCGACGAAGGTGACCAGCAAGCGCGACAGCCGGCGGACGTCGGTCGTGTAGCGGTAGAGCACGTAGTAGAGCGCGGCGAACGGCAGGTAGAAGGCAAAGAGCTTGATGAGCGCGTCGGCGAAGGCCTTGGGGTGGGCGGCGTAGTGCTGCGCCGCCCAGAGCGACGAGACGCCGATGATGGCGATCATGACCGCGAGGGCAATGCGCACCGGGTCGGGCCGCCAGTCGTCGGGCAGGCGCAGCCGGTCGCGCACGACCATCTCGGCGAGCACGACGGCCAGCAGGACGAGGTACAGCGGGATGAGGAGGTTGCTGGTGCTCGAACCGTGGGGCAGTCCCACGCGCAGCGGCGCCAGCACCAGCACGACCGGCATGGCCCAGTCGGGGTAGCGGAAGGCAAGCCAGGCGAGCGCGGCGACGAACACCGCCACCCCGGCCCCGGCGACGCCCAGCAGGGGCAGGTGGTGAGTCAGCCGGGCGGCCGTGCCCCCCGTGGAGCGCAGGGCGCCCAGCGAGAAGCCGACGAGCAGCACGGTGAAGACGACCAGGCCGACGAAGATGAGGCGCCGCGCGAGCGCGCCGCGAGGGATCCCGACGAAGAGACTGAGGAAGGTGGCGAGCAGGCCGAGCAGGCTCAGCCTGGCGAGAAGGAGGCTGGACAGGGCGGACCTACCGTGACGCCGGCGCCGCCGGCGAAGGCGGAGCGACAGACGCGGACGGTGCGCTCGACAGGTGCTTGGCCGGCGCGACGGCGGACGACGCGATGCTCGGCGATGCCCCGGCCTCGCTCGCTACTTCTGGCGACGGAGCCGACGGCGTGCCGGCCGGCGCCGGGGCGTGCCCGAGGTCGCCCGCCGCGGCAGGCGTGGCGAGCTGCACGACCTCGCGGGCCAGGTGCAACGCCTGGTCGATGTCGCCGGCGTCGAGGGCTTCGCGTATGCGGGCGAGCTCCTGGCGCAGCAGGGCGCGGGGCAGCGGACGGCGCACGGCCATGGCGATCTTGGGATGGGTCGTGCCCACCACCTGCTCACCCTCGTTGAAGAGCTTCTCGTCGAGCTTTTCGTTGCCGCGGTTGCCGGTGAAGACGATCTCGATGTCGCGCCCGACTTCGAGCCCTGAGAGGCGGATCATCTCGCGGGCGAGATCGACGATGAGCATGGGGTCGCCCATGTCGAGCACGAAGATCTCGCCGCCGTTGCCCATGGCGCCGGTCTGGATGACGAGGCGCACGGCTTCGGGGATGGTCATGAAGAAGCGCGTCATGCGCTCGTCGGTCACCGTGACCGGGCCGCCGGCGGCGATCTGGCGCTTGAACAGCGGCACGACGCTGCCGCTCGACCCCAGCACGTTGCCGAAGCGCACCGCCATGAGCCGGGTGTCGGCAGCCTCGCGCGCCATGGTCTCGACGATGCGTTCGGCCAGCGCCTTCGAGAGCCCCATGATGGTCTCGGGCTCGACGGCCTTGTCGGTCGAGATGAATACCAGCCGGCCGGTGCCGAAGCGGATGGCGTTCTCGACCAGCGCCATGGTGGCGAAGCTGTTGTTGTCGAAGGCCTCGGCCGGGTTGTGCTGCATCATCGGCACGTGCTTGTAGGCCGCGGCGTGAAAGACGATGTCGGGGCGTCGGGCCTCGAACAGGGCGCGCAGCTTGACCTTGTCGCGGATGTCGAGCAGGCAGGCGGCCAGGTCGGTGAAATGGCGTTCGGTCTCGAGCTCGTGCTCGATCTGGAAGAGGTTGCCTTCGGAGTGGTCGACCAGCACGAGCAGGCGCGGACCCATGGTGGCGAGCTGGCGCGAGAGCTCGCTGCCGATCGAGCCGCCGGCGCCGGTGACCATGACCACCTTGTCGGTGATGTAGCCGATGCTGTTGTAGTCGACCGAGACCTCGTGGCGGCCGAGGATGTCTTCGACCTGCACCTCGCGGAGCTGTTCGATCGTCACGGTGCCCTTGATGAGCTCGTAGACGCCGGGCAGGGTCTTGACCGGCACGTTGGCGCGCTTGCAGGTCATGGCGATGTCTTCGATCAGGCGCCCGCCCACCGACGGCATGGCGATGATGACCTCGTCGACCGAGTACTCGGAGAGCAGCGTCGGCAGGTTGCGGGTGGTGCCCACCACGCGCACGTTGTGAATGCGCAGGTTCTTCTTTTTCTCGTCGTCGTCGACGAAGCCCACGGGACGGTAGAGGATGCGGCGCGTGCGCAGCATCTCGCGCACGACGAGCTCGCCGGCATCGCCGGCGCCCACGACGAGCACTTTCTTGCGGTCGCGGCCGCGCTCGCCGCGCCAGGGGCGTTCGGCGGAGAGGCGCGAGAGCAGCCGCGCGCCGCCCAGGAGGCCGAAACACAGCACCCAGGAGAGCACGATCACCGACCACGGCATGCGGGTCGCCGTGATGACATTGTGCCAACGCCCATAGATGGCCGGCTGCAGTTTGAAGGCGACGATCTCGGCGGCGACCATGGACACGGCCGCGGCGGCCAGGGTGCCCCAGAACAGGCTGGCGAGGTCGCGCACGCCCGAGTAGCGCCACCATTTGTTGTACATGCCGAGCACGAACAGCACGCCGATCTGCACGACGACGACCGGCACGATCACCCAGACGAGCTGGTGCCAGAACGCCCTGGGCACGTCGAAGTCGAAGCGCAGCAGGTAGGCGCCGACCAGAGCGATGGAGACGAGAGCAGCGTCGATGACGATCTGCCAGAGTCGGTGGCGGCTGACGAAGAGGCGCTCTCTCAAGGGGTCTCCCGGCCTTGGTGACCCTGCGGACGGAGCGGCGCTGCGGCGACTCGCGCCGCGGCCGGCACGACAATCATAGCACCGGCTCCAGAGGGCGATGGAGGCGGCGGCGCGCGACGCTCAGGATCTCGTCGACGAACAGTTGAGGGTCGCGGCGCTCCGACGACACCGTGTGGCGGCTCTTCTTCTTGACGACCACGTCGTCGGCCGATGCGGCGCGGCCCAGGCGGCCCTCGGCGAGGAGGCGCTCGTCGACCGCGCCGAGCCTGCCCGCGAACATGGTGTAAGCCGGCGTGCCCAGCGCGACGGCTTCGCGGTTCATGGTGCCGCCCGCGCCGATCACGAAGTCGGCGGCGGCGATCAGGCTGAGGCCGTCGATGGCCTTCTCGGGCACGACGACGTTGGCCAGGCCGAGCGTGGAGTAGTGCTCGCGCTGCTCGTCGGTGCGCGGGATGACCACCAGGGTGACGTTGCGCCTGGCGGCGAGGCCCTCGACCACCTGGTCGAACAGCGGGTTCTCGTGGCGGTGGTAGAGCGTCACGTTGGGCGCCGGTCGCAGCACGCCGATCACGCGCCGGGTGTCGAGGCCGAGCTGCTCGAGCACGCTCGCGTCGGGCTGGAAGTCATACAGGTAGTACTCCTCTTTGAGCCCCGGGTAGCGAAACACTTTCTCTGGTTTTGCCCCGTACGGCGCAAGACGTGCCAGCGGGATCGCTTCGGGCACGACGATCTCGTCGACCAGGCGCACGTTCAGGTGGTGCGACACGGTCGCGTACTCGTAGTCGAACATGGTGAGCTGCGGGATGCCGAGGGTCCAGGCGGCCACCGCGAGGTCGTTGGAGTTGTGCCCCACGGCAACGTGGAACCCGGCCGAGCGCGCCTGCGCGATGAGGTGCGCCGAGCGGTTGAACAGGCCCACCGCCTTGGCCGGCAGGCTCTTGCCGGCGTGCTGGCCGGTGATCACCGCGGCGAGGCCGTAGCGCGACAGGAGCTGCTCGGTCTGGGCGTACTTGCGGGCGGTCAGGGTGACCGTGTGGCCCTGCGCTTCGAGCCGCCTGATGATGGGCGCGAAGAACAGTACGTGCGGCGAGTTCGTGATGTCGATCCAGACGCGCAAGGCCGGCTCGTTCAGGCACTCACCCCGGCAAGCGCGTGGGCGACTTCGGCGACCTGCTCCTGCGTGAGGTGAGGGTGCATGGGCAGGGCGAGGTTGGTCGCCGCGGCCGCTTCGGTCGCGGGGAAGTCGCCGGGCTTGTGGCCGAGGAACGCAAGCGCCGGCTGCAGGTGCAGCGGCGTCGTGTAGTAGGCGGCGCAGGCGACGCCGGCGCCCTTGAGGGCGGCGGCGACTTCGTCGCGCCGCTCGCTGCGCGCCACGTAGAGGTGGTAGACGTGCGTGAGTGCCGGCGGGCACGGCGGGCCGGCGGATGTCGGCGGGCAGCACGGCGTCGTACCAGGCGGCGACCTGGGCGCGCCGCGCGTTCCAGTCGTCGATGCGCTTGAGCCCTATGCGCAGCACGGCGGCCTGGATCTCGTCGAGGCGCGAGTTGAAGCCGATGTAGTCGAAATCCTTCTTGTCGCGGCTGCCGTGGAAGCGCAGCATGCGGGCCATCTCGACGAACTCGGCGATGCGGCCCGTGACAAGGCCGCCGTCGCCGTAGCCGCCCAGGTTCTTGGTGGGGAAGAAGCTGAAGACGGCGAGATCGCCCAGGCTGCCGGCGCGGCGCCCCTTGTAGCTCGCGCCGAACGCCTGGCAGGCGTCTTCGACGACCACCAGGCCGTGCTCGCTGGCGACTGCGCTGATGGCGTCGGCGTCGGCCGGCAGGCCGAACAGGTCGACCGGCACGATGGCCTTGGTCATGGCGGTGATGGCGCCGGCGATGGCCGCGGGGTCGATGTTCAGGGTCTCGGGGTCGATGTCGACGAAGACCGGGTCGCGCGCCGGCCTGGACGATCGCCTCGGCGGTCGCGTAGAAGGTGAACGGCGTGGTGATGACCTCGTCGCCCTCGCCGATGCCGGCCGCCTTGAGGGCGATCGTGAGGCCGTCGGTGCCGTTGCCCACGCCCACCGAGGCGGAGGTCGACAGGTACTCGGTCGACCTCGGCTTCAAAGGCCTTCACGTTGGGCCCCAGAATGAACTGTCCGTTACGCACGACGGCAAGGACGGCCGCTTCGACCTCGTCCTGCACGTCGGCGATCTGTCCCTTGATGTCCATCAGACCGATCGGCACGTCACACGCCTCCAGGTAGCCTTCAGTCGCTGCTGCACCGCACGCGGGCGCGCGCGGTCAAGCAATGAACGCTAGCACACGCGTGCGGTCACGACCAACAGACGGCCCGGCGCGGTGAGGGCTGCCGGCGTGCCCCAGGCGACCGCGTGGTCCTCTGCGGTGGAGCCTGCCGGGGCGCCCCAGGCGACCGCGTGGTCCTGTACGGTGGGGCTGCCCCGGCGCGTCCCGGGCGGCCGCCCGGTCGGTGCGCCGCCGTCGGGCGCGGACGCCGCGCGCGGCCGCGCTCGCGCGTCGGCCCTGTGGTAGTGTACTGCGACGTTATGCAGCACATCATCGACCCCATCGTCACCTTCTGCACGAGTCTGATCGGTCACTGGGGACTGCCGGCCGTCTTCGTTCTCATGCTTCTCGAGAGCGCTTGCATCCCTATTCCCAGCGAGGCGATCATGCCGTTCGCGGGCTTCGCCGTGAGCCAGGGCAACCTGAGCCTCGCGGGCATCGTCGTGGCCGGCGTCGCCGGCAACCTCTTCGGCGCCTGCATCAGCTACGCGGTCGGGTACTACGGCGGCCGGCCGTTCGTCGAGCGCTACGGCCGCTACGTCCTGCTGCGCATGCACCACCTCGTATGGGCCGAACGCTTCTTCGCCCGTTACGGGCCGATCACCGTGTTCTTCGCCCGCATGGTGCCGATCGTCTGCACCTTCATCTCGCTGCCCGCCGGCTTCGGACGCATGCCGTTCTGGAAGTTCGTGGCCTACACGGTGATGGGCTCCACGATCTGGGTGCTGCTCCTCGGTTTCGTCGGCGAGAAGCTGGGCAGCAACTGGACGAAGATCGAGCCCCTGCTGCATTACCTCGACTACGCCGTGGTCGTGGCCGCGGTCGTGTTCGTCGTCTGGGTCGTCGTGCGCCGCCGGC
This sequence comes from uncultured Actinomycetes bacterium, assembly GCA_963755025.1. Lineage (GTDB taxonomy): Bacteria > Actinomycetota > Thermoleophilia > UBA2241 > UBA2241 > Bog-752. The sequence goes on from CAVWIH010000028.1 coordinate 83,707, forward strand.
GCAGCGGCCGGCCCGACGTGGCCGACGACGCGGCGGGCGAAGCATGAGCGCCGTGCACGGCGGCCCCGACGCGCGCTCCGCAAGCCCGTCCGCCGGGCTTGCGCCCGACGCCGTGCGCGTCTATGCGCCGGCGACCACCGCCAACCTGGGCCCCGGCTTCGACTGCCTGGGGCTTACCATCGACCTGTGGAACGTGACCACCTTCACGCTCGTCGGCGAGGGCGTCGAGGTGCGTGTGACCGGCGAGGGCAGCGACGTCCTGCCGCACGATGCCGACAACCTGGTGGTGACCGCCTTCCGCCGGCTCCTCGACGAAGTCGGTGCGCCCATGCCGGCCGGCCTCCTCGTCGAGTGCGAGGTCGCGGTGCCGCTCTCCTCGGGGCTCGGCTCGAGCGCCACGGCGATCGCCAGCGGCCTGCTCGGCGCCAACGAGCTGCTCGGCCGGCCGGCGAGCGACGCCATCATCCTGGCGCTCGCCACCGAGGTCGAAGGCCACCCCGACAACGTCGCGGCGGCCCTGAACGGCGGTCTCGTGGTCGTGGTCAACGGCGAGGAGGGACTGCTCACCGAGCGCATCGAGGTCAAGCCGATCGAGGTGGCGCTCGCCGTGTCGCAGATCGAGTACTCCACGAGCGCGGCGCGCGCCGAGCTGCCCATGTACGTGGCGCTGGCCGACGCCGTCTACAACATGGGCCGAGCCGCCCTGGTCGTCGAGGCGCTGCGCCGCGGCGACCTCGAGCTGCTCGGCAAAGCCATGGACGACCGGCTGCATCAGGCGCAGCGCCTCGAGCACATGCCCGGCGGGCCCGCGGCCATGGCGGCGGCGCGCAAGGCGGGGGCCGCCGCGGTCGCCGTCTCGGGCTCGGGCCCCAGCCTCATCGCCTTTCCGGCGCCGGGCGCGGCGGTCGACGACGTCGCCGCCGCCATGGTCGCCGCGCTGGCCCGCGAGGGCGTGCGCTCCCGGCCCTTCACGCTGTCGACGACCGATCGCTGCGCCACCGCGCGGCCCTGGCCCGTCGCCGGCGCCGCCGGCGTCGAAGCGGCCGTGCGCCGCGCCGCCGTGGGCGCGCCGTCCGCCGGCCGCGCGGCCGCCGGGTTCGAGCTCACCGACCACACCGCCGACGTCGGTCTGCGCGTCTGGGGGCCGTCCGAGGCCGCCCTGTTCGAGCAGGCCGCGCTGGCCCTGACGGCGCTCGTCTGCGACCCGGCGACCGTCGAGCCGCGCGAGACCTACACCGTCGTCGCCGAAGCCCAGGAGGGCTCGCCCGACGCCCTCCTCGTCGCGTGGCTGAACGAGCTGCTCTATCGCCTCGACACCGACGGCATCGTCTTCTGCGGTTTCTCGATCGAGGGGCTCACCCATCGCTACGTCTCGGCGCGCGTGCGCGGCGAGCAGTTCGACCGGCAGCGCCACACGTCGCGCCTCGTGGTGAAGGCGGCCACCTATCACGGCCTCTCCGTGCGCCGCCTCGACGACCGCTGGGAGGCGACGCTCATCCTCGACGTCTGAGGGGGCCTGCGCCGGGGCACTACACGAAGCGTCCCGGTAAGCGACCCGGAAGAGGCACCCGATGGCCGGCAGCGCCGCGCACCTGAACGTCCGCCGCCTCGACGGCTTTGTCTGGCGAGATCCCCCGGCAGGGCGCCATGCTCGTGCCCGGGATCGTCTACACGGGCCCCGAGCTCTTCGACCAGTCCGGCCACGAAGAGGCCCTGCAACAGGTGGCCAACGTCGCCGCCCTGCCGGGCATCGTGCGGGCCAGCATCGCCATGCCCGACATCCACTGGGGCTACGGCTTTCCCATCGGCGGCGTGGCGGCGACCGACGCCCGCGAAGGGTGTCGTCTCGCCGGGCGGCGTGGGCTTCGACATCAACTGCGGCGTGCGACTCGTGCGCACCGGCCTGCGCCGCGACGACGTGGCGCCGCGCCTCGAGGAGCTGCTCCACCAGTTGCTCAGTCGCGTGCCCACCGGCACCGGGGCGCGCGGCGCCCTGCGCCTGAGCGCCCGCGAGCTGCGCCGCCTGGTCGAGCAGGGCGTGCCCTTCCTGGCCGGGCGCGGCCTCGCCTCGGCCGACGACCTCGCGCACACCGAAGAGGGCGGCGCCCTGCCGGGCGCCGACGCCGATGCAGTGAGCCAGAAGGCGCTGCAGCGCGGCCTGGCGCAGGTCGGCAGCCTGGGCGCCGGCAACCACTTCCTCGAGATCCAGGTGGTCGACCGGGTCTTCGACGACGCAGCGGCGGCGACGTTCGGGGTCGCCGCCGGTCAGTGGTCGTCATGATCCACTCGGGCTCGCGGGGCTTCGGCCACCAGGTCTGCACCGACCACCTGGCGAGCATGAACGCCGGCGGCTACGGCTTCGACCTGCCCGACCGCCAGCTGGCCTGCGCCCCGGTGGACTGCCCGCCGGGCGCGACTACCTGGCGGCCATGGCCGCCGCCAACTTCGGCTTCGCCAACCGGCAGGTGATGATGCACGAGGTGCGGGGCGCCTTCGAGCGTGTCTTCGGCGGGCCGCACGAACGCTCGGCCTCGAGCTCGTCTACGACGTGGCGCACAACATCGCCAAGCTCGAGAAGCACGCGGTCGACGGCGGCGCCGCGCGAACGTGCTCGTCCACCGCAAGGGAGCGACCCGCGCCTTCGGCCCCGGCCACCCCGACCTGCCGCCCGGCTACCGCGACGTCGGCCAGCCGGTCATCATCCCCGGCGACATGGGTCGCGAGAGCTGGCTGCTGGCGGGCACCGCCACCGCCATGAGCGAGACCTTCGGCTCGACCTGCCACGGCGCCGGCCGCCTCATGTCGCGCGGCGCCGCGCGCAAGGTCAAGAGCGGCGCCGACGTGCGCGACGAGCTCGAGGCGCGGGGCATCGTCGTCAAGGCGGGCTCGACCGCCCTGCTCGCCGAAGAGGCGCCGCACGCCTACAAAGACGTGGCCCGCGTGGTCGAGATCGTCGAGGCGCTGGGCCTGTCGCGCCGCGTGGCGCGCCTGCGGCCGCTCGGCGTGCTCAAGGGCTAAGCGCCGCGAGGTCACCGTGCGTTCGTCGGGGGGGCAGCCGGAGCTCGGTCTGGGCGATGTCTTCGTAGAGGCGCACGGGCGACATCTCGCCGGCGGCGTCGCCGTACGGCGGCTCGCGCGCGCCGAAAGATCTGCTCGGCGACGGCGCTGAGCTCGATCGGCACGCCCTGGGCGCGCGCCAGATCGACTGCCAGCCCGAGGTCCTTGCAGGCGAGGGCCATGGCGAAGCCGCTCTCGTAGTCGCCGTCGTGCAGCAGCGGCAGCAGGTCGCGCTCGAGCAGCACGCTGTTGGCGGGACTGGCCACGAGGGCCTGATGGAGCACCGCCAGGTCGACCCCGGCGCGCGCCCCGACCGTGAGCGTCTCGGCGATGGCGACGAGCGAATCGAACCACAGCTGGTTGAGCAGGAGCTTGACGGCGTAGCCGGCGCCGTGGGCGCCGACGTGCATGATCTTCCCGGGGTCGCCCATGACGGCAAAGACGGGCCGCATCTGCTCGAAGTCGCTCGCCTCGCCGCCCACGTAGATCTGCAGGGTGCCGGCCGCGGCGCCTTTGGCCATGCCGGCGACGGGCGCGTCGAGCACCCTGATGCCGCGCCCCGCGCCGCGCTCGCGCACACGCTCGGCGACGGCCGGCAGCGAGGTCGACATATCGACCCACAGGGCGCCGCCCGGCAGGGCGGCGAGCGCCTCGCCGGCGCCCAGCATGACGTCGTCGACCGCGGCCGGGGTGGGCAGCATGGTGATTAGCGCGTCGGCCGCCGCGGCGGCCTCGGCGGCGCTTGCGGCGGCGTGCGCCCCGGCCGCGGCGAGCGGAGCGATCAGCGCGGCGTCGAGGTCGTAGACGGTCAGCTCGTAGCCCGCCGCGGCGAGGCGATGGCTCATGTGCCCGCCCATGTGGCCGAGGCCGATGAAGGCGAGGCGCGGGGCGCGCCCGCGAGCCGTGCTCATGGCCTGCGAAAGAACGGGTTGCGGGGGTCGTCGCGGGCGGCCAGCGCGTGCTCGACGTCAGGCAGCCCCGCGCCCGCGTTGCGCAGCGCGGTGAGCGTGGCGGCGCGGTTGTTGGCGTAGACCGCCTCTTCGTCGGCGGCCGCCGGGTTCACCCACACGGCCGCGATCAGCAGCAGCTCGTCGACGGTCGCCCGCTCGATCACGCCTTCGGCGACCGCTTCGGCGACGCCCGAGGCGACGCCCGCCTGGGCGGCGCCCCACGTGAGGTCACCGTGCCGGCCCGGGCCGATCGTGGCCTTGTTGACGAAGAGCGTCATGGGCTTGACCGCGAGGCCGGGGCGCACGACCGCGACGAACGGCACGTGTCCTTCGCGCGGCGTCGCGAGCGCGGTGGCCCAGGCGACCCCGACCGGGCCGTCACGGGGACCGAGGACGGTGTTGACGTGGGCGGCGTCGACGCCCTCGCCGACGAAGCCTTCACCGATGAGCATGCTGTCCACCTGACCCGCTCTCCTTGCGACCGAAGGGCCGGCAACGTGCCGGAGCGTCAGAGTCGTAGCCGCTCGCCGGTCTTGCCAAACCGTCGCACGGCCTCGCGGCCCGGCCGCGCGGGGGCCCGGGCCGGCAAGACGGAGGAGGCGTCGGGAGAAGAGTTAGGAGTCTTTAGTCCCCGCTTCGCGGTAGAATGTTCTGTGCTATTCTTGACGGGAAGAACTTTTGGCTGAAAGACTCGCGTTTCGGCGCGTACCGACGAAAGGGGGCGGAGTGGACCAGCTCGATCGTGAGATCCTCGTCGCGCTGCAGACGCGAAGGGCGCAAGTCCAACCTCGCGCTGGCCCGCGAGCTCGACCTCTCGCCGTCGGCCATGCTGGGCCGCGTGCGGCGCCTCGAGCAGAGCGGCGCGATCCGCGGCTACCGCGCGATCGTCGATCCGCTGGCGCTCGACATCACCGTGCAGGCGCTCACGGTGGTCAAGCTGCGCGAACACAGCGAGCAGGCCATCAGGGAGTTCGAAGACGCCGTCAAAGGCGTGCTCGGCGTGCGCGCCTGCTACCACGTGACCGGGCAGTTCGACATGGTCATGGTGCTGGCCCTGCGCGACCTCGACGCACCTCGCCCAGATGATCCGGGTCGATCTCGCCAAGATCCCCGGCGTGATGCAGCTCGAGACCATGCTGATCATGGCCGAGTCGGTGGCCGACGAGGGCTGGCCGGTCTTTCCCGAAGAGTGACGACGCGCCGGCGCGTCGCGCCGGCGCTTTCCCGTCTGCGATCCTGAACGACCAGGAGGTACGAACATGCCGGCAAAGAAGGGCGTCCTCGAGCTTCACGAGATGAAGCGCGCGGGCGAGAAGATCGCCTGGCTCACCGCCTACGACTACCCGACCGCCGACCTTCGAGCAGGAGGCCGGCATCGACATGATCCTGGTGGGCGACTCGCTCGGCATGTGCGTCTACGGCTACCCCGGCACCGTGCCGGTCACCATGGACCAGTGCATCGTGCACTGCGAGGCCGTGCGCCGGGCGGCGCCCGACGTGTTCGTGGTCGGCGACATGCCGTTCATGAGCTATCAGATCTCCGACGAAGAGGCCGTGCGCAACGCCGGCCGCTTCCTTAAAGGAGGCCGGCGTCGACGCCATCAAGCTCGAGGGCGGCGTCTCGGTGATCAGCCGCGTCAAGGCGATCCTCGACGCCGGCATCGTGGTCTGCGGCCACATCGGCCTCACTCCGCAGAGCTCCGGACAGCTCGGTGGCCACAAGGCCCAGGGCCGTACGCTCGAGTCGGCCAAGCTCGTCGTCGAAGACGCCCGCGCCCTCTACGAGGCCGGCGTCCAGCTGCTGCTGGTCGAAGCCGTGCCGCCCGAGGTCGCCGCGTTCATCCGCGACGAGCTGCCGATCCCGGTGCTGGGCATCGGCGCCGGCGAGCAGGTCGACGGCCAGCTCCTCATCGTCAGCGACGTGCTGGGCACCTTCCAGGCCTTCACTCCCAAGTTCGTCAAGAAGTACGCCGACCTGGCCGGCGTCGCCACCGCGGCCCTCACCGAGTACGTCGCCGACGTGCGCGGCCGGCGGGTTCCCCGAGGAGCAGCACTGCTACCACATGCTCGAGGGCGAGCACGAGCGCTTCCTGGGCTACACCGGGGAAGGACGCGTGATCGCTGGCGAACGAGCGCCCCCGCCCACCCGCGCGGCCCGGGTCGACGACCTGGGCACCGAGACGGTGTTCGCGGTCGCGGCCGAGGCCGCGGCGCTGGCCGCCCAGGGCAGGACGGTCTACCCGTTCCACCTGGGCGACTTGAACCTCGCCACCCCGGCGAACATCGCCGAGGCCGCCACCCGGCGCCCTGCGCGACGGCAAGACGACCTACTGCCCCAACGCCGGCATCGCCGAGCTGCGCGCGGCGATCGCCGCACGACGTCGGCGCCGCCCGCGGCCTCGACTACACCGTCGAGAACGTGAGCGTCCAGCCGGGCGGCAAGCCGGTCATCGGCAAGTTCCTGCTCACGCTGATGGACCCCGGCGACGAGGTGCTCTACCCCAACCCGGGCTTTCCCATCTACAGCTCGCTGATCGAGTTCTTCGGCGGCCGCGCGCTGCCCTACACCTACGTCGAGCAGGGCGACGGCTTCGTGCTCGACCTCGAGCAGATCGAGCGCCTGATCACGCCGGCCACCCGGCTGCTCATCCTGAACGACCTGCACAACCCGACGGGCGCCGAGTGCTCGTCCGCCGAGCTCGAGGGCCTCGCCGAGATCGTGCGCCGCCACGACCTGCGCGTGCTCTGCGACGAGGCCTATTTCGACGTGCGCTACCAGGGCACGAGCCGCTCGCTCGCCTCGCTGCCCGACATGCAGGAGCGCTGCGTCATTCTCTTCACGTTCTCCAAGAAGTACGCGATGACCGGCTGGCGCCTGGGCGCGGCCATCGGTCCCAAGCCGTTCATCGACGTCTGCAACACGCTCAACGTCAACGGCGAGTCGTGCACCAACCAGTTCGTGCAGTGGGCCGGCGTCGAGGCCCTCACCGGCGACCAGAGCGGGGCGCGCGCCATCATGGCCCGCCTCGAGGGGCGCCGCGACGCGGCGCGCGAGATCCTCGACTCCACGCCGGGCATCCGCTGCCTCGAGCCCAACACGACCTTCTACCTGTATCCCAACGTCACCGAGGCCATGGAGCGGACCGGCCTCACCGACTACGAGAGCTTCCGGCGGGCCATCCTCGAGCACACGGGTGTCTCCATGTGCACGCGGCTGCACTTTGGCCCTGCGCTGCCCGGCGAGACGCAGCGCTACCTGCGCTTCGCCTACTCCGGTCTCACGACCGAGCGCATCCGCGAGGGCCTGGGGCTGCTCAAGACCTTCATGGAAAGCCACGGGTGACGCCCGTCGGTTGAACCCGCCATACTAGGGCGCTACGCCCAGACGATCCCAAGAGTCCCAACGATCACCGACACGTGATCAGACCATGCGGAGGAGACAAGACGATGAAAGACGTGCGTGACCCTGTGATCACCGGTCGCCTGACGATGCTGTCCGAGAAGGGCAAGCAGGACATCTACGACGCGGCGGTGCGGATCGCCAGCGAGATCGGCATGCGCGTGCCGCACCAGGTGTCGCGCGACCTGCTGGTCGCCGCCGGCGCGACCGTCGAGCAAGGCGATCTCGTGCACGTGTCGCGCGAGATGATCGAGGCCGCCCGCAAGACGGCGCCCGCCCTGTTCAGCGTCTACGACCGTAACGGCGAGCCCGCCATGGAAGTCGGCAAGAACCACAGCTACTTCGGCACCGGTTCCGACCTCATGGAGATCTACGACCTCGAGACCGGCGAGCCGCGCCAGACCACCCTGGCCGACGTCGGTCGCGCCGCGCACGTCTGCGACGGCCTCCCCAACATCGACTTCATCATGTCGTGCGCCTACCCGCACGACGTCGTGCCCGCCTCGCGCGAGTACCTCGAGAGCTTCCGCCAGATGATCACCAACACGACCAAGCCGATGGTCATGACCGCCGCGGGCGGCGAAGACCTCGAGGTCATGTGGCAGATCGCCTGCGAGCTGCGCGGCGGCGAGCAGGCCCTGCGCGACAAGCCCTACTTCATCATGTACGGCGAGCCCGTGAGCCCCCTGCGCCACGCGAGCGAAGTCCTCGACAAGCTGCTCTTCTGCGCCGACAAGGGCATTCCCGCGATCTACTCGCCGGCGCCCAGCGCCGGCGCCACCGCGCCCATCACGCAGGCCGGCCACATCGTGCTGGCCGTCGCCGAGTCGCTGTTCGGCCTCGTCATCCACCAGCTCCGCAAGCCGGGCGCGCCGTTCGTCTTCGGCATGGGCCCGGTCAAGATCGACATGACCACCGTGCAGGCCCTCTACAACTCGGCCGAGTACTACACGACCATCCTCGGCATCTGCGAGATGGCCAAGTGGCTCGACCTGCCGAACTGGGGCTACGCCGGCTCGAGCGACTCGCACGTGGTCGACGCGCAGGCCGGCATGGACGCCGCCGAGCTCACCCTGCTCTCCATGCAGGCCGGCTCCAACCTGAACCACGACATCGGCTACCTGGCGTTCGGCCTGATCGGCGCCCTCGAGCTGGTCGTCATCACCGACGAGATCATCTCGCTGAACCGCCGCACCCTCGAGGGCATCGAGGTCAGCCCCGAGACCCTCGGCGTCGAGGTCATCGCCAAGGTCGGTCCGGGCGGCGAGTTCCTGCGCGAGAAGCACACCGCCAAGTACGTCCGCACCCAGCAGTGGATGCCCACCATGCTCAACCGCAAGACGCGCGAGAACTGGAAGGCCGACGGCGCCCCCGACCTGCGCGAGCGCGCCCGTCGCAAGGCCCTCGCCATTCTCGCCGACCACAAGCCCGAGCCGATCGCCCCCGCCACCATGGCGAAGGTCGACCAGCTCACCGACGGCTACCAGCCGGCTCCGTGAGGCAGGCGCACCCTGAAGAGCGGCCGCCCGTAGCCCGGCCGGCCGCATGGGCTGCGGGGACGGCGGCGCTGTGATCAGCGCCGCCGGCCTCGACGCCATCCACGAGGGTGCGCTGCGTCTGCTGCGCGAGGTCGGCTGCGCCGTCCTCGAACCCGAGGCGCTCGCCCTGCTCGCCGCCCACGGCGCCGCCGTCGACGGCGTCCGCGTGCGCATCGGCGAGGAGCTCGTCGCCACCGCGCTCGCGACGGCGCCGGCCGGCTACACGGTAGCCGGCCGGCGCCCCGCGCGCGACCGCCGCGTGGGCGCCGGCGCCGACCCCGTGCTCGGCCACCGCTTCGGGTCCCGCCTTCGTGCTCGACGCACGGCGAGCGCCGCCACGGCACGCTCGCCGACGTGCGCGACGCGGTGGCCCTCACCCACCAGCTCGCCAACCTCGACGTCTACGCCCTCGCAATCGAGGCGCTCGACGTGCCCGAGGAGCGCCGCCCGCAGACCATCGCTCACGCCACCGTCACCGGCACCGGCAAGCCGTCGCGCGTCGACGTCACGACCGCGCTCGAGCTGCAGGTGGCGCTCGACGTCGCCGAGATCCTCTACGGGGCCGGCTGGCACGACCGGCCGCGCCTCTGGACGGTCATCAACACGACCTCGCCGCTGCAGCTCTCGGCCGACGCCGGCCGTTCGCTGCTGCGCCTGGCGCGCCTTGGCCAGCCAGTCTGCCTGACCGTGTGCGCCATGGCCGGCACCACGGCGCCGCTCACGCTGGCCGGGCTGCTCGACCGTGCAGCACGCCGAGCTGCTCCTGGGGCTCGTGCTCACCCAGCTCGCCCAGCCGGGCTGCCCGTTCCTCTACGGGGGCACTTCGTCGGTGTCGTCCATGCGCAGCGGCGCGCTGCTCATGGGCGTTCCCGAGTACTGGGCCGTGGTCGAGGCGACGGTCGCCCTGGGTCACCGGCTGGGCCTGCCGGTGCGCACCGGCGGCGCCCTCACCGATGCCCACGTGACCGACGCGCAGGCCGGCGCCGAGTCGGCTCTCGGCCTCGAGGCAGCCCTGCGGGCGGGAGCCGACTTCGTGCTGCACGCCGGCGGCATCCTGTCGTCGTTCAACTGCTTTTCGACCGCCAAGCTCGTGCTCGACGACGAGCTGCTCGGCGCCCTGCGCCGCGCGCGCCGGCCGATCATGGTCGACGCCGACACCCTGGCGCTCGACGTCGTGGCCGCCGCCGGCCCCGGCGGCTCGCTGCTGGGCCAGGCCCACACCCGCCGTCACGCGCGCGACGTCGCTCCCGACGGCCTCATGAACCGCGACCCCTACGAGACCTGGGTGGCGCACGGCAGCCGCGACCTGGCCACCAGGGCCGACGCGCGGGTCGCCGAGCTGCTGGCCGCCTACACCCCGCCCGACGACTTGGACGAAGTCACCGCGCGGCAGCTCAGGGAGTACTGTTTGGCTTAAGCGAGCGGCGTGCGCACGAGACGCCCCCGACGCCGGCTTGCCGCCGCCGCGCTCCCGGTCCGCGCCGGACACCACGTGGAGAATCACAGAAAAGGACTACGAAGAGGCTTCTCTTCAAGGAGGACAACGTGACCGACGAACTCTACTCTCAGATGGCCCAGTCAGTGATCGACGGCGAAGACGACACCGCCGCCGCGCTGGCCCAGAAGGGCCTCGACGCCGGCCTCTCGGCCGCCGACATCCTCGACAAGGGCTTCGTCAAGGGCATCGAGCACGTCGGCGAGCTCTTCGGCAAGGGCGAGTTCTTCCTGCCCGAGCTGGTGCAGGGCGCCGAGGCCATGAAGGCCGCCGTGGCCGTCCTGCAGCCCGCCCTCGACGCCTCCAAAGAAGGCCGCAAGGCGACCGGCATCGCCGTGGCCGGCACCGTGGCCGGCGACATCCACGAGATCGGCAAGACCATCGTCTGCTCCATGCTCTCAGCGGCCGGCTTCGAGGTCACCGACGTGGGCTGCGACGTGGCCCCCGAGACCTTCGTCGCCAAGTGCGAAGAGGTCAAGCCCAACCTCCTGCTGCTCTCCGCCCTGCTGACCACCACCATGCCCAACCAGGCAAAGACCATCGAGGCCCTGAAGGCCGCCGGTCTGCGCGACTCCATCAAGGTCATGATCGGCGGCGCCCCCACGACGCGCGCCTGGGCCGACGAGATCGGCGCCGACGGCTACGCCGAAGACGCCATCGAGGCCGTAGCGGCCGCCAAGACCCTGCTGGGCGTGGCCTAAGGGTCGACCGAGCTCTGCCCACTCGTGGGCAGACCCGTGGCAACGCTTGGGGGGCGGGCGGCGCGCAAGGCGCGCCGCCCGCCCCGCCGACTTCGGTCCACGACCCCGACGGGCTACCAGCGAGGTGAGCAAAACATGGCCGACCGGCGTAGACTTCAGGCGCGATGAGTGACCGTAGCGACATGCGCGCGCGCCTGCGCATCCAGCCCGCCGACGTCGAGGCCGTCAACGCCTTTCTGGCGAGCCCCGACAACCCCTTTGTCGACAGCCTGCTCGACGTCGTCGACAAGTACGGCGGGGTCGATCAGATCAACCGCGCGGCCGACGAAGCCGGCAAGCTCGAGAACCGCTTGGCGCGGCTGCGCGATGAACGCTCGCCCTACCTTGCCGGCGTCGAGTGGCTCGCCGAGCAGCGTGATGCCGGGGCCTTCGTCCGCCTGTCCGACTACCGCCGCGAGGTCCTGGGGTCCGACGCCGAGACCGCAGCCGCGGGCGACGCACGGGCGGCGGCCGACGCAAGCGCCGACGTCAACGCCGTCACCCTCGAGATCAGCGCCCTGCAGTTCTTCCCCTGGCTCATGGCCGAGGCGCGCCAGGCCATCGAGAAGCGCGAGCTCATGCCCGGGCGCTTCATCCGCGAGCGCAACATGGCCGAGCAGTCTCGGCCGGGCGGCGACCTGCTGGCCGTCTGCGCGGCCATGCAGGTGATCGGCGCGAGCCACGTCGAGAGTCTCGACACGCGCGGCATCGACGGCGCCAACCTCATGGTCGGCCTCGAGACGATCGCCGGCTACTTTGGCGGCATCGGCGAGCCCAACGAGCACGTGCTGCACTGGGTCGACGAGTACCTGCACTACCTCACCGACTACGGTGTGCGCGAGGTGCTCAACTTCAACATCGGCACCATCCTGGCGGCCTTCGTGCTGCGCAAGCTCGGCGTGCACAACCAGTTCAAGGTCTCGGTCTTCATGGGCATCGACAACCCCTGGTCGGTCTTCTGGCTGCTCATGGGCGCGCGCCTGCTGGGCGACGACGGCGCCACCAGCCTGAGCGGCATCAACTTCTCGAACTCGGCCGACTCCGAGACCCTGCGCGCCGCCTCGGCGGTGCGCGAGTCGCTCGGCCTGCGCGAGGCGGTGCGGTTCGAGCACCACGTCACCGAGGCCTACAAGTCGATCGTGCGCCAGCCCTACGAGCGCCGCACCGAGGTCGTCGAGATCGCCGCCGACGTGCCCAACATCTCCGCCGAGCACGAAGGCGGCGACCCCGCCGTCGAAGCCACTCGCAAGCACCGCAGCGACATCCTCGACTACTTCATCTCAGAGAACGTGATCGAGGCGGCGGGCGCCATGGAGGCCCTCGAGCGCAATTACCTGGACAAGCACGCCGCGCTCAACCACACCGCCGCCGACCTCATTCGTGCGGGCATCGGCGTCAAACCGGCCTCGCTGCTGCACTAGGCGCGCAACGAAGTCGCGCACGCCTGAGCGGCGACGACGAAGTCGATTGCCGGAGCAGGCGCCCAACGGCGACCGCCGAGGATACGGAGTGACCCGATGACCGAGCCCACCGACCACATCGCCCGCAACCGCGCCGCGTGGAACGACTGGGCCGTGCGGTTCGTCGCGCCCGGCGAGCGTAACTGGGCTACCAGCGAACCCAACTGGGGCATCTGGGGCGTGCCCGAGACCGCGCTGCACGTGCTGCCCGACGAGCTCGCCGGCCTCGACGCTGTCGAGCTCGGCTGCGGCACGGCCTACGTGTCGGCCTGGCTGGCGCGCCGCGGCGCGCGGCCCGTGGGCATCGACCTGTCGAGCGAGCAGCTCGCCACCGCGCGCCGCCTGCAGCAGCGCCACAGCCTGTCGTTCCCCTTGCACGAGGGCAGCGCCGAGCACCTGCCCTTCGCCGACGAGAGCTTCGACCTGGCGATCTCCGAATACGGCGCCTGCCTGTGGGCCGACCCTCGCCTGTGGGTGCCCGAAGCCGCCCGCGTGCTGCGCCCCGGCGGGCGGCTCATCTTTCTGACCAACGGCACGATCCTCATGCTCTGCCTGCGCGACGACGTCGACGAGCTGCCTGCCGACCGTCTGGTGCGCGACTACTTCGGCATGTACCGCTTCGAGTGGACCGGCGCTCCCGAGGTCGAGTTCCACCTGGGCTACGGCGACTGGATCCGCTTGCTGCGCGACAATGGCTTCGAGGTCGAGGACCTGCTCGAGGTGCGTCCGCCCGCCGACGCCGAGCCCACCCCGCCCTTCGACGACATCGTCGCCCTCGAGTGGGCGCGGCGCTGGCCGTGCGAAGAGGTCTGGAAGGCGCGCAAGCGCGCCTGAGGCGGGGCGCCGGGCGTACGCGCGGCGCGCACGTGCCGGCTTTACGACAGCCGGCGTCCGGGGTTGCCCACCCAGGTCTCGCCCGCAGCCACGTCGGCGCGGATCATGGCGCCCATGCCGATCACCGCGTCGTCGCCGACCGTGACCCCGTTGGCGATGGCGGCGCTCTGCCATACCACGACGCGGCTGCCGAGGCGCACGCCGCCGCCGATCTGGGCGTGGCCGGCGATGAGGCAGTCTTCGCCGATGTCGGCGTTGTGACCCACGTTGACGTGAGGGCCTACCTTGGCGCCGCGCCGCACGATCGTGTCGCCGATGGCGCCGCGCTGGATCATGGCCTGTGCGGCCACGTGCACGTCGTCTTCGAGGACCACTCCGCCGAGCTGCGGGAACGGCACGAGGCGGTCGCGCTCGTCGCGCTCGTAGCCCATGCCCGAGCAGCCGATCGTCGCCAGGGGCTCTATGCGCACATCACGGCCGACGGCGGCGTTCCTGACCCAGGCGCGGCCGTCGTCGACCGCCAGGGCGCTGGCCGGGTCGGCGTACACGGCCGGGCGGTCGGCCGCCAGGTGGGCGAAGAAGCGCCCCAGCACCAGCGCCATGGCCAGGCGTGGCCGCCGGCAGACGACGACCACGGGGGCGGCAGGGTGCTCGCCCGGCTCGGCGGTGGCCGGTGCGCCGCCCGGCCTGGCCGGTCGCCGGCGCGACGAGCCTTCGGCCGCCTCGGGCGCGCAGATGAGCAGCGAACCGTGAAAATGAGCCGCCGCGCCGGGGCGTCGTGACCAGGCGAGGTCGCCGGTCGTGGCCTGCGTGTCGGTGGCGACGGCGCTGATCGGCGCGCCGCCGGACGGCGCGCCGATCAGCGCCTCGACCATGCCGAGCTCGCGCAGGTGCCCGACGATCTCGCCGACACCGACGCCGACCGCTGGGTCGGGGCTCATCGCTGCCGCACCGGCGTCACGTCGGCCCCGGGCTCATCGCTGCCGGTCCAGTCTCGCCGCCTGCGCGCGCGAGCCTATTGCCGGGCCGCCGCGAAGGGCAGGTACTTGCGCAGCAGCTCGGGGTCGAACTGGTGCGCCACGTAGTCGTCGGGGACGTCGATGTAGAAGGGGTTGTCGGGCGTGAGCACCGACTGCAGCGTGGCGTAGGGCTGGGGATTGTTGTAGTAGACCCCGTGCGGCGTGGCGAGGTCGACCACGACCTGCGAGCCGTAGCCCACGATCGAGCCGGGGGAGACGGTCACCCCGGCGCTCGTGTTGGTGCGGCTGCCGATGATCGAGCCGTAGCCGTACCGCGTGACGAGCTGGGCCTTGGGAGCGCGCGGCCGGCCGTGATAGACGTTCTTGGTGTGCGAGCTCATGATGCCGGCGGCGATGAAGCACCAGTCGTCGACGATGACCGATTTCGAGATGCACGAGCCGGTGCGCACGCGCACGTGGTTGCCGAGCAGCGCGATGCCGGTCGTGACGCAGTCGTCGGCGATCTCGACGTCGTTCAGCACGCGGGTGCCCGAGGCGAGGTGCACGCGGTGGCCGAGCTTGACGTCGTCACCGACCACGACGTCGGCGTCGATGATGCACTGCAGGCCGTGCTCGAAGCCGGCGCCGTGCACGAAGTCTTTGGCGATGTACGAGCCGCTGGGCGCGTGAAAGGTGTAAGCGTCGAAGTCCAAGATGCCTCGCTTTCGCTGGTGCGGTGGCTGCGAACCTGGCAGGACAGCCTCAAGGGTCACATACTACCGCACGAAAACCCCGCGCAAGCACTGGGCCTGCGCCCGTTAGCGGTCGGGCGCCTCGGCCTCGACGGGATCGAGCGAGCGCTGCGCTTCGTGCTTGGTGACGTCGATGATGTGGCGGTAGAGCTCGGCGAGGGCGTCGCCCGAGAGAGGACCGTTGTTGGCGCGTGTGACGTAGGTCAGCAGCCAGTCCTCGCGGGCCGGCTCGTAGGTGTCCATCTCCTGCTGGCGTTTGTACTCCCAGAGCTGGGTGACCAGCTTGACGCGCTTGTTGAGCAGCTCGACGAGCTTGAGGTCGTTGTCGGAGATCTTCTCGCGGAACTGCTTGATGACGGGGTCGTTCTCGGCGGCCATGGCTCTCTTTTCGGACGGTCGCGCGGCGTGCGCGGGTTTTTAGCGGCTTGCTAGCGGCTTGCGGTCCGGCGCGGGCTATTCGTCGTCGTCGAGCTCGTCTTCTTCTTCTTCTTCTTCTTCGTCTTCTTCAGCTGGGCCCTCGATGTCGCCGGGTTCGGCGCGAAAGTCGTCGGGCGTCACCTGGTCCAGGAAGTCGCGGAACCGCTCGACGATCTCTTCGGTGTCGTCGACCTCGTGTTCGAACTCGATGGCGTTCTCTTCGATCAGGTCTTCGGCGGCGAAGATGGGGGCGTCGGTGCGCACCGCGAGGGCGAGCGCGTCGCTGGGTCGCGAGTCGACCTCGATGTCTTCGCCGTCGCGCGAGAGCGTGAGCAGGGCGTAGAAGGTGTTGTCGCGCAGGGCCGTGACCGTGATGCGCTTGACCTCGGCGTTGAAGTGCTCGATCAGCGAGGTCATGAGGTCGTGCGTCATGGGCCGCGGCAGCTCGGTGCCCTGCAGCTTGATGAGGATGGCGGCCGCCTCGGGGTGCCCGATCCAGATCGGCAGGAACTTGTTGCCGTCGACCGTCTTGAGCAAGACGATCGGCTGCTTGCCGATCACGTCGAAGCTCACTCCGTAGATGACCATCTCGTGCACGTCGTCCATGAACGTAAGTATACGCCGCCTTGCGCGGTTTCTGACGTGGCCGACCGTCTAGGGACGCCGCCTGTTGCGGGAGCCGCCCGCCTGGTGAGCGGGGTGGGGGCGGGGCCACCGTGACGACCGGCGCGGCACGACGCGCGGCGACCGGTCTCAAAGGTCGCGCGGCGCCGTCGGCGGCGTGGTCCTGCGAGCTCGGCGCCGCGGCGTGTGACGGCGCCGCAGGCTCCGCTTCCGGCCGTCTTGACAGCCCTCGACGGCCCCCCTAGACTCGCTTCCCCGTGGGCGCATAGCTCAGTTGGTTAGAGCGCGTCTCTGATAAGGACGAGGCCCGTGGTTCGAATCCACGTGCGCCCACCAGTACAGCAGCATCTCCGCACGCCGTTGCGCGCGGGAGAGCGCGCGCGCCGCCCGGCCGGGCGCCCGTCGGGGCGCTACTGGGCGGTCATGGCGCCGTCGGCCACCAGCACGGTGCCGGTCACGAACGACGACTCATCCGAAGCCAGAAAGAGGGCGCAGTTGGCGATCTCGCGGGGCTCGCCGGGGCGGCCGATGGGCTGGAACGAGTCGATCGTGTCGTAGACGTGCTGCAGGCCGCCGAGCATCTCGGCGTGGGCGTAGTTGACCGGCGTGTCGACCCAGCCCGGAGCGATCGCGTTGCAACGGATGCCCTTTTTGGCGTAGTCGAGGGCGATGCCCTTGGAGAGCATCACGATGGCGCCCTTCGAGGCGGCGTAGACGGTGAGGAACGGCTCGGCCACCATGCCGTTCACCGAGGTCGTGTTGATCAGCGAGCCGCTGCCCTGCTCGAGCATGTAGGGGATGGCGTAGCGGCAGCCGTACATGGTGCCCTTCACATTCACGTTGAGCGTGCGGTCGATGATGTCGTCGGGTACCTCGTGAAAGACGCCCGGCAGGTTCACGCCGGCGTTGTTGAAGGCGACGTCGAGCCGGCCCCAGCGCTGCACCGTCTCGTCGGTGTAGGCGCGCACCTGGGCCGCGTCGGCGATGTCGGCCTGCACGGCGAAGGCCGCCGCGCCTATGGCCGTCGCCGTCGCCGCCACCGTGTCGCCGTCGATGTCGACGCAGGTCACTCGCGCGCCCTCTTCGGCGAAGCGGATGGCGCTGGCCCTGCCGATGCCCGATCCCGCGCCCGTCACGATCGTCACCTTGCCGTCCAGGCGTCCGCTCATGTGGATCCTCTCCCCGTTGTGCGTTCGTAGTGGCTCGTGTGCGCCGCATCCTACCGCAGCCTCGTGGTATACAGACCGGTGCAGCCGCCGTGCGGCGCAGGCGAAAGGGAGCCCATGGATTTCGACGCGGTCATCTTCGATCTCGACGGCACACTCGCCGACACCCTCGACGACATCGCCGACGCCATGAACCGCGTGCTTGCCGGGCGAGGGTGCGCCACCCACAGCCCGGCCTCGTACATGCTCATGATCGGCAGCGGGCTGCGCAACCTGGTCGGCGAGGCGCTGCCGCCGGAGCTGCGTAACGCCGAGACGGTGGCCGCCTGCCTCGACGAGATGATGGCGAGCTACCGCGAGCACTGCCTCGACAAGACGCGCCTCTACGACGGCGTTCCCGAGCTCCTCGAGGGGCTGCGAGCGCAGGGCGTCGCCATGGCCGTGCTCTCCAACAAGGCCGACGAGCTCACGCGGCGCATCGTGGCGGCGCTCTGCGAGCCCGATACCTTTGCGCTGGTCGTGGGCGCCCGCCCCGGCGTGCCCCTCAAGCCCGACCCGGCCGCGGCCCTCCTGGTGGCCGAGGCGCTCGGCGTAGCGCCCGACCGTATCGCCTACGTCGGTGACTCGGGGGTCGACATGCGCACCGCGAGCGCGGCCGGCATGATCGCCGTCGGCGTCTCGTGGGGCTTCCGTACCAGCGGCGAGCTGATAGAAGGCGGCGCCCTGGTGGTGCTCGACCACCCCGGCGAGCTGCTCGCCCCGCACCGTTGAGGTGGGGGCGCGGGCGCGGCTCGTGCGCGGCGCCCCGCAGGCCGCAGCGCCGCGCAGGGCCGCAGAGCCGTGCAGGCCGCGGCGCCGCGCAGGCCGCAGCGCCGCGCAGGCCGCAGCGCCGCGCAGGCCGCAGCGCCGCGCAGGCCGCAGCGCCGCGCAGGCCGCAGCGCCGCGCAGGTCGCGGCGCCCCCAGCGTCACTCAGGAGCGATCGAGCAGGTTTTCGCATGCCGTGGCCGGTGGTAGGCTACGCTGCGAACGGCACACGTGGTAACAAGCTCGAACGACAGTCGCGCGAGAGCTCGCGGCGTGCAAGCGCCGGGCGAGCGCCGAAGGGGCAAGGCGAGCAGGTCCGCCGAATCTCTCAGGCCAACGGAGCGCGACCCGACGAGCCCCTGGAGCGCGCCGGCGCGCGTACGCGCGGCGCACCCGGCGACAGGGTCCCTATGGGCGACCTGTCGCGTGACTCAAAGGCAAGCAGCAATTGAGTGGCGGGTGACGAACGCTTCAGCGGCGCCGCGGCGCGGCCCTTCGTCTTCTCGGTCACTCCCACAGAGCGCAGGAGGAGACCATGGCTGACGAGAGCTACCCGCAGGACCTCAAGTACTTCAGAGAGCACGACTGGGTGCGGGTCGAAGGCGACGAGGCGACGTTCGGCATCACCTGGTGGGCGCAGGACGCGCTCGGCGACATGGTCTACGCGAGCCTGCCCGACGTCGGCGCCACGGTCGTGTCGGGCCAGCCCTACGGCGAGCTCGAGTCGGTCAAGTCGGTGGCCGAGATCTACGCCCCGGTGGGCGGCGAGGTCGTGGCCGCCAACGACGCCCTCAGCGCCGACCCCGCGCTCGTGAACGCCGATCCCTACGGCGACGGCTGGCTGATCCGCGTGCGCCTGGCCGACCCTGCCGAGCTCGACGCCCTCATGGACGCCGACGCCTACAAAGAGCTCCTCGCCACGGCTGGCTCGTGAGCTCGACCCTTCCTCGCTCGACCGGTCCGGCGCCGCGCCGCTGCGCCGCGCCGCCGTGCCGCCTCGCGTCGCGCCCCGCGCGGCGCGCTCTCGGGGGCGCGCCGTGAGGTTCGTGCCGCACTCAGACCAGGACGTGCGCGAGATGCTCGCCACTGTAGGCGTCGCCGACCTCGCCGATCTGTTCGAGACCATCCCCCCCGAGGTGCGCTTCGAGGGCCGGCTCGACTTGCCAGAGGCGGCCGCCGAGGCCGACGTGCTGCGCGAGCTCGGCAGCCTGGCCGGGCGCAACCGCGCCGTGTCCGAGCTCACGTCGTTCCTCGGCGGCGGCATCTACGACACCTACGTGCCGGCTGTCGTCGACGCCGTCACGAGCCGCTCCGAGTTCCTCACCTCGTACACGCCCTACCAGGCCGAACGCAGCCAGGGCGTGCTGCAGGCCATCTTCGAATACCAGACGGCCATCTGCGAGCTCACCGGACTCGACGTGAGCAACGCCTCCATGTACGACGGCGCCACGGCGCTCGCCGAGGCGGCCATCCTCGCCGTCGCGCACAGCAAGCGGCCGGGCGGCGCCGTCGTCGTCTCGGCCGGCGTGCACCCCGAGTACCTGCAGGTGCTGGCGACCGAGGCCCACGGCCTCGGGCCGGCGCCGGTCGTGGTCGCCGACGACGGCGGCGGACGCACCGATCTGGCGGCGCTGCGCGCCGCCGTCGACGAGCAGACCGCCGCCGTGGTGATCGCGCAGCCCAGCTTCCTGGGCGGCATCGAAGACCTGGCGGCGGCCGCCGCCATCGCCCACGAGGCAGGCGCCCTGCTGATCGTCGTGGCCGACCCGCTGGCCATGGGCCTGCTCGCGTCGCCGGGCTCGCAAGGCGCCGACATCGTCGTGGGCGAGGGCCAGTCGCTGGGCAACTACCAGAACTTCGGCGGGCCGGGCTTCGGCTTCTTTGCGGCCCGTAAGGAGTTCGTGCGGCGCATGCCGGGGCGCATAGTGGGCGAGACGGTCGACGCCGAGGGCAAGCGCGGTTTCGTGCTCACCCTGCAGACGCGCGAGCAGCACATCCGCCGCGAGAGCGCGACCTCGAACATCTGCTCCAACCACGCCCTGAACGCGCTCGCCGGCCTCGTCTACCTGTCGTGGCTCGGCAAAGAGGGCCTGCCGGCGCTCGGGCTGCAGCTGGCGCGCACGGCCGCCTACCTGCGCGGCCGCCTGCTGAGCGTGCCCGGCGTCACGCCCTACACGCGCGGACCGGTGTTCCGCGAGTTCGCCGTCACGCTGCCGGTGGCGGCCGGCGAGCTGGTGGGCGCGCTCGTCGAGCGCGGCTACCTCGCCGGACTCGACCTCGGCCGCTTCCGGCCCGACCTCGACCACGTGCTGCTGCTCGCCGTGAGCGAGCGCCATACGCGCACCGAGATCGACGCCTTCATCGCCGAACTGAGGGGTCACCTTGGCTGAGGCTCCGCACTCCACGCCGCCTGCGGCCGCGCCCGGCCCGGCGCCGGCGCGGTCACCCGGCGCGCCGGGCTTTCGCACGATCTACGAGAAGTCGCGCGCCGGGCGGCGCGCCTACAGCCTGCCGCACAGCGGGGTGCCTGAGACGCCGGCCGGCGAGCTCTTTGCCGGCGTCGCGCTGCGCGAGCGCCCGGCGCGCCTGCCCGAGGTCGCCGAGATCGACCTGCTGCGCCACTTCGTCGAGCTCTCCTCGCGCGACTACGGCGTCGAGAAGGGGCCCTACCCCCTGGGCTCGTGCACCATGAAGTACAACCCCAAGATCAACGAGCGCGTCGCCGCCCTGCCGGGGCTGCGCGATCTGCACCCCTACGAGCCCGAAGACCTGATCCAGGGCGCGCTCGAGCTCATGGACACGCTCAGCCTGTGGCTCGCCGAGATCGCCGGCCTGTCGCGCGCCACGCTGCAGCCCGCGGCCGGCGCCCACGGCGAGCTCACCGGCCTGCTGTTGGTCCGCGCCTACCACGAAGACAGGGGAGCCGACCCGCACGTCGTGCTCATCCCCGACACCGCCCACGGCACCAACCCGGCCTCGGTCGTGATGGCCGGCTACCGGCCCGTCACCCTGCCGAGCGACGCTCGCGGCGGCATCGACCTCGAGGCCGTGCGCGGCTTCGTCGCCGAGCACGAAGGCGACATCGCCTGCCTCATGCTGACCAACCCCAACACGCTCGGCCTGTTCGAGGTCGACGTTGTCGAGGTGGCGCGCATCGTGCACGAGGCCGGCGGGCTGCTCTACTACGACGGCGCCAACTCCAACGCCGTGCTGGGCCATTCGCGGCCCGGCGACATGGGCTTCGACATCGTCCACCTGAACACCCACAAGACGTTCTCCACGCCGCACGGCGGCGGCGGGCCGGGCGCCGGCCCCGTGGTCGTGCGCGACATCCTCGAGCCCTACCTGCCGACGCCGGTGTTAAAGAAGACCGGTGTGCACCAGTACACGCTCGACTACGACCGGCCCAAGTCGATCGGCAAGGTGCGCTCGTTCTACGGCAACTTCGGCGTGCTGGTGCGCGCCTACGCCTACATCCGCGCGCTCGGCGCCGACGGCCTGCGCGAGGTGAGCGACGCCGCCGTGCTGAACGCGACCTACGTCATGGCCGGCATCCGCGACCTGTTCGACGTGCCCTACGACCGGCCCGTCATGCACGAGTTCGTGGTGTCGGCCGAGCCTCTGCGCGAGCACGGCGTGCGGGCGCTCGACGTGGCCAAACGCCTGCTCGACTACGGCGTGCACCCGCCCACCACCTACTTTCCGCTGATCGTCAAAGAAGCGCTCATGATCGAGCCCACCGAGACCGAGTCCAAAGACGACCTCGACGCGTTCGTGGCCGCCGTGCGCGCCGTGGTGGGCGAAGCGGTGAGCGCCCCCGGGCTGCTGCTCACGGCGCCCCACACCATGCCGGTCGGGCGGCTCGACGAAGTCGCAGCCGCCCGCAACCCGGTCCTGCGCCAGCGCTTCGCCGACGACGAGCCTGCGGGACGCCCGGCGTGACCGCGGCGCCGCCAGCGGCGGCCGCGCTCGTCGAGCTGCCCCTGCTGCGCGCCTCGGGCGCCGAGCAGATGGCCGCCGACGAGCGCCTGCTCGACGACGCCGACGGGCTCGGCGACGCACTCGCCGTGCGGCGCTACACGTGGGCGCCGCCGGCCGTGTCGCTGGGCAAGTTCCAGAAGCTCGCGCCGGGCGCCGACGCGGTGCTCGCGGCGGCCGGGATCGACGTCGTGCGGCGGCCCAGCGGCGGCCGGCTGGTGCTGCACGGCGAGGGCTTCGAGTGGTCGTTCGCCGTCGCCTTTGCGGCCGGCCTGCTGCCCTGGGGCACGCACGCCGCCTACCGGGTGGTGCGCGACGCCATGGCGGCGGCGCTCGCCACGGCCGGCGTGACGCCCGACGAGGTGCGCGACGAGCCCTACACCCGCTCCGCCCTGTGCTTTGCCTCGGCCCTGCGCCACGACCTGCTGGTGGGCGGCGCCAAGGCGGTGGCCGTGGCCCAGGTGCGCCGCGCCGACCGCCAGCTCGTGCACGGCAGCGTGCTCGAACGGCGGCCGCCCGAGGCGCTCGTGGCCGCCGTCGAGGCGGCTACCGGCGAGCCCTGGCGCGGCGACGGACTCGCGCGCCCGCGCGGCGCCGCGCCTCGGACGGCGGCCGGCGCCGGGCGCTGCCTACGGCGCCGCTCACCGGGTGGCGCCGGCACTCAGCCTGCTCCCAAGACACGCGGCGGCGCGCTTCCTCACGGAGCTCGCGGCCGCTTGCGAACGGCAGCGGCCCGCGAGCCGGATCGTGAGGCCGTCATGAAGCACCGTCACACTCATCTACCGACCGGGGAGACACCGTCATGAGCAAAACCATCGTCGTGCTGGGCGGCGGCCCGGCCGGCTACGTGGCCGCGCTGCGCGCCGCGCAGCTCGGCGCGCAGGTCACCCTGATCGAGGCGCGCGAGGTCGGCGGCACCTGTCTCAACCGCGGCTGCATCCCGACCAAGGCCCTGGTGGCGGCCGTCGAGCGGCTGCGCCTGGCGCGCGGCGCCGGGCAGTTCGGCATCGCCCTCGGCGAGCCCCGCCTCGACTTCGGCGCCCTCATGGCGCGCAAGGCCGCGGTCGTCGCGCAGCAGCGCGGCGGCGTCGAGCACCTGCTCAAGGGCCGCAAGGTCGAGGTCGTCGCCGGCCACGGCCGCCTGCTCGACGCCCACACGGTGCGCGTCTCAGGCGCCGCGACGGCGAGGGCCAGCGCGACCTTGCGGCCGACGCCGTCATCGTGGCCAGCGGCTCGCGGCCCACCGTGCCGGCCCTGTTCGAGGTCGCCGACCCGCGCGTGGTGACGAGCGACGAGCTGCTCGATCTCGAGTGCCTGCCCGAGAGCCTGGCGATCGTCGGCGGCGGCGTGATCGGCTGCGAGTTCGCCTCGATCTTCGCCGAGCTCGGCGTGCCGGTGACGATCGTCGAGCTGCTCGACCGGCTCATCGCCGGCGAGGACCGCCGCGCCTCGGCGGCGCTCGCCCAGGCGTTGCGCCGGGCCGGCGTCGAGAGTCTCGTCAAGACGCGCGTCGAGGGCCTCGAGCTCTCCACGCCGGGACGCGTCGGTCTCGCCCTGAGCGGCGGCGCCACGGTCGCGGCGGCCCTCGTGCTGGTCTGCGTGGGGCGCTCGCCGGTGAGCGCCGGCCTGGGCCTCGAAGAGGCCGGCGTGGCGCTCGACGCCGGCGGCTTTGTCGTCACCGACGACACGCAGCGCACCACCCTCGAGGGCGTCTTTGCCGCCGGCGACGTCGCCGGACCGCCGCTGCTGGCCCACTGGGCCTACCGCCAGGGCGCCGCCGCCGCCGCAAACGCCGTGCTCGGCGGCCGCCTCGCCTGCGACCGGCGTTTCGTGCCCAACGCCATCTTCAGCCACCCCGAGGTGGCGAGCTTCGGCACGAGCGAGGAGCAGGCCAGGGCGCAGAACCTGCCCATCGTCGTGGCCCAGGTACGTTTCAACGGTAACTCTAAAGCTGTGATCGAGGGGGAGAACGACGGCTACATCCGTGTCGTGGCCCGCGCCGACGACCGCCGCGTGATCGGCGCCAGCCTGGTCGGCCCGCACGTCACCGAGCTCGTCCACGAGCTGGTGCTCGCCGCCCAGGCCGGACTGACCCTCGACGAGGTCGCCGCCACGATCCACGCCCACCCCACCCTGGCCGAAGCGGTCGGCGAGGCCGCCCTGGGCGCCGTCGGGCGCGGCATGCACACCCTGTGAACGAGCCGTCCCGGCAGGCGCACCCCGTGGGCAAGCCCTCCTGGCTGCGCGTGCGGGTGCCCGACGCCGCCCCCTTTAGGGCCACGGCGGGCGTGCTCGAGCGCCTCGCCCTGCACACCGTCTGCGACGCGGCGCGCTGCCCCAACCGCGGCGAGTGCTTCGCCGCCGGCACGGCGACCTTCCTCATCCTCGGCGAGCTCTGCAGCCGCGGCTGCGGCTTTTGCGCCATCGCCCGGGCGGCGGGGCCGGCGGCGGCTCCCGACACAGACGAGCCGCGCCGCGTGGCCGCCGCCGCCGGGCTGCTCGGCCTGCGCCACGTGGTGGTGACGAGCGTCACGCGCGACGACCTGCCCGACGGCGGCGCGGCCCACTACGCGGCCACGGTGAGGGCGCTCCACGCGGCGCTGCCGCAGGCCAGCGTCGAGGTCCTGGTACCGGACTTTCGCGACCGGCCCGGCGCCCTGGAGACCGTGCTTGCGGCGCGCCCCCAGGTGCTCAACCACAACCTCGAGACCGTGCCGCGCCTCTACGGCGAGGTGCGGCCGGGGGCTTCCTATGAGCGCTCGCTCGCCCTGCTGCGCGCCGCGGCGCGGCGCAGGGGCGCCGGCGCGCCGGCGCTCGTCAAGACGGGCCTCATGCTCGGCCTGGGCGAGAGCGGCGACGAGGTCGCCGGCGTGCTGGCCGACTGCGCCGCGGCCGGCGCCGACCTGGTCACCGTGGGGCAGTACCTGCGCCCGGCCGCCGGCTGCCTGCCCGTGGCGCGCTACGTGCCGCCCGAGGAGTTCGCCGCTCTGGCGCCGCTCGGCGAACGCCTGGGCGTGCGCGTCGTGGCGGGGCCGTTCGTGCGCTCCTCGTACCGCGCCGCGGCGTCGTTTGCCGAGCTCGCTACCGGGGCGCCGGCGCCCACCAGGAACCCGGCGTGACCGGTCCGACGCGAACGGACACCACGCGGTCGGACCAGGCGTGAGCGAGCCTCAAGCGAGCGCACCCCGCACGAGCGCACCCCGCGCCGTCCTGCTCGACGTCGATTTCACCCTGCTGCGCCCTGGCGAGCTCTTCAGTGCCGAAGGCTATCGCGCGGCCGGCGCGCGGTTCGGGCTGCGCCTCGACACGCAGCGCTGGCGCGAGGCCGAGCGCAGCGCCGCGCGCGCCGTCGAAGCGCGTCGCGCGGGGCGCGGCAACGTGCACGACGACGCCGTCCACGGGATCATCGCCGCCGCCATCGTGACGGCATGGGCGGCCGCGACGCCGCCGCGCGTCGAGCGCTGCGCGGCGGCCATCGTCGAGGCCTGGGGCCGCGTCGTCAACTTCTCGCTGTACGACGACGCACGGCCCTGCCTCACGCGCCTGCGCGACGCCGGCCTTGCGGTCGGTCTCATCTCGAACACCACCCGCGACCTCGATGAGTTGCTCGACGCCTTCGACTTGCGCGACCTGGTCGACGGCGCCGTCACGAGCGCGCAGGTCGGCCTGTTCAAGCCGGCGCGCGAGATCTTCGTCGCGGCGCTCGCCACCATCGGCGCCGACGCGCGTGAGACGGTCATGGTGGGCGATTCGTACCGCGACGACGTTGAGGGGGCGCTGGCCGCCGGGCTGTCGGCCGTGCTGCTCGATCGCGACGGCGGCCGGGCGGCGGCCCTGGCGGGCGCCCGGCCGAAGGCGCCGGTCATCGCGAGCCTCGCCGAGCTGCCGGGGCTGCTCGGCCTGCCGCGCACGGCGCCCGCCGACGACGCGGCCCTGGTCTAGCCGGCCCGACCTGCAGCGCCGGGCAGGGCGCCGACGCCCGGCGCCGTTGATCCGCGCCGCTGGAGCCTCAGGGCTTGGGCTGCAGCGCGTAGAGCGTGTGGACGCCGTTCAGATACAGGGTCTGGCTGTCCGCGGTCGCCGGTGAGTACCTGCCGTCCGGAAAACGCCACACCGCGCGCCCGGTGCGGGCGTTCAGGCCCCAGGTGCGATGGGCGAAGTTCGAGACATAGACGATGCCGTCGAGGACCGTCGGCGACCCCGAGATCGGCGCTCCGGTGGCGAACCTCCAGACGAGCCGGCCGTTGGCGGCGTTCAAGGCGTAGAACTCGCCGTCGTAGCTGCCCTCGAAGACCAGGTTGCGCCACACCGCCGGCGACGAGTACACGTAGCCGCCGGTGGTGAACGACCAGCGCAGGCCGCCGTTCGACAGCGAGAAGGCGTAGATGTCGCCGCCGATGCCGCCGATATAGACGGTGTCGTAGGCGAGGGCCGCGGTCGCGTAGAACTGGTTCCCCGCCAGCAGCCCGCCGGTGCGCGCGCCGCCACAGCAGCTTGCCGTTGTAGTTGAGGCAGTAGACCGAGCCGTCGTAGGAACCCACGACGATGCGTCCGCCGAGCTTCGGCCGGGGCGCCCTTCACGGCGCCGCCGGTACGGTAGCGCCAAGCCAGCTTGTGGGTGCTGATGTTCATCGCATAGACGCTGCCGTCCTGGTCGCCGAAGAACACGCGGTCGCGAAAGACAAGCGGCGACGACTCGCTGCGGCCGAGGCCCGAGAGCCCCCATTCCGGCTTGCCCGTGACCCGGTCGAGCACCAGGAAGCGGCCCCCCAGCGAGGTCAGGTAGACCGACTTCGCGTCGACCGTCGGCGTCGTGGCGAACAGGGTGGCGGGGCGCAGCTTGTACTGCCACACGAGGGCGCGGTTGCGGGCCTTCAGGCAGATCACGAGACCGTGC
Source organism: uncultured Actinomycetes bacterium (assembly GCA_963755025.1). Classification (GTDB taxonomy): domain Bacteria; phylum Actinomycetota; class Thermoleophilia; order UBA2241; family UBA2241; genus Bog-752. Next base: position 110,779 of record CAVWIH010000028.1, read on the forward strand.
TCGGTGCAGAAGTAGAGGTAGCCGTCGTAGATCGACGGCGGGAACTCGAGCAGGTCGCCGGCGGGGTAGCGCCATTTGACGTGGTAGGGAGGGTGCACGGTGATCGCCGGGTTGTAGCGCGTGCGGGCCGTGTTGTAGCCGTAGGTCAGCCAGTTTCCCAGGGCGAACTGCGCCGGCGAGTTCGACGGCGAGGGCGCCGGCGTGGCCGCCTGGGTGATCTGCTGGGTGGGGAACGGGGTAGGCTTGGGGCCGTTGCTATGGTGCAGCGCGAGCACGGCGACGCCCGCGATGCCGCCGATCACGATGACGGCGGCGACGATGTCGATGTAGAGCAGTCTACGGCGCACGGGACTGCAGTGTACCTGCACCTAACGGGTGCGGTTCAAGATCCGAAGGGCCGCACCGACGTTGCCGGTCGTATATCGTAGGGCCATGACCGACAAGATCAGACTGACACAGTACTCGGCCAAGAGCGGCTGAGCGTCGAAGATGGGTCCGTGTGACCTGGACGCCATGCTCGCCAAGATGCCCCGCGCCACACCCGAGTTCGCCCGGCTCGCCGACACGCGCGACGACGCCGCCGTGATCGACCTGGGCGACGGCCGCTGCCTGGTGCAGACGGTCGACTTTTTCACGCCCATCGTCGACAGCGGGTTCTGGTTCGGGCAGATCGCGGCGGCCAATGCGCTCTCCGACGTCTACGCCATGGGCGCCGCGCCCATGACGGCCCTCAACCTGCTCGCCTGGCCCGCGGGCCTCAGTCCCGAGACGCTCGCCGACGTGTTGCGTGGCGGCGCCGAGAAGGTCACCGAGGCCGGCGCCGGCCTCGCCGGTGGGCACTCCATCGACGACGCCGAACCCAAGTACGGGCTCGCCGTCACTGGCATCGCGCGGCGCGATGAGATCGTCTACAACTCCGGCGCGCGCGCCGGCGACCGCCTGGTGCTCACCAAGCGCCTGGGCATGGGCGTGCTCGCCACCGCGCTCAAACGCGGCCTGATCGGCGAAGACGACATGATGCCGGCCATCGAAGAGGCGGCCACCCTGAATGCGGCCGCGGCGCTGGCCATGAAAGACGTCGGCGTGCACGCCTGCACCGACGTCACCGGCTTCGGCCTGCTCGGCCACCTGCGCGAGATGCTCGAGGCGAGCGGCGTGGCCGGCGAGGTCTTCGTCGAAGACGTGCCGGCGCATCGCGACGTGCACGGGCTCATCGCCGAGGGCGTCTACGCCGGCGGCCTCACCGCCAACCGCGACTATCTGGCGGCGCAGGTGGCCGGCCGCGAGCTCGACGAACCGCTCACTCTCGCCCTGGTCGACCCGCAGACCTCCGGCGGCCTGCTGCTCGCCGTCGACCCGGCCGATCACGCCCGGCTGCTGGCCGCCCTCGAGCAGCGCGGCGCCCGGGGCTGGACGATCGGTCAGGTCGTGCACGGACCCGTCGGGCGCATGGCGCTGCTGTGAGCGCCGCAACGCGGCCCCCGGGCGGCGACGACCGCAACGACCCCGCCACCGCCGGCGCGACGAGCGGCGACGCGACACCCGCCGGCGCGCAGACACGCGGCGGCTCGCTGCGCGGCTTGGCGGCGGTCGACCAGGTGTTGCGCGAGCCGCTCGTCGCCGCCCTGGCCGAGACCTACCCGCGCGACGTCGTCGTGGCGGCGGTGCGCACGGTCATCGAGCGCCTGCGGCGCGAGATCATCGAGGGCGGGCGCCAGAGCGACGCCGCCGCCCTCACGCCCGCCCAGCTCGCGCCTTGGGTCGAGAAGCTCGTCGAGACGGCCGTCTCGCCGTCGCTGCGGCGCGTGATCAACGCCACCGGCGTGGTGGCCCACACCAACCTGGGGCGCTCGGTGCTGCCGCCCGAGGCGCTCGCCGCGGTGGCCACCGCCGCGGGCTCCTACACCGATCTCGAGCTCGACCTGGCCGGCGGTGAGCGCGCCACGCGCCAGCGCCACGTGCGCGACGTGCTCTGCACCCTGACCGGCGCCGCCGACGCGCTGGTCGTCAACAACAACGCCGCGGCCATCCTGCTCGCGCTGGCCGCCACCAGCCGCGACGGCGAGGTGATCGTCTCGCGAGGCGAGCTGGTCGAGATCGGCGAGGGCTTCCGCATTCCCGACATCCTCGCCGAGAGCGGCGCGCGCCTGGTCGAGGTGGGCACCACCAACCGCACCTACCTGCGCGACGTCGAGCACGCCTGGAGTGAGCGCACGCGCGCGGTCCTGCGGGTGCACACCAGCAACTACCGTATCGTGGGCTTCACGGCGCAGCCGGCCATCGAGGAGCTCGTGGGCTTCGCCCACGAGCGCGGCGCGCTCGTCATCGACGACCTCGGCAGCGGCGCCCTCGCCGACCTGCCGCTCTTCGCCGAAGAACCCGCGGCGCGCGAGTCGCTGCGCCTGGGGGTCGACCTGGTCACCTTCAGCGGCGACAAGCTGCTCGGCGGCCCGCAGGCCGGCATCGTCCTCGGTTCGACCGAGGCCATCGGGCGGCTGCGCAGCCATCCGCTGGCCCGGGCGCTGCGCATCGACAAGCTCAACCTGGCGGCCCTCGACGCCCTGCTGCGCCTCTACCTCGATCCCGCGCGGGCGCTCGAGCGCGTGCCCACGCTGGCGCTCCTCTCGCAGACTCGCGAGACCCTGGTCGAGCGCGCCGTGCGGCTGCGCGACGAGGTGGGAGAGGGCGAGGTCGTCGACTCGGTGGCGCGCGCCGGCGCCGGCGCGCTGCCGGTGGCCGAGGTGGCCAGCGTCGCGCTCGCTCTGGCCGACCGCGCCGGCGCCGTCGGCGAGCTCGCCGCCCGGCTACGCCGCGGCTCGCCCGCGGTGCTCGGCTACGTGCACGACGGCCGGCTGCTGCTCGACGTGCTGGCCGTACGCGACCACGAGATCGGCGAGCTCGCCGCGGCGGTGGCGGGGCGCTCGCCCCGGCCTGACGCGCGTCGTGTCCGAGCGCCGCGTGCCCGAACCGCCCCCCTGCGACGGGCCCGGGTCTGCCTCGCCCGCGCCTGCTACGCCGGGACCCGGTGCGCCCGAGCCGGAGCTGTCGCTGACCCTCGGCACCGCCGGCCACATCGATCACGGCAAGACCGCCCTCGTCACGCGCCTCACGGGCACCAACACCGACCGCCTGCGCGAAGAGCGCGAGCGCGGCATCTCGATCGAGCTGGGCTACGCCGAGCTCGAGCTGCCCGGCGGCCAGCGCCTCAGCGTGGTCGACGTGCCCGGCCACGAGCGCTTCGTGCGCACCATGGTCGCCGGCGCCACCGGCATCGACCTCTTCCTGCTCGTGGTGGCCGCCGACGACGGCGTCATGCCGCAGACCATCGAGCACCTCGCCGTGATCGAGCTGCTCGGCGTGGCGCGCGGCGTGGTGGCGCTCACCAAGACAGACCTGGTCGACGACGAGCTGCTCGAGATGGCCCACGCCGACGTCGAGCGCTTCCTCGCCGACACGCCCTACGCCGCGGCGCCCATCGTCGCCGTCAGCGCGCGCGACGGCAGCGGCTTGCCGGAGCTGCTCGACGCCCTCGCGCGTGTCGCGGCGGCCGGCGCCAGCGATCGCCGCGAGGGGCCGGCGCGCTTGCCGGTCGACCGGGTCTTCGCCTTGAAGGGCTTCGGCACGGTGGTCACCGGCACGCTGTGGCGCGGCGCCGTGCGCGTGGGCGACCGGCTCGTCGTGCAGCCCGGGGGCGAGGCCGTGACCGTGCGCAGCGTGCAGATGCACGAGCGCGCCGTCGAGGCAGGCCTCGCCGGGCGGCGCGTGGCGCTCAGCCTGCGCGGCGCCGACCGCGCGACCATCGAGCGCGGCGCGTTCCTGGTGAGTCCCGAGGCGGCCGCCCGCGTCGCCCCGACGCGCTCGTTCGTGGCCGCCGTGCGCCTGGTCGGCGCCGCGCGCCCGCTCAAGACCGGCGAGCGCCTGCGCCTGCACCACGGCACCACGCAACACGTCGCGCACCTGAGCTTTCTCGACCGCCGCGAGCTCGGGTCGGGTGACGAGGCGGTGGCGATCGTGCGGCTCGACGGCGACCCGGCCGCCGTCGAGCCGCACGATCGCTTCATCCTGCGCTCGCTGTCGCCCGGCCAGACCATCGGCGGCGGCACGGTGCTCGACGCCGTGCCGCGGCGCTGGCGCCAGCGGCCCGCCCAGCTCGCCTTCGCCCAGGCGGTCGCCGCCGGCGACGTGCCGCGCGCGCTGCTGCTGGCCGCGACCGACCGCGGTGCGGCCGGTCTGGCCGCCGGCGAGCTGGTCGCGGCCGGCATCGACCCCGCAGCGGCCGCGCCGGCACTGGCGGCGCTCGTCGCCGCGGGCGAGCTCGAGACCGCGGCGCGGGCCGCCCGGGACGACGCGCCGGCCCCGCCGGGCGCGCCGGCTGCCGAGCGCGGCGCCACAGTCGCCGGCCGCGAACCGCCGCCGCCGAGCGTCGCTACTTTGTGGCCGGCACCGTGACCGAGGTGGTGGGCGCCCTCGAGGCGCCGCTCGCGCGCCGGGCCGCCGAGCACCCCGAGAACCCGTTCGTGGCGCTCTCCGCCCTGGCCGCCGCCGTGCCGCGCTTTCCGCTCGACGAGCTGGCCGCCGTGGTGGCGGGACTGGTGGCGAGCGGCGAGCTCGTCGAGCGTGACGGCGCTTACGCCCGGGCGGGCGCGGGCGACGCCCTGTCGCCCGCCCACGAAGCGCTCGCGGCGCGGGTCGGCGAGCGCCTCGCGGCGGCGCGTTTCGCGCCGCCCACGCTCGCCTCACTCGAAGAGGAGCTCGGCGCCGACAAGCGCGACCTGCTGATGGTGCTCGAGGTGCTCACCCGCCGCGGCCTCACGGTGCGCGCCGACCGCGACCTGTGGTTCGCGAGCGCCGCCGTCGACGAGGCGCGCGAGCGCCTCAGGGAGGCGCTCGCGCGCCTCGGTGAGATCACCCTCGCCGACTACCGCGACGCCCTTGCGACCGGTCGTCGCCACGCCCAGGCGTTGCTCGAGCTGTTCGATTCCGAGGGGCTCACGCGACGCCGCGGCGATGTGCGCGTGTTGCGGGCGCGCCGCTAGAGCGAGCGCCGTGGCGGCGCTGGGGCGCGCCTCAGGCGACCTGGCGTCTCGGGCCTCCGCCGCGCGATGTCCTGGTGGGTGGCCGTGCGGCCGGCGGTAGGGCTTACGGCCTGCCCGAGGCGAAGTAGTCGCCGCCGAAGGCCGAGTCGTAGCGCACGTCGACGCCGGTGTACGGCGCGTCGATCATGGAGCCGCCGCCCACGTAGATGCCCACGTGGTGGATGCCGCCCGCGGACGGCCCGAAGAAGATGAGGTCGCCGGGCTGCTCAGAGCCGTGCGCGATGTGGGTGATCGAGGCGTACTGCATGGCCGCGTTGTGCGGCAGCGAGATACCGAGCTGGGCGTAGACGTACATGGTCAGGCCGGAGCAGTCGAAGCCGCTCGGGCTGGCGCCGCCCCACACGTAGGGGACGCCGAGGTAGCGGGCCGCGATCGACACGGCCGAGCTGTGGGAGCCGGCCGACGAGGTCGAACCGCCACCACCACCGCCGCCGCCACCGCCCGACGAGACCTGCTGCGGGGCGGATTTGGCCGCCGCCTGCGCGGCGGCTGCCGCGGCTTCGGCGCGCTGCGCGGCGAGCTTGGCGGCTCGTGCCTGCGCGGCCTGCATCGCGTCAATCTGCTTCTGGACGCCGCGCAGCATGGACTGGCGCTCGGAGAGGTCGGACGAGATCTTCTGTTTGGTGGCGGCGCGTTGTGCGACCAGGGTGGCGGCCTGCTTGCCTTCGGCGAGCAAGGCCACACGGCGGCGGTCGATCTGCTGTTTCAACGCCGTGATGGTGCTGACGGTGTCGCTGTCGCTCTGGTCCACCTGGCGCATGGCGTTGACCTCGGTGACCAGGTCGTTGAAGCTCCTGGTGGAGAGCAGCACGTCGAGCACGCTCGCCTTGTCCTGCTTGTACATCGACACTACGCGCTGCGTGAGGAGCTGGCGGGCGACCAGCAGGTTGTAGCGGGCGATGTTCAGCTGGCGCTGGTTGGTGACGATCTGGGCGCGCACCGTGCCGAGCTTCTGCGAGGCCGCGTCGTAGGCTTCGACGGCGTACTCCATCTTGGTGTTCAGAGCCGAGACCTGGGCGGCGATGTGCTGCGCCTGCGCCTTTTTCTGGGCGATGGTAGCGCCTTGGGCGAGTCCGGGCAGCGCGCACAGCACTGCCGATGCGACGATGAGGAAGATGACTGGGAACAAAAGCCTGCGGTGCATGCCGTCGCCTCCTTTTGGGGCTCACCCATGGCCGGGAGTCCCTGAGGTGCGCGCGTTACCTCGTGCGCTTCGCTTACGTTGCGGGCCTGCAACCCGTACCGGGGCACGAGCCCGGGGACACTACCACAGTCGCCACGCTCGTACAACCTGACCGGTCAGTCAGTTTCGGCTTCGCACCCATCGACCGCCGCAGGTCGGTGCGCGGCGGGCGGGCGTCACGCTGCTCGTCGTTGACGCCCTGAGACCTAGAGTTCGCCTTCGGCTCGCGCTCACCTTTGCTCCGGCGCTCGCTCGTCCTTACGTCGGCTCGCGCGCGCCGGTGCTTTAGGGCCTCGCCCGCGCGACCGGCCCGTGGCGAGCCCCGGGGCTTGGTGATAGCTTGGCGTCGCAGCCGCATCGGGAGCACTGGAGAGACCACGAAGGGGGCGTCGCTCATGGAGCGCAAGGGACGACTGGCCGGCAAGGTGGCCCTGATCACCGGGGTCGCCAAGCAGGACGGCATAGGGTTCGCCGCGGCGCGGGTCTTCGCCGACGAAGAGGCCGCCGGCCTGGCCGTCGTCGACATCGCCGACGCGGTACACGCCTGTCCCGCGCACCTCGGGGAGCACTGCTCGAGCCACACGGCCGATCTCACCAAAGCCGCCGACGTGCAGCGCGTGGTCGACGAAGCGATCGCCGTCCACGGCCGCATCGACGTGCTCGTCAACAACGCCGGCATGGTCGTGTTCGGGCAAGACGAAGACTTCGCCGCCTTTCAGGACCTCACCGAGCGCCAGTGGGACTTTGGCATCGCCATCAACCTGAAGAGCCAGTTCCTCATGACGCGCGCCGTCGTGGGCCACATGATCGCGCGCGGCTCGGGGCGCATCGTCAACGTCTCGTCGGCGACTGGGCCGGTGGTGGCCAACCCCGAGGAGTCCGTGTACTGCGCCGCCAAAGCGGGTGTGCTCGGGCTCACGCGCGGCCTCGCCCTCGACGTGGCGCGCCACGGCATCACGGTCAACGCAGTGGGGCCGGGCTGGGTGGCCACCGGGTCGCAGGCCGACGGCGAAGACGTGGGCGGCGCCAACACGCCGCTCAAGCGTTCCGGCCGCCCCGACGAGATCGCCCGGCTGATCTGCTTCCTGGCCTCAGACGACGCGAGCTACATCACCGGGCAGCTCGTGGTGATCGACGGCGGCAACACGATCCAGGAGTACAAGGGCCCGAGCGAGCTGTATTACTAGGCGCGCAACGCAGTCACGCACGCCTGAGCGCCGACGGCGAAGTCCTTCGACGGACTAGGCGCGCAACGTAGTCGCGCCTGCCTGAGCGCCGACGACGAAGTCCTTCGACGGACTAGGCGCGCAACGCAGTCACGCACGCCTGAGCGCCGACGGCGAAGTCCTTCGACGGACTAGGCGCCCTACGTGCCGGCCCCCGGCGGCGCGGCGCCGGCCGGGCGCGACGGCAGCAGCGGCGTGAAGAACAGCGCCAGCACGGCGATGATCGCCACCACGGCGAGCGAGGCGTCGAGGCCCTTGATGCGCGCCGTGCGGTTCAGGTCGACGACGGTCGCCGCGGTGTCGGGCGGCACGCCGGCCTTGGCGAGGTCGCTCTTGAGCTGTGTGTCCGAGACGAACGGCACGCCGGCGGCGAGCTGCACGCTCGCCTTCTCTTTGACCGACTGGGGGACGTCGGGCGAGTTGGCGATGCCGCTCGCAAGCGAAGCCGTGAGCGCGCCGATCAGCACGGCGCCGATCAGCGCCGTGCCCAGCGACGAGCCCAGGAACATGGCCGTGTTCTGCAGGCCGCCGACCTCGGCGCTGCGTTCGTCGGGCACCGCCGAGACGGTCACGCTGCCGAGCTGCGAGGCCAGGGCGCCTATGCCCAGGCCGGCGAACAGCAGCGGCACGAGCACGACGCCGGCCGCGGCGTCGAGATCGATCCCAGCGATGAGCAGCACGAGCCCCACGAGCAGGGCGAGCAGACCGGCCTGCACGACGCGCCGCGGCGAGGCGCGCGGCAGCAGGCGCGGCACCAGGACAGCGGTGAGCAGCAGGCCGATCGACAGCGGCACGAGCCGCACGCCGGTGCCCAGGGCCGAGAGCTCGAGCACGATCGAGAGGAACAGCGGGATCACGAAGAACGCGCCCGACTGGATGAGGTACTGAAAGAAGAAGGCGATGAGGCCGCCGCGCAGCTGCCGGTTGGCGAAGATCGTGGGGTCGAGGAGCGGCTCACGGCCCTGCCTGAGCAGGCGCTCCTCCCAGCGCAGGAAGCAGTACAGCACGAGGCCGCCGCCGAGCAGCAGCCAGAGCACCGGCGAGATGCCGAACAGCGAGGGCTGGCCGGCGTGCGGCTGCACCCAGCCCCAGCGGCTCGACTGCAACACGCCGAAGACCACCATGCCCAGGCCCACGATCGAGCCGGCGACGCCCGGCAGGTCGATGTGCGTGTGGCCGGCGGCGGGCGCGTCGTGCACGCGCCGCACGAACACGAGGATGACGGCGACGATCACGACCTCGGCGGCGAACACGTACCGCCACGAGGCGTAGGTGGTCACGGCGCCGCCGATCAGCGGCCCGGCGGCGATCGCCATGGCGCCGGCGGCGGCGATCAGGCCGTAGGCCGCCGGCCGCCGCGCCGCCACGAAGTTGCCCGCCACGAGCGCCACAATAGCCGGCATGATGAGGGCGGCGCCGATGCCCTCGAGCAGCGACCAGCCGACGAGCATCACCGGCAGGTTGGGGGCGAGGGCCGTGGTGAGCGAGCCGCAGGCGTAGATCACGCAGCCCAGCGCGAAGATGCGTCGGCGCCCTACGATTGCGCCCAGCTTGCCGCCGGTGATCATGAGCGTCGCCATCACCAGGGTGTAGAGGGTGATCGCCGTCTGGATGCCGGTGACCGTGGTGTGCAGGCTGGCGGCCACCGAGGCGATCGAGACGTTCATCACCGAGCTGTCGAGCGCCATCAGGAACTGCGACGCGCCCAGCACGGCGAGCACCAGGCCGCCGCCCGCCGCGGCCGCCACGGCGGCGCCGCCGGCCGCAACGCCCGCCGCGCTCGCGCCCGCAGCGCCGCCGGCCGCCGCGCCCGCCGCGGCCGCCGCGGCCGCGGCGCCGGCGCTCGCGTCGTCTCGCGACGCTCCTCTCAGGCTGTCAGTCGCATCCACGGAGGCAGCTTCGCCGTCGCCCCCGGTGACTGTCAAGAGCGCGACGCCCCGTGTAAGCTACCGGCGTCCGGTGCGCGCGTACGCGCACCGGCGCCAGGTCGTCCGCCGGGGGCGCCCGGCCGGGCGAGCGACCGGGTCGCGCAAGGGGGAACCCATGGCCGCGGAGTTCGAGAACAGGGTCGTGCTGGTCACCGGCGCGGCCGGAGGGATCGGCAAGGCGGTCGCCCGCCGCTTTCTGACCGAGGGCGCGCAGGTCTTTGCCGCCGACGTGCGCGCCGATCTGCTCGCGGCCGCGCTCGCCGAGCTCGGCGAGACGCCGGGGGCCACCATCTACCCGATCGAGGCCGACGTCAGCGTGGTCGCCGACTGCGCGCGCATGGTGGCCGTCGCCGTGGCCGGCGGGGGCCGGCTCGACACGCTCGTCAACTGCGCCGGCCTCTGGGTCGAGGGCCCCACCGAGACGATGACCGAAGACGACTGGGAGCGGATCGTGTCGGTGAACCTCAAGGGCACGTTCTTCTGCTGCCGCTACGCCATTCCCGAGCTGCGCAAGACGCAGGGCTGCATCGTCAACATCTCCTCCGACGCGGGCGTGGTCGGCACGCCTGAGACGGCGATCTACACGGCCTCCAAAGGCGGCGTGAGCCTGCTCACCAGATCGCTCGCGCTCGAGCTCGCGCCCGACCTGGTGCGCGTCAACGCGGTCTGTCCGGCCGACGTCATGACCCCGATGCTGCGCTACCAGGCCGACACGTTCGGCGGCGGCGACCCCGAGGGCTACCTCAAGCGTCTGCTGGGGAGCTACGCCCAGGGCGAGCGCGCCCGTTTCATACGCCCCGACGAGGTGGCCGAGCTGGTCTACTACCTCGCCGGTGAACAGGCGGCGCCGATCACCGGCGCCCTCTTGTCGATCGACTTCGGAACGAGTGCGGGCTACGGCTACGCCTGACCGCCACGCTTTCCGCCCGGCAACGCTTCGAGCGAAGGAGCACGTGTCCCCGATGGCAGACAGACCCTTCATCCACCCGTACATCCCCAACGCCGTGCCGGCCACCAAAGAGGCCATGCTGGCCGAGCTGGGGCTCGACAGCGTCGAGGAGATCTTCGCCGAGATCCCCGACCGCCTGCGCTTCAAGGGACGGCTCGACATTCCCGAGCCGATCCTCGCCGAGCGCGACCTGCGGCGCCACGTCAAGGGCCTGCTCGACCGCAACACGAGCTGTGAGGACAACCTCAACTTCTGCGGCGCCGGCTGCTGGCAGCACTACGTGCCGGCGGTCGTCGACGAGGTCGTCAACCGCGCCGAGTTCCTGTCGGCCTACTGCGGCGGCAGCTACTCCGACCTGGGCAAGTACCAGGCGCGCTTCGAGTTCAACAGCCAGCTCGGCGAACTGCTCGACCTGGACGGCGTGGCCAACCCCATCTACGACTGGGGCGACGTCGCCGGGCGCAGCTTCCGCATGGCCAAGCGCATCACCGGGCGCAACCGCGTGCTCGCGCCGCGCACCATGAGCCCCATGCGCTTAGCCGAAGCGCGCACCTTGTGCCAGCCCGAGGTCATGCCCACGCACGTGGCCATCGACCTGGTCGACTACGAGCCCGCCACCGGACGGCTCGACCTGGCCGACCTGCGCGCCAAGCTCGGCGACGACGTCGCCGCCGTGTACTGGGAGAACCCGGGTTACCTGGGCACGATCGAAGACCAGGGCGCCGAGATCGTGCGCCTGGCGCACGAAGCCGGCGCCCTCGCCATCGCCGGCGTCGATCCGATCACGCTGGGCGTGCTCACCGCCCCCGGCACGCTCGGGGCCGACATCGCCTGCGGCGACATCCAGCCGCTGGGCATGCACATGCACGCCGGCGCCGGCTGCTCGGGCTTCATCGCCTTCCGCGACGACGACCCGGTGTTCGCCCAGGAGTGTCCGCTCGAGCTCTACACCCTCCTGCACACCGAGACGCCGGGCGAGTGGCAGGTGGCCGAGGCGCTGCCCGAGCGCACCTCGTACGGCGCCCGCGACCAGGGCAAGGATTGGGTGGGCACGGCCTCCGGCCTGTGGACCATCGCCGCCGCCGTCTACATGACGGTCATGGGCCCGCGGGGGTTCCGCGAGCTCGGCGAGACCTGCCTCTCGCGCTCGCACTACGCGGCCAAGCGGCTGGCCGAGCTGCCCGGCGTCGAGCTCAAGCTCTCGCCTTCGTTCTTCAAGGAGTTCGTCGTGAACTTCGACGGCGCCCACAAGACGGTGGCCGAGGTCAACGCGGGCCTGCTCGAGCACGCCATCTTCGGCGGCAAGGACCTGTCGGCCGAGTTCCCCGAGCTGGGCCAGAGCGCCCTGTACTGCGTCACCGAATACCACAGCGAGGCCAACATCGTGGAGCTCGCGACCGCCCTAAAGGAGGTGCTGTCATGAGCGCGCACGTGACCGACGACGTTCAGGCCAAGCTCGAGCGGCTGGGCAAGCTGCGCCGCGACGGCGGCGCCCTGCGCGACTACCACGCGCCCCGCTGGAACGAACCCCTGATCATGGAGCAGAGCGTGCCCGGCGAGCGCGGCGTGCTCGTACCGCTCGCCGAAGAAGAGGTCAAGAGCGCAGTTGGCGACCCGCTGCAGTACGTGCCCCAGGCCATGCGCCGCGCGGCGGCGCCCGACCTGCCCGAGCTTTCGCAGCACCAGGCGCTGCGCCACTACCTGCGCCTCTCGCAGATGACGCTCGGCATGGACCTGGGCTCCGACATCTCCGAGGGCACCTGCACCATGAAGTACAGCCCCAAGCTCCACGAGGAGCTCGTGCGCTACCACAAGCACGCCGAGCTGCACCCCTGGCAGGACGAGACCACGCTGCAGGGCCTGCTGCAGATCGTCTACGACTGCGGCGAGTACCTGAAGGCGATCTCCGGCATGCAGGCCATCACCCTGCAGCCCGGCGGCGGCTCGCACGCCGTCTACACCAACGCCTGCGTCATGCGCGCCTATTTCGCCGCCCGGGGCGAGCTCGAGCAGCGCGACGAGATGATCACCACCATCTTCTCGCACCCCTGCGACGCCGCGACGCCGGCGGTGGCCGGCTTCAAGGTCATCACGGTGATGCCCGACGAGAACGGCTACCCCGACCTCGAGGCCTTCAAGGCGGCCGTCAGCGAGCGCACCGTGGGTTGCATGATCACCAACCCCGAAGACACCGGCATCTACAACCCGCAGATCGACAAGTACGTCGAGGTGCTCCACGACGCCGGCGCCCTGGCCTTCACCGACCAGGCCAACGCCAACGGCATCATGGGCTTTGCCCGGGCGCGCGACGCCGGCTTCGACGCCTGCCACTTCAACCTGCACAAGACCTTCTCTAGCCCGCACGGCTGCGAGGGCCCAGCGACCGGCGCCTACCTGACGACCGACACGCTGGCGCCCTACCTGCCGGTGCCGGTCGTTGCCCGCACGGGCAACACCTATCACCTCGACTACGACCGGCCCGAGTCGATCGGCCGCGTGCGCGGTTTCCTGGGCAACTGGATGGGCGTGCTGCGCGCCTACGCCTGGATCCGCAACCTGGGCCCCGACGGCCTGCGCGAGGTCGCCGAGATCAGCGTGCTCAACAACAACTACCTCGACCGCCTGCTCATGGGCGTGCGCGGCGTGAGCCGGCCCTACGCCGAGGGCCACCGCCGGCTCGACCAGGTGCGCTACAGCCTGGAGACGCTCAAAGAGGAGACCGGCGTGGGCACCGAGGACGTGCGCGACCGCATGGTCGACTTCGGCATCCAGAGCTTCTGGATGAGCCACCACCCCTGGGTCGTGCCCGAGCCCTTCACGCCCGAGCCCTGCGAGACCTACTCCAAGGCCGACCTCGACGAGTGGGCGGCCGTCGTCAAGAAGGCCAGCGACGAGGCCTACGCCGACCCGGCGCAGGTCAAGTCGGCGCCCCACGCGTCGAGCTCGGGGCGCCTGGCCGGGCTCGAAGCCTTCGAAGACCCGGAGCGCTGGGCCTTCACCTGGCGGGCATACAGACGCAAGAACGGGCTAGTTGGGTAAGCTGGGGCGACAGGAGCTTCACAGTCGATCACAGGGGGTGCCGCATGCAGACAAAGACCAAGGTGGGCGGTGCGGCCGGAGGGCTGCTCGGCCTCATGGCCCTGGCGGCCATGGCGGTCGCCTTCATCGTGTTCCTCATGGCGGCCATAGCCGCCGTGGTCGCCGTTGCGGCGGCGGTCATCGCCTTCGTCAAGCGCGAGACCTGGACCAAGCCCGCCTATCGCTGGGCCCGCGACAAGAGCGGCCGCTGGAGCGCGACACCGTGGAGCGCCGGCGAAGACGCGCTCAATCCCGACGGCGCCATGCGCAGCGAGCGCGCGGCGAACTGACCGGGAGCGCTCGCGAGTGCGCGGCGTAGTCGGCCTTCGCGGCGTGGCGACGGGCGGCGGCGAGGGCCTGGCAAGGCCCTCGCCGCCGCCCGTCGCAGCTTCGGCGAACGCCGCGCGTGCGACTTTGGCTGTCGCTGCGGCCGTCCATGGGTCACAATGGACCGTCATGAGTCAGCGACCGTCCAACAGACAGCGAAAGGCCGGCGCGCCCCGCGGGGGCGCCGCACGCGCCGCCGCCTCAGGCGCCCGCAGACGTGCTCGTCACCATCGCCCGCGTCGTCTTGCTGGTCATCCTGACGGCCGCTACTCTCTGGGCGTTCCTCGTGCTGATCGCGCAGCCGGCGCAGCTCGGACCCAAGCCCACGGTCGAGTCGTACGTGGCCTGCGCGCTGGCCTGCGTCGGCAGCCTGCCTCATGCTGGCGCTGGCGCTGAACGGCTCGTACCTGGGCGACCGCCTCTTCGCCCCGGGCCGCCTGCAACTGCTCTTCAGCGCCGTGTCGGTGATCGGCGCGGCGGCCATCGTCGTGGGCCTGCTGGGCTCGTTCCGGCTGGGCACGGAGATCGCTCTCCTCATTCTCGCCGCGGTCGTGCCGTTCGTGCTCATGGGACTGGTCTCGCCCGGGCTCTACCGGCGCCCCGGCAACGCCGCCCCCGCGGGCGGTGACGACGCCGGCGCGAGCGCCGCCGAGCGCGAGCGCGCCCGGCAGCGGCGCGGCGGCAGGGGCAAACGGTGACCAAGGTGGCTGACGCCCCCGGCGCGCCAGCGGCGCGCTCAGGCGACGGCGCCGTCGGCAACGGGCGCCCCCCGGGCGCCGCGAACGCCGCCGCCCGCACGGGCGCCACGACCTATCGCGTCGAGCGAGCGCCCAAGGCGGGGCCGGTGGCGGTCGCCGTCAAGGTCGTCCTCGCCCTCGTCTTCGCCGCCACGACCGTCCTGTGCGCCTACCGCGCGGCGGTCCCCGACGCCACGCCTCACGAGCACGTGCCGGCGGTCATGATGACCGGCGGGTTCGCGCTCACGAGCCTGCTCACCGTCATCCTGCTCGCCGCCGCGATCGCCTGGATCATGCGCGGCGCGCGCTTCGCCGAGAACCTCGCGTTCGCCGTGCTGTGGCCCATCGCCACTGTGCTGATCGTGATCGCCGCGGGCGCCTCGCTCGTGCCCCAGCACTACCTGCGACCCGGGCTCCTGCTGGCGCCGGCCGGTCTGGCGGCGGCCGCCATGATGATCGCCGTCGCCTGGGTCTACAACCGCGCCGCGACGCGCTAGCGCCGCCCGCCGCCCTGTCGCGCCATGTCTTCTGAGCATCGGCGCCGCGTCGGCCTGATCGTCAACCCCGTGGCCGGGGTCGGCGGCACCGTCGGCCTGAAGGGCAGCGACGGCGACGACATCGTGCGCCGCGCCCTCGCGAGCGGCGCCCCGCGCGAAGCGCCGCGGCGCGCCGCCGTCGCCCTCGCTCGCCTGGCGCACCTGCGCGAGCACGTCGCCGTCGTCACCTGCCCCGGTGAGATGGGCGAAGACGAGGCGCGCGCCTGCGGCTTCGAGCCCGAGGTGATCGCGCCGGCCGGCGCGCGCTGGGGCGCCGGCCGCGCCGCCCTGCCCGACGGCTCCCCCGCGACGAGCGCCGACGACACGGTGGCCGCGGCCCGCGCCCTGCGCGAGGGTGGCGTCGACCTGCTGCTGTTCGCCGGCGGCGACGGCACGGCGCGCGACGTCTGCCTGGCCGTCGGCGACACGGTGACCTGCCTCGGCGTGCCGGCCGGCGTCAAGATCCACTCCGCGGTCTACGCGACCACTCCGGGCAGCGCCGGCGAGCTCGCCGCGCTCTACCTGCACGACCGCCCGGCCGCCGTGCGGCTGCGCGAGGCCGAGGTCATGGACTTAGACGAAGACGCCTTTCGCGCCGGCCGTGTCTCGGCGCGCCTCTACGGCTACCTGACGGTGCCCTACGAGCGCAGCCTGGTGCAGTGCGCCAAGGCCGGCGGCTGCGCCGGCGACGAAGGCGACCTGCGCGCCATCGCCGCCGACGTCGTCAACGCCATGGACCCGCGGGCGCTCTATCTGCTCGGCCCGGGCACAACGACGCGCGCCGTGGCCCGGGCGCTGGGCGTAGACAAGACGCTGCTCGGCGTCGATGCCCTGCGTGGCGGCCGGCTGGTGGGCGCCGACCTGGGCGAGCGCCGGCTGCTCGAGCTGCTCGACGAGGGGGGCGCCGCCGCCGCGCGCATCGTGGTCACCGTGATCGGCGGGCAGGGCCACATCTTCGGGCGCGGCAACCAGCAGCTGAGCGCCGCGGTGATCCGCAAGGTGGGTCTTGAGCACGTGATCGTCGTGGCCAGCGAGACCAAGCTGCTGTCGCTCTCTGGCGGGCCCTTGCTGGTCGACTCGGGCGACGCTGCGCTCGACGCCGCCTTTGCCGGCTACCGGCAGGTCGTCACCGGCCTGGGCCGGCGCACCATCTACCGGGTCGCCGGCGCCTCGGGGTCGTAAGTCGACTTGAAACGGGCGAGCTGGGCGCCGAGCATGGTCTCGACCATGGCGAGCGCCGCGTCGACGTCGAACGCCGGGTCGAGCGCCGCCTGCAGGCCGAGGCCGTCCTCGATGGCGACGAGCACCGCACCGACTGCGGTGAGCTCGCGACGCTGGGCGTCGGTCAGCCGGCCGGCCGGGTCGGGGTCGGCGGGGTCGACCGGCTCGCTCACGCCGGTCATCTCGAGGGCGAGCTCGCGATAGTCGTCGTACAGGCCGGCGATGCGGCGCTGCAGCTCGGGTTCGCGCAGCGCCGAGACGATGAGCTCGAAGAAGTCGTGCTGCGACTGCATGTCGTCGGCCTCGCGCTTGATCCAGTCGAGGAAGGTGGGCAGGCTGCCGCCCGGTCCGGCCAGGCCGTAGACCGCCACCGCGAGGTCGTGGAACAGCGAGTCGAACAGGATGGCGACCAGGCCGGCGCGGCTGCCGAAGTGGTAGGGGATGAGGGTGCGGCTGACGTTGGCTTCGTTGGCCACGGCCTCGATGGTCAGGCCCTCGAGCCCGCGCTCGGCGAGCACGCGCCGCGCGGCTTCGAGGATGCTGCGCGCCGTGGGCGGCAGCGACTCCATGGGGTGGTCGCGCGGCAGGCCCGGCGAGTACTGGCTGGGGGTCGTCATCTTGGGCCGTCCGCGGGGGCGGCGCGCGGGCTGTACTGGGGGATTTTCTTGGCTTGACATTTCAGGGCCCTGTACTAGCGTCGACTCCAACCACGCGCCTGGGGGAGGCGTTGTGGTCCCCAAAGCAAGGCGTCCGGCGCTGCAAAAGCGCGGGCCGCGCACGCGTGACAAGGAGTGTAACGCATGAAGGTTCTCATCGTCGGTACCGGTGGCGTCGGCGAGTCCATGGCCGCCATCGCCAAGCGGCGCGACCCCAACAAGGGTTGGCTCGAGAAGATGGTCATGGCCGACTACGACCTGGCCAAGGCGCAGGCTATCTCCAAGCGCCTCGGCGAGGACAGGTTCCCGGCCGAGAAGGTCGACGCGAGCAACCCCGACGAAGTCGCCGCTCTGGCCACCAAGCACGGCGTCGACATCATCTGCAACCTGGTCGCGCCCGAGTTCAACCCGCAGCTCCTGCAGGCCGCCCTCAAGGCCAAGACGCACTACCTCGACACCGCCATGACGGTCTCCGAGCCGCACCCCGAGGGCAAGATCGGCCCGACCGGCGTCATGCTCGGCGACAAGGAGTTCCCGCTCAGCCCCGAGTTCGACAAGATCGGCAAGCTCGCCTTCGCCGGCTTCGGCGTCGAGCCCGGCATGGCCGACTACTTCGCCCGCTACGCCGCCGACCACCTGTTCGACGAGATCGAAGAGATCGGCATCCGCGACGGCTCCAACCTCGAGATCCCGGGCGCCAAGGGCATCAGCTTCGGCTTCTCCATCTGGACGACCATCGAAGAGTGCACCCAGCCCGCCATCGTCTGGGAAAAGGGCAAGGGCTGGTACACCATCGAGCCGTTCGCCGAGCTCGAGCCGTTCTTCCTGCCCGAGGGCATCGGCACAGTCGAGATCGCCCACGTCGAGCACGAAGAGGTCGTCAACCTCGGCCGCAGCGCGCACCTGCTCAAGGGCAACAAGAAGGCCACCTTCAAGTACGCCCTCGGCGACGACTTCATGAACGCCATCGACATCTTCAAGTCGACCAACATGGACAAGAAGACCCCGATCAAGGTGAAGGGCGTCGAAGTGGCGCCGCGCGACGTCATCGCCGCCGCCGCCCCCGACCCGAACGAGATCGGCAAGAGGTACGTCGGCCAGACCGCGGCCGGCACGTGGGTCAGGGGCAAGAAGGACGGCATGGTCCGCGAGGCCTATCTCTATCAGGTCGCCGACAACGCCGAGTGCGTCGGCAAGTACGGCACCCAGGTCGTCACCGCCCAGACCGCCTTCACCCCGGTCATCACCCTCGAGCTGCATCGCCACCGGCAAGCTCATCGGCCAGAACGGCAACCCCGAGAGCGGCGTCCACGTGCCCGAGGAGTTCAACGCCGACGACTTCGTCGCCCTCATGCCCGCCTACGAGTTCCCGGGCGGCCTGCTCGAGATGGACGCCGAGTACAAGCGCCATCAGGACCGCCAGTCGCTCGTGTCGGCCGCCAAGGCACTCGCCGCGGCCGCCAGGTAAGACCGCAGTCACGACCCGGCGCCGTCACGCGCCGAGCCGTGATCCGGCGCCGCGAGCCGCCGGACCGCACCGCACACCGAGGGGCGGGGCGCCTATGGCGCCCCGCCCCTTTCGCTTGCCGGGCGCCCCAAGGTGCCCCGCGCCTCTCGCTTGCCGTCAACGCGTCGCGTCGCGCTACGCGGCCGGAGCGTCGTCGTCGGTCCCCTCGATGGCCAGGATGGCCACGTCGTCGTCCAGCGCCGCCGAGGCGTAGTCGGTCACTTCTTTCAGGATACTCGTGGGCGAGGACGTACCGCGTCGAGGACGCTGGCCAGGTACTTCTCAAGACCCGTCTCGCGCATGGGCCACGTCCTCTCATGAGGCTGGTGAACTATCGTTCCCGCGCCAACGGCGGAGAAGCGAACAACGAGCCGTTGCGTACTGACCACCGTGCCCAGGCCCGGCGTCGCCGGGCGCGGCGACGGCCGTCGCTCAAGCGCCGCACGGTAGCGCACGATAGACTCGCCGAGAAGTCCGTCGTTGAGCAAGGCAGGTGCGCTGTTGAGAAACGCTCGTTCCACGCAGGCCCACGCGGCCGCCGACGGCGCTCACCAGGCCGGTGACAGGGCCGTTCTCGATTGCCGACTGCGCGCACGGCGCGCGCCGGTCCTGGCGGCTGCCATCCTCGTGGCTGTCGCCGCTCTGGCGCTGGCCGGCCTGGCGACGGCGGACCCGGCTCGTGCGGCGACCACTGGCGTTGAGAAGGGCATGTCGTACACCGGCTACTGGGAGAACGCCTACGTGGGCGCCGGCGCGCGCGCCTCGCTGCGCGAGCTGCACGCCACCGGGGCGGATTGGGCGATGGTCCTGGTGACCGTCTACCAGGACGACGTCGACTCGACCACCATCATCCGCACCGAGCCCAACACGCCGACCGACGCCTCGCTCACCAGCATCATCGCCTACGCGCACCACCTTGGCCTGAAGGTCATGCTCAAGCCCCACGTCGATCTGCTGAACGACCCCTCGCACTGGCGCGGCCAGATAGGCCCGGATTTCACCGACGCCGACTGGACGGCCTGGTTCGCCGCCTACGACGAGCAGATCGTGCATTACGCGACGCTTGCCGCGGCTACCAAGTGCGAGCAGTTCAGCGTGGGCTGCGAGCTCGATTCGACGGTCGGCCACGCGGCCGCATGGCGGCAGGTCATCGCCGACGTGCGCGCCGTCTATCACGGCAAGATCACCTACGCCGACGACCAGGTCTCGACCGACCCAGGCGCCGTGACCTGGTGGGATGCCGTCGACCTGATCGGCCAGGACGCCTACCCCACGCTGAGCACCCGCCTGCACCCCACGGTCGCCCAGCTCGAAAGAGGATGGAGCAGCTACTACAAGCCGCTCCTGCGCCTGCACCGCCGCTACCACAAGCCCGTCATCTTGACCGAGATCGGCATACGCAGCATCTCGGGCGCGGCGCCCGCCCCCTGGGATTGGCAGGTCTCCGGCAAGGTCGACCTGGCCGACCAGTCGCGCTGGTACCGGGCGGCGCTCAAGACCTTCTCGGTGCGCGGCTGGATGACCGGCCTGTTCCTGTGGCAGTGGGATCCCAACCCCACGGTGGGCGGCCCCAAGGACGACGGCTACACGCCCCACGGCAAGCCGGCCGAGGTCGTGCTGAAGCACTGGTACAGGCACGTGATCAAGTGACCGGCCCGGCCTGATCCGGACGGTGTCGGGGGGAAGCGAGCGCCGGACGCCCGCCGCGGACCGGGGCCGGCGTAGAACGCCGTCGATCGGAGGCGAGAGGCGGTAACCGCCGCGCTTTGACGGCAGCGCCGCGCGTACCGTACTGTGAGGCGGCCAGACGCCGGCGTCGACTCGGCTGCCCGGACGACGGCCTTGCGACCGTCACTTGGGCTCCGGGGGCGCCCCGGGCGTCTTGTCTCGCGCGGAGCGGCTTCCGGTCCGGTGACCGGCGCGGTCTTCAAAACCGCTACGGCCGTCCGCTGCTCGCCACTTATCGCTGCTAATCAGCCATTTCCCAGCACTGTCTCTTATCGGCTTCGTCGAGCCTGAGCGTAGGAAGTCGTGCAGAATTCGCACTCGATTAGCACTCGGTGGGAGCGTCGCTTGTCGTCGGGGCGTCGGGTGTGACGTCCAGGACACCCATTTGTTGCGCGTAGGCGACAAGAGCGGCACGAATCTCGTCTATCGCGAACCGAAAGGTGAAGCAGATCTCCTTCAACTCGCCCGGCGAGAGAACGAGCCGCTCGCCGAGATTGAACCGGCGCTGGCGTGGTGCCTGACGCACGCTGACAGGAGAGCCCTCGGGGAACTCGATGGGGAATGAATCCAGCGGCGGTATGAACTCTGAGCCGTCGGGATTGACTCCGAAGAGCTCCAACGCGTGCCACCGCACGACCAAGATCCCGGTGCTGCCCACGTCTTCGTGACGAACGATTCCTAGGCGATGCGTCAGGCAATTGCGGACGTTCTGCACGGTGACTATGTCAGACCCATACTGGGTGGTGAGTTCAAAGTCGCGCGAAAGGCAGTCGAGTCGCTTTTCGGCGCCAAGGTAGGAGAATGCCTTGGCGCGCTTGTTGAAGGGAACCAAGTCGCATTCTTGTTCGAGGGCGCCGGCCTTCCAGGCCTCGATGCTCAGCGCCGCAGAGTATGCCCGCTCGAGGAACACCTCGAAGGTCTCAATCGCCTCTCTCAGGCCGTTGGATACGATCCAAATCCCGAACTCGACCTTGGCTTCTGTCAGCGTAGTCTCAGGCAACGGGTCGGGGAGAAGTCGCAAGTGCGATGCATCAGGCAGGCTGATGTCGGACGCGCCCGGGTCATTCGCACAGTTAACGCCCATGCCCATGAAGATCCACGCACGATTGATGCCGACGAAGGCCGTGTTGGCGATGGCGTCGATATCGATGACGGTCATCTCTCCGTCCATACCCGGGTCCGCGTTATCCGTGGTTGAAGCTCCTGCTAAGCGCATCACACCGCGGGGCCGAAGCACCCCTACCCCACCCTCGTCCCTCAGCGAATCAGCGCCTGGTCGTACGGCGTACTCGATGCCCTGTGCGCCTGTAAGCGTGCTGGGCCTGCATCGTGAAGGCGGGGAGTCGAACCCCAAGTGCGGCCCCGCGCACTACCAGTCCGGTATTGCCCCACCGGCGGGGTTGTGCTCGCCTTCGACAGAGGAACTACCGACTCCGGCCTAGTCCAAGAGCTCGAACTGCCAGTTCGCCTCCTGAATTCGCGCATCAAGCTCGCGGTGTTCTTTGGCGAGCCCATCGACCTGCTTCTGGATCTCAGCAACGGAGACCGTACTGCGGAACTTCACCTCGGACTTGCCGACGCGGCTCTGCACGATGGACGCCGCCTGCGCCAGCTCTCGATAGGCTGCGACGCGAATACGAAGGACGTCGCGCCGGGCCAAGGCGTCCATGAGCGTGGCGTCCTGGAACTGAGCGGTCGCATTGGTCCGGTTGATGCGCTGGATCAGCGCCATCAACTCGTCTGCGAGCGAGTCGAACTCTCGCAACAGTGCCGCCGGGTCCTCGCCCGGCTTGTCACCCTCCTGCACCATCGCGACCCGAAGCAGGCGCTGCTTGAGCTGCTCGAGCTGCTTCTGTGCGTCAGCCCGCAGGACCAGCGCCTCCGCCACCTTCATGGAACGACCTCCCATTCTCGACGCGCGTCCGCCACTGCGCCTAACAGTGCGTATGAAGACTGCGCAAGACTAACTCAAGCTTATCCCTCCGCGATGGGCTCGGTACATGGTGCAAACCGGCGGGGCTCGACAGACGCCGGGTACTCCTCCGTCGCTTGCGCGCACGACATCTGGTCTGGATTCGAAGGACAGCGCCGGTGAAACGGTCGAACGAATGGCACCAGCAGATCGACCACGCGGTAGCCGCGCCGGCACTCACGAGCGTCGATGACGAGCCCGCGCGACCGCCACTTCTCGACGCTGTGGTGGATCTCCCATGGTTCGGCCGAGACGTGGAGCCGTAGCAGTACCTGTCTGACCGGCACGCGGCTGTCGGGACGCAGCCCGCGGCAGAGAAGCAGGATGCCTCCTACGGCGAAGGCGAGCTCCTCGGGCTCAAGGATGCGGAGACGCTCGATAGGCGCTGCCGCGGCGCATGGCGAACAGAGGGTCTCACCCGCATGATCGTGTGCCAGGATGGCGCCACACCGTGCGCAGGTCGCACGTTCGGCGGCCGCGCCGGCTGGACCACTCACGACGCCGCCGCATCGTCGCCCGCCTCGAGCTCGAGACTCCTCAGCCGAGGCAGCACCGGCGCCGTTCGTCCGCCGATCGCCGTGCGAACATGCTCTCTGATCTCACGCTCACTGAACTGCCCGTATGCGTCGCAGAAGCGCCGTTGCGTGAAGGAGTCGTCGAGCGAGCCCGGCACGTTGAAGCAGATGGCACGCCAGCCCGCGGCCTCGGCCGCGCGCCGCACCGCCGGTGAGCTCATAGCCGGCGCATGACCATCGCCGAAGCCGCGGCGGGCCGCGACCGCGCACGCCTCCTCCCACGCTTCTGCTGCCGTCAGCACGTCGGCCGTGGTGGTGAGGCGCACGATGTCGGCCGGCGCCGGCGGGCAAGTGCTGCGGGCGATGTGCTCGCGAAAGGCAGCGATCCCTTCCTCGTCTGCGACGCTCACAAGCAGGTCCTGCCAGACGCCGGCAAAGCCGCGCAGCTCCACCTCGCTGCTCGGCACCTGAAAGCGCGCCCCGTAGGCCGAGGCACACATGGCGAAGGCACGCAGCAGCCCCTGGATGGTCATGGTCCCTCCTTCTCGAGTGAGGCGTAGAGGCCGCCGATCGCCCCGAAGGCGCTGTCGACAGCGCGCGTCGAGCGCACCTGGCGCCGTCCGTAGCGGGCCGGGATGCCGTCGAGCCACTCCGGCCAACGTTCGTTCAAAAAGACCGCGCCGCCCGGCACGAACTGGATCTCGACCTCGCCGACGGAGACGGCCCGGGCTACCACCTCGCCAGCGGCGATCGCCTTGCAGCGGTCAAGCGGGGAGAGGTGTTTCCAGCGGGTGCGGGCCAGCTTGACGTCTGCTGCGGTCGGGATAGACCGACCAGTAGTCCTCAAAAGGGATCTCTGCCGCCGGCAGCGCCGGCGAAAGGTTCTTTTTAGGAGCTGGAGGTGGAGGAGGAGCTGGAGGAGGAGATTCGCCACACCGTTCGCCCAACCGTTCGGCGAACCGTTTGCGCAACCGTTCGGCCAACGGTGCACAGAACAGGTCCGCCGAGGCTAGCAAGTCGCCCAGCAGCGGCGTCTCGGGCACCTCGGCGAGCTTGCGCACGGCCGCCGTGACGCAGTGCGGGTTGGGCGGCGACTGGTACTGCAGGGCACCGGCGATCAACACCACCGAGACCTGCTCGTCGTATTTGACGCAACCGTCGGCCAACAGTTCGGCGAACGGTTCGGCCAACCGTTTGGCAGACCATCCCAGGTCGGCCTCGATGTAGCCGCGCGGCAGGCGGTAGAGCCCCTCGGCCAGGCGATGACGGTTGGTCAGCAGGTAGAGCCACAGCAGCCTGGCGTCGTCGCTCCACTGCTCGTCCCAGACCTTGGGTGAGACCCGCCAGTAGAGGTGCTCGCTCACGGCTCACCGGCCCGACTTGCGCGCGTGGTGAAGGCGCCGCGAAGGCGCGGGTTCGCCTTGACCAGGAGCCTCACCAGTCCGGCCCGCGCCGTGTTGTCGACCACGTAGGGACAGCCCCCGACCTGGTTAAGGCGGTAGGCGGGGTGGCGCAGGCGCTCGACATACAGGGCGATCGAACAGTGCCCGTCGCTCGCCGCGTCTGCCAAGGCCCACGAGACAAGCAGCTCCCAGCCGGCGGGGTTGGCCTTGCGCCACCTGAGTGCCTCGTCGAGGCGTTCGCGGTCGCGTGAGTCGCCGTCATGCTCGCAGGCGGGCTGCTCGAGCAGGGCGAGCTGTCTCTCGGGGGCGCTGATGAGGCCCCCTCCACGTAGACGGCGTGCTCGGGTGCGACCACGTAGTAGAGACCGTCGCTGAGGTGGACGCGACGGCGGTAGCGGCCGGCGCGCTCGACGCGCTCGATCGCCACGTAGCTCATGTGGCGGCCACGAGGCCGCACGCAGAACCAGCTGCGTCGTCCGCGCCAGTGCTTGAGGTCCTTCAGGGCGACCGCCATGACCGATACACCGTCGATCGTCATGGCGCCACCTCGGGGGAGTCGGCTGGCTTGGCGTCGCCCGCAATATCAGGCAGCGCCTCGAGGCGGTTGGTGATGTACTCAAGCAGCGCCGGCGGCATCTTGGGCAGCGGCTCGCAGAAGCCCTTGGCGATGGCAAGCTCGGCGAGGTCGCCGACGGTACGGCCCTTGGCCCGGGCACGGCGCATGAGCTCCTCGAACTGCTCGCGGTTGATGGTGGCCGGCTCTGGCGTCGGCGTCGGTCGCGACGAGCGGCGCTGGCGAGCAACGCTTTGCGCGCCCGAACCGGCGCTGCCCGGTCCGTCGCTCTCCTCGCGGGCGGCAAGCCCGAGCGACGTGAGGTACGAGTAACGCCGGCTGTAGCTGATCGCCTTGCCGATGTCCTGGGCTGTGCCCTCATCGGGTACCGGCACCCAGACCGCAGAGAAGCGCAGCCACTCACCACTGCGATGCCAGACCCAGGTCTCGGCCCCCACCCAGGCGCGCGCCGCATCCCAGACGACCTCCTGAAAGACAGACAGGCCAGCGTCGGCCAGGGCCGGCCGCACGACGTCGGTGATGCCGCCCAGGTCGGCATAGGGGTAGGTGTACTCGCTGCCGGTGCGGTTCGACTTCACTCTGGCGAGCTGGTCGGCCACCGGGTTGGCCACGCTTGCGTTGAACTCAGCAAGCGCCGCGGCGATCTCGGAAACCGACTCAGAGGTCTGCATGGCGCCTCCCTTGGGTACGCGCCTCGCGTGCGGCCACCCAACGCTCGAGTGAGTCGAGCTGGGAGTCGGAGAGGTGGCGGATGAGCACTCTGCCCTCGATCTCGCCTCTGAAGTGCTCCTCGAGGTAGTCGACCAGGCGCAACTCGGCGTCCAGGGCATCGGGGCCGAGCGCGGCCAGGGCGCGGCGCATGATCTCGTTCTCGCGGTCGATGCGCTCGTCGAGGGCGCGTTCCTCGGCCGTCACCGGACCGAGCTGGCGCAGGACCTCCTCCTCGAGCGCGTGGCCGTCCCAGCCCCAGTCGCGCAGGCGGTAGCGCAGGGCAAGACGGCGGGGCTGGCGCGGGGCAAGCAGGTTGCGCTGGCGTCGCGCCGCCAGCGAGCGGCGATGTGCGGCCTGGCGGGCAAAGGCGTCCATCAGAGCACCTCGTCGTCGGTCTGCTCGCGCAGGAAGCGCAGCACCTCGCCGCGGTAGACCTTGATCTCGCGGGAGTAGCGCAGGCGGCGCAGCGCACCGCAGCCCACCAGGTGGCGCACCCGGTTCTCACCGACGCGCAACACGTTCATGAGATCGCCGGTGTCCAAGACGGTGGGCAGGTGCAGCAGGTCGACCGGCTCGATGCGAGCCTCGCGCGTCCTGTGATCGTCCGTCGGGTGAAGGCCGGGCTCGCCACCGCGGGCGCGGCTCATCGCCGGCTCCGATCAGCTCGGGCAGGCGCGCCGCGGCGGGCAGTGGCCGTCAGTGGCCCGGCGGCGTTGACGAGTGGCCCAAACAGGCCCATGATGTGCGACGTCCATGCAAGTGGATGGATGGCGGGCGTCTCTTCCAGGGGAGCCCGCCGTTCTTTTGGGCAGTGCAAGGGATCCTCCTTGCTTGTCGGTGTTGCCGGTCAACGTTCAGACAGCGGCATCACCTCCTGGAAAGCAGGGAGGATAGGCGGGCAACATCACGGCTCGCCGGCGTCACGCCCCTCTGTGCGGCGCAGCTCCTGGATGCGCCGCCAGCACCGCTCGATGCGGTTCTCCCAGAACTCGTCCAGCGCCCTGGCGCCGATCACGTAGCGTCCGCCCACGACGGCGTAGTCGAGCTCGTCTGAGTCACACCAGAAACGAACCGAGGCGGGCACCGTCATGGCCCCGTAGCGGGCTGCCAGGTGGGCCGCCGCCTCGCCGGTCGTCATAAGTACCGCAGGACCACCCTCTTTCATGGTCATCAGTCCTCTCACTAGGTCGATGAATTCCTCGGCTCCGACCACTTTGACCCCCACCTCGGACTTGCGTGATGCACGTTACGTACGTTCTCCAGAACGTACGCAACGTGCGAAATGCTATGCCACGACCCGGCGGCCGCGCAAGCCGGACCTTGCGGTCATGGTCGACGGCGTCGCCCCTCAGAGCTTGCGGTGCCTCCAGCGCAGGCCGTAGGCGCCGTAGCTGGGGTTGAGGGCGTTGCCCGCCCAGGTGAGCACTGCCGCCAGGCCGGCGATGACTACGGCCTCGAGCCTCGAGAGGTCGAGCGGCAGGACGAGGTTGACCGCCGCAGAGGCCAGACAGCCAGCCACAAAGACGGTCGCCATGGTGCGCACCATCGGCTTCCATTTCGCCAGGAACCTCTTCACGTCGGGACCTCCTCTAGGCAGCGAGCGCGCGCAGGTCGGCGGCCAGCGCCGCTGCGTCGAACAGCGGGTTGATCTGGGCTAGCCAGCCGGCTTGCAGCCAGGACGGCGCGAGCAGGGCATAGAGCTCGTCGCAGTAGGCGGCGTGGAAGGCCCAGGAGACCTGCACCGTAGTGCCCCAGGTGACGGCCACCGGCCCGACGGCGTTATAGGCGCAGTAGATGACGCAGTGGCCGTTTTGGGGGTTGGGCCGCTTCGCCTGTGAGCCGTCCGGGGAGCAGGTCCACGCCGGCAGCAAGCTCGGCGAGGTAGGCAGCACGGCGTCGGGGAGCTCGACGCCCAGGTAGGCACAGCCGAACCAGTCGATGGTGCGCTTCACGTTCTCGGTGTCGCGCGAGTCGACCTCGACGAAGGCGCGCACGGTCTGGCGGTCGATGCCCTGCTTACCCCAGAAGCGCAGCGCGTCAAGCAGCGCGGTGCCGCGGTCGGTGCTCGGGTCGCCCGGCACGTAGCCCGTCACTTTCGAGTAGGCGGCGATGACCATGGCCGTGGTGATGCGCAGCCGGCGGCGCTCGGCGTTGGCGGCCCAGAGCAGGTCGGCGTGGCCCATGCCCGCCAGCGCGCAGTCGCCGACGCGATCGTTGCCCATCATGCCCCAGGCCGTGACCGCCGCAGCGTAGTCGACGCTCGGTGGTGGCGCCGGCAGTGCCTGAGCGGCGGGCAGGTAGCGCGCGAGCTGCAGCGTGCGCTCGTCGGTGACTTTCGGCAGCTTGCCGGTCTTGAAGATCAACGTGCCCTCCTTGCTAGATGCCGGCGAAGGCGTGCGCCCGGCGGATGACGTAGCCGAGCGGATAGCCCGGACCGGGGTCGGTGTGCGTGCCACCGCCGAGCACGCGGGTGATCTGGCGGTGCGTGGTGACGCCGCGCTCTCCGGCGCGCAGCTCGGCGTCTGAGAGTAGGCGCAGCGGCACCGCGCCGGCGTGGTGGCGGTGAAGCCAGGCGAGCGCCCAGGCGGTGTTCATGAGCGTGCCGGCGGCCTTGCAGAACCACTGCTGCGTCGACCAGGCCGCCAGGCCCATCTGCTCGATGTGGATGCCGTCGGTGTTCGCCTTGGGAGCTCCCCAGGGGATGACGTCGAGCGCCAGGTACTGCTCGATCGAGTCGTCGTCGCAGCCGAAGTGCGCAGATCCGGTCGCTGCGCGAGACTCGAAGAAGGAGCCGGTCTCCTCGGCTGCCCGCAGCTCGTCTGCGTTCTCCATGTCGTGCAGCACGTAGAGCTTGACCTCCGCCAGCGATCGCGTGCCCGACTTGCGCACGGCGTGTTCGTAGCGCGTGCCTATCGCCCCCGAGGCCTTGGCGAACAGCACCGTCTGCACGACCGGTCCCCAGGCGCCGGTAGCCGGTACGCCGAGTCGCGCTGGATCTCGGCCAGGAACCGCTGCGCGGGACCGCCGAAGGTCCCCAGGCTTGCGTTGAAACCGGCCGGTACGGGGAGCGCGCAAGCCGCCCCGAACCCAGCCATGGCCCGCTTGCGCTCAATGAGCACTGCTGGTGTCGCCACGTTGACTCCTCCTTGCCGATCGCAGACGGCGCTGCGCCGCCGTGAGTGCCTGGTGACATGGTCGTCCGTGCGTCACGCGCAGGTTGGCAAGGCAGGAGTCGCCGCCGTCGGCCAGAGCCGTCTTGTGGTGGCATTCGAAGTGCTTGGGGTCGAGTGGCTCGCCGCAGACCTCACAGCGCCCGTCGGCAAGCTCGAAGCGCCGGCGGCGGTTGCGCAGGTACTCAGCCGACGAGTAGTCCTCGCGGTAGGGCTGCGCCGCCAGGCGCTCGGCCTCGACGATTGCCGCGCAGGGTTGGCAGTGGCCGGCGCCCGAGGTGCGCGCGCCACATCTACGGCAGCTCGAGGGGCGGCCGGACCCGCCGGCGTGGCGCTCACAGCGGTCCTTGCCCGGCGCCGAGCGCGCGCCGCAGATGCGGCAGGGCCGCGCGAAGCCGCTCAAGTGCCCTCCCGCAGGCGAGCCCGGCTGCGCCGGCTGCGCATCTGCGCGGCGATACGCGGCAGCTCGAGTGCCGTGCCGTACTCCTCGACCAACTCGCTCAGCAGGCGGCGCGCCTGCTCGAGCTCGTCGCGCGCGTCCCGGGCACGGCAGGCCAGTGTGCGGACGTAGCAGGGACCGCAGAGTCCGGCGCGCTCCACCTGGACAGGCCGGTGCCCGCAGTCGGGGCAGAGCTCGTCTTCACGATCTGCGGCCATGCGCGCGGAGAAGTGAGCCGGGGCGTCGCCGGCGATCGCCGGGCGCAGCTCCTCGAGCCTGAAGCCGGCGCAGGCGCCGAAGAGGCGCCCACGCGCATCGCGCGGCCGGCGCAGCGAGATGCGGGCGCGGAAGGCCGCGCTTTGCACGGAGCGCGGCGAGCGGTCCAGAAGCTCGGCAAGCGCGCCAGCGCCAAGCTCGCGGTTGGCCCGCAGAAAGGCGATCTCAGAGGTGTTCCATGGCCCGGTCTTCATACGCGGGTCTCATACTCACCGACTTGCACCCGAAGGCCTGAACGGCCTTAGAAGCCGAGCCAGTGACGCTCGACCGCGTCCTTGACGATGCTGAACGCCATGAGGCCGGCCCAGCCGGCGAGTGCCAGCCCCACGCCCCAGATGACGCGCACGCGCCAGTCGGGCGCGGGAGTCTTGGCCTTCTGCAGCGCGGCGATCGCATCCTCATTGGCAGCCGTGCGCTGCACGAGACCGGGGACGCCGTTCTCGACTCGGCCGAAGACCGCTCCCGAGATCGCATCCACCTTCGGACAGGGCACCGGACAGCCGTTCGCGAAGAACTTGGCGAGCACACGGTCGGCGGCGCGCTCGGCCACCACGTCTACGGCCCAGCTCTGCTCGGCGGTGAAGCCGGGGACGGAGCTCTGCTGTGAGTCGTCGGCCATGGCTCCTCCTAGAGCTTCATGATGAACGCGAGCGCATACCACGGTGGCAGCGTGGTCACGGTGTGGGTGTGCGCGCCTTGCGAATCGGTCGGGCCGCCCGACGGGTGCGCGTGAGAGCCGCCGCCGCCGGCGAAGTCGACTGCACCAGTGCCGGCGGCGATGTAGCGCCCTGCCGACGTGCCCCAGTGCGTGTTGGTCGAGCCGGCGGCGTCGTTGCGCATGAGGTCGACAGTCGTGGCGTGGCGGTGTGAGGGTATGTCGGCGAGCTGCAGCGTGTAGGCGCCGCTCGCCGGGTCGGTATGCTGGTGGGCGCCAGCGGTACTCGTCGTGGCGCTCGCCGCGCCGCCGCTCTGCGCCGCGGCGCCGGCGACCGTCGAGGCGGCCACGCCGCTCACGTCGGCGTCTGCGCCCACCACGAACTTGTCGCGCAGGTCAGGCGTGCCGTTTGCGCCGTTGCACAGCGCCCAGCCGGCCGGAATCGAGGCGACCGAGCCCTTCCACATGGCGATGAGCCCCGAGGGAATGACGCCGGCAGGCGCACCAATCGCTCCTACGCCGAAGACGTCGGCGCCCTGGACCGCGAGCCAGATGCCCTTGCCCACGGTAGGCGAGACGCTCGCAAAGGCGCGGATCCCGGAGACGGCGACGCTTGAGCCGGCGATGGTCGCCGAGAACGTGCCGTCGCCGGCGAGGGCCGTGACGGTGCCCAGGCGCAGACGCAGGTCCGAGCCACCGCCCGCGTCGGCGAGAATCGCGGCGACCTCGTGTAAGTCCATCAGCACGGCCCCAAGGTGGAACGCGCCGTGGCGGTCATCACGTCGGTCGCGCTGAGCGGCACGGTGAGCGCGTCCAAAATGAAGGTCTGCGTGGTGCCGTCAGGAAACTCGACCGCCACGACGTCGAGCGGTTCAAGGCCGGGATGAGTGACCTGCTCCCAGGAGAGCTGTGTCACCTTGCCGAGGCTCTGCGCCAGCATCGAGGCGGCGACCGCCGCGGCCTGGTCGGTCGTGGTGATAAGCGGCGAGCTGTAGAAGGTCGGCACGGCGCCGAACGGTCCGTTGGCGTAAGTCGGCGACGCTGGGTTTAGGTCCCACGCCTCGGCCCGCGGCGGCGTATCGCCGACGCCGGAGCCCTCGCCGGTGACGATCACCCCGTTGTAGGTCTGGTCGGCGGCGACCACCTTGGACTGGCTGGTCATGATCGCCGCGCTGCCGCGGGCGAAGGTGAACACCGGCCCCTGGCTGGCAAGCGGCGTGACGACCTGGGCCTGGAGCACGCCGGCGGCGGTGAACGACAGCAGGTAGCCAAACGAGGTCGCAAGCGAGCAGATGTCCGCCCACGGGTCGGAGTCCCCTCCGGCGTCGAAGACCGCCTGCGCGCCGAGTGTGTTGGGCACGGTCGCCGCCGAGACGATCGTTTGCGCCCCTGGCCAGCGGCTGAGCACCGCGGCATTGATCGCATCGGCCAGGGCGGTGCCGGCGGCTATCTGGTAAGGCTGCGTCCAGCGCGCCCTCGTCACGCGCTGCGAGCGGTCGGTGCACACCGCGGTGAGCTCCCAGCCCGACGCGGCGCCCACGCGCTTGTAGGTGAGCTGGTCGATGACGAAGACGCCGAGCGGCGCGGCTGACCTGCGTGCCGTCGGCGAGCTGAAAGCCGCGCGCAATGGAGAGCTCGAGTCCAGGTGTCGCCAGCAAGGCGAAGACTGGTCGAAGGTCTGGCCCGCGCCCGGCACGACGGTAATGGTGGCGTCGCGGGTCGCCGAGCGCCGGCAGTCGGCGGTCACCGACCCGCCGACCACGTGCAAGCTCGCCCAGGGGTGAGCCGGCAAGCGACGCCTGGCAGGTCACAAGGATGGTCTGCGCGCCCTGCGTGGCGAGCACGCCGAGGTCGGTCACGCCGGCCACCACTTCAGCTCTCCGTCACGAGGTCGCAGTCCACCTGGGCGAAGGTCAGCGTGCCGGCCAGGCGCGGGGAGGGCGAGGTGCCCTGGCGCTTGACCGTCGTGCCGGTCAGCGAGCAGTAGAAGGCATCGCCAAAGGCGGTCTCGACGAGTACCAGGCCCTCGTAGTCGACAAGGGCGCGCAGCGCGGCCACCGCGGCGGCGCCGCTTGCGATGAAGTCATAGGAGCCGGCCCAGCCGCCGGCTGTGCCCTTGACCACGACCGGGCACGGCCGGTCCAGCGGGTAGAAGATCGTCGCCTGGGTCTGGTCGGACTCGGCAGGCTCGGTGAGGATCCCCGCCGACAGCCACGACGCGCCCGGCAGGTCGACCGCCTTGAGATTCCAGCCGGTGCCGATGGGGTTCGGCCCGGCAAGCGACATCTGCGTCCAGGGCGAGCTCGCCAGCGTGCCGTCGGCGGTGAGCACCATGGTGTGGCGCAAGCGATAGGTGTTCGCCACGCCGCGGTCGCACTCGTAGTCGTAGCCGAGCGTGGTCTCGACGTTGACCGGCACCGCCACGCCGCTCATGCCGCGCACCGCGCGCCAGACGCCGCCCACCAGGCGCTCGACGTAGGCGACCGAGCTGGTTTGCGTGTATCCCGCCGGACCGCTCGGCGTGATCTTCAGCAGCATGGCCTGCGGCGCGTCGTCGGCGCGCATGCCGCAGCCCGGCGCATAGGGACCGCCGACCAGCTGCGACCAGGAGAGCTTCTGGATAGGAGCTCCACTGCGAGACGCCGTTGAGCGCATCCGAGCCGCTCGGATGATCGCGCACGACTCGCACGTAGACCACGTAGCTGTCGTCGGGAATCGGCGCCGGCGCCTTCACCGAGACGGTCAGCGTCGATGCCGTCACGCCGTCGATGTAGGTGTTGAGGTCGAACGGCACGACCTGCGACATGACCGGCGTGACGCCGGCCGGCGGCGAGGCGCCGTTGCCGGCGTCGGCCTGGCGATAGACGGAGAACTCCACGCGGCCCGTGGTGCAGAACTCGCCGCCGGCGTAGAGCTGCCAGCTCTCGACCAGCGCCGAGACGAGAGCCGAGAAGGTCGGGTACTGCGTGGTGGTGACCCAGCCGCCGCTGCATTGGACGATCGTCGGCGCGGCGATGGTCGCCGGCTTGAGCGTGTAGATGTAGAGGCCGGCCTCGTAGAAGTAGGCGGCGTTGCTCGCGGCGCGACGGGTCGCGGAAGGTAAGCGACGCCAGGCGTCCGCCCTGGCCGGGCTGCAGCCACTCAAGCCCCGTCATGGGGTCGAGCATCTGACCGGCCTGGGCGGCGATCTGGTAGTTGGCGATGAGCGACGAGCCGGCCGGCAGCGAGAGCACGACGCCTTCGGCGATGTTGTAGGTGATGCCGCTCCAGGCGCCAAGGCTGATCGTGGCGACACCGGCGCCCGGCGACTTCGAGCGCACATAGGGCACGAGCGAGACGGCGCGCTCGCCCGCGGCCCAGACGTTGCCCCCCTTGATGGCGTAGTCGCCAGGCAGCGTGGCGGAGCTCTTGCGCCCGTAGGTGGCGTCGGAGCCGTCGGTCAGACGGCGATGTCGGTCCGCGGCGCTCGGCGTGAGGCCGTTGTTGGCGCGGTTGGCGTAGACGGCTCTGGTAGACCTTCTTCGTGTAGGTGGGCATCAGCGCCTCACCACCCGACGGACCTCGCGGGCGAGCTGGTCGAGCGCAGGAGAGACGGCGGTCGAGACCGCTTGACCGATCGCCTGCGGAGAGCCGGCGCCGGAGCCGATCGTGAGCTGCACAACGACGGCGCCCGGAGAGATGACGACGCTTTGCGCGCCGTACGCCGCCCCCGGCGAACGCCGGCGCAGCCCATTCCGCCGCCGCCGGCCGAAGCAAAGACGCGCGCGGCAGCCGCGGCGACCGTCGAGCGCGTGCCGTCCAGGCCGACGGCGACGCCCAGCCCCATGTAGCGCCCAAACGACGCCCAGACCTTCGAAGGCGAGCTGATGCCGAGCAGCTTCTTGGCCGCGCCTTCGAGAGCCCCGAGAGCAGCGAGCTGATCTTGTCGGTGACGGTGTGCCAGACGCTTGTGATGCCGGACACAAGGCCCTGCACTATCGCCTGCCCCGCCTTGTAGAGCAGCGACCCGAGGTCGCCCACCGCCGAGAGGATGCGCCCGCCGAAGCCCTTGGCCAGCGAGACGACGGCGCCGAAGGCGTCTGACGCGCCGCTCTTGATCTGCGACCAGTGGTTGACCACCCACAGCACCGCCGGCCCGAGGCCGCCGGTGAAGGCGGCGAGCACGAGCGGTCCCCACCGCTTGAAGAACGCGACCAGGGAGTTGAAGACGGTGACGCTCGCGGTCTTGATCGCGCTCCAGGCGCCGAGCACCACGTCGCGGAAGGTCTGGCTCTTGCGGTAGGCGATGATCATGCCGGCGACCAGCGCGGCGATCGCCACGATGACGATGCCGATGGGGTTGGCGCTCATGGCGGCGTTGAGCAGCCACTGCGCCGCGGCCCAGACCTTCGAGGCGAGCTGCGCGAGCTGCATGGCCTTGGTGAGCGCGAGGATGCTTGAGGCAAACGGCGCCATGATCGCCGCGGCGCCGGCGACGGCGCCGAGCGCCACCACCACGGTCTTCACCGGACCCGGCAGCCGCTGGAACAGCCCGAGGCCGGTGTTGAGGTAGCCCATGAGCTTGCCCGTGACCGGCAGGAGCGCCGTGCCCACGGTGATCTGCAGCTGCTGCAGCGCGTTGTGGAACTTCGCCGCGGCGCCCGCCGAGGAGTCGCCGTAGGTCTTGGCGGCGCCTGAGAACTTGCGGTGCAGCTCGCCGAGTGCCTGCGTGGCCGTGGCGCCCTTGTCGATGACGATGCCGTACCGCTTGAGGATCCCGGTGTTGCCGTCGGCCACCCGGCCGACGAGCTGCGCTGCCTTGCCGAGATCCATGTTCTTGGCGCGCGCCAGGTCGGTCGCCAGGCCGAGCAGCTTCAAGCCCTTCGCAGAGGAGCCCGTGGTCTGGGTCAGGGTGGTGAGCGCGCCCTCGAGGTCGCCGCGCGAGTAGGCGGAGAGGTTCGACTGCGCCGGCACTACGCGCTGCATCTGCTTTTCGTAGGCGTCCCACAGCACGGCGCCGCGGCCCGCGGTCTTGGCGGTGTCCATGACGGCGGTGCGCAGCTGCGAGGTGCCGAGCTGGAACTCCCGGGCGGCGTCGAGCGAACCCTTGAGCCAGCGCAACACGGCCACCGCGGCGAGGCTCGAGCCGATCTTCGCCCAGGTCGAAGAGATCGCCGATCCCATGCTCTTCCAGGGCCCAGCCTGCGCCGCGGCCTCTTTGCGCATCCCGGCGAGCTGCGCCTGCGCCTTGTCGATCTGGGCAAGCGAGGCCTTGCCGTAGACGTTGACGACGACCGCCATCAGAAGGCCTCGCCGGCGGCGCCGAGACGGTCCTGGCAGATGCGCTCGGCCTGCGCCATCATCACGCGGATCTGGTTCTCGGCGCGGTCCTTGTTGCGGTCCCAGGCGCCCCACAGGAAGCGGCCCGGTTTGCCGTAGCCGTCGAGCCAGCGCACCATGGCGGCGCCCTGGCCGGTGATGGGACCGCCGAGGCGCGACTGGCCGCGCGTGCCGGCGAACTCGAAGATGGCGGCGTTGCGCCCGGCGACAGAGCCGGCCCGGGCGAAGACCTTGACGCCGACCTTCTTGCCGCGCACGGTCATGCGGGCGCCGTAGCCGCCCTTGGCCTCAGGCGGAGCTGCGGCGTCGGCGTCGACGACGAGCAGGTCGCCCACGGTCTTCAGGCCCACGGATCAGGCCGGCGTAGATGTCGCGGTCGAGCATGCGCAGCGCGGCGAGCGTCTCCTCGAGCCCGTCGATGCGGATCTCGGCGGAGAAGCCGGTCTCGCCGGCGCCCACGACCTTGCCCGAAACCGCTCACGCCCATCGTCTCCTTGTAGCGCGCCAGCAGCTCCTCGCCGGCGCCGCTCGCGCTCCTGCTCTGCGAGCAGCTCCTGAAGCGCCGCGAAGACCTCGCCGTCACAGTGCTGCAGGTCGAGTCCGAACCCGCAGGCAAGCGCCGCGCTCGCTACAGCGAAGGCGGCGCCTGAGATTCCCCCGCGCCGTCACCGAGCTCCTCCACGCGGCGGTGCAGGTACTCGGCCTCGGCCTTTCTGACCTGGCCGGTGGCCACGAGCTCCTCGACGTCTGCGTGCGAGAGGCGCGGCTCGATCTCGTCGACGCGCTGGTACCAGCTCATGAACTCGCCGTCCGTGACCAGCCCGGCGCGCTTCAAGCGCGAAGAAGGCGTTGCAGGCCAGGCGCTCGGCGTCGGTGACCCACTCCTCGCCGGTGTCCGGGTCGCGGTAGAGCCGGCCGCGCGAGCTCGCGGTTTTTGAGCATGTCGTCGTAAGGCTGCAGCCAGGCGGTCTGCTCCTCGCCCTCGAGGTAGCGAACGATGACCCTCTTCACAGGACCCCTCCTAGTAGGACGCGACGGTGTTGATCAGCGTGGCGGTGATAGGCGTGCCGCCCGGTGCGGCCGGGTAGCAGCCGCCGGCGATCGTCATGGTGCCGGGACCGCCCTTGGCGTCGGCCTTGGGCAGGTCGCCCAGGAAGCCGACGTTGTAGGCGCCCCACTTGATCGAGTCGGCGCCCTTGGCGAAGCTGACCTCAAAGGAGCCGTACTGCGGCGTGGTCGCGATCGACGTGCCGCGACGTAGAGCCGGTCAGGATCTTGCGCCACAGCGTGGCGTCGGCGGGGATGCAGTCAAGCGAGACGTCGATGTTGAGGTTGCCCTCGAGTGCGTCGCCGGCCTCGATCGCCCCGGAGAAGATCGGCGTGGTGACGTCCTGGGCGATGGTGATCTTGCCGCCGACCACCGAGGCCACCGCCGGCATAGTCGAAGCGACGTCGTACTTGAACGTGCCGCCCACCGGCGTGTAGTAGTTAAGCGTGCCCGACTCGTCAGTGGCCGGCGCGAAGGTCGCCGGGAACGACAGCACGCAGCCGTCGGTCTCCACCGAGACCACGACCGGCTGGTTGTCGGACCAGGACCACTCGAGCTTGGTGATCTTCGAGTCGCGCACCGCGACGATCGTGCCGTCGCTCTTCTTGGCGAACATCGAGAGGTAGGGCACGGTGAGCGCCTGGGTGAGCACGTGGGTGTACGGCCCCGTGCCGCTCACGGCGTCGTTGCCCAGCAGCCCGAGGATGTAGAGCCCGATCGACTTCTGCCAGGCGCGCGTGTCGAAGGCGAACTTCTCGTCGACTGAGTTGCGGTAGGCGCCCGGCGCGGCGCGACCGGCCGAGGTCATCGGGTCGTCGGCCTGGGCGATGGCGATCGCCGGCAGGTCGCCCGACGCCACGCCGTGGGCGAAGGTCGGGTTGGCGGCAAGCGCGCCCTGCGCGGTCTGCTTTGCCACGCCGACGATGTCGCGACCGATCTGCAGAGCACCAGCCATGGTCAGACCTCCGGGGTGATCGTTTGCGCCGGCCGGCGCGGCCTGCCGCGTCTGGCCAGCCCAAGTCCGACGAGGTGCTCGAGCAGCTCGAGCCGCGGCGGCCTCGGAGGCGATCGCCACGCCGCCGCGCAGCTCGAACTCGCCGTCGTGGTGCTCGCCGTGGAACTCGCCCCAGACCTTCTGCGTGACTGTGTAGGTGCGCCTCATCGCGCCTCCCATCCTGAGCAGACCGTCACGCCGTGGCCTCGCCTGCCCAGGAGACGGTGAGCTCGATGCCGTAGGACCGCTGGTGCTCGTCGGGAATGGCCTCCTGGCCCCTGCTGGCGGTGACCTCGCAGCGATCGACAAGCCCGCCGAGCGTGCGGTCGGCGGCGAGCGCATCCTCGACTGCGTTCACGAGCGCCGTGCAGGCGTCGCGCACGTCCGCGAAGACATTGGTCGACATGAGCACCGAGCAGCGCACCTTGCAGTCCGTGCTCCTCGGCACGCTGCTGCCAGCCGGTCGTCGCCCAGGCGATCGCCGCCTCGAAGTCGCCGGCGACCCAGATCTGCTGGTCGGCAAGGCCGCCGGCCGGGTAGCCCACGGAGACGTTTGCGGCGCTCGGCGCCGTGGCGGCGATCGCTGCGCCGAGCGCGTCCATGACCTGCGGCGCGAGCGCGCGGAAGCCGCTCATGCGCGCGGGCGCCGGCGCCCGAACTCGAAGATGGCCGTGTCGACCTCGGGGATCCCGGTCGGTCGGCCGGGACCGGCGACCGAGAGGCGAAAGAAGCCGACGTCGG
Organism: uncultured Actinomycetes bacterium; assembly: GCA_963755025.1. GTDB lineage: Bacteria > Actinomycetota > Thermoleophilia > UBA2241 > UBA2241 > Bog-752. The sequence continues at coordinate 148,768 of CAVWIH010000028.1, forward strand.
TCGCCTCGACCGTGGCGCGGCTGGCGAGCGCGGTGCGGAAGATGTACTCGCGCGCCAGCATCATGACCGCGGTGGCCACCGGCGCCGGCGCGAAGTCGAGACCGTGCTCGAGCACGACCGACACGGACGAGCGGTCGAGCCAGTAGCCGCCCGACGGCTGGTCGAGCGCGCCCCACTCGGTGAAGTCGAGGTTCGCGAGGTCGCGACGGCGCCATGGCCGCGCCGTTGATCGACACGGAGCGCACCGTGCGCAGCGCGTTGACGTGCGTCTCGAGGCGCTTGATGCCGGCGTCGTAGCCGATGCCGTAGCCGATGGGCATGGGGTAGCCCTGGACCTGCTTCGACCAGCGCCGGCAGCGCGGCACGTAGGCCAGGCGCGCCGCCTTCTCGAACCGCTGCTCGCCGGCGACGCGCGCGGCGCGCAGCATGGCGGCGGGAAACTTGATGGTGTCGGAGAAGGTCGGGATCCCAGGCGCGGAAGTCGGCGACCTCGTAGATGAAGCCGCCGCAGAGCTCGAAGTAGCTGTGCCAGGTGGTCGGGCCGCTCGGCGCGGTGCCCGTCCAGACGGCGGTGTAGGTGTCCAGCAGCAGCGCTGCGCCACCGGCAGCGCGAGCGTGAGCGTGGTGCCGGCGATCGTCGCGGCGCCGCAGTAGACCTGCGCGCCGCCGCCGTCGCTGACCACGACCGTCGGCGAGCCCGTCACGGTGCACGGCGCCTCGGTCGCGGGGTCGATCGTGGTGACGACGAGCGGGTAGGTGCCGACGCTCTGCTGCCTGAAACGGTCCACGACGCCCTCCCTAGCCAAAGCACGGCCGCGGGAGCACCCGAACAGACGCTCCCGCGGCCTCATCACGGTGTCCTACTTGCGCCGGCGGCGACTGCGGGTCGCCACCTCGCCGGCCTCACGGACGGCGGTCTCGGTGTCGCCCGACCAGACCGCCGCGCCGATGCCGACGAAGACGTGCGCGACGGAGCTCGGGAGTTCGGCCACCTCCTCAGCTCTCGAAGACGCGCTCGGTCGCGCCCTCGGCGGTGCCGATGCACCACGGCGTGCGGCGGGTGAAGCGGACCTCGACGATCGGGTCGATGAACGGCTCGGCGACGCGCGGAGCGTCCTCGGCTCCCGGATCCTCGTCTGCCGGCGCCTCGTCGACCGGCGCCTGCTCGGCGCCGACCTCCGCGGCGGTGTCCTCGTCTGCCATGACGGACCCCCTGCTAGACGTTGTTGCTCTTGCAGAGCACGACCGCGTACGGATCCCAGGGGATGCCGCCGAAGCGACCCAGGCCGTAGAAGATGACGTTCGGCTTGGCGGTGAAGGGGTCGCGCAGGATGGTGGGCTGCTTGTGGATGCCGACCGCGTAACCGCGCGCCAGATCGCCGAAGGCGACCGGGTAGGCCGCGGCGCCGATCGCCGGAGCGTCGTCGACCTCGACCACCGGCTTGCCGAGGATGGAGAACGAGCCGTCGGTCGGGTTGGGCAGCACCAGCGGCGTGTTGTTGAGGTTGGGGTAGGCAAAGCCCATGGCGATCGCCAGGTTCTGCGAGCTCAGGTACCACTTGGCGTTGGCGCGGTACTTGATGGGCAGCTTGAAGAACTGCGTGAGGAAGCCCGTGTTGGTGAGCGCCGCCGCGGAGCCCGAGAGCGTGGTCTGGTAGGTGCCGCTCGCCACGAAGATGCCGGCCAGCTTCTGCGAGCCGGACCCGGCGCCCACCGCGGCGTCGGCGTTCATGCCCTCGAGGAAGTCCTGGTAGATCCAGTCGAGGTACATCTGCTCGGCGTCGGGGATGTCGTCTAAGAACGTCTGCGACGCGCGCTGGTCGGTGTAGTAGTCGAAGGCCTGCAGCGCCGACGCGGCGCCGCCGGCGAAGGTCGGCTCGGTCTGCTCGGTGCGCGCCCCGGTCTCTGTGGTCGAGGCGGTGGCGCCGTGCGTGGCCTTGAACGGCAGGTACATGGTGGTGTTGCCGTTCATGTTGAAGACCGTGCAGTCCTGGATGAGCGGGCTGTGCTTGCGGTACTTCTCGATCAGCGGAGCGTGGATGGGCTCGGGCACGAGGAAGCCGCCGTTTGCGCCCGTGCCGCCGATGAGCGCGGCGCGCGCCTCGCCGCTCTCCGCCCCGGGATTGCGGACCACGCCGGTCTCCATGAAGTGGCGCAGGTCGGCCATGATCGCCTTCTCCGGCGACTCGCCGCCGGCGACGACCGGCGCGGTGCCGGCGACCGACGCGCGCATGGTCTCAAGCTCTGCTGTCTCGCAGGCTGCGCGCGACCTCCTCGAGTACGCCCATGCGACCGACGTCGCGCATGACCTGGTCGCGGTCCTCCGGCGTCATCTCGGCGCCCTTGGCGAGCAGCGCCTCGTTACGCGAGCGGATCTCGCTCGGCTTCCTTCTCCAACTCACGGTAGTCAGCCATCGCGGCCAGCTCCCTTCACAGTCATGAACCCGACCCCGGGCACTGCCACGAGGTCGCTGGCGCGCGCCGAACCGGCGCCGGACGGGACGGCCGGCGGACCGCCGGCCTCCCCGGTGTCCTGCTTTGCTGCGGACCGACCCTCGACGCCCACGCCGGGCTCGGCCTCGTCGCTCGCCTCGCCGGCGACCTGGCTGTCCGCGGCCCAATTCGGGTCGGCGGCGCTGAGCACGGTCTCGGCGAGGTCGTGCATCTGGATCAAAGCGGCGAGGTTGTCGGCGGAGAGCACCTTGCCTTCGCGCAGCTCGCCGGGCAGCGCCGCCCAGACGCGGCGGCGCAGCTCGCCGCTGATGCTGGCCCGCGCGAGAGCAATCGTTTGCGGGTATGCCGGGATGGCCACGACCGACACTTCCGAGACCAGCGCGCGCAGCACGGTGCGCAGCACGTAGCCGCCGTCGGGCGCCGCCTCGCTGGGCACCCAGGCGATGTCGTCTTCGAGCGCGAGGAAGCGGAACGACATCTGGTTGACGTCGCCGCGGCCCATCGAGACCAGCAGGTCGCGCGCCCAGCTCGTGTCCGGCGGGTAGCCGGTCACCACGATGCCCGAGCCGTCGTCTAAGGCGTCGAGCGTGCTGGCGCTCTGGCGACCGATGACCATGCTGGTCTGGTGGTCGTTGAGCATGCGCAGGTCGGGGTCGAGCTCCACCGAGTGCGGCGCGAAGACCTCGCGCCAGCCGCCCATGTCCTCGGAGACGGCGCCGTAGACGATCGCCTTGCCCTGGATGCGGTCGGGAGCGCCGTCGCCGGCGGAGAGGAAACGCAGGTCGGGAACGACCCTCATGCGAAGCTCTGAGTTCATGAAGCGCCCTCCTCGTCCTGCGCCGACGGACCTGGCGCCATGATGAAGTCGCCGTCACGCCGCCCGACGAAGTGCTCGACGAGCGTGCGCGGCTGCAGCACGATGCCGAGGTGGACCGCCGACTCACAGACCGGCGCCAGCACGCGGTGCGCGAACGCCTCGGTGTCGGTGAGCGGTCGGCCCCGCTCTTTGTCCTCCAGCGCGCGGCGCGCGATGAGGTCGCCGGAGTGGCGCACCATGGTGGCCACCGCGAAGCGCGCCTGCTCGCCGGCCTCGAGGTTGCGCGCGGCGTCGCCGGTGCGGGCACGACCTCCTCCGCCTTGACCTTGTCCGCGGCCGGTACCGGCGCCGGCGCGGTGAGGAAGAGGTTGGCCGGCGCGGTGTTGAGCGGCAGCCGGTAGTCGTCGCCACCGTCGTAGGGGTTCCAGTCCTCAAGGGCGCGCGCCTCGTTGGGGGAGAGCACGCCGCATAAGATGAGGATGGAGTAGCCCGCCGAGCGCGCCGCGAAGTCGCCGCGCAGCAGCGAGTCGATGTTGAACTTGGTGAAGTAGCCGGCGGCGATCTCGCTCGGCAGGAACAGGCGCTGCGCGATCGACGCCTCGGTGTCGACGGCCAGCGGCAGCAGCGTGTGCTGGCCGAACCAGATGCCGGCCTGCTCGGCGTTGGTGTAGGTGCCGTGCGTCCAGTCCTGCAGCAGCGGCAGCGGCACGCGGAACAGCCGACAGCACTCCTCGAGGATCCACCGCTGCTCCTCGAGCAGCTGCGCGTCTTTGAGGCTCATGGCGTTCTGCAGCAGCTTGAGGCCGCGGTCGAAGATGCGCAGCTCGCCGGCGCTGAGCACGCCGGCGGAGCCCTTGAACTGCTCGGTGAGCGCCTCGAAGTCCTCGTCGGTCAAGTCCTGGTCGGTCGAGAGGTAGCCCGGGAAGTGGTTGCCGTTGGCCAGGAAGCGCGCGAAGAACTGGCTCGAGGCGATCGACAGGCCGATGGTGTCGCGGGCGGCGTTGATGATCGAGCGGCCCCAGTAGGGGTTCTTGAGGATCTGCCCCTTGAAGTGCAGGATCTCGCTCGCCGGGTAGACGCCGGCCGGGACGATGACGTCGCCCGAGTAGGCGTAGGCCATGCCCGCCGGCGTCATCTTCATGGTGGGCAGCGCGCCGGTCATCGGCCAGACCTCGACCGGCTCGCCCTTGGCCCAGACCACGTGTGCGAAGACGTTGCCGACGAGGTCTTCCTGGATCTGCTTCCAGCGCCAGAACTGCGGCGCGGTGAGGATGGGGTTGGGCGCCACGGAGAGCAGCCGGTAGGCCGGATGGTCGTCGCGCTCCACGCGATCGCGGCCGACCTTCTGGCGGACCTGGAGCGGCAGCGAAGAAAAGGAACCGGCGCGGACCTGCAAGACAGCCGAGCACGGCGACTGAGGTCAGCGCGGTCTCGTCATTGACGGAGAAGCCCGACGCGGTCTGGTTGTAGATGGCAAGGGCGCGGTAGAGCTCGCTGGACTCGTCCAACGCACGCTTCTGGGGGCGAGCGCCGAAGAGGCGCAGCGGGTTGAAGTTCACGGGCACCTCACCTCGAGCCGATAGACTGGCCCTACGATGAGAAGCCCGTCACGCCCCTCCACTGGCCGCACGCTGGAGCGCGTAGTATGGAAGTCGCAGTGTCCTACCGGCGCCTGAAGGATGGCCATGAGACCACGCCTCACCGCCAGAGCTCGCCTCGCGATGGCCGTCGTCGTCCTAGGTGTCGTTGCCCTACTCGCCGCCTGTGGCGGTTCGGCGCACACCACCGGGTCCGGCATCGTCGGCTACTGGCAGTGGCCGTTAGCCGGCAGCCGAACTCCCCCTCAAACGTTCCAGAATTAACGGACGGGAAGTACCTACTCCGTTGGCTCGAACGGCGGCACGCCGGTGAGGGTGCCTAGCAAAGGTACGACGCTGCTTCTCCAAAAAGGGAGGACCACGAGCAAGGGCGTGCGATTTGCCACTGTCCATCTCGTCCTCGACGGCCGCCGCCTCACCCTAGATAAGCACAGACTGGTCGAGCGGACACATCCTGCGTCGTATCGTCATACGCCGCTGCTGTCCAAGGCCGGTTATGTCGCCGACGCCTCTGCGTTTCGCAAATGGCAGATCGAGACCTCGGTGCAGTACCTCGGCAACGGCGGTCGGCTACTGGGCTAACGGACACCGCGGCGTCTACCCGCGTCCGAGCGATGTGACTGTGGACGGGGCGCTTGGGTTGCGCTAAAAGGGCGTCCCAGAGCGGATGGCTCATGAATCCATACACGGGAAAGCCCATGAAGCCAGGGACCGTGCCTGGTGACTTCACCTACACCTCAAGCGGCTCGCACTTCGAGCTGATCGGTCATCTGCCCGGTGGGAAGTCGTACATCCTGCGCACGTCTGGCGTGCCCAAGGATGTCTTTGTGACCGGCTTCTAGGTTTGGAACCTCCAACTGGCCCTCGCCGAGCGGAATACTCCAGACGCCGCCAGTGCGGGCAAACGATGGCGCAAAGGCGTTGGCCTCCGACTCGGCCAGGTAGACGACCATGGCCAGCGCGACCGCGGCGTCGATTACTTCGGCGTCGTCTGTGACCTTGGTGAGGCGCCAGCCGTAAGGCGTCGCCTTCACGCCGGCATTGAGCACCTGCTCCCGCAGCACCCTCGAGCCGCCGTGCGCCAGCCGCCCCTCCTGCAGCACGTCGAACAGCGTCATGGCCGCAGAGCTCATGCGAGCAATACGGTGGCGCTACTGGTTCAGAGTACGTATTACATAAAACAAAGAAATTCCGTGGCTGGTCTACGCCGACAGCCGCAAAACGATATTTTTCCCATATCCAGCACGTGAAACTTGCGAACATTCAGTGCGAGCGGTGTCATGGTCCGCAGGATAAGTCTGAAGCGCTTCGGTCGTATCAAGAAAACAGGATCAGCGGTTACAGCCGCGATATATCGGGAGAAAATATTTCGGGGATTAAATCCAACCCATGGCAAGGGATGAATATGGACGACTGCGCGAAGTGCCACGAAGAGCGGAGGGTCGTCAGCGGGTGCCTTCAATGCCACAAATAAAATCGGAAGCTTTGGGGAATCCCAGTCGCAATGTCACAGACTTCAAATAGTTGCTATGCCAAAGGCAATTCTTCAGAAGGTTGATACCCAAAATTGGAATCAAATATGAATCAGAAAATATCACGACGGGATCTGTTTAAATTTATCGGCGGTTCCGCAGTAGGAATCATGCTTACGCCGGTTCCCTGGAAACTGCTCAAGGATTCGTCAGTCTGGACACAAAACTGGTCATATTCCCGAGCCGTTAAAAGGAAAATTTCAGACAAAGTATACCGCATGCACTCTCGCCCGGCCGGTTGCGGTGTTCGCGTGCGATGCGTCGGCGATCAACCGGTGAATCTCTCCGGTGTCCCGAACCATCCGATGAGTTATGGCGCGCTCTGCCCGGTCGGCTTGGGAGCTCATCATCTTCCGTATCATCCGGCTCGCGTCCTGCAGCCGATTAAAAGAAATGTAGCTGGATCATCCCCTGTATTGCTCGACGAGGCGGTTGCGGCGATCGGAGGGTCGATTGCGGCGATGAAAGCGTCCTCACAGAACGAATGGATTCGAGTGTCAGACGGCCAACCGGGCCGAACAATGTCGCTCTTATATCGCCGATTCTTGTCTGAAGTTCCGAACGGAGTGTACCTTGCCGCGGGCAGCTCGCCTTTTGCGACCCTTGATGAAATGTTGGATAAGCCTTCTGTCCGATTCGGTTATGACCTGGAAAATGCCAAAACAATTGTCAGCTTCGGCGTTCCGATTTTGGACGGATGGGAACACCCGGTCGAGTGATAACGGCATTCAATCGAAAGCGGGATCATGGGGAAAAGGGTTGCAAGCTCATTCAA
>CAVWIH010000029.1:0-56227 GCA_963755025.1 uncultured Actinomycetes bacterium
CCGCTTTCTCCGGCGTTGGAATGGGCCGCTGGGCCTGGTCGAGCGACGCCTTCGACTTCGATCACGACGGCTTCCCTGACCTCTACATCACGAATGGCATGGTCTCCGGCCCTTCGCGCACGGAACTGGCTAGCAAAGATTCTTCGCCCGATCTCAACAGCTTCTTCTGGCGGCAAGTGGTCGCTTTCTCTCCCGACGAAGCCCGCGCATCTCACGAATACGAACTCGGATGGAATGCGATCAACGAGTTGATCCGTTCCGACTACACCTGGAGCGGATTCGAGCGCAATGTTTTCTACGCCAACAACCGAGACGGAACATTTTTCGACGTTTCCGCCGTGGTCGGCCTCGACGCGCAGGCCGATACCCGTGTTGCCGCTGGTCGGCTCGATCAGCACGGTTTTACCAGGCTGAATTTTCCCAGCGCGTTCGGCCTCGGTGATCATGCTGACGCCAATGCGATCTTTTACACTAGCACAAGGATTCGAGCTTTCCAGTTTCGCCACCACATCGGCGGCGCAGCCTTCTGTCACTTTGTTCAGCCGCACCAGCGGCGTGTTACCGATCAACTCCGTAACGTCACTTGCGATTTTCATAGTTGAGCTATCCTGAGGATGCATATTCGACTCATAATACCCTACTAAGACTACTAGCGTACTAGTATATAATCTGTGATCCAGATCACCGGCAATAAGCACTCGAGCCCCCGGATTCTACTCGATTCTTCGCAAACGATGCTCTGCCTGGGCAGGCCAAAGGCGCCGCCGCACATGGTCGAGCGCTACGAGAAGCACGTCGTCCACAGAGACGCCTACCGCCGCCTGAGCGACGCGCAGCTGCGCGAAGTCTCGGGCGACCTCGACCGCCTGTACGACGCCGCGGCTCCGGCGGTTACGACAACTACGCACAGGAGGTCTACGCCCGCAAGGTCGCGACCGACTTCGCGCTCGAGGCGAACCGCTCAGTGGCGTGGTGGCTCGAGCGCTGGCGCACGGGATATAGGACCGAGTAAGAGAACAAGGGCCGCCGTCTGGCACACTGGGGCGTTTGATTCCCTCCGCCGCCCCTGCTTCGAGCCCTCCTACTTCGTTGTCGAGTGCAGCGTGGCGGACGGCGACTCGTCCCTCCGCGGTCGTAGGCATCGAGCCGCAGGTCGCGCACCCCGGCCCGAGCCGCATCGGACGCGACGTCGGAGAGCAGCGCTTGCGCTGCCGACTCGGCCTCGAGTCGCGCCACGTAGTGGGCGATCTCGCGATCGATCGCGGCCTCGTCCCAGCCGAGCACGGGCGCCATCAGGCGCGCGGCGCCCTCGGAGGCCAGGCCGGCCGCGGTCGGGCGCCTCGAAGGCGATGTGCGTGCGGCGGGTGAGCACGTCGTCCAGATGCAGCGCGCCTTCGCACATCGCGGCGTAGCGCACCTCGCCGGCCAGGTACTTTCGGCGCCGGCAAGCGGGGCCGCCAGAGCAGGGTCGGCGACGAGCAGGTCGAGCACCTCCTCGGCCAGCGTGCCGTAGCGCGCGACCAGGTGGTCGAGCTGGCCCGCCGACAGGGTGGCGGCCCCGGCGTGCCGGCTCAGCCTGAACCCCGCGCCCGCCCGGCCGACGGCTCCCAGCACCGGGATGTCGGCGGTGCGGCTGGCGTCGCTTGCGAACGGCAGGTCGGCTGCGGCCTTGTCGACCGCGTCGCGCGCCATCAGCCGGTAGGTGGTGTACTTGCCGCCCGCCACGCTCACGAACCCCGGCGCGCTGCGCCGCACGGCATGATGGCGTGACAGCTTCGCCGTCTCCTCCGCCGTGCCGCCGAGCAGCGGTCGCAGGCCGACGTACACGGCGATGACGTCTTCGAGCGGAGGGGCTCGGCAAGCACCTTGTTGGCGTGTTCGAGCAGGTACTGGATGTCGGCGTGCGTGGCCGCCGGGTGGTCGAGGTCGTAGTGCCAGTCGGTGTCGGTGGTGCCGATGATCCACTGCCGGCCCCAGGGCAGTACGAACAGCACACTCTTCTCGGTAGGCAGGATGAGCGCGTAGTCCGACTCGATCCTGTCGCGAGCCACGACGATGTGCACTCCCTTGGACGGCCGCACGATCATGGGGTCGGCGATGCCCGGCCAGGCGCTCCATCTCGGTGGTCCAGATGCCCGTGGCGTTGATCACCGCGCGAGCATGCACGTCGAGCTCGCCGCCGCCCTCGAGGTCGTGCAGGCGCGCGCCGGCCACCCTGTCGCCGTCGTGCAGGAACTCGGTCGACCGCCACCGCCGACGCGCAGACCGCGCCCAGCGAAGCCGCCGTACGCGCGAGCACCAGGGCGAAGCGCGCATCGTCGACCTGCGCGTCGTAGTAGCGGATGCCGCCGGCAAGCACGTCGCCGCGCAGCCCCGGGGCCACCTTCAGGCAGGCGCGCCGCGACAGGTGCCGGTGACGCGGCACCGCCGGATGCAGGCCGGCCAGCGAGTCGTATAGCAGGAGACCCGCGCCCATGTAGAAGCGATCCCAGACCCTGCGCCTGAGGGGGAACAGAAACGGCGTGGGATGGACCAGGTGCGGGGCGATCTTCTCGATCAGCAGCCGCCGTTCGTGCAACGCCTCGCGCACGAGGTCGACGTCGAGATGCTCGAGATATCGCAGGCCACCGTGGATGAGCTTGCTGGAACGGCTCGACGTGCCGGCGGCAAAGTCGCGGCGTTCCACCAGGGCCACCGACAGGCCGCGACTCGCGGCGTCGAGCGCGACCCCGCAGCCCGTCACGCCGCCACCGACGACCAGCACGTCGAAGGTCTCGGCGGCGAAACGCTCCAGAGCGCGCCGGCGAGCATCGGGACCCAGCCACGTCACGCGCGCGTCAGCGACCACCGTGCGACCTCCGTGTCCCACGCCGCTTTCTGTCGCGGCGATTCAGGCACCGGCACGACCGGCCGGCGCATCACTCACGCGGTTCACGGCAAGCTCGAAGACGTCGGGTACATGCCACTCCGAGGAGAGCATCACGGGTCGTCCGAGCTCGTCGAAGTCAACCTGTTCGATCTGCTGCAGGGGAGCGCCGACGGGAACCTCGAGCAGGCGCGCCAACCGCGCGTCGGCGACCACAGGATGCAGAGTCGCAAGCGCGCTGCGCACCTCGGCGTGGGCCTGCTCGAGCAACGCGTACAGCGACGACAAGTCGGCGACACGATCGACGGCGTCGCCGAGCAGAGCCGTGGAGATGCGGTCGGTCGAGTACACGGCCGGCCGGCCGTCGGCTGTGCGGATCCGCTCGACGAACAACACGGAGTCCGTGGGAGCGATCGCAAGCGTGGCCGCCTCGTCGCTCGTCGCCACGCGGACCAGGTGGCGGATCAGCCTGCGTCCCGGCTCGAGCCCGGCTTCGCGGATCATGGCCATGTAGCTCAGGTTGCGGTTCAGCGTGTGGCGATGACGCGGCAGCGCCGTCACGAAGGTACCGGTGCCATGTCGGCGCACCAGATACCCGGCCTCGACGAGCCCACGCACGGCTTCGCGGATAGTCGCTCTGCTGACTTCGAAGCGAGCCGCCAGCTCATCCTCGTTGGGGAGCCGGTCGCCGGCGACGTAGACGCTCGAGAACAGGTCGCCGAGCAACGCGTCGCGCACGCGGTCGGGCAGCTTCGCGCGAGGCTTTCCGTCCATGCCCGGACCCTAGTCGCGGACCGCCGTGGCGGCCGCCGTGATGGTCAGGACCTCGCTGATCTGGCCGGCCAGGTCGGGTGCGCCGGGCAGACGCCCCTCGAAGATCGCGCCACCGATCGTGAACCCCCACGCCCCCGCTCCGGCGACGAGACGGATCTGTTCAGGCGTCGCGATCGAGCCGGCCACGATCACCGGCCCGGGCGAGGCGACCACGACGTCGCGCGTGAGGGCGATGGGGTCCTGCCCGGGACTGCGATACGCGAGCAGGTCGAGACCGTAGACGCTGTTCAGCGCCGACAGGTCGCGGGCGTCCTGGCTGATCTCGGCGATGCTGCCCAGCAGAACGCTGGGGTGGCCGTCGATGCGACCCGGGAACGGGCAGGTACTTGATGCCGCTGCCGGCGAGGATGCGCATGCCGTCGGCGGCATACGTGCCGCCCATGATCCAGTCGACGCCGATCTGGCGGCCGGTCTCGAGCGAGACCAGCTCGGACTCGCGCGAGGTGGAGACGACCTCGAGCATGACCTCGAGCCCGTCGGCGTGGGCCTTGTCGGCCACCACGGCGAGCTCTTCGGGGGTCGCGCCGATGTCCTTGAAGCCGACGTAGTGCAGCGCCGTGCCGCGCAGCGTCTCGTAGACCTTGGCGGCATCGGGCACGGTGCTGTCGTTGTGGGTCAGCATGAAGATGAAGTTCACCGGTGGACCTCCTGGTCATGGGAAGAGGGTTCAGGCAGAAGCTGGGCGAGGCCGTCGATCACGAAATCGGGTTTCACGGGCGAGCCTTCGAGGCTGTCGAGGTGCGTCGCTCCGGTCAGGATGAGAACGCCCGTCATGCCCAGCGACAGCGCCATGGCGACGTCGGTCAGCAGCCGGTCGCCGATCAGCACCACGTCGCCCGCAGGCAGGCCGAGCCGGTCGAGCAGGGCCTGCGCCATGTGGATGCTGGGCTTGCCCACGATGGCCTCGGCCTTGGCGCCGGTGCTGGCTTCGATCGCGGCCAGCATGGCGGCGCAGTCGGGCAGCCCGCCGTCGGGGGTCGGACAGTACGGGTCGGGGTTGGTCGCCACGATGGTCGCGCCGTGGTAGCGCACCGCCTGAAAGGCGGCGTTCAGCTTTTCGTAGTCGAAGGTGCGGTCGAACGAGACGACCACGACCTGGGTGGCGGCCGGGTCGGTGGTGACCGCAAAGCCGGCCTCGCGCAGCTCGTCGATGGTCGAGCGCTCAGCCACTGCGAGCAGCGTCTTGCCCGCGTGCTTGCGCTCCAGGTAGTCGACCAGGGCATCGACCGATGTGACCACATCGGAGCGCGGCGTCGCCACGCCCAGGCGGGTCAGCTTGCGGGCGTAGTCGTCGGCGGTCTGCAGCGGCTTGTTGGTGACGTAGACGATGCGCGAGCCGGCGGCGCGGATCGCGGCGATCGTCTCGGCGGCGTGCGGCAGGAGGGCGTCGCCCAGGTAGACGGTGCCGTCGAGGTCGAAGGCGTAGCCCGGGTAGAGGCGAGTGGGCCGGCGGGTCGCCGGCACGCTGGCCGCGTGCGAGCTCACCTGCCACCGCCGAGGACGACGGCGTCGCCCAGCACGGCGTCGACGCAGGCGTCGTCCCAGATGCCCAGGAAGCAGGCCATGTCGGCCACCGAGAAGCGCGAGCGCATGAGGTGGCAGCTCGCCACCGCCCAGCGCGCGGCGGCCTCGTCGGGCGCCGGTCGCACTTCGCGAAGCAGGGCGGGCGCGCCGGCGCTGCGCAGCGCGGCCACGAGGTCTTCGGGAGCGGCCAGCAGCTCGCGCAGCTTGCGGTCGTGGGTTGGCCAGTCGCGCGCCGCCGCCGTGATGGCCTCGCCGGCGCGCGTCCAGCGGGTCAGCTTGCGCGCGCAGTCCTGCCAGCACTCCTCGCCCATGGCGCCGCTGGGGTCGACGTCGGCGAAGGCGGCCCGCACGTCGGCTTCGAAGCGCGCGGCGTCGGGCACCCGGACGTGCGCCAGGCCGCCGTCGGCGAGCACGTCGAGGACGCGGTGCCAGAGCAGGGCGGCCACCACGCTGGCCGCCCCGACCTGGGCGCCGTGCAGGGCGGTCTCGTTGCCGGCCTTCATGGTGGCCATCTCGATCAGGTGGCTGACGGCGTGCTCCATGCCCGAGCAGGGGGCGGTCGTGCCGGCGATGCCCATGGAGATGCCGCTCAGCGTGAGCGTGGTGGCGACCTCGCCGAGGGCCGCGCGATCGGCGCTCGGCACGAGCGGCGCCGCGGCGAGCAGGGCGGGGCCCTTTTCGCGGGCGAGCGCGACCACCGTGGGCAGGTAGACGTCGTCCATGCCCAGCAGGGTCGCCAGGTACCAGTCGGCGGGCGCCGTGAAGGTGGCGATCAGGTCGGCAAAGCCGGAGACGTTCATCTCGACCGGCGCCTCGACCAGCACGTCGGTGTCGACGACCAGGGCGTCGGCCCAGGTCGTGGGCGTGGTGCGCTTGACACCGCTCACGAGCAGGACCGAGCGATCGTCGGCGAAGCCGTTGACGCTGTCGGCCGTCTGCACGATGACGTAGCCGGTGCCGTGCGCGGCGGCGACCACCTTGCCGATGTCGGCGACCGTGCCCGAACCGACCGCCACGACGCAGCCCGCGCCGGCGGCCTCGCTCGTCGCCTTGGCGAGGGTGGCTTCGTCGGCGTGGGCGCCGTGGCCGGGGCTGCCGACCGTCACGGTACGCACGGTGAGCCGCGTGGCCAGCGCGTCGGTGACCGCGCCGAGCAGGTCGGCCGAGCGATAGCGCTTGGGCGTGTGATCGGTGAGCACGACCACCGGTCCCGTAGCCCCGCGCGCGGCGAGCACGGCCGCGACGACATCGGGCAGCGTCTCGAGGGCGCCCTCGCCGATGACCACGTTTTGCAGGCCGAGCGGACTGAGGACGGCGCCGTCGGGGGCGGCGGCGAGCCGTCCCCGGAGCGCATCGAGGTCGAACAGGTCGGTCATGGAAGAGCCACCTCCACCGCATCGAACAGAGTCAGGTACTTCTGATATGCCTCGTCGTAGACCGCCACGGCGTCAGGCCGCGGCAGGAGTGGCTCGGGGGCCAGGGCGACGACCCGCGCCACCGCGTCGGCGGCGTCGGCGAACAGGCCGCAGCCCACGCCGGCCAGGATGGCCGCGCCCAGGGCGGTCGGTTCGGACGCCAGGACGGCGCGCACCGGGCGCCCGGTGACGTCGGCCTTGATCTGCATCCACAGGGGACTGCGGGCGCCGCCGCCGACCACGCGGATCTCGGGGCCGCCGAGCCCCATGGCGTCGAGCCGCACGACGATGTCGCGCAGGGCGAAGGCGCAGCCCTCGAGCACGGCGCGCGCCAGGTGGCCGCCGCCGTGGTTCAGCGACAGGCCGGCGAACACGCCGCGCACGCGGTCGTTCCAGCGCGGCGCCGTGGCGCCGCACAGGGTGGGCAGGAACAGCACGCCGTCGGAGCCCGCCGGCGCCGCGGCCGCCACGTCGAACAGCTCTCCCTGGCGCACGCCGAGCACGTTCTCGGCCAGCCACAGGGTGCTGCCGCCCGACACGAAGCCGGGGTTCTCGATGAGCCAGGCGCCGTCGACCGCGTGGGCGTGCGTCTCGACCAGCCGCTCGGGGTCGAACACGATCTCGGCGGCCACGGCGGTGACCGGTTCGGCCGTGCCCGTCACGTCGGTGATGGTGCCCTGCGACACGGCGCCGGCGCCCAGCGAAGCGGCGTGCTCGTCGCCCGTGCCCACCACGACCTCGCAGCGCGTCGTCAGCCCAAGGCGCTGCGCCGCGTCGGCGCGCAGCCGCTCGGCGATCTCGTGCGACGGGCGGATCTCGGGCAGCGCCGCGGGGTCGATGCCGGCCGCGCCGAGCAGGGTCTCAGACCACGCTCGCCGGCGGATGTCGTAGAGCAGGGTCGACGAGGCGTTGGCGTGGTCCTGGGCGATGAGGCCGGTGAGCCAGCCGAGCAGGTAGCCGCCCACCGAGGCCATCACGGCGGTCGCCCGGTAGGTCTCGGGCTCGCAGTCGCGCAGCCACATGATCTTGGGAGCTATGTGCGAGGCGTCAGCGTTGAGCCCGGTCGTGGCGAACAGCCAGTCGACGCCGACCTCGTCGGCGAGGCGACGCGATTGGCCTGAAGCGCGGCGATCGAGCCAGATGATGCCGTCGCGCAATGGCCGGCCGTCGGCCGCGACGGGCACGACGCCGTCGACCTGGCAGGCGAGGCCCAGATGGCTGACGGCCTCGCCGGGCAGGCCGCTCGCGGCAAGCAGCTGCGCCACGACGCGCTCGATGCCCTGCTCCCAGTCGCGCGGGTCCTGGTCGGCCCAGCCCGGGGCGGGGTTGGTCATGGTGCAGGTCGCGTTGGCTACGCCCAGCAGCTCGGCGTCGGGGGAGAGCAGGATCCCCTTCACGCTCTGCGACCCGACATCGATACCGATGATGTGACCCAAAGTCGGCTCCTTCGGCCTGACCGTGCGCGCTGGCCCTGGTCGGCGCCGACGCGCGGACGCGCCGGCGCGAGGTGCGCCCCGGTGTGAGGGGGGCGGCAGGGCGCACCCCGCGACCTGACGCGTAGTCTACAACGATAACGTCAGACGTCTGATGTTTCAAGCCGGCGCAGAGGGCCGGGGCGACGACTGCGCGCGGTGGGGGTCCGGCCGGCGGGGCGGCCGCACGCCGTCGGCGTGCGGCCGCCCCGCCTCTTGCAGAGCCGGGCGGGGGCGGTTACAGGCCCTTGTTGACCATGCGGCCCAGGACCTCGTACTTCTGGGCGTTGCGCGACCTGATGACGAGCGCGATCACGACGCCCATGATGAGCCACGCGGTGCCGACCCAGGGGATCGCCGTCACGACGAAGATCTTGCCGCCGAGGGTGGAGATGTTGGCCCACAGCAGGTAGACGGCGTAGCCCATGCCCAGCGAACCGAGCAGCGGCGCCACCAGCCAGCGCATCCAGTGTTCGTAGTGACGGTTCTCGGCGCGGCCGAAGTAGCTGATGGTCGCGATCCCGCTGAAGGTCATGATCACGAGCACCAGGAAGGTCCCCACGATGGCGAGCCAGCCGTAGAGCTCGAGGTAGGGCGCCGTCTGGAAGTCGGCGAAGTTCTGCGTGGGCTTGTTGACGTACCACATGAGGATGAAGAGCAGGATGAGCACGGCGGCGACGCCCGACTGGAAGAAGCTGCCGGCGTACGGACTCTGCCAGCGCTTGTGCGTCTTGCCGAGCCAGCGGTTGAGGATGCCCTCACGCCCCATCGCGTAGAAGTAGCGCGTGGCTGCCGTGTGGAAGGCCATGGCGCAGGCGAAGGTGCTCGTGATGATGAGCCACTCCATGACGTCTTTGGCGAACGGGTCGACGGTGGCTGGTGACGGTGAAGAAGAACGTCCCCGGGTTGGTGGCGGCGTCGTTCGAGGCCGTCGTGAGACCGTGGCCGAGCACGACCGCCCACGAGGTCAGCGTGAACAGGACGCCCAGGCTGATGACCGCGATGTAGGTGGCGCGCGGCACCATCTTGCGCGGGTTGCGCGCCTCTTCGGCGTAGTTCGCGGTTGCTTCGAAACCCGCCCACGACCACAGGGCGAAGAAGATGCCGACGCCCGGAGCGGCGGCCTTGATGCCGGCTCCCACCGGCGCCGAACCCGGGTTCAGCGGCGCAAAGCTGATGCCCGTCGGGCCGCCGCCCTTGGCCAGGACGAAGATGTCCATGACGAGCAGCAGGAGCACCTCGAGCACCAGCGCGACGCCCAGGATACGAGCGCTCAACTTGACGTCGAAGTACGTCAGCATGGCGACGAGCGCGAGACCGGCGAAGGCGTAGATCGGCCAGGAGAGGTTGATGTGCAGGAACTGCGAGAACGTGCTGCGCGTGTAGTAGGCGAAGATGCCCCACTCCCCGGCCTCGAACACGGAGTAGGCGGCCATGCCGCCCCAGCCGGCGGCCATGCCCAGCGGCCGGCCGAGCCCGTGGCTGATGTAGCCGTAGAAACCGCCCGCCGTGGTGAACCGGCGAGCCATGGCGACGTACCCCACCGAGAACAGGAAGAGCAGGATGGCCGCGAGGATGAAGCCGCCGGGAGCCGCGGTACCATTACCGAAGCCGACCGCGATGGGCACGTTGCCCAGCATCGCCGACATAGGGGCGGCCGCGGCGAGAGCGAGGAAGAGCACGCCGAGCAGACCGAGAGCGTGCGGCTTGAGCTTGTTGACGTCGTCGAGCAGCGAGATGTCGACCGATTCAGAAGCGGTCGCGGCGGCTGCCTTTGGTGGTGGGTCTGTCCTGGGTGGTTGAGTCGTCGAACCTGTACTGGCCATCTGGTGAACCCCCTTGCATCGAAGCGATTCCGCGAGACTCGAAGTGGAGAGTGCGGGGTGACGCTCGGACCCCCGTCGGTAACGGTCACATGTCGATCGTCGCTATTCCGGGACCGACGCGCTCAAGACTGAAGCGCACCCAGTCCGCTACGTGGTACTCGACCGAGTACACGACCGCCCGGCCGCGCTGGTCGAAGTCGACCTGTTTGATGCACAGCAGCGGAGCTCCGGACTTGGCCTCGAGACGGTCGCGCAGCTCTGCCGTGGCCCGGCAGGGGACAAGCTCGGCCTCGCCGCGGTAGATGACGATGCCGTGCAGCTTGTGGAGCAGGGAGTACAGGGACTGTTCCTCGCCCGAGGCGACATCGTCCAAGTCGTCGCGAGCGAACAGCGGGCCGGGCACGGAGTCGATCGAGAAGACGACCGGGCGGGCGTCGGCCAGGCGCACCCGTTCGACGCGCCAGACGGAGTCGCCCTCTGAGAGGGCGAGCCGTTCGGCAAGCTCGGCGTCGGCCGTGACGGCCGCAACCATGCTGTGGCGCACCGAGGGCGCGTAGCCCGCCGCGCGGATCATGCTGGTGATGCCGAAGTTGCGATTGAGCTCCTTCTGGATGGGGCGTTCGCGCACGAACGTGCCCTGGCCGTGGCGGCGGCGGATCATGCCGCGTTCTTCGAGCAGGCGCAGCGATTCGCGCAACGTGGGCCGCGAGACGGCGAGCTCGCCGGCGAGCTCCGCCTCGGAGGGCAGGCGAGCGCCCGGCCGGTAGGCGCCGCTCTCGATGGCCGCTTCGAGCGCCTCGGCGCACGACTGCGTCAGCGTGACCCGATCGCGCCGCACCACGCGCGGCTCGCGCTGCGCGCGTGCAGGGTCGCCGGGGTTCACGACCGACCGTCCGCCAGCGCGTCGAACACCGGGCAGAGCGCGTCGTAGGTCTGCACGTAGGTGGCGTAGACCTCGTCGTAGCGCGCCCCCAGCTCGGCCCGGGGCTCGAAGGTCTGGTCGATCTGCACCATGGTCTCGGCCGCCTCCTGGGCGCCGCCAAAACGACCCTCGCCGACGCCGGCCAGTATGGCCGCACCCAGCGTGGCGGCATCGGGCTGCCTGGTGGTGAGGACCGGACGCCGCGTGACGTCGGCCTCGATCTGCTTCCAGAGCGGGCTGCGGGCGCCGCCGCCCAGTGCGCGGATCTCGGGTACGGCCACGCCCAGGTCTTCGAGCACCTCGACGTTGCGGCGCACGACGCAGGCGATGGATTCGAGGATGGCGCGCGCCACGTGCGCCCGGCCGTGCCGCAGGCTCAGGCCCACGACGGCGCCGCGCGCGTTGGGGTTTGACTCGGGCGCCATGGCGCCCTGCAGGTGCGGGATGAGCACGAGGCCCTCGGCGCCTGCCGCGATGGTGCCGGCCTCTTGCGAGAGCAGGTCGTAGGCGTCGAGCCCGAGCGAGGCGGCCACGGCGCGCTCGGCCTCGGCGAACTGGTCGCGGAACCAGCGCAGCACCACGCCGCCGCTGGTGAACGTGTGGAACATGTAGGTGTCGGGCACGCCGTGGTAGTGGCACGGCATGCGCCGCTCGGGGTCGAGCCGGGCTTCGGACAGGGTGGCGCACAGCGCGACTGCGGCGCCGGTGTTCTCGCTGAAGCGCCCCGGGCCCACGGTGCCCACCCCGATCGCGCCGCACGCCTGGTCGAGCGCTCCCGTGCAGACCGTCATCGAGCTCGGCAAGCCGAGCTCGCGGGCGGTCGCCGGCAGCAGCGTGCCGACCGCCACGCCGGGTTCGACGATGGCCGGCAGCCGCGACTCGTCGATACCGAGGGCGGCGAGCATCTCGGGCCACCAGCGCTTGGTGCGGAAGTCCCAGTAGCAGGTCGAGGTGAGCAGCGAGCCTTCGCTCACGTACTCGCCCGTGAGGCGCCACAGGAAGTAGTCCTCGATCAGCAGGAAGCGCGCGGTCTGCTCGAACACGCGCGGCTCGTGACGCGCCAGCCAGAGGATCTTGGCGGCCGGCCAGGTCGGCAGCATGCACGGCTGGCCGGTGACCTCGTAGAAGAGCTGCTCGTCGAAGCGGTCGGCGAGCTGGGCCGATTCGTCGGTGGCGCGCCCGTCGAGCCAGACGATGGCGTTGCGCGCCGGCGCGCCGTCGGCACGCACGGGCAGCAGCGTCTCGCCCTGCGCCGAGATACCGAGCGCCACGACGCGGGCGGCGTCGACCCCGGGCTCGTCGAGCAGGTCGTGGACGGCGGCGGCGAACTCGCTCCAGTAGGTGGAGGGGTGCACTTCGACCACGCCGTCGGCCGGGGTGAGCAGCGAGTACTCCCTGGTGGCGCTCGCCACCAGGTCGCCGCTGTCGGTGTAGGCGGCGCACTTGAGGGCCGTCGTGCCGAGGTCGAGGCCGATCAGCAGAGGGGCGTTGGACTCACTCACCAGGAGCCCCCGACCAGACGACCGTGGCCGACACCTCGCCGATGTTGATGATGGTGTGGGGCAGCCCGGGCGGGATGAGCAGCGCGTCGTTCTTGGCGAGCTCGTAGTAGCGCTCGCCGTCGTAGACGAGCACGTGCCCCTCGGCACAGAAGAAGACCTCTTCGGAGACGCCGTGCCCGGGGTCGACCTCGCCCCGCTGGCCGGGCGGCACCACCGACGTGCCGAACCACAACGTGGCGTCGCGCACGTACTCGCGGCAGTGCTCGACGCCCTCCATGAAGTTCTTGGCGTCGCCCTCGCGGATCAACGCAGCTTCCCGATCTGCCATCCCACCCCTCCTGCTCGATGGGCGCAACATAGAACAGCACTTCGTTATCAGTCAAGTGGACGTCTGACAGCGGACGTCAGACGACTGCCCGCGTTGCGCGGCATTTTCGAGACATTTACGAGGCGTTCCTGGGCGCTACGAGGCGTTGCCGGGCACTGCGACACGTTACGAGACGTCGCACCGCGCGGGCAGGAGCGAATGCCGCCCGCGAGCACGGCTCGCGGGCGGCATTCGCTCCCCCCTCGTCAGGCGGGACCGGCAGGCACGACTGGCCGCCGCGACAGCGGGCGCGACGGCCCGTCGGGGACGTGGGCGCGACGGCCGCCCGGACGGTGGGCGGCTTAGACGCCCTCGACGCTGGCCAGCACGGCGGCGAAACGCGCCAGCGCGTCGTCGATCACCTCGTCGGTGTCGGCCATCGAGGTGTAGAGGCGCGAGCCGGCGAGCGTGACCAGGCCGTTGGCCATGAAGGCGGCGCCCATCTCCTCCATCATGTGCTTGCGCGGCTTCATGTCGCGCAGGAAACGCACCGGGTTGTGCAGGTCGAGCAGCATCACGCCGGAGGTCTCGAGGTGCACGATCGAGCCCTGGTTGAAGGCCACGTACGGCAGGCCGAAGCGCGCGATCAGGTCGTTCAGGCCCTTCGCCAGACGGTCGCCGGCGCGGCCGGCCAGGACCGGCGCATTGGTGCGTTCCATCTCGAGCAGGGCGAAGTAGCCGGCCGCGCACGAGAGCGGGTTGGCGCTCAGCGTGCCGCCCACGTAGGCGTGCTCGCCGCTCTTGCCGCCGATCCCCGAGGCGAAGCTCATCATCACCTCGGCGCGGCCGCCGACACCGCCGGCCATGGGGTAGCCGCCGCTGATGCACTTGCCGAACACCGTGAGGTCGGGCTTGACGCCGAAGTAGCCCTGAGCGCCGCCCAGGCCGAGCCGGAACCCGGTGACCACCTCGTCGAAGATGAGCAGCGCACCGAACTCGTCGCACAGCTCGCGCACCTGCGCGTTCCACTCGAAGGGCACCGGCCGGGTGCCGCTCTCGGGGCCGATGGGCTCGACGATGACGGCCGCGGTGCCGCCCAGCAGCTTGTTCTGGGCAAGCTTGCGGCGCAGCGCCTTGAGGTCGTTCGGGTAGACCTCGCGCGTGCGCCCGGTGACGCCCATGGGTATGCCCTTGGCCTCGAAACGCCAGGTGCCCGGCACGTGCAGGCCGTACACCATCTGGTCGCTCCAGCCGTGGTAGGCGCCGCCCACCTTGATCACGTACTTCTTGCCGGTGTGGGCGCCGCCGCGCGGCGCGCGGCCATCACCGGCAAGAAGTACATAATAAAGGTGGGCGGCGCCTACCACGGCTGGAGCGACCAGATGGTCTACGGCCTGCACGTGCCGGGCACCTGCGTTCGAGGCCAAGGGCATACCCATGGGCGTCACCGGGCGCACGCGCGAGGTCTACCGAACGACCTCAAGGCGCTGCGCCGCAAGCTTGCCCAGAACAGCTGTGGGCGGCACCGCGGCCGTCATCGTCGAGGCCATCGGCCCCGAGAGCGGCGCCCGGCCGGTGCCCTCGAGTGGAACGCGCAGGTGCGCGAGCTGTGCGACGAGTTCGGTGCGCTGCTCATCTTCGACGAGGTGGTCACCGGGTTCCGGCTCGGCCTGGGCGGCGCTCAGGGCTACTTCGGCGTAGAGCCCAACCTACGGTGCTTCGGCAAGTGCATCAGCGGCGGCTACCCCATGGCCGGCGGTGTCGGCGGCCGCGCCGAGGTGATGATGAGCTTCGCCTCGGAATTGGCGGCAAGAGCGGCGAGCACGCCTACGTGGGCGGCACGCTGAGCGCCAACCCGCTCCGTGCGCGGCCGGCTACTTCGCCCTGCTCGAGATGGAACGCACCAATGCGCCGGTCCTGGCCGGCCGCGCCGGCGACCGTCTGGCGAAGGGCCTGAACGACCTAATTGCGCCGCGCTTCGGCCTGCCGTACGTGGCCTTCAACCAGGGCTCGATCGGTGCACCTCGAGACCTCCGGCGTGATGCTGCTCGACCTGCACAACCCGGTGCGCTTTCCTGCGCGACATGAAGCCGCGCAAGCACATGATGGAGGAGATGGGCGCCGCCTTCATGGCCAACGGCCTGGTCACGCTCGCCGGCTCGCGCCTCTACCTCCCGATGGCCGACACCGACGAGGTGATCGACGACGCATGGCGCGTTTCGCCGCCGTGCTGGCCAGCGTCGAGGGTCTGAGCCGCCCACCGTCCGGGCGGCCGTCGCGCCCACGTCCCCGACGGGCCGTGCGCCCGCTGTCGCGGCGGCCAGTCGTGCCTGCCGGTCCCGCCTGACGAGGGGGGAGCGAATGCCGCCCGCGAGCCGTGCTCGCGGGCGGCATTCGCTCCTGCCCGCGCGGTGCGACGTCTCGTAACGTGTCGCAGTGCCCGGCGACGCCTCGTAGCGGCCAGGAACGCCCCGTAAATGTCTCGAAAATGCCGCGCAACGCGGGCAGTCGTCTGACGTCCGCTGTCAGACGTCCACTTGACTGATAACGAAGTGCTGTTCTATGTTGCGCCCATCGAGCAGGAGGGGTGGGATGGCATCGGGAAGCTGCGTTGATCCGCGAGGGCGACGCCAAGAACTCATGGAGGGCGTCGAGCGCTCCGCGAGTACGTGCGCGACGCCACGTTGTGGTTCGGCACGTCGGTGGTGCCGCCCGGCCAGCGGGGCGAGGTCGACCCCGGGCACGGCGTCTCCGAAGAGGTCTTCTTCTGTGCCGAGGGCACGTGCTCGTCTACGACGGCGAGCGCTACTACGAGCTCGCCAAGAACGACGCGCTGCTCATCCCGCCCGGGCTGCCCGGCACCATCATCAACATCGGCGAGGTGTCGGCCACGGTCGTCTGGTCGGGGGCTCCTGGTGAGTGAGTCCAACGCCCCTCTGCTGATCGGCCTCGACCTCGGCACGACGGCCCTCAAGTGCGCCGCCTACACCGACAGCGGCGACCTGGTGGCGAGCGCCACCAGGGAGTACTCGCTGCTCACCCCGGCCGACGGCGTGGTCGAAGTGCACCCCTCCACCTACTGGAGCGAGTTCGCCGCCGCCGTCCACGACCTGCTCGACGAGCCCGGGGTCGACGCCGCCCGCGTCGTGGCGCTCGGCATCTCGGCGCAGGGCGAGACGCTGATGCCCGTGCGGCCGACGGCGCGCCGGCGCGCAACGCCATCGTCTGGCTCGACGGGCGCGCCACCGACGAATCGGCCGAGCTCGCCGACCGCTTCGACGAGCAGCTCTTCTACGAGGTCACCGGCCAGCCGTGCATGCTGCCGACCTGGCCGGCCGCGAAGATCCTCTGGCTGGCGCGTCACGAGCCGCGCGTGTTCGAGCAGACCGCGCGTTTCCTGCTGATCGAGGACTACTTCCTGTGGCGCCTCACGGGCGAGTACGTGAGCGAAGGCTCGCTGCTCACCTCGACCTGCTACTGGGACTTCCGCACCAAGCCTGGTGGCCCGAGATGCTCGCCGCCCTCGGAATCGACGAGTCGCGGCTGCCGGCCATCGTCGAACCCGGCGTGGCGGTCGGCACGCTGCTGCCGGCGACCGCCCGCGAGCTCGGCTTGCCGAGCTCGATGACGGTCTGCACGGGAGCGCTCGACCAGGCGTGCGGCGCGATCGGGGTGGGCAGCGTGGGCCCGGGGCGCTTCAGCGAGAACACCAACGCCGCAGTCGCGCTGTGCGCCACCCTGTCCGAAGCCCGGCTCGACCCCGAGCGGCGCAGGCCGTGCCACTACCACGGCGTGCCCGACACCTACATGTTCCACACGTTCACCAGCGGCGGCGTGGTGCTGCGCTGGTTCCGCGACCAGTTCGCCGAGGCCGAGCGCGCCGTGGCCGCCTCGCTCGGGCTCGACGCCTACGGAGCCTCGCAAGAGGCCGGCACCATCGCGGCAGGCGCCGAGGGCCTCGTGCTCATCCCGCACCTGCAGGGCGCCATGGCGCCCGAGTCAAACCCCAACGCGCGCGGCGCCGTCGTGGGCCTGAGCCTGGGGCACGGCCGGGCGCACGTGGCGCGCGCCATCCTCGAATCCATCGCCTGCGTCGTGCGCCGCAACGTCGAGGTGCTCGAAGACCTGGGCGTGGCCGTACCCGAGATCCGCGCACTGGGCGGCGGCGCCCGCAGCCCGCTCTGGAAGCAGATCGAGGCCGACGTCACGCGGCGTCCGGTCCTCACCACCAGGCAGCCCGATGCCGCCACGCTGGGTGCGGCCATACTGGCCGGCGTCGGCGAGGGTCGTTTTGGCGGCGCCCAGGAGGCGGCTGAGACCATGGTGCAGATCGACCAGACCTTCGAGCCCCGGGCCGAGCTGGGGGCGCGCTACGACGAGGTCTACGCCACCTACGTGCAGACCTACGACGCGCTCTGCCCGGTGTTCGACGCGCTGGCGGACGGTCGGTCGTGAACCCCGGCGACCCTGCACGCGCGCAGCGCGAGCCGCGCGTGGTGCGGCGCGATCGGGTCGCGCTGACGCAGTCGTGCGCCGAGGCGCTCGAAGCGGCCATCGAGAGCGGTGCCTACCGGCCGGGCGCTCGCTGCCCCCGAGGCGGAGCTCGCCGGCGAGCTCGCCGTCTCGCGGCCCACGTTGCGCGAATCGCTGCGCCTGCTCGAAGAACGCGGCATGATCCGCCGCCGCCACGGCCAGGGCACGTTCGTGCGCGAACGCCCCATCCAGAAGGAGCTCGATCGCAACTTCGGCATCACCAGCATGAATCCACGCGGCGGGCTACGCGCCCTCGGTGCGCCACAGCATGGTTGCGGCCGTCACGGCCGACGCCGAGCTTGCCGAACGGCTCGCCCTCTCAGAGGGCGGCTCCGTCTGGCGCGTCGAACGGGTGCGCCTGGCCGACGCCCGCCCGGTCGTCTTCTCGATCGACTCCGTGCCCGGCCCGCTGTTCGCTCGCGACGACTTGGACGATGTCGCCTCGGGCGAGGAACAGTCCCTGTACTCCCTGCTCCACAAGCTGCACGGCATCGTCATCTACCGCGGCGAGGCCGAGCTTGTCCCCTGCCGGGCCACGGCAGAGCTGCGCGACCGTCTCGAGGCCAAGTCCGGAGCTCCGCTGCTGTGCATCAAACAGGTCGACTTCGACCAGCGCGGCCGGGCGGTCGTGTACTCGGTCGAGTACCACGTAGCGGACTGGGTGCGCTTCAGTCTTGAGCGCGTCGGTCCCGGAATAGCGACGATCGACATGTGACCGTTACCGACGGGGGTCCGAGCGTCACCCCGCACTCTCCACTTCGAGTCTCGCGGAATCGCTTCGATGCAAGGGGGTTCACCAGATGGCCAGCACAGGTTCGACGACTCAACCACCCAGGACAGACCCACCACCAAAGGCAGCCGCCGCGACCGCTTCTGAATCGGTCGACATCTCGCTGCTCGACGACGTCAACAAGCTCAAGCCGCACGCTCTCGGTCTGCTCGGCGTGCTCTTCCTCGCGCTCGCCGCGGCCGCCCCTATGTCGGCGATGCCGGGCAACGTGCCCATCGCGGTCGGCTTCGGTAATGGTACCGCGGCTCCCGGCGGCTTCATCCTCGCGGCCATCCTGCTCTTCCTGTTCTCGGTGGGGTACGTCGCCATGGCTCGCCGGTTCACCACGGCGGGCGGTTTCTACGGCTACATCAGCCACGGGCTCGGCCGGCCGCTGGGCATGGCCGCCGGCTGGGGCGGCATGGCCGCCTACTCCGTGTTCGAGGCCGGGGAGTGGGGCATCTTCGCCTACTACACGCGCAGCACGTTCTCGCAGTTCCTGCACATCAACCTCTCCTGGCCGATCTACGCCTTCGCCGGTCTCGCGCTCGTCGCCGTGCTGACGTACTCGACGTCAAGTTGAGCGCTCGTCTCCTGGGCGTCGCGCTGGTGCTCGAGGTGCTCCTGCTGCTCGTCATGGACATCTTCGTCCTGGCCAAGGGCGGCGGCCCGACGGGCATCAGCTTTGCGCCGCTGAACCCGGGTTCGGCGCCGGTGGGAGCCGGCATCAAGGCCGCCGCTCCGGGCGTCGGCATCTTCTTCGCCCTGTGGTCGTGGGTGGGCTTCGAAGCAACCGCGAACTACGCCGAAGAGGCGCGCAACCCGCGCAAGATGGTGCCGCGCGCCACCTACATCGCGGTCATCAGCCTGGGCGTCCTGTTCACGCTGACCTCGTGGGCGGTCGTGCTCGGCCACGGTCTCACGACGGCCTCGAACGACGCCGCCACCAACCCGGGGACGTTCTTCTTCACCGTCACCAGCCACCGTCGACCCGTTCGCCAAAGACGTCATGGAGTGGCTCATCATCACGAGCACCTTCGCCTGCGCCATGGCCTTCCACACGGCAGCCACGCGCTACTTCTACGCGATGGGGCGTGAGGGCATCCTCAACCGCTGGCTCGGCAAGACGCACAAGCGGTGGCAGAGTCCGTACGCCGGGAGCTTCTTCCAGTCGGGCGTCGCCGCCGTGCTCATCCTGCTCTTCATCCTCATGTGGTACGTCAACAAGCCCACGCAGAACTTCGCCGACTTCCAGACGGCGCCCTACCTCGAGCTCTACGGCTGGCTCGCCATCGTGGGGACCTTCCTGGTGCTCGTGATCATGACCTTCAGCGGATCGCGACCATCAGCTACTTCGGCCGCGCCGAGAACCGTCACTACGAACACTGGATGCGCTGGCTGGTGGCGCCGCTGCTCGGTTCGCTGGGCATGGGCTACGCCGTCTACCTGCTGTGGGCCAATATCTCCACCCTCGGCGGCAAGATCTTCGTCGTGACGGCGATCACCTGGGTCGGCACCGCGTGGCTCATCATGGGCGTCGTGATCGCGCTCGTCATCAGGTCGCGCAACGCCCAGAAGTACGAGGTCCTGGGCCGCATGGTCAACAAGGGCCTGTAACCGCCCCCGCCCGGCTCTGCAGGAGGCGGGGCGGCCGCACGCCGACGGCGTGCGGCCGCCCCGCCGGCCGGACCCCCACCGCGCGCAGTCGTCGCCCCGGCCCTCTGCGCCGGCTTGAAACATCAGACGTCTGACGTTATCGTTGTAGACTACGCGTCAGGTCGCGGGGTGCGCCCTGCCGCCCCCCACACCGGGGCGCACCTCGCGCCGGCGCGTCCGCGCGTCGGCGCCGACCAGGGCCAGCGCGCACGGTCAGGCCGAAGGAGCCGACTTTGGGTCACATCATCGGTATCGATGTCGGGTCGCAGAGCGTGAAGGGGATCCTGCTCTCCCCCGACGCCGAGCTGCAGGGCGTAGCCAACGCGACCTGCACCATGACCAACCCCGCCCCGGGCTGGGCCGACCAGGACCCGCGCGACTGGGAGCAGGGCATCGAGCGCGTCGTGGCGCAGCTGCTTGCCGCGAGCGGCCTGCCCGGCGAGGCCGTCAGCCATCTGGGCCTCGCCTGCCAGGTCGACGGCGTCGTGCCCGTCGCGGCCGACGGCCGGCCATTGCGCGACGGCATCATCTGGCTCGATCGCCGCGCTTCAGGCCAATCGCGTCGCCTCGCCGACCAGGTCGGCGTCGACTGGCTGTTCGCCACGACCGGGCTCAACGCCGACGCCTCGCACATAGCTCCCAAGATCATGTGGCTGCGCGACTGCGAGCCCGAGACCTACCGGGCGACCGCCGTGATGGCCTCGGTGGGCGGCTACCTGCTCGGCTGGCTCACCGGCCTCATCGCCCAGGACCACGCCAACGCCTCGTCGACCCTGCTCTACGACATCCGCCGGCGAGCGTGGTCTGAGACCCTGCTCGGCGCGGCCGGCATCGACCCGGCGGCGCTGCCCGAGATCCGCCCGTCGCACGAGATCGCCGGGCGGCTGCGCGCCGACGCGGCGCAGCGCCTTGGGCTGACGACGCGCTGCGAGGTCGTGGTGGGCACGGGCGACGAGCACGCCGCTTCGCTGGGCGCCGGCGCCGTGTCGCAGGGCACCATCACCGACGTGACGGGCACGGCCGAACCGGTCACCGCCGTGGCCGCCGAGATCGATGTTCGACCCCGAGCGGCTGGTCGAGACGCACGCCCACGCGGTCGACGGCGCCTGGCTCATCGAGAACCCCGGCTTCGTGTCGGGCGGCAGCACCCTGTGGCTGGCCGAGAACGTGCTCGGCGTGCGCCAGGGAGAGCTGTTCGACGTGGCGGCCGCGGCGCCGGCGGGCTCCGACGGCGTGCTGTTCCTGCCCACCCTGTGCGGCGCCACGGCGCCGCGCTGGAACGACCGCGTGCGCGGCGTGTTCGCCGGCCTGTCGCTGAACCACGGCGGCGGCCACCTGGCGCGCGCCGTGCTCGAGGGCTGCGCCTTCGCCTTGCGCGACATCGTCGTGCGGCTCGACGCCATGGGGCTCGGCGGCCCCGAGATCCGCGTGGTCGGCGGCGGCGCCCGCAGTCCCCTGTGGATGCAGATCAAGGCCGACGTCACCGGGCGCCCGGTGCGCGCCGTCCTGGCGTCCGAACCGACCGCCCTGGGCGCGGCCATCCTGGCCGGCGTGGGCTGCGGCCTGTTCGCCGACGCCGCCGACGCGGTGGCGCGGGTCGTCGCCCTGGCCCCCGAGCCGCTCCTGCCGCGGCCCGACGCCGTGGCGGTCTACGACGAGGCATATCAGAAGTACCTGACTCTGTTCGATGCGGTGGAGGTGGCTCTTCCATGACCGACCTGTTCGACCTCGATGCGCTCCGGGGACGGCTCGCCGCCGCCCCCGACGGCGCCGTCCTCAGTCCGCTCGGCCTGCAAAACGTGGTCATCGGCGAGGGCGCCCTCGAGACGCTGCCCGATGTCGTCGCGGCCGTGCTCGCCGCGCGCGGGGCTACGGGACCGGTGGTCGTGCTCAGCGATCACACGCCCAAGCGCTATCGCTCGGCCGACCTGCTCGGCGCGGTCACCGACGCCCTGGCCACGCGGCTCACCGTGCGTACCGTGACGGTCGGCAGCCCCGGCCACGGCGCCCACGCCGACGAAGCCACCCTCGCCAAGGCGACGAGCGAGGCCGCCGGCGCGGGCTGCGTCGTGGCGGTCGGTTCGGGCACGGTCGCCGACATCGGCAAGGTGGTCGCCGCCGCGCACGGCACCGGCTACGTCATCGTGCAGACGGCCGACAGCGTCAACGGCTTCGCCGACGATCGCTCGGTCCTGCTCGTGAGCGGTGTCAAGCGCACCACGCCCACGACCTGGGCCGACGCCCTGGTCGTCGACACCGACGTGCTGGTCGAGGCGCCGGTCGAGATGAACGTCTCCGGCTTTGCCGACCTGATCGCCACCTTCACGGCGCCCGCCGACTGGTACCTGGCGACCCTGCTGGGCATGGACGACGTCTACCTGCCCACGGTGGTCGCGCTCGCCCGCGAAAAGGGCCCCGCCCTGCTCGCCGCGGCGCCGCTCGTGCCGAGCGCCGATCGCGCGGCCCTCGGCGAGGTCGCCACCACGCTCACGCTGAGCGGCATCTCCATGGGCATCGCCGGCACGACCGCCCCCTGCTCGGGCATGGAGCACGCCGTCAGCCACCTGATCGAGATGGCCACCATGAAGGCCGGCAACGAGACCGCCCTGCACGGCGCCCAGGTCGGGGCGGCCAGCGTGGTGGCCGCCCTGCTCTGGCACCGCGTCCTCGACGTGCTCGCCGACGGCGGCCTGGCGCACGTCCGGGTGCCCGACGCCGCGCGCTTCGAAGCCGACGTGCGGGCCGCCTTCGCCGACGTCGACTCCAGCGGCGCCATGGGCGAGGAGTGCTGGCAGGACTGCGCGCGCAAGCTGACCCGCTGGACGCGCGCCGGCGAGGCCATCACGGCGGCGGCGCGCGACTGGCCCACCCACGACCGCAAGCTGCGCGAGCTGCTGGCCGCTCCCGAAGACCTCGTGGCCGCGCTGCGCAGCGCCGGCGCGCCCGCCCTGCTTCGCGAAGTGCGACCGGCGCCCGACGAGGCCGCCGCGCGCTGGGCGGTGGCGAGCTGCCACCTCATGCGCTCGCGCTTCTCGGTGGCCGACATGGCCTGCTTCCTGGGCATCTGGGACGACGCCTGCGTCGACGCCGTGCTGGGCGACGCCGTCGCCCTCGGCGGTGGCAGGTGAGCTCGCACGCGGCCAGCATGCCGGCGACCCGCCGGCCCACCCGCCTCTACCCGGGCTACGCCTTCGACCTCGACGGCACCGTCTACCTGGGCGACGCCCTCCTGCCGCACGCCGCCGAGACGATTGCCGCGATCCGCGCCGCCGGCTCGCGCATCGTCTACGTCACCAACAAGCCGCTGCAGACGGCCGACGACTACGCCCGCAAGCTGACCCGCCTGGGCGTGGCGACGCCGCGCTCCGACGTCGTCACGTCGGTCGATGCCCTGGTCGACTACCTGGAGCGCAAGCACCCGGGCAAGACGCTGCTCGCGGTGGCTGAGCGCTCGACCATCGACGAGCTGCGCGACGCCGGCTTTGCGGTCACCACCGACCCGGCTGCCACTCAGGTCGTGGTCGTCTCGTTCGACCGCACCTTCGACTACGAAAAGCTGAACGCCGCCTTTCAAGCGGTGCGCTACCACGGCGCGACCATCGTGGCGACCAACCCCGACCCGTACTGTCCGACCCCCGACGGCGGGCTGCCCGACTGCGCCGCCATGCTGGCCGCGATCGAAGCCAGCACCGGCGCCAAGGCCGAGGCCATCGTGGGCAAGCCCAGCATCCACATGGCGCAGGCCCTGCTCGACCGGCTCGGCCTGCCTGCGAGCGACGTGGTGCTGATCGGCGACCGGCTGCTGACCGACGTCGCCATGGCGCTGTCGCTGGGCATGACGGGCGTTCTCATCCTGACCGGAGCGACGCACCTCGACAGCCTCGAAGGCTCGCCCGTGAAACCCGATTTCGTGATCGACGGCCTCGCCCAGCTTCTGCCTGAACCCTCTTCCCATGACCAGGAGGTCCACCGGTGAACTTCATCTTCATGCTGACCCACAACGACAGCACCGTGCCCGATGCCGCGAAGGTCTACGAGACGCTGCGCGGCACGGCGCTGCACTACATCGGCTTCAAGGACATCGGCGCGACCCCCGAAGAGCTCGCCGTGGTGGCCGACAAGGCCCACGCCGACGGGCTCGAGGTCATGCTCGAGGTCGTCTCCACTTCGCGCGAGTCCGAGCTGGTCTCGCTCGAGACCGGCCGCCAGATCGGCGTCGACTGGATCATGGGCGGCACGTGTGCCGCCGACGGCGTGCGCATCCTCGCCGGCAGCGGCATCAAGTACCTGCCGTTCCCGGGTCGTATCGACGGCCACCCGAGCGTGCTGCTCGGCTCGATCGCCGAGATCAGCAACGACGCCCGCGAGCTGACCGCGCTCGACGGCGTCTACGGCCTCGACCTGCTCGCCTACCGCAGCCCCGACCAGGATCCGATCGCCCTCACGCGCGAAGTGGTGGCCGCTTCGGCCGGTCCCGTGGTCGTGGCGGGCTCCATCGCCACCGCCGAGCAGATCCGCCTGGTGGCGTCGGCCGGCGCCTGGGGTTTCACCATCGGCGGCGCCATCTTCGAGGGACGCCTGCCGGGCGCGCCCGACTTGGCCGGCCAGATCACCGAGGTCCTGACCATCACGGCGGGCGCCGAGGCGGTCCGTGACTAAGGAGTCGCTCGTGCCTCGCAAGCCTCGGCCCACGCTGCCCGACCGCGTGCGCGACCTGCTGCTCGCCGACCTCTTCGCCGGCGTCTACGTGGCCGGCGACCGTCTGCCCAACGAAGACGAGCTGGGGGCGCGCTTCGAGGTGAGCCGGGCGACCATCCGCGAGGCCGTGCGCGGCCTGGTCGAGGCCGGCTACCTGGTGCGGCGCCACGGCACCGGCACGTTCGTGACCGCGTTGCCGCGCCACCGCCACACGCTGAACGCCAACCTGAGCTACACCGCGATGATCCGCCAGGCCGGCTTCGAGCCGGGCCGCAAGCTGCTGCGCCGCCTGGTGCGCGCCGCCAGCAGCGACGAGGTGAGCGCCCTGGCCCTCGCGCCGGCCGACACCGTGCTCTTCGTCGAGCGCATCCGCACGGCCGACGGCCGGCCGGTCGTCTACTCGACCGACCGCATCCCGACCGCGCTGCTCGGCGAGGCCGTCGCCGGCGTCGCCGACGGCTCGCTGTACGAACTGCTCGAGACGGCCCACGCCGGCGTGCGCAGCGCCCTGGCGAAGCTGCGCCCGGTGGTCGCCGACACGCGCCTCGCCCGCCTGCTCGAGGTGCACGTCGGCGACCCGCTGCAGCGCATCGAGCAGGTCGACTTCGACGAGCTGGGCCGCCCCGTGATGCTCTCGTCGGAGTGGCACGTGCCCGACGTCTTCGAGCTGAGCGTGAATCGCATGAGTGACGCAGCGGCCGGTTCGGCCGGTGCCTGAGTGACCGCCGCAAGCGGCGCGAATCTGGAGGTTCGACCTTGGTAGCTGATACGAGCGTGGCATTAGGTCCCGATGCCCGCCGGCGCGCTCTCGAGCGCTTCGCGACAGAGACGTTCGACGTGCTGGTGATCGGCGGCGGCGTGACCGGCTGTGGCGTCGCTCTGGATGCGGCGAGCCGCGGGCTGAGCGTCGCGCTGGTCGAGAAGCGCGACTTCGCGGCCGGTACGTCGAGCCGCTCGAGCAAACTCATCCACGGCGGCCTGCGCTACCTCGAGAACCTCGACCTCGTGCTCGTGCGCGAAGCGCTCCACGAGCGCCGCCTGCTGCTCCAGAAGACCGCTCCGCACCTGGTGCACGCCACGCCGTTCCTCTTTCCGCTCAAGCACCGCGGCTGGGACCGCTTCTACATGGGGGCCGGGCTGTTCATCTACGACGCCCTGGCCGGCCTGCACTCGGCCGTGCCGCGCCACCGCCACCTTTCCAAGGCGAGCTGCCTGCGCCACGTGCCGGCGCTGCGCGACGGCGCGCTGTGCGGCGGCATCCGCTATTACGACGCGCAAATGGACGACTCGCGCTTCGTCGTGGCGCTGATACGCACCGCCCTGGCCCACGGCGCCGTCGCCGCCGCCGGCGTGCGCGCCGTCGACATGCTGCGCGACGGCGATCGCGTGACCGGCGCGCGCGTGCACGACACCGAGTCCGGGCGCGAGCTCGACATAAAGGCCCGGGTCGTGGTCAACGCGAGCGGCGTCTGGACGACCGAGGTCGAGCACCTGGCCGGCGTCGACAACCCGGCGCTCGCCGTGCGCCCGTCGAAGGGCATCCACCTCGTCGTGCCCAGGGACCGCATCGACTCCGACTACGCCCTGATCCTGCCGACCGCCAAGAGCGTGCTCTTCGTGCTGCCCTGGGCGGGCCACTGGATCATCGGCACCACCGATACCGACTGGCACTACGACCTCGATCATCCGGCCGCCAACCGCGCCGACATCGAGTATCTCCTCGACCAGATCAACCCGGTGCTCGCCCGGCCGCTCACGCGCGCCGACATCGTCGGCATCTA
Source organism: uncultured Actinomycetes bacterium (assembly GCA_963755025.1). Lineage (GTDB taxonomy): Bacteria > Actinomycetota > Thermoleophilia > UBA2241 > UBA2241 > Bog-752. The sequence continues at coordinate 26,106 of CAVWIH010000029.1, forward strand.
CGCCGGCCTGCGCCCCCTGGTGAGCGCCGGCGGCAAAGACACCACCAAGGTCTCGCGCAACCACCAGGTGCGGCGCGACGCCCCCGGCTTCGTGAGCGTGGCCGGCGGCAAGTACACGACGTACCGCATCATGGCGCGCGACGCCGTCGACGCGGCCGCGCACGAGCTGCCCTTCGCCGTCGAGGCCAGCCGCACGGCCGACCTGCCGCTGCTGGGCGCCGTGGGCTTCTCGGTGGCCCGGTCGCGCGCCGCCGCCCACCCCGGCGCCGCCGGGCTCGAACGGGCGCGCCTCGACCGCATGGTCTCGCGCTGGGGGTCGCTGGTCGTCGAGGTGCTCGATGAGATCGCCGCCGACCCGGCTCTGGGCGAGCCGGTGCCCGGCGCCGACGGGTATCTCTGCGCCGAGATCAGCTACGCCACCTCGCACGAAGGCGCCCTGCACGTCGACGACGTGCTCACGCGGCGTACGCACATCTCGTTCGAGGTGCCCGACCGCGGCGCCGAGGCGGTGGCCACCGTGGCGCGCGTCATGGCCGGCGTCCTGGGCTGGGACGAGGCGACGGCCGAACGCGAGATCGTGCACTACCGCGCCCGTCTGGCGGCCGAGCTCGAAGCCGAGACCATGCCCGACGACGCCGCCTCAGACGCGGTGCGCTCGGTCGTGCGCGACCTGCGCCTCGACTCGAGCGACGACGGCCCCACGACGTCGCCAGTGCACACCGCGGCGAGGTAGGCGCGCACACAGAAGGAGCGCCGGGGCGGATCGTGCGCGCTGCGCGAGGCGGAGGCTCAGGCGGTCGGCTCAGGGGTTGCTCGGCGGTCGGCTCAGGCGCCGGAGCCCCAGCGCCTGAGCCACCACGCCACCGAGCGGTTCGCCTCGAGGGCGAAGTCCGACGCGACCTTGCGGGCGTAGACCTCCTGGGCGTAGTTGTCGTAAGCGCCGAAGCCGCGCGCGCCGTAGAGGCGGTCGAGGTCGCCCAACACCTCGCGCAGCTGCGCGTCGCTCAGGCGGCGGTAGGTGTCGCGGTGGACGACGTGCTTCTCGTAGCGTTCGACCACGCGCGGCGGCGTCTTGGGCCGCCCCAGGCAGAGCATCGTCACGGGGAACGTGTAGCGCGGCAGGTGGAGCAGCTCGGCGTGGGTCTCGCCGAGCTCGAGGATGTCGCCGATGTAGCACGAGCCTATGCCCAGCGACTCGGCGGCGATCACCGCGTTCTGCGCGGCGATGAGGGCGTCGCAGCAGGCGAGCATGAGCTCGCCGGGGCCGGGCGCCACGTCGCCTGGCACGCCCGCGATGCGCTCGACCCCGGCGCCGCGAACAGATCGGTCCACTTCTGCAGGTCGGCGACGAAGACCAGCACCCAGGGCGCTTTGGCGATGAACGGCTGGTGGTCGCAGGTCTCGGCGAGCCGGTCCTTGAGCGCCTGGTCGGCGACCTCGATGATCGAGTACAGCATCATGTTGCCGGCCGTCGGCGCCCGCATGGCGCTGTGCAGGATGGCCTGTTTTTCGTCGTCGCGCAGCAGTGTCGCCGCCCAGGAGCGCGTCGAGCAGCGGCCATTGAGCAACGCGATGGTGTTGTTGTCGAGGGTCACCTGCGCCTCCTTGTGGTGGGCGGCAGGCGCGCCGGCCGAGCGCGCGCGACGGGGCCCGACGATCGCTGCCTTTACAGACTAGACGAAACTTATCGTGGATTGATAATATGTGTCTAGTCTGTAAAGGAAGCCATGGACCCACGCAGGAACCCGTACGCTCCGGGGGCCGGCACCAAGCCGCCGGCGCTCGTGGGGCGCGACAGGCAGATCGAGTCGTTCGACATACTGCTGGAGCGCCTCGAGAACGGCTACGCCGAGCAGTCCATGATCGTCACCGGCCTGCGGGGTGTGGGCAAGACCGTGTTGCTCGACGTCTTCCGCGAGAAGGCCGAGAGCCGCGACTGGGCGACGGTCGAATGGGAGATCGAGAAGAATTCGGCCTTCGCCCCCAAGATGGCCGCCCACGTGCGCCGCGCGCTGCTGCAGATCGCCCCCAAGGCGCGCTGGACCGACCGCCTGCTGCGCGCCGCCTCTATCCTCAAGTCGTTCACCGTCACCTTCTCGACCGACGGCGCGATGACCGCCGGCCTCGACATCGACGCGCTCGACGGCCGCGGCGACAGCGGCGTCCTGCCCGACGACCTCAGCGACCTGTTCGTCGCCATCGGCGAGGCGGTCTACGACCAGGGCGTGGGCGTCGTCTTTCTGATCGACGAGATCCAGTTCCTGCGCGCGCCCGAGCTCGAGGCCTTGATCGTCGCCCTGCACCGCTGCACCCGCCGCTCGCTGCCCATCACCCTGGTGGGCGCCGGGCTGCCGCAGATCCCGCGGCTCGCCGGCGAGGCGCGTTCGTACAGCGAGCGGCTGTTCCGCTTTCCACGTATCGGCGAGCTCGAAGCCGCCGACGCACGCGACGCGCTGGTGCTGCCGGCCCGCGAGGCGGGCATCGAGTTCGCCCCCGAAGCGGTCGGCTTCATGGTCGACTACACGCAGGGCTACCCGTACTTCCTGCAGGAGTACGGCCGCATCGTGTGGGACGAGACGTCGGCCTCTCCGGTGAGCACCGCCGACGTGCGGTCGGTGCTGCCGCTCGTCGAAGCCGGTCTCGACGAGAGCTTCTTTCGGGTGCGCGCCGAGCGCGCCACCGAGCTCGAGCTGCGCTACCTGTACGCGATGGCCGAGCTGGGCCCAAAGCCGCAGCGCGCCAGTGAGGTCGCGCGCCGCATCGACCGTACGGTCGAGCAGGCCGGCCCGATCCGCTCACGCCTGATCGACAAGGGCCTGCTCTACACGCCGGGCCACGGCTACGCGGCCTTCACGGTGCCGCAGTTCGACCGTTACATGCTGCGCTGTCACGCCGACCTGGGCGGCGTCGTCGGCGTGTAGCCGTCGACCTCGCGCGCCTCGTACGCGGCGGCACGACCTTCCGGCCCGGCGACGGTGGGTCCTCTGGCGCGGTCGGCGCCCGGTGCTATGCTGCGCGCAAGCCGAGGGTGCGTTCGGCTCGGGCGAAGGGGGGGCTCGTGAGTCAGACCGGCAACGGTGTGGGGAGCGGTCTCGGCAAGTACGTGCTTGCCGTCGACCTCGGCACGTCGGGCGTGAAGGCGGCGCTGATCGCCGTGAACGGTCGCGTGGTCGCCTGGGAGAGCGAACCGGTCGCCCTGCACGTGCTGCCCGGCGGCGGCGCCGAGCAGCGCCCCGACGACTGGTGGGACGGACTTGTGGCGGCGGCCGGGCGACTGCTGCGCAGCCGCCCGGCCGCCGACCGCGAGATCGCGGCCGTGTGCTGCTCCGCCCAGGGTGAGGGCACGGTGGCCGTCGACGCCCAGGGGCGGCCGCTCATGAACGCCATCCTCTGGATGGACATGCGCGGCGCGCCGGCCCTCGCCCGCCAGTTCCACGGCGTCGTCAACTACTCGGGCTTCAGCGTGCCGCGCATCCGCCGCTGGATCCGCCTGACCGGCGGCATGCCCTCGCCGACCGGCAAAGACCCGGCCGCCCACATGCTGTTCGTGCGCGACGCCTTCCCCGAGGTGTACGAGCGCACCTACAAGTTCCTGAACGTGCTCGACTACCTGAACCTGCGCCTGACCGGGCGCTTCGTGGCCACCGACGACTCGATCCTCACCTCGTGGGTGACCGACAACCGCCACCCCGGCCGCATCCGTTACCACGACGCCCTGGTGCGCGACTGCGGCATCGCCGCCGACAAGCTGCCCGAGATCGTGCCCTGCACCGAGGTGCTGGGCCCGCTCACCGCGGCCGCGGCCGGGGCTCTGGGGCTGCCCGCCGCCACGCCGGTGGTGGCCGGGGCCATCGACAACACCGCCGCGGCCATCGGCTCGGGCGCGGTCGACGACTTCGCCACGCACCTTTACATCGGCACCTCGTCGTGGCTGGCCACGCACGTGCCTTTCAAGAAGACCGACATCTTCACCGGCATCGCCTCGGTGCCCTGCGCCGTGCCCGGCCGCTGGCTGCTCACGGCCCTGCAGGCGACCGCCGGCGGCAACCTCACCTTCTTGCGCGACAACGTGCTCTACCACCACGACGAGTTGCTCACCGAGGAGAGCCTGCCCGACGTCTTCAAGATCTTCGACCGTATGGCCGCGCGGGTGCCGCCGGGCAGCAACGGCGTGATCTACACGCCCTGGATCTACGGCGAGCGCGCCCCAGTCGACGACCGCGCGCTGCGCGCAGGCCTCTACAACCTCTCCCTCGACAACACGCGCGAGGACATCGTGCGCGCCTTCCTCGAGGGCGTCGCGCTGAACACGCGCTGGCTCATGAAGCCCGTCGAGAAGTTCCTCGGCCGGCCGGTGAAAGCCATCAACCTGGCCGGTGGCGGCGGCCAGTCGGCGGTCTGGAGCCAGATCTTCGCCGACACCCTCGGAGTCGAGGTGCGCCAGGTGCGCGACGCCATTCAGGCCAACGCCCGGGGCGCCGCCTGGATCGCCGCCGTCGGTCTGGGCGAGATCACGTTCCCCGACGTGCCCGGCCTGGTGGGCATCGAAGAGGTCTTCGAGCCGCGGGCCGCCTACCGCGCCGTCTACGACGAGCGCTTCGCCGCCTTTCTCGAGAATCCACAAGCGTCTGCGCGGCCTCTACCGGCGCCTCAACCGCGACGCGCCGCCGCCGGCGCCGCTGCAGAGCGCTCCCGACGACACGGCCGCGCGGCCACCGGTGGCCGACGGGACGGCGCCGGCTCGCGCCTCGCAGGGGGCTCCGCCGGCCTCGTGACATTCGCCTTTTTGCGTCGCCGGGTCCATCATTGACGCACCATCCGGGAGGGGAGGTCCAGGTGCAGGCTGAAGGCGTGAACGACACCTACCGCGTGTACGGCTACCGCTGGGTCGTGCTGGCGGTCTTCATGCTCGTCAACGTCGCCATCCAGATGCTGTGGATCAGCTACTCGCCGATCACCAGCCAGGCGGGCAGGTACTACGGCGTCTCGACCTGGTGGATCGGCTTTCTCCTCATGACGTTCATGATCGCCTTCGTCCCCCTCTCGCTGCCGGCCGCCTGGGTGATCGACGCGCGTGGCTTTCGCCTTGCCGTAGGGTTCGGCGTGGTCCTCATGGCGGTCTTCGGCGTGGCGCGCGGCCTCGCCGGATCGAACTACACGCTGGTGCTGCTCTGCACGATCGGCCTGGCCATCTCCCAGCCGTTCCTGCTCGACGCGTGGACCAAGGTGCCGGCCAACTGGTTCGCCCAGGGCGAGCGCGCCACCGCCGTCGGCCTCATCACCCTCGCCAGCATGATGGGCATCGCGCTGGGCTTCGCGCTCACGCCGTTCCTCGCCAAGAGCATGTCGATCGCCCATGTCCAGCTCGTCTTCGGACTGTTCGCGGCCGTCACGGCGGTCGCCTTCCTTGTCCTGGCCCGCGAGCGGCCGGCGACGCCGCCGTGCCCGCCGGGCATGGACGAGCGCGCGCTCATGCTCGACGGCCTCAAACACGCCCTCACGGTCAAGCCGTTCCTCGTCATGCTGGGCGTCGCGTTCATCGTCATGAGCGCTTTCAACGGCGTGACGACCTGGGCCGAGCAGATCATCAAGCCCCGCGGCTTCACGTCGACTGAGGCCGGGATCATGGGCAGCCTGATGCTGATCGCCGGCGTCATCGGCGCCGTCGTGCTGTCGGCCCTCTCCGACCGCCAGGGCAAGCGCGTGCGCTTCATGGTCATCGCCCTCGTGGCGACCGTGCCCGGCATGCTGGGTGTCGCCTTTGTGTCGTCCACCTTGCTGCTCTACGCCTTCGCCGCCGTGCTGGGCTTCTTCCTGGTGGCGGTGCTGCCGCTCGGCATGCAGTACTCGGCCGAGATCACCAACCCCACGCCCGAGGGCACCTCGAACGGGCTCATCCAGCTCTGCGGCCAGATCTCGGTGGTCTACGTCGCCGTCATGGCGGCGCTGCGCACGAGCAGCGGCTCGTTCACGGTGTCGCTGCTGCTGTCGGCGGCGCTGCTCGTGGGCTGCGCGCTGGTCGTGTCACGGCTGAAGGACCCGGCGCCGGCCACGGCCCGGCCCGCGGCCGTCGAACCGGCCGCGCCGCTCGCGCAGCCGGCGCTCGAGGAGCTCTCGGCGACGACTCAGGCGCCCCTGGGGTCAGACCAGGCGCGTCACGAAGTCACGCACGCCTGAGCGACGACCACGAAGTCGATCGGTGGTACAGGCGCGCTCTTTCCGGTCGCGCGCAAACCTTCAGTCGACGCCCGGCAGGCGGCGCAGCAGACGCAGCGCCGCGGTCATGACGGCGGCGTACTGGGCGTGGTCCAGGGGCCGCGGCGTGTCGATGGGCAGCAGGCGCTGCTCGGCGACGGTCTGCGCCTCGGTGTATTTGAGGATGCCCTGGGCGCCGTGGCGGCGGCCCAGCCCCGACTCCTTGAAGCCGCCCATCGGCGCACCCGCCGAGCCCCAGGCGGCGGCGTAGGCTTCGTTTATGTTGACGGTGCCTGCTTGCAGCCGCGCCGCGACTTGGCGCCCCAGGCGGGCGTCGCGCGTCCACACGCTGGCGTTCAGGCCGTAGGGGGTGTCGTTGGCGCGCTGCACCATCTCGTCGAGCGAGTCGCAGCGGTACACGGCGGCCACGGGACCGAAGGTCTCGTCGCGGCAGAGCGCCATCTCGTCGGTGACGCCGGCGAGCAGGGTCGGCTCGTAGAAGTAGGGGCCCAGGTCGGGGCGGGCGCGGCCGCCGGCCAGCACCTCGGCGCCCTTGGCCACGGCGTCGTCGACGTGCTCGCTCACTTTGGCGAGCTGGTCGGCGCTGGTCAGCGAGCCCATGTCGACGCTGAAGTCGAGCGCCGCCCCGAGGCGCACGTCGCGCAGCGCCGCGGCGAGGCCCGGCACGAAAGCGTCGTAGAGGTCGGTGTGCACGTAGAGCCGTTCGATGCTGATGCACAGCTGGCCACTGTTGGCGCAGATGCCGCGCACGGCGCCGGCGACGGTGGCGCGCAGGCCGGCGTCGGGCAGCACGAGCAGCGGGTTCTTGCCGCCCAGCTCCATGGAGCAGTCCTTGAGCTGGGCCGCGGCCTGCGCGGCCACGATCTTGCCGGTCGCCGTGGAGCCCGTGAACATGAGGTAGTCGGTGGCGTCGATCAGGGGCGTGCCCAGCTCGGCGCCGCGCCCGGTGACCACCTGCAGCAGGGCCGGCGGCAGGCCGGCCTCGTCGAGCAGCGCCGCCGCCCACAGCGCGATGTACGGCGTCTGGGCGTCGGGCTTGAGCACCACGGCGTTGCCGGCGAGCAGCGCCGGTAGGGCGTCGCCGATCGAGAGCGACAGCGGGTAGTTCCACGGGGAGATCATGCCGATCACGCCGCGGGGATGGTGCAGCTCGGTGGTGCGGGTGAGCAGCGGCAGGGCGCCCTGGCGGCGGTGTGGCCCCAGGTGCGCGGCGGCGCTGTGCGCGTAGTAGCGCGCCTGGATGACGATGTCCTCGAGCTCTTCGAAGGCGTGGCGGCGGGCCTTGCCGGTCTCGAGCTGGATCAGGTCGAGGGCCTCGCGGGCGTGGGCGATGGCCAGGTCGTGAAAGCGCAGCAGCAGGGCGGCGCGTTCGCTCAGGGGGCGCTGCGCCCAGTCGCGCTGCGCGGCGCTCGCCGCGGCGACCGCCGCGACCACGTCGCCTTGTGTGCCGGCCGGCACTTCGCCGAGCGGCTCGCCGGTGAACGGCGCCTCGATCGCGATCGCGCCCGAGGGTGCGGCCACCACGACACGCTGGGCCAGGCGCGCGAGCGAGGCCGTGGTCACGTTCGGCGACCACCGCCGCTCGGGTACTGTGCCGTCCGCGACGATCGTCGACATCCTGATCCCCTCCCGAACGCTTCGTTTTGACCTAAGGGTACACCTCGTTCGCGGCCCGGCGCGTTCACCGGCGCCGGCCGTGCGAGCTGCGGCTCGCTGTGCCGGCGGATCGTGCGCGGGACCGCTGTCTCTGGCCGGCGCGACCGGCGCGACCAGTGCCCGGTGTCGCTCGCGCTAGCCGGCGCGACCGTCGACCGCGCCGCTCGCGTTCAGCCGGTGGTACAGGCCTTTGAGCTTGCCGTAGAGCTTGCGGTATTCGGCGTAGCCGTCGGCGTAGGCCTGGGCGTGGACCGACGGCAGGAACGTCGCCGCCGCCGGCGCGAACGCGGGCACGTCGTCGAAAGTGAGCTCGCCGAGGCAGACCCGGGCCCACAGCGCGACGCCGCGCAGCTGCGCGTGACGAGGGTCGGCCACCTGTTCGACGGGGCGCCCCAGGACGTCGGCGTAGATCTGGCACCACAGGTCGCTCTGCGCGCCGCCGCCGAGGATGCGCACCTTGGGGACGGACCGCTTGAGGAACTTCTCGTAGGCGTCGAACAGCCAGCGCGAATTGTAGGCGACACCCTCGAGGACCGAGCGCACGAGCATGGCGCGGTCGGTGCGCAGCGACAGGTTCAGCCACCCCGCGCGCGCGATCTTGTCTTCGACCGGGCTGCGCTCGCCGTTCAGCCACGGCATGAACAGCAGCCCCTCGCAGCCCGCCGGGGCACGCTCGGCAAGGCGCAGGAGATCCTCGAACGACGGTGAGCCCGCCTCGGGCGCGGCGCCGCTCGCGCCTATGCCGCTGCCGCCGCCGAGCAAGCCGTCGTCTGGCGCGACGATCTGCTCGCGGAGCCAGTGCAGGCAGGCGCCGCCGGTCTCCTGGTTGTTGGCCACGATGTGGTGCGCCGGGTCGAGGCCCGGCACGGTGGCGATCTGGTGCAGGATGTCGGTGCGCTTGAACGGCACGCGAGCGCCCACCCAGGCCGTGGTCGATATGGCGATGTGGGTCTCGTAGGGGGCGACCGCCCCAGAGCCCATGACGGCGGCGTGCAGGTCGGGGATGCCGCAGACTACAGGCGCCCCGGGCGCGACGCCGAGGTCGGCCGCGACCTCGGGCAGCAGCGGGCCGAGCACGGAACCTGTGGGGATGAGCTCGGGCAACCGCGCCGGGTCGCGGCGCGTCCTGGCGACGAGCGAGTCGACGTAGCCCAGCGGCGCGCCCAGGCGGTTGTCGGTGAGCCAGGAGCCGATCATCGACGCCGGCGTCGCGGCGGCCCGGCCGGTGAACCTGAGACCGACGTAGTCGACCGGCTCGAGGATCACGGCGGTCCTGGCGTACACCTCGGGCAGCCGCGCGCGCAGCAGCAGCGAGTGGCCGGTGGGATCGGCGCCGCTCGGCGTTGGCGCTCCACCGGTGAGGCGCAGGAACGGCAGCACCTTTTGCGGCGCGAACCCCGAGATGTTGACCGCACCGCCGATGACGTCGCGCGAGAGGTCGCGGGCGCGGGTGTCGGACCAGAGGATGACGTCGCCGACGGGCTGGCCGTCGGCCCCGACCGGCACCGACGAGGCCCATTGCCCGGTGATCGCGACGGCGTGCAGTTGGTCGCCGTCGGCCCCGGCGCCCTCGATCGCTTCGCGCGCCGCCTCGCGCAGCTCGGCCCACCACTCGGTGGCGTTCTGGGTGGCCGCGCCGTCGCGCCCGATGTAGACGTGGACCGGGCGCATGGCCGTGCGGCGCACCTCGCCCTCGAGCGAGACGACGGCGACCTTGGGCCCGCCGTTGCCGAGGTCGATCGCCAGTATCCAGCGCGCGCTCATGTCAGGAGACCTTTCCGTCGGGCGCGACGGCGTGCATGGCGTCGAGCACCTTGAACATGACCGACGTGACCAGCTCGTTGCCCTTGGGGCTGCCCCCGAAGCCGTACACCGCCCCCGACTTGGCCGTCTCGCCCTTGTGCTGTTTGGCGTAGTCGACGGCGCCGTGCAGGGCCTCGACGAAGGCCTCGGCGACGCCGGGCGCCGTGTTGGGCCGCGTCACGCAGAAGTGCAGGGCGGGCGGGAGCTGCGCCGCGTTCATGCGCCAGCCCTGGGCGATGAGGGAGTCGTTCACCAGGTAGATGTCGAGGTCGCCGGCCGACTTGAAGGCGACCAGGAAGAAGGGGTCGCCCATCACCTCGAGCTCGGGGAGCGCGCGGACGCCGTCGCGGATGGTGGTCGCAGTGCGCATGATGGCGTCGGCCGCGGCCAGGTAGCCCGACTCGCCGGTGACCAGCAGCGCCGCCCACGTCGAGGCGAGGATGCCGCCGCTGCGCGAGCCGGCGAAGCCCGGCGACAGGTAGAGCCCGCCCGGCCAGTCGGGGTAGGCGAAGTACTGCTGTTGGCGCGTCTCCTTGTCGCGGTAGAGCAGCACGCTCGAACCCTTGAGCGCGTAGCCGTACTTGTGCGTGTCGGCCGAGATCGAGGTCACGCCGGGCACCCGAAAGTCCCAGAGCGGCACGTCGTAGCCGAGGCGCTCGACCCAGGGCAGCAGCCAGCCGCCGAGGCAGCCGTCGACGTGCAGGCCGATGTCGTGCGACTGCGCCAGCGCGCCGATGTCGGCGATGGGGTCGATGAGTCCGTGAGCGTAGTCGGCCGCGCTGGCGAAGAGCGCGATGGTCTGGTCGTCGATCTGCGCGGCCATCGCCGCCACGTCGGCGACGTAGCGGTCGGTGAGCGGGGTCTTGCGCACCTCGATGTCCATCCAGTGGGCGCCCTTGTCGAGGGCCACGTGGGCGGTCACCGGCATGACGACGTTGGGCCTTGTGACGCCGCGCCTGGCGCGGGCGAGCTCGCGATAGGAGTACAGCGCGGTGATCAGGCTCTCGGTGCCGCCGCCCGTGATGACGCCCACCCCCGTGCCGTGCAGCAGGTCGCTCGCCATGGCGATGATCTCGCCCTCGAACTTGGTGGCGCTCGGGTACATGTCGCGCTGCAGCACGTTGGCGTGCGAGAACTGGTCGAACACCTCGCCCAGGAAGTGATAGTGGTCGTGGTCGCCGCAGTAGAGGCTGCCCGAGACGGTGCCCTTGTCGCCGCGCGCGTCTTCGCCGTGAGCCATGCCGGCGATCTCGGCAAGGACGGCGGCCCGGTCGAGCGGCGCGGCCGGCACTCGCCGGTAGGTGACAGTGTCCTTGTAGGGGTAGAGGTCGCCGATGACCTTCGCGATCGTGCTGTCCGGGGCATGCTTCAGCGCGCCTCTCACCACGACGTTCCTCAGGGCTTGCCTGATCTTGTCGAAAGCCACTGGACTCCCCTTTGCTCCGGACGGCCCCACGACCTAGACGAGCGTGCGCGGGCGGCGACGTACACGCTCCGAGCCAACCATAGAAGCGACCGAAACGCAAAGGGTCGACGGCGTCGCCGGCGGTCGAGGTGACGTTCACGCTCTCGCGCCCGGCCGCCCGCGGATGGCCGGGCGCAAGAGCACCCCGTGTGGTCTGGGCGCGGACGCAAGAGCGCCGGCCGGCGCGCTCCTAGCCGCTCGTCTGCGCCGCGGCGGGCTCGGCCGAGAAGTCGAGGGCGGGCCCGTCGGGGACGATGCGGCTCGGGTTCAGAAAGTCGTGGGTCGTGTAGTAGTGGCGCTTGATCTGCTCCATGGCCACCGTGGCCGCTATGCCGGGCCGGCCGTACAGGTCGCGCGTGTAACGCCACAGGTTCGGGTAGTCGATCACGCGCCGCTGGTTGCACTTGAAGTGGCTGTAGTAGACGGCGTCGAAACGCACGAGCGTGGGGAAGAGGCGCCAGTCGGCCTCGGTGAGCGCGTCTCCCAGCAGGTAGCGGTTGCGCGACAGCCGGTCCTCGAGCTCGTCGAGCGCCGCGAAGAGCGCCCGGAACGCGGCGTCGTAGGCCGCCTGGCTGCGGGCGAAGCCGGCCTTGTAGACGCCGTTGTTCACGCGGTCGTAGACGAAGTCGTTGAGCGAGTCGATGCCGGGCCGCAGGCTCTGCGGGTACAGGTCGACGTGCTCGGTGGCGAGGCCGTCGAAGGCGTCGTTGAACATGCGCACGATGTCGGCCGACTCGTTGCTCACGATCTGCCCGGTCTCGGTGTCCCAGAGCACCGGCACGGTCACGCGGCCGCCGAAGGCCGGGTCGGTCGCCGCGTAGGCTTCGCTGAGCAGGGCGAAGCCGTTGACGGCGTCGGTGTACCGGCCGCTCAGGCCGGTGGCCGGCTCAGTGAAGCTCTCGCCGGTGAACGCCCAGCCCCGCTCGTCGCGAAACGGGGCGGCGTAGGAGATGCCGACCGCCCCTTCGAGACCCTTGACGACGCGCGCCAGCACGGCGCGGTGCGACCAGGGGCAGGCCAAGCTGACGTACAGGTGATAGCGGCCCGCCGTGGCGGGGAACCCGGAGCTGCCGTCTGCCGTCACCCAGCGCCGAAAGGCGCTCTCCTGCCGCACGAACCGGCCGTCGGAGGCCAACTCGGGGCCTAAGTCGAAACTGCTCGCCATGCCGCCCTCCGTCCTTGATAGTCTGGTGCGCGTGGGAGTGCCCGCGCCGCTGGCGCCGCGCCACCCCTGGAGACACGATTGCCGCTGCCGGCGCGGGGGAAACGAAGCATGTGGGCGTGCGCCGGCTCGGGCGCCGCGAGGCTGATTAGTCGAAGCCCGCTACGGGTACGGTCGGAATCACAGACAGCCCGAGCTTGCCGTCGATGGGGAGGGGATCGGGATGAGGGAGTACAGTCATGGGCCTTCGTGAACGTCTGACTGCTTCGGCGGCCGAGATCCGCGCGCGCAGCCAGCGGCTGGTCGAGCTCAACGTCGAGATGCTGACCAACGAGCTCAAGCGCAAGGGCCAGCAGTACGGCACCGCGATCGGCTTGTTCGTGGGCGCCGGCGTGCTGGCGCTCTACGCGCTGGGCTTCGCCCTCACGACCATCGCCGTCGTGCTCTACATCTGGCTGCCCCTGTGGCTCTCGGTGCTGATCGTCACGGTCGCGCTGTTCCTCGTCGTGCTCGTGCTCGCGCTCGTGGGGCGCAGCACCCTGCGTCAGGCCAAGACGCCTTCGCCGGAGCGCGCCATCCGCGAGGCCAAGTCGACGGCCGACGCGCTCAAGACCAACCTGCGCAAGACCGCCGACGACCTCACGCCGCGGCGCAACGGCAAGGTCCCTGCCGGCCTGGCGGCGGCGCCCGGCGATGCCGCGATCACGCAGCCGCTCGCGTCGCGCCGCGGCCCCTCGACCCCGCTGCCCGCGGGGCCGCTCGGCGGCTCGCCCGGCACGCCGCCCGCGGGACCGCTCGGCGGCCCGTCCAGCACAGCCCCGTCCACGCCGCCCGGTCCTCCTGCACCCACGCCGCGCGACGTACCACCCTCCGACCATGAGGAGTCGTGATGGCCGGTAAGAGCCCGCAGCGCAGCCTCGACCAGATCGCCGCCGAGATCGACTCCGAGCGGTCTGGTCTCATCAAGGCGTTCGACGTGTTGCGCGGCGACCTGACCGAGGCCGCCGCGTCCGACAACCGCACGGTCGCCGGCGGCCGCAAGGCCGCCCTGCTGCTGCCCGGGCTGGCGCTGGCCGCGACCGCTACGGCACAGGGCCTCATCGCCGGCCTGCGCGGCCGCAAGGACACGAAGGCCTAGCGCGGGAGCGACGGCCCGCACCAGACCACAACGCGACAGCGCGAGTCGGGGGGCGCGCGCCAGGAGGCGCACATGATCGACGGAGCCCACGTCATCCTCTTCGTCCCCGACGCCGAGGCCACGCGCGCCTTCTTGCGCGACGTGCTCGAGCTGCCCGCGGTCGACGCCGGCGAAGGCTGGCTGATCTTCGCCCTGCCGCCCGCCGAGCTGACCGCTCACCCCACGAGCGGCGACGTCAGCCACGAGCTCTACCTGCTGTGCGACGACCTTGCCGCCACGGTCGCCGACCTGCGGGCCAAGGGCGTCGAGTTCGTCGACGAGCCCAGCGAGCGCGACTGGGGCACGGTGATCACACTCAAGGTGCCCGGCGGCGGCACGCTGGCGCTCTACCAGCCCAAGCACAAACGACCGCTGCCGCGACCCATCTAGGGCCGATCGCGGGTAACGTGACGGCCGAGACCCACGCGCCGTCCGGCGCCGCCGTTGCCGGCGTGGGGTAAACGAAAGGAGACCGTCATGCTCGCTCGCGCTCTGGGTGCGACCGGCCCCGCCGTCTCGGCCCTCGGCCTCGGCTGCATGGGCATGTCAGCCGTGTACGGGCAGGCCGACGACACCGAGAGCATCGCCACGATCCACGCGGCGTTCGATGCCGGCGTCACGCTGCTCGACACCGGCGACTTCTACGGCATGGGCGCCAACGAGCTGCTCATTCGCGAGGCGCTGCGCGGCCGCCGCCGCGACGACGTCGTGCTGAGCGTCAAGTTCGGCGCGCTGCGCGCGCCGGACGGCGCCTTCATCGGCGTCGACAGCGCGCCCGACCGCGGTCAAGAACTTCCTGGCCTACACGCTGCGCCGCCTGGGCACGGACTACGTCGACGTCTACCGGCCGGCGCGCCTCGACCCGGCCGTGCCGATCGAAGAGACGGTCGGCGCGATCGCCGAACTGGTGCAGGCCGGCTAGGTGCGCCACATCGGCCTGTCCGAGATCGGCGCCGAGACGCTGCGTCGCGCACAGGCCGTGCACCCGATCTGCGACCTGCAGATCGAGTACTCGCTGATCTCGCGCGGCATCGAGGACGAGGTGCTGCCGGCTTGCCGCGAGCTCGGCATCGGCGTGACCGCCTACGGCGTGCTCTCGCGCGGACTGATCAGCGGCCACTGGGCAAAAGACGCCCCGCTCGCGCCGGGCGACATGCGGGGGCGCTTTCCGCGCTTTAGCGGCGCCAACCTCGCGAAGAACCTGGCGCTCGTCGACGCCTTGCGGGGGCTGGCGCGGCGCAAGGGCGCGACGGTCGCCCAGCTCGCCATCGGCTGGGTGCTCTCACAGGGCCCCGACATCGTGCCGGTCGTCGGCGCCCGTCGCCGCGACCGTCTCGCCGAGGCCTTGGGCGCCCTCGAGCTCCAGCTCTCGGCCGCCGACCTGGCGACGATCGAGGCGGCCGTGCCCAAGGGGTCGGCGGCGGGTGATCGCTACGACGCTCGCCAGATGACCGCCCTCGACAGCGAGCGCGGCCTCCCGTCCGCTTCCTGAGGTCCCCTCCCCGGCGGCGGCCTCGGTAGAGGAAGTCGCGCAGGCGCTGCGAGTCGCGGGTGCTGCGCAGCGCGACCAGCGCCTTGGCTTCGATCTGGCCTATGCGCTCGGGGCTCAGGCCGAACTTGCGACTGACTTCGTCGAGCGTGGCCGGCGGTTCGCCGGCCAAGCCGAAGCGCGCCTCGATCACTTCGCGCTCGCGTCGGTTGAGGGCGCCCAGCACCTCGCTCAGCTCCTCGGCCCGGATGAGCTCGCTCACCACGCCCGACGACGCCGCTGCCTGTTCGTCTTCGAACACGAGGCCGGGCGGCTCCCCGGTGCGTGCCTGATCGGCGATCGCCCGAATGATCGCCTGGCGGATCCACCAGGTGGCGTGACTCGCAAACCGGTAGCCCTCGCGGTACTCGAACGTCTCGGTCGCGCGGATCAGGCCGAGGCTGCCTTCCTGGACCAAGTCGAGCAGGCCCAGCCCGCGGCCCGTGTAGCGCTTGGCGATCGACACGACCAGTCGCAGGTTGGCGTCGACCAGCTTGCGCTTGGCCGCCATGTCGCGCGCCTCGATGCCCTTGGCCAGGGCGATCTCGTCGTCGGCGCTGAGCAGCGGCACCTGCGCGATCTTGGTGAGGAACGCCCGCAGTGTGTCGGCGCCCGGCGCCCTGTTCGGCGCGTCCGGCGGCGCGGCCGTCGCCGGTTTGTCACTGTCGATCAGCTCGATGCCCTGGTCGATCAGGCAGAGCAGCACGTTCTCGAGCTGTTCCGGGCTAAGCTCTACGTCGTTCAACACCGCGGCCAGACGCGCGCTGGTCAGCCGCCCCTGTCTGCGCCCCTCGTCGAGCAGCTCGCGCACCTTGGCGGCGGCCGGTCCCACCGCCCCGCACGCGGGCGGATCAGTCATTGCCATGTCGTCTCTTTCTTCGCTTTTCCAGACCATGGTACTCGCGTGCCGGCGGCGATGTCGGGATCAGCACGTTCCGCGGCGCGGCGCACGACGACGCCGGTGCGCGGCGCTCGACAGCACCGCCGGCGCAGGGCAGGATGGAGACGTATGATCCGCGCCATCCTGCTCATCGACATGGACGCCTTCTTCGCCTCGGTCGAACAGGCGCGCCGGCCCGAGCTCGCCGGCCTCCCGGTGGTCGTCGGCGGCCGCGCCGAGAGCCGCGGCGTGGTGAGCACCTGCTCCTACGAGGCGCGCGCCTGCGGCGTGCGCACCGCCATGCCCATGGCGCAGGCCCAGCGGCTCTGCCCGCAAGCCGCCTTTCTGCCGGTCGACATGAAAGCCTACGTGGCGGTGCACGAGGCGCTCCTCGAGATCTTCGGGCGCTTCACCGACCTGGTCGAGCCGGTGTCGATCGACGAGGCGTTCCTCGACGTGACCGGCTCACGCCGCCTGTTCGGCAGCCCACAGGCGATCGCCAGCCAGATCCAGGGGCTCACGCGCGGCGAGCTCGGCCTGTCGTGCTCGATCGGCATCGGGCCGACCAGGCTGCTCGCCAAGCTGGCCGCCGAGCTCGACAAGCCCGGGGGGCTGTCGACCCTCACCGAGTCCGACGTCGGCGGCCGCCTGCGGGCGCTGCCGGCCGGCGACCTGTACGGTATCGGGCCGATGACGGTCGAGCGCCTGCGCAGCGTGGGGATCGTCACCATCGGCCAGTTGCAGGACGTGCCCCTGGCGGTGCTACAGGCCACCTTCGCCAAGTCGGCCGCCGCCCTCAAGGAGCTCGCCTTCGGCGGCAGCGACGCCGCCGTGCACTCGGCCCACGCGGCGCCCAAGTCGCTGGGCCACGAGGTGACCTTCGCGCACGACGTCAGCGAACCCGAGCTGCTGCGGGCCACGCTGCTCGACCTGGCCGACCGCACCTCGAGCGAGTTGCGGCGCAAGGGCTACGCCTGCCGCACGGTCGCCCTCAAGCTGCGCGACGAGCACTTTCACACCTTCAGCGGGCAGCGCACCCTGCCGGGACCGACGAGCGCCACCCGGGCGATCTACGAGACGGGCTCGGCGCTGCTCGACGAGCTGCATGCCCCCGGCTGCCGGCTGCGCCTGCTGGGCCTGACCCTGAGCGGCCTCACGGCCGAGGCGACCCAGCTCGTCCTCGACGACTCGTCGCGCGAGCTGGCCCGCGACGAGGCCGTCGACCGGGTGCGGGCCAAGTTCGGCGCCGGGGCGCTGCGCCGGGCCGGATCAGATCTGGCGCCCTGCGAGACCGCCGCCGACGGACCGCCGCGCCCCGACGGACCGCCTAAGATCGACGGACCGCCGCGCCCCGACGGACCGCCTGAGACCGACAGACCGCCGCGACCCTAGGCGGTGGGCAACGCCCGCGCCGACGGCGGGGTGGGCGCTTCTCTCAAGAGCTCCATCGTCGAACAGTGCACCCCGCCGCTGAACTTCTGCACCTCGTCGTAGGCGACGGTCACCACTTCGACGCCGTGGCGCTCGAGGAGGCGGCGCGTGTGGGGGCTCGAGTCCGACATGATCACGCGACCCGGACGAGTGACCAGGCAGTTGATCGCCCACTCCTCGCCGGGGTGCGGCCACAGCGGCGTGATGCCCAGGTCGGCCAGACGGGTCACGAACCAGTACGGCAGGTGCTCGGCGTCGACCAGCGCCTTGTCGTGGTCGAGCATGGCGAGGTGGCCGTCGAGGTGGATCGAGTAGCCGGCCAGCGGCACCCTGATGAGCTCGACATCGAGTCGGCTGAGCACTTCGTCGAGCTGGTCGGCGCCCTCTTCGTTGCAGCGGGCGGAGAGCCCCAGCGCGGCGACGTCCGGACGGATCTTGACGAACGAGCCGCCCTCGAGCGTGCCGCTGCCGGCGATGGTGCGCAGGACCGGCACGCCCGCCGCCGCCAGCGCGCGCAGCACCCCGGCCTCTTCGCCGCGGCGCTGCCGGGCCGCCAGGCGGCCGATGACGGCGCCGCCCCTGACCGTCACCAGGGGGTCGCGCATGAAGACGCCGTTGAAGAGCGGCGGCGCGAGCTGCTCGGCGAACACGACCTCGACGCCTTCGGTGCGCAGCGCGGCGACCAGGCCGTCGTGCTGGTCGCGCACGCGAGCCACGTCGGGCGCCTCGGCGCCGCTCCAGTACCAACGGCCTTCGGGGTCGACAAGCTGGCCCAGCTCGGGGTCGTAGCGCCCGTTGGTCATGGCCTCGAACTCGGGCCCGGGCCGGCGCATGAGCACCATCTTGAGCGGACTCACATCGTCGGACGCGCCCCACGGCGCGCCCCACACCGCGGCGAGCTCGCCCGGGTCGTCGAACGGCGGCAGCGGCTGCGCCGGGTAGACGCGGTCGAGGTAGCTCAGCCACGGAGCGACGCCGTTGGCGCCTTCAGTGCGCTCTTCCACGATCTACGCCGGTTCGCCCGCGGGGGGCGCCGGCAGGTAGTGGCGCTCGGTGAAGACCTTGCGCACGTACGGCGAAGTGACGGCGCGCACGAGCCCCTCGTAGTCGAGGGCGAAATCGACGGTGTCGCCGGCGGCCAGCGGGGCCGTTGTGATGAGGAGCGCGTGGTCGCTCGACATGCCGGCGATGTAGCTCTCGGGCAGCAGCGGGTGCAGGGCACGGGGCTCGCTGTCGCGGCGACCAAGGGCCAGCAGCACGTGGCGCGCCTCGGCTTGGGGCAGCGACGTCTCGGGGACGTGTCCGAACGCGTCGGGGCCGATGAGCCCGGGCGGCAGGCCGGGCTTGACGCGCGACTCGATGACGGTCGCCGTGAGCATGGGGTCGGCGCGCATGAGGCCCGGGACGGGCGCCACGGCCGGCAGCGTGTAGTGCCCATAGAAGAGGGCGGCGCCCAGGCGGATGTGGCAGGCGTGCCGCGGGCGGAAGCCTTCGAAGAGGTGCGGCAGGCAGTACGTGCCGCCCAGCGAGAGCGTCGGTTCGCCCTCGCAGGAGCCGGCGACCGCTGTAAGGATCTCGTCGGCCTGCGCGAACAGGTCGAGCGAGGGCTGCAGCCCCGAGATGCAGGCGAACTGGACGGCGATGCCGGACAGCGCCAGGCCGGGCAACGCCGCGAGCCGCGCGGCGAGCGCGACGGCGTCGTCGGGCAGCACGCCGTCGCGACGGTCGCCCAGGTCGACGATCATGAGGACGGACACGGTCCGCGCGGCCGCGCGCGCGGACAGGGCGCGCGCGGTCGAAAGGTCGGAGAGCAGGAGCACGTCGGCCACCTCGAGCGCCAGGTCGAGCTCGTCGTGCTGCGGCGGACGGATGAGCAGCCGCGGGCCCAGGTCGCGAGCGGCGAGGCGCGAAAGCGAGGGCAGGCGCGAGTCGGCCAGGCCGACGGCGCCGCCGGCCAGCATGGCGGCGCCCACGTCGGGCTCGCCGTCGACCGACTTGGTGACGCCCACCACGTCGATGCCCTGCAGCGCCAGCCGCCGGCCGAGCGCGGCGCTGTTGTGCCGCACGGCGGCGAGGTCGATGGTCAGCGTGACTGCCATGAACGCTCCCAGTGATCGCGGCCCCTCCCGCCGCGATCGGCCGGGGAGCCGGTTTTCGTGACCTGCACAACAGTACTTCAGAACTTCGGGGAGTGTCGCCGCGGCGGTATCGTCTCGGGGTGCAATCTCGTACACTTCTCACAGTGCCTTTACAATCCCGATGATCGAAGCCATCACGAGGGGAAGAGCCATGAGGAACACAAGGAGCCTGTCACTGGTCGCGGCGAGCGTCGTCGTCGCGCTGCTCGCGGTCGTCCTGGCGGCGTGCGGGTCGAGCTCTACGTCCGGCGGCGCGGCGAGCGCGAGTCCGAGCACCGCTGCGAGCTCCGCGGCCGCCACGTTCAACATCGCCAACGTCAAGGCCGACTCTACGCTCACCGCCCTGCTGCCGGCGGCCATCAAGACGGCCGGCACCATCCACGTGGCGACCGCCATGCCGTACGCGCCCTGGGAGATGTACGTCTCGGTCGGCAGCAAGCAGGCCACCGGGATCGACTACGACCTCTCCGAGGCCATCTGCGCCAGGCTGGGTGTCAAGGACAGCTTCGACCAGACCCAGTTCGACGCGATCATCCCCGCCATGCTGGCCGGCAAAGAGGACATGGTCATGGCCTCCATGTTCGACAACGCCGACCGCCAGAAGACGCTCGACTTTGTCGACTACGCCACCGACGGCTACGGCCTGCTCGTGGCGGCCGGCAATCCCGCCAACATCAAGACGGTCGATGACCTCTCGGGCAAGACCGTCGCCGTGCAGAGCTCCACGTCGCAGGTCGGCGAGCTCAAGAAGCTGAACACCAAGTTCGCGGCCGCCGGCAAGGCGCCGGTCACCATCCTGCAGTTCCCGCAGGACGCCGACTCCGTGCTGGCCGTGACCAGCGGCAAGGCCCAGGCCCAGATGGACGACCAGTCGGTCGCCGCCTACAACGTGAAGACGGTCGGCAACGGTCAGACCCTGCAGTTCGTCAACGACCCGTCGGTGGCTTCATCGTTCTCGAACGCCATCGTGGGCGCCGGCATCCCCAAGGCCGACTCCCAGCTGCGCGACGCCGTGCAGAAGGCGCTGCAGTCGCTGATCGCCGACGGCACCTACGCCAGCATCCTCAACAAGTACGGAGAGAGCACGCTGGCCGTCACCTCGGCGCAGATCAACCAGGGCAAGTAAGCCGCGGTGAGAGCCGCGGGCACGACAGTGCGTAAGGAGGCGCCGTGGCAACGGTAAGCCAGGCTGCGCCGGGCGTCGAGCGGCCGCCCAAGATCGTCGCCATCCCCATTCGCCATTGGGGCCGCTGGATCAGCGCGGTGATCATCCTCTTCGTCGCGTTCGCCATGCTGTGGTCGCTCTGGCACAACCCGAACGTCGACATCAGCACCATCCGGCACAACCTGTTCGCGCCGTACGTGCTCCGCGGCGTGGTCGTCACCATAGAGCTCACCATCATCGCCATGGTCATCGGCCTGGTGGGCGGCGTCCTGCTGGCCGTTATGCGGCTGTCGCCGAACCCGGTGCTCAAGACCGTGGCCTGGGCCTACATCTGGTTCTTCCGCGGCACGCCGATCCTCGTGCAGATCCTGTTCTGGGGTTTTGTCGGCGCGCTGTACAAGAACATCTTCGTGGGCCTGCCGTTCACCGGCATCGTCTTCGGCCACGCCTCGACGAGCCGGTTGATCGGCGCTTTCACCGCGGCGATCCTGGCGCTCGGCCTGAACGAGGCGGCCTACGCCGCCGAGCTCGTGCGCGCCGGCATCATCTCGGTCGACCGCGGCCAGTACGAAGCGGCCCACTCGCTCGGCATGTCGGGCGGCCTGACCATGCGCCTCATCGTGCTGCCCCAGGCCATGCGGGTGATCATCCCGCCCATGGGCAACGAGACGATCTCCATGCTCAAGACCACGGCGCTCGTCTCGGTAATCTCGGGCACCGACCTCATGACCAACATCCAGCTGGCCTACTCGCAGAACTTCAAGACGATTCCGCTGCTGCTGGTGGCCAGCATCTGGTACCTGGCTCTCACCTCCGTGATGAGCGTCGGCCAGTACTACCTCGAGCGCCACTTCGGGCGGGGCTTCGGCCAGAAAGAGGGCGAGGCCGCCGAGAAACGGGCTCAGCGGCGCGCGGATCGGGTGCTCATGGAGACCAAGGGTGCGCCACACAGTGGAGGGCCGCGATGAGTGTCTCCGCCGACGCCAAGCCCATGGTGCGCGCCGAGCAGGTCTGGAAGAGCTTCGGCAACCTCGACGTGCTCAAGGGCGTCGACCTGGTCGTCTATCCGCGGGAGACCTTCGTGCTGCTCGGCCCCAGCGGCGGCGGCAAGTCGACGCTGCTGCGCTGCATCAACCACCTCGAGCAGATCGACGCCGGCCGCCTCTACGTCGACGGCGACCTCATGGGCTACCGCGAGCGCGGCGACAAGCTCCACGAGATGCGGCTCAAAGACGTGGCCAAGCAGCGCGCCAAGATCGGCATGGTCTTTCAGCGCTTCAACCTGTTCCCGCACATGACCGCCATCCAGAACGTCATGGCGGCGCCGACCCACGTGCACCACGAGAGCAAGGACGAAGCCGAAAAAGAGGCGGAGCGCCTGCTCGCCCAGGTCGGCCTGGCCGACAAGCTCGAGTACTACCCGGCGCAGCTCTCGGGCGGCCAGCAGCAACGCGTGGCGATCGCCCGAGCCCTGGCCATGCACCCCAAGCTCATGCTCTTCGACGAGCCCACCAGCGCGCTCGACCCCGAGCTCGTCGGCGAGGTCCTCGACGTCATGAAGAACCTCGCGCTCGGCGGCATGACGATGATCGTGGTCACCCACGAGATCGGCTTCGCCAAAGAGGTCGCCGACGGCGTCGCGCTGCTCGACGGCGGCGTGGTCGTCGAGTCGGGCCCGCCCGGCGAGTGCCTCGTCAACCCCAAGGAGGAGCGCACCAAGCTCTTCCTGTCCAAGGTTCTGGCGTAGCCCAGACCGGCCGGCCAGGGCCGCCCATGTACACCGCCGCGAGCCTCGACCTGGTGGCTGCCGATATACGCCGGCAGCCGGAGCTGCTCGCCGACACGAATGCCTCGTTGCGCGCGGCCGCGTCGCAGGCGGCGCGCGAGCTCGGCGCTCGGCCCAGCCGCGTTTACCTCACCGGCTGCGGCGACTCGCTCGACGCGCTCGCCGCCGTACGCTTTGCCTGGGAGCGGCTTCTCCGCCTGCCGGTCGAGGCCGTGCCGGCGCTCACCCTGAGCCGCTACGTCCTTGCCGCCGCGCCGCGCGACGCGCTGGTCGTCGCCCTGTCGCAGTCGGGTACGGTGAGCCGCGTGGTCGAGGCGGCCCGGCGCGCCGTCGCCGGCGGCCTGCGTGTCCTCGCGATCACCGGCAAGCCGGATAGCCCGCTCGCCGGCGAGCCGGTCGCGGCGCGCCTCGTCACTCCGTTTCGCAAGACCGACGGCGTACCGGGGATGGCCTCGTTCGTCTTCAACCTTGCCGTGCTCTATGGGCTCGGAGCGGAGCTGGCCGAGGTGTGGGACGGCGCGCCGCTCGCGCCGCCCGCGACCACACCGTCGCCCGCGCCGCTTGCGGCCGCACCATCGCCCGCGACCGCACCGTCGCCCGCGCCGCTTGCGACCGCTGGTCCCGCCTCGCTTACGCCTGTCGCCGTGCGCGAGCAGCTCGCCGCCCTGCCCACGCTGCTGCGCGCCTCGCTCGACAGCGTCTGGCCGGTCGCGGCCCTGCATGCCGCCGCGCTCGCCGCCGAACCGGGCGTCGAGCTCCTGCTGGGCACGGGTCCCGGCCTCGCCACCGCGCGCTTCGCGGCGCGCAAGCGCTTCGAGCTCACCCAGCAGGCCGTCATGGTGCAGGAGACCGAAGAGTATGCGCACGACCAGATCGCGATGGTCGGGCCGCACACGCCGACGAGCGTGTTCGCTCCGCCGGGCGCCGCCTCGGTGCGCGGCGCCGAGGTGCTGACCTCGCTGATCGAGCTGGGCTGCCCGGTGGCGGTGGTCACCGAGCGCGGCGCCGACCTCGGCCTGGGGCACGAGCCGCGGTTTCGCTACGACGTCGAGCCCGGCCTCGACGAGCTGCTCAGCCCTCTGCTGCAGGCGCTCGTCCCACAGACCTGCGCCTGCGAGCTCGCACGGCTCGTCGGCGGCTCGTTCTACGGGTACGCCGACCCCGTCGTCGAGGCGCTCGGCGACCGCCTGATCTACGAAAGCGACGTGACCCCTTGAGCGGCGCGCCCGAGCTCCTCTGTGTCGCCGACATCGGCATCGACGTGGTCGCGCGGGTCGCGCGGCTGCCGCAGGCCGACGGCAAGGAGTCGGCGACGCTCGTAGGTGAGTTCCCCGGGGGCATGGGCGCCAACGTGGCGTCGTCGTTCGCAACCCTGGGGGGCCGCGCCGGGTTGGTCAGCAGCGTCGGAGACGACGAACGCGGCCGGCGCTGCCTCGCCGATCTACGCGCGACCGGCGTAGACGTCGAGCACGTCGCGACGATCGCCGACGCCACCTTCTGGACGATTGCTCTGCTCGACGCGCACGGTGAGAAGTCGCTCGTCGAGTTCTCGACCAAAGCCTCGGCGCCGCAGTGGGAGCGGATCGACTGGCGCGTGCTCGAGGGGGTCAACGTCGCCTACACGGTCGGCGCCGAGGGGCGCCACGCCTGCCGGCTGTTCGCCGAGTGTCGCGGCCGCGGCGTCACGACGGCGCTCGACGTGGAGACCGCCGACCTGGGCGACGAAGCGGCCCTGCGCGAGCTGCTCGCCCTGACCGACGTGCTCTTCGCACCCGCCGGCTACGCCCGCGCGATGGCGCGGACCGAGTCGCTGCCGCAGGCCGCCCAGTGGCTGCTTGGCGCCGGGCCGTCGGTCGTGGCCGTCACCGGCGGTGAGCGCGGCTGTCTGGTGGCCGACGGCGCCGCGCTCACCGAGCTCGCCGGCCACCCCGTGA
Source organism: uncultured Actinomycetes bacterium (assembly GCA_963755025.1). Taxonomy (GTDB): domain Bacteria; phylum Actinomycetota; class Thermoleophilia; order UBA2241; family UBA2241; genus Bog-752. The sequence goes on from CAVWIH010000029.1 coordinate 50,447, forward strand.
CGGTCGTCGACACCACCGGCGCGGGCGACTGCTTTGCCGGCGCCTTCCTGTACGGCTTTGTGCGTGGCTGGCCGATCGGCGACTGCGCGCGGGTGGCCAACCTCATGGCCGCGCAGAGCGTCACGGCCTACGGCTGCCGGGGCCGGCTGCTCGGCCTGGCGCAGCTCGCCGCGCTCCCCGCGGCGGCCGGCCTCGAGATCGCTCAGGTAGCCGGGTCAGGCCGGGCGGCGAACCTCGCCGTCGCGTCGGACCGCCGCGCACGCTCGCGCATGAAGGTGGCGCCCGGTGGGCGCGCACGCTCGCGCGTGACGGCGCTTGCGCGTGACGGCGGTCGCGCCCGGTCGACGCGCGCGACGCGTCAGCCGGCTCCGTCGAGCAGGTCGTCGGCCAGGTCCAGGAGCATCTCGCGGTCCTCGAGTTGCGCGACCCAGGCAGGCGGGATCGCTTCGAGGCCCAGCCAGGCGCCCAGGATGGCCCCCGCGATCGACGCGGTCGAGTCGCTGTCGCCGCTGATGTTGGCGGCGGCGCCGAAGGCGCCGCGCACGTCGCCCCGATAGCGCAACGCGGCGAACAGGCCGATGCCCAGCGCCTCGTCGGCCACCCAGCCCTTGCCGCGCTCCCCGGGCGCCTCGCGTCCGCTGGAGCCGATCTGCGCGATGGCCGCGTAGGGCTCTTCAGGCGACGCGGCGAGCGCCACGGCGGCATCGACGGCGGCCAGCGAGTGGACCGACCCCGGGTAGGCGGCCAAGGTCGTTCGAGCTTGGACGACCGCATCATCAAGGTCGAGGCCGCTCACGAGCCGGTCGATCAGCAGGGCCTGAAAGCCCGACGACGTGTCGCTCGTGACGGCGCCGTGCGTGAGGGCGGCCGCGTCGACGCCGGCCTCGAAGGCGGCCGCGCCGAGGCCGATCAGGCCCAGGGGAGCCACCCGCATGACGCCGCCGCAGCCCTTGCTGCCGTTGCGCGAGACGTCGTGCGCTCCGCCCGGCACGCCGCCGGCGAGCGCCGCCATGCAGGTGTCGCCCGGCGCCCGGTCGACCCAGTCCGACGAACGGTGCCACTCGAGGTAACGCTCCCAGATGGCGAGGCGCAGCGCGCCGAGGTCGGGCGTGCCTGGACCGGGACCGGGCGTGCCTGGACCGGGCGCGGGCGGGTGGGCGCCGCCGCCGTGGGCTGCGCTCGCGCCGTTCGTGGCCGCCCGCCATGCGGTGGCGGCCCGCCAGTCCTGGATGCCGCGCGCGGTCGCGATCGACATCTGCGTATCGTCGGTGTAGCTGCCGGCGGCGAAGCGCCGCCACGGTTCGAGGCCGTCGATGCCGTCGGGCGGGAACGCCGCGAGGATCTCATCGCGGGTCTTGAACTCGACCGGCGCGCCGAAGGCGTCGCCGACCGCGAGGCCCACGATGCACCCACGGCCGCGCGATCGCCGCGCCGCTTGTCCGCTCGTTCCTGCGCCCACTTGGCGGCCTCCTTGGGTCCTTGTCTCGGCAACGCTGTTCTACGGAGAGAACGGTAACGGAGTGGCCGACCATAGCAAAGCCGCGGTCCACGGGTCGTCGTACGCAACATTCGTCGCCGTCGTTTCACCGGCCGGGGCGCTTGGACGCGCTATTCGTGCAATCCAGCACAAACTACGAAACTCCCCAGAGTTTCCCTGTTCATGGTACGCGGCCTGGTGCGCTTGACGGCGCGCCGCGAAGGCCGATAGCCTCGTCAGCGTGTTTACTGGCTAGGCAACGCTCAAGCACTGACCAAAAGTGAACGGCGCGCTCCATGACGGCGCCCACCCCAAGGAAGTCCACCAGACTTCCGAAAGGAGGCAGGTCATGCACCGTAGACGATTGGCCCCGGCCCAGGTGCCCAAGCTCCACTTCCTCCACCGCCGCATCTCCTCTGTGGAGACGCCGCCGCGGTAATCCCCTTCGTTCGCTGATCCGGTCGTGCCGGACGGTCGCTCGCGGCCGCCTGGTGCTGGTCGCGCCGCGCTTCTGCCGCGGCGCGAGACCGCCGGACCGACGCTCGCCAGGCCACCCGAATGGGCTGCGCATGCGTTGGCGCTGGACCCACGGACGCCACCTGCCGACAGGCCCGAACAGTCTGGTGGTCAGAACGGGGGACTACGAAATTACCTGCAAATTATGGTTTTCGTACGGAACGCGGTGTTGAAGGAAGCCGCGATCTGTGCCGACAAAGACCCTATCAGTGTACTGGCTAGGCAACGCCTACCCGACCAAAAGCGAACGGCGCGCTTCATGACGGCGCCCACCCCAAGGAAGTCCGCCAGACTTCCGAAAGGAGGCAGGTCATGCACCGTACACGATTGGCCCAGCCCACTCGCGCAAGACCCCCGCGTCTGACCGCGGCGGCCCCCACCGCCTGGAGACGACCCAGCGGTATCCCCTTCTTCGCTGACCGGTAGCGCCGGACGGCCGTTCGCAGCCGTTCGGCGAGAGGTCTCGCACGCGCCGAGGCGCCTTCCGAGACCACCGGATCGATGCCCATCTGCCACCGGCAAGGGCGTCGCTTGCTCTCACAGAGGCCGGGCGAGCGGTCAGGTCCTCTTGTCCCGAGACACCGCGAGGTCGCGAGCAGAAAGGCGCGACGGCACGAAGGGGCGCCCGCCAGCGATGGCGGCAGACCCCAGAAAGCAAAAGAACGGAGTCACGGATGAAGCGCCACGCACTGGCGAACAAGCATCTCTGGAGCATCGCCGCAGCGATCCTCCTGGTCACCTTCGCAGTACCGGCACTCGCATTCGCCGCCGGTTCCCGGCACCACAGCCCGAAGCCGTCCGCGTCGGTCGGCTCGACCGCGGCGTCCACGGTGAACTCCACGCTGCCGGCGACCTCGGCGGTGAAGTCCACCCTGACCGCCGCGGTGAAGCCGACCGCCGCGACCGCGGTGACCCCGGCCACCCTAGCGCTGCGGTGACCCCCGCCGCCGCGACCGCGACGACCACGGTCACCGGCCAGACCTTCAACACCTACACCATCCCCGCCGGCACCCACGACGTGGACTACGTCGACTGCACCTTCAACGGCGGTAACGCAAGCACAGCCGTGCTCACCCTGAACCAGACCTGCTACGACCTCACCTTCACCGACTGCACGGTCGGCTCGGGCCCCTGGAACGGCGTCACCATCAACGTCACAAACGGCAACATCCACGACATCACCTTCACCGGCTGCCACATCCTGGCGGCGGGGCGCATGGGCATCGAGTGCACGCAGCGTCCGGCCTCCAACACCGTGGGCTACAAGGACATGAAGTTCATCAACGATACGATCGAGCCCTCAGCCGAAGAGGCGATGAGCTTCGACGGCGGCTACTTCGCCGCCAACAGCCTGATCGACGGCTGCACGATCAACGGCTCCGACAACCAGGCAAACCCGGCCTACTCGGGCGCCATCGAGATCAACGGCCCGACCTACTTCACGGTGCAGAACACGACGATCTACGCCTGCCGCAAGAACGCCTTCAACCTCGAAGGTCCGGCCGGCGCCAACGGTCACCTCGTCTTTGCAAACGACACGGTCGACTACTCCGTGCAGAAGGAGAGCCAGCCCACCGACGCCTCCACGGCGCGCCTCACCGAGCTGCAGAACGTCAACGACGCGGTCTTCAGCAACTGCAAGTTCGTCATGGGCCACGCCTGGAACGCGGGCTACTGGACGAGCTCCTCGGGCAACGACCTCTCGACCTCGACCCTGACGGGCTCGGGTAACGGCGGCAGCGGCTTCACGCTCGACTCCGCCAGCACCGGCAACAAGCTGCCGCACGCCCCTTCGGCGACCCCGACCAAGAGCACGACCCCCACGCCCACGCCCACCCCGACCAAGAGCACGACCCCCACGCCCACCCCGACCCCGACCGTGACGCCCACGCCGACCGCGACCCCGACCAAGAGCACGACCCCCACGCCCACCCCGACCCCGACCGTGACTCCCACGCCCACCCCGACCACGACCCCCACGCCGGTCTCCGGCGACGCCACGGTCACCGGCCAGACCTTCAACACCTACACCATCCCCGCCGGCACCCACGACGTGGACTACGTCGACTGCACCTTCAACGGCGGTAACGCAAGCACAGCCGTGCTCACCCTGAACCAGACCTGCTACGACCTCACCTTCACCGACTGCACGGTCGGCTCGGGCCCCTGGAACGGCGTCACCATCAACGTCACAAACGGCAACATCCACGACATCACCTTCACCGGCTGCCACATCCTGGCGGCGGGGCGCATGGGCATCGAGTGCACGCAGCGTCCGGCCTCCAACACCGTGGGCTACAAGGACATGAAGTTCATCAACGACGTGATCGAGCCCTCAGCCGAAGAGGCGATGAGCTTCGACGGCGGCTACTTCGCCGCCGACAGCCTGATCGACGGCTGCACGATCAACGGCTCCGACAACCAGGCAAACCCGGCCTACTCGGGCGCCATCGAGATCAACGGCCCGACCTACTTCACGGTGCAGAACACGACGATCTACGCCTGCCGCAAGAACGCCTTCAACCTCGAAGGTCCGGCCGGCGCCAACGGTCACCTCGTCTTTGCAAACGACACGGTCGACTACTCCGTGCAGAAGGAGAGCCAGCCCACCGACGCCTCCACGGCGCGCCTCACCGAGCTGCAGAACGTCAACGACGCGGTCTTCAGCAACTGCAAGTTCGTCATGGGCCACGCCTGGAACGCGGGCTACTGGACGAGCTCCTCGGGCAACGACCTCTCGACCTCGACCCTGACGGGCTCGGGTAACGGCGGCAGCGGCTTCACGCTCGACTCCGCCAGCACCGGCAACAAGCTGCCGCAGAGCAAGTAACAGCACTCCACAAGGCAGCGAGCTGTCCCAGGGCAGCGAGACGCGGCGGGGCGGGCCACCTGACGGTGGCCCGCCCCGCCGCTTTACGTGCCCGTCCGGCCGAGCCCGCTGCCCTTTCCGCGACCAACCTTGTACTATGTGGCTACTATCGTGCAGGTCTTGGGGGGGTCATGAGACGGATTCGGTCGCGGGCATCGTCGTTGTCGCAGTGGCTTGCCTGGGGGGCGTCGTCGCCGGTTCCGCTCACGCCTACGTGCCCGACGGCACTCAAGGTTGGTACTGGCAGATGCCGCAGCCCGCGGCCGGTCTGGCCGACGTCACCTTCGCCGACGCCGGCGACGCCTGGGCGGTGGGGGCCGGCGGGTCATCCTGCACAGCACCGACGCCGGCCAGACCTGGGCGGCCCAGCAGTCCGGCACCGTCGACGACCTCGATTCGGTGAGCTTCGCCGACGCCCAGCACCGGCTGGGCCTCCGGCGCGTCGACCTGGAACGACCTCGGGCAAAACGTCGTCCTCGCCACCACCGACGGCGGCGCAACCTGGGTCGACCGCACCCCCAGCGGCCTCACCCGGACCCTGACCAACGTCAGCTTCGTCGACGACCAGAACGGCTCGGCGGGCACGACGAGCGGCTATGCGGCGCATACGACCGACGCCGGCCTCACCTGGACCACGAGGCGTGTCGGGACTGCTAAGGGCGCGCCGCCGTCGACTTCGTGAGCGCCTCAAGAGGCTGGGCCACAGAGGATGGCGACATCGTGTGGCGCACGACCAACGGCGGGGCGACCTGGTCGATCGTGCATCGCTTCGACACTCAAGGGTTCGTCGACTTCACCGACTCGAGTCACGGCTGGGCTGCGCTGGGGACCTATGGCAACGAGAGTGTATCGTTCTCCTCTCTCGCTACCAGCGACGGCGGCGTCCACTGGCGCGTCATGCGCGCCGCATCGCCGACGC
>CAVWIH010000030.1:0-151489 GCA_963755025.1 uncultured Actinomycetes bacterium
CGAGGCGATACGGTGGGGCTACCTGCCGCGCGTCAGCATGGCGGGCCGCGCCGGACTCAGGAAGCGCACCACAGCCGCACGACTGCGGACCGCTCGCTTGCGACGGCGCCCGACCGCGCGACCGCCGGCGCCAGTTCGAGCGCGGCCGGCGGGCAGGCCTCGGCGCACAGGCCGCAGCCGGTGCATAGCGAGGTGTCGCACGAGAGCACGCCGTCGGCGAGCGCGAGCGCGCCGTGCGGGCAGTAGCGCACGCACAGGCCGCAGCCGGTGCAGCTCGGCGTCGCCGTGAGCATCGCCAGGGGCAGGGCGTCCGGCAGGCTCTCGCCCGAGCGCGCGACCCCGGCGCCAAGCGCGCGCAGATCGTCGAGCAGCCGCCCGGGCGACGCGGGCGGCGGCGCTTGGCCGTGCAGGTCGGCGACGCCGCGGCGCCCTGGGGCGAGACCCTCAGAGGCGGTGCGCCGCGCGCCGCGCGCCAGGAACGTGAACAGGTCGCGCCGCGAGAGTCCCGCCGTGGCCGGCGCGGGACCGGGCGCGCCGTCGGCCTCGCGCGGCGCAACGGGCAGACGCCGGCGGGTCACCGCGAGGTCGCGGCCGAAGACCGCGAGGGTCCCGGCGGCCGCCTCGACCGCCGCCTCGACGGCCTCACCGGCCACGCGCTCGGAGCACGCTTGGCAGTCGGCGCTCTCCAGTCGCAGCGCGCTCCAGCCGGTCGCCGCGGCGGCGATGACGTCGGCCGCCGAGAGCGCGCCCAGGCAGGGCACCACGACGGTCGCCGAGTCGGATCTGTCAGGGGCGGCCTCGTTCGTGGGCTCGCCGGCGGTCGCTTCGTCGGCCGCCGGAGCGGCGCGCCGGCACGCGACCGTCACGCGGTCGCACCCCAGGCGCCGGGCCTCGGCGAGCTGCTCTCGTACCTGTTGCGCCCGCGCGGCGTAGGCCAGCGCGCCCGTCGGACACACCGCCGCGCACGCGCCGCACGAGGTGCAGCGCTCGGGGTCGACCTGCAGCCAGGGCGAGGCCACGATGGCGTCGGTCGGGCACACGTCGAGGCAGCGCCGGCAGGAGCTCCCCCGATAGCGTGTCACGACGCACAACGGCGGCACGGCTTCGGGCAGGCGCGCGTCGAAGGCGCGCAGTCCGGCGTCGAGGAGCTTGAGGTGGTCCATACGCGGGCGCGCCTAGCGCGCCGCGCGCTCGGCGGCGGCGGCGGGCCCACCGAGCTCGGCCACGACGTGGACGTCGAGCAGGTCGGCCAGCGCCGCGTAGAGCGGGGCCGGCGTGGCGGCGCGCACGGCGGCGGCGAACTCGCCGAAGAAACGCGCGGCGTGCTCGCGCAAGAAGGCGTCGAGCGAGCGGCGCAGGTGCAGGGCGTCGTCGCTGTCGTCGCGGTCCCAGGCGGCCTCTTCGCTGCGGCACAGGTGAAAGAGGAACTCGAGCTCGACGGCGACGTGGTCGGGCAGCTCGCGCTGCGCGTCGACCGGAGCGACGCCGGCGGCTTCGTACGCGGCGGCGGCGTACGCCGCCGCCGCACCGCTCAAGCGCGCCGGCCGGTCTTCGCGAGGCTCGAGGTACTGCGTGGCGTAACAGCCCACGGCGGGGTGCCCGGGGCCCGTGAACAGGCGGGCGTGCTCGACCGCGAGCGCCTCGAGCGCCGCAGCCGGCTCGGCCTGCGCGGCGGCGGCCCCGGCCGCCGCAAGCGCCGTCAGGGCCGGCTCGTAGAGCGCGGCGTCGGGGCCCAGCCAGGCGACGGCCTCGTGCAGGCCGTCGGCCAGCTCACCGCCGGTGAGCGCCGCCAGGTAGGCCGCCGTCGGCTCGGCGAAGCCGAAGGCGAGCGCCTGGTAGACGGCCGCCCGGCGGGCGCAGACGTCCGCCAGGCGGGCGGCCGGCTCGCCTTTCGGCGAGCCGGCCGCGCCACCGGCGGCGTCGTGTGCGGGTCGCGGCAAAGGCCCGGTCACGCGCTGGGCTTGTCGCGCAGGGGCAGGTAGCGCACGGCCAGCGTGAACACGAGGGCGGCGAGCGCCACGATGCCGGTCACGATCAGGAACTCCCAGATCGTGGGGAAGTAGACGCTGCTCGTGGCAAAGGACGAGCCGTTGGCCTGGGGGATGCCGAGGGGCGTGCCCGGCGGCGACGGGATCGGCGCCTTGCCGAGGCCGATGACGATGAGGTTGGCGCGGTGCACGAAGATGCCGATCAGGGCGAGCACCGCCGCGACGATCACGACCTGCGGCCGGCGGCGCCAGGCGGCGACGGCGAGCAGGATGAAGGGGATGACGAGCCCCACCACTACCTCGACCGCGAAGCCCGGTGCGTAGCGCCCGGTGAAGAGCTGGTGCACGGCGTCGGTCGGGATGCCGGGGTAGTAGCCGGCCATGACCTCGCAGAGCACGAGGAAGGCCTCGACCGCCACGAACACGGCGAGCAGGCCGCCGAGGAAGCTGCCGAGCTCGTCGGCGAACGAGATGCGTCCGTACCGCCGCACGACGAAGGCGAGGATCGTCACCAGGGCGAGGCCCGAGACCAGCGCCGAGCTCACGAACAGGGGCGGCATGATGGCCGAGTACCAGAAGCCGCGCGAGATCTGCAGCCCGAAGATCCAGGCCGTGATGGAGTGCACGAGCACGGCGGCCGGCAGGGCGAACCAGGCCAGGATGTAGGTGAGGTGATGGTCGCGGTCGCGGCCGGCCTGCCCGGTGTCCTTGGTGCCGAGAGCCAGCCAGCTGCCACGAGCCGCCAGGTCGCGCCTGGTGTAGAGCCACAGGTAGAGCAGCGACAGCGCCAGGTAGATGAAGATGACCGTGACGTCCCAGATCATGGGCGACAGCCAGTGGGCGTGGATGAAGAGGTTGTAGATGTGCTGCACGTGACCGAGGTCGGGGATGATGAGCAGCGCGGCCGTGGCGATGGTCACGGTCGCCTCGACGATGGCGAGGCGCACGATCGGCGCGAACCGCTCGACGCCGAACAGGCGGCCGGCCGACGCCACGATCAGGCCGCCGGCCGACAGGCCGACGAAGAACATGAAGGTGATGATGTACAAGGCCCCAGATGACGTTGTCGCGCATGTCGGTGATCTGCAGGCCGCGGACCACCTGGTAGATCCAGACGCCGAAGCCCAGGACGATGAGTGCGACGAGGGCCGACGATCCAGGATGGCGAAGGCGCGGGAGCCCCGGCGCGGGGCGAGCACGGCGCTTTCAGTGGTGACGGCGCTCACAGTGAACCTCCCACCGCGTTCGGGTCCGGTGCGGATGAGGTAGTGCAGGCTCGGCTCGGTGCCGCGCTCGGGAAAGACGACATACGAGGGCCGGTCGCGCAGCAGCACGGAGACCTCGCTATTCGGGTCGTCGAGGTCGCCGAACGATGCGCGCGCCGGTCGGACAGGCGACGACGCAGCGCGGCAGCAGACCGTCGGTGACGCGCTGCACGCAGAAGGTGCACTTCTCGACGACGCCCTTGGGCCGCGCCGGCGTCTCACCGACCGACGATGACGCTGGCCGGCGGCTCCTGCACCGGCTTGCGCCAGTTGAAGACGCGGTTGTCGTACGGGCAGGCCACCATGCAGTAGCGGCAGCCGATGCAGCGCTCGTAGTTCACGTTGACGATGCCGTTCGCCATCTTGTAGGTCGCCTGCGTCGGGCAGGCCTTCACGCACGGCGGGTTGTCGCAGTGGAAGCAGTTGGTCGACTGGTACGACATGGTGAGGTCGGGGAACGTGCCGGCCGGCGTGTCCATGAACGGACCGCCGACGGTGAGCACGCGCAGCCAGTAGAGGCCGATGCCCACGTTCTGCTGCTCCTTGCAGGCCACCGCGCAGCTCCAGCAGCCGATGCAGCGGTTCTGGTCGACGACCATGCCCAGACGCGTCGCCTTCTGCAGCTTCGGGTCGGGGACGTCGATGCCGGGGTACGACGGGCTCATCGCTGGCCCCCTTCGTGCCGTGCTTGTCGTGCGTGTGCGCTCATCGCCGTCACGCTCCTTCCACCTGCACGAGGCAGTCGTAGTAGGCGGCGTTGGACGGGAAGTTCGGGATCAGCGCCTGCGCGGGGTTGGCGATCTGATGGGTCAGGTTGTTGGGGTGGCCCTCGACGTACTGCTTGACGGCCAGCGTGTCCCAGCCGCCCTGGTAGCAGTTCACGACGCCGGGCTTGATCGACTCGGTCAGCTTGGCGTAGACCTTCATCTCGCCGCGGTCGTTGAACACGCGCACCACCTGGCCCTCGGCGATGCCGCGCGCTTTGGCGTCTTTGGGGTTGATCTCGAGAAAGCCCTCGCCGTCGGCCGTGACCTCGTTCATCCACGGCAGGTCGCAGTACTGCGAGTGCGTGCGGAACTTGGTGTGGGTCGACAGGAAGGTGAGCGGGTACTTCTTGGCGAGCGCGTTGCTCGGCGAGGCCTCGATGGGCTCCTTGAAGTCGCAGACCGCCTGGTCGAACGGCACCAGCATCTCGACGTAGAACTCGATCTTGCCCGACTTGGTCGGGAACTCCTTGTTGAAGAACGGCACGTAGGGCATCGGTCGGCATGTTCATGTGCGGCGCGCCGCTCTTTCAACTGCTCCCAGGTGAGCCCGTCACCGTCGAGTCGGCGCCGGCCGGGTCGCCGATGTGCAGGATCTCGGTCAGGTACTCGTCGGGGGTCTTGTCGAAGTACTGGCCCACGCCCATCTTCTGGGCGACCATGCTGACCGCGTCGAGGTCGGACTTCGACTCCCACAGCGGCTTGACGATCGTTCGGCATGTACTGCAGGTAGAAGTTGTTCGACGACAGCAGGTCGGTCTTCTCGAGGTAGGTGCAGGCCGGCAGCACGATGTCGGCGAGGTCGGCGGTGGCCGACATGACGTAGTCGGACACCACCAGGAAGTCCAGGACTTGAGCGCCTTGACGACCTTGTTGCGGTCCGACATCTGCTGGGCGAAGTTGTCGACCATGAACCAGGCGGCGCGCAGCGGGTGCGGCTTGTCGGTGAGCATGGCGTCGCAGGCCGTCATGGGCTCCATGACTGTGAACAGCGTGGTGCCCGGGCGGCGCCCAGAACGCCGGCAGGTCGAAGGCCAGTGGTGGTGAGGCCGCCGGCGAAGGTGGTCACGCCGCCGCCGTGCTCGCCGATGTTGCCGGTCAGCGCCTGCAGGGTGAGCAGGCCTGCATGGTGAGGTCGCCGTAGTACCAGTGCGACAGGGCAAAGCCGGCGCGTATGCCGACGGGGTGCGTCGTGCCCCACAGCTCGGCCAGGGCGACGATGTCGGCGGCCGGGATGTCGGTGAGCGAGGCGGCGTAGTCGGGCGTGTACTTGGCGACGGTGTCGGCCAGGATCTGCATGGCGGTCGCCGCCCGGAACTTGCCGGCCGCGAAGCTGCCCATGATCTGCGGCTTGCGGGCGCCCTTGGCCGCCACGACCTTGCCGCCGGCCGTGGCCACGACGTAGTCGTCGCCGGCCAGGCCCACATCGCCGGTGCGCAGCCACTTCTTGGTCTTGGGGTTCACCAGGTAGGGGGCGACCGTGTACTGCTGCAGGTAGGCGGTGTCGTAGAGCTTGTGCTCGATGACGTAGTTGATGACGGCGTCGATCAGGGCCACGTCGGCGCCGGGCCGCACGGGCAGCCAGGCGTCGGAGCCGGCCGAAGTGGCCGTGAAGCGCGGATCGATGCTGATGAGCGTCGGCGCCGCTGCGACTGGGCGTCTTTCATGACGCGCCAGTCGGGGATCGAGGTCTCGGCCACGTTGTTGGCCCAGAGCACGATCACCTTGGCGTTCAGGAAGTCGGTCGACTCGTGACCGTCGAAGAAGCCGCCGCCGTTGCTCGGGTTGTCGGGGTCGACCAGCACGTAGTTCCAGCCCGCCGGCGTGGAGCTGTCGCCTTCGTTGTCGCCCTCGAAGTCGCCCGCCACGGCGCCGATGGCCGAGGCGAAGCGGAACCCGACGCCGACGACACCCTCGAGCATAGCCAGCGAGCCGGTGTAGGGGGCGATCCAGACCGACGTCCTTGCCCTACTTGGCCTGCACCTTCTGCAGGTTGTCGGCGATCGCCGTGGTGGCCTCGTCCCAGCTGATGCGCTGCCACTGCCCCGAGCCGCGCTCGCCGACGCGCTTGTAGGGGTACTTGATGCGGTCGCCGCTGTAGAGGTTCTCGAGCTGCGATACGCCACGCAGGCAGATGCGCGGCGGGTAGGCGTCGGCGACCGCTACGCCGGCGATGGTGGTCTTGTCCTACGGCGCGCCTTCGATCTGCTTGACCTTGCCGTCGGCCACGTGGACGAGGTGGCCGCAGGCGCCGTCGCAGTTGTTGGAGTGCCCGGTGCGGATGAGCTGCTCGGGCGCCGCAGGCGTCGCCGCCTGGGCGGGCTGCAAACCCCCCAGGAAGGTGTCGTCGACGAGCTTGCCGGCGACCGCGGCGGCCCCGGCGACGGCGGCGCAGCCGGCCAGAAAGGCGCGACGCGTCAGGCGCCAGCCCGGTGGCCTGTCGTCGGTGTGTCCCCCAGAAGTGCTTGCGCCAACGTCGTCTGACATGTGCCGCCTCCCCGTGCGATCCGTCCCTCGGCGTGCGGGCGCCGGCCGTTGCCGGTCGGCGCTCGTCACGTGGGTCCTCGGACTCCTATCCAAGCACGGGGAGGTCGGTGCGTTTCCGCGACCGGCCCACGACGCCGCGTGTCGCCACGCGGACGTCCCATGGTCTGTCCATGGTACGGCCCGCCACCCCTAGCGCAGGCTGCGCCGTAGGGTGAGGGGCTTGGAGAAAGGACTCAAAGCTTACCGCTCCATGGTACCACCGCCGGCCGCGGCGGCTACCCGGGCGGCGAGCCTGACCGGCCCGCCGGGCGCGCACTTGACCAAAGTCAAGTGGACGGCCGCTCAGGCCCCTGAAGGGCCGGCCGACCAGACCTCGGGAGAGGAGTCCGTCAGACCCCGAAGGCTCCGGTGCCCCAGGGCGAGGCGGCCACCGCGGCCGCCACGGCGAGGGCGTCGTCGCCCTTGCGCAAGGCGGCCAGGATGGGCCCGTAGAGGCCGTTCTGCAACGTGGCGACGGTCGCCGTGAAGCCCTCGGCCCAGCTCGTGTAGGCCTTCACGCCGACGCTGTTCATTGAGGTGGCGCCGGGCTCGGGCATGGTCGTGTCGAGCGGGTTGTAGCGCGCCGAGTTGAACCAGTTACCGCCCTCGGCGAGCTCCCACGAGGTGATCGCCGTCAGGTTCTGCGAGGTGCGCGGCACGCCCAGGTAACCCAGCAGCGCCTGCGCCCAGCTCGCCGGCGAGTAGGCGCCGCCGGCGCCGGTGACCGGATGGTAGCCGGCGGAGGCGGCGCGACGGGCGGCTGCGGCGGCGCGCCCGTGGCGGCCGCCGCAGCCGCCGCCTTGCGCGCCTTCTCCTGCTGCACGAGCGTCTTCACCTTGGCCTGCGCGCTCGCCAGCAGGGCCTGCCCCTGCCGGACTTCGGCGGCGATCTCGGCGCGCTGCGCGGCGACCTGGGCGAGCAGCGCGACCGCCTGCTTGCGGTCGCCGGCCAGTCGCGCGCCGCGGCGCTGCACGTCGGCTTTGGAGCGCTGCACCGCGTCGACCGCGAGCGAGCCCTGGCGCGAGACGTCGGACCACAGGCGCACGCTGCTCACCAGAGCGTCGAAGCTGGTCGCCGACAGGGCGACGCCCAGGAACCCCGCCGACGGCGCCTTGTAGATGGCCACGAGGCGCGCGGCCAGGTCGCGGCGCGCCACGCCGAGCTGGTAGACGGCGGCGGCGAGCTTGCGCTGGTTGTCGGCGATGCCCGCGTCGACCACGCTGAGGCGCTGCGCCGTCGTGTTGTAGCGGGCGGCGACGAGCGCCATGCGGCCGTTCAGGGCGTCGATCCTGCCCTGCAGCTGCTCGGCTTTGGCCCTCGCCTGGGAGATCGACGAAGCCGCCGAAGCGGGGTTCGGCGACGCCAGACAGACGACCACGGCGATCGTGGCCGCAAGCCCGGCGACGGCCTGCGTGAGACGCTTGTGAGTCACGCCGTGACCTCCTAGCTAGAAGAAGAGGGGGCCTGCCGGCCACCCATCGGCGAAGGCGTCGGTACGACCGTCGTCCTTCGCTTGCCCGTGAGTTTGCGGCGCGACCACGCACTCTACCAGCTCGCCCGAGGGGCGACAAGGCGCCGCCCGGAGTGGGACTCCCGTGCTCAGGCGGTGCGCGCTACGAGTCGAGCGGCGCAGCCGGGCGTTCGACGGCGCGCCACGGCGCGGCGCGAGAAAGGCAGGGCGATCAGGCTGGCGGGTGTCGCTCGACGGCCGCGAGGGTCAGTCGAGGCACTCGCGCAGGCGCTGCGAGTCGCCGCAGCTGCGCAGCTTGGCGAGGGTCTTGGCCTCGATCTGGCGGATGCGCTCGCGGGTAAGGCCAAAGCGCTGGCCGACCTCGTCGAGAGTGCGGGGCCGGTCGTCGCGCAGGCCGTAGCGCAGCTCTATGACGCTGCGCTCGCGGGCCGTGAGGCTGCCGAGGATGGCCTTGAGCTGCTCGCCGCGCAGCACCTCGCCGACCGCTTCGATCGGCGCCACGGCGTCGGCGTCTTCGATGAGCTCGCCGATCTCGGAGTCGCCCTGGGCGCCGGCCGGCGTCTCGAGGCTCACGGGCTGCTGGCTGATGGTCAGCATCTCGTAGACGCGGTCGGGCTCGACGCCGAGCTCGGCCGCCATCTCGACCGGGGTCGGCTCGCGGCCCAGCTCGCGGGTGAGGTCGCGCTGCACCCGCAGCAGCCCGCTCATCTTCTCGGTCATGTGCACGGGGATGCGGATGGTGCGGCTCTGGTCGGCGATGCCCCGGGTGATCGCCTGGCGGATCCACCAGGTGGCGTAGGTCGAGAACTTGTTGCCCCTGCGATAGTCGAACTTCTCGACGGCTCGCACGAGCCCCAGGTTGCCCTCCTGGATGAGGTCGAGCAGCGGGATGCCGCGGCCGACGTAGCGCTTGGCGATGGAGACCACGAGGCGCAGGTTGGCTTCGGTCAGCTTGCGCCTGGCTTCGGGGTCGTGGCGTTCGATGCGCTTGGCCAGGCAGACCTCTTCGTCGGCGGTGAGCAGGGGCACGCGGCCGATGGCGCGCAGGTACTCGCGCACCGCGTCGACGCTCGTCGCCGGACCGGCCGCGCGCACCGGCGCGTCGGGGGCGGAGCCTGCGACGGGGTGACGCAGCGTGCCGCTCATGCCGGCGCCGAGACCGCCGGTGAACTCGCGCCAGCCGTCGTCGGTCGCGTCGTCGGAGCCGACCCCTTCGCTCGTGTGCCATGCGCGCATACCCAGCTCCTCCGCGTCACCTCTAGTCGATGGCGAAAACATAGCAGCCCCCCAGCCTCATGCCTCAACCTCTTAACAAGCCTTAACCGGTTCTCTACTTCAGCTACGCAAGCCCACGCGCCCGCGCCGAGCCCAAACGGCGGCTGCCGGCCGCTGCGTCACGCCCGACGGCCCTTTTACCCCGAATCAGGTAGGAGAAGGCGCGGGCGTCGCCGTTGGCGTCGTCGTTGGCGTCGTCGTCGCGGTCGGTCGCGGCGTCGGCGTGCTCGTGGGCGGCGCCGTGGTCGGCGTGGCGCTCGGCGAGACGCTGGGGGCGACAGGCGTCGGCGCCGGGCTGCCGGCGGCGTGAGCACCGGTCCACGGCCGATACGTCGGCAAAACGGCCGGCTGCCTGAAGTCGGCGACGCTCTGCGCGCCGAACACCATCTCGTAGTACCTGCCCCAGATCGGCACGCAGTAGGTGGCGCCCTGCACGCCGGGCATGGGCACTTCGGCCTGCGGATAGCCCATCCACACCGCGGTGGCGAGCTTGGGGTCGAAGCCGCAGAACCAGGCGTCGGCCGAGTTGGTCGTGGTGCCGGTCTTGCCGGCCGCGACGCCGGTGTAGTAGTTCGGCATGGCGGCCGCCGTGCCGTAGCGCGTGTTGCCCTCGAGGATCTTGTCGACCACGTAGGCCACGCCCGCCGGGATGGCGCGGTGGCCGGGCGTGGCCGTGCGCTCGACCGCGCCGCTCGGCAGCACGACCTTCTCGATCGCCTGCGGCGCGTGGCGCACGCCCATGGCGGCGAAGGTGGCGTAGGCGTCGGCCACCTCGAGCGGGTTCACGACCTCGGTACCGAGCACGATCGACGGGTAGGGCCGCAGCGGGCTGGTGATGCCCATGCGGTGGGCCACCGCCACGATCCTGCCCGGGCCGACGTCGAGGGCGAGCTGGGCGTAGACCGTGTTGTCGGACTGCCAGGTGGCGTTCACCAGGTTGATGCGGCCGGCGTAGGTGTTCGAGAAGGTGCTCACGTTCCAGTACGGCGGCACCGAACCCGCTCCCAGGTAGAGGTGGAGCGGCATCGAGTCGTAGTAGGTGGTCGCCGGGTCCGCGCCCTCCTCGACCGCCGCCACAAGGGCGAAGGGTTTCATCGCCGAGCCGAGCTGGCGGTGGGCCTGCCAGGCCAGGTTGAACTGGGTGCGCCGGTAGTCGGTGCTGGCCACCATGGCGCGGATGTAGCCGTTGGCCGGGTCGATCGACACGAGCGCCCCGGCCGGTCCCTTGGGCAGCGTGCTCTTGAGCGCCTTGATGCCGTCGCCCTGCAGCCGCATGTCGAGCGAGGTGTAGACCTTGAGGCCGCCCTGCAGGGCCTGAGCCACGCCGAAGCGGCGGATGAGCTGCTCGGTCACGTACTGCACGAAGTAGGCCGCCGGCCCCTTCTGGCTGGGCGGCGCCGTGGCGAACACGTGCGTGCCGGCCCGCGACGCGGCGGCCGCTTGCGAGGCGCCGATGTAGCCCTGGGCGCGCATCTCGCTCAGCACCAGGTCGCGGCGCGCCATGGCGTCGGCGGGGTCGTAGATCGGCGAGTAGCCGGTCGGGTCGCGAGGCAGCCCCGCCAGCAGCGCGCACTGCGCCAGCGAGAGCTGCCAGACGTTCTTGTGAAAGAACGTCTGGGCGGCGGCCTGCACGCCGTAGGCGCCCTGGCCGTAGTAGACCGTGTTCAGGTAGGCGGTGAGGATCTGGTCCTTCGACCAGCGGTCCTCGAGCTGCCAGGCGAGCACCGCCTCGTGGACCTTGCGCAACAGTCCGCTCTCGTTGCTCAGGTAGGCGTTCTTCACGTACTGCTCGGTGATCGTGCTGCCGCCCTGCACGATGTGACCGGCCAGCACGTCGGCGACCAGGGCCCGCGCCACGCCCACGAAGTCGATGCCGTGGTGCACGTAGAAGCGGCGGTCCTCGATGGCCACGGTGGCGTCCTTCAGCGCCTGAGGGATCCGCGCCGACGACACGACGACGCGGTCGGTGTCGCCGTGCAGCTGGGCGATCACCGCCCCGTGGCTGTCGTAGAGCACGGTGTTCTGGGCCAGCGTGCGCGACTGCAGCGCGGCGAGCGAGGGCGTGGTGCCCGAGACGGCCACCATGGCGCCGGCCAGGGCGGCCGCCGCCACGAGCGGCACGGCCAGCGCGGCCAGCACCACCAGGAGGAACCAGCGACCGAGGTGGCGGCGGTGCGACCGGCGCCGCTGCGCCGTCGCGGCAGCCCGTTGCGGGGCCGGAGCTCATGGGCTTACGGCACGCGCACGGCGGAGGTCGCGAGCGCGAGCATCTCGTGGTTGGTGAGCTCTTCGTCGAGTGTGTTCGATACCCAGTAGGCCACGCCGTCGGCCTGCCAGGCGATCATGTGCAGGTGAGAGCCGTCGTAGTACAGCGAGTAGCTGCGTCCGGCGATCGTGCGCGTCGCGTCGGGGCTCGCCAGGATAGGGGCGCCGGTCCAGGCGATGGCCTGGACGTCCCAGTAGCCGCCCTGCGGCGCGGTGCCGACCGCCACGGCGGCCTTGGCGTTGCCCGAGCCGGTGGGCACGACGTAGGCGCGGTACTGGTCGTAGCCCAGGCCTCCCGGCAGGGCGGCCGGCATGTAGAGCTTGAGGTGGGCGTGGGCCTGCAGCGCACGCCACTGGGCCACGTGGTAGGCCGAGTCGGTGATGGCGCGCCTGGTCGTCGGGCGCTTCGCGGCCGGCGCCGCGCTCGCCGCGCCGGCCGCCGGCGAGGCGCCCGGCGCGCCGGCGACGCTCGTCGAGCCGTGCGGCGCCTGCACCGGGTGCAGGAACTGATGGACGGCGGCGTGCACCTGCGGCGGGTGTGGCGACCACGTAGTCGATGCCGTTGATGGTGGGCGTCGAGCCGTCGATGTGCGTCTGGTAGATGTGGTTGGTGTTCAGCGACAGCGCCAAGCTGAGCACCGAGTAGAGCTTGCCCAGGCTCGAGATGTCCGAGGTGACGTTGTGCGAGATGATGGTCATCGCCGCCAGGAACCGCGGCAGGCTGGTGAGCGTCGCCGAGCCGGCGAGCTCGCGTTTCATCTCGCGCAGAAAGATCTGCTGGCGCACGATGCGGGTGAAGTCGCCGTTCTGGTCGTGGCGGAAGCGCACCCAGTCGAGCGCCTGCGCGCCGTTCAGGCGCTGGTAGCCGGGATTGATGTCGATCGACGCGTAGCCCGTGACGGCGGTGTTGTTGTAGTAGCCGCGGTCGATCATGAGGTACGCGCCGCCGAGCTTGTTGATGACCTGCTTGAAGCCGTCGAAGTTGATGTCGATGAAGTCGTTGATGGGCACGCCCAGCAAGCGCTTGGCGACCTCGAGCGAGAGCCTGGCGCCGCCGAACGAGTAGGCGGCGTTGATCTTGTTCGGACCGTAGCCGGGGATCGTGACCAGCAGGTCGCGCGGCACCGAGAGCATGGAGATGCTGCCCGACTTGGGGTCGAGCCGCACGAGCAGCATCGTGTCGGAGCGCGCGCCCAGGTCGGGCTGTCCCGTGCGGCGATCGCTGCCCAGCACCAGGATGGTGAGCGGCTTGCCGGGCTTTGCCGGGGAGAGCTGCGGCCTGGCGGCCTGGACCTCTTGCGGGTCGTTGCGGGCGACCTGCGCGGCCGTGCTCTGCAGCCAGCCGATCAGGGCGCCAGCCGTGACCGCGACAAAGCACACCACGGCGACCACGAAGATCTTGGTGACGCGCAACCACAGCGTGCCGCGCCGGCCGGGCGCCCCGGCTGCGGTGTAGCGGGTGTAGGTGGGCACTGCGGTGTTCCTCTGTAGCTGGTTCCGTCTGCGGCGCTTTCCTTGCGCTCTTTGTACCCCGCTGCACGAAGTGTCAGTTCACAGGCGCCGATGGCGCGCCGCGGCGGTGCGGCTGGGCGACCGTCAGGGCGCGACCTGGGCCCCGGCGACGGACGTGCCGGAGCGGCTCACGGCGCGGTCGGCAGCGACTGCTCGGGGATCTGCCGGCCGCGCGCCGCGTAGTCGACGATCATGGCGTCGGTGATCCACTCGACCGGCGCGCGGTCGTCGGTCCAGGGGTGCGCGGCCGGCGCCTGCGGGCGCATCTGCGCCGCCAGCAGGCGCGTGAGGGGGCGCAGCACCGGCGGCGTTGCGCTGGCGGCCAGCCGGCGGCGCAGCTCAGCCGGCGGCGCGGGCTGCGACAGGCCGATGACGAGGTCGTTGAAACGCAGCGCCGGCCAGACCACGACCTGCGGAAACTCGGTCGCCAGCGTGCCGGCGATGCCGTCGACCAGGCGCGGGTCGCCGGGTACGGTCGAGACGTTCAACGCCACGATGCCGCCGGGCGCCAGGCGCTCGCGGCACAGGGCGAAGAACTCGCGGGTCGCCAGGTAGAAGGGCACGTAGGGCTGACGGTAGGCGTCGATCATGATCAGGTCGTAGCGCTTAGTCGTGGCCTGCAGGTAGGGGCGCGCGTCTGCGTTGTAGACCGTGAGGCGCGGGATCTGGCCGAGCCCGAAGTAGCGCCGCGCCACGGCGGTGACCTGGGGGTCGATCTCGACGCCGTCGTAGGCGACGCCGGGGTAGAGCGCGCCGTAGGCCCGGGCGGTCGTGCCGGCCGCGTCGCCCAGCATCACGACATGCCGGGCCGGACGGCCGAGCAGCGCCGGCAGGGTGAGGAACATGTCCCACTCGCCACCGGTGAGCACGGTGTGCGGGCGCCACACCGAGTGCACCGCGTAGCCTTCGTTCAGGTAGAGGTAGCGCACCGTCCCCGCCCCTCTGCCCTGCTGCACGACTTCGATGAACTGGTAGCGCGACTCGCCCTCGTAGATCACCCCGGCCTCGGCCTTGACCAGGCCCGGCGGCACGGCGAGCAGCACCGCGAGGGCGGCGGCGGCGAGAAACCAGCGTCGGCCGAGCAGCGTGGCCGCCGCCAGGGCGACGACGGCCGCCGCGCCGAGCAGGGTGCGCTGGGTACCGATCAGCGGAATGGTGAACAGGGCGGGCACGAACGTGCCGAGCAGGCTGCCGGCGGTCGACAGCGCGAAGACCCGGCCGGCCACTGTACCGGCCTCGTCGACGTCGCCGACGGCCAGGCGGATGGCGAACGGCGTCACCATGCCGAGCAGCACGACGGGCGGGGCGAAGAGCGCAAGCGAGGCGGCGAAGGAGCCCACCACGGCGCCCGCCGAGAGCCGTTCGAGGCCGCCGATCGAGAGGTCGAGGAAGGGTCTGGCGACGAACGGCACCGCCGCGATCAGCGCCGCCGCGGCAAGCACCACGAAGCCCAGCAGCCGGGCGCTCGGGTGGGCGTCGGCGAGGCGGCCGCCGAGCCAGTACCCCACCGCCAGCGCAGCCAGGATGAGGCCGATGATGTTGGCCCAGACGACGGTCGACGAGCCGTAGAACGGGGCCAGCAGGCGCGAGGCGCAGATCTCGGTGGCCATCGAGCCGACGCCCGCCAGAAAGACGAGCGGCAGCAACGCGCGCGGCGCGCGCACCGGCGCGGCGGCCGGGGCCGGCGCGAGCGCGACGGTGGTCCCCGCAAGGCCCGACCGCACCGGCGGCTCGCGGTCGGCAGCGCGCTGCGGCGCCTGCGCCATCGTCAGCCGCCCCCTCGGCTCGTGGTCATCTCGCGCTCATCTGGGGGCGGCCGGGCGACGCCATGCCTGCCCCGCTCTAGGCCGCGCTCGTCTCGCGCCGCGGGTCCATGCCCACGGCGCGCAGCATGTCGTCGTCGATCTCCTGGTCGATCTCGGCGTAGCCCCGCCAGGGGTCGTCGCTGCGACCCGCCAGACGGCGACCGGCGTTGCCCACGGTGTACGCGTCGGGCCGCAGGTCGGCCGTGAGCTCTTCCCAGCGCAGGGGCGCGCTCACGGGGGCGCCCGGGCGCCGGCGCGTCGAGTAGGGCGCCACGAAGGTGGCGCCGCGCCCGTTGCGCAGGTAGTCGATGAACACCTTGCCCGCACGTTTGCTCTTCGACATGGTGGCGAGGTAGCGCTGCGGTTCGGCGCGCACCATGAGATCGGCGAGGGCGTGCGAGAAGTCCTTGACCTCGTCCCACGACCGCGTCGGGCGCAGCGGCACGACCACGTGCAGGCCCTTGCCGCCACTGGTCTTGACGAAGCTGCGCAGGCCGAGGTGGTCGAGCAGGAGCCGCAGGGTCTGCGCCCCGGCGATGGTGCGGCCGAAGGGCAGGTCGGCGGCGGGGTCCAAGTCGAAGACCATCTGGTCGGGCTGCTCGAGCGTCTCGATGTGCGACCCCCACACGTGCAGCTCGAGCGCGCCCATCTGCACCAGCGCGAGCACGCCGGCCGCCGACTCGACGGCCGGGTAGACCGCCATCTCGCCGGATTCGCGGACCGGCACCTCGAGGACGCCGTCGGGCACGTGTGCGGCGAGGTGCTTCTGGAAGAAGCACTGCGCCTCGGCGCCCCCCGGGCAGCGCACCAGCGTGAGCGGGCGCCGCGCGATGTAGGGCAGCAGGCGGTCGGCGACCTTCTCGTAGTAGCGCGCCACGTCGAGCTTGGTGAGCCCGACGTCCGGATAGACGACGCGGTCAGGATGACTGATGGCGACGCCGCCGACCACCGCCGGCGACTGCTGGCCGGCGGCTGGCGCTTTGCTTGCGGCCGGTTTGGCGCGACTCGCGGCGGCCGTCTTGCTGGTGGGCGGCGCGGCGCGGCCGGCAGCCTTGGGGGCGGCTCTCGCCTTTGGCCGCTCGGCGCGACTCGCGGCGGCCGCTTTGCTTGCGGGCGGCTTGGCGCGGTTCGCGGCGACGGCCCGCCGCGGCGCGGCGGCGGCCGGCAAGGGTTCGACGGCCGGGCCGGCCGCCGCCTCGGCCGCCTCTTCGAAGACGACCTCGTCGGGCGGCTTGTCGAAGCGCAACCCCTCGAACGAGGCGTGGCGCAGCGCATCGTGGCCGTTCCAGTCGAAGAACTCGATCTCGGCGACCAGGCTCGGCTCGACCCAGCGCACCCCGGCGGCGGCCCTGCCCCGCGGGGCGTTCTCGCAGGGCGGCTCGTCGACCACCAGGGGATCGAGGCGGGCGCGCAGGTCGCGCATGGTGCGGTCGTCCCAGCCCGTGCCGATCCGGCCCGCGCAGCGCACCGGTCCGCCGGGGCTCTCGTGAAAGCCCACGAGCAGCGCGCCGATGCGCCCGGTCACGCCGGTCCGTTCGGTGAAGCCGGTGATCAGGAACTCCTGGCGGCGCAGGCACTTCACCTTGAGCCAGTCCCGGCTGCGCCCCGCGCGGTAGGTCGCCTCGGCGCGCTTGGCCACGGCGCCCTCGAGGGCAAAGCCGCAGGCCTGGCGCACGAACTCGTCGCCGTGCCCGACGACGTGGTCGACGTAGCGCACGCGGGCGCCCGGAGGCTGGCCCGCGAGGAGGCGCTCGAGCGCCTCCTTGCGGGCCAGCAGCGGCGCCCGCGTCAGGTCGAAGCCGTCGAGGTACAGCAGGTCGAAGACGAAGTAGACGATGCGCCCCTCGGGGTCGGTGCCGCCCTGCAGGGCGCTCGCCAGCGCGGCGAAGGTCGTGCGCCCGTCGTCGTGGACGTAGACGACCTCGCCGTCGAGCAGCGCGCTCTCGGCCGGCAGCCGGCCGAGCGGTGCGGTGAGTGTCGGAAAGTGGTCGGTCCAGTCGGCCCCCCGACGCGTGAACAGGCGCAGCGCACCGCCGTCGAGCCGGCAGAGCACCCGGTAGCCGTCGAACTTGATCTCGTGCAGCCAGCCGTCGCCGCGCGGCGCTTCGGAGACGAGCGTCGCGAGCTCGGGCTCGACGCGCCGCGGCAGGGGCGCGCGCCGCGCTCCGGGGATCTGCGCCGGGTCCTGCCGTGCCGCCGCCCGCGAGCCGGCGGCGGCCGCGGGGCCCGACTTCCACACGCTGTCGGCGGACTGCGCGATCTGCTCGGCGGTGCGTCCCGTCTTGGCGCTGTCGGGCAGCAGCGCGGTGACCGCCGCCTCGTCGCCGCTGCGCGCCTCGTCGTCGCGCTCCTTGAAGAACAGCCAGTTGTCGGCCTTCTCGTCGCTTCTGCGGCCGTCGGGGTCACGGCGCGACTTCATGCGCACCAGCATCCAGCGGCCGTGCAGCTTCTCGCCCTCGAGGCGGAACTTGAGGTGGCCGGCCTCGTAGGCCGCGCGCGGGTCGTCGGCGGTGTCCTCTTCGGGGAACCAGCGACCGGTGTCCCAGACCATCACCGTGCCGCCGCCGTACTCGCCCTTGGGGATCACGCCCTCGAAGTCGGCGTAGTCGAGGGGGTGGTCCTCGACGTGCACGGCGAGGTGCTTGTCGGCGGGGTCGAGGCTCGGCCCCTTGGGCACCGCCCAGCTCAGCAGCACACCGTCGAGCTCGAGCCGCAGGTCGTAGTGCAGGCGGCGCGCGGCGTGCTTGTGGATCACGAACAGGTCGCCGTGGGCGCTCGAGCCCACCTTCGCGCCCGGCTCGGGCGTCTCGCCCAGGCGGCGCTTGGCGCGGTAGTCGTCGAGAGCCACGCTCAGGCCGCCTTGCGGCGCCCGCCCTTGCCGCCGCGCTTGGGGGCCGCCTTCTTCTTGTCGGCCCCCTCCCCACCGGCTTCGCCGCCGTCCGGTCCGCTGGCCTCGCGCACCTGGTCGACGCTGCGCTTGAGCAACGCCATGATGTCGACCACCTGGCCCTCGGGCGCCGGCTCGCCGGCCTCGACGGCCTCGACGGCTCCCGTGCGTTCTTTCTCGTCGATCACCCTGAGGAGGTCGTCGCGATACTCGTCGCGGTACGCCTCGGGGTCCCACGTGGTGGCCATGGCCTCGATCAGCTGCTCGGCCATGGTGATCTCGGGCTGGGTCAGGCCGAGCTCCTCGAGGTCGTCTTCGGGCACCTCGAGCTCGCCTGAGTCGCGCAGCTCGTAGGCGTAGCGCAAGGTCTCGAGCACGAGCAGGTCGCCGCGCGAAAAGACGGCGCACAGGTACTCCTTGGTGCGGATGACGACCTTGGCGATCGCCACCCTGTGTGTGTCGCGCAGCACCGCCCGCAGGAGCGCGTAGCCCTTTTTGCCGGAGCCTATGGGCGCCAGGTAGAACGGCTTCACGAAGTAGGTGATGTCGATCTCGTCGGCCTGCACGAAGCCCAGGATGCTCACCGTCTGGCTGGCCTTGGGGTTGGCCCGCTTGAGCTCTTCGTCGGTGAGCACCACGTACTGCCCGCCGCCGGTGTCGTAGCCCTTGACGATCTCCTCGTAGGGGACCTCCTGGCCCGTCTTCTCGTCGACGCGCTTCTCGCGCACGCGGCTCATGGTGCGCCGGTCGAGCTGGTTGAAGCGCAGCTCCTGGGGGCGCTCGGCCGCGTACAGGCCGACCGGCACGTTGACGAGACCGAAGCTGATGGCGCCTTTCCAGATCGCTCTGGGCATGTCTCACCTCTACGGTCAGGCTGCCGCGAACAGGGGTGCGTCGCTCCTTGCCGAAGGCGAGCGGCCGCGACGCCCGGCAGCGCACCTCATGCCGATACCCGCGCACGCCGCTCCCGACGACCGTTTTGGCCGCCGCAGCCGCGCCGCGGCCCTGCGGCCTGCCGCGCAGCCACGTGCTCGAGCCGACGCCGCGGCCCGCTCACTCCGTGTCGCCCGAGAGCTCCACGGCGTAGCCGTCGTCGGCGGCCGCGCGTCCCAGGTCGGCGCAGCTGCGCGCGCCGCTGCGCTCCGAGACGCAGGCCCACTCCGCACGCAGGGTCGGGGCGGCCACGAACAGCCCGACCAGGGCGACGGCGCCGCTCACGGCGAAGATGTAACCGCCGATCAGCCCGTAGAGCAGCGGCGCGGTGAGCGTGCCGATGAGCGCGGCGAGCTGCATCGCGGTCTGCTCGACGCCCTGGATCGTGCCCAGGTAGCGCGGCGCGGCGACCTGCACCAGAAAGGCCTGCTTGGCCGGGGAGGCGACGGCCCAGGCCGCCCCGCCGATCAGCATGGCGGCGAGGTAGATGGTCAGGTCGTGCGTCAGCGAGAACACGATCCAGCTCGCCCCGGTGATGCCGAAGCCCCAGAACATGAGCGAGAAGCGGTTGCGCCGGTCGGCCACGCTTCCGCCCACGAACGAGAACGCCATGGGCACGCTGAAGGCGATCCAGGTGAGCCCCACGACGCGCATCGAGGCGCCGATGTGGCGCAGCCAGATGCTCCACACCACGTCCCAGGCGCCCATCGCGAACTCGGCGGCGGCCACCGCCACGATAATGGCCGCCACCGGGCGGCTGAGCAGCACGCGCAGCGGCGGGCGCGGCGGCGCCGGCGCGGCGCGCTCGGCGCGGACGTGCGGCGGCTCGCGCAGAAAGACGGCCAGCACGACCGCCACTACGGCGGTGAGCGCCGCGCTGAAGATGAAGATGGCGTAGAACGCCCAGCGGCCCTGGCCGCCGCCCAGGGCGTACAGGGGCCAGGCCAGAGCCGGTCCCACGATCAGGCCGGTGAACTGCGCCGAGGTCAGCCAGCCGTAGGCGTGACTGCGGTTCTCGTTCACGGTGATGTCGGCGACGAAGGCCTGCGCCGCGGGCACCACGGCGGCCGCGCCCATGCCCTCGACCAGGCGGAACAAACAGAACCAGGCCGGGTTCGTGGTGGCCAGGAAGAGCGTGGTCGCCACCGTGTAGAGCACGGTGCCGGCGATGATCATGGGCCGCCGCCCCAGGCGGTCGCTCAAGTGACCGAAGTACCCCGAAAAGGCGAACACGCCGATGTAGTAGGCGGCCGCGATCAGGGCAATCGCCGTGAGCGAGGCGTGCGCCTGTTCTCTCAGGAAGACCGGCAGGTAGGGCAGGATGGCGCCCGCCCCGAGCCACACGGTGAAATCGGTGGTCGCGATGAGGGCGAGCTGCGCGCGCCCGCGGCCAAAGCCGGGGGCGCGCGAGCCTTGGTCCCGTGCCGGCGGTAGGTTCACGTTCAAAAGGAGTCTGTCCTGGATCTGTGCCGTGCGGCGACGCGCGGTGGCGTCGGCTGACAAGGCGGACGGCGTGTCTGCGCAGTCTCTACCCGGGGCCGTGCCGCGCAAATCCCGCTCCCCGGCGGCCGCGAGGGGCGCCGACGGGCGCCGCGACCCCGGCCCGTCTCAAGCCGGCAGCGCGGCCGCCTTGCGCAACAGGTCGACGAAGGCCGGCATGAGCGCCGGGCCGGCGCCGACGATGGCCGGCCCCTTGCCGTGCCCGGCCGGCAGCGCCGCCACCTGGGCGCCGGCCTCTTCGGCGATGAGGCGGCCGGCGGCGTAGTCCCAGGGAGAGAGGTCGAGCTCGTAGTAGGCGTCGAGCTGGCCGGCGGCGAGGCGGCAGAGGTCGAGGGCGGCCGAGCCGCCGCGGCGAATGTCGGCGACGCGCGCCAGCACGTAGGCGAGCGCGGCGCCCTGCTGAGCGCGCTGCTTCGCCTCGTATGAGAACCCGGTGCCGACCAGCGCCTGGGAGAGGATCGCCTGCGACCGCACGGCCAGGCGCTTGTCGTCTTGCCAGGCGCCCCCGCCGCGCACCGCCCAGAAGACGATGCCGGTGAGCGATTCGTAGACCACCCCGACGACCGTCTCGCCGTCGATCTCGGCGGCCACCGACGCGCAGAAGGCGGGGTAGCCGTAGACGTAGTTCATGGTGCCGTCGAGGGGATCGACGATCCAGCGCACGCCGCTGCTGCCCTCGCGGGCGCTGCCCTCTTCGGCGAGGATGCCGTCGTGGGGGCGGGCGGCGGTCAGCATGGCGACGATGGTCGCCTCGGCGGCGCGGTCGACGTCGCTCACGAAGTCGTTGGGCGCCGACTTGGTGGTCACGTTGCGGATGTGGTCGACGCCCTCGA
Organism: uncultured Actinomycetes bacterium; assembly: GCA_963755025.1. Lineage (GTDB taxonomy): Bacteria > Actinomycetota > Thermoleophilia > UBA2241 > UBA2241 > Bog-752. The sequence goes on from CAVWIH010000030.1 coordinate 21,025, forward strand.
TGTGCAGGCGCCCGGCGGCGCGCGCGAGCTCGATCGCCAGCGCCCGCAGCTCGCCGATCAGCGCGCTCGAGTCGGCCGTGGCGGTCATCGGGTCGCCGGCGCCGGCGCGGTCAGGCCTGGTTGTAGAAGCCGCTGCCGGCGAGGCCGCGCCGCTCGTCGCCCGACAGGTCGACGTGCGTCGGGCTGAGCATCAGCACGTGCTCGGCGACCACGCTCAGGCCGCCGTCGCGCGCATAGGCCAGGCCGCTGCAGAAGTCGGTCGCCCGCCGGGCGACGTCGTTGCCGCAGCCCTGCAGGTCGACCATGACCGGCGCGTCGCGCCGAAAGGCGTCGGCGACGCGCTGGACGTCGGCGAAACTGTCGATGGCCACCACGCAGAACTCGTGGCGCGCCGGCTGCACCAGCCGCAGCGGAGGCTCCTCGTGTGCTTCGTACTGCACGGCTTCCTCATCCCAGTCGTCTTCGTCGTCTCTGCCCGCTGACCAGGCCAGGGCCGCATCGAGTCGGCCGCGGGCCCGGCGCCAAGAATCGCTCGCACTCATCGTTACCGCTTCTCCTCGAGATCTTCTCGCCACCAGATCCGCTCCGCCGCCGGCACCGCCCGCGTCGCCCCGCCCGGACGGCCCAGTGGCCCTCCGCAGGCGGCGCGCCCTGTGGTCACGCCGGAGCGGGTCTCGCCCGCCGCGTCAGAAGCGAGGAGACCAGTAGCTTAGCTTCGCCGGGGAGCTTCGGGTTTCCTTTGGCGCGCGGCCGTTGCCCGGCCCGCCGGGCCGTCGCGGCACCCGTCGGAGCGGCCGTCGCTGGGGCTCCTGCAGCGTGGCCGGGACTCCTACGGCGTCGCGGCGATCCGCCGGCGCGACCGGCGCCGGGTCCCTACGGCGTCGCGGCGATCCGCCGGCGTGACCGGCGCCGGGTCTCTACGGCGTCGCTGCGACCCGCCGGCGCGCGACCTCGGTGCGCGTGCGCAGCAGGGGGTAGAGACAGGCGCCCGCCAGGCCGAGGCCGACGATCACCAGGTAGGTGACGTGAAACCCGAAGTGCGCCAGCAGCAGGCCGCCGAAGATCGGTCCGAGCGAGCCCTGGCCGGCCATCCAGACGAAGGTCCAGGCGCCCATGTAGCGCCCACGGAGCTCGACGGGGGCCAGGTGGGCGACGATCGTCGAGGTCACAGGCCCGAAGATCGCCTGGGCCAGTCCCAGCGCAGCGATCGTGACGAGCAGCGGCCAGGCGGCCGGCATGAAGGCCGACAGGCCGATGCCGCAGCCGAACAGCACGCTCGCGACGGCGACCTGATACATGGGGTCCAGCCGCTTGATGGCGCGCACGCTGGGGTACTGCGTGACGACGATCACGAGCGCCATGTACGACATGAGCAGGCCGTAGTCGGCCCGGGGCACGTGCAGGTAGCCCGTGAGCAGCACCGGGAAGGTCGAGTAGGTCTGGCCGAAGATGAACAGCGGCAGCAGCGAGACCGCGCAAAAGGCGAAGAAGCGCCGGTCGCCGAGCACGCGACGGTAGCCTTGCGGCGCCGCGGCGGTCTTGCGGCGGCGCGAGCGGCGCCGGCTGGGAATGCGGATCACGTCGCGCACGCCGTAGACCGGGGGGCCTTCGCTTATGCTCGTCGAGCGCACGTGGCGCGCCACCCGGGGGCGCGTCTCGCGCAGGGCGACCAGCGTGAACACGAGAAAGGCAAAGCAGCCGGCGCCGGCCAGCAGGAACAGCACGGGGAGCCCGAAGCCGGCGGCCAGCAGCGCCCACGCGATCAGCGGCCCGACGATCTCGCCGGCGCCGATCATGAGGCGCACGAGGCTGTAGCCCTCGGGCCGCAGGCGGGCGCGCACCAGGTCGGCGACCATGGCGTTGCTCGCGGTGAGGAACAGCGGCCAGCCCAGGGCACGGTCGCAAAAGACGGCGAGGCAGACCGGCACGATGCCGTGCACGAACGCGAGGCTGCCGTACATGATCCCCGAGAAGGCGGCGCAGACGATCATCACCGCGCGCCGCCCGAACCGGTCGCTCAAGCTGCCGGCCAGCGGCTGCAGCGGCAGGCCGGCCAGCGCCGTGCCGCCGATGATCGCGCCCACGACCGCCATGGACACGTCGAGGCGCCCTTTGATGAGGATGGCCGTGTAGGGAAACGCGGTGCCGATGGCCACGAGATAGAAGAACGTGCCCCCGACGAGCAGCCAGAACTGCCGTGGGAAGAGCCGCGCCTGGCGCGCCAGCCGCCGCCTTCTGGAGTTCTGTTCAGCCTTCCGCACGATGATCGCGCCGTCAAGGCTAGCGCAAAGGGCGGGGCGCCGCGACCCGAGGCGCCGCAGCCCGATCCGGGGCTGGCCGGGCGTCGCGTGACGCCGGGCTCGGGCACTTATCCGAGCGCCGCGCGACGCGGCCCAGAGCTCGCCTAGGTGACGAGCACGACCTTGCCGAGCTTGCCGGGGGCCGCGAAGGCCTCGTAGGCGCGCCGCGGCTGGTCGAGCGGAAACGTCGCGCACACGGGCACGCGTACTCGCCCGGCGGCCAGCAGCGGGAGCACGTGCGTGCGCAGCGCGGCGAGCACCGCAGCCTTCTCGGCCAGCGTGCGCGAGCGCAGCGTGGAGCCGCGCAGCTGCGCGCGCTTGCCCATGAGCTCGAACAGGTCGAGCGACAGCTCGGCGCCGCCACCCAAGCCGATGATCAGCACCCGCCCCTGGCCGGCGAGCGCCGACAGGGCGACCTTGAGGCCGGGACCGCCGACCAGCTCGAGCACGACGTCGTACGGGCCGTGCCCGGCGACCTCGGCGGGGTCGATCACGGAGTCCGCGCCGAGCGCGGCGACCGCCTCGCGCCGGGCGGCGGCGCGCACCACGGCCGTGACCCGCGCGCCGGCCGCGGCGGCGAGCTGCACCGCCGCGCTGCCCACGCCGCCGCTCGCGCCGCTCACCAGCACGCGCTCGCCGAGCGTGAGCCCGGCCTGACTGAACAGCGCGTCGAAGGCGGTCGCATAGACCTCGGGAAACCCGCCCGCCTCGGGCCACGACAGCGCGGCGGGCGCGGGCAGGGCATGGGTCTCGTCGACCGTGGCGAGGCTCGCTTGGCCGCCGCCGCCGACGAGCGCCATGACGCGGTCGCCCACGGCGAACCGCGTGACTCGGCGGCCGATCGCCGCCACCTCGCCGGCCAACTCGAGGCCGGGGATGTCGGCGGGCACGCCGGGCGGCGCGGGGTAGGCGCCCCGGCTCTGGGCGAGGTCGGCGCCGTTGACGCCCGCGGCGCGCACCGCCACCAGGAGCTCGGTGTCGCCCGGCACGGGGTCGGGCCGCTCGACCGCGTCGAGCCGCCCGTCGTGTATGACTACCGCCTGCACGCCGCACCCACCTCCGTGAGGGCTACTTGGCGACCACCTGCGAGAGCGCCGACTTGACCAGACGGACCTGCTTGCGGTCGGCGATCTCGACGATGACGAAGGTGTCCTTGACCTGGCGCACGGTGCCGCAGAGGCCGTCGACCGTCACGATCTGGTCTCCCTTCTGGACGGCGGCGATCATCTCCTGCTGGGCGCGCCGCTTGCGGCGCTGCGGGCGCAGCATGAAGAAGTAGAAGACTCCGAGCACGACGACGACGTAGGCGAACAGGATGACGATGCTCACTTCGGTGTTCCGCCTCCTTTGGGAGACTTAGGGGGACGGGCCCGCGATCTCTCGGGTGGCCGGCGACAAGGCGACGCGCGCCCGCCGCCGGCTCGCTGGCCGTAGCGACACTAACGTTTCAGGCCTCAGTGTATCCTGCCCGCAGGTCAGGTGAACCTTTCGGCGCGCTTAACATGCCTTAACCGTCACGAGCCGACCCTAACGCTCGCGGCCCTGTTGACCGCAGGACCGCGGGTGGGTACCGTCAAGCAAGAACCGGGTACCGAACCGGATGGACGCCACGCTTCCGGCCATGGGTGGCGCGGGCGGCTCCAGACAAGGGGTGTGCACCACGTTACGCAGACGACCCCCGCTTGCGACCATCGCCGGACTTGCGGCCATCATCATGAGCGTCGCGCTTGCCCTCGTGGCCTACGCCTACTATCCGTGGGCCTTCAGCCCGGCGGCCAACTGGATCTCCGACCTCGGCAACACCATCCTGAGCCCCCGCGGCTCCATCTTCTTCCGCCTCGACATGATCGCCCTGGGCGCCATGCTGGCCGCCTTCTTCGTGGGCCTGCGCACCTGGGCCCACGGCCAGGGCATCTTCGTCAAGCTGCTGATCGGTGTCGGACAGCTCGCCGGGCTCGTCGGCGCCGGCGCCGTGGTCATGACCGGCATCTTCTCAGAGAACGACTACGCCGCTCACGCCCTGTGGGCGACGGTGCTGTTCATCGCGCTGGCGACGGCGGTGTGGTTCATCGGCTGGGCCCATGTGTGGCACCCCGGGCTGTCGCAGCGGCTGAGCTACCTCGCCTTCACGGTGTGCGCCGTCGACGTCGTCTCGGTCGTCGAGCGTCGCCACTGGCTCGAATGGGTCGCGGTCGGCCTGCTGCTGTGCTTCGTGGGCGCCGTGTCTCTGGGCACCTGGTCGATGACCCCGACCCCGAGCCGGGTACCGGGCGACCGCTAAGGCGCCACCAGCGCTCCGGTGCCACGCGACCGCTACGGCGGCGGCGCTCCGGTACCGCGCGACCGCTACGGCGGCGGCGCTCCGGTGCCAGGCGACCGCTCAAGCGCTCCGTCCCGACTGAGCATCCGCCAACGACAAACGGCCGGCGTGAGCCGGCCGTTTGTACGACGTTGGCGAGACTGCGACCCGACGGCCTTACGAAGGCGAGTCGGCCGGCAGCGGCGGGCCCAGCCGCGGCTGCTGCGGCGTCGGAGTGCGCCTCTCGCTGGGGCTGTCGCCGGTGCTGCGCTGGCGGGCCTTGGCGTCTTTCTCGCGGAAGACCTCTTCTTCTGGGGTGCCGGCCAGCAGCGCTTCGAACTCGCCGCGTTCGAGGGTCTCGCGGTCGATCAGGTCTTGGCCGTGGAGTCGAGCTGCTCGCGGTGGTCGTGCAGCACGGCGCGGGCGCGGTCGTGGGCCTCTTCGATGATGCGCCGGATCTCGCCGTCGATGGCGCGCGCGATCTCTTCGGAGTAATCGGGCTCCTGCGAGAAGTCGCGGCCCAGGAAGGGCATCGCCTGGTTGTGACCCAGGGTGCGGGGGCCGAGCTTCTCGCTCATGCCCCAGCGCATGATCATCTGCTTGGCGGTGTCGGTGGCCTTCTCCAGGTCGTTGGCGGCGCCGGTGGTGATCTCGCCGAACTGGATCTCCTCGGCGGCGCGACCGCCCAGGGTCATCGCCAGGGTGTCGTTTAACTCACCCATCGTGGTCAGGAACTTGTCTTCGGCGGGCAGCGAGATGGTGAAGCCCAGCGCCGCGCCGCGGCTCACGATGCTGATCTTGTGCACCGGGTCGGTGTGGGCCAGGAAGTGACCCACCAGGGCGTGGCCCATCTCGTGGTAGGCGGTGATCGCCTTCTCTTTGTCGGAGAGCAGGCGGCTCTTCTTCTCGGGGCCCGCCAGCACGCGCATGATGCCCTCTTCGAGCTCGGGCATGTCGATGATCTTGTGGCCCCGCCGGGCGGCCAGCAGGGCGGCCTCGTTGACTAGGTTGGCCAGGTCGGCGCCGGTGAAGCCCGGGGTCTGGGCGGCCAGCGTGTCCAAGTCGATGTGCTTGGCGATCGGCTTGCCGCGGGTGTGCACGGCGAGGATGTCCTGGCGGCCCTGGCGGTCGGGGCGGTCGACCACGATCTGGCGGTCGAAGCGGCCCGGGCGCAGCAGCGCCGGGTCGAGGATGTCGGGGCGGTTGGTGGCGGCGATCAGGATGATGTTGTCCTTCATCTCGAAGCCGTCCATCTCGACCAGCAGCTGGTTCAGGGTCTGCTCGCGCTCGTCGTTGCCGCCGCCGAACCCGGCTCCCCTGTGACGGCCCACGGCGTCGATCTCGTCCATGAAGATGATGCAGGGCGAGTTCTGCTTGGCCTGGGCAAAGAGGTCGCGCACGCGCGAGGCGCCGACGCCCACGAACATCTCGACGAAGTCGGAGCCCGAGATACTGAAGAAGGGCACGCCGGCCTCGCCGGCCACGGCGCGCGCCAGCAGCGTCTTGCCGGTGCCGGGAGGGCCGAACAACAAGACGCCCTTGGGGATGCGCGCCCCGAGCTGCTGGAACTTCTTGGGGTTCTCGAGGAACTCCTTGATCTCCTCGAGCTCCTCGACGGTCTCGTCGATGCCGGCCACGTCTTTGAAGGTGACTTTAGGCGCGTCGACGCTCACCTGCTTGGCGCGGCTCTTGCCGAAGCTCATGACCTTGGAGCCGCCGCCCTGCATGCGTCGCATCATGAAGATGAAGAAGCCGATGATGATCACGAGCGGCAGGAGCAGCGTGAGCAGGCTCGTCCACGACGAGCTGCCGCTCTTGGCGGTGACCGCCACCGAGGGGTGCTTGGCGAGCAGCTGCGAGAGCTGGGTCGCGTCGGGGTAGTTGATCGTGTACGTCGTCTTGCTGGGGTCGTTCAGGGCGACCTGGATGGTCTGCGCCGTCGTGTTGACGAGCACCGTCGACACCTCGCCCCTGTTCAACTGACTCACGAAGCTCTGGCTCGTACCCTGGAAGGGGTATTTGACGTTGCTGCCGTTCTTGTTCTTGATGACTGCCTGCACGACCACGATCAAGATGACGATGATCAGCAGGGGAATGATGACGCGCCGCAATCTGCTCACGTCGGCTCTCTCTTCACTCTCGGGTACAGGATTTCCGGGTTCCTCTTTGTTCCTCGTTGAGAGGCTGGTCAATCACACGCCGCTCCGCGACGCGGGGAACCGACACCAGACGCTCCGCATGAGCGTCGCGGCCCGCCCGGACTGCCGCCGCCGCAAACGGCGGCAAACGGCCGGACCCTCCCGAGCGGCGCACGCCGTCGCAGGGACCTTACCCATGCTACGCCGGTCGGGGGCCGGCGCGCGACCTTTTAGCCGGCGATCGACTGCGTCAGTCGGCCAGGGCGTCGGCGATCACGTGGGCCGCGTCGTCGATCGGCACCGCCGTGCCGGCGCTGCCCGGGTCGCCGGCCGGCGCGCCGGCATGGTCGACGACGGCCAGCACGCGGCCGGAGGCGTCGAAGAGCGGGGCGCCCGACCGACGGGCCAGCGACGGGCCCGACAGCACGATCGCCTGCAGCGCGACCCCGCTCGTCGCGCGCACCAGGCGACGCGGGGTGGCCACGACGAGAGCAGCGGTCGCAGGCGAGGCCGCCAGCGGGTCGCCCAGCGCGGTCAGCGGCTGCCCCGCGCGCAGCCCGTTCGAGTCGCCCATGGGCAAGACGACGAGGCCGGCCGCCTGGGCCGCGGCGACGCGGATCACGGCAAGGTCGAGGGTCGCGTCGACACAGACGATGGCGCCCACCGTGCGCTGCTCCCGCCCGGCCGACTTATAGATCACCACCGCCGTCTTGGCGATGGCGCCGTTCCGGTCGACCAGGCGCGCGCTCGTCAGGATCAGCGTGGGCGAGACGGCGAAGCCCAGACCCCGCGGCCCGGCGCCGTTGTCGACGGCGCGCGTACCGCCGGCGGCGGGCGTCACGGCGACGACCTCTACCACGCCCCGCTCGTAGCGCTGGTAGACCTGCTCCGCGGTCAGCACCGCGCCGGGCGACGACGAAGCGGGCACGCCGGCCTGGGCGGCGGGCTGCGCCGCGCTGCCGCAGGCGGCCGTCAGGCAGACGAGGGCGACGAGCAGCGCCGCACACGCAAACGCAGCCACGAGCAGCTTCGTCGACACCCCTTCGCCTCCTCAGGTCGCGAGTTTCATTCCCGAGTATGGCCTGGTCGTGCGGGAAAGCCGTTTATCGGCGAGTGAGCGGCGACTAAGCGGCGGCGGGAGGCTACGTACGGGCGCGCGCGTGCAGGCGGCCGCCCCACGGCAGCGAGCCGGACCGATCCTCGGCTGCGGTCCCCGACGGCGAAACCCGGAGCGGTTCGGCGCGCGAACGAGGCCGCTCTAGAGCCAGCCGCGCTCGGCGGCAAGGCGGGCCGCTTCGACCCGGTTGCGACCGCCGGTCTTGGCGATCGCCGTCGAGAGGTAGTTGCGCACCGTGCCCTCCGACAGCACGAGGCCGGCGGCGATGTCGGCGACGGTGGCGCCCTCAGCCGCGCGCTGCAGCACCTCGCACTCGCGCCGGGTCAAAGGGTTGGGCCCGGCGGCCAGCGCCGACGCGGCCAGCGCGGGGTCGATGACTCGCGCGCCGTCGAGCGCGCGCCGGATCGCAGTGGCGAGCTGCTCCGCCGGCGCGTCCTTGACGAGGAACCCGCTGACGCCCGCCTGCATGGCGCGGGCGAGGTAGCCCGGCCGTCCGAAGGTGGTGAGGATCAGCACCTTGCAGCCGGGCAGGGCGGCGTGCAGCGCCTCGGCCGCCTCGAGACCATCGATGCCCGGCATCTCTATGTCGAGCAGAGCGGCGTCGGGGCGCGCGGTGAGAGCCGCGGAAACGACTTCGTCGCCGCGGCCGACCTGCGCGACGACCTCGATGTCGGGCTCAAGGCCGAGCAGGGCGGCGAGCGCCCCACGGACCATCTCCTGGTCCTCGGCGAGCAGCACGCGGATCACGACGCACCGCCCTCCGGACGACCGGCCGGCGCGGCGGCGGTGGGCTCGGGCGCGGCGGAGGTCGGGGTAAGCTCGGTCGCGCCCGGCGTCGTGATGACCGGCTCAGCCGCGGCCGGGCGGCCGGCCGGCACGTCGACCGTGACCGCGAACCCGCCGGCGGCACAGGGGCCGGCGGTGAATCGACCACCCGCGTCGGCGACGCGCTCGGCAAGGGCGCGCAGTCCGGTGCCGTCGTTCGCCGGCGGCACGCCCCCCACACCGTCGTCGCGAACCTCGAGGCGCACGCCGGAGACCGTCCGGGCGAGCGTCACGCAGACGCCGGCGGCACCGCTGTGGCGCACGATGTTGGTCACGGCCTCGCGCAGCACCCGGGCGAGCAGCGTCTCGACGTCGGCCGGCAAGGCTGTATCGTCGACCTCGGCGCGCAGCTCGATGCCGGCGGCATCGAGGGCGCTGCGCCCGCGCTCGAGCTCGGCCGCAAAGGAGCGGGCGCGGTAGCCGGTCACCGCCTCGCGCACCTCTTCGAGGGCGCGGCGCGCGATCTGCTCGACGTCGTCCACCTCGACGCGCGCCGCGGCGCCCGACTCGTCGCGGTCGAGCAGCCGGCGGGCGAGCTCGGCCTTGAGGACGATCACCGACAGGCTGTGGCCGAGCAGGTCGTGCAGGTCGCGGGCGAAGCGCAGACGCTCTTCGGTCACGGCGTCGGCGGCCGCCAGGCGCGCCACCTCGCCCTGCGTGGCGCGCAGCTCATCGATCAGCAGGCCGCGCCGGCGCAGCAGCAGCGAGATGAACCCCGCCATCACGATCGACAGGGCCCACGACCCGGCGGTGACGAGCCCGGTGGTGTCGGACCGCCCCACGACGACGACGACCGCCGAAGTGACCGCGACGCCGGCCACCGCCGCCGGCGCGAAGCGCAGGGGGGCCGTCGCGGCGAACGTCGCGACGACGAAGATGAACAGCACGACCCAGTCCGACCCGTAGGCCAATGTGGTCGCCACGGCCAGGCCGATCATGACGACCGCGACCCCGCCCCGCAGCCAGCCACTCCCTCGAGGGCCGGCGAAGGGGTCTTCGACGGGCCCCGGGTGGGGGTGCGTCTCGACGAAGACGGCAAAGCACGCGGCGAAGGCGACGAGCGCGCCGCCGGCCAGCCACGCCGGGTGCGCCGTGCCGGCGATCACGTCGCCGGCCGGGGCCGCCAGGGCGAGCAGAAAGGCGTAGACGGCGAGGTGGGCCGGACGGCGTTTCGCCTTGCGGCCCGTCACCAGCTGCTGCGCTGTCCTTGCGTCACTCACGATCGCGGGGCACCTTTCCGAGGCTTGGCGTGCGGCGGCGAGCGGCGCGCCTGACGCCATTGTAAGCGCTAGCTCGCCGCTCGCCCCGCTGCCCGCGTCAGACCCGTTGCGTGTCGCGCCTGTAGGCGCGCACGGCGAGCGCCGAGAGCACCACGCTCCACACGGCGACCACCGCCCAGCCCTTGGCCGGCCAGGCCTGGCCGCCGAGCGCCACGTGGCTGGCCTGGATCAGCCAGTACGACGGCAGGCACTGGCCGACGTCGTTCAGCAGGCCGTGACCGAGGGGGAACCAGGTGCCGCTCACGAAGGCCAGCATGGCCGTCAGGCCGCCCACGGCCGGCCCGATCGAATCGACCGTGAGCAGGTGGCCGAGCAGGATGCCGAGGGCCGCCAGCGGGATCAGCGCGACGATCATGAGCAGGGTCATGTGCAGCCAGTCGGCGGCCGGCAGGCGCACGCCGAGGGCGCTGCCCGCGACGTAGAGCAGGCCGACCGTGAGCAGCGCCATGAGGTAGCCGGTCAGGACCTTCGTGCGCAGGTAGGCCCGGGTCGTGAGCGGCGTGATGCGCAGCTGGCGGTTCCAGCCGACGGCGCGTTCGCCAGCGATGCGCGTGCCGCTCGAGAGGATCGCCGCCATGGCGCCGAACGCCGCCAGGCCGACCATGTAGTAGAGCGGCGCCGAGATGCCGGTGCCGGCGAAGTCGCTCACGCCCCGGTTGGGCAGCGCGATGAGCAGGTAGATGACGAGCGGGAACCCCAGCGACATCACGAAGAAGCGCTTGCTGCGGAAGGTGCGCAGCAGCTCGAAGCGCGTGTAGGCGTAGGTGTTCATGAGCCCTCCTTGCCGTCGGTCACCAGGTCGGCGCGGCCGTGGTGCGTCGGACCGGCTCCGTCGCCGCCGGTGAGCTCGAGGAACGCCTCTTCGAGGCCGGCCCCCGCGATCTCGATGTCGCGTGCCTCGGGGAACCGCGCGAGCAGGGCGCGGATGGTCGCGTCGGAGTCGCCGCAGGACAGCACGATCGCCTCGCCGCGGCGGTCGGCCGTGGCGACGCCGGGCAGCTCGCGCAGCGCCGCGAGGTCGGCGTTGGCCAGGGTCGCCTTGATGGTGCGCCGCCCGACCCTCGCCTTGATCTCGGTGGCGGGCCCGTCGGCGACGACCTTGCCGGCGGCCATGAGCACGATGCGGTCGGCGTAGGTGTCGGCCTCTTCGAGGTAGTGGGTGGCGAAGAGCACCGTCATGCCGTCGGCGGCCGCCGTGCGGATGGTCGTCCAGAAGCTGTGCCGGGCCTCGACGTCCATGCCCACGGTGGGCTCGTCGAGCACGAGGAGGCGCGCACCGCTCACCAGGGCGGCGGCAAAACGCACGCGCTGGCGCTCGCCGCCCGAGAGCTTCTGGGTGCGCTGCTCGGCGATGCCGCGCAGGCCGGTGGTCTCGAGCACGTCGTCGACGGCGAGCGGCGCCGGGTAGAGCGAGGCCATCATCTGCACCAGCTCGCGCACGGAGAGGTCGCGAATGAGCTCGCCGGTCTGCAGCATGGCCGCCACATCGCCGGCCGCGACGGCGGCCGCCGGCGTGCCGCCGAACAGGGTGACGACGCCGTCGTCGGGCCGACCCAGGCCCAGCAGCAGGTCGATCGTCGTCGACTTGCCGGCGCCGTTGGGGCCGAGCAGGGCGACGGTCTCGCCGGGCGCGATCTCAAGGTCGACGCCGCGCACCGCGCGCACGTCGCCGTGCGCAGTGGAGAAGGTTTTGGTCAGGCCGCGCGCCGCGACGCCCGGCGCCGCCGTGCCGCCGCCCGCCGCCTGCGGTCTCGTCGTCGCGGCGCGCCGCGCAGCAGCCGCGCCGCCCTGCGTTGTCGCCTGCATCACTCGCTCACTTCCCGTTCGCTGGCTGAAAGCTGTGAGGCCGAGTGTACGGCGCGACGGCCGGCGGACAGTAGTGCCGCCGGTCACGACTTCGACGTGACGTTTGTCACAACAAGCGAAGGCGCGAGGCGAACGACAGGCTGGCGCGAGGCTGGCGCGAGGCCGGCGTGAAGCCGGCGCGACCGGCCCGGAAGAGCCCGCGCGAGGCCGGCGCGACCGGTCGGCGCGGGCGCTTGCCCTCAGGCGCGCGGCTGCGGCGAGAAGGGCAGCAGGCGTCCGGGGGCCGAGCCACGCGCCGAGTCGGCGAGCAGGAGAGCGTGACGCACCCTGTCCTTGCCGGCCGCCTTGGCCTGGTACATGAGGGCGTCGGCGGCCGCCAGCATCTCCTCGACCGAGTCGGGAGCGCGCCCGTACGACGCCAGGCCGATGCTGCAGGTCGTGCCGTCGTCGCCGATGGTGGAGACCCTGGGAAAGGCTTCGCGCAGGCGCGTGACCAGCGGCAGCGCGGCGTCGGCCCCGGTCTCGGGCATGACGATCACGAACTCGTCGCCGCCGATGCGGGCTACGGTGTCGACCGAGCGCGCCGTGGCCAGAGCCAGGGTGGCGAGGGCGATGAGGGTGCGGTCGCCGGCGTCGTGGCCCAGGCGGTCGTTGGTGCCCTTGAAGTCGTCGATGTCGATGTAGGCGAGCGAGAGCCCGTGGTGAAAGCGCCGGCTGCGCTCGATCTCGCGGGCGGCGACGTCGCGAAAGGCGCGCAGGTTGGCGACTCCGGTGAGCTCGTCGAGCCCGGCCTGTTCTTCGAGCCGGGCCACGAGCTCGCGCACCTGCCGCATGAGGTACAGCACGATGCCGAAGACCGCGAGGCGCACGACCGCGTTCCACAGCGCGACGGCCGGCGAGCTGTAGTGGTAGTCGGAGACGACCGCGGCCACGAAGGTCGCCGCCATCGCCACGGCGCCGTAGCCGATCGATTCCGTGCCCCAGGCGACCAGCATGACGGGCAACAGATAGAAGATGCCGAGCGCCACGTGCGGGCCCGTGACGTAGTCGAGTACGCCGATCGCCGCCACGAGACCCAGGCCGACCAGCAGCAGCATGGGCCGCGACAGCGCGGCAAGGCGCTTGCAGAGGGCGCTCAGTGCGGCCATGAGGTGATGAGGCGACGGCGTGGGGCGGCCGGCAGAGAGGTGGGCCGCACGAAGTAGCTAGGGGGTCGCATGCCTCACGCTATCGGCCCCCGCGACGGCGAACTTGATGGTGCTCGCCGTTAGACCGTTGCCTGAGTTGGACCGTCGCGCGGCGCCGGCGCTGCTGGTTTGGGGACGCCGCGCTTGCGAAAGACCATGCGCTACACGAGCGCGGGCGCGCCGGACGGCACGTCGGCCTTGCCGCCCCCGCTCAAACGTAGCGTCGGCGCAGGAGAACGTGTGAGCGCGAGGGTCGCAGTCCCCGCAGAGGTCGCCCCCGGCGAGCGGCGGGTGGCGCTCGTGCCGGCGGCGGTCGTCAAGCTGGCCGCCCGCGGCATCGGGGTGATCGTCGAAGCGGGCGCCGGGCGCAACAGCTACTTCGCCGACGACGACTACGCCCAGGCCGGCGCCACGCTCGTGGCCTCGACCGCCGAGCTGTGGGCGGGCGCCGAGGTGGTCGTCAAAGTACGCCCACCCCTCCCTGCCGAGATCGGCCTGCTGCACCCGGGGCAGCTCCTCGTGGGGTTCATGGAACCGGCCCGCGATCCGCAGCGCGTCGCCGGCCTGCGCGACGCCGGCGTGACGGCGCTGGCCATGGAGCTCCTGCCGCGCGTCACGCGGGCGCAGTCCATGGACGCCCTCACCTCGCAGGCTTCGGCGGCTGGCTATCGGGCGGCGCTCATGGCGGCGTCGGGCCTCACGCGCTTCTTTCCCATGCTCACCACACCGGCCGGCACCATCCGCCCGGCGCGTGTCCTCGTGCTGGGCGCGGGCGTCGCCGGCCTGCAGGCCATCGCCACGTCGCGGCGCCTGGGCGCCGTCGTCGAGGCTTACGACGTGCGCCCCGCCGCCAAGGAGCAGGTCGAGTCGCTCGGCGCGAAGTTCCTCTCGCTGGGCGTCGACGCCTCGGCGTCGGGGGGCTACGCCCGCGAGCTCACCGCCGACGAGCACGAGCTCGAGCGCAAGCTCATCGCCGACCACGTGGCGGCCTCGGACGCGGTCATCACCACGGCCGCCATCCCCGGGCGCCGGGCGCCGCTGCTGGTGAGCGCCGCCATGGTCGAGGCCATGAAGCCGGGCGCCGTCCTGGTCGATCTCGCGGCCGAGGGCGGCGGCAACTGCGAGCTCACCAGCCCCGGCGAGACCGTCGAGCACGGCGGGGTGACCATCTTCGGGCCCCTCGACCTGCCCAGCCTGCTGGCGGTGAACGCCAGCGAGACCTACGCCCGCAACATCTCCGACTTCCTCGGCCTGCTCATCCACGACGGCGAGCTCTCGCCCGCCTGGGACGACGAGATCGTCGCGGCCAGCGTGCTCACCCGCGACGGCCGTATCGTGCACGAACCGACACGGGCGGCGGTCGAGGCGGCGCGCGACGCACCGGGTAGCGGCGCGCCTGACGCGCCCGCCGCACGCGACGGCGTGCCCGATGCGCACAGCGACGCACCCGGACAGGGGGCCGCCCAGTGAGCGGCTGGAGCGCCCTGTACATCTTCATGCTGGCCGCCTTCACCGGCTACGTGATCATCGGCGCCGTGCCGGTCATCTTGCACACGCCGCTCATGTCGGGCGCCAACTTCGTGCACGGCATCGTCCTGGTGGGCGCCATGGTGACGCTCGGCTTCGCGCACGGCACTCTCGAGACGGCGATCGGCGTGTTCGCCGTGGTGCTGGCCGCCATGAACGTGCACGGCGGCTACGTGGTGACGGTGCGCATGCTGGCCATGTTCAAGAGCAGCCGCGACCGCCCGGGGCCGCAGCGGCCCGGCGACGGCGCCGGCGGGGGCGCCCACGCGTCCGCCGGCGGCGCCGACAAGCCCGCCACACCCGGCCCCGACGCCGCCGGCGCGCCCGGTCAGGCTGCTCCTCCCCGCGCATGAGCGCCGTCGACGAGGTCATCAAGGCGAGCTACTTCGCCACGGCGGTGCTGTTCATCGCCGGCCTGCGCAGCATGAGCTCGCCGGCGACGGCGCGGCGCGGCATCGTGTGGGCCGGGGTGGGCATGACCGTCGCCGCGGCCGCCACGTTCTTCACGCCGGGCCTGCACCACATCCCGCTCATGATCGGCGCCATCGTCGTGGGCATGGGCCTCGCGCAGTGGTCGGGGCGGCGCGTGCCCATGACCGCCATGCCGCAGATGATCGCCCTCTTCAACGGCATGGGCGGCGGGGCGGCGGCGGCCATCGCCGCCGTGGAGCTCATCAAGGGCGGCGGGTCGGTCGCCGCCCAGCGGCCCGCCGACGTGGCCGTGCTGGCCGTCGTCGGGGCGCTGATCGGCGCGGTGTCGTTCGGCGGCAGCCTGATCGCCTTCGCCAAGCTGCAGGGGCTCATCAAGCGGGTGCTCGCCTTTCCGGGGCAGAACGCGGTCGACCTGTTCGTGCTGGCCGTGGCCGTCGCCGCCGGCGTGCTGGTCGCGCTCGGCGAGACCGGCACGATCAGGCACTACGGCACGCCGCTCGTGCTCGGCTTCGCCGGCGTGGCCTTCGCCTTCGGCATCCTCATGACGCTGCCCATCGGCGGCGCCGACATGCCGGTCGTGATCGCGCTCTACAACGCGTTCACCGGCCTCGCCGTGGCCTTCGAGGGCTACGTGCTGGGCAACCCGGCCATGATCATCGCCGGCATGGTCGTCGGCGCGGCCGGCACCATGCTCACCCAGCTCATGGCCAGGGCCATGAACCGCTCGCTGGCCAACGTGCTGTTCAGCGGCTTCGGCGCGACGCCGGCCGCGGCGGGCGTCGCTACCGGCGCCGCCCGGCCCATCGACCCGAGCGACGCCGCCATCACGATCGCCTACGCCAGCAAGGTGATCGTCGCGCCGGGCTACGGCATGGCGGTGGCCCAGGCCCAGCACAAGGTGTGGGAGCTCGCCCAGCTCCTGCTCGACAAGGGCGTCCAGGTCAAGTTCGCCATCCACCCGGTGGCGGGGCGCATGCCGGGCCACATGAACGTGCTGCTGGCCGAGGCGGGCGTGCCCTACGACTACATCTACGACCTGGACGACATCAACCCCGAGTTCGCCACGGCCGACGTGGCGCTCGTCATCGGCGCCAACGACACGGTGAACCTCTCGGCCAGAACGGACCCCGCGAGCCCGATCTACGGCATGCCGATCCTCGACGTGGGCCGGGCGGCCAACGTCGTCGTGATCAAGCGCGGCGCCGGCGCCGGCTTTGCCGGGGTCGAGAACCCGCTCTTCTTCGAAGACAACGTGCGCATGCTCTACGGCGACGGCCAGGAAGCCGTCGCCGAGCTGATCCGCGGCATCAAGAGCGTGTGAAGCGGCGACGCGCCGCGGCGTTCGGGCCTCAGCTCACCGGCGCCTCGGAGGCGTAGCCGCCGGTGGCCTCCCAGTAGCCGATAGCGCGCTGCGCGGTGACCTCGACGCGCACGACCCACTTCACGTTCTTGTAGCCGAGCTGCGACGGAATGACGAGGCGCAGCGGTCCCCCGTGCGCGGCCGGCAGCGGCGCGGCGTCGAGCACGTCGGCCAGCAGCGTCTCGGGCGCCTGGGCTTCGACCAGGCTGAGGCTGTCGGTGTAGCGGCCGCTGTAGGCGTGGAACGTGACAAAGCGGGCGTCGGGCTGCAGTCCGGCCTTGCTCAGCAGGTCGGAGACACGCACGCCCTCCCAGCCCAGGTGGTCGACGCTCCAGCCCTCGACGCAGTGAAAGGTGCGCGTCTCCTGCGTGCGCGGCAGCGCAAGCCAGGCGCTGCGGTCGAGGTGCAGCGGGGTGTCGACGAGACCGTCGACCTCGACGACCCAGTCGGCCGCGGCGCGGTCGGGCGGCCCTTCGATGTCGAGCACCGGAAAGCCGGCGAGCGGCCCCGACGAGCCCGCGCCGATCCCCCGCATGCCCGACTTGAAGACCAGGGCGGCGATCGCGGCGACCGCGGCGCCGGCGCCGGCGACCAGGAACCAGCGCCGGCTCACCCGCAGGGAGCGCTCGCCGCCCAGCTCGTCGGCCGCCTGGCCGTCGGGGGCGGCGGCTTGACCGTCGGGGGCCGCCTGACCGCCGCCGGCGGCGGCTTGACCGTCGGTGGCGGCGGCGCGAGCGCCGCCGCCACGGTCGCCGGCGGCGCCGCGCGGCGCGCGGTCGGCCGGGGTCCAGAGCATGACGAGCAACCGGCCGAAGCGGCGGCGGTGCAGCACGACGTGGGCGACGACAGTGGCCACCAGCGCGACGGCGCCCCACTCGTGGATGGTGCGCCACTGGCCCAGCGAGCCGCTGAAGACCGGCAGGAGCTTGGCCGGCGCGAACAGCACCAGGCCGCTCACCGCGGTCGCGACAAAGGCGACTCCGGTGAGCACGACGACGACGAGCTGAAAAGTGGTCCTTCTCATGCGATCCTTGCGGCCACGCCCGCGGCGGCGGGCAGGGCCCTCTACATCAGGGGCAACAGGTGTGAGACGGCGCCGCCGATCACGAGGGCGGTGGCCACGGTGCCGGCGCTGATCGTGGCGGCGCGGCGCCAGCCGAGCTCGTGGCCCAGCATGGCGATGGTCGCCACGCAGGGCACGAGGATGGAGGCCACGAGGGCGTAGACGACGATCTGATGGGCCGTCATGAAGGTGCGCAGGTTGTACGCTCCGGCGCCGTAGCGGGCCACGGCGAACACCACGAGCATCTGCAGGGCGAGCTCTTTGCGCAGCACGCCGAGCAGCAGCGTCAGTCCGGCCACGGCCGGCAGGCCGAGCCAGCCCGACGACGACCGGGTGCAGCGGCCACTCGAGATGCCAGATGAGGCCGGTCTCGTAGAGGGCGCCCAGCGCGAAGCTGCCGATCAGCATGATGGGCGCCGCCGCCCAGAGGAAGGTGCCGAAGCGCTTCCAGGTCTTGACCGCCACGAGGCGCAGCGAGGGCCGGCGGAAGGGGAACATCTCCATGACGAGGCCCTCGGGCTCACCCGGCAGGATACGGTTGAGCAGCAGACCGGCGGCCAGTCCCACGAGGCCCAGCACGCCGAAGACGAAGAGCGCCCACTGCCAGCCCACGAACAGCGAGACCGAGCCCAGGATCACCGCGGTGCGGGCGCTGCAGGGCACCAGCACCACGAGCGTGCAGGCGATGGTGCGCTCGCGCTTGGTCGACAGCACGCGGGTGCCCATGATGGCCGGCACGTTGCAGCCGGCGGCGGCCATGAGGGGAATGACGGCGCGGCCGTGCAGGCCGAAGAGGTGCATGACGCGGTCGGCCAGAAAGGCGGCCGCGTTCATGTAGCCCGAGTCTTCGAGCAGGGCCAGCACGAAGTAGAAGGTCAGGATGTAGGGGATGCCGACCGCCAGGGCGGCGAGGATGCCGCCGTCGAGGCCCCAGAGCAGCGTGCCGGCCAGGGCGCCGTAGCCGAACAGGTGGTGCACGGCCGACGCCAGCACCGGCGACGCCGTGGCGCCCCACAGCGAGGTCAGCAGCCGCGACAGCCAGCCGCCGACGAAGAACAGAAAGGCGAACACCGAGGCCAGCACGGCCAGCAGGATGGGCACGCCGGTGATGGGCGAGGTGGTGGCCGCCCAGTAACGGTCGGCGGTGGGCGTCGCGGCCCGGCCCTCGGTGCAGGCCTCGGCGACCGCCGTGGCTGCGGCGTGGCGCGCGGCCGCTATGGACACGGCCAGCGTGGCGCGCTCGGCCGAGGCGACGATGGCGCTGGTCGGGCCGAAGGCCGCCGTGAGCTCGTCGTCGCCTTCGAGCAGCGCCAGGGCGGCGGCGCGCGGCGGCAGCCCCTCGGGCACGGCGCCCGGGCTGTCGACGAGCTTGCGCTTCGAGGTCGGCGACCTGCGCTTCGATGCGCTGCCGAGTAGCGCACGGCGCGGCCGCGCCCCAGGCCGTCGCTGCCGGTGGCCACCGCGGCGGCCGTGGCGACGAGCTCGTCGAGCCCCTCGCCGCGCCGCGCGACCGTCGGGATCACCGGCAGGCCGAGCGCTTGCGAGAGAGCGTGCGGGTCGATGCGCAGCGACTGGCGGTGCGCCTCGTCGATCAGGTTGAGGGCGATCACCACGCGCGGGCCCAGGTCGACGATCTGCAGCACGAGGTAGAGGTTGCGGGCGAGGTTGGTGGCGTCGACCACGGCGATGACCACGTCGGGCTGCCAGTCGAGCAGCCCGTGGCGCGCGACCCACTGGTCTTCGGAGACGGGGTCGAGCGCGTAGGTGCCGGGCAGGTCGACGAGCTGCACCTCCTGCCCGGCCCAGGTCGCCGCGGCGACGTTCAGGCCGACGGTCATGCCCGGGTAGTTGGCGGTCTCGACGGCGGAGCCGGTGAGGCGGTTGAAGAGGGTCGATTTGCCGACGTTGGGGTTACCGGCGAGCGCGACCACCAGAGAGCTCGCCGAGCGCCGCTCGGTGCTCAGCGGAGTGCAGCAGGCGGTCGCCACCGTAAGCCCTTTACGCCTGCACGAAGATCTTGCCGGCGACCTCGCGCCCAAGCGCATAGCGGGCGCGCCCTACGCGCACCAGCAGCGGTCCGCCGAACGGGGCGACGTCTTCGACGGCGACCGCGGTTTGCGGCAGCAGGCCGAGCGACGACAGGTAGCGCAGCAGGTCGGGCTGCTCGTCGGAGACGAACGAGATCGTGCTCTTCTGTCCGGCCGAAGTTCGGCCAGCGGGCGGGCGTGCTCTTCGGGCAGCTCGCCGTCGGGCGTGGGGATGGCGCGGCCGTGGGGGCAGGTCTGCGGGTTGCCCAGGTGCGCCGCGAGGCGCTCTTCGACTTCGTCGGAGAGGACGTGCTCGAACTTGCAGGCCTCGTCGTGCACCTTGTCCCAGGGGAGGTCGAGGTAGTCGGTGAGAAAGCGCTCGCTCAGGCGGTGGCGGCGTACG
This sequence comes from uncultured Actinomycetes bacterium, assembly GCA_963755025.1. Taxonomy (GTDB): domain Bacteria; phylum Actinomycetota; class Thermoleophilia; order UBA2241; family UBA2241; genus Bog-752. Next base: position 40,789 of record CAVWIH010000030.1, read on the forward strand.
AGACGCAGGGCCTCGCGGCGCCCCTCCTTGGTGAGCAGCACGTGGCTTGCCTGGTCGCGTTCGACCAGTCCCTCGGTGGCCAGGCGGGCGACCATCTGCGACACCGAAGGCGCCGCCAGGCCGAGGTCGTCGGCCACGCGACCGACCGTCGCGCCTTCGGGCTGCTGCGTCAGCTTGAAAATCGCCTCGAGGTACTCCTCGCGGCTCTCGCTCCGTCCGGCCATATCGGCTCCCTTCGCTCCTTGCTTAGGATAGCCTACCTCTCCTAGTTCGGCAACGAGATGGCGAACCTGTAGTTTCCACTCGCCCCTGGGACACGGCGCACCGATACGATGTCGTTCGTAGCGCCGAAGACCATCTCCCGGGTTGGCGCACGACGGGTGCCTGGGAGTACCATGCCAAGTGGGGATGGAGTCCCCCATTGAACGCCCCGCCCGGGGCTGATGGCTCCTGTCGCGCCAAGAAGAGCGCCCACAGGGCCGTCACCAGGAGGACTTCGTCATGCAGCACCTCTTCGCCATCGCCACGCTCTGGCTCGCCCTGGCCGTGGTCGCCGCCGTCATCGCCAACCGCCTGCGCGTCGCGATCGCCCTCGTCGAGATCTGCGTGGGCGTGGTCGTGGCGGCGGTCGCCACCCACTTCGGCTGGTTCGACGGCCTCGGCTCCAACCAGCAGTGGCTTCAGTTCCTCGCCTCGACGGGTGCCGTGATGCTCACCTTCCTGGCCGGCGCCGAGCTCGACCCCGCCGTCATCCGCACCAAGCTCACCGAGGTCTCGGTGGTCGGGCTGGTGGGCTTTGCGGCGCCGTTCCTCACCTGCGCGGCCGTGGCCCACTGGGTGCTGGGCTGGAACAGCCAGGCCAGCCTGCTGGCCGGCGTCGCCCTCTCCACGACCTCGATGGCGGTCGTCTACTCCGTGATGCTGGAGACCGGCTTCAACCGCACCTCCTTCGGCAAGGGCATCCTGGGCTCGTGCTTCATCAACGACCTGGGCACGGTGATCGCGCTCGGCCTGCTGTTCGCGCCGTTCACCTATAAGACCGTCGTCTTCATCGCCGCCACGGTGGTCGTGTGCGTCGTGCTGCCCTTCACCATCAACCACATGACGCGCATCTACGGCCATCGCACCGCCGCCATCCGCACCAAGCTGATCATGGTGGTGCTCCTCGGGCTCGGCGCGCTGGCCTACTGGGCGGGCAGCGAGGCCGTGCTGCCGGCCTACATCGTCGGCATCGTGCTGGCCGGCGGCGCCGCCCAGGACCACCACTGGATCCGCCGGCTGCGCACGCTCACGGTGGGCTTTCTCACGCCCTTCTACTTCTTGCGCGCCGGCACGCTGGTCAGCGTGAGCGCCGTCGCCGCGGCCCCGCTCGTAGTGCTGGCGCTCTTTGCCGGCAAGGTCGGCGCCAAGATCTTCGGCCTCTTCCCCGTGGTCGGGCGCTTCCGGCGCGATCGCAAGGAACGCTGGTACTACACGCTCATGATGTCGACCGGCCTCACCTTCGGCACGATCTCGGCGCTCTACGGCCTGAGCCACGGCATCGTCACCCAGAAGCAGTACTCCTACCTGGTCGCCGTGGTCATCGGCACGGCCGTGATCCCCACCCTGATCGCCAGCGTGGCGTTCGTGCCACGGCACTTGCTGCCGGCCACCGAGGCCGCGGTCACCGTCGACGACGTGGCGGCGGCGGCGCGCGACGAGCTCGACCTCGAGCAGGAGGAGACCGAAGAGGTCACCGACGAGGGCTGAGTCGCCCCGACGGGGGGCGCGGCGTAAAACGCGCGGCGCGCCCGCCGGGCGCGCGGCGTCAGGCGCGCGGCGCGCCGGCCTCGAGCGTGACGCGCGCGCCCGTCAGGCGCGCAGCAGCTCCGCGAAGCGGCCCTCTTGCACGGCGCTCGCCACGGCTTCGATCTCGGGCGCCAGGTAGCGGTCTTCGACCAGGTGCGAGGCGAGGCCGCGCACCACGGCGTGGCCCGCCGGCGGTGCCCACACCCGGCTTGAGCGGCGCCAGCAGGTCGATCGCCTGCGCCGCGCAGAGCGCCTCGATGGCGAGCACCGAGTAGACGTTACGGGTCACCTGGAGCAGCTTGAAGGCGGCCGTCATGCCCATGCTCACGTGGTCTTCCTGGTCGCCCGACGAGGGGATCGAGTCGACGCTCGCCGGGTGGCACAGCACCTTGTTCTCTGAGACCAGGGCGGCGGCCGTGTACTGGGCGATCATGTAGCCGTTGTTGAGGCCGCTGTCGGCGGTCAGGAACGGCGGCAGCTCGGAGAGCGACGCGGTGAGCATGCGAAACGTGCGACGCTCGCTGATGTTGCCGATCTCGGAGAGGCTCATGGCCGCCAGGTCGAGCGCCAGGGCGAGCGGCTCGCCGTGGAAGTTGCCGGCCGAGATCACCTCGCCCGAGTCGGGGAAGATGAGCGGGTTGTCGGTGACCGACTCGATCTCGACCTCGGCCACCTCGCGCAGCCAGCGCAGCGCGTCGCGGCAGGCGCCGTGGACCTGGGGGATGCAGCGGATCGAGTAGGCGTCCTGCACCTTGTCGCAGTTCAGGTGGCTGAGGATGATCTCGCTGCCCGTGCAGACCGCGCGCACGTGCTGCGCGGTGAGCAGCTGCCCCGGGATGGGCCGCAGGTGCTGGATGCGCTCCTCGAAGGGCCCCACCGAGCCGCGCAGGCCCTCGAGGCTCATGGCGCCGATGACGTCGGCCGAATCGAGCAGCGCCTCGCCGTCGGTCACGGCGAGGCAGGCGATGGCCGCCATGAACTGCGTGCCGTTGAGCAGCGAGAGGCCCTCTTTGGCCTCGAGCGTGATCGGCGCGATGCCCGCCGCGGCAAGCACGGGGCCGGCCGGCACGCGCTCGCCCTCGGCGCTCAGGAACTCGCCCTCGCCCAGCATGGCGAGCACGAGGTGGGCCGAGGGGGCGAGGTCGCCCGACGCGCCCAGCGAGCCGCGCGACGGTACCCAGGGCACGAGGTCGGCGTTGAGCAGCTCGCAGAGAGTCTCGAGCACCTCGGTGCGCACGCCCGAGTAGCCCTTGGCGATCGTGCTGGTGCGCAGCAGCATGGCCGCCCGCACGACGTCGCGCGGCAGCGGCTGGCCGACGCCCACCGCGTGGCTGCGGATGAGGTTGAGCTGCAGCTTGCGTACCTGGTCGAGGGGTATGCGCGTGGTGGCCAGCAGGCCGAAGCCGGTGGTGACGCCGTAGACCACGCGGTCCTCGGCGAGGATGCGCTCGACGACGGCGCGGGCGGCGGCAAGGCGCTCGCGCGCCGCGGGGCCCAGGCTGACGGTGCGGCCGCGGCGGGCGACGTCGGTGATGTCGGCGATGGTCAGAGGCCGTTCGCCGATGATGAGCTGATCCATGATGGCGGTTCCTTAGGTTGCGGCCTATCGGCGGCGGCTCGGCCGCGGCCGTGTCGTCACGCGCGTCTAGCGCGGCGCGATGCGCACGGTCAAGGGTATCACCACGGCGGTCGCCGGCGGCCCGACCACGACCTCGCAGCTCCAGTCCCCGACGATCGAGAGCTGCAGGCTACGGCCCCGCCAGACGCCGTCGGCGCCGCGCCGCAAGGCCAGGTTGGCGCCCACACCTATGTGGCTCGGCAGGGTGAAGTCGAGCGCCACGGCGCGCGCCGGCGCCGGCGTGGTGGTGCCGAAGCGGTCGACGCGCACGGCGAAGGCGTTGGCGCCGGCGCGCGCCGGCGCGACCGTGAGGCGCACGGTCAGCGTCTGAGCATGGTCGCTCGCCACGACCGCGACGCTCGCCGGCCTGCCGCCGGCCGCGGCGGCCGACAGCGAGCCCGGCGCGAGGCCGCTCAGCACCGCCGTCGCCGCCAGCACCGCGGCGGCCACCACGAGCTCGACGCGCGCCGTACGCCCGAAGGCGCGAGCCGCCCCGGACTCGCGGGCATCGGACTCGCGGACTGCGGACTCGCCGGCTTCGGCTGCGCCGGCCGGCGCGGGCTCGCGGGCCGCCCGGGACTCGCCGGCCGGCGTAGCCTCGCCGGCCGGCGCAGCCTCGCCGGCCAGCGCGGGCACCACCCGGTAGCGGTTGAACGCGCCGAGGCCCACCAGCACGGCGACCAGGGCGAGCTTGACCAGCAGGGCGACGCCGAAGCTCGTGTGCACGAGGTCGCCGGGCGTGCCGAGCTCGGCCGCCGCCCGCGCCACGCCGCTCGCCAGCACTATGACGAGCGCCACGCCGGCGACGGTCGAGAAGCCGCGCACACGGCGAGCACGCTCGGCGGGCGACGTGCCCCGCAGCCCGAGCAGCAGCCAGGCCAGGCCGCCGATCCACACGCCGACGGCGGTGACGTGCACCCATTGCACCGCCAGGTCGAGCAGCCGGAAGGGCGAGCGCCCGTCGGCGTGTCCCCCGTGCACGTGCACGAGCAGGGCGGCGGCCGCGCAGAGGCCGACCGCGGCGATCGTCGCGCGGCCCGGCCGCCACACGAAGGCCGCCACGGCCAGCGCCGCACACCGCGACGGCCATCGCACGCGCCACGAACGGCTGGCCGGCGGCCGCGCTCAGCAGCCCCGACAGCGACACGCCCACGACCGCGCGTTCGGCCAGCGTCATGACGGCCACGCCGGCAGCGCAGAGCACCCAGGCGGCCACGAGCAGCGCCCGGCCGTGGGCCGGCGTGGCGGCGCCCGCCACGAGGAACGAGACCGCGGCGGCCCCGACCAGCAGGAGGAGTCCCCAGTACAGCAGCCAGCGCCCGGCTGCCTGCGCGGCTGAGAGTGAAGTCGGCGTGGAGGAGGCGCCGGCGGCGACGGCGCCGGGGGCGCGGCCGTGCCGACGGCAAAGACAAACGAAGAGCCGGCGACGTGGCCGTCGATGCTCGAGACGGTGCGCCAGCGCACGGTGTAGGCGCCGTCGGGCAGGGTGCGCGTGAGGGCGACGCGCAGTTCGGCCGGGTGGCCGGCGACGCTCTGCGCCGGCGAGGCGCCCGCGACGGCGGCGCCGGCCGCGTCGAGGAGCTCGACCGACGAAAGACGGGGGTCGGGTGGTTCGGTGAACGAGAGGACGAGCTGGCGCGGCGCCGTGGCAAGCGACGCGCCGGCGGCCGGCTGCGAGCCGGCGAGCAAGGCGTGGGCGCTCGCGGGCGGCGCCGCGGCGCCGAGGCCCGTGAGAGCCAGTGCGACGAGGGCCGCCACGACTCCGAGTCTGAGGAGCGAACGGCTCACGATGGCAGGCGCGGGCTCGCGCGCAGCGCCGGCCGCTGCTGCGATGGCCCGTGCCCGGCGTCTGGTGCGCTGCCGCCCGGGGCATGCAGCGGCCGGGGCAGGCGTGGGGCCGGCCGGCCGTTGGGAGACCGGCCGCGTGTCGCGCCCCCGCGTGCGAGGGTGCGACTCAGTCGCTTACCTTCTGCGGCCGCGGCCCCCGCCCTCGCGCAGGTCTCTACCGACGGTCGCGTACGGCAACAGCGCCATCTCGCGGGCGCGCTTGACGGCGACGGCGACCTGACGCTGGTGACGACGGCAGGTGCCGGTCACGCGACGCGACTTGATCTTGCCGCGCTCGCTGATGCAGCGACGCAGCGCGTCCAGGTCTTTGTAGTCGACGCCGACGACCTTGTCTTTGCAGAAATGGCAGTAACGACGTCTCGTGGGATCGAGCGGACGACCCCTCTTTCGGTCGGGACGTGGTTTGCCTTTGGAGCTCGGCACGTTCGTTTCCCTTCAGCAGAGTTGGTGTGCAATAAAAAGCGCTGCCGCCGCGACCGTAGTCGGCGCCGCGGGCGGCGGGGTGACGACTTACGCCGTCAGCGGCGCCCGCCGCGCCGGCGGTGAGGCCGGCGCAGCGGGCGTCGCGTGGGTCTGCTTGGCTTAGACAGGCCTGACGTTGACGGCCTGCGGGCCCTTCTGACCTTCGGTGACCTCGAACTCGACGGCCTGATTCTCGTTCAGGGTGTCGACACCAGGGGCGAGCGAGTTGACGTGCACGAACACGTCTTTACCCTCAGCCTGCTCGATGAAGCCGTAGCCCTTCTGACCGTTGAACCACTTTACTTTGCCTTGAGTCAACCTGTTCTCCTCATCTCATGAGCGTGTCCGCGGCACCTCTGTGGGGCCGCGGTGGGCGCTCCTCACTATCGCGCCGCTGGCGGCCTATGATACACGACCGCGGGCAGCGAGCTTCTAGACTACGCTGCTTGCGTCAAGAAAGACAATCCTTCGGGCGAAGAGTTCGCGGCTCGCGAGCCTGCGAGCGCCGGCGACGGCGCAAAACTTTGCGCAGGCACGGCCCGGCGGCTCAGCCGTGGGCGATGTTCACGGCGCGCGCGACCACTACGGCGAGGGTGGCGAACGCCAGCAGGTTCTCGGCGCCCATGACGAGCTTGGCCCTCATGGTATACGGCATCGTGTCGGTGGGCGAGAAGGCGATCGCCCCGGTGAGCGAGACGTAGAGGTAATCGTAGAAGCTCGGCTTCCAGGTAGGCGGCGCGATGCCCTGCTGGTCGGCCTGCTGCTGCGGAAAGACGAGATCGGGGTAGCGGCCCCTGTAGCCGCCCGACCGGCACTCGGGTCCGCCGCCGTCGAGCTCCCAGTACAGCAAGGCGAAGACGGCGACGTTCACGAGCCATAAGACGACCCCCGCCGCCAGCAGTCCGGCCGGCCCGAGCCCGGAACCCACGAACACGCCGTGCACGAGCAGGGCGAGGCTCGCCGCATTGGCGGCTACCAGCACCGTGACGAAGGCATACGACAGCGCGCGGGCCGTGCGGCCCGGCTCGGAGCGACTCTCATAGACCGCGATCGAGGCGATCAGCAGGAAGGTGGCGACGCCCGGGAACACCCATACGGGGCGCAGGGCAAGACTGTGGGACACCCAGGTCTGGCCCACGATGATGAGCAGCGCCACGGCGATGATCGGCCGGCGCGACTGCGTCGGCGTCACGCACCTCCACTGCGGCTCTGCCGCCATCGTCCCTCGCCCTCCCTCTGTCTTTGCGGTGCGCGGCGCCTGCCCGCCGTCGGATCAGCCGTTCGGGCCGGCGCCCGCCGGCCGACGCGGCCGCTGCTACCTTACCCTGCCACGGCCATCGTAGTTTGCAGCGGCCTCAGTGTGGTGACAAGACGGGCATGGCGAGCGAACCGACACCTGCCGCACCGGTCGCCGAACGCGTGCGGCGCGAGATGTCCGACGAGGCGCACGCGCTGATCGAAGCGGCGCGCGCCGACGGCATCACGCTGCGCCTTCTCGGGGGGCTCGGCGTGCGCGAGCACTGCCGCAGCGCCCAGCTCTGCGCGCGCGACTACAGCGACCTCGACATGGTGGCGCCGGCGAGCCAGGCGCGCCGCCTGCCCCGCCTCTTCGCGGGGTTCGGCTACCGCGAGAACACCGACGTGGCCACCTCGACCGGCGTCGGCCAGCTGCAGTTCGTGCGGCCCTGCCGTCACGGCGCCGAGGAACCGGGGGCGAGCCACGCCGACGACCACGTCGACGTCTTCCTCGACACCTTCCGCATGGACCACGCCATCGCCCTCAGGCGGCGCCTCGAGCTGGAGCCCGTCAGCCTCCCGCTGGCCGACCTGCTGCTCACCAAGCTGCAGATCTTCAGGCTGAACGACAAGGACATCCGCGACATCGTCACCCTGCTCGACGACGCCGAGGTGAGCGACGGCGACGAACCCGGCGCCATCGACGCGCGCTACATCGCGGGGCTGTGCGCCGACGACTGGGGACTGTTCTACGACGTCGTCAGGAACCTGCAGACGGTCGACGAGCGCGTCGGACGCCTCGGCCTCACCGACGCCGAGCTGGCGCGCGTGCGGCGCGGCCTGCTGCGCCTGATCGCCGCCATCGACACCGCGCCCCGCAGCCTGCGCTTTCGCCTGCGCGCCCGCGTCGGTACCCGCGCGCGCTGGCACAGCGAGCTCGACGACCAGGAGTGACCGCCGAGCGCGCGAGCGCGCCGACGGGGGCGACCCATGAGCGAGGAGGACACCGTGAACGAGCAAGAGGTCTTCGTGGCGGCCGAGAGGGCGCTCGGCGGCGTCGTCGAGCAGATCGACAGCGACCAGTGGGGCCGCATCGTGCCCGACAGTTGGACGCGCAAGCCAGGCTCGACCCTGCGCGAGGTCATCAACTACCACGCCTACGACGACGCCTGGGTACCCGACGTGCTGGCCGGCAAGACCATGGAGCAGGTGGGCCACAGTCACGACGGCGATCTGCTCGGCGACGACCCCAAGGCGAAGTTCGCGGCGATCGCCGCCACGGCGACCGCCGCGGTGCGCGCCTTCGACGATCTCGACAAGATCGTCCACCTCTCCTACGGCGACTATCCGGCGCGCGAGTATCTCAGGCACATCACCTATTTCCGCGGCCTGCGCGCCTACGACCTGGCGCGCTTCATCGGCGCCGACTCGAGCCTTCCCGACGACCTCGTGCGCGGCTTGTGGAGCGAGATCGAACCGGTCGCCGAGGAGTGGCGTCAGCTCGGCGTGTTCGGGCCGGCCGTCCCGGTGCCCAGCGACGCCCCGCTGCAGGACCGCCTGCTCGGGCTGGTCGGCCGCCGCGCGGCCTGACCCGACGTAGCCGCCGCGCGGTGACCCGCGCGCTGGGCCGCCGCGCGGTGATCGCGCGCTGGCGTGCCGCGGCAAAGAAAGGCGTGCGCCGCCCGCGGGGCGTGAGCGCGTCCGGAGCCTGTCTTGAAGGGCGAGCCGCGGGGAATCATCTGGGCACGTCCGGCCGCCGGCCGGTACTCGCCGTTCGCTCAAGGAGCAGCCGTGGTAGCCATCAGTAGCGCGAGCATCGCAGAGCTCGTGGTCGTCGCCGTGGTCGTGATCGTGCTCGCCGTGCTGGCGCGCGGCAGCGTGCGGGTGGTGCGTCCCACGCACCGCGGTCTGGTCGAGCGCCTGGGCAAGTACAACCGCTACGCCGGCCCCGGGATCCACGGCGTGGTGCCGATCATCGAGCGCATGTACCAGGTCGACATTCGCGAGGTGCTGGTCGAGGCGCAGCCCCAGGAGATCATCACCAACGACAACCTGAACGCCAAGGTCGATGCGCAGGTCTACCTCAAGGTCAAGGCCGACGAGGAGAGCGTCAAGGCGTCGCTGTACAACGTCACCAACTATCAGAACCAGGTCGTCAACCTGGCGCGCACCACGCTGCGTAACATCATCGGCACGCTCTCGCTCAAGTCGGCCAACTCCGAGCGCGGCAAGATCAACGAAGAGCTGCGCACGGCACTCAAGACCGAGACGGCCAACTGGGGCATCGAGATCCTGCGCACCGAGCTCAAAGAGATCGACCCCCCGCACGACGTGCAGGAGACCATGAACAAGGTCGTCAAGGCCGAGAACGAGAAGGTCGCGGCGATCGACTTCGCCACCGCGGTCGAGACGCAGGCCGACGGTGCCCGGCGCGCCGAGATCAAGAAGGCCGAGGGCATCCGCCAGGCCAAGATCCTCGCCGCCGAGGGCGAGGCCCAGGCCATCCAGCTGGTCAACGAGGCCGCCGACAAGTTCTTCGTGGGCAACGCCCAGATGCTGCGCAAGCTCGAAGCCGTCGAGCGCGCCCTCTACCAGAACGCCAAGGTCGTGGTGCCCAGCGACACCCAGCTCGTCAATGTGATCGGCGACCTGGGCGGCGTGAGCCCCGAGACGGCCGACCGTCCGCCGGCGAAGATCGCGGCGGTCAAGTAGCGCCGCTGCGGCCTACCTGTCGGCGGTGGCGCCCTCGCGGCTCAGTTCGACGACCGGCTTGTAGCGACGCTCCACGAGAAAGCGCCGGACGCGCTGCTCGAGGTAGTCGCGGGTCTCGCGAAACAGGGCCAGACGCTCGTCGTCGGTCACGTCGGCGAGCGCCGGGTCGTCGAGCGGCCAGTACTCGCGCGTGCCGACTCCGGGGAACATGGGACAGTCCTTCTCGTCGCGGTCGCACACGGTGATGAGGAACTCGAACTGCGCTTTGCCCATGTACTCCTGCACGCTCTTGGGCCGCTGCTCCGAGATGTCGACGCCGCGCTCGGCCATGACGGCGACCGCCAGAGGGTGCAGCTCGCGCGGCGTCGAGCCGGCGCTGAATGCCTCGAAGGCGTCGACGGCCAGGACGCGCAGAAAGCCTTCGGCCATCTGGCTGCGCACACTGTTGCCGCTGGAGAGAAAGAGGACTCTCTTGACCACGTCTGCCTCCCGACAGATTACCTGACGAAGGTGATATTACCCGCCGCCAAACCCGGCTATGACCGTCGGTCCGCCGACGCGGCCGACCGACTTCGCCGTCGCCGCTCAGGCGGGCGCGACTGCGTGGCGCGCCTAGTCGAGGAAGTCGCGCAGGTGCTGCGAGCCGTGGCAGCTGCGCAGCTTGGAGATGGTCTTGGCCTCGATCTGGCGGATGCGCTCGCGGGTGACGCCGAAGGCCTGGCCGACCTCTTCGAGCGTGCGCGGCTGCTCGCCCTTCAGGCCGAAGCGCAGCTCGATGACCCGCCGCTCGCGGCTCGTCATCATGGTGAGCAGGGCGTCGAGCTCCTCGCATTGCAGCGTCTCGCTGACGGCCTGCACCGGCTCGACGGCATCGTGGTCTTCGATGAAGTCGCCGAACTGCGAGTCGCCTTCGTCGCCGATCGGCGACTCGAGGCTCACGGGCTCCTGGCTGATCTTGATGATGTCGCGCACCTTCTGCGGGGTGGTGCCCATCTCGCTGGCGATCTCTTCGGAGGTGGGCTCGCGGCCGATGTCTTGCAGGACCTGGCGCTGCACGCGGATCAGCTTGTTGATCTGCTCGACCATGTGCACCGGCACTCGGATGGTGCGGGCCTGGTCGGCGATGGCGCGCGTGATCGCCTGGCGGATCCACCACGTGGCGTAGGTCGAGAACTTGAAGCCGCGGCGGTAGTCGAACTTCTCGACGCCGCGGATGAGGCCCAGGTTGCCTTCCTGGATAAGGTCGAGGAACGGCAGCCCGCGACCCACGTGGCGCTTGGCGATCGACACGACGAGGCGCAGGTTGGCCTCGGTGAGCTTGCGCTTGGCCTCCATGTCGTGGCGCTCGATGCGCTTGGCCAGCGAGACTTCTTCGGCGGCCGTGAGCAGCGGCACCTTGCCGATCGCCGTAAGGTACATGCGGACCGGGTCGGTGCTGGGTGTCTTGATCGAGAGGTCGAGCGCCGGAGGGTCTTCCTGGTCGCCGGCTTCGGGAGCCTCGGCCGCGGGAGCCTCGTCGCTTTCGAGCAGCTCGATGCCCTGGTCGGTGAGGAGCATGAAGATGTTCTCGAGCTGGTCTGCGGTGAGCTCGACGTCGTGGAGCGCGATCGCAATGCGGTCGCTCGTCAGATAGCCTTGTTCGTGGCCTTCGACGACCAGTTCGCGTACTTCTTCGATGACTGGTTCTGCGGGTTCCGATGTGCCGCGGGTCACGGGCGAGGCAGTCATTGTCATTCTTGCTCCTCACGCGAAGCGCCGTGGCTCTGGAACGTGCGGCCGGGGGACCACACAGGCAAGCCACCGAGGCTTCGAGGTCATCACAGGAAACCGGGTCGACACCGGCCAGGCATTGGTCGATCGGGCATTCGGCCAGCTCACGCCCATGCCCGGCGCACCTGACCACCTCGCCTATAGTACCCGCCTCGCAACGCCCGCGCCAATCGGGCCGCCCGCGGCGGCCCCTCGCGGCCCGACCCGCCGGGGCGCCTGCCGCGCGGCCGCCCGACCCTGGCGCGCCGCGACCGCCCGCCCCTAGTCGCCGCGCGCCTCGCTCCACACGAAGGTGCCCGCTTGCAGGTCGTTCAGCGCCTGCTGCAGCTCGGCGCGCGTGTTCATGACGAACGGACCGTACCGCGCGATGGGCTCGCCGAGCGGCGCGCCCGAGACCAGCAAGAAGCGCACGGCCTCGTCGTAGGCGCGCACGCGCACCTCGTCGCCGTCCTCGAACACGATCAGGCCGGGAGCGTGCACGAGCGAACCGTCGAGCTCGCCGCGATAGCCCAGGTCGCAGGCCACACCGAACTCGCCCTCACCGCGAAAGACGTAGGCGAAGGCCGCATGGCCGCGCGGGATGGGCTGCACGAAGTCGGCCCCGGCGGCGAGCTCCACGTCTAAGTACTCGGGGTCGGCGTAGATCTCGGTGACCGGCCCCCGCACGTCGTCGCTGGCGCCGGCCACGACGCGCACGCGCGTGCCGTCGGGGCGTTGCACGACCGGGATCTCGGCGTCGGCCACCTCCTGGTAGCGCGGCCGCGACAGCTTCAGCTTCGCCGGCATGTTGACCCAGAGCTGAAAGCCGCCCATGCGGCCCTCGCGCGGCCGCGGCATCTCTTCGTGCATGATGCCGCCGCCGGCCGTCATCCACTGCACGTCGCCGGGGCCGATCGTGCCGGCGTTGCCGATGGTGTCTTTGTGGTCGACCTCGCCGGCGAGCATGTAGGTCACCGTCTCGATGCCGCGGTGCGGGTGCAGGGGGAACCCGGCGAGGTAGTCGTCGGGGTCGTCGGACTCGAAGTGGTCGAGCAGCAGGAAGGGGTCGAGGTAGTCGAGCGACCAGCCGCCGATGCTGCGCTTGAGGCGCACCCCGGCGCCCTCGACGACGGGCTGCGGCTCGATCACCCGCGCGACGCGTCTGACCTGCGGCTCCATGGCTCCTCCTCGGTCGCAAAAGCCCCCAGTGGTGCCACAAGCTACCCGCCCTGCGGTACGGTCAACCCACAGCGGGCCGCGCGGTCAGCAGCGCGCGACGTAGTCGCGCAGCGCCGGCGCCGTCAAGCCGTCGTCTTCAAGCAGCGCGAACGCCGCCTCGAGCACGGCGCGCTGTCCGGCGAGGTCGCCGGGGGCGCCGAGCGCGTACCCGTGCCAGAACGGCACCGACAACGATCGCGGCGGGCCCACCTCGGCCACCGCCCTGTGCAGCAGCTGCAGCGCCACCGTGGCCACTCCACGGCGTTCCAGCTCCAGAGCCGCCAGTCCCACGGACTGGCTGCAGAGCGGTCAGGTGGGCACGAGCAGCACCGCGTCGACCCGGTCGGCGATGAGCCGATCGGCTACCTGAGGCACCCGCCGGGCGAGGGCGCGGCCGGTCGCCGCCATGGCGCCGCCCAGGGCCAGATGGCGCCTGTTCAACTCGCCCAGCCGCCCGGCGGCGACCGCCTCACGCAGCCGGTCGAGCGCGAAGCCGAGGTTGCGGTCGACGTTGACGGCGCTCGCGGCGGCGGCGCTCGCGGCGGCGGCGCTCGCAGTGGCGGCGCTCGCAGCGGCGGCGCTCGTGCCGCTCTCGGCGCGGCCCTGCGTGCGCGCCGGCGGGGCGGCGCTCGAGAAGTCGGCGCCGACCTCGCGCACCTCGGGGTCGCCAAGCGGCACGCTGCGTCCGACACCGCGGCCGCGGGGCGCAAGGCAGACCGAGCTGACCACGAGCGCCAGCCGGCACTCGGCGAGCGGCCGCGGCAACGCCACGAGCGGCGTCGGCGCGGAAGGTCGTTCGCGCGCGCTGCGAAAGCGCTCGAACATGGTCAACGCATGCCCCGGCAAGCCATGCCCGGCAGCTTACCAAAGACGGGCGTCGCGCCGTGCTTGACTTCGGCGGGCGGGCGGACCACTCTTTATCACCCCCTCAAGTCCGGTGTTTCCCGCTCCGATACTTCTCGCAGGGGGTCGCCCCGGACGACGGCAAGGCCGTCGGCCGCCGGGGCGCACGAGCGGCGCACACGTGCGCGAGGTGCTGATGACATGAAGGATGGCCAGGCCATCATCGCCGAGATCGGCGCCACGATCGCCTCGACGCTCGAAGTCGGCGACGTCATGGCGACGATCGCGCGCCAGGTCGGCGAAGCCTTCGGCGTCTACTCGTGCGACATCCACCGCTACGACCCCGAAGCCGACCTCCTCACCTACCTCGCCTTCTGGGACCTCGAGCTCGATCGCGGCGACGCCCCCTGGGTGTGCGAGTCGCACCACCAGGTGAGCCAGCAGGTGACCGGCGAGCCGTTCCACCCCGACCTGCGCCCCAGCTTCCTGCCCACCGTGCACGAAGGCAAGATGATCGAGGTGCACCGCGACGACCCCGGCCTTGCCGCCGCCGAGGCACGCGAGATGGATCGCTGGAGCGAAAAGTCCACGCTCGACGCGCCCCTGCAGTTCGACGGCCGCATCATCGGCGTCCTGGGCCTCGTCGAAACGCGCTCGTGCCGGCGCTTCAGCGCCGCCGAGAAGGAGCTGCTCTCGCAGATCGCGGCGCTGGCCGCCGTCGCCATCCGCAACGCCGACCTCTTCGAGCGGCTCGACCGCCAGAACCGCTCGCTCAAGTCGCTGCTCGAAGCCAGCCGGGCGCTGACCTCCACGGTGGGCCTCGACGAGACCCTCACCGTCATGGCGCAGTCCGCGGCCGAGGCCCTCAAGGCGCCCGGCTGCGCCATCTACGAATACCTCGAGACCGACACCGCCCTCGTGCCGCGCACCTCGTACGGCGCGGTGCAGGTCGAGCCCGAGAACATCGCCATCCCGATCGCGCGCCACTCCGGCGACCGGCTGGCGCTGCTGCGCCGCGAGATCGTGCTGGAGCGTGTCACCGACCACACGGTGCCGGCCGCCGTGCGCGACGCCATGAAGGCCTCGGGCGAGCTCACCCACCTTCACATCCCGCTCATCTTCGGCGACGAGCGGCTGGGCACGCTGCTCCTCGTCGAATCGTCGGCGGAGCGCGAGTTCACCACTTACGAGCTCGAGCTGGCGCGCGGCCTCGGCGAGCACGCCGCCGCCGCGCTGCACGCCGGGCGCGCCTACCAGGCGGTGCAGCTCCAGGCGCTGACCGACGGTCTCACCGGCCTGTTCAACTACCGCCACCTGGGCAACCGCCTGCGCGAAGAGACGGCCCGCTTTCGGCGCTACGCCACGCCGCTGTCGCTGCTCATGTTCGACGTCGACGACTTCAAGCGGTTCAACGACAAGTACGGCCACCAGGTCGGCGACATGGCGCTCGTGGCGCTCGCCCGGGTGCTGCGCGACACGCTGCGCGCCGACATCGACATCATCTGCCGCTACGGCGGCGACGAGTTCGCCGCCCTGCTGCCCAACACCACCCTGCTGGCCGACGCCGAGAGCGCCGGCGGCCACGACGGGCTCGACGGCCACGAGAACCTGCGCGCCGAAGGCGCCCTCGCAACCGCCGAACGGCTGCGCACCGCGGTCGAACAGCACTGCCGCAACGCGGTGCAGCCCGCGCTGCCCGAAAGCATCACAGTGAGCATCGGGGTCTCGGCCGTGACCGACCGGCCGCTCACGCCCGACGAGCTCGTCGCCGCCGCCGACAAGGCGCTCTACCTGGCCAAGCGCCGCGGCCAGAACCGCGTGGCCAGCTTCTGCCACGGCGGGCCGCTCGAAGCCGTCACGCCCGTTTAGGCCTCTCGTAGCGCTGCGCCTTCTCGTCCCAGCCGCCCAGGTCGACCGCGGCGCGGTAGGCGCTGCGTAGGAACTCCGCCACGACCGCCGCCGGGTCCATGCTCGCCCGCACCTCGTCGTAGGGCAGCACCCACTCGCCCATGGCCTCCACCCAGCCCGCCGCCGCGGGTTCGATGCGCGCGGTCGCGCAGCCGTCGGGCCGGGGGTGGATGTAGGCGTAGACGACGGCGTGCGGCGAGGCGTCGTCGCCGGGCCAGAGGCCGGCGTTCAGGTGCTCGGCGTCGAGGTCGTAGCGCATGATGTGCCCCACGCCCGCCGGCGGCGTCACCTGGCGGCCGGTGAAGAGCAGCACGGCCAGATCGCAGGCGCCCCACCAGAACTGCACGCCGGTCCTGCCGAAGAACGGCGAGCGGAACTCGTCGAACACGCCGTACAGCGAGCCCAGCAGCCGGTGAAAGCGCTGCGCCTGGTCAAGGTCGAAGGGCCGCGCCTCGTCGTCGTCGGCGAAGGGCGTGGCGTCGGCGATCTCCTGGGGCCTGTCGGAGAGCGGGGCGTCGACGCCGATCTGCCGCAGACCGGCCTGGAACTCCTCCCACACCGCGGCGACGCTGCGCTCGCCCACGAGCGCGACCTCGGCCGCCCGCGCGTCGCTCGCGCGCAGGCGCACGGCGCCGTCGAACAGGTCGATGGCGGCGTCGACCACCCGTCCGTGCCACGGCAGCGGTCCGGTCGCCAGGCCGCGGGCGCTCAGCTGCAGCCCCGTGTGCAGCCACTCGGGCTGGGCGGGATCGAGCGCGAGCTTGAGCTTGCCCAGCATCTGGGCGTAGAGGTGGAGCGCTTTCTTGGTCGGCGCCCACTCCTCGTAGGGCAGCTCCGGCCAGGGGTCGTGAACGATCATCGTGCGCCTCCCGGGGGATCGGTCTCTCGCGGGCCATCCTTTCTTGGCAACGCCTGTCGGAAACCTGCGAGGCTGCCACTAGCGTCAACGTACGTAACGGCTCCTTGACGACGACCGAAGCGCGGTGTAAAAGCCGGTCAAGCTCACCCATCGAGACCGGCCGAAACCACGGGGGGAACGTCATGTCGCCTAGCCTCAGCCGTCGAGCGCTGCCTTCCCTCGTGATCGTCGCGATAGCTGGGGCGGCGCTCGCGGTGCTGGGAGCGCTCGCCGCGCCCTCGATCGCCGCGGCGTCGGTGTCGACCGGCGACGGCAGCTGGGTGTGGCAGAACCCGCAGCCCGTGGCGTCTTCATCGACGCCGTGAGCTTCGTGTCGGCCACCCAGGGCTGGGCGGTCGGCGACGGCGGCGCCGTCCTCCTCACCATGAACGGCGGCGCCACCTGGACCGCCGAGCACTCGGGCACCAGCGCCCGCCTGTCCGGAGTCGACTTCACCGACGCGCTGCACGGCTGGGCGGTCGGCCAGTCCGGCAGCGACGGTCTTGTGCTGGCGACCGCGAACGGCGGCCTGTCCTGGCGCGGGCAGCACACGATCGCCGGCTACGGGCTCGTCGGGGTCGCCTTCGCCGACGCCCGACACGGCTGGGCAGTGGGCGAATGCGGCACGGTGATCGCCACCACCGACGGCGGCGCGCACTGGAAGGCGCAGTCGGGCCCGGTCACCGACAGCGTGTACGGCGTCGCCTGCTCCGGCACGCTGCGGGCCTGGGTCGCAAGCGACAGCGGCCAGATCGAGGCGACGACCGACGGCGGCAAGCACTGGAAGCTCCAGGGTGTCGGCGTCACCGACGAAGACCTGAACGCCGTGACCTTCGTCAACGCACGCGACGGCTGGGCGGTCGGCGGAGACGGGGCGATCATGGCCACGACCCACGGCGGCACGCACTGGAGGCTGCAGGGCGCCGGCGTCACGTCGCAGTACCTGAGCGACATCTCCTTCCGCGACGCCCTGCATGGCTACGCGGTCGGCAACACGGGCACCGTGCTGCGCACGTCCAACGGCGGCAGGGCGTGGACCCTGGCGAGCTCGCCCACCACGGTCAGCCTCGGCGCGGTCGCGGCGACGGCGTCGGGCAGGGCCTGCGTGGTGGGGCGCAACGGGGTCTCGCTGCTCACCACCAACGGCGGCGGTACCTGGACCCCGCACGGCGGGCAGGGCCCAACGAGCGAGCTCGACGCGGTGAGCTTTCCCGACGCGCTCGACGGCTGGACCACGGGCAACGGCGGAGCCACCGTACTACACACCGCCGACGGTGGCGCCACGTGGACGCCTCAGACCGTCGACCCGGCGGCGGCGCTGAGGAGCGTAGCGCTTCTGCGACGCACAGCACGGCTGGGCGGTCGGCCAGGCCGGCGAGATCTACGGCACCACCGACGGCGGGCAGAGCTGGCAGCCGCAAGGCGCGGGAGCGACGACGCAGGTCCTCGACGACGTGGCCACGACCGACGCCCAGCACGCCTGGGCGACCGGCGAGGACGGCACCATCGTCGCCACGACCGACGGCGGGCAGACCTGGACGCCGCAGAACGCGGACCTTCCGACCCTCTACTCCACCGACGTGGTGTACAAGGTGGCGTTCGCCGACGACCAGGTCGGCTGGGCTGCAGCCTTCAACGACGCGGCGGGCGACCGCGACGGCGCCATCCTGGGCACGACCGACGGCGGCGCGCACTGGGCCGTGCAGTACCAGAACGACGGCGACGAGATCTACGGCGTGGCCTGCGCGGGCACGCACGACGCCTGGGTCGTGCCGGGCACGAACAGTACCGTGCACCGCACCACCGACGGCGGCGCGACCTGGACCACGGTCGGCCTCGGCGCGCTCAGCAACGGCGTGCTCAACGTCGCCTTTGCCCCCGACGCGCTCCACGGCTGGGCGACCATCTGGCGGCCGCTCGACGGCGTCATCGCCACCACCGACGGCGGCGCCACCTGGGCCCTCCAGGACGTGGGGGCGGGGCAGTCGCTGTACGGCCTCACCTGCGCCGACGCGAGCCACGCCTGGGTCACCGGCGAAGACGGCGGGATCCTGGCGACGGCTACCGGCGGCGTGCGCGACGCCACGCGGCCAAAGACGCTCGCGCTGCGCGCCGTCACGGTCAGGCGCGATCGCGTCTGCAGCCTGCCCTACGAGGTGAGCGACGCGGGCGGCGGCACGGCCCTGGTCGTCATCGAGATCAAGACCGCCCACGGCGCGCTGGTCCGTTCGTTCACCCTCGGCTCGCGCGCCGAGAACACGCGCCTGTCGCTGTCGCTCAAGGCGACGATGGCGAAGGGCGGCTACCGCTGGTACGTCTATGCGAGCGACGCCGCCGGCAACACGCAGTCAAGCGTGGGGATGGCCAAGCTGACCGTCAAGTAGAGGGAGAGACCTGGCTCAGCCGCGGCGGCTCGCGCGCGGCACGGTCGCGATGGGCATGCGCCAGCCCATGCCGAACGCCCGGTCGGTGACCTTGATGCCGGGCGCCGCCTGCTTGCGCTTGAACTCGTTCACCGCGACGAGGCGCACGACGCGCGCCACGATCGCCTCGTCGTAGCCCCGCGCGGCGATCTCGGCCACGCCCAGATGCTCCTCGATGAGCAGGGCGAGGATGGCGTCGAGCACCTCGTAGGGCGGCAGGCTGTCCTGGTCTGTCTGATCGGGGCGCAGCTCGGCCGAAGGCGGCTTGTCGATGATCGCCCGCGGCACAACCTCGGCGTCGCGCCGTTCGTTCAGCCAGCGCGCCACCGCGTAGACCATGGTCTTGGGCACGTCCGAGATGACCGCGAGCCCGCCCGACATGTCGCCGTAGATGGTGCAGTAGCCCACGGCGAGCTCCGACTTGTTGCCCGTGGTGAGCAGCAGCGCGTCGAACTTGTTGGACAGCGCCATGAGCAGGTTGCCGCGTATGCGCGCCTGGATGTTCTCTTCGGTGACGTCCGGCGCGAGTCCGGCGAACACGGGCGCAAGCGCGGTGTCGTAGGCGCCCATGAGGTCGGCGATGGGCAGCGTCACGGTGCGCAACCCGAGGCCGTCGGCCAGAGCCTGAGCGTCGCTCACGCTGCCCGCGCTCGAGTACGGCGAGGGCATGAGCACGGCGAGCACGTTGTCGGGGCCGAGCGCCTCGGCGGCCACGGCGGCCACCAGGGCCGAGTCGATGCCGCCCGACAGGCCGAGCAGCACGCTGGTAAAGCCGCTCTTGCTCACGTAGTCGCGCACGCCCAGAACGAGCGCGCGCCACACCTCGGCGGCCGGCGTGAAGTCGTCGGGGGCCAGCGCGGCCGGGCGGGCGGCGGGCTCAGGCCCTGAAGCGCCCGCCGAGCGCGCGGCGCCTGCCGAGTCGCGCGGCGCCTGCTGAGCGCGCGGCGCCTGCCGAGCGCGCGGCGCCGCTGCGAGCCCAGCCCGCCCAACTCGTCGAGGTCGACGACCATCACGTCGGGCGCGAAGGCCGCGGCGCGCGCGACGAGCTCGCCGCCGGCGGCGAAGGCGCAGCTGCGGCCGTCGAAGACGAGCTCGTCGGCGCCGCCCACCTGGTTGACGTAGATCACCGGCACGCCGTGCTTGCGCGCGATGGCGCCGAGCATGGCCTCGCGGTGGCGCTGCTTGCCTATGCTGAACGGCGACGCCGAGAGGTTGAGGACGCACGAGGCGCCGGCGGCCACGAGGTCGTCGACCGGGTCGCTGTGGTAGCGCGGCCGCTGCCAGAAGTCGCGGTCGTTCCAGACGTCTTCGCAGACCGAGATGCCGAAGCGCAGGCCGTCCCAGGCGAGCACCTGCGGCCCGCCGGCCGGCTCGAAGTAGCGGTCTTCGTCGAAGACGTCGTAGGTGGGCAGCAGCGTCTTGCGAAACACCCGGCGCACGGTGCCGCCGGCGAGCAGCGCGGCGGCGTTGTAGAGCGGCTTGCCGGCGCCCTCGTTGGTCTCGGCCAGACCGAGCAGGAGCGCCGGCCCGCCCGCCAGCGCGCGGGCGAGCTCTTCGCACACGGCCCAGCCGCGCGCCACGAACGCGCGCCGCAGCAGCAGGTCGCGCGGCGGATAGCCCAGCAACGAGAGCTCCGAGGCCACGGCAAGGCCGGCCCCCGCGCGAGCGGCCACGGCGGCCGCGTCGGCGAGCAGGGCGGCATTGCCCTCGATGTCGCCCACCGTCGGGTCGATCTGCAGGAGCGCCAGCTTCATAGCTGGGCACGCTATCACGCCTGCCGCCGCGCCGCTCGGTAGCGCGCCCTCGCGCACACGATGGGCGGCGACCATCGGGGCCATAACGGCCGCGACGGAAGCGCGGTAGAGTAGTCGCGACACTCCTCCGGCGAGTGTCGGGCGAGGGCAACGAGGGGTCGAAAGGTGGTCGGCATGCACGAGCACGAGAGGCGCCGCCACGTCACACGACGGGTCGTCGCACGACGGGCCGTCACACGACGGGCCGGTCATCGGCGAGCGGCGCTGGCCCATGGCCGCGGCCGTGCTGGCGGTGATCGCTCTGACGATCCTGCTGCCGAACAGCCTCGTGGTGCGCCCGCGCTGGGGCGTGCCCATCGTCGAGGCCATCCTGCTCGTGGCGGTGATGATCGGCGACCCGGGCAAGATCGACCGGCGCTCGCGGCCGGTGCGCACGCTCTCGGTCACGCTCATCGCGCTGCTCGTGGCCACGACCCTGTGGTGCACGGGAGAGCTCATCGTCCAGCTCATCCGCGGCGGCTCCGCGACCAACTCGGCGGGGCTGCTGCTGGCCGCCGGGGGCCTCGTCTGGGCTTCGAACGTGATCGCCTTCGGCCTGCTCTACTGGGAGCTCGACAGCGGCGGCCCGGCGGTGCGCGCCCACGGCCTGCCGCGCTACCCGAGCTTCGCCTTTCCCGAGCAGCTCACCCCCGAGCTCGCGCCGCCCGACTGGCGCCCGCGCTTCATCGACTACCTCTACCTGGGCTTCACGAGCGCCACCGCGTTCAGTCCGACCGACACCATGCCCATGCGCCCCTGGGCTAAAGTCGCCATGATGCTCCAGTCGAGCATCTCGCTCGTGCTCCTCGGCCTCGTGGTGGCGCGCGCCGTCAACGTGCTGAAGTAACGACGGGGATACGGCCCGTGAAGATGTTGCCGGTGCGGCCGTCGATCGACAGCCAGTCGCCGGCGCGCAGCTCGGTGCCCGCCAGGCGCGCCACTCCTTCGCGCTCCACGACCTCGAGGTCGCGGCAGTCGACCACGGCGGTCTTGCCCAGGCGCTTGGCCGTGACGGCGGCGTGCGAGGTGGCCCCGCCGCGCGCCGTGAGGATGGCGTCGACCCGGGTGATGATGGCGATGTCTTCGGGCACCGTGTCGGGGCGCAGCAGCACGATGTCGTCGCCCGGCGACTCGGCCAGCAGCTCCTCGATCTGCCGGGCGTCGACCGCCACCCGCCCCGAGTAGGCGCCGCCCGCGACCCCCGTGCCGACGGCGACCGGAGGCCCGTAGTTCGGCGAGGTGGTGTCGAAGTAGGCCGAGTCTCTGGCCTGCTCCTGCACGACGGCGCGCTTCTGCAGCACGAAGAGGTCGTCGGCCGCCGGCGACTCGAAGGTGAACTCGATCTCCTGGGGGTCGTAGTCGTGCTCGTCGACCAGCTCGCGAGCGACCGCCAGCAACCTGCCGTAGATCGCCGGGAAGTCGTGTTCGAGGGAGTGCGCCGCGCCGCGGTAGGTGGGACTGCCCAGGCGCTGCGCCTCGGAGACCGGCAGCGGGAACACGAGGCCGCCGACCAGGTCTTCGCCCTGGCTGCGCACGGCGTAGTCGCCGAACAGCCGCACCTGGTGGCTGTAAGGCTCGAGCGGGTTGTGCGTGAACGCCACCCCCGAGCCCGACTCGCGGCTCAGGTTGCCGAAGACCATGCGCTGCACGACCACGGCCGTGCCCCACTCCTCGGCCACGCCGATGTACTGCCGGAAGAGCCGTGCGTGCGCCGAGTCCCACGACTCGAGCACCTTGAACACGCAGGCCACGAGCTGGTCGAAGGGATCGTCGACGAACTCCACGCCCGCCTGCCGCGCCCGCTCTTTGTAGGCAAAGGCGATCTCGCGCATCTGCGCGGCGCTGAAGTCGAGCTTCTGGGCCACGGCGTAGCGGTCTTTGAACTCGGTCATGATGGCGTCGAACACGTCGCGCTCGACGCCCGACGACATGGCCCACGACTGCAGGAAGCGCCGGTAGCTGTCCCAGGCGGCCCACGTCAGCCGGGGCTCGTCGGCGAGCGCCGCCGCGAGCTCGTCGTTCAGGCCCACGTTGACGAAGGTCGTCATGAGGCCGGGCATCGACACGGCGGCGCCGGAGCGGATCGAGAGCAGCAGGGCGTGCGCCGGGTCGCCGAGGCGCAGCCCGGTCGCCGCCTCGAGCTCCCCCAGAGCGGCACGGATGCGCTCGATGGTGTCGTCGTAGAGCGGCCGGTACGACATCGCCGGCAGGGCGCTGAAGAGCTCGGTGCTGAGCACGAAGCCCTCGGGCACGTTGTGCCCGTACGACGCCATCTGCTTGAGCCCCAGGCCCTTGAAGCCCAGCGTGCGCTGGTCGTCGGTGCCCGGCTTGGCCCGGTGCAGCGGCGACACCAGGCGTTCGGGGTCGTAGTTCATCATGCGGGTCAGGGCCTGGCCGCTGAGCCGCCCGTTCAGCAGGGAGATCTCGCGCAGCGCCGCCGCGGCGTAGCGGTCGAGGGCCTGCATGCCGAGCGCCGACACGAGGACGTCGCGCAGCACCATCTCGGCGACGGCGTCGACCGTGAGGCCGCGCGCTTCGCACTGCCGCGTGTCGTTGCTGAGCACGGTGTGCAACACCTGGTCGTGGCTCGCCACGGCGTGCGTCGAGAGCTCGGTCACGCTGTTGACCAGGAACTGGAACACGTTCTGGTACTGGCCGAAGGTGAAGTTGTGGCTGCCGAAGCTCGAGTCGAGCATGTCGAGGTTGGTCTCGAGCACGCGCGAGTCGACCCCGTCGATCGCCAGGGCCCGCTCGAAGCGCTTCATGGCGGCCGACATGCGGGAGAGCGAGTAGCGCGTGACGTAGGGCTCGATGCCCTCGGCGACCAGGTCGTCGAAGAGCCGGTCGACCAGGTTCTCCACGCGGAACGACAGGCCCAGGGCGTCGAACTTCTGCTCGTTGTAGTTGCCGTAGATCGAGGGGATGCCGGCGGCTATGTGGCGCTTCTGGTAGATGTTCTCGGTCGAGATCGAGACCAGCGGACTGAGCACGATCGCCTTGAGCTCTTCGAGCACGGTGAGGGCCGCGTCGAGCAGGGCGTCGCGCGTGGCGGCGCCCGGGGCGCGCTGCCAGGCGGCGAGCGCGCCCTCGAAGCGGCGGCGCACCCTGAGCTCGAGCACGAGGTGGCGGCCGACCGCGTGGCCCACGTCGTCGGCCGAGAGCGAGTACTTGTGGGCGAGCAGCTGATGGGTGCGCACCATCAAGGCGATGCGGCGACCCTCGTCGCCGAGCGCCGCGCCCGGGCGGAGCGCGGCGAGCCGCTCGCCGAGGGCCTCGGGGCTGAGCGCGATGAGCCCGTCGAGGAACGCTTCGAGCTGGTCGCCGGCCGGCGGCCCGCCGTCGTGGCGTCCGCTCAGGGCGAGCAGCATCTCGTGCGGCCCCCACGCCCACTCCCCTTCGAGCCGCACCGCCGCCAGCGTGTTGGCCGACACGTAGGGCTCGAGCACGACGGGGTCGAGCGTCGCCCAGTAGTGCAGGACGGCCCGGCTGAAGGCGACCAGGCGGTTCGACGACTCGGCGTGGAGCTGCTTGCGCAAAAAGTGCACGAGCGAGTCGTGGCGCCCGCAGATCTCGTCGCCGTCGGTCGAGACGGTGCGCAGCTCGCCCTCGGCGCCCACCTCGCTGAAGTACACCGGCAGCGTGCGCAGCAGCTGCTTGGCGACGAAGTAGATGGGCCTGATGTCGGCGTTCAGAAAGCGCGTGACGTCGCGCTGAAAGAGATCGGTGTCGGCGATGTACACGCCGCCCAGCCGCAACTGCACGTTGAGCGCGGCGGCCAGGCGCTCGTAGAGCGCCGGGTTCGACTCGATGATGTGCATCCAGCAGCGGATCTTCGGCAGGTGATAGGGGTTGACGATCGTCCCCCAGTCGTCGGTGGCGCCGCTGATGTCGGGGTACTGGAAGCGCCACGACAGCACGTCGTCGATCAGGTGGTCGACCGCCTTCGCGTCGGCGGCCTCGCCGATGGCGACGCCGATCGCCTCATAGCACTTGAAGCGCATCAGCAGGAACTGGTGGTCACGGCCGCGGAAGAAGGCGGTGAGGCGGCTGAGGATGCCCTCGACGTCGAGGTGGCGCGCGGGCTCCATGAGCTGCCCGACCACGCCCAGCAGCTCGACCACGGCCTCCTTCTGGCGGTAGCCGAGGGTGTCGTCCTTCAAGAAGAACAGGCACACGGCGAAGCGGTCCTCGAGGTCGTCGAGGTGCGTGAGCTGGTCGAGGGCCCGCCCCAGGATGTCGGAGAACAGCGGCCAGGCGGGGCCAAGGAGCTCGCCTGCCGGCGCGCGGCGCACGCCGTCGGCGAGCGCGCCGGCGCGCGCTACCGCCAGAAAGTCGAAGCGCGCGGCCACGGCCGCGGCGTCGGTCAGGCCGGCGCCCTGGTCGCCCGCCCAGGCGGGCACGTCGAGGCGCTCGGCGACCCGGCGATAGCCGACCAGCAGCACCTCGCGGTAGAGCTCGCAGAAGGGCGCCGCCGGCGCCGGGCGCGCGGCGACCCGCGCGACCAGGTCGCGCAGCAGCGAGTCGCGCTCAAGAAAGGCGGCCGGCCGGCGGTCGAGCAGCCCGGCGAGCGAGCCGGCGACCTGCGCGAGGGCGTCGTCGTAGGCCGCGCCGTAGGGGCCGTCGAGGGCGGCCGCGCACCACATGAGCAGCTCGCGCAGCGCCAGCGAGAACTGGTCGGCCGAGAGCGGCGACTCGAGCAGCCCGACCACGAGCTCGGCGAACAGCCCGAACAGCTCCGCGCGTTCGTCGGAGGCCTCGAAGTGGCTCCAGTTGTACAGGAGCGTCGTCTGAAAGCCGTCGATCAGGGCGTCGGCGTTGCGAAAGGCGTGAAAGTACTCGCCCATGGTCTCGACGAGCGAGGCGCGCACCCCGTAGAGCCCCTCGACCGCGTCGACCAGCGGCTGGTAGCGGTCGGGGATCACCACGTCTTGCGCCGTGCTCGCGATGTTCGCGCGCAGCGCGTCTGAGTCGAACGGCACCGGCGGGGTCTTCATGGCACCCCCGATGATACCCCCTGCCGCGATCGCCGCACGGTTCGCCGGGCGACGCCCCCGCCCGGCGCACATCCGGCATCCCGGCGTCTATCCGGCGTCTGCCCGGCGTCTGCCCGGCGTCTGCCCGGCGTCTACCCGGCCGCGCCGGGCGTCGCAGCCGCCGCGGCGAGCGCGCGCACCTGCGCCGTCGAGTCGGCGGCCAGCGCCTTCGCGGCCAGGCGCCGCGCGGCGTCGGGCTCGACGCCGCGCACGACCTGCTTGGCGAGCGCGATGCGCGGCGCGGTCATCGACAGCGCGGTGACCCCCAGCCCCAGCAGGATGGGCACCGCCAGCGGGTCGCCGGCGATCTCGCCGCAGACCGCGACCGGCCGGCCGGCGGCGCCCGCGGCGCGCGCCACCGCGCCGATCAGGCGCAGCACGGCGGGGTGCAGGGCGTCGCCCAGGCCGGCCACCTCGGCGTTGCCGCGGTCGGCGGCCAGCACGTACTGGGTGAGGTCGTTGGTGCCCACCGAGAAGAAGTCGACATGGGGCGCGAACGACTCGGCCATGAGCGCCACCGCCGGCACCTCGACCATGATCCCCACCTCGAGGCGCCGCGCCAGGGCGACGCCGGCCGCGGTCAGCGACGCGCGCGCCTCGTCGAGCAGCGCGCGGACCCGATGCAACTCGTCGAGCGTTGTCACCATGGGCAACAGGAGCCGCACCGGGTACGCGGCGCCCGCCCGCAGCACGGCGCGCAGCTGACCGCTCAGGAGCTCCGGGTGCCGCAGGCCCAGGCGGATGCCCCTGACTCCCAGGTAGGGGTTGTCCTCGCGCGCCAGCGGCAGGTAAGGCAGCTGCTTGTCGGCCCCTACGTCGAGCGTGCGCACCACGAGCGGCCGGCCGCCGAGCTCCTCGGCCATCGCGCGGTAGACCGCCGCCTGCTCGTCTTCGTCGGGCAGCCGGTCGCCCGCCAAAAAGAGGAACTCGGTGCGCAGGATGCCGACCCCGTCGGCGCCGCCGGCGACGGCCGCGGCGACCTCGCCCGGCCCCGCCACGTTGGCCGCCACCTCGACCGCCTGACCGCCCCGGGTGACGGCGGGCTCGCCCGCCCGGGCGCGCGCCTCGGCTTCGACGGCCGCGCTGTGGGCGCGCCGCGCCTCGGCCTGCTCGACCGTCGCCGCGCCGGGCGCCACCGTGACCGTGCCGGCGTCGCCGTCGAGCACCATGAGCGTGCCCTCGGCCACGCTCAGCAACTCCGCGCCGCAGGCCACCGCCGCCGGTATGCCCAGCGAGCGCGCCAGGATGGCGCCGTGCGAGGTGGGACCGCCAAAGGCGCAGGCCACGCCGAGCACCGCGGCGCGGTCGAGCAGGGCGATGGCGGCGGGCGCCAGGTCGGGCGCGATCACGATGCCGGCGCCGGGCGCGAGCGCCTCGCCGGCGGGCGCCGCGGCGGGCGCGGTCGCAGCGGCGGGTGCCGCGGCGGACGCGGTCGCAGCGGCGGGTGCCCCGGCGGACGCGGTCGCAGCGGCGGACGCGGGGGCCGGCGACTCCACGAGATGTCGCAGGACGCCGTCGGCCACGCCGCGCAGATCGGCCACCCGCGAGCGCAGGTACGGGTCGGCGACGGCCTCCCAGGCGCCGGCCGCGGCGACGGTCGCCGCCGTCCAGGCCGCGGCGGCGCTGCGGCCGTCGTCGAAGATCGCGGCGCGCGCCGGCCCCAGCAGCGCCTCGTCGCTCAAAAAGAGCAGGTGCGCGTCGAAGATGGCGGCGTCGTAGCCGCCCGCGCGACCGGCCACCGCGCCGCGCGCGCGGCGCAGGTCGGCGGCGGTCGCCTCGAGGGCGCTCTGCAGGGTGGCCCATTCGGCCTGCGGGTCGGCTGCACGTCGGTCGGGCACCGGCGCGGCGGCCGTCTGGGCAAGTCGCGCCCTGCCCACAACGATTCCCGGCGAGCCGGGCATGCCCTGCAGCACGGCGCCCGGAACGGGGGTCGGAGCAGGAGGCGCCTCGACCGGCGCCGCGGCCCGCGAAACGACAGCCGAGGCGGTCTCCCCCACCGCAGCCGGCCCGCCGGCGTCGGCGCGGCCCTTGCCGGGCGCGTCGCCGAAGTCGTCGGCGGCCAGCCGGGCGATGGCGGCGAGGGCCTCGCCGGCCTGCAGTCCGCGGGCGCGCACCAGCAGCTCGTGGCCGCGGCCCGCGCCCAGCGCGGCGACGGCGTTCAGGCTGCGGGCGCTCACCGGCCCGCGCGCGGCGGTCAGGTCTTCGACGGTAACGTCGGCGTCGAACGCCGCCGCCGTGCGCACCAGCCGGGCCGCCGGCCGGGCGTGCAGCCCCAGCCGGTTGGCCACGACCACGTGCAGGGTCAAAGGCGCGGACGCGCCGGGCGCGGGTTCGGCGGGCGCGGGTTCTGCGGGCGCGGGTTCGGCGGGCGCGGGTTCGGCGGGCGCGGGCGCGGCGGGCGCGGGCGCGGCCGCGCCAGACGCAGCCGACACGGCTTCGGCCGGCGCCAGCTGCGTGACCTTTGCCGCCAGGCCGCCGCGTGCCTCGCCGGCGACGCTCTCGAGGGAGCCGCCGAGGGCCGCCGCCACGGCGGCGGCCACGGCTCCCTCGACCAGGGGCGCGTCGCAGAGCAGCACGCCGGCGCGGCGTTCGTGGGGCAGCAGGTCGAGCGCGAGCTCGGCCGACAGCACGGCGCTGCCCAGGTCCATGAGCACCAGCACGCCGTCGGGCGACCAGACGCGCTCGATGGCCTGGGCGACGAGCGCGGCGTCGGTGCCCAGCGGCTTGCCCGGCAGGTCGAGGCCGCCGGCCACGGCGATGGCCAGATCGGGGCCGGCCATCTGGGCGGCCAGCTCGGCCACGCCCTCGGCGAGCCGCGCGCTGTGGCTCACCAGGACGAGTCCGATCACGAAGCAGACCCCGCGAACAGCGTGGCGGCGGCCGCCTCGAGCAGCAGCCAGGACGAGGTCGCGCCGGGGTCTTGCGTGCCGGCGCTGCGCTCGCCGAGGTAGCTCGCCCTGCCCTTGCGGGCGACCAGCGGCGTCGTGGCCTTCATGCCGCGCTCGGCCGCCGCGGCCGACTCGCGCAGGGCGTCGCCGGGCGCCCGGCCGGCGGCGACGGCGGCGCGCAGCGCCGCGACCGCCGGCAGCAGCGCGTCGATCATCGTCTTGTCGTCGGGCTCGGCCTTGCCGCGCGCCTGCGCACCGGCCACGCCGGCCTCGAGCGCCGCGCTCCATTGCTCCACGGTGAGCGCGCTCGCGTCGCCCGACGCCGCCGCCATGCGCAGAAAGAGCGTGCCGTAGAGCGGCCCGGCCGCGCCGCCGACGCTCGACACCAGCGTCATGCCGATCGCCTTGAGCAACGCGCCGACAGGGGCGGCGCCATCGGGCACATCGCCGGGAGCACCACCGGGAGTACTACCAGGAGCGCCGCCCGGAGCGCCGCCGAGAGCGCCGCCCCCAGCGCCGCCCGGAGCGCCGCCGAGAGCGCCGCCCCCAGCGCCACCCGCAGCGCCGCCGCCCTCCGGCCACTCGTCGAGCTTGGCGACCACCGCCTGCATGCCGCGGTCCATGTTGATGCCGTGGTCGGCGTCGCCGATGGCGGCGTCGAGCTCGGTCAGGTGCTCGCGCTCGCGCGTGACCGCGGCCGCGAAGGCCCGCATCCAGGCGGTGACCTCGGCGCAGCCGACGGTCGCGCCCGCGGCCGCTGTCAAGCGCCCCACCGCAGGCCCGTCGTGACGACCGGCGCGTCCCAGAGCGCCGTGAGCTCGTCGTCTAAGCGCAGCAGCGTGATCGAGCAGCCCGCCATGTCGAGCGCGGTCATGTACGGACCGATCAGGTTGCGCGTGATGGCGATGCCGCGCGCCTCGAGCAGCGTGTAGAGCTCGTTGTAGACGATGTAGAGCTCCATGAGCGGCGTCGCTCCGAGGCCGTCGACGAAGGCCAGCACGCGGTCGCCGCGCACGAAGGGCAGGTCGTCGACGATGGCCGCCGTGAGCGCCTCGACGACCTCGTGCGCGCCGGCCAGCGGCCGCCGCTCGCGGCCGGGCTCGCCGTGAATGCCGACGCCGAGCTCGATCTCGTCGTCGCCCAGCGCGAAGGTGGGCTTGCCGACCATCGGCACGGTGCACGACGTGAGGGCCACACCCATGCTGCGGGCGCCGGCGTTGACCGTGCGGCAGAGCGCGGCGACCTCGGCCAACGGGCGGCCCTGCTCGGCCGCCGCGCCGCAGATCTTCTCGGCCAGCACCGTGGCGCCCACGCCGCGCCGCCCGGCGGTGTGCAGGCTGTCGCGCACCGCGACGTCGTCGTCGATCACCACCGACTCGACGTCGATGCCTTCGTCGGCGGCGAGCTCGGCGGCCATCTCGAAGTTCATCACGTCGCCGGTGTAGTTCTTGACGATGTAGAGGACGCCGGCGCCGCCGTCGACCGTTTGCGTGGCGGCCAGCATCTGGTCGGGCGTGGGCGAAGTGAACACCGCTCCCGGGCAGGCCGCGTCGAGCATGCCGCGGCCCACGAAACCGCCGTGCATGGGTTCGTGCCCCGAGCCGCCGCCCGAGACGAGCGCCACCTTGCCCTGCACGGGGGCGTCGGCCCGCACGATGAAGTCGGGGCGGCGCGACACTCTCAGCCTGTCGGGATGGGCCCGCGCGATGCCGTCGAGCTCTTCGCTCACGGCGTCTGCGGGCCGGTTGATGAGCTTCTTCATCGCGGTAACCCCCTGCGGCTTGCCTTGCGCTCGCCGGGCGCGTGGCGGCCCGGCCGATCCCGCTGCTGGGTTTACGCTCACAGACCGCCCAGCGTCAAGCCGTCGTGCGCCGCCCGTCGGCTCCATCGGCGGCGTCGGAGCCGCCGCCCGGGCCCGCAGAAGCAGCACGGCCGGCGGGCGGCCTCCGATCGTCGGGTGCGTCACGGCCGGGCAGCGGCCTCCTGATCGTCGGCCAGCGCGCCGCTCACCGCGCCCACGAGCTCGGCGGCGGCGCGGCAAGCGGCGCCTGCGTCGGCGGCGCGCTGCACGCGGTCGATGAGCGCGCTGCCCACGATCACGCCGTCGGCCAGAGCGGCGACCTCGGCGGCCTGCTGCGGCGTCGAGATGCCGAAGCCCACGGCCAGCGGGGCCTGGGTGCGGGCGCGCAGCCGGGCGATGAGGCCGGGCAGCTCGGCGCCGGTCTCGCGACGGGCGCCGGTCACCCCGGTGACGGCCACGCAGTAGACGAACGAGGTCGCCGCCCGGCCGACCAGCTCGAGGCGCTCGTCGGTGCTGGTCGGCGTGGCCATGGGCACGATCGCCACGCCGCACTCGGCGGCGGCGGCCGCGTACGGCGGCGCCTCATCGAGCGGCAGGTCGGGAATGACGAGCGCCTCGACGCCCGCGCCCTGCGCGCGGGCGAAGAAGCGCTTCGGGCCGTAGGCGAGCACGGTGTTCAGGTAGGTGAGCAGGGCGAAGGGGGCGGCGGCGCTGTGCGCCGCCGCCAGCTCGAAGACGTGCTCGGGCGTGATCCCGGCCTGCAGCGCCTGCCAGGTCGAGCGCTGCACCACGGGACCGTCGGCGATCGGGTCGGAGAAGGGCACGCCGAGCTCGACGACGTCGGCGCCGGCGGCGATCACCGCCTCGATCAGCAGGTGACTGGTCGCCAGGTCGGGGTGGCCGGCCGTGAGGTAGGGGATGAGGGCGGCCCTGGCGGCGCGGGGCGCCGCGAAGGCCGCCGCCAGGCGCGGCGCGAGGCCGGCGGACGGTGCGGACGCTGCCGTCGTCATGACTCCTCCCCACGCTCGGCGCCTGGGTGGTCCAGCAGGCGGGCCACCTCGTGCACGTCCTTGTCGCCGCGGCCCGAGAGGTTGACGACCACGACGTCGCCGGCGGCGAACCGCGTCTCGGGGCCAGGACCGCGCAGCACGTAGGCCAGGGCATGGGCGCTCTCGAGCGCCGGGATGATGCCCTCGAGCTCGGCCGTCAGGCTGAAGGCGGCCAGGGCCTCGGCGTCGGTGGCGGCCGCATAGACGGCGCGGCCGCTGTCTTTGAGCCAGGCGTGCTCGGGCCCCACGCCCGGGTAGTCGAGGCCGGCCGAGACCGAGTGCGCCTCGAGCACCTGGCCCCAGGCGTCTTGCAGCAGGTACGAGAACGAGCCGTGCAGCACGCCGGGACGGCCGCGCGTGAGCGAGGCGCCGTGACGCTCGGTGTCGAGGCCGTCGCCGGCCGCCTCGACCCCGGTGAGACGCACCGGGTCGTCGCGAAAGGCCTGAAAGAGGCCCATGGCGTTCGAGCCGCCGCCCACGCAGGCGACGGCCTCGTCGGGCAGCCGGCCCAGGCGGGCAAGCAGCTGCTCGCGCGCCTCGATGCCGATGATCTGCTGAAATTCGCGCACCATGGCCGGGTAGGGCGCCGGACCGGCCACCGAGCCGATCACGTAGAAGGTGCCGCGCACGTTGGTCACCCAGTCGCGCAGCGCCTCGTTCATGGCGTCCTTCAGCGTGCGCGAGCCGCTCTCCACCGGCGCGACCGTCGCCCCTAGCAGGCGCATGCGCACCACGTTGAGCTCCTGGCGGCGGATGTCCTCGACCCCCATGTAGACGACACACTCGAGGCCCAGCAGGGCGCAGGCGGTGGCCGTGGCCACGCCGTGCTGGCCGGCGCCGGTCTCGGCGATCACGCGGCGCTTGCCCATGCGCACGGCGAGCAGCGCCTGACCGAGCACGTTGTTGATCTTGTGGGCGCCGGTGTGGCAGAGGTCTTCGCGCTTGAGGTAGACCGCGGCGCCGCAGCGCTCGCTCAGGCGGGCGGCGTGGTAGAGCGGCGTCGGGCGCCCCGCGTAGTCGGCGAGCAGGCGCGCGAGCTCGGCCTGAAAGGCCTCGTCGGCGCGCGCCTCCTCGTAGGCGCGGGTGAGCTCTTCGAGCGCGGGGATCAGGCTCTCGGGCACGAAGCGGCCACCGTAGGGGCCAAAGCGGGTGGCGACGCTCATCGGTCGACCTCCGGGGTCGTTGCGGGTTCAG
Source organism: uncultured Actinomycetes bacterium (assembly GCA_963755025.1). Classification (GTDB taxonomy): domain Bacteria; phylum Actinomycetota; class Thermoleophilia; order UBA2241; family UBA2241; genus Bog-752. The sequence continues at coordinate 73,250 of CAVWIH010000030.1, forward strand.
CGGTCTGTGGCTCGGCGGGGCGAGCGGCGGGCGCAGCGCCCTGTGTGGTCGCCCGCGCGGCGCAGGGACGCGGCGGCCTGCGCGTCTGCCTCGTGCACCGCCGCGAAGAAGGCGCGTAGTAGAGCCTCGTCTTTGCGGCCGGGGGCGTCGCGCGGCTCGAGGCCGCTCGACACGTCGACGGCCCAGGGGCGCACGGCGGCGATGGCCTCGCCCACGTTGCCGGGCGCGAGGCCGCCGGCCAGCACGAGCCTCCCCGCCGGCAGCGGCGCGGCGGCCAGGGATCGCCAGTCGAGCGTGGCGCCGCTGCCGCCGTAGACGCCGGGCGCGCGCGCGTCGAGCAGCACGAAGTCGGCGTCGGCGGCGTCGGGGGTGTCGGCGGCGGCGAGGAGCAGCGGCCGCAGGCCGCTGCTCCTCGCCGCCGCCCGGACGGCCGCCACGGTCGGGCCGTCGGCGCCGGCCGAGAGCTGCACCGCGTCAAGGCCGGCCACGGCGAGTGCCGCCGCGATCCACTCCGGCGACTCGGTGGTCACCACCGCGACGGTGAGCGCGGCGCCGGCACCGGCGGCCGCAACGCCCGTGGCCGCGGCGAGCGCGCCTGCGGCCGCAACGCCCGCAGCGCCCGCGGCGCCCCGAACGCCCGCAGCGGCGCGCGCCAGCGCCGCCGCCTGTTGCGGCGTGACGCGGCGCGGGCTCTCGGCGAGCACGAAGCCGCAGGCCCACGCCCCGCACTCGACCGCGAGGCGCACGTCGCGCTCGCGGGTGAGGCCGCAGACCTTGACGGCGGTCACGACCGCGCCCCGGCGTTAGGTCGTGTCGGCGCTTGCGGCGCGGGAGGCTCCGCCGGCGTCGGCAGTCCCTTGAGCTCGGCGACGAGGGCGGCCAGGCGCGCGTGCGGCGTGCGCACCAGGGTCTCGCCCACGAGGAGCGCCCGGGCTCCGGCCCGCGCCGCGCGCCGGGCGTCGGCGGCCGTCACGACGCCGCTCTCGCTCACCAGCAGCACGTCGTGCGGCGCGAGCGCCGCGAGCCGCTCCGTCACCCTCAAGTCGACGGTGAGAGTACGCAGGTCGCGGTTGTTGACGCCGATGAGCGCGGCGCCCGCGGCGACCGCTCGGCCGAGCTCGGCTTCGTCGTGCACCTCGACCAGGGCGTCGAGGCCGCACAGGCGGCACTCGCCGAGCAGTAAAGCCAGGCCGCGGTCGTCGAGCGCCGCGGCGATGAGCAGTACGGCGGCGGCTCCCGCCGTGGCGGCCTCCCACACCTGATAGGGGTCGACCACGAAATCCTTGCGCAGCACCGGCAGCGAGACGGCCGCGGCGACCGCCTCGAGGTCGGCCAGCGAGCCGCCGAAGCGTCGCGGCTCGGTGAGCACCGAGACGGCGTCGGCCCCGGCCGCTGCGTAGGCCTGCGCCTGCGCGGCGGCATTGAGCCCCGGCGCGATGGCGCCCTTGCTCGGCGAGGCGCGCTTGACCTCGGCGATCAGCGCGGTCGCGCCGGCCGGCACGCCCTCGGCGCCAGCCGCGGCGGCCACGATGGCCGCCGCCAGGCGGCCGCCCGGCGGCCGCGCCGGCCCCGACTCTCCCACCACCACCGTGGGCGCAAGCTCGCCGGGGGGCGCCGCGTCGGGCCGCGCGAGCGGCCGCTCGCGGCGCGCGAGCTCGACCCGCTCGCGCGCCTGCTCGACCATGGTCGTCAGAAAGTCCACGGCTAGCCCTCCTCGGCGCGCAGCCGGTTGGTGACCGCCACCAGGGCGGCGAGCTTGCCGGCCGCCGCGCCGCTGGCCACGGCGGCGCGCGCCTGCTCGACGCCCTCGCCGATGTCGGCCGCCGCCTCGGTGATGTAGAGCGCCGCGCCGGCGTTCAGCAGGGCGATGTCCAACTGCGGCCCGGGGCGGCCCTCGAGCAGCGCGGTGAGCAGCGCCGCGTTCTCGGCGGCGTCGCCGCCGCGCAGGTCGTCGAGCCGGGCGCGGGCCAGCCCGAACTGCTCGGGCGCGACCGTGTAGCGGCGGTCGAAGCCTTGCCCGGCGAAGACCTCGACCACGGCCGTGGGGCAGGTCGTCGAGATCTCGTCGAGGCCGTCGTCGCTGTGCACCAGCAGGTTGCGCGACGTGCCCATCATGCGCACCGCCTGCGCCAGGCGGTCGACGTAGCGCGCGTCGGCCACGCCGATCAGCTGGTGGCGCGCGCCGGCCGGGTTGGTGAGCGGACCGATCACGTTGAAGGTGGTCGCCATGCCGAGCTCGCGGCGCACGCCCGCCACGTTCTTCATGGCGAGGTGGTGGCGCGGCGCGAACATGAAGCCGATGCCCGCCTCGGCGATGCAGCGGCTCACCTGGGCGGGGGTGATGTCGATGGCCACGCCGAGCGCCTCGAGCACGTCGGCGCTGCCGCAGCGGCTGGTCGCGGAGCGGTTGCCGTGCTTGGCCACGGTCACGCCGGCGCCGGCGGCGATCAGGGCGGCCGCCGTCGAGATGTTGAAGGTGCTGGGCGCCGTCGCCGCCCGTGCCGCAGGTGTCGAGGATGACATCGGCGTCGACCTCGACCTTCTCGACCAGGTCGGTCATGGCGCGCGCCATGCCGACGATCTCCTCGGCGGTCTCGCCCTTCACGCGCAGCGCGGAGAGCAGGGCGGCGGTCTGGGCTTCGCCCACGCCGCCCCCCATGATCTCGAGCACCACGCCGCGCGCCTCGTCTTCGCTTAGGTCGCCGCCGGCGCTGAGCGTCGCCAGGGCGTGGGAGAGGATGTCGTTGGGCATCGTCGCGGTCCTTTCGGGTGCTGCGGGGGTCGAGCGCCGTCGCGGCGCGCCGGCGGGTCGCCGGGCGGGTCGCCGGGCGGGTCGCCGGGCGCGCGCCGGCCGTGCCGCCGCGCAGCTCGAGGAAGTTGGCCATGAGGGCCGCTCCCGACTTCGGTGAGCACGCTCTCGGGGTGGAACTGCACGCCCTCGACGGCGAGGCTGCGATGGCGCAGCCCCATGACCTCGCCTGTCGTCGTTCCAGGCGCTGCGCTCGAGCAGGGGCGAGAGCTCGGGGTCGACGATCAGCGAGTGGTAGCGGGTCGCGGCGAAGGGCTGCGGCAGGCCGCGAAAGAGGGTGCGGCCGTCGTGGCGCACGAGGTCGGTCTTGCCGTGCACCACCGCCGCGGCGCGCCGCACGCGGCCGCCGAAGGCCGCGCCGATGCACTGGTGGCCCAGGCACACGCCGAGCACCGGCAGGCGCCCGGCGAAGGCGCGGATCGCCTCGAGCGACACGCCCGCCTCGTCGGGGGTGCAGGGCCCCGGCGAGACCAGCAGGTGGGTGGGCCGGGCGGCCTCGATCGCGGCCACGCTGGTCTCGTCGTTGCGCGCGACGGTGACCTCGGCGCCCAGCGTGCCCAGCAGTTGCACGAGGTTGTAGGTGAACGAGTCGTAGTTGTCGATGACGAACACGTGGGCCATGCGCCTCAGCCTCCCGGCGGTCCCGCGAACTCTTCGTGGGCCAGCGCGACCGCGCGCAGCAGAGCCGCCGCCTTGTTCTCGGTCTCGACGAACTCGCCGCCCGGGTCGGAGTCGGCGACGATGCCGGCCCCGGCCTGGGCGTAGGCGACGCCGTCCTTCATGACGATCGTGCGGATGCAGATGCAGGTGTCGAGGTCGCCGCCCGGCGAGAGGTAGCCGATCGCCCCGGCGTAGGGGCCGCGCCGCACGGGCTCGAGCTCGTCGATGATCTGCATGGCGCGCACCTTGGGGGCGCCGCTCACGGTGCCGGCCGGGAACGCCGCCTTGAGGGCGTCGATGGCGCCGTGCCCTTTCGCCAGAGTACCGCTCACCGACGAGACCATGTGGATCACGTGCGAGTAGCGCTCCATGCCCATGAGCTCGTCGACCTGCACGCTGCCCGGCACGCAGACGCGACCCAGGTCGTTGCGCCCGAGGTCGACCAGCATGACGTGCTCGGCGCACTCCTTGTCGTCGGCGCGCAGCTCGGCCATGAGGCGCTCGTCTTCGGCTGTGTCGGCGCCGCGCCGCCGCGTGCCGGCGATCGGCCGGGTCACGACCCGGTCGCCGTGCACGGTGACCAGCGGCTCGGGCGACGAGCCCGCCAGGCAGAAGTCGTCGAAGGCGATGTAGTACATGTAGGGACTGGGATTGACGGCTCGCAGCCCGCGGTAGACGGCGAACGGCGAGACGCTGATCGGCGTGGCGAAGCGCTGGCTGAGCACGACCTGGAGCGCGTCGCCGGCCGTGATGTAGTCGCCGATGCGCGCCACGCCGGCCTCGAAGTCGGCGCGGCTCACCGACGACGTCACCGAGCCCGCGACGCGCGACGCGCCGTGGTCGGGCGCCGCGGCGAGATCGGACGACGCGCCAGGGCCCGCGGAGCGCGACGGTCCGTCCGCGACCGGCGGCGCCGCGTCGGGCAGCGCCGCCGCCAGGCGCGCCTTGACGTCGGCGATGCGCGCCACGGCCTGCCGGTAGGGCTCGTCGATGCGCGCGCCGGCCGGCGGCGCCGTCGTCACGCACGGCGTTGGCGACGATCGTGATGGCGTGCTTCAGGTGGTCGAAGACGAGCACCGTGTCGGCCAGCAGGAAGGCCATCTCGGGCAGCCCCAGGTCGTCGGGCGGCGCGTCGGGCAGGCGCTCGAGGTGGCGGACGAGGTCGTAGGCGAAGTAGCCCACGAGGGCGCCGGCGAGCGAGGGCAGCTCGCCGGCCGGCGCCGGGTGCGACTCGGCGACCAGCGCGGCGGCGGCGGCGAAGGGGTCGTCGCAGGCGACTCGCGGCGCACGCCGTCGCGCTCGACCGTGAGCAGGCCGTCGCGAAAGCCGACCACGGCGCGCGCGCCGATGCCCAGAAAGGAGTAGCGCCCCAGCCGCTGCCCCTGCTCGGCGCTCTCGAGCAGGAACGCGCGCCGCGGGGTGCCGAGCTTGAGAAACGCCGAGACGGGGGTCTCTAAGTCGGAGAAGAAGGAGTGGGTTACCGGAACGACGTCGTGAGCGAGAACGAGGCGGCGGGCCTCGGCTAGCTCAGGTGTGCAGCATATGTCCTTTGCCACGGGCCAATCATGGAGCACCTCCGGTGCGGCTTGGGCCCAACGTCTTCACGGTTTTTCGAGGGTAGGGCACCGACCGGGGCGCCGTCAACCCCGGGTGGGGATAGGGGATAGGAGGGAATGAAACGCGCCCCCTTCATTTGCCCCCCTCTGCTGGTCGTGCTCGGCCGTCGCTTCGCTGTGGGTCGGGTCTTTGTCAGGATGGCAGGGGTGGAGGGTATCCACCAGGTTGCCCCGGTCCGGTGCCGAACGGGTCACCGACTCCGCGGCGGATTGCTGCGGTTCCGAGCAGCCTCCGGTTGCGATAGCATCTAGCATCGGGCCGCATGGCCCACGAAGGGGGCGGCGTAGGTGACTAAGAGGTCAACCCTCGCGACGATTCTTGCAGTCATAGCTCTGCAGGCGAGCGCTTTTGCTGTCGGACGCGTCGATGCGTACCTCGCTCTCTCCGCCCTTGCGGTGTTTGTGTTGTGGGTGCGGTTACTTGCCGCCGCATGGGCCGCTCGCACGATTCCGATCACTGGGGGCGAGGCTCTCGCAACGACGAGGTCGCGCTTCTTGGGCAAGCTTATCAACTGCGTCGCTTGGTACCCGGCACTGCTCCTGATTGCGGCACTTCCGCAGAGTGGCCTGGCCGGCCTTCTGGGTCTACACGGTTGCCTATTTCTGGCTCGCTCTGGGTCTCATGGAAGGTCTGACGGGAACCTGCCCTGGCAAGCTCGTGCTCGGCATGGAAGTACATCGGACAGACGGCTCCCCACGTACTCTCGGAAGCGCGCTCCTGCGCAACGTGATACCGCTCTGGCTCTTCTGGCCGGCCGTCGTTGAAAGCGTGATCATGCACCACACCGCACGGCGGCAGCGCGGCGCGGACCTGATGGCCCATACAGTGGTGGCGGCGATAGGTCCACACCGCCCCAGTTAGTCAGACGGCTGCTGGCGGGCCAGCCGACGACCCCTGCAGCCGTGCTCGTCGAATGGTCGCCCCCCCCGGAGTAGGCGAACCGTGCGAAGGGCGGCGAGCCGAGGTGTGCAGGTTCGCGACAGTCTTCAGGGTTCCATCCGCTTACCCCCCTGCACGTCCCGATTGGTCCAGCCGGTACCACGCTTCTGCGCTATGCGGGCCTGCTGTAGGCTAGTGCGAACCTCACAGGGAGAGCGGTGATGCCTTCTCATACGCGCAACGACGGGGCGACTGAGGCCGAACTTGAGGTGAGATCGCAGGCCGAGAAACTGGCAAGCGAGGCAAAGCCCGCAGACTTTCGCCAGATCGGCAAGCTGCTGGCCCAGTCAGACTCGGCACCCCAGTCACGATTCTTGGCCAATCTGCTCTTCACGAGCGGCTCCGGCGGCGTGGCGGTTCTCCTCGAACAGCTCGACGATCCGGCGGTCCGCCCCTTTGCGATAGGGGCATTGCGCCACTCCCACGACGAGGCCGTGTGGGACCGCCTGTTGGCTACTGCCGCCGCTATGCGCCGTGATAGAGAGGCGCATCTCGGGCTCAGCGGGCGACTCAAGCTCAAGGTCTTCAAGAAGTGCCAGTACATCCGGCGAGACCCCAGCGGGACGCGTGGCCTGTTCGCCGACCATGCTCACGGCTATTCGCTTTCCCTGCCCGCCGAATGGGTGGTCATGGTGGACACACCCATGAAGAACGGTGGGCACGTAGTCCAGTTCGCGAGCAGCCCGCAGACGGTCAAGGGCCTTTTGGAAATCGAAGGGCTAGTGAAACCACTGGCTACGGTCTTCTCCCGAACGCTGGACCGCGCTCATCGGTCCATCGACGCGGAGACCTTTGTCGCCATTTCGCTGGGGGAGCGCGCAAGGTTAGAAAGCATGGCTCCCGACGCCGAGGAGAACGAGACGCAACTCGAACCCGAGTTACTCGAAGACCGGCACCGCGTCGTTGTCGATGGCCGCCCCGCCGTTGCTGAAAGATGGGCATCCGGGCTACGGACGACTTGGTCGTGTCGACTGGTCGATCGAGGCCGCTTCTATACCCTCGGCACCTCGACGCTATTGCGCGACTGGGAGACCTTCAGGCCGACGCACGACGAGATCGTCGGGTCATTCATGCTAGCGTCGGGCGACTGAGGTCGGCGCATGGGCATCAGCCAAGAAGCCGAGCGCCTTGCCGCGAGCGGCACACGGCAAGACCTCGCAAGAATCGCCACACTCCTCGGTGCCTCAACGTCCCCCGACCTGTCGCGCCGTCTCGCGAAGTTGTTGTTCGACTCGGGGCAGCCAGGCGTCGACGTTCTATGTCAGGCTTTGGATGACCCGGCGGTACAACCCTTTGCCGAGCGCGTGCTGCGCCACTCCAGCGATATGGCCGTATGGGAGGCCTTATGCAACGCCAGCATGGCGCGTGCCAATGAGACGCGCGAGAAAGCTTCTCTTGTCATGCGTTTGGCCGCTGGGTCTGCCGACAAGCGGTGCTATGCGATCCCCCGTGATCCGAGCCGGCAGCTTGGCCTGTATCGCGACGATGCGCGCGGCTTCTCTTGCTTTTCCCACCGGATTGGGTGTCCCTGTTTCCTCGGAGGGTTCGGGGACTGCTCCATGGGACGTGGAGCATACGCTTCCGCAGCAGTCCGCAAGCGGTGAAGTGGGGGCCTCGAGAGTCGTTTTCCTCTCAGCACGCCGAGGTGCAGGTATCTGCGGCCGTTGATGTGGGGCCTGAGCCCTGCCGCGCGACCCGGGGTGGAGCGGGCGAGCCGGGCGAGGCAGCGCGCACCACGGGCCAAGGGGCGCGAATCGGAGGGGGCGCGTAGTGAGCCCCGGCGGCCGTCGGCACGCCGATCTGCGCGCAGGTGCGTTCCATGGTAGGGGTCTACCCGCGGCGGCCTCGCGGCGGCGCTGTTGGCGGCGCGGCCGCCACGTCCCGGAGGCGACGATCACGGCGCTGGCGCGCCGGTAGCCGCCCACCACGGAGCCGCTACTCCACGGGCAGCATGAGGTGCCATTCGCTCTCGGGCAAGCTGATCTCGGCGGACGGCCCTGCGATGCTCACCAGCGTCACGAACCGGACGTGCGCCAGGAACTGGTCGCCCACGCGAGAGGCCACGGCGTGCAGTCGTTCGTGATGACCCGCCACTCGCGCCCCTGAAAGCGCACCGTCTGGCCCGGCCGTGGCGCCTTGTCCTCGCGGCTCTTGTCGGTCGGGCGAGGCGTCACGCACCGCCGAGGCCTGGTCTCAGCGCTTCGCCGCTCCGGCCGGCCATCTCGACGGCCCCCTCGGGGCAGCCGGTGGCGCACAGGCCGCACCCGCGGCAGAGGGCCGCGTCGATCTGCAGGGCGGGCTCTCTGTGGCGGTCGATGGTGATTGCCGCGAAGGGGCAGCGGCGCACGCAGCGCGCGCACAGGGTGCAGGTCGCGGCGTCGACCGCCGCCCGGTAGCGCCGCACCGGCCACACGTCGGCCGCCCCCAGGCGCTCGCCGGCGAGTATGGGAAAGCAGCAGTCGCTGCAGCAGTTGCAGATGCCGTGATGACCGTGGAGGCTCGAGAGGTACGCCGTGTGCATGAGGCCTTCGCGGTCGGCCTGGCGCAGCACGGTGATGGCGCGGTCCTTGGAGAGCTCCCAGCCGATGTCGCGCTCGTTGCCGAAGCGCAGGCAGACCGAGTGCGACTTCTCGCAGCGGCCCCACATGGCCCGGCAGTTGCAGGGCCACAGGTAGATGGCGGGCGCCTCGCGGATGAGCTGCTCCGCCTCGTGGAGGAGGAGGTAGCTGTAGTCGCGCTGGTCGCCCTGCGCCGTCTCGCCGGCGAGCACGGCGGCGATACCACCGCCGACCTCGGCGAGGTAGTCATCGAGCTCCCACTCGTTCAGCTGCCGGCGGATCTCGGGCGAGATGTCGCGCCAGTCTTCGAACAGCGCCCAGAGCTCGTAGCGTGCGTGAAAGTCGGCGGGCGCCAGCTCGTCGCCGATGCGCTCCAGGATGGCGCGCCGCACGGCGCGGTCGACGGTCAGCGAGCCGCGAGTGCCGAGCAAGGAACCGCCGGCGAGCAGCGAGCCGCGGGCGGCGGCGAGCACGAGCTCGACGTCGGCCGGCTCGTAGAAGCGGTCGAGAAAGGGGACGATGAATGCCGGCGCGTCGATGGCGCGGGCAAACTCGCGCAGGCGCTCGTCGGCGCTCTGGGAGTCGGTGCGACCGGCCCCACCAGCGGCCGCGGCGTTGACCGGCTCGTCGGCCTTGCGCTCGCTCACCGGCTCGTCCACCTTGCGCTCGCTCACCGGCTCACCGCTCCTTGTCTTGCAGGTACTCGACCAGAGGTTCGACCCGGCCGCCCATGACCGCCTCGATGACCACATCGAGGACCGCCCGGGCCACTTCGATGTCGGTCACGGCCGGCGTGTAGACGTACGCTTCACCACTTCGATCTTGGCGCACGAGCCCCTTGCGGGCAAGGTTGTTCAGGGTGGTCATCACCGTCGTGTAGGCCGTCCTGCGCCGCAGGCGCAGCTCCTCGTAGACGTCGCGCACGTTCACGCGCTGACGGTCCCACACGACGCGCATGACGGCCGCCTCGAGCGGACCGAGCCCGATGAGCTCCTGAGCGCGCGGTGCGGGTTTCCAGTGTTCGGCGGCCACGGTCACCACAGGTCGCCGAAGTAGCGCTCGAAGAGCTCGCCGAGCTGCCGGTCGGCGGCCGCCAGCAGGGCGCCGTAGCGTTCGGCCAGCTCGCGCCCGTCGGCCGTGAGGACCGAGCCTCCGCCGCACGAACCGCCGATGCGACGCTCGAAGAGCTGCACGCCGAGCTGGTCTTCGGCGTCGTGCACGAGGTGCCACGCCTTGCTGTACGACACGCCCAGTCTCTTTGGCGGCCTGGCGCAGCGAACCGATCTCGGCCACGCCGGCCAGGAGCTCGTAGGTGTCCGACCCGAACAGCGGGGTCTCGCCGTCGTGCAGCCAGATGCGCTGCCCGGGTCGCACGCGGCCGCCGTCTGTGGGCGTCGCGCTCTTGCTGTCTTGCGCCATGACTGTGAGACCTGTCATCGGCTCCCTCTCGTAGCCACCACAAAGGACGTCGGTGCGGCCGGCGGGGCGCGCGCGGCGTCTGACGCCGCCCGCGCCCCTGCCCGGCCGCTCAGGCGCTCGTGTACAGGCCCAGCGGCTGACTCGAGGTGTCGAAGATCAGGCTTTTGGCCTCGGTGAACTCGTCGATGCCGGCGTCGCCCAGCTCGCGGCCGAGGCCGCTCTGCTTGTAGCCGCCCCAGGGCAGTTCGACCGGACTCCAGTTGTAGGTGTTCACGTACATCGTGCCGGCGCGGACCGCCTGGGCGACCCGCATGGCCTTTGCCCCGTCCTTGGTCCAGACGCCCCCGGCAAGGCCGTAGATGGTGTCGTTGGCCAAAGCGACGGCCTCGGCCTCGGTGTCGAAGGGGATGACCACGAGCACCGGCCCGAAGATCTCCTCTTGAGCCACGCGCATCTTGTTGTCGACGTCGACGAAGATGGTGGGTTCGTAGTAGTAGCCTTTGCGCTCGATGCGCTTGCCGCCGCAGAGCAGGCGGGCGCCCTCGTCGCGGCCGATGGCCACGTAGCGCTCGGTCGTCTCGAGCTGCTCGCGCGAGACGAGCGGCCCCATCTCGGAGGCCGGGCTCGAGCCCGGGGCCCACCTTGATCGCCTCGGCGCGCTCCTTCAGGGCGGCGGTGAACTCGTCGTAAATGGCACGCTCCAGAAGCAGGCGCGAGCCGGCGCAGCAGACCTGTCCGGCGTTGGCGAAGGCGCCGAACAGCGCGCCCTGCAGGGCCGCCTCGAAGTCGGCGTCGGCAAAGACGATGTTGGGGCTCTTGCCGCCGAGCTCGAGTCCGACCTTCTTCACCGTGCCGGCCGCCTGCCGCATGATCTGCACGCCCACCTCGAGCGAGCCCGTCAGGGTCACCATGTCGACGAGCGGCGAGGTGCAGAAGACGTCGCCCACGGTGCGGCCGGGCCCCACCACGACCTGAAAGACGCCGCGTGGCAGTCCCACCTCGTCGAAGATGCGGGCCATCTCGATCGTGGTCAGGGGCGACACGCTGGCCGGCTTGATGATGACCACGTTGCCGACGGCCAGCGCCGAGGCGAACTTCCAGGCGCCCAGCAGCAAGGGAAAGTTCCAGGGCGTGATGCCGACGACCACGCCGACCGGCTCGCGCACGACCACGCCAAAGCTCGGCGGCGAGACGGTCGTGGTCTGCCGGCCACCGTGCGTGGTGGCCAGGCTGGCGGCGTACTCGAGACAGTAGGCGACGTCGCCCATGTCGAACAGCGAGTCGCCCAGGAGCTTGCCCATCTGCAGGGTCTCGAGGCGGGCGAGCTCGTCGGCGCGGCTGCGCACGCCGGCCGCGGCGGCGCGCAGGATCGCGGCCCGCTCGGGCGCCGTCATGCGCGGCCAGGGGCCTTCGTCGAAAGCGCGACGGGCGGCCGCGACGGCCGCCTGGGCCTCGGCTACGCCGCCGCTCGCCGCGTGGGCGACGAGCTCCTCGGTGGCCGGGTCGACGATGGCAAGCGACGCGCCGCCGCGCGCTCCGACCCACTCGCCGTCGATGAACATCTGGTAGAAGTCGACGGCCGCTACGGGCTCGTCGGCGCGATCGCCTTGCTTAGCCTTGTTGCTGCTCATGTGGCACGCTCCAGATCCAGACCCCGGCACCGCCGGAAGAGTCGCTTCAGAAGTCGTTGCTGGCAAACAAGCGCACGCGCGGCGTGCGCCGCCATCGTCCAGGCTCCCGCCCCCAATCTGTGCTGCTCGACTGTCAGTGGCCTTGCGGCATCCGGATTGCCGGCTTAGACGAGGGCAGGCGAACGCCGAGGGTGTGATCGGGGAGTTCGCGCGATGCCGCCCGGGGAAAGGAGGTGCGGCTGGCGGCGCGGCACGATGCAGGCATGCCGCGCTCGAGCGACGGACCGGACGGTCGGGCGCTGGCATGCGCTCGCCGACGGTGGTCGTCGCCTCCGCTGCTTCTCCTTTCCAAAGCCGGGAGGCACGGTCGTTTCCCACCGCACCCTATCGGCGCACGTTCCATAGGCTTGTCAGGTGCCCGTAGGACCCACGCGCTCGAAGAAGCAGGGGCAGTATAGCGGTCGCGGGCGGCGGGCTGTAGGTCCGGCCGGTCTGTAGCAGTGTCGTAGTATTTGACTACCTGTGCCGGTCGCGCAGGGTCGCGGAGCCGAGGTGCCGGAGCTTCTACCCGGCGGTCTCGCGAAAGGCGTCGGTTAGCGGGGTGCGGCGCCCGGCCGCCTGAAGGTGGGCGAAGCCCGCCTCGTAGAGCATCGTCTTGCAGGCGCCGATGTCGCGGCCGCGATGCCCGGCGGTGTCGCCCTGCGTGTCGCGCGGGTTGGCGCCCGCCTCGGCAAAGAGTGAGTTGGCGCCCGAGGTGAGGCCGAGCACGTTGGGCTCGTGGACGCCTATGGCCCGCGTTTCGGGGCAGCCCAGGGTCGCCAGGGCCACCACGGCGGTCACCTGGGCGAGGCGCAGCTCCGAGATCTGGCCGTTCGCGCTGAGCGGCGACGAGGGCAGATGCACGCGGCGCATCGCGGCGTGGCCGACGCAGCCGTACCGCACCCCCAGGAACAGCTGCTCGGCGAGCTCCCGCGGGCTGTGCTCGGGACCGATCGGCTCGCAGCAGTACCAGAGGTCGAGCCCGGCGTCGTTGATCGCGCGCATGGTCGCCTTGCGCCGCTCGGGATCGAGCGCCGTGTCGGCGCCCTCGCGCAGGCGCAGGACGTGGTAGGCGCCGGTCACCCCGGCGGCCTTCAGGTCGTGCGCCTGGTCGGCGTCGAAGTCGCCGACGTTGACCACGAGCTGGATCGCGGCCGCCATGCGCCGGCGCACCAGCGCCACGAGGCGCATGAGCCGCTCGAAGTCGAAGGTGTGCATCGTCATGAGGAAGAGGGCGTCGAGCTCGCCCGTGGCGGTGAAGCCGTCGACCTTGCTCAGCAGCTCCGCGTCGCTCATGACGCTCGGTTCGAACGCCGTGTGCTGCGCGGCGAAGCTGCAGAACCTGCAGGCGCCCGGGCACGGCGCGATCTCAATGCCGATCTGCGCGAAGATGAGTCCGTGGTTGCCGAACCGGCCACGCGTGACGGCGTCGCCCACCGCCCGCGGGTGGGCGGCCTCGAGCGAGGTCTCGGCAAAGCCCAGCAGGTAGGCGCAGTCGCCCTGCGACGGAGCGCGGCCGCTCTGCGCACGGTCGAGCAGGCTCGCGACCTTCGGGTCGATCGTCATCGGCGCCGCTGGTGGCCCTCGTGCGACGCCCCCGCCAGGCTGGTGAGCAGGTCGGCGAGCTCGTCGCGCGCGACCACGACGTCGGCGGCCGCGGCGGCCTGTTCGTGGCCCTCGGCGATGGCGACGCCCATGCCGGCCCACGACAGCATGCCGGCGTCGGGAGCGCCGTCGCCGCAGGCCACGACGGCGCCGGCGGGCACGCCCAGCCGGGCGCACAGGCCGGCCAGCGCGGTGCGCTTGTCGGCGCGCGCGTGGTGGACCTCGAGATAGCCGGGCGCCGCCTGACTCACGGCCAGGTCGGGCCAGCGCGCGGTCAGCTCGTCGAGCACGCCGGCCGAGCGGCCCGGCGGCGGCGGCCGGCGCGCGACGGCCGGTTCGCCGGCGCCGTGGCGCCGGCGTCGCCGTCGCGCCCGCGTGGGGCCGTCGGGGCCGTCGGGCGCCGCGACGATCAACCGCGTGACCGCCACGCCGTCGAGCGCGGCGGCAAGATCGTGCTGCGGCCGCAGGACCGTCGGCGGGCTGGGCGTCACCTGGACCGGCGCGCCGGTCGGCCGGGCGGCCGTGCCACCGTTATCGGCCTGCACCCAGCGTTCGTCGTCGACGTACGCGGTGAGGGTCGCGCCGGCCTCGTGCAACGCCGCCACCGCCGGCCCGACCGCCTGCTTGGGCAGGTCGAGCCGCTGCAGCCAGCGCCCGCCGGCGACGTCGACCACGACCGCGCCGTGATAGGCGATCGCGACACTGTGCTCGAGGCCGAGCTGCACGGCGAGGGCGCGCGTGGGCGCGACGGCGCGCCCCGTGCAGATCACGACCGGCACGGCCGCGGCTCGCAGGGCGGCGACGGCGCGCAGGACGCCGGGAACGGGCGTGCTGTGATAGTCGAGCAGCGTGCCGTCGAGGTCGCAGACCACGAGCGCCGGGAGGCCGCTCGCGTCGCGCCCGCCCGCCGCGCCGGCGCTGCCCTTCGCGCCTGCGCCGGCTCGCGCGCCGCCGCCGGGTTCGCCGGCCGTCAGCCCGGCGCCGTTCACGCCGGCGCTGTTCACGCCGGCGCTGTTCACGCCGGAGCCGCGCTTCACGCGGCCGTTGCCGTTGCGGCCCTTCATGCCGGCACGGTCGCCGCGCCGGTCGCGGCGTCGCCGCCGTGCGACTCGCCGCCGCCACTCGTCGCCGAGGCGTCGCGGCACTCAGCCGTCAGCGCCCGGCGGGCGAGCGCCTCGGTGGGCTCGCCGGTCAGGCGCTCGACGGCGCGCGCGAGCTCGAGGGCGCGCTCGAGCCGCGCCCGGGCGTGGGCCGCGCCTTCGGGTTCGGTCCGCAGATCGGCCAGGCGCGCGGTCAGGCGTTCGTCGAGCGCGACGACGCGCGCGCCGGCCACCAGCTTGTCGGCCAGGTAGAGAATCTCTGCTTCGTCTGGGAGGATCTGACCGTGAGCCTCAAGCTCGTCCTGAGGGTCCATGTGCAGGGCCGTGACGGCCGCGACCCGGCGATAGCCGAGGTCGCTCAAGAGCCGCGCGCCGGCCGCGGCGTGACCGGGTTCGGTGCGCGCGATGTCGTGCAGCAGCGCGGCCGCTTCGACCAGACGGGCGTTCAGGTGCAGCTCGCAGCGGTTGAGCCGCGCCGTCAGGGCGACGGCGACCGCGGCGACCGCGCGCGAGTGCGCCACGACCTGCGGCGGCAAGCCGGCGTCGCGCAACAGCCCCAGGCAGCGCGCTGCGTCGGGCAGGCCCTCGCCGGCGACGTACGTCGCAGGCGCGCCGGTAGTCGGCCGGCGTGTCCATGTCGAGCAGGATGCCCGGATCGTCGACCGCGACCTCGAGCGCGTCTGCGTCGCACGCGGCAAGCAGGCCACGCAGGCCGTCGGCCGGTTCGTCGCAGGCCTCGTCGGCCGTCGCGGCGGCCGGCAGCGCGCCGCGGGCGATCAGCGGCGGGTGGCCGCGACGCCCGCTCGTGCACCGGGTAAACGACCGGGGCCGGGTGTGCGCGCGCGGCGCGCGCCAGGCGGCCGATCGTCTCGGCACGCACCAGGGCGCAGTCGGTCGGCAACAGAAAGAACGCGTCGACGTCGGCGTCGAGGCGCGGCTACGCCGGCGGCCACCGACGAGAACATGCCGCGCTTCCAGCCGTCGTTGACGACGACGGTGGCGCCGAGCGCGACGGCCGCGGCGCCCACCTCGTCGCCGCACCAGCCGACCACCACGCGCACGTCGTCGACGCCGGCGTCGGTGAAGGCGCC
This sequence comes from uncultured Actinomycetes bacterium, assembly GCA_963755025.1. GTDB lineage: Bacteria > Actinomycetota > Thermoleophilia > UBA2241 > UBA2241 > Bog-752. The sequence continues at coordinate 88,718 of CAVWIH010000030.1, forward strand.
CACGGCGCGCGCCAGCACCGTGGCGTCGCCCAGCGGCAGCAGCGGCTTGAGCTCGCCCATGCGCGACGAGCGCCCGGCGGCCAGCACGATGGCGGCGAGGCGTGTCATCGGGCGGACGGGGCGCTGCGGCGCGCGGCCGGCCGGGGCGTGGCGCCGCGGTGCTGGGTCGGCCGGGCGATGGCGTCGCGGCGCGCGGCCGGCCGGGGCGCGACGGGGCGGCGCGGCGCGCGCGCTGCGGTGCGGTGGGTCATCACGCTAGGCGTCCTTGCCCGCCCGCACCTGGATCATCTCGGCGACGATGCTGATGGCGAGCTCGGCCGGCGTCTCGGCGCCGATCTGCAGGCCCACCGGCGAGTGCACGCGCGCGAGCGCCTCGTCGTTGAAGCCGGCCTCGCGCAGCGTGTCGGCGATGCGCTTGCGCTTGGTGCGGCTGGCCATGAGGCCCACGTAGCGAGCCGGTGTGCGCAGCGCCTGCTGGAGCACGGTCATGTCGTGGGTGTGTCCCGCGCGTGACGATCACGACGTAGCACTGCTCGTCGACCGCCACCCGGGTGAGCGCCCCCTCGAACGACGACAGCAGGACGACCTGGGCGCCGGGGAACAGCCGCGGGTCGGCGAACTCTTCGCGGTCGTCGAGCACGACCGTGCGCCAGCCGGCGCGCGCCACGACCGGCGCCAGGGCGCGGCCCACGTGGCCGGCGCCGCAGATGATCGCCGTGGAGGGCGCGATCGAGCGCCTCGACCAGCACCTCGCGACCGTCGGGCAGCCGGGCGTGCCGTGCACGTTGATCTTGCCGACCGCCTTGCGCAGGCTCGCCGGCTCGCACGGCCGCGCGCCGACGAGCGGTGTCGTCGTCGCGCAGCAGGCAGTACTCGACGGCGCCGCCGACCGCGGCGGGCAGCACGGTGAACAGCCAGGCGCGGCGCTGGGCGGCGGCCGCCTCGCGCAGCGCCGCGCAGACCTCGGCGAGCACCGGGTCGCCCGGCGCGACGTAGGCGATCAGCACGTCGGCGGCGCCGCCGCAGATCATCTCGTCGGCGCTGTCGACGTCGGTGCCGCGCAGCCCCATGCTGGTGATCTCGGAGCGCTTGCGCTGCAGTCGCCTCGGCCGCCTTGCGCATCATCGAAGCCTCGAGCAGGCCGCCGCCGATCGTGCCGGCGATGGAGCCGTCGCGGCGCACGAGCATCTCGGCGCCGGCCTGGCGCGGCGTCGAGCCGCTGTTCGGCGACCAGCCGCACCAGGGCGAAGTCCTGCCCGGACTGCAGTAGCTGCCAGCACCTCGTCGACGATCTCTTTCATCGGCGTCTCCTGGGCGTTCGTCGATCAACATGCGTTTGCCGGCGCCGTCGCTGCCGGTCCACGGCGCGGCGGCCGCGAGACCTCGACCCGCAGGCGCCCGGCCGCCGTGGCCGCGGCCACGGCCGGGAAGCTGTGCGAGGGCGGCGGCGGCGCGGCGCGGCCGCGCCGCGCCGCAGCCGCCCTCGCAGAGCACGCTCGACCGTGAGCCGTTCTTCAGTCGCCATCGACGCTCAGAGCGCGCGCGAAAGTCGAGCACGTCGTCGAGCGCGAAGAGCGCCTCGTCGAGGTCGGCCAGGCTCAGCCGCTCGCCGCCGGCCAGCATGGCGACGTCGCCGCGGCGCTCGCGCACCGTGCGCCAGCAGGCGCAACCGACGAGCCGCAGGGACAGGGCTCGGCGACGAAGCGGCCCAGGTCGCCGGTGCGATAGCGGATCAGCGGCATCGCCTCGCGGGTGAGGGTCGTGAAGACGATCTCGCCCTCCTGCCCGAGCGGCAGCGGCGCGCCGCTCAGCGGGGTCGACGACCTCGAACAGCAGGTCGGCCTCGCGCAGCGTGCAGGCCGGCGTGAGCGGCGCACTCCACGCCGCCGCCCAGGCCCATCTCGGTCGTGCCGTAGTGGTTGAAGACGCGGCAGTCCCAGGCCTGCTCGATGGCCGCCGCGATCGCCTGCGGCACGTGGTCGGTGCTGAGCAGCACGCTGCGCACGTTCAGGCGCCGCCCCTGGGCGACGCTGCGCCGCGCCAGGGCCAGGACCTGCACGGGGATGCCGACCACGACGCTCGCCTGCTCGCCTTCGAGACCGTCGAGCGCGGCGGCGACGTCGCTGACCGGACCGTAAGGCAGCGGCGTCGCGCCGAGCCGCTCGAGGCCGCGGGCCAGCAAGCTCGCCGACGCTGCCCGGCCGCTCGCCGGGCAGCAGGATCAGCACGCGGTCGCGGGCCCGGCGAAGCACCGACATGCCGCAGCTGGAAGAAGTCGATCGTGAGCTCCTGATCGGCGGCGCTGAACGCGATGCGCTTGGGCTCGCCGGACGTGCCCGAGGTGGGCAGCGTGACGATGCGCTCGACCTCGCCAGCGGGCACGCAGCGCAGCCGCGCGCCCTCGGCGCGCAGCGTCGTCGGCGGTCGTGAAGGGCAGCGCGGCGAGGTCGTCGAGGGAGGCGCACGTCGTACACGCCGACGGCGCTCAGGCGTTCGGCGTAGAACGGACTGTGGGCCTTGACGTGGGCGACGGTCTCGCGCAGCGCCGCCAGCTGATGGCGGCGCAGGTCGTCGGGCGCGCTGCGCTCCGGCCGCCCGGTCGTGGCCCTGGCCGGCGCCCCGGCGCCGGGCGGCGCGAGCGGCGCCGGCACTCGGTCGCCGGCCGGTGCGACCGGCGCCGGCAGCGGCCGGCCGGGCCCCACGGCGCCCGCCACGCGCGCCGCGACCCAGGCGTCGAGCGACGTGAGCGCCGGCTCCGCCGGCGCGGCCGCCCCGCCGCAGAGTCACGGCGAGAGCTTCCCGCGGTCGGCGAGGATCTGCATGGCGGTCTCGTAGGTGCGCGCCATGATCGACGGGCACTTGGTGTAGCGGTCGAGGGGGTCGTCGCTCAGGATCTCGCAGCAGGCGAGCGAACCGTACTCGCCGCGGAACCAGTCGACGAGCTCGGCCACGAGGGCGCCGTCGAACGGCGGCGAGCCGCGCAGCGCCATGGCGAGCGCGCCGCCGGCCAGGGCGCCGCAGTCGGCGCCCGAGAACATGCCGACGCACAGCGCCGCCACCGCGTCGACCATCTGCTCGTTCTCCGCGCCGAGCTCGTCGAGCGCCACCTGCACCAGGACCTGCGTGCAGCAGTAGCCCCGCAGGGCGAGCTCGTTTATGCGCGCGGCGCGCTCGTCGTCGTTCATGATCTGCCCATGGCGTGCTGCCCTCGTCGATCGTTCACGGCGTGCCGCCCTCGTCGTGCGCGCCGAGTGGGTCGCTCACGTCGGAGGCCGCGCCGTGCTTGCCGGCCTCGCCGCGCGCCCGCTCGCCGAGCCGCGCGATGCAGAGACAGTATCCCAGGCCGCCGAGGCCGCGCGAGCGGGCCGGCTCGGCTCGGCCGTCGGCGCGGTCGCCGAGGTCGGCCGGCGGCGCGGCCACCCCGACCGCCGCCCAGAACGCCGCCATCGAGCCGTGCTGCTCGACGATGTCCCAGACAAGACGGGCCAGAAGCCCAGATTGGTCTTCCCAGGTCGTGACGTCAAACCCGTGCTCGTCGAGCAGCGTGCGCAGGCCGTCGGGCCGGCCGCGCCGGTAGATGTCGCTGACCAGCAGCAGCCCGCCGGGGCGCAGCACGCGGGCGCACTCGGCGACCGCCCGCGCCGGCTCGTCGGCGAGCGACAGCGAGCATTCGGCGAGCACCGCGTCGTAGGAGTCGTCGTCGAACGGCAGCTCCTCGGCGCGGCCCTGGCGCAGGTCGAGCTCGGGCCGGTGCCGGTGGCCCTCTTCGAGCAGCACCGGTGACGGGTCGAGGCCGGTGGCGAGCATGCCGTAGCGCAGCGTGAGGTGCTCGACCGCGAGGCCGTCGGCGCAGCCCACGTCGAGCACGACCGAGCCGCGCGGCAGCGCGCTCAGGCTGAGGGCGCGGTCGGTGAGCTCGAGGCCGCCCGGGCGGCGGCAGCCCCCGGCGACGGCTTGCAGCACGGCGCCTTCGTAGAGGCACGGCACGGCGAGCACGGCGGGCGTCGTCCCCCAGATGCTGGCGTGGGTCTCGCGCGCGCTCACACAGGCCCCGCAGTCGAGCTCCGCCCGACGCCGAGCCCCTGCCCGCCGGCGGCCGTCAGGTTGTAGGCGCAGAACGGGACGAAGCGCCCGTCGGGCGCGAGCACGTGCAGGTAGCAGTGCCGGAGGCGCTCGAGATCGACCGTCCAGGCGTCCTGGAACGCCATGGCGCTCACGCTGAACGTGTTCTCGCGGATCTGCCGCAGGATGCCGTCCCACTGGTCTTCGGGTGCATGATCCGCCGCGCAGCAGCTCTTCGCCGGCGCCGACCAGCGCTGCGCCACGTGCGCCGCCTTGTCGGTCGGTCGCGGCGCCGCTGTCGGTCGGTCGCGGCGCCGCCTTGTCGGCCGGTCGCGGCGCCGCGGAAGACTGGTCGGCAGCGGCGCCGCAACACCCGGAGCCCTCGGCCGCCTCGCGCCGCAGCGCCACGAGCGTGCCGTCGGGCGCCTGCAGGTACTCCCTGCTGAACGAGCAGAGGGCGTGCTCGCAGTCGCCGGGAGCGAGGTCCTCGAGGGCGATGCGTCCGTCGCTCTGTTCCGCCAGCTCCCTCATGACGTCGGGGAGCGTCACGCGAGCGCCGGCGGCGGCGAGCGCGTCGGGGTACCTGCCCAGCAGCGCCAGCGGCTGAAGATGGATCCCGCGCACGGCGGGCAGGTGCTCGAGGGCGAAGGAGAGGATCAGCCCGAGCTGGTCGAGGTTGACCCCGCGCGCGACGGTCGGCACGAGCACGACGCCCAGGCCGGCCTCGGCGCAGCGCTCCACCGCGCGCAGCTTCAGCGCGGCCAGCGCACGGCCGCGCAGGGCGAGGTAGGCGGCGTCGTCGACGCCGTCGAACTGCAGAAAGACGGTCTGCAGACCGGCGGCGGCGAGCGTCTGCGCGTACCCGTCGTCTGTCGCGAGCCGCAGCCCGTTGGTGTTCAACTGCAGAAAGGAGACGCCGAGAGAGCGTCCGAGGGCGACGACCTGCGGCAGGTCGTCGCGCACGGTCGGCTCGCCGCCGGAGAGCTGCACGTTGCCGCCGGGCGCCCGCTCGAGCACGCGCCGGAACCAGCCCTCGATCTCGTCGATCGAGGGGTCCGGCGCGCTGCGCCGCCGGGCGCTCGCAAAGCAGATCGGGCACTCGAGGTCGCACCGCGCCGTCACCTCGAGCAGCACGCAGCACGTCTGCCGCACGTGACCCGCGCACAGGCCGCAGGCCGTCGGGCAGTCGGGGTTCTCGGCCGGGTCGCCGCAGCTCGGCCCCGAGCCGGCCGCGCGCCACTCGTCGTAGTCGGGCGGCCCGCGCCAGATCAGCGCCCCCACCTGACCGTGCTCGGGGCAGGTCCGCTCCAGCCACACGTTGCCGCCGCGCCGCACCACCGACGCCCGCAGCCGGCGAAGGCACAGCGGACACAGGCTCGTGGTCTGGGTCTCTCTCACCTGCCGACGCTCCCGCTCACTTGTCTTCGAGGGCCAGTTCGACCTCGTGCATGCGGCCCGTGGCGAGCCGCTCGCTCACCAGGACGAGGCCGTGCTCGAGACAGGCCGGCAGCTTCACCGGAAAGCCGGCCACCAGGTACGAGAGCGTCACCGAGCGCGGCTCGAGGGCGTGGTCGCCCCTGGCGCAGCGCCAGACGCGGCCGTCGTCGTCTTCGAGGGCGTCGGCGGCGGGCCAGGGCGGGGGCTTTATCTCCATACGGTGACTATAGGCGCTGTACACCACGAAACGCTCGCCCTGGGGAGCGTACTCGACCCAGAAGGTGACGGCGCCGATGGTCCGCGCGGCCAGCAGGCGCCCGGTGCTCGGCTCGATGAAGCGGTCTCCCGTCTTCTGCGCGTGGACGATCACCTCGTGGACCTCGTCGGGACGGATGAAGCGCTGTTCGAGGAGCTCCTCGACCCCGGGCGCGAGCTCCAGGTCGTCGCGCCAGCTCGACGTGACGGCGGGGCCCTCGTGCCACACGTCGGCCAGCAGGCGCCGCTTTAAGGCGACGCGCTGCGCCGAGCGCTGCGTGAGCGCCGGTCCGCGGCGCGCGGCGCGCGTCTCGTAGGCGTCGCCGAACAGCAGGTCGAGGACGTGCAGCGAGCGCTTGCCCCGCGCCACGAAGCGGTCGCGGCACATGGCGCAGTGGGCGACGTAGTCGGCGTCGCCCTCGGCGATGCGCCGGTCGACGACGGTGTCGCCCATCTCCGGGTTCGCGTAGAGCATGAGGCCGCCAAAGCCGCAACACTCCGTGCGCTCGCCCGACATCTCGAGCTCGTCGATCTCGTAGCCGCAGGCGCCGACCACGTCGCGCACCGCGCGCTGGACGTCGTGCTGGTAGCGCGCCGTGCAGGCGTCGTGGATGGCCACGCGGCGTCCGCCGCCCGAGCCGGCCGCGCCGTCGGGCAGCCCCACCTCGCGCAGTACCTCCCACAGCGACACCGTCTCGAACTCGGGCAGCCGCCTGGCAAAGACGGTCTCGCAGGTGGGACAGGCGAGGATCAGGCGTCGCGCGCCGAGGCCGTTCAGGTGCTCGCGCAGGCCCTCGAGCGTCTCGTCGAAGAGCTCTCCCTGGCCGGCCCAGTCGGCCGGCGCGCCGCAGCAGTAGAGCACGAGCCCGGTGGTCGGCGAGTAGCGTTCGCGCAGGTAGGCGTAGGCCTGCTCGAGGTGCCCCGGGTCGGACGCCGCCAGCTGGCAGCCCGGAAAGAAGACCGTGTCGCTCGTGGCGGCGCCCGGGGCGTGGCGCGCCAGCGCCGACTGCTCGCCGACGGCCAGGCGCAGGTCCTGCAGGGCGAAGTCGAAGGCCGAGGCCGGCATGCGACCCTGGCGCACCATCTCGCGGCGGGCGTCGCCGATCACCTCGGCCATGTCGAGGTCGACCGGACAGACCTCGTAGCACAGGCGGCAGCGACTGCAGGAGTCGATCATGCGGTTGGTCGTGCGGCTGCCCCTGCCCTGCGTCACCGTGAGGTTGTTGTAGATGCGGCGCGCGTAGAGGCCGGGGTGCGAGCCGAACTGCTCCAGGTACGAGCACGCCTTGACGCACTCGAGACACTCGCACTGCAGGCAGCGCGCCGCCTCGGCTCTCGCCTCGTCGCGCGAGTAGCCGGCGGCGGGGTCGGCCGGGTCCACGGGCGGCGCACTCTCGACGCCGTCCATGTTGACGATCAGGCCGGTGGCGTAGCCGCCGCGATCGCCGCGCGAGGCGCCGAGCGAGACGTGCTGCAGCTGGCGGTCGATGGAGAGCGCCGCCCGGCGACCGTCGGCGATCGAAGAGATCGGCGACCACGGCTCGGAGGGCCGCAGGATGCTGCCCCCGCAGTAGGTGCCGAGCTTGCTGGTCGCCAGCGTGACCGGGTCGACGGCGATGCGGCCCTGGTCGTCGAGCAGGTAACCCAGGGCGGCGCCGGCGTCGGCCTCGGAGGCCCCCATGGCCAGGTACACGGCGTCGACGTCGGGCGCCAGGGCGGCGAGCGCGTTCTCTCCGCGGGGCCGCGTGAGCGCTACGGGGGTGAACGGCACGAGCTGGGCGCCCGCCGCGGTGACGCGCGCGACGTCGGCTTCGAGCTCGGACTCGGGGAGCACGTCGTCGCCGAGCTCGCGAGCGCGGCCGCCGGCTCTGTCTTGCGCCTCGAAGACGACGACCGAGTAGCCCTTGCGGGCGAGGTCGTAGGCGGCACTGAGGCCGCTCAGGCCGGCGCCCACCACGGCCACCCGGCCGGGCTTCGCGCGGCGCGGGACCGCCGCCGTCGCCGCCGGCTCGTCGGCCAAGCTCATGGCCGCGCGCTCGAGGTCGTTGATGCGGATGCCGCCGCCCGCCTGCTCGCGCACGCAGGCCGTCTGGCAGGGGGCGTCGCAGCAGCGCGAGATCACGCGCGGGAAGGGCACCGCCTGGGTGAAGGCGCGGCGCGCCTCGGCCCAGTCGTCGCCGACCGCCGCCGCGAGCAGGGTCCTCGCGTCGACGTGCACCGGACACGCCGTCACACAGGCGGCCGGCTGGTTCTGGATACAGAGCTCCTCGAGCTGCAGCAGCCTCTTCTGGTCCATCGTGCGTCCTTCGGCAAGGCCGATCGGCCGGGCCGGGAGAGTCCCGGCCCGGCCGCCCGCCGCGCCGGCCGCCTCACGGCGGCCGGCGCTTCGCTTACGACCCTCAGTAGGCCTGGATGTCGTCGTCCTTCATGGCGGCCAGGACCTTCTCGGGCAGCGCCGGCAGGTGCCGCACGCGGGCGCCGCAGGCGTCGTGGATGGCGTTGATGATCGCCGTGTGCGGCGACGTCAGCGGGGCCTCGCCGCAGCCCGAGGCGCCGTACGGGCCGAGCGGCCGCGGCGTTTCGAGGTACAGCACGGTGAGGTCGTCGGTGACGTCTTTGGGGTACGGGATGCCGCAGGCACGCATGTTGGTGTGCTTCTTCAGGTCGTCGAAGTCCTCGGTGAGGGCGAGGCCGATGCCCTGCGAGAGGCTGCCCCACATCTGACCGTCGACGTTCAGGCGGCTGTTGATGACGCCCACGTCGGTGCAGATGAGCAGGTGGTCGACGTGGGTCTTGCCGGTGGCCACCTCGACCGAGACCTCGGCGAGGAAGACGCTGTACATCCAGTTGGGGATGGGGTGTCCCTGACCGGTGTTGGGGTCGATGAGCACGGCCATGGTCTGGGTCCAGCTGCCTTCGTAGCGCAGGTCGAGGCCCTCGGCCACCATCTCGGCGTGGGTGCGGTAGGTGCCGTCGTCTTTGGTCATCGCGGCGATCAGCTTCTGGCAGGCGTCGACGATGGCGTGGCCGACGAGGACCTGCGAACGGCTGCCGCCGGCGCCGCCGCTGTCGGGGCAGTAGGAGGTGTCGTTCATGTCGAGGCTGATCTGCTCCATCTTCAGACCCAGCGGCATGAGCGCCTCGTGGGCCGTGCCCAGCGTGCCGCCGTCGGAGCCCTGGCCGTGGTCTTCCCAGGTGTTGTAGATGCGCACGCCGCCGTCGGGACGCAGCTCGGCGGCAGCGTTGGCGACGTCTTCGCCGTCGCCGCCGGCGCCGAAGATGCCGATCGAGATGCCGACGCCCTTCTTGATCTCGGGCGTGGAGTTCTCGGCCGTGCGCTTCTTGGCCGTGTCGTAGTAGGGCTTGACCATGTCGAAGAGCTTCTTGAACGAGTAGACCTCGTACTCCTGGCCCCACGAGTAGGTGGCGCCGGGCTCGGCGAGGTTCTTGTAGCGCAGCTCGAACGGGTCCATGCCCATCTTGCGGGCGAGCTCGTCGACGACGCTCTCACCGGCGAAGAAGGCCTGCGGCGAGCCCCAGGCGCGGAACGGCGAGCCCCAGGAGTGGTTGGTGCGCACCAGGTGGCCGGAGCCACGCATGTTGGGGATGTCGTAGCCGCCGCCGCAGAGCAGGCCTTTCTGCACGAGGTTGTCGCCGAACTCCATGTAGGGGCCGTGGTCGCACCACCAGTGGTTCTCCATGCCGAGGAACTTGCCGTTCTCGTCGGCGGCGAGCTTGCAGTGGTAGTAGTGCGGCGAGCGCTTGCCGGTGTAGGCGATGCTCATCCAGTAGTCGTACTTGAGGTAGACCATGCGGCCGGTCGCCATCTGCGCGGCGCCGAGCAGGGCCTCCATCGTGGGGCAGAACTTGTAGCCGAACGTGCCGCCGGTGGGGTTCTGGACCATGCGCAGGTTCTCGAGCTCGACGCCGAGGCCCTCGTTGATCATGGCCGCGTGGAAGTTGAGGGCGACGCTCTTGGAGTGGATCGTCAGGCGACCCGCGTCGTCGGTGTAGGCAAAGCCGCAGTCGGGCTCGAAGTACAGGTGTGGCTGGCGCTGCAGGTAGTACTTGCCTTCGGCCACGTGCGGCGCCGTCTTGAAGATGTCCTCGGTGTCCTCGCCCTTGATGAGCTGCTGGGTGAAGAACATGTTGGGCGTGCCGGGGTAGATCTCGATGGCGTCGTCGGCCATGGCGTCGAGGGCGTTCATGTAGGCCGGCAGCTCCTCGAGCTCGACCTTGACCTTGGGCACGGCCGCGCGGGCCTGCTCGATCGTGTCGGCGCAGACGATGGCCAGGGCGTCACCGTACTGGAACACCTTGGTGTCGCACAGGATGGGGCGCTCCCAGCCGTCGGCCTTGACGTCGTCGGGGTACATGACGAGGCCGTTGATGCGGTTGCGGCCCTTGACGTCTTTGTGCGTGACGACCTTGAACACGCCGGGCATCTTCTCCGCCTCGGAGACGTCGATGGAGAGCACGTTGGCGTGCGACACCTGGGCGTGCACCACGGCGCAGTGCAGCGTGCCGGGCGGCATCTTGAGCTCGAGGTCGGCGCCGTAGTCGAGCGTGCCGGTGACCTTCGGGATAGCCGACGGCCGCGGGAAGCGCGTGTTCCAGATGTGGCCGTCCTCAGGCACCTTGTAGACGAGCTCGTCTTCGCTCATCTCGCCGCGCAGCACCTTGGCGGCGTCGATGACGGCGTCGACCAGCGGCTTGTAGCCGGTGCAGCGGCACACGTTGGCGTGCTTCTGCCACCAGTCGCGGATCTCTTCGCGGGTGGGGTCGGGGTTCTGGTCGAGCAGCGCCTTGGAGGAGACGATGAACCCGGGCGAGCAGTAGCCGCACTGGGCGCCGCCGTGGAGGATCCAGGCGAGCTGCAGGGCGTGGAGCCGGTCGGGCGTACCGATGCCCTCGATGGTCGTGATCTCCGATTCGGCCGGCACGCGCTTCATGGTGGTGGTGCAGGCGCGCACGACCTTGCCGTTCAAGATCACCGAGCAGCAGCCGCACTGGCCCTGGCCGCAGGCCACCTTGGTGCCGGTGAGGCCCGCCTGGTGGCGAATGACGTCGGCCAGCTTCTCGGTCGAGTCGCACATGACGTTGGTCGGTATGCCGTTGATGTTGAGAAGTTTCCTATCCATGCATGGCTCCTGAGGATGGTGTTGCGGTCGCCGGCGGCGTGCGCAGACGCTGGTCGTCGGGCGCGCAGCGGCCCGGGTAGGGAACGGACGGGACGGCTCTGTGTGCTCTCACTCCTTCGCGCTCGGCAGACGGTCGCGCCGCACGGGCGCGCGGCCCGGCTCGGCGGCGACACGCGAACAGACGCAGTACACCTTGCGTACGTATGGTTTCATGCCGGGCGTCGCGGCCCCGTGGCGCACCGCTTTCTCGACGGCGGCCGCGTTGCACGTGACGATCCCGGCGAGCGCCGTGAGAGGCAGATGGGCGAACGCTTCGGGCACCAGCGGCGTGCTCGGCCCCATGATGATCGAGCGCACCCCGGGCCCTGTGGCCAGGAGCAGCTCCTCGGCGCTTTCGTTTAGGAGCGTGGTCGCCGTCATGATCAGCACGTCGGTCCACGAACCCAGGCGGGCGCGGAACTCGAGCGGGTCGCCGAGCCCCAGCGACGAGTCGATGACGTCGAGCTCGACGCCGAGCTCGGGCAGCGCGCGCGCCAGCGGCGGAAAGTAGCCCACCATGGAGACGTGCGTGCCGGCGCCGATGTCGGCGAGCCGCAGCGAGAGGCTGAGCGGCGCGCCCGTGTCGTCGGCCAGGCCGCGCGCGCGGTGGTGCTGCAAGGCGTTGACGGTCGCGAGGCCGATGCTGCGCTGAAAGGGGTCGTCGCTCAGCAGCCGGTCGAGCAGCACGACGGCGCCCTCGCCTTCGACGTCGCGGTAGCCGTTGCCGTAGGAGCGCCGGTCCTTGTCGTCGACCCAGGTGTACGACAGCCCGAGGCCGCCGTCGCCGGTGGCGACCGCCGTGTAGCCCAGCCCCACGGTGAGTGACGCCACGCTCGTGGCCTCCGCCAGCGGCAGCGACTCGTCGTACAGGCGTTGCATCAGATACATGCGGCCCTCACTGGTCCCCCCTGGCGCGCTTGGCTTTGGCCACCTGTCGGTCGCCCATCAGTCAGACACGAGCCCGTGGCCGCGGACCGACAGACCGGTGGCTCCGCCAGGGAAGCTCACTTGCAGGCACATCGTGGTCGCCGCGCGGCCGTTGCATTCTAGTCGTTGTTTCCGCGCGAACACAACGCGCCGCACGCTACGCAACGATGGCTCGGAGGGCTCCCCATTGGACAAGGCGGCGCGTCCCGTACGGGACGCGCCGCCTTGTCGCACGCGTTTCATGCCTGCGCCGCATGTCCACACGGGCGGCGCGTGGCGCGCCGCCCGGCGATGCGGCGCCGCTCAGCCGGGCGGCGCGCGATGCGCCGCACGGCGGAGCGGCAGTGCTCAGACGGCCGGCGCGGCGCCCGTGAGGGCGCTCTCGAGCTCCTTTTCGATGCGCACCGCGCAGACCTTGAACTCGGCCGTCTTGGTGACCGGGTCGAAGGCCGAGTTGGTGAGCTCGTTGACCGGCGATTCCTTGTAGTGGAAGGTCATGAACACGACGCCCTCGGGCACGACGTCGGTGACCGTCACGCGGGTGGCGATCGAGCCACGGCGGCTCACGACGCGCGCCGTGTCGCCCTCGGCGAGGCCCAGCCGCTCGGCGTCGAGCGGGTTCATCTGGGCGAGCTCGTGGGGCCGCAGCGCCTCGAGGTTGGCCGAGTGGCGCGTCATGATGTTGTAGTGGTAGAGCATGCGCCCCGTGGTGAGCAGGATGGGGTACTCGTCGGTGCACAGCTCGGCCGGCGCCTCGTACTCGATGCCCTGCAGCAGTCCCTTGCCGCGCGTGAAACCGGCGGCGTGCAGGAACTTGGTGCCCGGGTGCTCGGTGTCGGGGCAGGGCCACTGCAGCCCCACCTTGTCGATGCGCTCGTAGCTGATGCCGGCGTACTGCGGCACCAGGGTGCGCATCTCGTTGAAGATGTCCTCGGGCGAGTCGTAGTGCATCTCGTGGCCCAGGCGGCAGGAGAGGTCGGCGATGATCTGCCAGTCGGGCCGGCACTCGCCGGGCGCCTCGACCGCCTTGCGCACGCGCTGCACGCGGCGCTCGGTGTTGGTGAAGGTGCCGTCCTTCTCTGCGTAGCAGGCCGCCGGCAAGAAGACGTCGGCGTACTTGGCGGTCTCGGTCATGAAGAGGTTCTGGGCGACCAGGAACTCGAGGCTCTCGAGCGCCTTGCGCACGTGGTTGGCGTCGGCGTCGGTGAGCGCCGGGTCTTCGCCCATGACGAACATGGCCTTGACCTTGCCGTAGACGGCCATGTCGAGCATCTCGGGAATGCGCAGGCCCATCTTCTCGGGCATGGTCACGCCGTAGGCGGCCGAGAAGCGCGCCCTGGCGGCTTCGTCGTTGACGCTCGGGTAGCCCGGCAGCGAGTTGGGCAGCGCGCCCATGTCGCAGGAGCCCTGCACGTTGTTCTGGCCGCGCAGCGGGTTGACGCCGGCGTTCTCGACGCCGATGTGGCCGGTGACCATGGCCAGGTTGGCCAGGTTCATGACGTTGGCCGTGCCGGTGGTGTGCTCGGTGATGCCCAGGGTGTAGAAGATGCCGGCCTTGGGCGTGAGCGCGTAGAGCTCGGCGGCCTCGCGGATCTGCGCGACCGGCACGCCGGTGATCTCGCTGACGCGCTCGGGCGGGTAGTGCTGCACGACCTTCCAGAGGTCGTCGAAGTTCTCGCAGCGCTCGTCGATGTAGGCCTTGTCGTGCCAGTCGTTGCTGATGATCAGGTAGAGCAGGCCGTTGACCAGGGCGTTATCGGTGCCCGGCCGCAGGCGCAGCCAGAGGTGCGCGTAGTCGGCCAGCTCGGTGCGCCGCGGGTCGACCACGATCAGCTTGGCGCCGTTCATGGTGACGGCGCGCTTCATCTTGTTGCCGATGATCGGGTGCGCCTCGGGGGCGTTGGAGCCGATGATGAAGAGCACGTCGTTGAACTCGATCTCGCCGATCGAGTTGGTCATCGCGCCTGAACCCAACGTGGCGGCCAGACCGGCCACCGTAGGAGCGTGTCAGGTACGTGCGCAGTGATCGATGCTGTTCGTGTTCAGGCCCGCGCGGGTGAGCCGTTGCAGCAGGTAGTTCTCTTCGTTGGTGCAGCGCGCGGAGCTGAGCACGGCGAGGGCGTCGGGCCCCTCGCGCTCCTTGATCTCGAGGAACTTCGAGGCGACGAGGTCGAGCGCCTCGTCCCAGCTGGCCTGCTCGAACACGCCGTCGCGCTTGATGAGCGGCGTCGTGATGCGGTCGGGGCTCGAGATCATGTCGGTGTGAAAGCGGCCCTTGACGCACAGCGAGCCCTCGTTCACGGGGGCGTCGTAAGTTGGCCGTGACGCCGATCGACCTTGTCGTCGTGCACGTTCAGGTCGAAGTTGCAGCCCACGCCGCAGAACGGGCAGGTGGTGCGCACCTTGGTGCGGTCCCAGCTGCGCGTGCCCTTGAGCTGCTTGTTGACGAGCGCGCCCGTGGGGCACACGTCGACGCACTGGCCGCAGAAGCGGCAGAAGTCTTTGGCGAGCGGGTGGTCGAACGAGGTGGTCACCGTGGAGTCGAAGCCGCGGCCGGCGAAGTCGACGGCGTTGGTGACCTGGACCTCGGCGCAGACGCGCGCGCACTTGCCGCACAGGATGCACTTGTTCTGGTCGCGCTGGATGAGGTGGTTGTCGTCGTCGAGCTCGAAGTCTCTTCTTGGCGCCCTTGACGAAGCTCGTGTGGTCGACGCCGTAGCGGTAGCAGTACTCCTGCAGCAGGCAGTCGCCGGCCTGCTCGCAGATGAGGCAGTCCTGGGGGTGGTCGGAGAGCAGCAGGTCGAGCACGGTGCGCCGCGCGTCGACGACGGCCTCGGACTCGGTGTGCACGACGATGCCGTCGGCCACCGGGGTGGCGCAGGCGGCCGCCAGGTTGGGCCGGCCCTCGATCTCGACGCTGCACAGGCGGCAGGCGCCGAAGGTGGTCAGGGTCTTGTCGTAGCAGAGCGCCGGAATGTCGATGCCGACGCTCGCCGCGGCGTCGAGAATGGACGTGCCGGGCGGCACGGCGACTGCCTGCCCGTTGATCTCGAGCTCGACCATCAAATCATCCCTCCGCGTCACCGGGAACAGCTTCAGCGCGCCGGCGAGCCGCATGACCGTCGGGCCAGACGGGTTCGCGCTCGGGCGGCGGCGGTGCGACTCGCTTCGCAACACCTCGGATTGTAGCCGTTATTCCGAAGACGGGCCAACGCCCGGCGGCTCCGCGGGCGGCGGCTGCGGCGTCTGCGGCGCCGGCTGGGGCGTCTGCGGCGCCGGCTGCAGCCCCGGCCAGTCCGAGAAATGCGCGAGGAACAGGCGCTCGAGCTCGCGATCGGCGTCGGCGCGCAGCTCCTGGTAGCGCTTCAGGAGCTCCTCGCCCTGGGGGCTGAGCCGTGACCCGCCGCCCTCTTTGCCGCCCACCTGCCGCTCGAGGAGCGCAAAGCCGAGGCGCTCTTCGGCCGCACGCAGGCTGCGCCAGGCCTTGTTGTACGACATGCCGAGCGCGGCCGCGGCCTTGCTGAGCGAGCCTTCGGTGCGCACCAGGTCGAGGAGAGCGGCCGGCCCCTCGCCGAAGGCGCGGCCGTTCGACTCGAGCCACAGTCTGTAGGCGAGTCGCATGCGCGGGCCCCCGGTGTCGACGTTGTCTGGTCGTTGTCGCGGCGCGCCGGTCGCCGGGCGCGGGTCGTGGTTGAAGCGCGCCGGTCACGGGCGCGCTGGTCGCTACTTGAACGCGCCGGTCGCCCGGCGCTGGTCGTGCACGAGAGCCTACTCCTCGGCGCGCCCCTCGGCGTAGTCCCCGGCGATCACCCAGACGAACACCTCGCCCGGGCCGTGCACGCCCACGACGTGGATGGCGGCCAAGTCCGAGGTGCTGCTGGGCCCGCTGATGAAGCTCACGCAGCTCGGCAGCGCGGGGCCTGCGCCGGGCAGCGCGCGCAGCACGTCGCCGATCGTCGGCACGATGCAGCGCTTCGCCACAAAGAAGCCCGCCGCCGGCGGCACGAGCGAGTAGCCGCGCCGCACCGCGGCGCTGCTGCACACCACCACCGAGCCCGTCTCGGCCACCGCCCAGTCGGCCCGGCTGAGGCCGAACGGCGCCTCGCGCGCCTCGAGCGTGTGGCGCGCCGCGACACCGTCCCAGCACAGGTCGGCCGCGCAGGCGACGGCGCCCCAGCCGCGCTCGGCGATCAGGCGCTCGACCCCCTCCTGAGCCTGCGCGAGCGACGCCACTTGGGCGACGGTCACGCCCAGCCCGGCGAGCCGCTCGACGAAGAGAGCCGTCGGGTCGGGCGCAGAGGACGCGACTCGACGGGCGCGGCGGGCGCGGGCGCGGCGGGCGCAGGCGCGCTCGCCGCCGGCTTGCCGGCGGATGCGAGCGGCGCGTCCGCCGCGCCGGCCACATCCGGCGCGGGCGTGGCCGCATCCGGCGCCAGCCGCAGCCGCAATCTCTCGACGGAACGCCTCGCGCTCCACGCTAGCCTCTCCCCGCTCCTGGTCGGTCGGCTCGCCGGGCGCGCCGACCGCCGGGACGCGGCGCCTGCCCACCGGGGCGCGCCTGCCCGCCGGGGCGCGCCCGCCCGCCGGGGCGCGCCGGCCCGCCGGGGTGCCGTCCACCGGGCGCGCCGGCCCGCCGCCGCGCGCCGGCCCGCGACGCCCACAGGGCGCGGAAGCTGCCGCGCTGCGGCGCCGGGAACTCGCGGTCGCGCGTCCAGGCGCCCAGCGGACCGCGGCCGCGCAGCGGCGCGCCGGCGGCCGTCATGAGCCGCAGCAGCGGCAGGGCGACGGCCTCGAGCGCGCCCCACAGGCGCGGCCGGCGGGCGACGGCGGCGAAGCCGGCAAAGCCGGCGCCCCACGCCGGCGCCACGAGGCCCTGCTCCACCGCGTCTTCGCGCAGCTCGCGGATGAGCTCGGCCAGCGGTATGCGCGCCGAGCAGACCTCGGTGCAGGCGCCGCACAGGCTGCTGGCGAACGGGCAGCTCGGCGTGGCAGGCGAGGCCGTCGAGCAGCGGGCTGAACACGGCGCCGATGGGCCCCGTGTAGACGGCGTCGTAAGCGTGACCGCCGATCTTGCGATAGACCGGGCACACGTCGAGGCAGGCGCCGCAGCGGATGCACGACAGCACCTGCTCGTACTTGCGAGCCCAGCATGCGCGAGCGGCCGTTGTCGACGATCACCACGTGCAGCTCTTCGGGGCCGTCGGCCTCGCCGGCGCGCCGCGGCCCGGTGAGGGCCGTCACGTAGGTGGTCGCGCGCAGGCCCACCCCGGCGCGGGGCAGCACCTTGAGGATGGCCTCGAGGTCGGGGAAGGTCGGCACCAGGCGCTCCACGCCCATGACCACCACGTGCGTGCGCGGCAGGGTGGTGACCATGCGGCCGTTGCCCTCGTTGGTCACCAGCACGACCGAGCCGGTGGCCGCCACGCCGAAGTTGGCGCCCGAGATGCCCATGTCGGCGGCGAAGAACTTCTCGCGCAGCGTGTCGCGCGCGTAGCGGGTCATGGCGTGGGCGTCGCCCCCCACGTCGCGGCCGGCGGCCTTCGAGAAGAGCGCGCGTATGCGGTCGAGCGGCAGGTGGATGGCGGGCTTGAGGATGTGGAAGGGCCGTTCGCCGGCGAGCTGTACGATGAACTCGCCCAGATCGGTCTCGACGACCTCGACGCCGGCCGCCTCGAGGGCCGGGTTCAGGCCGATCTCCTCGGTGACCATCGACTTCGACTTCACCACGAGCCGCACGCCGCGCTCCTCAGCCAGGCCCACCACGTGGCGGCGCGCCTCGGCGGCGTCGGCGGCGAAGAAGACGTGGCCGCCGACCTTCTCGACGTTGCCCGCGAACTCCTCGACGTAGCGGTCGAGGTGGGCCAGCGTGGCGGCGCGCACGCGCGCGACCTCGTCGAGGGCGAGCGGCCAGTCGGGCGCCGCGCGCGCCGCGGCGCTCAGCGCCTGCACGTAGTCCTGGCCGGCGGCCAGCACCTGCTGCAGCGCGGGGTCGCCCAGGGCGCGCTCGACGCGCTCGTCGAAGGCGCGGCGCGAGGCGGCGCTCGCCTGCCGGCGCGGGGCGGCGCTCGTCGACCCGCCCGTCGCGGCGCTCGATGGCCGGTGCGACGCGGCGCTCACTCCCGCCACCCCGCCGCCAGCACCTCGGCCAGGTGGCGCACCTCGACGGCGTGACCGCGGCGCCGCAGCCGGCCCTCGATGTTCATGAGACAGCTCATGTCGAGCCCCACCAGCAGGTCGGCGCCGGTCGCGAGCACGCCGTCGACCTTCTCGTCGACCATGGCCGTCGAGATGCGCGCCATCTTCACGGCGAAGGTGCCGCCGAAGCCGCAGCACAGCTCGGGGTGGGCGAGCGGCCGGTACTCGAGGCCCTCGACCATGGCCAGCAGGCGCTCAGGCTGCTCGACGACGCCCAGCAGGCGGCGCGTGTGGCACGAGTGGTGGAAGGTCGCGGTAGCGCGCCGCGCCACGGGCAGCTCCTCGACGCCGAGCACGTCGACCAGGAACTCGGAGAACTCGAAGGTGCGCGCGGCCAGCGCGGCGGCGGCCTCCTGCTCGGGCCGTCCGGCGAAGAGCCGCGGGAACCCGTCGCGCACCATGGCCGCGCACGAGCCCGAGACGGAGACCACGTACTCGCTGTCGGCGAAGGCTTGCAGAAAGGCGCGCGCGGCGCTGCGCGCCGCGCCTGCGTGGCCGGCGTTGTAGGCGGGCTGCCCGCAACAGGTCTGCCCGCCGGGAAAGTCGACCGCCACGCCGAGCCCGGCGAGCACCTCGACCGCGGCCACCCCGACGCGCGGGTAGAGCGCGTCGCCCAGGCAGGTGATCATGAGCGAGGCGCTGACCGGCGTCGCGCCGTCCGCCCGCGATGTCGGGGCCGAAAGCGGCGCGTGCGGCTCGGCGCTCATGGCTCACATGATAGTGCTCGCCGGGCGGCGCGTCAGCGTCGCATCGGCGGTGCGCCGCCGCCGGTCGAGGCGCATGTGGACCGGCGCGACCGGGCGCGCCTCAGGCGGCGCGCAGCGCCGCCCCAGCGCGCCGCCTCAGCGGCCGCGAAAGCTCGCACTCGCCCCCGGCGCAGAAGCGTTCCAGGTCGATGCGCAGCGCGCTCTGCATGCGCGTCAGGGCGAACGAGCCCGTCTCCTCGCCGGTCTCGTCGACCTCGATGCTCATGCGCGACAGGCAGGGACCGATCGACTCGAACTGCACGACGTCGCGGTCGGAGTCCTTCTCGACGCGGCGCCAGCGAAACGGCATCCACTGCTCGCCGGGCTCCGACGCCGACATCAGCTCGTTCAGAAAGCCGTGCCAGTGCGCGCGGGCGGTGGCGACGGGCTCGTACACCTCGGTGCTCTCACGGATGGTGGCCATGGCCACACCTCCTCATCTGATCGTCATGACCCTCATATGCCCGCCCGCGGCGACCTCGTCGCCGGTCGCCCGTCGCGACGGGCTCGTCCCGCGGCGCGCTCGTCGCGTGCCTGTCGCGACAGGCTCGTCGCGGCGCGCTCGGCGCGCCAGGGGCCGCGGCTCCGGCGCTCGGGCCGGGCAGCGAAGCCGGCCCGGCCTACGCACCCAGCGCGAACCAGTGCTCGCGATGCTCGAAGAGGTAGCGGTCGGTGAGAAAGTTCAGGATGAGGCGAGCGTGGCGAAAGTGCTCGGCCACGTAGCCGAGCACCGGCGAGAGGCCAAGCTCGCCGTGCCCGGTGGCGTCCCAGGCGAGGCCGTACGAGCGCCGGCCGGCCCATTCGAGCAGGCGCAGGTCGCCGGGCGCGCCGGGGCCGCCGGCGAGGCCGCCGCTCGCGCCGCCGCCATACCCACGCTCGCGCCGCCGCCATACCCCACGCTCGCGCCGCCGGCGAGCTCCTGCCCGCCCGACGGCGAGGCCGCGCCGCCCACCGCGCGGCGCAGGCGCTCGACCGCGATGGGCGGCAGCGGGCGCGACGAGACGTGGTCGGGAAAGACGCCGCTCAGAAAGAGGGTCAGGTCGCCCAGGCGGCGGTAGAGCACGAGCCGTTCCTCGGGCGGCACGCTCAGGATGAGCTCGGCGAACTGCGCCGGGTCGAGCTCGCTGAAGCGGCGGTGGCGCCAGCCGCGGCGGCTCTTCACCCACAGCGCGCCGCTGGCCACGTGGGTGTACGAGGCCAGCAGGTCGGCCAGAAAGAGGCGGCGCAGCGGGTCGGCCACGAACTCGCGCAGCGGATCGACCTCGAAGACCGGCACCGTGGAGCGCCGCCCCACGCGCTCGGGCACGAACGTGAGGCGGGCGAAGATCGCCGGCGTCTGGGCGAGCAGCACGGCAAAGGCCATGAAGGGACCGGCCACCACGATGGGGTCGGGCCGCGCGGCGCCCAGCGCGGCCGTCGCCAGGGCCGCCCCGGCCGGCCCCGCGGCGCCGGCCGGGGCGCTCTGCGGCCGACGTCCTGTGGGCGCGCGGCCGGCAGGCCGCGCGTCATCGAGCGCGGCGGCCGGCGGCGCGCCGCTGAACGGTCCGCCGCCGGACGGTCCATCGCCGAACGGTCCGCCGCCGAACAGCGCCGCGAACACGTCGGCGCGGGCCAGCAGGCCGTCGATGTCGGCGGGCCGCGCGCGCAACCGGGCGGCGCGCTGCTGCCGCGTGCCCGCCACGCCGGCGGCCTGGGCGAGCAGCGCAAGGTCGGCGTCGGAGAGGCGTTCGAGGAGGAGCAGATCAGCCAGCATGAGAGCCTTGTTCCCGCTCGGCGCGTTCGTGGTGCAGCCGGGCGGCCGGGCGGCGCCCGGCGTGCGCCCCCGCCGACGCTCCCTGCGACCCCCCAACGCACCGCCGAACCCTCCCGCGCCGACCCGCTTCGCACTATCATGGGGCTGGTCGACGAGAAGTCGGGTCAGGCCGGGAGCGACACATGGTCCACAGCGACACGGCTAAGGGCATCCGCATTGCGCAGTCGTGCGCGTCCGACCCGCGCGCCGCGGTCAAGGAGTTCCACGCCCAGGTCGCGCAGCCCGACATGGCGCTCGTCATCTTCTTCTGCTCCGACGAGTACGACCGCGCCATCCTCGCCCGCGAGATGAGCCGCCGCTTCGCCGGCGTGCAGGTCGTGGGCTGCACGACCGCCGGCGAGATCGGCCCCAACGGCTGCCGCGACCACAGCATCGCCGGCGTGAGCCTCGCCGCGAGCGTCTGCACGGCCACCAGCGGCGTCGTCGAGCACCTGCAGCAGTTCGAGTTAGACGAAGGCCGCCTGGTCGCCCACGAGCTGCTCTACCGGCTCGAGGACAGCGCGCCCGGCGCCGACCGCCGCAACAGCTTCGCCTTTTTGCTCATCGACGGCCTCTCCGTGCGCGAGGAGCTCGTGGCGCACGCGCTCCAGGACGCGCTGGGCGAGATCCCGGTCGTGGGCGGCTCCGCCGGCAACGGCCTCAGCTTCGCCAACACCTACATCTACTCCGAGAAGCGCTTTTACGCCGACAGCGCCGCCCTGATCGTGGTGAGCACGCCGCTGCCGATACGCACGTTCAAGACGCAGCACTTCCTGCCCACCGACGAGCGCCTCGTGGTCACCGAGGCCGACCCCGTGCAGCGCATCGTGCGCGAGATCAACGGCCTGCCGGCCGCCGGCGAGTACGCCCGCACGCTGGGCGTGGCGGCGGGCGACCTCGGTCCGCTGCACTTCGCGTCGTCGCCGGTCGTCGTGCTGATCGACGGCGACTACTACGTGCGCTCCATCCAGAAGGTCAACCCCGACGGCAGCCTCACCTTCTTCTGCGCCATCGAGGCCGGCGTCGTGCTGCGCGTGGCCAAGGGCGTCGACCTCATCGCCAACCTGGAAGACGCGCTGGCGCAGCTGCGCGAGCAGATCGGCCCGCTGCAGCTCGTGCTCACCTGCGACTGCATATTGCGCAAGCTCGAGATCGTCGAGAGCGGCCTGACCGACCGCGTCGGCGACATCCTGCGGGCCAACAACGCGGTCGGCTTCAACACCTACGGCGAGCAGTTCTGCGGCGTGCACGTCAACCAGACGCTGACCGGGGTCGCCCTGGGCTCCGGCGCAGCGGACCACGGTGCCTGAAGCGCGGCGGCCGGGCGCCGGCGACGCCGCGCGGTCCGGCGACGCCGCGCGGCCTGGCGATTGTACGGCCCGGCCGGGGAGCGCCGCGCGGCCGGGCGCCGGCGAGGTGGCCGCCCTGCAGGCGGAGATCGTGCGCCTCAACAAGGTCGTGCAGGCGCTCATGGACCGCGCCGAGGCGGCGACCAGCACGCAGGGCTCGGGCTACGGCCTGTTCCAGACCACCGTGCTGCTGCAAAAGCAGGTCCGCCTGCGCACGCAAGAGGCCGAGGCCGCCCTGCGCGACAACGAGCGGGCCTCCAGCAGCCTCGCCGGCCTCGGCCTCGAGAGACATGCACGCCCTGCGCCGTACGGCCGCCCTGCAGATCCAGCTGCTCGAGCTGCTCGTGCAGCAGAAGGACCTGGGCGAGCTGATCGACCGCGTGGCCACGCTGCTCGACATGCCGATCGTGCTCTTCGACGCCCACGGCCGCACCCTGCACAGCTCGCGCGGCGCCGACTCGCCGGGCCTGGCGCGCCGGCTGTGGTCGGCCTACGCCGCGCGGCGCGGCCCGTCGGCCCCGCTGGGCCGGGCCGACGGCGGCGGCGGCGAGCGCCTCTACTACCACGACATCCTGGTGATGGACCGCGTCGAGCGCGTGCTGGCGGCCGTGGCCCCGGCCCGCCAGGCGCCCGAGTTCGCCGACGCCTCGCTCGCCTTTTTGCAGCAGCTCGTCACGCTCGACGTGCTGCGCCGCCGCGACGAGCTCGCCATGGACCGCCGCGAACGCCGCCACCTGCTGGGCGAGGTGCTGGCCGGCGACGGCACGCCCGACGAGCTGCGGGCGCGCCTGGCCGACCAGGGCTTCGACCACGACAGCGTCTGGCGCGTCGTGGTCGTCGAGCTGCGCGCCGCGCCGGCCCCGCCCGAGGGCGCGCCCAGCGCGCGGGCCGCCAAGCGCCTGGCCGACAGGCTGCTGCGCGCCGTCGACGACGCCCTGAGCCGGCGCCACGCGCCGTTTCTGAGCATGCCCATGGGCTCGTTCGCCGTGGTGCTCGCGACGCTGCCCGACGGCCGGCCCGAGACGGCCGCCGCGCTGCTCGCCGACCTGCGCGACGCGACCGCCAAAGCGGTCGCGCCCGAGCAGGTCGTGGTCGGCTGCTCGACGCCGCTCTCCGGCGCCGGCGGCGCGCCGCGCGGCCTGCAGCAGGCGCACGCCGCCTGCATCGCGGCGCGCCACGACCCCGCCGCCGGCGGCGTCGTGCTGTTCGACGGCTTGAGCGGTCAGTTCCGGCTGCTCGACGGGCTCGACGAGGAGACCCTGGCCGACATCGTCGAGCGCACCTTCGCGCCGCTGCTGGGCTACGACGCCCAGCACCGCACGCGGCTCTTCGAGACCCTCGAGACGCTGTTCGAGCACCGCCTCGCCGTGCAGGAGACCGCCGACCTGCTGCACGTGCACCGCAACACGCTGCAGAAGCGCCTGGCGCACGTCGAGCAGCTCCTCGGCGTCGACCTGAGCGACCTCGACGACATCGTCGACATACGGCTCGGCCTGCACGCCGCCGAGCTGCTCGGCAAGCGCCCCTCCGCGGCCACCGAGTAGCGGCCGCGCGCGCCGTCGCGGCAGCGACGGCGCCGACTCGCGGCCGCGACGGCGCCGCGCCTGCGACTGCGGTCGCTCGCGCGCACGGCCCGCGCCCGCGCCGCCCGCAGGTGTGCGCGCGCCCACCTCACGCCTGAGGAGTGGTCGCGCGGCGACTCGAATACGCCGTCTGTCGGCGTCATCGTTCGGTGTACCTCGCCAAGGCGACAGCTCGCCGCCGCAACCACATCTTCGAGGAGGCATCGATGGGTAAGGTCTACGCACCACCCGGGACCCCGGGCAGCGTCGTCACGCTCAAAGCCCGCTACGACAACTTCATCGGCGGCAAGTGGGTGGCGCCGGTCAAGGGTCAGTACATGCCCAACCTGAGCCCGGTCACCGGCAAGCAGTTCTGCGAGGTCGCCAAGTCGACGGCCGACGACGTCGAGCTCGCCCTCGACGCCGCCCACGCCGCCAAAGACGCCTGGGGCGAGACCTCGCTGGCCGAGCGCGCCGCGGTGCTCAACGCGCATCGCCGACGCCCTCGAGGCCAACCTCGAGATGCTGGCCGTGGCCGAGACCTGGGAGAACGGCAAGCCGGTGCGCGAGACGCTCGCCGCCGACATCCCCCTGGCCATCGACCACTTCCGCTACTTCGCCGGCGCCACGCGCTCGCTCGAAGGCAGGACCGACCGAGATCGACAAGGACACGGTCGCCTACCACTTCCACGAGCCGCTCGGCGTGGTCGGCCAGATCATCCCGTTCAACTTCCCGCTGCTGATGGCCGCCTGGAAGATCGCTCCGGCCCTGGCCGCCGGCAACTGCACCGTGCTCAAGCCGGCCTCGCCCACGCCGTGGTCGATCCTCAAGCTGGCCGAGGTCATCGCCGACGTCGTGCCGGCCGGGCGTGATCAACATCATCACCGGCCCCGGCGGCGAGATCGGCAAGGCGCTGGCCACCAGCCCGCGCATCGCCAAGATCGGCTTCACCGGCGAGACCACGACCGGCCGGCTGATCATGCAGTACGCCGCCCAGAACCTCATCCCGTCGACCACCGAGCTCGGCGGCAAGTCGCCCAACATCTTCTTCGCCGACGTCATGGACGAAGACGACAGCTTCCTCGACAAGGCGATCGAGGGCCTCGTGCTCTACGCCTTCAACAAGGGCGAGGTCTGCACGTGCCCGTCGCGCGCGCTCATCCAGGAGTCGATCTACGACAAGTTCATGGCGCGCTGCCTCGAGCGCATCGGCAAGATCCGCCAGGGCAACCCGCTCGACACCGACGACCATGATCGGCCCGCAGGTCTCGACCCAGCAGATCGAGAAGATCGCCTCCTACGTCGACATCGGCCTGCAGGAAGGCGCCGAGTGCCTCATCGGCGGCCACCGCGCCGAGCAGCGCCGGCGAGTTCGCCGACGGCTACTACTTCGAGCCCACCGTGCTCAAGGGCGACAACAAGATGCGCGTCTTCCAGGAGGAGATCTTCGGTCCGGTGCTCGCCGTGACCACCTTCAAAGACGAGGCCGACGCGGTGCGCGATCGCCAACGACACCCTCTACGGCCTGGGCGCCGGCGTGTGGACGCGCAACGGCAACCGCGCCTACCGCATGGGCCGCGGCCATCAAGGCCGGCCGCGTGTGGACCAACTGCTACCACCTCTACCCCGCCGGCGCGGCCTTCGGCGGCTACAAGATCTCCGGCGTCGGGTCGCGAGAACCACCAGATGATGCTCGAGCACTACACGCAGACCAAGAACCTGCTGGTCAGCTACAGCGACCAGCCGCTCGGCTTCTTTTGAGAGACGCCTGCAAGGGCATCTTGGGAGTTGAAGGCTGAGAACTGACGGCTGCGGGCTGAGAGAAGCCCGCAGCAGGCTCGCAGCACGTAAGGAGCACGGACATGAGCGAACCGGTCCCCGTTCCCGCCGTGGTGGCCACGCCCGAGGCCCTGGCCGCGGTGGCCCGCCTCGTCGCCGAACGGGGGCCGGTCATGTTCTTCCAGTCGGGAGGCTGCTGCGACGGCAGCCTCCCGATGTGCTTCGACGACGGCGAGTTCCTGATCGGCGACCACGACGTGCTGCTGGGCACGCTGGGCGGCGCCCCTTCTACATCGACCCCCGCCAGTACGAGGTCTGGAAGCACACCCAGCTCATCCTCGACGTCGGCGAGGGCGCGCCCGAGGGCTTCTCGCTGGCCGCCGGCCCCGACACGCACTTCATCACGCGCTCGCGCATGTGCATGCCGTAGGCGCAGGCGCGACGCCCGGCCCGAGGGCGGCGCGGGCGTGTCGCCCGGCCCAAGGGCGGCGCAGACGTGTCGCCCGGCCCAAGCGCCGCGCCGCCGACCGGCGCCCGGCTACCTGCGCCAGTCGCACTCCGCCACGCGGCCGCCGCTCACGACGACCCCGCGCGCGTAGGCCTCGTCGTCTAACCACAGCGTATAGGTGCCCTCGCGCAGGCCGTCGAAGGCGGCCGCGTACACCACCCGGCCGCCGCCCGTGGGGCGTTCCAGGACCTCCTTGTGCCGGCGCTCGTCGTCGTGGCCACTCGGGCTCGATCTCGATCTCGCTGCCGAGCAGGTCGGGGTCGGTGTAGAGCACCAGCGCCCCGGTCTCGTCGCCGATCTCGAGCACCACGTGTTCGGAGTGCGGTCGCCGTGGCCCGTGTTCGCTCATCGCGCCTCCGCCCGGGGCGGGCGCCCGGCCGCTGCAGCCGCCGGGCGCCCCGTTCGGCCGGTCGTGGCGAGCGCCGCTCAAGGACGCCGGGGTCACGCGTCCGTGCCGGCGCTCGCTACCGGCCCTGTTGTCGACCTCTTCCTGTCGGCTCCTCTGCCGGGACAGGGCGTACGCCCACCCGACGTCGGCCCGACCGATGCCGAGACGATCTTCGACCGGATTCCGCCCTGCGGGCGGGAAGAGCGCCCCCCTGCGAACAAGCCCCCGCAAACGCGAGGCGTCCTACCCGGACGGGCGGGGGCAAAACCATTGGGGGCGGCGGGCGGCAAAGCCGCCCGCCGCCCCCGCCTTAGGTGGAAGGAAGACGCTCGTGAGTCGGGCCTCCGGGCGAGCTCGCCTGCGAGCCCGCCCGGAGCCATCCGTCACCCGATCATGCGCTCCTCGTCGTCGACGCGCACCGGCACGAGCGCGGGCTCGCCGGGCTGACCGGCGCCGAAGCCGGCCTCGCCGCCGCGGCCGTCGCCGAGTGCGGCGCCCGCGCGGCCGTCGCCGACGCGCGCGCCGCTCTCGCCCTCGCCGGGCAGGTACGAGACCGAGTCGACCACGTCCTGCTTGGGCGGGATGGCGATGGCCGCGAAGGTGGCCACGCCCACGGCCGCCGTGCCGACCCACAGGGCCGCCGTCAGGCCGTGCACGAACGAGATCGGCGTGAGGTAGCTGCCGGCCGCCGCGAACACGCTGGCCAGCACGGCCACGCCGAACACGCCGCCGACCTCGCGCATGGTGTTGTTCACGCCAGACGCCTTGCCCTCTTCGTCGCGGCGCACGCTCGACAGCACCAGGTTGGCGACCGGCGCGAAGTAGAGGCTCATGCCCACGCCGGCCATCACGAAGGCCGGGACGAGGTTGGCGTAGGGCACGGTCGGCGACGAGATCGCCGCCAGCCAGCCCAGGGCGCCGGCCATCAGGGCCATGCCGGCGATGAGCAGCGGCCGGCTGCCGATGCGGTCAGAGAGGATGCCGGCGATGGGCGCCACCAGCATGGGCATGGCGGTCCAGGGCAGCGTGCGCAGGCCGGCCTGCAGGGGCGTGTAACCCTGCACGATCTGGAAGAACTGCGCCAGCAGGAAGATCGAGCCGAACATGCCGAAGCTCATGAACACCGAGGTCAGGTTGGCGGCCGCGAAGGCGCGCCGGCGGAAGAAGCGCATGGGCACCATGGGCTCCTCGGCGCGCAGCTCCCAGGCGACGAAGCCCGCCACCAGCACCGCGCCGACGATCATGGGCGGCAGCACGCCGAGGCTGGTCCAGCCGTGGGCGTTGCCGCGCACCAGACCCCAGACGATGCCGAACAGGCCGCTGCTCACCAGGGCCAGTCCGCGCAGGTCGAGCGAGCGGTTGGCGCCGCGCGTCTCGGTCAGGCGCAGATAGGCGAAGGGCAGCAGGGCCAGGCCGATGGGCACGTTCACCCAGAAGATGAACTGCCAGGAAAATCCGTCGACGATGGCGCCGCCGATGACCGGCCCGAGGGCCACGGCCAGGCCGGCGGTGCCGCTCCAGATGCCGAGCGCCAGGCCGCGGCGGGCCGGCGGCACGGCCGCCGAGAGAATGGTGAGCGTCAGCGGCGTGACGATGGCGCCGCCCACGCCCTGCAGCGCGCGCGCCGCGATGAGGGCGCCGATGCTGGGCGCCACGGCCGCCGCGGCCGAACCCAGCGTGAAGATGGTGAGGCCGACCAGGAACATGCGCTTGCGGCCAAAGCGGTCGCCCAGCGCGGCGCCGGTCAGTAGCAGGACGGCGAAGGTCAGCGTGTAGGCGTTGACGGTCCACTCGAGGCCCGAGAGCCCCGCTCCCAGGTCGTGCTTGATCACGGGCAGCGCGGTGGTCACGACGAGGTTGTCGAGCGAGACCATGAACACCGCGACCGACGTGATGATGAAGGTCCAGATGGTGGCTCTCCGGCTCATCGCGTCATCTCCCTTCCGATTGCTTATGCTTTGCTCTGACGAACCGACGTGGTGTCGATCTGGTGTCTAGTGAGTTAGTAATCGCTTAGTTTTGAGGCGAAAAAAAGAGAGGTGGCTCCGCCCGCGAGGTGCGTGCGGCGGCGCCTTAGGAACAGCTTCAGGCGCCGCCTCCCTTCCGGAGATTCTTCTTGAGCAGCCCGTGGAACTGGGCGAACTTGTCGACGACGAAGTGGCCGGTGCACATGCGGGCCCAGTCTTCGTCGACCTGGCCCAGGTCCATGGCCGCGGCGGCGTTCATGAGCATGCCCTCGGCCAGCCAGGGCCGCACCGCTTCGTCGGGCGCTCCCGAGGCCGACTGCACGAAGCGCACGAGGCGCAGGAACTCCTCGCGCACGGCCGCGCGCACGTCGGGGTCTTCGCAGGCCGCGTGAGCCTGAAGTTGCATGAGCAAGAGCGTGCGGTCGGTCTCGAGCAGGTTGGCGTAGGCGAGGCCCATGGTCATGAGCACGTCTTCGGTAGAAGCGTCGGGGCCAGCCTCGGCGGCGGCGGTGCGGAAGGTCGCCACCGTGCGCTCGAACGAGCGCCGCACGGCCGCGATGAAGAGGTCTTTCTTGGTGCCGAAGAGCTGGAAGAGGTAGGGCTGCGACACCCCGACCCGCTTGGCGATCGCCGTGACCGGCGTGCCGTAGAGCCCGCCGACGGCGAACTCGCGGGTGGCCGCCTCGATGATCTCGCGGCGGCGCTCCTCTTGGTCGATCTGGTCGAGGTCATCTCACTCATGGCGCGGAGTATACCATAAGTTAGCGGTCACTAAACCAAAGCCGTTACGAGACGCTCACTTTGTCAGGATGCCAACGCTTTCTCGTCTCGCGGCAGACCCACCCATGGTTTGGCGCCCGCGCGAGTTCAAGTCCGAGAACGTCGTCGCCGTGCCTCGTCGAGTCCAAGCTCCTGCAGGAGATAGTCGAAAAGGGCCCGCTCGTGCACGGCAACGATGACCTGTCTGTCGCGTCGCGGGCCAATGCCGAAAGCAGATTGGCGAAATTCACAAGGTGCACATCGTCCATGCTCTGGACTGGATCATCCAAGACCAATGTTCGGACCATGGCGTCTTCCAAGACGTTGATGGCAAGGAAAAGGCAAAGCGCGGCGGTATTGAGGTTGCCCGCGCTGAGCGTCGCGCCGGCGTTGAGCGGCGCCACCCCGTCGGCTAAAACGCTCGTGGTCACGCGCAGGACGCGGCGTTCCACTGTGGGCCTAGTGAGCATCGGGCGAAACCGCTCCGAGGGAACAAGCCTTAGAAAGAGGTCCTGCCAAAGTTCGTTCAAGTCACCGTCGATCAACTTGGTAAGCGCCTTGGCTCTGGTTCTTGACGATGCCTCAACGACTCGCCTCGCGAGGTCCTCCAGCCGCTTGACTTCGGAAAGTCGGTGTTCTGCCTCAAGCCGCCGAGACTCTAGGGCACCAGCGTCGCCCTTAAGGTGCGTGAGGTGCTCCACAGCCCGCCGCGCTTCGTCCAGCGCCTCCACAACTGATTCGATCTGGATTTTCTTCTTCCCATTCTCCTCAGCCCGGGATAGGACCGCCTCGTCAACACGATGCAGACAACGAAGAGAACGAAACGGCCTGATCAGCCACCGGGACTCCAACCTCCTCGGCTATCTCAAGAAGGCTGAGCCTGGCGCTTCGACTTCGCGCATCGATTTCAGTGCGCCTTTGGACCTCGGCTTCAGCGTCCGCCATCCGTTCCAGGTGATTGCGGGCGCCCGCACGGTCGTCGGATGCGCTCTCCAAAAGCATGCGCAAGTCGTGGACCGCCTTCGATCTGCGTTCCAGCGATCCAGCCGAGGGTAGAGCGTCAAGCTCACTCTGCGTCGTAGAAATCAGGTCGTTAAGCCTAGCCATCGCAGAGGTGAGTTGTTTGCGCTCCCGCGCGCGGTCCACTCCCAACGAGCACTCGCGAGCGAGCTCGTCAACGCGCGATCGAATCGCATCCTGTAAAGCTCCGAGCTGAAGTTCGGAGTAGTCGCGGCCACACACAGGGCAGAGATCGGAGTCGGCTAGAGGCTGAGCTTCCATGAGCAACGCTGACAAAGCCTCGAAATAGGCGAGTTGATCGTCGGACACATCGGACAAGCCTTCCAGCTGAGAAACCTGAGCGGCTAGTTGATCTCGCCAGAGAGCCAGGTTGCCGCTGCCGGCAACGACGCGCTCAAGTTGGTCCTGAAGCTCTTCCTCTAGCTTGGCCAAGCGTTCTTCGCAAGACGCGAGGAACGCGAGCGAATCGTGTTCCTCAGCCAAGCGAGCAAACTCGGCCCCTAGATTCAA
Organism: uncultured Actinomycetes bacterium; assembly: GCA_963755025.1. Taxonomy (GTDB): domain Bacteria; phylum Actinomycetota; class Thermoleophilia; order UBA2241; family UBA2241; genus Bog-752. Next base: position 119,155 of record CAVWIH010000030.1, read on the forward strand.
TACAGATGGCTCCACGACTTCACGCAGGGCTGCGAGCTTCCCCTCCGACTGCCGCATTTCGGCGCGGGCCGCGTCGAGGGTGGCAAGCGCAGCCTTTGCGGCGTCCGAACCGTGCTCTGCTGCGTCCTCCTCGACCCGGCGAGCGTCGCCCAGGCGCTCGATGTGCATTGCCGAGCGCTCAACCGCGGCCGCCAAGGCTAAAGACATCTCAGACAACAGACCCCGCAAAGAGTCGAGCTCCTCAAGGGTCGCGCTTGCGTCTACTTGGGGCAAGTTCGCCAAGCGGACGTCGCGAATGAGGGTGATAAGCGATTCAATGGACGCCGTCGCTGAATCAACCGCTATCTGAGACGTCTCGCGGGCTGCTGATGCTTGGGCCGTGAGAAGTTGAGCCTCTTCTTCGAGCTCAACGAGCTTGTGGCATTCCTTGCGAAGCCAGCGGCGATCCATCGCTGGATGGAGACCCTCATTCAAGCTCACGAGGTCGTCAAGCTGAAGCAGGTCTTGGATGAACCGGACTAAGGGTTGCTCCCCGCCCGGACCGGGGTCACCCTCGTACGTCTCCAGCAGTCGCGTCAGTTGCTGCTGAGACAGGAAGGCACGCTCTCGGAAATAGATCTGGATGGACTGGGGGGCGCACTCATGCTGAACCCCGGCCCCAGAACAGGCTTCGCGCTGGTTCTCGTCTCTGAAACGGACCTTAACCGACATGTCATCGTGCGCAAACTGATTCACGAGGCATCTCGGGTAATCATCGCCATACCGCTGAAGATCCTGCACCTTCCCGGTCAAGGCATACTCGAGGGCTTGCAGAAGGGTCGACTTTCCACTGCCGTTGGGTCCGTGGATGAGAACGACGGGACTATCGAGCGAGACCTTGTGTGCCCCGGAAATACACCGGAAGTTCTCGATCTCGAGTCCGGTTATTCGGCTAATCATGGCCGACCTCGAGGATTGCCATCTCAGTCGCCTGGTCAACAAGACGCAGTAGGGTTGCTTTGACCTCGTCGGGGCCCCGTTGAGCGGCGGCAAGTAATGACCCGACTCTTGGATCCGATGCGCGTCGGCCCAGCGCATCGCTCAGCAGGCCAGCGACGGAGTCAGGAGTAACGGTGTTTGGCAGATTCAGCCTAGTCAAAGGTTTGAGGAACCTGGCCGCGTCTTTCCCGTCAGCATCGTCCGGGATCGTAATCGTGTGAGCGAACTCGCCGACTCCGCCGACGGTAGGGTCTTGGCCGCGAGGGCCGACTACTACGACAGTTACTGGACGTGATGACCCCGTTCGCTCCAAGAGCCAAATCAACGTTCGCACTCGTCTCGTCGCCGCACACGAAGGGCCAGCGGAGCCCAATACGAGCACGACCAGGTTACCGTGATCTTTCGGGCCGACAAACACCGCGTCAAACTGGAAAGCTTCGCCAGCCACGACGAGTGGCTGCGGCAATTCGCGGTAACCCTCTCCAGCCAAGAGATCGCGCACGCGGTCCAGCATCAGCCCACCCCCAGCGGCATGCGGCCGGCCAAGAGATGGACGGCGTCATCCAGGGTCTTATCAAGCCTCAGTATGTCACCGTCGAGTGACAGCAACTTTGGCCCTCCAGTGCGTCTCCGGCTAGGAAGCGCGGACCTCGGAAGGTCTGCACGCGACGGCTTCGCACCGTCTCCGCGGCAGAAAATGAGAACACAGTCGCTCGCGTCTTCGCCGCCAACCATGTCCATAGCCCTGGAGTAGTCATGAACTGAGTCGCGTAAGACGAAGACGCGTACCCCCAGGGCCCCCGTGCCGACCACCAGTTGCCCCCTCGACGCAGGCGCACCCAACGGGACGGACAGCTTCCAGTCGTTGACCCTTGCACATTCCAGCAACATCAGTAGCGCGGCAACCGGCAGGTGTGCCCCTGCTTGAAGGGCAACCGTGTTCCGCTCCACCTGCTCCACATTGCCAAACGCGAAGGGCTCATATGCGTTCAGGTCTGGCGGCGGTCGCAGCCTCGTATGAATTGACACAAGGCGTGCGACCATCGCAGGGACTTCGGTCGCCACTCGCCGCTCTCTTTCGAGGGGCTCCTCGTTCGAGGCGTACTCGCCCAGCCGCTTAATGATTTCTACCGACGACCCGTCGAAAGCGTCGAGCCAATCGGGTCCCAGGGTCGGCTCCCCTTCTCGAATCATAAGGCGGAGTTTCTTCTCCAACGAATGCGCCCAGAAAGCCATGAATAGTTCACTTGCCCGGAGATGTAGTGAAGAGGCCTCTGCCAACCGTCTGGCAACCTGTCCGCGAAAGCCGCCGCCGTGAAGAGACTTGAGCAGAGATTTTTGCTCATGGCTTATTTCGCCCTCTTCAACGAAGACTGCGCGCGGTGAATCTGTGGCGTGAGGCGTCTGTCTCTTTCCAGCAATATCCGCGACCGTTCGCAAGTTCTGATCTCGCACCGATGACCCCGCGACCGCGAGTGCCCTCTTGCGCAGACAGGAATGGACCTCCTCACGAAACGCCAGGAACTCGTGGTCGTTCGTCCAGCGCCTGATGTCACTGGAAGTGGCAATCACATAGGGTCCGTACTTGTCCGGGTCGGCGCTGGCACCGCGGGCGCACCCGTGGATCTTCAGCAGGCGGGGCCGTTGGGCGGTCAGTTCGTCCGGATGAGCAACCACGCTCAACTGCCTGCCGCTGAGCAGTCTTTCGAAGGACTTCTCGACGAGGCAATCCCAGTTTGTGGTGATGACGTCGTCAATCACGCCCTCAGCAAGAAGGATCGCCAGCATACGGTGCTCCGGGCCCGGCTCGATGGCTGAGTTCCCGAAGACCCTGGGAATCTGCACGACGTCGAGTGCCACATTAATCTCGTCCCCAACGTGGGTATCGATCTCATCCAAGGCTTCCGAGTACTTGTTTCCGAGGGCCTCCTCAAAGCCGGGAATATCACTCCAACCTTCCGGATCGTCTTGGACGGAGACTTGGTCACAGCCAACAAGTGCCATCACGGCATCAAAAGCACGTAGGCACTCTTGGCTCTCGTTCGCCTGGACGCACGTGCGCAGCTTCCGCAGCGCAACCATCACCATTTTGCCGGTGCTAGGGAGAACCGACATCGAAATGCCCGACCCCACACACCAGACAAAGTGGCCGATCAGCGCCCGGTTCAGAAACGTGTCCTGCGAGACGTCGAGACTCGCGTAAGCCTCGGCTGGCCCAACGCCGGGCGCATCATTGGCGCACATGTCCCCCCTGACTACCCACTACACCAGTCCCCCAGCAGGCCTTCCCAGACGTCACGTCGCATGATAGTCCTCCGAATGCTATCGTGCCCAGAGGAGGTGTGCTGGCCTGACGCTGTGTGGCCGTTCCCGCTACCTCCTCAACTTCTCGCAGAGCCTGCTGCGCCCGGCGTTCATGCCTACCCTCCAACTGGACACGACGATTCTAGTCCCAAAGGGCGACGGAACGGCCGGGCCACGGGTCGGGCCGCGAGACCGGCCACGGGTCCGGCGGCGGAGTCAGACCGGTCGTGCGGAGCGGAGCGGGCGCGCCACGCAGGCGCGGCGAAGGCCGCGGGTGCAACGAGCGCGCCGCGCCCCACCGCCCGCCTGCGTCACCCAGGAATGCGGCGCCACCGCCTGAGCGGTCCCGTCACCGCGAAGCGCCGCGGCATGTCCGTCGTGCGATCGGCCGGGAACGGCCGCTGCACGTTCTCATCCCAGCCTGCGAACAGTCGCAGCCGGCGGCGCGCGCCCCAGGGGCCGACCAGCAGGAGAAGGCCGACGCCGGCGACGCCGCCCAGCGCCGCCACGACGGGCGACCCGGCGCCAGCCGAGCTGCTCCCGCCGCCCTCGCCGCCGCCGGCCTGTCCGGAGACCTTGAACGCATACCCCGACACGGTGCGCGACGCGGCGCCGCTCGGCGTCGACCCCGCCACCGCGGCCGGCAGCATCGCTCCGCTCGAACCACCCGCAGCCCCAGTGTCGGCGCCGTTGCTGTTGGTCGAGCCGCTGCCGCGGCCGGTGCCGGTGCCCTGCCCCGAACCGCTGCCGGTGCCGCCGCCCACGCCGCCTCCGGAGCCCGCACCGCCGCCGGCGGTGCCGCCGTTGCCGCTCTCGCTGCCGTTGCTGTTGGGGCGGTTGCCGCTCGCGCCGCCGCCGCCCGTGCCGCTCGGTTTTGCGGTCGGGAGCTTGTAGGTGGTGGTGAGCGACAGGACCTTGGGGGCCACAGCTGCGCCGGCGGCCGAGAAGTAGAGGGAGTAGACGACTTTCTTGCCGAATGTGAGCTTTGGGAACGCGATGGTCTGCGACACGAGTCCCAGGGCGGCGCTCGCCTTCATATTGTACGCTCCCATGTTCTGGAAGACCCCTCCATCGATGCTGTAGCGCACGCTCACATCGCCGCCCGGGACCTGCGCCAGTGTGCAGCTCAGGCTGCCGAGCTGCTTGCGGCCGGCGTGGCCAAGCTCGGAAGCGGCCAGAGTCACTGTCCCGGCACTCGTGCCGATGACCGCGACCCTCTGAGCACCGGGGTCGGCGATCACCAGACTCCCCGCGTCGGCGTCGGTCAACGGCACCTGCGACAGCGACGCCGGCGCCGAGAGCGAGACCGGCGCCGTGGGCGACGACCCCGGCATGCCGGAGAGGTAGTCGGCGAACACCGTCGAACTCTTCGTACGGTCGCTACGCCGTAGACGTGACCGGTGTCGGCGATCCACACCGCCCCGCCAAGGCTGCTCAGCGCGCTGGTAGGAGAGCTCAAAGCGTAGGCGCCTGAGCGTGAGAACTGCCAGACGATGCTGCCGGAGGTGAATCCGTCTTGCGGCAGGGCGGCGTCGTAGTCCCCATAGCGGACCTCGATCGCCCGTGCCGCCGCTTTGTCGCAGATGAGCATGTTCTTTGACGGACTCAGTTGCTGGACCGACGTCGGCGATTCGAGCTGGTCGGTCCCGCTGCCGTATCCGCTCGCCCCATACTGCCACGTGATGCTGTTCGCGCTGAAGCCGGCGTCGGTCGCGCTCTTCACATAGTCGCCGGCGCGCACGACGATCACGCGGTGGTTGCCAGCGTCGCAGATCGCGACGTCGCCGTCATCGGCGATGTTGGGCGAGGCCTTCCCGTTGGCTATCCACTCGGCCGACGTCGGCGAATGAAGCTGATCGATCCCGGCGCCGGCCGTGCCGGCGGTGCCGTACTGCCACACGGGCAGGTTAGTCGTCGCGTCCACTATGAAGACCCGGTCGGCCCCCCGGTCGCAGATCAGGACGTAGCCGTCGCCGGTGTGTCCGGAGGCGCCCACGCGGTTGCCGCTGATCGAGCGGGCCGACACCGGGGAGCTCAGGCTCGAGTCGTCGGCGCTCGTGTACGACCAGACGGGGGACCAGAGCCAAGACTTGCTGTCTGAGTCCCACACGTAGGAGAACTCCGCGACCAACCGGTTGGCCGCATCGGCGACGAGGATGTCATCGCGGCCGTCGCCACCGTCACTCAGCGGCTGCGCGCTCACGGGGTCGGGCTGCGTGACGCCCAGCTTGTCGTAGCCGCCGCCCGCGGAGGCGTCGATCGACTCCAGCTGCCCGACAGTGGCGGCCAAGGCGCCGCCCAGGTCGGCAACGCCGCCGGTCTCGGAGGCGACCTTGAACGACACACCCCCCGCTCCCTGCACGAACGCCGCGGCCCCGGCTGAAGGCGCAGCCGCCAGCAGCGCGACTCCCGCGGCCAGACACACTATGGCGGCACCGACCGCACGACGTCGCATTGATCCCATATCCCCCAGGCCCGCAGCGCGGCCCACACCGGGCTTGCGTGACAGAGCGTTGTACTTCTTGTAGTGTAACGCTCGTTGTACTTCGCACAGTGTAACGCTTCCGTGACGTCACGTACTTCGATACTCATGCCGGCGCGCACGGCGGGTCACCGGGGCTTGCGCGCGCCAAGTCTATGCGTCGTCGGCCGATGTCGCGAGCCGACACAAACGTGATCGCCCCACACGGGGCGCAGTAAGAAAACCGTCAGGGAGGGGTCTCAAGTGAAGCGTAAATCGTGGGTGCTGTTGGCCGTCGCAGCGATGGTCATGATGATGTTCGGCGCGGGCGCAAGCCAGGCGTCGGCCGCTACGCAGCCCAAGTTCACCGTGTTTGCCGCCGCCTCGCTCTACAAGGCGTTCCCGGCCATGGTGACGCCGTTCAAGGCCAAGTACCACCAGTACAAGAACGTCAAGTTCCTCTTCAACTTCGCCGGCACGCAGCAGCTTTACCAGCAGCTCATCAACAAGGCGCCCGCCGACCTGTTCGCGAGCGCCAACACGACCTACATCGACGATCTGCAGCCGCCGGTCTCGGCCACCAACTACCTCTACACGCCGCGCATCTTCTGCCAGAACGCGCTCTGCGTGATCGTGCCGAACGTGAAGGGCCACAAGGTCACGAGCCTGACCGACCTCACCAAGGCGGGCAACGCAGTCGCGGTCGGCACCTGGGGCACGAACGCAGTGCCGATCGGCACGTACACCCAGAAGGTGCTGACGAACCTCAATGCCGACGCCGCCCTGAACGACGCGACGTTCGCGACCGACGTCGATAACAACGTCCTCGCCTTCGGCGACATCGCCGCCAACGTGAACATGATCACCGCCCTCGTCTCGGATAACGACGTCGACGCCGGCTTCGTCTACAACAGCGACAAGACGGCCGCCGGCTCCAAGGTCATCCGCATCGGGATCGCCGACGCCTATCAGTCGAGCCCGCTGCCGACCTACCCGATGGCGGTCGTTCAGGGCACCGCCCACTACACGCTCGGCAAGCGCTTCATCCAGTTCGTCATGAGCACGCAGGGTCAGGCCATCATGAAGCGCTGGGGATTCCGTCCCGAGCCGGTGCCGGCCATCACGACGCTGGCAGGCACGAGTGGCGCAACCGGCGCCGCAGGCTCGAGCGTCGTCATCACCGGCCTCAACTTCAAGACCTACATCCCGGGCGCAGTGAAGTTCACCAGCACCGGGGCGACCCCCGTGACGACCGTGGCGACCACCACGGCGTGGGGCTCGAGCTCTATCACGGCCACGGTCCCCGCCCTCGCGGCGGGCCAGTACAACGTCACCGTGACCGCCGACGGTCGGGTCTCGAAGGTCGCTACCTTCACCGTGACCCCGTAACGGTCCAGACACGGCAGCATCGGCCGCGATAGCGCAGGCTCCGGCCCCTCAGGTCACACCTGAAGGACGGCGGCAAGCACTGACGCGCGGCCTGTTGAAAGGCGCGGCGGCGGCGATCACTGGGATCGCCGCCGCCGCGCTGCTTCTGTTCGTGGGCCTGCCGATCGTGGCCATCTTCCTGCGCGTGCCGCCGTCGGCGCTCTGGGCCCAACTGCATTCGTCGGTGGCCCTCGACGCGCTGCGCGTCAGCATGAAGACCAGCCTGGTGTCGCTGGGCTTCATCGTGCTGGCCGGCACGCCCGTGGCCCACCTGCTGGCCCGGCGGCGGTTCCCCGGGCGAGCGGCCGTCATCACCCTGATCGAGGTGCCCCTCGTGCTGCCGCCGGCGGTCGCCGGCATCGCCCTCTTCGCCGCCTTCGGGCGCACCGGACTGCTCGGCTCGCACCTCGCCGCCCACGGCATCCGCATACCGTTCACCTGGATCGCAGTCGTGATGGCGCAGACGTTCGTCGCCATGCCCTTCTACGTGCGCCAGGTGATCGCCTCGTTCGGCGCCGTCGACCAGCAACTGGTCGGCGCCTCGCGCACGCTCGGCGCAGGCGCGTTCCGTTCGTTCTTTCGCATCGAGGTCCCCCTCGCCCGTCAAGGCTTGGCGGCCGGCGCGGCCCTGGCCTGGGCCCGTGCGCTCGGCGAGTTCGGCGCCACGGCGTTGTTCGCCGGCGGCTTCGTGCAGGGGGTCACGCAGACGCTGCCGCTGGCCATCTACGCGCAGTTCCAGGGCGCCAACATCACCTCCTGCCTGGCCATGTCGGCCTTTCTCGTGGCCGTCAGCTTCGCGGTGCTGGTCTCGACCAAGATCCTCCTGGGCTGGCGAGAGACGTGAGCGCCGTGCCCGATGTGTCGGCGCGCGCCGCGTCCGCGACCGGCGGGACCGTGCCTGCGACCGGCGGGACTGTGCCTGCGACCGGCGAGTCAGGGTCTGCGAGCGGCGCGCCGGCGAGCGGCACGTCGGCAAGCGGCGGGCCCGCGTCCGGCGGGCCGGCGACCGGCCAGCTGAACATCGCCGTCAGGCACCGCCTGAGCCGCATCGAGCTCGACGTGAGCCTTTCGGTCGGGCGCGAGACGCTGGCCCTGGTCGGTCCTTCGGGGGCCGGCAAGACGTCGGTGCTGCGTGCCGTGGCCGGGCTGTTCAAGCCCGATCATGCCCTCATCACGCTCCACGGTCGCACGCTCACCGACACCCAACGCCACGTGAGCCTGCCGCCCGAGAGCCGCCACGTCGGCCTCATGTTCCAGGACGGGGCGCTGTTCCCCCACCTGAGCATCGCCCGCAACGTCGAGTACGGGCTGCGCCCGCGGTCGCACCGGCGGCGCGAGCGGCGCGCTCGCGTGAACGAACTGCTCGAGCGCTACGGCATCGCCGAGCTGCGCGACTCGCGGCCGGGCAAGGCGTCGGGCGGCGAGCGCCAGCGAGCCGCGCTCGCGCGCGCGGTCGCGACCACCCCAGATGTCTTGCTGCTCGACGAGCCGCTCACCGCCCTCGACTCGGTGACCAAGGCGCGCGTGTCGCGCGAGCTCGCCCAGTGGCTCGCCGAGCTGGGCCTGCCCACCCTTCTGGTCTCGCACGACTACGGCGACGTGGTCGGCCTCGCCGACCGCATCGCCGTCATCGACGCCGGCCGCATCGTGCAGGTCGGCACGGCGGCCGACCTGCAGCGCGCGCCCGCGTCGTCCTTTGTGGCCGCCTTCGTCGCGACCAACTACTTCAAGGGCTCCGCCCGCCGCGACGGCGAGCTGACCGTGCTCACCCTGCCCAACGGCCGGCGCTTCGTGTGCTCGACGCCGGCGAGCGGCGACGTCGCTTTCGTCGTCGACCCCTGGGCCGTGCGGCTCACGCGCGTCGACGCGGAGGGCGCAGGGAGCGGCGCAACGACCGGGAGCGACGCGGGGACCGGGAGCGACGCGAGGACCGGGAGCGACGCGGGGACCGGGAGCGACGCGGGCGACCGGGAGCGGTGCGGCAAGCGCGGCGCGCGGCGCGGTGAGCGCGAGCGGCGCGCCCGCCAACGTCGTGCGCGGTCCCATCGTCCACGTTGTGCGCTTCGGTTCGGTGGTGCGCGCCACCGTGGGCTGCGAACCGCCGTTGGTCGCCGAGCTCCCCGCCGAGCAGGCGGATACGCTCGGCATAGAACGCGGCGCGGCCGTGACCGCCACCTGGTCGCCCGACGCCGCGCGACTCGTAGTCGACCCGAGCGGCGCCGAGGACCCGGCGCTCACCCGGTAGCGACCCAGCTAGAGGCGCCGCAGCAGATCGGCACAGGTACCGAAGGCGACATCGAAGGCTATGTCGTCGGCGGCGCCCAGAAGTCCCGCGATGTGACGATCCCAGCTCGCCGCAAACTCATCGCGTCGGTCCGCGAATCGCCGGTGACAGCCAACGAGATCGAGACCCTTGTGCCGCGCCTTTGTGGGCACTGCGTCCAGGGCGGCGTCAATGTCGTCAAGCTTCTCGCAGAGGCGCGCGACGTCGTAGACATCGCGCGCGACGGCATACTGACGCTGTCCGGCGATGGCCCTCAGCTTCTCGGCCATGATCTCTTCGAGGCCATACGCCGGTAGTTCGCACACGACACCAGGCGCGTCTGAATAGGGGTGAAGCAGTGGCCTGCGCACTGTGGGGAAACAGAGTGCCTCGTCGGCGCTCACATCAAACTGCAGGACGCGCGCAGACCCGGTACGCGCGACGGCGCCGCGGTACGGCACCCGCGCCTTGACCGTCTGACGACCATACTTGTCACTCTTGGCCGCACACCGAAGCTGGTCAATGAGCATGGTCACGCCGAGCGAGGCAGAGAGCTCGGCGGCCGCCCTGACGCGACCCGCCACAGATTCTGGGCTTATGGGCCGATCAGCCGTGAAGTCGAGGTCCTCAGAGAACCGGTACCCTTCGAAGTATGCCTTCCGCAAGCACGTGCCGCCCTTGAACGCCCAGCCCCACGTATCCAGGCCAGCGACGCTGAGCGCCCAGAGAGCGACGCCCAGGGCGTGGTCGAGATCTATCACCAGGGCCTCGACCCCGAGGTTGCGAGCCGTTCGCTTGGCCTCCGCGTCTGAGATCAAGTGGCCTCCGGGGTCGGGACACCGCCGTCCGCCGCGTCGAAGCCGGCCGTGTTGACGCGCAGTCTCCAGCGACGAACATAGCGTCCCGACTTCGCCCCGCCACGCTCGAGATCGCTCATCCCGGCCCCCATGAGGGTCTGCAACTGCGGCAGAAATCCGGTCGGCCTTTCGATGCCGATTTGCTCAACGAGGAACCCGAGCCTCTTGGGCACTGTGCCGCCGCCATGCCTTTGCACGTACTCGACTACACGAACTGGGTCACACTCGGGCCAGCCAGTTCGAAGAGCCTCGACGACCTCAGCAATACCTCCGCAGAGGTCGGGGCGGTCCATCATGTCGACGATGGTGCGCTCGCGCTCGGTAACGTGCACGGGCAACCCGCCCTCGAACGCACGGAACACGCCGAACAGCCGATCTGGCCTGACCAGCACGAACCGATAGGGAACTCCGAGCACCGTGGGCGAGTTGTTGAACCTGCGCCGCGGAGTCATGAAAGTCACAGGGCTCGGCAGTTGCGTCGTCCAATTCCAGTGGCGGATGGCCGACCGATAGGCAGCGGCGCCGTCGGGCGCCAGGAAGGTGCCAACCGCAAGCGCATCCTCGCTCCAGAGCCTCTCGAGCCCGGCCTGCAGCGGTACAACCATGTACGAACCCTGCTCCAGCCGATCGACCCAGCCCTTGGATTCGAGCAGCGTGAGCTTCTCGCGCGCGTACTTCCTCGCACCCCAGAATTCGGCTGCGTCGCGCATGGTGAACAGCATGCGACCCGAACTCGACAGTCGGGCGAGAAACTCGACCTCGCGAGGGCCCAGCTCGGTTATAGATCGTGTCATGATAATTGGCTCAGGACACCAATGTTCATGGCACAGAATATAACACAAACGTGCCGAATCCTTCTCGCGCCAGACGTGGACGAGTCGCCGTCGCGGCAAACAGGCCCCGCGGAGGGTCCGGTCATCTCATGCGGCACTCTCGGGCGCCTCGACCAACCCCAGCCGCACCAGGCTCTCCGCCGTCGCCACGATCGCCTCTTCGTTCGACCGCGGCTGCCAGCCGAGCACGCTCCTGGCCTTCTCGTTCGAGGCGCGCCGTATCTTGCCCACGTCGGGCGCGACCTGCCGCGCCGCCGGGTTGACCGGCGCGACGAGCTTCACCAGCCAGTCGGGCAACTCCTTGCTCGGCGCGCGCTCCGCCACGGCGCCCATGCGGGCGCGCAACACGTCGGCCACGTCTTTCAACGACATGGCGTCGCCGGCGACCGCCAGAAAGCGCTGGCCCTTGGCGGCGGGGTCGGTCATGGCGCGCAGGTGCAGGTCGGCCACGTCGCGCACGTCGACGATGTTGAAGTACACGCGCGGCGCGCGCGACAGGGCGCCGTCGAGCGAGAGCTTCACCAGCGCCACCGAGCTCGACAGGTCGGGGCCGAGCACCGGCCCGAGCACGCCCACCGGATTGACCACGGCGAGCTCCAGCGCGCCGCCCTCGCGCGCGACGAAGTCCCAAGCCGCGCGCTCCGCCAATGTCTTCGACTTCACGTAGGGGCTCGCCCCGGCGTTCAGGTCGCTCCAGTCGTCTTCGGTGAAGGGCTGCTCGGTCTGCTTGTGGCCATAGCCGATGGCGGCAAACGACGAAGTCATGACCACCCGTTCCACGCCGGCGTCGCGCGCCGCGCGCAGCACGCGCAGGGCGCCCTGGCGCGCCGGCACGATCAACTCGAACTCGTTGCGGGGCTGCTGCTGGGGGAACGGCGAGGCGACGTGCAGCACGTGGCGACAGCCGGCGACCGCCTCGGGCCAGCCATCGTCGGACATGAGGTTTGCGGCCACAAACGAGAGCGCATCGCCGGGCTCCGCGCCGCCCACCTTGAGCTGCGCGCGCACGCCGCCCTCGCGCTCGAGCGAACGCACCGTGGTGCGCACCCGATAGCCCGCCTCGAGCAGCCGCAGTACGCAGTGCGCGCCAATGAACCCCGACCCGCCTGTCACCAGCACCAGCTCGTCGCTCACATCGCCCTCCCGCGTCGTTCGATCGCTCGACAGCTTACCCGCCGGCTGACGATGACCAGCCGTGAGCGCGATGGGACAGCGCTCGGGCTCGAAGACTGTCGATATCCGACGAATCGTCACCGTTCCCAAGTGTTACCATGTGCGGTAACGTCGCTCAATGGGAAAGATCCGTAGAGGTAACTACGTGTTCCTGAGCTGGCGAGGCGATCACGGGCATCACGTGCACGTCTTTCGCGACGGCAGCTTTGTCGTGAAATGGGACCTCGACAACTGGCTGCCCATGAAGGGCAGGGCATCGCGCCGGGTGCTCGCCCTCATCCGTGAGCTCAACGACGAAGGACGACTGTGAAGATCAAGTCGGTCAAAGCCAACAATCGCAAACGCGCGTTCGAGACGCGGACGTGGCGCGGTGTCATGTCGTTTCCGTACTCTAAGGCCGATCCGGCGCCCGCCGCCGCCGACCCGATCGCCGACGTGTTCGTAGATCTGGAGCTCGACTCCGAGGGCTTCACGTACAGGCTGGCATCTGGCCTCGAAGGCTCTGTCCACGTCGACCAGGTGCTCGAATATAACCAAGACCCCGCGCACCTGCGCGACCTCCTGCTCTACGAACTGACGCTCGAGGCGCAGACGTGCCTGCAGGCAAGCCCGCTGTCCAAGCGCGAGGTGATCCGCAGGCTGGGCACCTCTCCCGCGCAGTTCTACCGGCTCCTCGACCAGACCAACCAGCGCAAGTCGGTCGACAAACTCCTGTCGCTGCTGCAAGTACTCGACTGCGACGTCGAACTGGTCGTGCGGCACCCAGGCGACCCGCAACGCGGCGCTCGAGCAAGCGCCGGCGGGTAGCTTTCCGAGGCCGCCGCCGCAGCCGCCCCTTCCCCTGCGGCCTTTGCGGCATAAAATGAGCGAGGCGGTCGTCCCCGGCCGTCGCCGGTCATCGTCGCCGCAGGGGCAAAAGCGAGCACTCGCGGCGCTACCCAAAGGCCAGGTGGAAGGTGCCGCTCAAGCTGAAGGCAACGCTGGCGCGGCGCCCGCTGACCTGGTTCTTCGCACTGGTCGGCGCCGCATACGTCGCCTACGTCGGGCGCACGGCGGTGGCGTTACCCATGGTCGCCAGCGACTGGGCAAACCGCTTCTCCACGGTGAGCGTCATGGTAGTCGGGCTGGTCGCGCTCGCGTGCTGCTGGGCGATCAGCGGACCGCGCTCGCGCCCGCCACGGCGGCTGACGCAACTTTTCATCGTCGTCGCCGTCGTGCTCGCGACCATGGCCGTCCTGTCCGTGAACGTCTGGCTCGGGTTGCGCATGCAGGCGGCTGCCATGGACGCCGGCCACGGCGGCTCAACAGGCTTCTCCTGGTCATTGCTGCACGACGCCCTCCATCGAGCGCGGGGCGATTCGGTCTTATGGCTCAGGGCGCTCGTTGTCGGGCTCGTGTTGGCGGGCGTCGCCTCGCCGTTTGCCGCCGTTCGCCGGCTTGCACGAAGGCTGATCGAGTGGCGCGGACGCCGGGTCTGGCTGCTTGTCGCTGTAACCCTCGCGGTGCCCGCAGCCTGCGCGATCGCCTCAGCCGTCGCCGGGCGTTTGGCGCCGCTGCCCAGCGAGCCCACCACGTTTACGCACTCCCTGAGCTACACCGTCGCAGACTTCGTCACCCCCCTCCTCGTCAACGCGCCGCTCGTCTTCGCCTGGTACGGGTTCGTCGACGACCGGCTTGCGCGACGGGTCTCGCCACTCATCTCGGCGCTCGTGATCGGCCTGGCGATCACCCTGCCCTACCAGCTCGAGGTGCGCGTCGGCCTCGGCTGGTTTGGCGGAGGCGGCTGGTACGTTCTCAGCGTCCTCGGCCAGATCGCGCTGGCCGTGCCGGCGGTGTGGCTCGCTCGCAAGGCTCGCGGGAGCCTGGTCCCGACTGCCGTGCTGCTCGCCGCCATCCCTGCCGGCGGCGACGTCGTATTCTGGATCACCTCGACCTCTGGGTCGCTGATCCGGGCCGGCGAGCTCTACTCCGGTAGCATCATCGTCGCCGCCGTGCTGTTCGCGCTCCTGGGTCGCATGTGGCGTAGGCCGGACGCGCCTGACCCGCTACTCGTGATCGACCAGCCGGGGCCCCGCGCCGGCAGCGAGCCGGGGGGCCCCGCCGGCAGCGAGCCGAGCCCCGCCCCCGGCAGCTACGCCGTCGTGGTGCGCGACATCAGCGCACCGCTGTGACGTTCAGGCAGCCTCCGCGACGGCGCCCTCGGCGACGCTGATCACGACCTTGCCGCGCGCCCGGCCGGCGTGCACGTAGCGGATCGCGTCGGCGACCTGCGCGAGCGGGTAGGTCCTGTCGACGACCGGCTTGACCTTGCCGGACTCGATCAGATCGCGCAGCACGTCGAGGTCGGCGGTGTTCACGTTCGCCATGAGCGCCAGCAGCTTCTGGCCGACGAAGAGCGAGAGCAGCGGCGCCCGCACCACCTGGCGGCCGAACCCACCCGACCAGCGGTTGCCGCCTTCGCCGCCCACGATGACGAGCGTGCCGCGGGGGGCTAGCGCGCGGCGCAACTGCGACAGGGGCCGGTTGCCGGCGGTGTCGACGATCAGGTCGAAGCGCCGCGTGCCGTCGGCGAAGTCCTGGCTCGTGCGGTCGATCACGTGGTCGGCGCCGAGCGGCGTACCAGGTCGAGCTTTGTCGTGCTGCAGACGCCGGTCACCTCGGCGCCGAACGCCTTGGCGATCTGCACCGCGAACGTTCCCACTCCCCCTGCCGCGCCGATGACCAGCACGCTTTGCCCGGCCTGCACCTTGCCCTTGTCGCGCAGGGCCTGCAACGCGGTGCAGGCCGAGACGGGCACGGCCGCCGCCTGCTCAAAGGTGAGGTTGGCCGGCTTGGCCGCCAGGCGCTCGGCCGGGACGACGGCGTACTCGGCGTACGCGCCGTCGCCGGAGAGGCCGCAAGCGCCGAACACCTCGTCGCCCGGCTTCACGCTCGCCACGTTCGCGCCGACGGCCTCGACGCGACCTGCGACGTCCATGCCGCGCACGCGCGCCTTGGGCGCGCGCAGCCCTGTGCCCATGAGACGCACGAGGTAAGGGCGGCCGGCCGCCAGGTGCCACACGCCCGGGGTCTACGCCGGCCGCCTGCACGGCCACAAGCACGTCGTCGTCGCCGGTCACCGGCTTGTCGATGTCGCGCAGCTGCAGCACGGCGGGCCCGCCGTACGAGTCCTGAACGATCGCCTTCATGGCTGCCTCCTCGTGGTCCGGAGTTTGCGCTGCTCCCAGTGTGGCTACGTGCCCTACACGATGACCGAACAACGTTCACACGCAGCCGCGAACGACGGGCCCGCAGCGACGAACGACGAGCCCGCAGCCGCGAGGACGAGCCCGCGCCCGCGGCGCCCGCAGGCCCGGCCGCCGCGCCGTGGCGACTCGTGCCGGTCGCAGACCCGGCCGCCTCCGGGCCGCTCCGGGCCCTGCTCACCGAGTACCTGCACTGGGTCGCCGGAGTCGCCCGCGAGCAGTTCGGCCTGTCGTGGGACGTCGAGGCGATGGTCGACTCCGACCTGCACGACACGGCCAAGTTCTCTCCGCCCACGGGCCGCTGCTACCTCGTTGGCCGGGGCGACGCCTATGTCGGTATGGGCTGCCTCCTGCGGCTCGCCCCCGGCGTCGCCGAGATCCAGCGCATGTACGTGCAGCCGCACAGTCGCGGCCGGGGCGCCGGCCGCCGCCTGGTGGGGCAGCTCGTCGACGACGCCCGGGCGATCGGCTACCGCACCGTGCGGCTCGAGAGCCTCAGGGCCCTGGCGCCGGCACACGAGCTCTATCGCTCTGTCGGCTTCGTCGAGATCGCCCCCGACGTCGAGACCGATATGGGCGCCTACCAGCCGGCCGCCGATATGGGCCGCTACCGCGCCAGCGTCCTCTTCATGGAGCTGGCGCTGTGAGGGCCCCGGCCCTCGCCCCCGCCCCCCGCGCCCCAAGTCCGGCGCGCGCCGCCCGTCGTGCGGCGAAGTCGCGACCTGCGGCTGTCAGTATGAGTAGTAGTATTCATCTATGACGGACTACCTGTTCCACGGCGACACGCAGCGCTCGGCGGCCATGCGGCACGAGCTGCCGGTATCTATCGGCGACCCGTTCCTGCTCGCCGTCGTCGACGGGCGGCTGCACGTCATGGTCAGCAACCTGGAACATGAGCGAGTGGCGGCGGCGGTGCCCGACGCCGTCCTGCACGACATCGCCGACCTCGGCTCCTTCGAGCTCCTCGAAAGCGGCATGAACTTCGCCGAGCTCGACCTCGAGCTGGTCTCTCGCGCCGCCGCGGCCGCCGGCGTGCACGAGGCGATCGTCGACCCCGAGCTGCCGGTCATCGTCGCCGACCGGCTGCGCGCCGACGGCATCGTCCTTCACCCCGACCCCGGCGCGATCTCCGCGAGGCGCCGGCGCAAGTCGGCGGCGGAGCTGGCCGGCATCCGCCGCGCGCAAGACGCGGCGCACGCCGGCATGCGCGCCGCGGCCGAACTGCTGCGCCAGTCGACGCCCAACGGCGACCGCCTCATGCGTGCGGGTGAGGTCGTGACCGCCGAGGCGGTGCGCGCCGCCGTGCGCGAGGCCTGCCAGCGCCACGGGGCGCCGGCGCCCCCCGACATCACCGTCACCTCGGTCTGGCAAGGATCAGGCCACGACCCCGGCTCGGGCCCGCTGCCCGCGAACCTGCCGATCGTGATCGACCTCTGGCCCCAGGACGAAGCCTCGGGGTGCTGGGCCGACATGACGCGCACGTTCGTCGTGGGCGAGGTCTCCGACCAGGTGCGCGCGCTCGAAGGACTGGTCCGTGAGGCGCTCGAGCGCGTGCGCAAGGCGGTGCGGCCCGGCATCATAGGACGCGAGCTCCACGCCCTTGCTTGCGAGGTGTTCGAGGCCGCCGGCCATCGCACGCAGCGTACGGGCCCGAGTGCCGACCCGATGGAGGGCTTTCAGTTCTCGCTGGGCCACGGGGTCGGTCTCGCCATGCACGAAAGCCCACCGCTGGGCCAGTCGGGGCGCTCAGAGCTGGTCGCCGGCGACGTCATCGCCCTCGAGCCCGGCCTCTACCAGCCCGGCATCGGCGAGGTGCGCTTCGAAGACCTCGTGCTGGTCACCGACGACGGCAGCGAGACCCTCACCGACTATCCCTACGACCTGACGCCCTGATGAGGTCGACCGGGTCGCCGGCTTCGAGGCGCTGGCCGGGGCCGGCGGACCGAGCTGGCGAGCGACCCCTGGCGCCCGGTCAGCGCGGCTGCGCGATCTCCCAGATGTGGCCGCCGGGATCGCGGAAGCTGGCGGTGCGCAGGCCCCAGGGCCGGTCCATGGGACCGTTCATCAACTCCACGCCGCGCGCGGCCAGCTGAGCGCACTTCTCGTCGACGTCGGCGACCTCGATCGTGAACTGCCCGCGTGCTCCGGCGTCTCGACCTGCGACCGCGCACGGCGCGATCAGCTCGGGCGCCGCCGCGACCTGGAGCAGATTGACGAGCTTGTTGCCGAAGTCGAACACGGCGGAGTCTGCGTCCTCGAACTGCACAGGCAGGCCGAAGACCTCGCCGTAAAAGCGCTTGGCCGCGTCCAGGTCTTCGACGAACAGTGTGATGGCGCCGATGGCGCCCGGCCACGAAGTCATCGTCGCACCTCGTTCTCAGCGTTGCCGGATAGGCCGACTTACTGCCCCGCGCAGCCGGGCGTTCAAGCCGTCGGCGACCACCCCGGCTCCCCGCAGTCCGCGTGGCCGCACGGGTAGACTGCTCAGATGCGCATCATCCAACCCTCTACAGCCGAGCAGCTCGAGGCGTTCCGCGGCCTGCTGCGCGAGTGGTTCGACTATCTGGTGAACGAGCGCGGCATCGACATGGGCTACCAGTCGATCGACGCCGAGCTCGCGGGGTTGCCGGGCGCCTACGGCCCGCCCACGGGGTGCATGTGGATCGCCTACGACGACGAAGGCGAGACGGGCAGCGCGCTCCCGGCCGGCGGCGCGCCCGGGACCGGCGGGGCCGCCGGCGACGCCGACAAGGCGGTCGGCATCGTCGCCCTGCGCCCGCTGGGCGACGACGGCGCCTGCGAGCTCAAGCGGCTCTACGTCAGGCCCGCGTGCCGCGGCCGGGGCGCCGGCCGCGCGCTCACCGAGCAAGCCATCGCCGAGGCGCAGGCCATGGGCTACCGGCTCATGCGGCTCGACACCGGCACGTTCCTCGAGGCCTCGCGCCACCTCTACGCCTCGCTGGGCTTCGTCGAGATCGCGCCGTACTACGACGTGCCGCCCGATGTGCTGCGCGTCACCGTCTATCTGGAGCTGCCGCTCAGGGACCGACCCCAGCCCGGCGCCGCCCCTGCCGCGGAGTCGGCCTGAGAAGAGGGGTCAGGAACCGGCGGATGGAAATACTCCACGCATGGACACGTACTCTGAGCTTGGTCACATCGGCGGTTTCGCGCCGATCGTAGGCCGCGAGCCGCGCGTTCTCGTGCTGGGCACCGCCCCCAGCGAGCTGTCGCTGAAGGCGGGCCAGTACTACGCCAACCCGCGCAACGACTTCTGGACGATCATGGAGCGGCTCTTCTCGGGCGGGCGGCCCCTCGAGTACCCGGAGCGTGTCGAGCTGTTGAAGGGCGCGGGCGTCGCCCTGTGGGACGTGCTGCGCGAAGCCTCGCGCGTGGGCAGCCTCGACGCCAACATCAAGGCGCCGGTACCCAACGACCTGGGCGCCCTGTTGCACGAGCAGCCCTCCATCGGGGCTGTGTTCTTCAACGGCTCCGCGGCCGAGAGCCTGTTCACCACCTACGTCGCCGGGTCGCTCGCCGGCAGTGACCTGCGCTTCGAGCGCCTGCCCTCGACCAGCCCCGCCAACGCGAGCATCTCGTTCGCCCTCAAGCTGGCCGCCTGGGACGCCGTGCGACTCGCCGTCACCGAGTAGCGCCCGCGCCTTCTTGTCGTGGGCGTGCGAGGGGCGCGGCACGTCCCGGCCTCAGTCGCGAAAGACGATCGCCACGAGCCCCACGCTCAACACGACGACCAGTAGGACGAGCACGCCGATCCACCAGGCCATGTACCACAAGGCCGCCGTCAGGCCGGCGATGGTCAGCACCACGGTACAGGTGACGATCCCCAGCGAGCACCAGAGCGCCGTGTCGCGCCTACGCCTCTCCCGCGCCTGGCGCTCGCCGACCGGCGGGTAGTAAGACCCGACCTCTGGGTAGCCGGCGTCTTTGAACGCCCGCAGCGTGAGGTCGTCGACGCCGACCTCCTTCATGTCCTTGACCAGCCTCAGCGCACAGATGCCGGCCACGTTCAACGGCAGGGCACAGGCCAGTGCGGTGATCGAGACCAGGATCGCGGTGTCCACCGGCCCCACCGTGAGCAGCGCCGAGATCACCAGCAGGCTGAACGCCGTCAGACCGCCGAACACCCACGTGCCTATGTCGAACAGCCAGGGCGTGATGCGTTCGAGCAACGCGGCCATGGCGTCGCTCGCGCGCCGCGTCTGTTCACGCGGATCGGGGGCTGGGCTGGGAGTCGCGCCGGGAGTCGGACCCGGAGTCGCGCCGGGAGTCGGCTTTGGCGCCGCGCTCATGGCGGTCACACCGCCTGCGCCTGCTGGTCGTCGTCGTGCTCGGCGGCGCGCTGCGCGGCAGCAGCCCGCTGTTCGGCGGCCTGCTGTTCGGCGGCCTGCTGTTGCGCGGCCCGCTGCTCGGCGTCGTGCTGCTCGCCCGCCCGTTTCAGGTCGTCCGCGTACTGCCTGAACACCGGGCCAAAGTCGGGCAGCGAGCGTTTCGCCAGGGGCAGCATGAGGCCCGAAAAACGCTCCCGCATGACGAAGTCGGTCGAGCCGTCGTCGCGCGGCACGAGCTCGAAGGTGCGCAGCCCTTTGAACAGGCCCGGCATTCCGCCGGTCCACATCATGCGGCGGTTGGTCTTCACGCCGGACACCGTGGGCGTGAACGTGCGCTCGGTGCCGGGAGCGTGCACCTTGATCTTCTGGCCCTCGCGTATCTGGCCGTCGATGCCGGTGACCGTCGAGTTCCAGCTCGGGAACCCTTGCGCGTCGGTCAACAGGCCCCAGAGCGTCTCGGGCTTGGCCCGGATGTTGGCCTGCACGCGGCAGGTGAGCGAAAAGGCGGCGCTCGTCTGAGTGATCGTGGTGTCGTCCATGTCGTCTGCCTCCTTGACCGCTGTGGCCGGCGAACGAGCGGAACGAGATCGGGCTGCGAGCGAGGGGGCGTGTTTGTGGTGGCGGTACCTTATGGCGCGTTGCGCCGGATGGCCCTTACTACGCCGTAGTGCAGGTTTTTCCCGTTTTGCCAGGTCCCTCACCCGGCGCGCCTCGAGAGCTGCCGTGAGCGCCCCTTAGACCACAGGGCCTGCCCTCCGACGGCCGGCGGCGTTCAGACCACGACGCGGTAGTGCAGGTACACCACGCCGCTGCCGAAGCGCCGCTCGCCGAGCAGGGCGAGCTTCAGGCGCAGGTGGCGGGGCAGCGCCGGCGTGCCGCCGCCGACCGCGACGGGCGTGACGAACAGGCCGCACTCGTCGACCAGACCGGCCGCGAGCGCCTGGGCGGCGAGGCCGGGGCCGCCGACGCTCAGGTCGCGCGTCGCCGTCTCTTTGAGCCGCCGCACGGCGTCGGGCTCGAAGCTGCGCTCGAGGCGCGTGCGCGCGGTGGCCACGCTGTCGAGCGTGGTCGAGTAGACGATCTTCTCGGCCACCCGCCAGAGTTGCGCGAAGTCGGCCATCACGAGCGGCTCTCCGGCCAGGTCCATGGTCTCCCAGGCGGCCATAGTCTCGTACATGCCGCGGCCGTAGAGATACGTGCCGACCGGCCGCTCGAGGTCGTTGACGTAGGCGTGCACCTCTTCGTCGGGCGCCGCCCAGTCGAAGTGCCCGTCGTCGTCGGCCGTGTAGCCGTCGAGCGACGTGATCGCCGAGTAGATGAGCTTGGCCACGGTGCTCCCTCGCGGTCCGCCGTCGGGCCGGGCGCCGGCGGGCGCGCAGCCTCGCCTGCCTTCCTTCCCTCGGGCCGGCGTCGAGAATCTCCTAGCGCGGCTGCGCCTGGTCGAGCCGCCAGTGCCGCGCCACGGTGGCCAGCCACTCGGAGTCGTCCCCGGGCGACAGGGCGAAGCGGCTGACCGTGCGTTGGCCGCCCTCGTTGTTGGCATAGAGCAGGTCGAAGGCCACCAGGCGGCGCTGGAGGATGGCGTCGCGCAGCGCGGCGAACTCAGGGTCGGCGGGGTCGCGGATGACGCCCTGCCAGAACCCCAGGTCGGCGGCCGGCACGTAGATGTCGCGCGTGAGCCGGCGAAACGATGCCGGGTCGCGATACGTCTCGCGCACTCGCTCCTCAGGCACGTAGTCCCAGCGGTCGAGCACGGCCAGGCCCTGCCCCACGTTGCGCAGCGCGATGGCCAGGTAGATGGCCTCGTCGCTCGCCTCGACCGTGGCGTGGCCGCCGCCGACCTCGACCCAATGATCGTCGGCAAAGCGGATCTTCTCGGGCGGGTCGTACAGGTGAGAGGGCGCCAGCACCGGCAGGAGGCCGGCCAGCAGGGCGCGTTCGGTGGTACGCGCGGAGTGACTGCTGGAACGCACAGACGAGAACGTCGCAGCGGCGAGCACCAGCGTGCCCCCAGCGGTCGCCAAAGCCGAGATCGTCGCCCAGTCGGTCACCCGGTGAGCGTTCCACCGCCCCGCGCGGCAAAACCGTCGGCGGCTGGCGCTACGACCAAAGCCGTGGCTAGAATCGGTGCGCGCAACCGGTGCAGTCCAACGAGCGCGAGCCGTGCAGTCGGCCTGGAGGTCACGCCATGCGCCACGAAGAGGGTCGTTTTGCCGGCGTCGGCGGCCTGCAGCTCTACTGGCAGGCCTGGCTCCCCGACGCCGCCCCGGGCGCCGCGGCGCCCGACCCCACGCCCGCGCCCAAAGCCGCGCTCGCCCTCGTGCACGGCGTCGGCGAGCACAGCGGTCGCTACCGCAACCTGGTCGGTCCGCTGGTCGAGGGCGGCCACCCTGTCTACAGCTACGATCAGCGCGGGCACGGCCGTTCGCCCGGGCCGCGCGTGCACGTCGAGCGCTGGGCCGACTACCGCGACGACCTGGGCGCCTTTCTCGGCCTGGTCGCCGAGCACGAGCCCGGCCGGCCGCTCGCGCTCTACGGTCACAGCATGGGCAGCCTGGTCGTGCTCGACTATCTGCTGGAGCGACCCGGCGGGCTCGCCGGCGCCATCGTCAGCGGCGTCGCCCTGCAGCCCGCGGGCGTCGGCAAGCCCTATCAGGCGGCGATGGCCCGGGTGCTATCGCGCGTCACGCCGCGACTGTCGGTCGACCTCGGCATCCACGCCGACTCGCTGACCGGCGACGACGAGGGTCTCCGGGCCGCGACGTCCGACCCGTACCTCACGTCGCGAGCCACGGTGCGCTGGGGCGCCGAGAGCCTCGCCACGGTGCGCCGCGTCACTGCCGGCATGACGGCCATCGATCTGCCGCTGCTCGTGCTCCACGGCGGCGCCGATCCGCTCAACCGCCCGGCGGGGGCGCAAGCCCTGGTCGACGCCGTGCCCAACCCCGACACGACGCTGCGCGTCTACCCCGGCGTGCGCCACGAGCCGCACAACGACCACGGCCACGAGCAGGTCGCCGCCGACGTGAACGCGTGGCTTGCGCATCTGTCGACCGAGTTCACCTGACGACGGGAGCGCGCCCGCCGACGGAGCGCCCGACGGGTCAGCCGCCAGGGACGTTCGCCGACCGCCGGGGACACGGCCCCGACGGTGACACGGCCGTGCCCGGCGGGGAACTAAGGGTGTCAGAGGAGGTGCGATCGTGACCATGGACACAACCGACATCGACCGCTGGCTCGAGCGCTACCGGGCCGCCTGGCTGTCCGACGATCCCGCGCAGATCACGACGCTGTTCGCCGACGACGTGCGCTACTACACCGCTCCCTACCGCGACCCCATGGTGGGCACCGACGCGGTCACCGCCTGGTGGGTCGAGCAGGGCGAGTCGCGCCTGCCTTGGACCTTCGAGCCCCGGGTGATCGCCCGCGAGGGCGACCTCTGCGTGGTGCGCGCCGTCACCCGCTACCCCGAAGGCACCGACGGCGAGCCGGGCGCGATGGCCTTCCACAACCTCTGGCTGGTGACGCTGGCCGCCGACGGCCGGGCGCGCGAGTTCGTCGAGTACTTCATGCTCGCCGAGTTCGGTTGACGCTCGCCTGAGCCTTGACGGCGCTCGCTCGAGCCTGCCGGCGCTCGCCTGAGCCTGCCGGCGCTCGCCCGAGCCTCGCCGACCCCCGCTTGAACCCCGCGACCACTGAGGTTTCCCCTCGCCGCGAGCGGGAACACGAAGCGAATGCGTCGGGGGAGCGCAGCGCAGGACCCGAGCGGAGCCGCGTGAGCGGCCTCCCGGCGCCGGCGCTGTCCCACCCACAAACCCACATCCGACACAGCCGCGCGCTGTGCTCTTGAGGTGAAGTATGGCTGAAGTCGTCGAGACGGACGGGTTGACCAAGCGCTACTCGGCGTCGATCACCGCGGTCGATCATCTCGACCTGCGGGTCGGCGAAGGCGAGATCTACGGGTTCCTGGGCCCCAACGGCGCGGGCAAGACGACCACTCTGCGCATGCTGCTGGGCCTGATCCGGCCCACCTCGGGCAGGGCGACGGTGGTGGGCCACCGGCCGGGCGAACCGGCCGGCCTTGCCGAGATCGGCGCCCTCATAGAGACGCCGGCGTTCTACCCTTACCTCTCGGGGCGCGACAACCTGAGGGTGCTGGCTCGCATGAGCGACACGCCTTTCGACCGCATCGACACGGTGCTCGGCCAGGTCGGCTTGAGCTCGCGCGCCGACGACAAGTTCAAGAAGTACTCGCTGGGCATGAAGCAGCGCCTGGGCGTGGGCGCCGCGCTGCTCAAAGACCCGGCCTTTCTCATACTCGACGAGCCCACCAACGGGCTCGACCCGCAGGGCATGGCCGAGATGCGCGCCCTCATCCACGAGCTCGGGCGCGAGGGCCGCACGGTGCTGCTCTCGAGCCACCTGCTCGGTGAGATCGAGCAGATCTGCGACCGTGTCGGCGTCATCCGCGCCGGGCGCCTGATCGCCGAGGGCACGGTCGCCGAGCTGCAGCAGCGTGGCCAGGGGATCGTGGTGCGCGCCGAGCCGCAGGCGCAGGCGCAGGAGGTCATGGCGCGACTGCCGTTCGTCACCGAGGTGCGGGCGAGCGACGGCGCGGTGCGCGTGACGGTCGCCCCCGAGCGCGCCGCCGAGATCAACCGCGCCCTCGTGGTGGCCGGCCTCTCGGTGAGCGAGCTGCGGCCCGCGGGGCGCTCGCTCGAAGAGGCCTTCTTCGAGCTGACCGGCGGCGGCGAGAACGGCGAGCCGGGCGCCGGCTCGGCGGGCGGCGCCGGCGAAGCCAGCGCCGCACACGCCGGCGACGCAGCCGCCGCGGCGGCCGCCGCGCAGGCCGCTCCCGAAACGGCGGTGTCGCGGGCCGGCGACGAAGCCGCGGCCACCCAGGTCGGCGCCGACGACGGCCACGACACCGACTGGAGGGCTGCCTGATGCGCGCCTCGTTCCTGGCTGAGTACGAGAAGCTGCGGCGCCGGCCGGCCGTCTGGATCCTGTTCGGCATCTGGATGTTCCTGGTCGCGCTGTTCGGCTACGTCATCCCCTACATCATCTACGTCACCCCGTCGGCCAACACGGGAGGCACGCCGCGCAGCCAGCTCATCGGCGAGATCGTGCCGCACGCCTTCGTGCAGAACGTCCTGGCCGGGGTGCCCTTCTTCGGCGCCGCGCTGGTGCTGATCGGCGGCACCATGGTGGCCGGCAGCGAGTTCGGCTGGGGCACGCTCGGCGCGATCTTCACCCAGCGTCCCGGCCGGCTCAGCGCGCTGGGCGGCAAGCTGGCGGCGCTGGCCTCGATGGGCCTGGCGTTCACGGTGGCCGCCATGGCGATCGGCGCCGTGGCGAGCCCCATCGTGGCCGCCGCCCAGAACCAGCCGCAGCACTGGCCCACGGTCGCGCACGTCGCGGCCGGCTTCGGCGTGAGCTGGCTCATTCTCACGGCCTTCGCCTTTGCCGGGCTGTTCATCGCCGTGGTCTTTCGCAGCGCCTCCATTCCGGTGGGGCTGGGGCTCGTCTACCTGCTCGTGGTCGAGAGCCTGATCGCCGGCTTCGCCAAGAGCACGCGGGTGCTCGGCATCATCCACGAGGCGCTGCCCGGCGCCAACGCGGGCGCGCTGGCAAAGTCGCTCATCACCACCAAGGGCATCGACGCCCCCGGGCTCAACACCATGACCGGCTGGCAGCAGTCGCTCGTCGTGCTCGCGCTGTGGGTGGTGGGCTTCGTCGTGGTCTCCGCAGTGCTGCTGCGTCGCCGCGACGTGACGGGCATCGTCTAAGCCCGCCCCTTGGTGACTGCGTACGCAGAAGGGCGTAAGCGCCGACGACCTCGTGGCCGCCCCGCTGGCCAAGGCATTGGCTGCGGCCGCGGGTGGCCCGGCCACCGACGGGCGCTGCGCGATCGACCTGGTCGAGGCCGAAGGCTGGCGGCTCGAGCACGTCGTGCACCGCTTCGTAGCCACCAAAGTGCAGACCTCGGTCCTGATGGGCGCCGACCTGCTGGGCGGCGACCGGATCGAGGGCGACGCACGCTATCTCTACCTCTTCCGGCGCGCCGCCGCAGCGGCCGGCGGGGCCGACCGGGTCTAGCGGCCCCCGTCCACGGCCCGGGGCGCGACGCCGTCCCACTGAGCACACGGCCGGAAGGCCGGCAACGTGCTCAGCGCGCCAGCCGGCGAAACGCCAGCAGCGTGGCGGTCTGCAGCACGACGCCCACGATGAGCAGCGACAGCACGGCCTTGCCGATCGCCGTCCAGTCGTAACCCACGAGCATGAGCCTGCGGATGGCCTCGATCTGGAAGGTCACCGGGTTCCAGCCGTTGACGGCCTGCATCCAGCCGGGCATGACGGCGAGCGGCACGAAGGCCGTCGAGATGAAGACCACCGGGAACATGAGCAGCGACAGCGCGCTGGCCGCCTGCTCGCTCTTGGTCAGCAGGGCGGCGATGAAGCTCACCCCGGCGAAGGCGATGCCGAACAGACCCGACAGGGCCACGATGAGCAGCGCCCCGCCCACGCCGGTGGCCAGCGAGGCGCCCAACAGCAGGCTCACGACCAGCAGCACGGCGGCCATGGCGGCCGCCTCGAAGAAGAGCGGCACCATCTCGGCCGCCAGAATGGAGGTGCGCGCGATGGGGCTCGCCCGCAGCTTGTCGAGGTAGCCGTTGCGGTACTCGACCAGCATGCCGTAGCCCGACCAGCCCACCGCCAGGAACGAGGCGAACACGATCTGCCCGGGGGCGAGATAGGCCAGGTAGCTCTGGTGACCGAACGCCGGCAGCTGCACGATGTCCTTGTAGAGCTGACTGAACACGAGCAGCTGGATGAGCGGAAAGAAGATGACGCTCACCCAGTTGGAGGGCACGCGCAAGAACCGCCGCGTGGTGCGCAGGCCCATCCAGTAGGTCTCGTAGGCGAAGGCGCTCAGGGTGGCCACGGGTCGTCGCCTCCTTCGTCGTCACCAGCCCATGACGATGGGCTGGTCGGCCGCCTCTTCGCGGATGTGGCGCCCGGTGTAGTTCAGGAACACGTCGTCGAGGCTGGGTCGGGTCATCTGCAGGCCGGTGATGCGCAGGCCGTCGCGGTCGATGCGGCGCATGAGCTGGGGCACCGCCGAGCCGGCGTCGGGCACGGCCAGGGTCACGCCGCCGGGGTGTGCGGCGACGGCCTCGCAGGGCACCAGGCCCTCGAGCCGGCGGCACACGAGGGCGACCCTGTCGGCGCCCCCGTCGCCGTTGCTCGCCTCGAACTGCAGCACCACCGAGTCGGCGCCGACCGCCTCTTTGAGCTCCTGCGGGCGGCCCTCGACCACGATGCGGCCGTTGTCGACGATCGCCAGGCGCGAGCAGAGCCGGTCGGCCTCTTCCATGTAGTGCGTGGTGAGCAGCATGGTGGTGCCCTCGGCGCCGATGCGTTCGAGCTCCTCCCAAAGCGCGGTGCGGCTCTGCGGGTCGAGCCCTTCGGTGGGCTCGTCGAGAATGAGCAGCGGCGGCTTGTGCATGAGGGCGCTCGCCAGGTCGAGGCGGCGCTTCATGCCGCCCGAGTAGGTACCGGTGAGCTTGTTGGCCACCGTCGCCAGGCCCATGAGCTCGAGCAGCTCGTCTGCGCGGCGGCGCAGCTCGCCCGCCGGTACGCGATGCAGGCGGCCGGCCAGCTCGAGGGTCTCGCGGCCGGTCGAGAAGGCGTCGAGGGTCGCAGCCTGCATGGCCAAGCCGAGCCGCTGGCGTACCTCGTTGGCCTGCGCGGCCACGTCGAACCCGGCCACCCGCGCCACGCCCGACGTGGGCCGCAGCAGCGTGGCGAGGATCCTGATGGTGGTCGTCTTGCCGGCGCCGTTCGGGCCCCAGAAAGCCGAAGAGCTCGCCGCGCCCCACGCTGAAGGTGATGCCGTCGAGCGCTCGCGTGTCGCGGCCGTAGACTTTGGTGAGGTCGCGGACCTCGATCACGCTGTCGGATCGTGCGGCGCCCATACTGCCCTTATGCCCAGCAGGCACGGAACGCTGCGGCCGGTGCGCGCACCGCATAAGCGGGCCTGATCGGCAATCCTCCGACCATAAGCACACCTGATTTGCCCGATAACTCGCCGGACCGTAGTATGCACGAAGGCCTGTGGATGTTCGGGCGCACGTTCACGCGCGCGCATCAGCCCGAGCCCCGACGCGTAGCAAGCACGACCAGGAGACCGCCTCATGACGACAGCGCAGAGCGTCGAAGACGTCCTTGCCGAGGTCACCGGCGCTTCTGCCGAGCGCGTGCTGGCCGCCGCCGCGCAGCGCTTTCCGGGTCGCGTCGCCTTCGCGTCGTCATTGGGCCTCGAAGACCAGGTGATCACGGCCATGATCGCCGAAGCCGACCTCGACATTCCCATCTTCACGCTCGACACCGGGCGGCTGTTCCCCGAGGCCTACGACCTGATCGAGCGCACCACCAGGCGCTACGGCCTGCCGATCCGCGCCTACTTCCCCAACGCCGCCGAGGTCGAAGAGATGGTCGCCGGCGGCAACATCAACCTGTTCCGCGACAGCGTCGAGCAGCGCAAGCTGTGCTGCACCGTGCGCAAGGTGCGGCCTCTGCGCCGCGCTCAGTCGCAGCTCGACGCCTGGGTCTGCGGCCTGCGCAGCGGCCAGGGCGCCACGCGCGAGACCGTGCAGCCCGTCGAATGGGACCAGAGCGGCGGCCTGCTCAAGGTCAACCCGCTCGCCGCCTGGACCGAGGAGCGCTGCTGGGAGTACATCAGGGCCAACAACGTGCCCTACAACCCGCTCCACGACGCCGGCTACCCCAGCATCGGCTGCGCGCCCTGCACGCGCTCGGTCCTGCCCGGCGAAGACCACCGTGGTGGCCGCTGGTGGTGGGAGAACGCCGAATCGCGCGAGTGCGGCCTGCACCAGCGCTAGGGCCTGCTAGGCGGCGAGCTCCACGATGCGCAGCGTGTTGCCGTCGGGGTCGCGAAAGCCGAACATGGGCGGTACGCCGGGCCAGCGCGTGACCGCGTCGTCTACTTCGACTCCCCGGGCCTTCAGGTCGTCGTAGTCCGCCTGGGCGTCGGCGGTGGCAAAGCGGATGCCGGTATCTATGCCGACCACGCCGTTGCCGGGGGGTGCGAGGGCGACCGTCGTCGCCGCTCCCGGGGGCGCTACCTCGATCCAGCGCTGCCCCTGGCCGAAGGTCGCGTCGAGGCGCGTCTCAAAGCCCAGCTTGCCGGCGTAGAAGGCGAGCGCCCTCTCAGGGTCGCTGACCGGGATGTTGATCGTGCGCACTTCCTTGATGTGAGTCCTCGTCTGCTCGCTCATCTCGTCCTCCCGATCGTCTGAGCCGTCGGCGAGCGCTGCCGGGTGGCCGGCGGGCGGCGCCGGCTGTCGCCCCATGATTCCCGGTCGCCGTTCGGCGCAGCGCCGATGTACCCCGGCGCCTGCCCTGCCGGCGCGTCGCGCTCGCCCAACAGTCTGCTCACGCCTGAGAGCGGGGTTGAGGTGCTAGGCTCAGGGGCATCGGTAGGGCACATCAGCCGTGCGCCGGGGGCGGCGGACGGCTGCCACCACGAACTCGAGGTCGCCCATGTCCGGCATGGTCCCCCAAGACGTCCTTGAACTGACCGGCGTGGCCGACCCCCGCATAGCGCCCGACGGCGCCACCGTCGCCTACGTCGTGAGCGCGCTCGACGGCGAGGCCAACGAGTATCGCGGGGCGATCTGGCTGGCGGCGCTCGACGGCTCTTCCCCGTCGCGCCGCCTCACCGCCGGCGTCCGGCGCGACGCCGCGCCGCGCTTTTCGCCCGACGGCTCGCAGCTCGCCTTCACCTCCAACCGCGCCGGCGACACCCAGCAGCTCTACGTGCTGCCGGTGAGCGGCGGCGAAGCGCGCCAGCTCACCGATCTGCCCGAAGACGTGGCGCAGCCCGTCTGGTCGCCCGACGGCTCGACCATCGCCTTCGTCTCGCGGGTGCGCGACGCCGCCTACGACGAAGACGACGAGAAGCGCCGGGCGCCGCGCAGGTTCGCCCGCCTGCGGTACAAGTTCGAGCACGTGGGCTGGACCGGCGACCGCCCGCAGCACCTCTTCACCGTGCCGGCCGACGGCACGGCCGCGCCGCGCCAGATCACCTCGGGCGACTTCGAAGACACCTCGCCGGCCTGGTCGCCCGACGGCGCCACGCTGGCCTTCGTCTCGGCGCGCCACGCCGACTGGGACACCGAGCCGGTCAACGACGTCTACCTGGTGTCGGCCTTCGACGAAGACGACGAGCCGCTGCGCCTTACCCAGGGCGGAGGTTCCGTCGAGCTGCCCTCGTGGTCGCCGCAGGGCGACCGCCTGGCCGTGCTGCGCTACCCCTTCGTGTTCGACGACCCCGGCCACCTGCAGGTCGCCGTCGTCGACGCCACCACCGGAGCCATCTCCCTGCTCACCCAGGGCCTCGACCGCAACTGCGGCACCTACCCCAACGTGCGCGAGCCCCTCTGGGACGGCGACGACCTCCTCTTCGTGGTCGAGGACCACGGCGACGTGCACCTCTACCGCGTCGCCGCCAAGGGCGGCGGCGCGCCGCAGCTCGTGGTCGGCGGCGAGTGCGAGCTCACCGGCTTCGACGTCGTGGCCGGCCGCATCGTCTACACGGCGAGCGACCCGGTCACGGCCTCCGAGCTGTTCGCCCTCGAGACGAGCAGGGCGACCGACGGCGGCGCCACCGCCAGCGGCGCGCAGGCACGCGGCGCGAAGGAAGGCGGCGCGAAGGGCGGCGGCCAGGCTCCGCCGGCCCGCCGCCTCACCCACGTGGGCGACGCGTTCGCGGCCGGTCGTGAGCTCGTCGCCGCCGAGCGCTTCACGGCGACCTCACCCGACGGCACCGAGGTCGAGGCCTGGGTCATGAAGCCCGCGGGCGCCCGGCCTGGGGTGCGTTACCCGATGCTCCTGAGCATCCACGGCGGGCCGTTCACGCAGTACGGCAACCGGCTGTTCGACGAGTTCCAGGTATACGCCGGCGGCGGCTACGCGGTGGTCTATTGCAACCCGCGCGGCTCGTCGGGCTACACCGAGGCCTGGGGCCGCGCCATCCGCGGGCCGGGCGAGGCCGGCCCCGGCTGGGGGACCGTCGACTACGACGACTGCATGGCGGTCGTCGACGAAGCTCTGCGGCGCTTCGACTTCGTCGACCCCGAGCGCCTGGGCGTGCTGGGCGGCTCCTACGGCGGCTACCTGACCTCGTGGATCGTGGGCCACACCGACCGCTTCAAGGCGGCCCTCTCCGAGCGCGCCGTCAACAACTTCGTCTCGCAATGGGGCTCGAGCGACACGGGGTGGGACCTGAAGGGCTACCTCGGCAGCTTCCTCTACGAAGACATCGAGCCCTGGCTCAAGGCCTCGCCGGTCACCTACGCGACGAACATCCACACGCCCCTGCTGATCCTGCACTCCGAGGGCGACCTGCGCTGCCCCATCGAGCAGGGCGAGCAGCTCTTCGTCACCCTGCGCCTGCTCAAGCGCCCGGTCGAGATGGTGCGCTTTCCGGCCGAGTCCCACGAGCTCACGCGCTCCGGCAGCCCCGTGCACCGCGTGCAGCGCTTCGAGATCGTGCTCGACTGGTTCGACCGCTACCTCAAGGGCTGACTCCGGGCGGTTGCGGGCCACAAGCGGAATCGCCTGAGCCCGCAGTGGGTAGAGAGGGTGTCCGACTCGTAAAGGAGGCCAGCATGCGTGTCCTTGTCGTCGGCGCCAGCGGAACGCTCGGCCGGCCCATCGTGCAGGCGCTGAGCCTGTTCGACGATGTCGTGGCGGCCAGCCGCAAGGGCGCCCACACGGTCGACATCGACGATCCCCAGTCGATCAAGGCGCTCTACGCCGGACTCGGCACGGTCGACGCCGTGGTCTGCGCGGCCGGCTCCGGCGCCTTGGGACCGCTGGCGGAACTCACCGACGCCGACTTCGAGCGCTCCCTGCACAGCAAGCTCATGGGCCAGGTCGACCTTGTGCGCTACGGCTTCGACAACGTGCGCGACCAGGGGTCATTCACCTTGACGAGCGGCATCTGGCGCGATTCCCCTCGCCGGGCAGCGCCGCCATCAGCCTCGTCAACAGCGCCCTCGAGGGCTTCGTGCGGGCGGCCGCACTCGAAGCGCCGCGCGGCATCAGGGTCAACGTCGTGAGCCCGCCGTGGGCCACCGAGTCGCTGCAAGCCCAGGGCCTCGACCCCTCGCCGGGCCT
Source organism: uncultured Actinomycetes bacterium (assembly GCA_963755025.1). Classification (GTDB taxonomy): domain Bacteria; phylum Actinomycetota; class Thermoleophilia; order UBA2241; family UBA2241; genus Bog-752. The sequence continues at coordinate 151,250 of CAVWIH010000030.1, forward strand.
GCCGGCCGCCGACATCGCCGCCCTCTACGTGCAGAGCGTGGCCGGCAACCTCACCGGCGCCGTCATCGAGGCGCCGCGCCGGGCGTCTCAGCCGCAAGCTCGGTAGCAGCCGTTGCAGAAAGCGGCGCTCGGGGTCGGACTGCGCGAGCTCGAGGGCGCGAGCGTAGCTCGCGCGCGCTTCGACGGTGCGGCCGAGACAGCGCAGCAAGTCGCGCGCATGGCGTGCAGGTAGAGGTAGTC
>CAVWIH010000031.1:0-65770 GCA_963755025.1 uncultured Actinomycetes bacterium
GCGGTCCGTAGCTTACGAAGATGAGCCTGTGACCCTGCAGGACCGCAAGTGAGGGTCGCAAACCTAGGGATTGTACCACCTGCGCCGATTTTGAGGCGAGGGCGGCCGGCGGGTCGGCCGGCCCGACGGCGAGTCGGCGGCGCGGCGCTATTTGGCCGACAGCCAGGTGTCGCCGACGCCGATCGAGACGTCGAGCGGGGGCTCCATGGCGAAGGCGCCGCACATCGCCTCGCGCACCAGCGGCACGACCTCGGCGAGCTCGTCGTCGGGGCTCTCGAAGACGAGTTCGTCGTGGATCTGCAACACGAGGCGGCTGCGCAACCCCCGGGCGGCGAAGGCCGCCGTGACGCGCAGCATGGCGACCTTGATGATGTCGGCCGCGCTGCCCTGCAGCACGCTGTTGACCGCCAGGCGTTCGCCCAGCGAGCGCTCGCGAAAGACGTTGCTGCGCAGCTCGGGCACGGCGCGGCGGCGCCCGAAGACCGTCGTCACGTAGCCCTCCTGCAGGGCGTCGGCGATGACCTTCTCGCGAAACACGCGGACCTGGGGGTACTTCGCGAAGTAGGCGTCGATGAAGGCGCGCGCCTCTTCTAAGGGCATATCGACCTGCTCGGACAGGCCGAACGCCGAGAGGCCGTACATGATGCCGAAGTTGGTCGCCTTGGCGCGCTCGCGCTGGGTCTTGGAGACCTGCTCGACCGGTATGCCGGCGACCGCGGCGGCCGTGACGCGGTGCACGTCTTCGCCGCGCCGGTAGGCGTCGACCAGGGCCGGCTCGTGGGCGAGGAAGGCCATCAGGCGCAGCTCGATCTGCGAGTAGTCGGCGACCACCAGGCGCATGCCTTCGGCGGCGATGAAGCAGTCGCGGATCTGACTGCCGAGCTCGGTGCGGATGGGGATGTTCTGCAGGTTCGGGTTGGAGCTCGACAGGCGCCCCGTCGCCGCGACGGTCTGGTTGAACGTGGTGTGCAGGCGTCCGCTGCGCGGGTCGATGGCCGCCGGCAGCGGCTCGAGGTAGGTGTTGACGAGCTTGGTGAGCTCGCGCCACTCCTCGATGAGCGGCACGATGGCGTGCTGGTCGCGCAGCGTCTTGCAGCACGCGGGCGTCGGTCGAGTAGCCGGTCTTGCCCTTGCGCACCGGCTGCAGGCCGAGGGTCGTGAACAGCACTTCGGCGAGCTGCTGCGGCGAGCCGATGGTGAAGTCGGCGCCGGCCAGCGCGACGATGCCGTCGCGCACCTCGTCGATGCGGTCGCGCAGGCGCGCCGTGATCTCGCCGAGCCGGTGCACGTCGATGGCCACGCCGACCGCCTCCATGGCGGCCAGCACGCGCACCAGGGGCAGTTCGACGGTGCGGTACAGCGTGTCGACGCCGAGCTCGGTGAGGCGCAGGCGCTGCTCGGCAGCGAGGCGCCAGGTGAGCACCGCCCGGGTGGCGGCCAGGGCTTCGTGACGCGGGCCTTCGGCGATGGACTCGTGATCGACGCGCGCCAGCTTGAACAGGTCGTCCTCGGGCCGTTCGGGGGCCAGCAGGTAGCCGGCGATGTCGGTGTCGAAGGCGGGGTCGGCCGCCGCGCCGGCGAAGCCCGGCAGCGCTTTGGCGTCGTGCGCCACCACGTGGGCGGCGTGACGCCACAGGCGAGCCCAGTCGTCGGCGCCGGCGACGGGGGCGGCGACGGCCGCGTCGCCGCCGTCGTAGACGGCGGCGATCGAGCCGTCGCCCTCGCCCGCCGCGACCACTCCGAGCGCCGCGTCGCCGCGCTGCAGCAGGGCTTCGAGGGCGTCGGGGCCGTCGGCCAGGCGCACCTCGGGAAAGTCGGTGGCGAGCGCCGCGCCGGCGGGCTCGGGAGCGGCGGCGGCCGGGCGCGCGAAGTCGCGCACGCGGCGCACGAGGCTTGTGAACTCGAAGCGCTTGAAGAACTCCTCGACCTCGCGAGCCGGCAGCGCGTACCCGGTGCGCGCCACCATCTTCACGATGTCCTCGTCGAGCGGCACGTCGAGCACCATGCAGGCGAGCCGCTTGGACAGGCGCGCCGCCGCTTCGTGCTCGGCCAGCAACGCACGGCGCTTGTCGGAGCCCACCTCGGCGAGGTGCTCGTAGAGGTTCTCGACCGTGCCGAACTGCTGCACCAGCGCGGCCGCCGTCTTCTCGCCGACGCCGGGGATGCCGGGGATGTTGTCGGAGCTGTCGCCCTTGAGGCCGATGTAGTCGGGGATCTGCGCCGGCGTCACGCCGAAGCGCTCGACCACGCCGGCCGGCGTGTAGACCTTGACGTCGGTCACGCCGCGCCCGGTGGTGACCACCCAGATGTCGTCGTCGACGATCTGCAGCGCGTCGCGGTCGCCGGTGACCACGAGCGAGCCGCGGCCCTGCCGCTTGGCCTCTTCGGCCAATGTGCCGAGGATGTCGTCGGCCTCGTAGCCCGGCTTGACCAGGTTGGGTATGCCGAAGGCGTCCATGAGGCCGGGCAGGTGGGGCCACTGTCGCGAGAGCGGGTCGGGCATAGGCGGCCGCTGCGCCTTGTAGCCGTCGAACTCGTCGTGGCGAAAGGTCTTCTCGCGGGCGTCCCAGGCCACGGCGATGGCCGCCGGCTCGAAGTCGCCGACCAGCTTGAGGAGCATCTGGGCGAGGCCGTAGATGGCGTTGGTCGGAAAGCCCTCGCGCGTGGCGATGCCTTCGGGCAGGGCAAAGTACGCCCGGTAGGCGAGGCTGGAGCCGTCGATGAGAATGAGGCGGTCTTTGACCGCGGCCTCGTTCATGAGTCGATTCTACAGCGAACGACGGCGCCGCCGGGGCGGCGCGGGCGGATGCCAGGCGCGCGACGTCAGTCACTCCTTCCTGAGCGGCGGCGGCGAAGTCGAGCGGCGGCCTAGTCGAGCAGCCTGTGGCGGCGCAGCAGCGGCCCACACTCCGGCGCGCTGTGCGGCCGGGCGAACAGGTAGCCCTGCATCTCGTCGCAGCCGTGCTCGCGCAGCACGGCGAGCTGCTCGCGCGTCTCCACGCCGTCGGCCACCACGTTCCGGCCGAGCCGGTGGCCGAGGGCGATGACCGAGGTCACGATCGTCATGTCGCGGTCGTGTCGCAGCATGCCGCCCACGAACGACCTGATCGATCTTCACCGTGTGGATGGGCAGCGAGCTCAACAGGCTCAGTGACGAGTAGCCGGTGCCGAGGTCGTCGAGGGCGATGCGCACGCCGAGCTTGTTCAGCTCGCGCAGCGTCGCGCCGGCCTGCGCGGCGTCGGCCATGACGGCCGTCTCGGTGATCTCGATCTCGAGGAAGCGGGCCGCGAGGCCGCTCACCTCGAGCGCTCGCGAGACCTTGGCGAGGAGCAGCTCGCGGCGCTCGTCGGTGCGCCGCATCTCGCGCCGGGTAGCGACGCGCACGCGGCTCGCGGCGTGTCCGGCCCGTGCAAAGGCCGCAACGACGGCGTCGGCGTCGCCGGGGGAATCGCCCAGGAGTAGGATACGCGGCGTCACCGGACGCATGCGGGTGCCACGCTGTCATGCGCCCCTCTCCCGAGCCGTTGCGTGGACGTGAGCGGACGCGCCGAACGTTCCTGTTCGGCCGAGCAGTCCAGCGCAGGAAGGTCCCACGTCCCGCGCGGTAGTGGTTGTCGTCAGAAACGATGCCTACGAGAAGCCCGCTGACACGATACGTAATCCACCACACGAGAGGAGCAGCACATGAGCGGCATGGAGTTCGCGCCCGGAAGGACCATCGTCGCCCGCCTCACGCATGGCGCCGACCTGCTCGACGAGATCGTCGCTCTGGCCGAGCTGCACGGCGTGGAGACCGCCGCCCTGCAGGGCCTGGGCGCCCTGCGCCACGCCCGGCTTGCCTACTACGACCAGGCGGGCAAGAGCTACCACGAGTTCGACTTGGACGGGCCGCTCGAGATCACGGCCCTCGCCGGCAACCTCTCGCGGCGCGACGGCGCGACGGCCGCCCACGTGCATCTGACGCTCGCCGACGACCAGGGTCGTGCGTACGGCGGCCACGCGGCTCCCGGGTGCGTCGTGTTCGCCTGCGAGCTCGTCGTCAACGAGCTCCGCGGACCGGCGCTCGAGCGCGCCTACGACGCCGAGACGGGCTTGCCCCTCTGGCGCGGCCTGTAGCCAGGGTCAGCGCGCCGCCGACGCCGGCCGGCCGCCGTGGGCCGGGGCCGGAGCGGCCGCCTGGGTGAGCACGGCGATGCCGCCCACCACTGTACCGTCGGCCTCGGTCACCGGCTGCGCGTGCAGGCTGAAGGGGCCGGCAGCCGCTGCGGCGCCGTGCATGGGCGGGTAGGGGCCGAGGTACGACGACTCATCGCCGCGCAGCGCCGCCTCGAGGGTCGCCGTGAAACCCTGGTCGCGCAGCCCCCGAAGGTCGAGCCCGAGGAGCCGTTCGCGCGGCAGGCCGGTCACGGCGACGATCGCGTCGTTGCAGGTCGTGAGTCGCAGCCGGTCGTCGAACAGGAACATGCCCACCGCCGCGCGCTCGAAGAACGACCGATAGAGGCGCTCCGAGCGGGCGAGCTCGTCGCGGGCCCGGCGCTGCTCGGTCATGTCGCGCACGATCACGACCGCGCCGCCGTCGGGCAGCGTCACGTGCCGACCCTCGAAGCACGACGTTCCCGCCTGCGGCGTCTCGAGGGTGACCTCGAAGGCCTGCACGTCACGAGCGAGCAGCGACTCGGCGCGCGCCTTGCGCATGCCGGCGGCGACCTCGGCCGGCAGGAACTCGTCGGGGCGGCGCCCCAGGAAGTCGTCGGAGTTGACGTGCTCGTCGAACCCCGAGCCGATGTTGAAGTCGATCACGAAGCCGTCGGGATCGAGCCTGAAGTAGAGGTCGGGCAGGGCGTGCAACACGCCGTGGAGCTCGTCGACGACGCTTGCGTACAGCGTCTCCACGCATTTCTGCGCGGTGATGTCGGTCAGCGTGACCACCGCGCCCGTCGCGCGTCCCCGTTCGTCGGGTGGCAGAGGGTGGGCGCTCACGAGGATCCAGTCGGGTTCGCTGCGGTCGTCGTGCCAGGCGCCGACCACGGTGGGCGCCACGCTGAGCCCGGCGCGCAGCTCGTGGAGGGCGGTCTCGCCGAAGCGCCCGGCCGACCGGCCGTCTTCGAAGAACGGCGGCGCGGGCAGCCAGGAGAGGTCGGCGACGGTGCGGCCCACGATCGTGTCGTGTCCCAGGCGCATGATCTCGGCGGCCGTGCGGTTGCAGTCGACAATCACGCCGTCGGCGGCGCAGATGAGCACGCCGCTCGCGATACGGTCGGCGTGGAAACCGATCAGGGTCGGTCCGGTGACCGGCGTCTCCAGCTGATCGCTCATGCCTGACGTAGCCCCCCGCCATCGTCCGTGAAAGACGGTGCAAACGCCGGGCGACGCGGTGACCGCACACCCGGCGGATCTGACCCCAAGAGCAGGCCGTGAGCGTACTACAGGCGCGTCGCCACTAGCCACCCAGTATGGCCGGGGCGCGACGTCGAACGAGGGTCGCCGACCGGCGGCGAGAGAGGAAGAAAGTGGTGTCGGAAGGGGGACTTGAACCCCCATGAGGTAATGCCCTCACTAGGCCCTCAACCTAGCGCGTCTACCAATTCCGCCATTCCGACACGCGCGCCCGGGACGCACACGCGCCCGGGACGAGAGAGTATAGATGCCCGGCTTGCGGGGGTCAACGCACCTGCGGCCGGCGGGACCGCCGGGCGGCCATGCGGGCGGGCTCAGGCACGAAAGGAGACTGCCTGTCGGCGGCGCCAGACGGAGCGGACTCGAGTTGTGGGCGCCGGCGGACCAGCCGCCGCGTACCCGCGCCGGGGCGACCCCGGTGAGGACCGCTCATGTGGCGCCACAGTGCGCCGCCGACAGACTGGTTGGGCGCCTGATGGCCGATGGCCTCGCGACCATCGACCCGACTATAGGCCGACGATCGCTGGTTGGCAACGTAGACGAATAGGCAAACGCGCGGGCGCCGGCCGCCGCGGGCGATAGACTGCTCGAGACGGCGGAGCCGGGCCGGCGCGCGCCGCGGCGCGCCACACGACGCGGCGGCGGCAACGGCCCCGGGAACGGCCCACGGAGGTCACATGGCGCAGACGCAGACAGGACGTATCCTGGTCGGCAACTGTTCGTGGACCGACCCCACCCTGATCGCCGCTGGCAGCTTTTACCCGGCCGGCGTCACGAGCGCCGCCGGCCGCCTCGGGTACTACGCCACGCGCTTCCCCATCGTCGAGGTCGACTCCACCTTCTACGGCCCTCCGAACGAGCGCAACGCGCAGCTCTGGGCCGAGCGCACCCCGCCGGGCTTCGTCTTCGACGTCAAGGCCTTCGCCCTGCTCACCGGGCACGGCGCCGCGCCCGAGCGTCTCACTCCCGAGCTGCAGGCCTTCGTGCCGCCGGCCCGCGCCGGCACGCGCAACGTCTACCTGCGCGACCTGCCGGCGACCGCCGAAGAGCTGCTCTGGGAGACGCATCGCCGGGGGCTCGCCCCGCTACAGGCGGCCGGCAAGCTCGGCGCCGTGCTGTTCCAGTTCCCGCCCTGGTTCAAGGCGGGGCACGCCGCTCGCGAGCACATCCGCAAGGCCGTGCGCGAGCTCGACCCCTTCCCCATCGCCGTCGAGTTCCGCGGCGGCGGCTGGCTCGACGACGAAGGCGCCACGGCCCGCACGCTGTCGTTCCTCGAGTCGGCGGGCGCGAGCTACGTCTCGGTCGACGAACCGCAGGGCTTCGCCAACAGCACGCCGCCGCTGTCGGTCGCCACGGCGAGCACCGCCGTGGTGCGCTTTCACGGACGCAACCGCGCGACCTGGCAGATCCGCGGACGCGCCGCGTCCGACCGCTTTAAGTACCTCTACGACGAGTCCGAGCTCACCGAGTGGGTGCCGCAGATCCACGCCCTGGCCGAGCGCGCCGCCAGCGTGCACGTGCTGTTCAACAACAACTATCGCGACTACGGCGTGCGCAACGCGGCGCAGATGACGGCGCTCCTCGGGCTGGCCGCCGGCGGGCCCGGGGGCATCGCGGCCGAGTCCGCCGACGAGGCGCCGGCGGAGCGTCGGCGGCCGCCCGGCCAGGGCAGCCTGCTGTAGGCGCGCGAGCCGCGCCGCCGCAAACCCGGTATCATGAAGGGCAAGCAGCGGCGACGGAAAGGACAACGGTGCGGGTACCGGGCTTGGCGCGCGACGAGCGGAACGCGCTCGAACGCGAGACCGTCGCACTGCTTTCCGCCTTGCTCCAGGCGGACACCACCAACCCCCCGGGCAACGAGACCCGCGCCGCCCTGGTGCTGGTCGACTACTTCGCACGACAAGGTCTCGAGGCGCGCCTCGTGGGCGACCTTCCCGACCGCCAGAACCTGATCGTGCGCCTGCCGGGCGCGCGTCCCGGACCGCGGCTCGGGCTCCTGGGCCACCTCGACGTCGTGCCGGCCGAAGCCGACGAGTGGAGCGTCCCGCCGTTCTCGGGGGCGGTGCGCGACGGCTACGTCTGGGGCCGCGGCGCGACCGACATGAAGAACCAGGTGGCCGCCCAGGCCGTCGCCGTGGCGCGCCTGGCGCGCGCCGGGGCGCCGTTCGCCGGCGAGCTGCTTTTCATCGCCACCGCCGACGAAGAGCGCGGCGACTACTGCGGGGCGCGCTGGCTGGTCACGCAGCACCCCGAGCTCGTGCGCTGTGACTACCTGCTGAACGAGGGCGGCGGCACCTACTCGGTGGTCGGCGGCACGCGACTCTACCCGCTCACCGTCGGCGAGAAGGCCTTCGCCCAGTTTCGCCTGACCGTGCGCGGCCGCGGCGGACACGGTTCGGTGCCGCTGCACGACCTCAACCCCGTCGAGCGCCTCGCGCGGGTGATCGCGGCGCTCGCCGACCACGAGTCGGCGGTCACGGTGGCGCCCATCACGGCCAGCTTCATCGACCGCCTGGTGGCCGACGCCGCCCTGCGGGCGCGCCTCAAAGACCCAGAACGGGCGCGCGCCGCCATCCGCGAGCTGCTGGCCCGCGACCCCGAGTCGGCGTACCTGATCGAACCGTTGCTGGGCGTGACCTTCTCGCCCACCATCCTGCGCGGCGGCGGCGAGGCCGTGAACGTCATCCCCTCGCACGCCGCGGTCGACATCGACTGCCGCATGCTGCCCGGCCAGGGGCCCGACGACGTACGCCGCGAGGTCGATGCCGCCCTCGCCGGCATCGCCGGCTGGGAGTTCTCCTGGACCGACCTGACCGACGGCAACGAATCGCCCGTCCCCACGCCGCTGAGCGCCGCGGTCGAGCGCGTCATGAACGGCCTCGTGCCGGGCTGCGAGGTCGTCCCCCTGCACCTCTGCGGCTTCACCGACTCACGCTGGTTCCGCGAGGCGTTCCCCGACATCGCCGCCTACGGCTTCTGTCCGTTCGTCGCCGAAGACACGGCGACCATGGGCGGCCGCGAGCACGCCCGCGACGAACGCATCGCCGTCGACGACCTGCCCTTCCAGGCGCGCTTCTTCGAACTGCTCGTGGGCGAGCTGCTCGCCTGACATGCGGCTCGCGACCGTGACATCCGCCACCGTGACGCCCGCATGAGCACGTTCGGCGCCGGCCACACCCTGCCGCGGCCCGTGCCGCGTGACCGCTTTCGCGGCGCCCTGCTCGGCCTTGCCGTCGGCGAGGCCCTGGGCGCGCCCGCCGAGTTCCTCACGGCAAGCCAGGTGCGCGAGCGCTGGGGCGTGCTCGACGAGATGGTCGGCGGCGGCTGCCACGGGGTCTGCCCCGGCGAGGCCACCGACGCCACCGAGATGATGCTCGCGCTGGCCGAGAGCCTGGTCACCGTCGGCGAGTTCGAACCCGAAGACGTCGTGTCGCGCTACCGCGCCTGGTTTGCCGGCGGGCCTCGCGACTGCAGCCTCACCACCCGCACGGTCATGCTCGCCCTGTCGTCGGGCACGCCCTGGGACGTCGCCTCACGGCGCGCCCACGAGGTGCTCGGCTTTCCGCAGGCGGGCAACGGCAGCGTCATGCGCTGCGCGCCGGTCGCGCTGCGCTACGCCCGCGACCCCGAGGCGCGGCGCCGCAACACCCTGCGCGAATCGACCCTCACCCACTACGACCACCTCGCCGGCTGGTCGTGCGTGGCCTTCAACGAGCTCGTCGTCGCCGCCATGGCCGACAGCCTGCCCGAGAGCCTGCCGGCCATCGCCGCGGCCCTCGACGACGAAGACTCGCGCGTGGCGGGCGCCCTGCGCGACGCCCTCGACGCCGAGCCCGACGAGATCCACGCCACCTCGTTCGTGATCGACTCGCTGCGGGCCGCCGTCTGGGCCGTGGTGCGCACTACGACCTTCGAAGACGCGCTGATCGAGATCGTCAATCGCGGCGGCGACTGCGACGCGGTCGGCGCCGTAGCGGGCGCCCTCGCGGGCGCCCGCTACGGCGCCGACGCCATCCCGGCGCGCTGGCTCGAGCCGCTGCTCGCGCGCGAGGCCGTCACCGCCGTCGCCGACGGGCTCGCCGACCGCGCCGACGGCTGACGCGACCACTGGGGCGCGCCGTCGCTCGCCGTTCCCTGTGTGATAGACATACGAGGCAGACCGCGACCGCGCCGCCGGCCCGTGCGCCGCGGCGGTCGAACCGCCCACAAAGGAGCCCCGTATGCCCAAGACCGACGGCCACAGCGCCAAGGCCACCCGCAAACCCATCGCCAAGCCGGCCGCCAAGCCGCGCGCCGAGTCGGCCGCCGTCGCGGCGCCGCTCACCAAGGCGAAGCTCGTCGACTACCTGAACGCCGACCTCGCCAAGGAGTTCCAGGCGCTGATCCAGTACGTGCAGCACGCGGCCGTCATCACGGGGCCCCAGTACGACGCCATCCGCGCCGAGCTCACCATCCACTCCAACGAAGAGCACGCCCACGCCCTCTCGCTGTCTGAGCAGATCGACTTTCTCGGCGGCACGCCCGGCGTCGACGTGGCCACCGTGCGCGTCTCCAAGGTCTCCAAGGAGATGCTCGAGCAGGACCTCGAGGGCGAGCTCGACGCCATCGCCCGCTACAAGGCGCGCATCGGCCAGGCCGAGCACCTCCAGGAGTACGGGCTGCGCCGCGCCCTCGAAGACATCCTCATGGTCGAAGAGGAGCACGCCCGCGACCTGCAGAACGCGCTCGACCTCTAGAGCCGCGCTCGGCCTCTAGAGCCGCGCCCGACACCTGGGCCGCGCCCGACACCTGGGCGCGCCGCCGTGGAATGGGCGCGGCCTCTGAGGTCGCGCCCGACACCGAGGCCGCCGTCGCCGGCGCCCCCGGCAGCTCAAGGGCTGCCGGGGGCGCCGCCTCGTTTTCAGTCGGCCTCGGGCGCCGTCCGGCGCCGCGCCGCCGGCCGCGACACCACCCTGCCGCGCAGCGCCAGAAAAAGGCCGGCGCCGGCGAGGCCCACGAAGAACACGATGGCGAAGGTCTGGCGCCCGCCCAGAGTCTGCATCGACCAGCCGCCGAAGGCCGGGCCCAGCGACGCGCCGCCGTTCCAGACGATCGTCCAGACGCCGTTGTAGCGACCGCGGATGGCCTCGGGCGCGAGGTCTGAGACCACCGCGGCGGCGACCGGCCCCATCAGCACCTCGCCCAGGCTGAGCACGCAGACCAGCGCGTAGAGCTGCCAGCCCGGCTGGGCGATCGCCGTGCCGCCCAGCCCGACCGCCACGAACACGCTCGCGATGGAGAGTAGCAGCATGCGGTCGACGTGGCGCACGGCGCGCATGACGGGGTAGCCCAGCAGCGCGACGACCGCCGCGTTCAGGGCGAGCAGCAGGGCCCAGGTGCTGTTCGGCACGTGCAGGAAGCTTGTGATGAAGATCGAGTACATGGCGCCGAACATGCCGAAGCAGAAGACGGGCAGCAGCGCCACGGCGCAGAACAGGCGAAGGCGGCCGTCACGGGCGACGATCGCCCAGCCGCTGCGCCCGGCCGCGTCGACGTGGCGCGCCGGGTGGCGCGCGCTCTCGGGGCGCGTCTCGCGCAGGAACACTGCGACCAGCACGAGGAAGGACAGGCAGCCGATGGCCGCCGCTACGAAGAGCTGCCGAAACGACGCCCCGAGGGCGAGGGCCAGGCCGCCGAGCGGCGGCCCGCCGACGACGCCGACGTTCATCGCCGTGCGCAGCACGCTGAAGGCTTCGGCGCGCTGCTCCTCGGGCAGCAGGTCGGCGGTCATGGCGTTGGCCGCCGTCTGGAACAGCGGCCAGCCGAAGGCGCCCTCCATGCCCACCAGGATCGCGACCTGCCAGGCGTGATGAGCGGCCGCGAAGCCGACGAACCAGATGGTGGCGCTGACGGCCGCCACGATCATCATGCTCTTGCGCCCGAAGCGGTCGGTGAGCGTGCCGCCCAGCACCTGGAAGGGCATGACGGCGATCGTCACGAGGCCGAACACCACGCCGATCAAGGTGAGTGAGATGTGCAGCGTCTGGCGCATGTAGAGGCCCTCGAACGGAAAACCGAGGGCGGCCGCGCCCGTGTAGACGAAGGTGCCGATCACGAGGAGCCAGAACTGCCGCGGAAAGGCGTGCAGGTCGTGCGAGAGCCGCGACATCGCCGCCGCCACGCCCCGCCACAGTCTGCTCAGTCGCCCCATCTTCCCCGCCCCTGCGTGCCCGTCATGGGCCGCGACCTCGTGGTCGCCGGCCACGCAATCAGTGAGTCGAAGGCCGCACCGCCAATGCTATCGAAAACGCCGCTCGGGCGGTGACCCGGCGCCGCGGCGGCGCTCCGCAAAGGTCCACCGCGGGGGCGGTGCCGCCGGCCGCGCCGCCGTGGTAGGCTCGCCCCATGCCTCGCCCGCCCGACCAGCTCGTCGTCGTCGACACCGAGACCACCGGGCTCGACCCGTCCCGCGACCGCGTGATCGACATAGGCGCCGTACGCCTCGACGCCGATCTTCAGGTGACCGGCTCGTGGAGCACCCTGGTGGGCCCCGCCGACGCGCTGCCCCTGCAGATCACGCGCCTCACCGGCATCACGGCCGACGACCTCGCCGGCGCGCCGTCGTTCGCCCAGGCCTACGACGAGCTGCGCGAGTTCGCCGGCGACGCCCTCGTCGTGGGCCAGAACATCGCCTTCGACCTCGGCATGCTGAACGCCGGCGCGACGCGCTGCGGGGCGCCGCCGTGGCGCGGCCGCGCCTTCGACACCCTGCACGCCGCGCTCCTGCTCTACCCCGACATCGACCGCCACGGCCTCGCCTCGATGGCGGCGACCCTCGACCTCGGTGAGCCGCCGCACCGCGCGCTGCCCGACGCCCAGGTCACCGCCGCCCTGCTGCGCGCCCTGCGCGACCGCGCCGCGGCGCTCGCCGCCGACGAACGCCGTCTGCTCGAGTCGGCGGCCTGGGAGCCCCTGGCGGTGCTCGACGCCCTCGGCGGCGGCGCCAAGCCCGGCGCGGCCGCCCTGGACGCCGCGCCCCCGCCCATCGCCGAGCCCGCGGCGGCCTCCGCCGACGGCCGCCCCGCCGCGCTGCCCTGCGCGGCCGGCGACTGGCGCGCCGCCTTCGCCCGCGACGGCGCCCTGGCGCAGGCGCTGCCGGGCTTCGCCGAGAGGCCCGGTCAGGTCGAGCTCGCCGCCGAGATCGCCGCGCTGCTGGCATCCGGGGGCCTCGGCCTGCTCGAGGCCGGCACGGGCATGGGAAAAAGCCTCGCCTACCTCCTGCCGGCCGCCTTTCGCGCCGCCGCCAGCGGCTCGCGGGTGACGATCAGCACCAAGACCAAGGCGCTGCAACGCCAGCTCGCCGAGCGCGAGCTGCCGCTGGTCGCCTCATGCCTGCCCGACGGCTTTCGCTGGACCCTGCTCATGGGCCGCGAGAACTACCTCTGCCGGCGCCGCCTCGACGAGGCCGTGGCCGGGGCGGGCGACCGCCTGCCGGGCCCCGACCGCCTGCTGGCGCTCGCCTGGCTCGCCGGTCGCGCGCGGCGCGCCGAGGTCGACGTCTCGGCGCTGCCCTACGGGGCGACCATGGCTCTGCCCGCCCTCGCCGAGACCGCCCGCGAGCTGCGCGCCCACGCCGCCGCCTGCCTGGGCGGGCGCTGCGGCAAGCGCGCGCAGTGCGCCTGGCGGCGAGCGCGCACCGAGGCGCGCGCGGCCCACCTCGTCTGCGTCAACCACGCCCTGCTGCTCACCGGCGGCGACACGCTACCCCCGTTCGACGACCTGATCGTCGACGAAGCCCACCTGCTGCCCGACGAGGCCGTCTCGACCTTCACCGAGCGCGCCGAGCGCGCCACCGTCGACGACCTCCTCGCCGAGGCGCTCGGGCGCCACGGGCGCCGTCCGCTCGCCGCCGTGGCGCGCACGGCGGCCGCCAAGGCGCCCGCCGACGTCGCCGCCGGCCTCACCAGGGCCGCCGATGGCTTCGAACGCGCCGCCCGCGTCCTGCCCGGTCTGGCCGACGACCTGGGCAGCGCCCTCGAAGAGCTCGTCGCGGCCGCCGCGCCCGACGCCGAGGCAGCGGCCGCCGAACTGTACGGGCGCACGCTGCTGCTCACCGCCGGCCTGCAGGAGCAGTCCCTGTTCGACGGCTTCGCCGGCGCCTGTGGCGCGCTGGCCGAGGCCCTCTCGGGCCTGGCCCAGGCCGCCTCGGCGGCCGCCGAGGCCCTGCCCGAAGAACACCGCGAGCGGCCCCGCGCCGTCGCCGTCGGGGTCGACGCCGCCGCGGCCGCCCGCCTGCTCACCGACGTCACGCGGCCGCCGCCCGGCGATCTCGTGCTGTGGGCCGAGCACGCCCGGCGGCGCTTCGGGTCGTCGGGACGCGGGGCCTTTCAGGCGCGACTCTGGTCGCTCAACCAGGCGCCGCTCTCGCCGGCGCCGATCGTGCGCGAGCGGCTCTGGGACAAGCTGCGCAGCGGCGTGCTCATGAGCGCCACGCTCAGCGTGGCCGGCTCGTTCGCCTACTACCGCGGCGAGGCCGGCCTGGCCGCCGACCTCGACGTGCACGAGCGCATCTACGCCTCGCCGTTCGACTACCGCCGCCAGGCGACGCTCGTGCTCGAGCACGACCTCGGCACGCGCTACGACTCAGGGCAGCAGCCGGCGCGCCTGGCCGAGCGGCTGCGCCGCCTCACCGACCTCACAGGCGGCCGGCTGCTGGCGCTGTTCACCAACAAGCGCGAGGTCGAAGCGGTCGCCGAGCTCATCGGCCCGCACGTCGAAGACGAGGGGGTCGTGCTCCTCGCGCAGGGGGTGCACGGCGGCGCCGCGGCGCTCGCCGAGGAGTTCCGCAGCCACCCGGCCACGGTGCTGCTCGGGGTCGACGCGCTCTGGACGGGCCAGGACTTTCCGGGCGACGCCCTCGTCTGCCTGGTCATCGCCCGCCTGCCGTTCCCCCGCCAGGACGCCCGCTTTCAGGCGCGCCGACGGGCGGCCGAAGAGGAGGGTCGCGACTGGTTTCGCGGCTTCTACCTGCCCGAAGCCGTGCTGCGCTTTCGTCAGGGCTTCGGCCGCCTGATCCGCACCGAGTCCGATGCCGGCGTGATCGTGGTGCTCGACCACCGCCTCACCCAGAAGGCCTACCAGCGCGACTTTCTCGAGAGCCTGCCCGAGATCGAGGTCGTGCGTGCCGCGCCCGACGCGCTGCCCGACGCGGTGGCCGCCGCCCTCGCCCGTCTGGGTATAGCGGCGCGGCCGTCGGCGCACTGACTCGGGGCGCCGGCGCTAGCCGGCGCTTGCGCCCTGCCGGGCGCGGCAGGCGCCGGCTAGCGCTTGCGCCCGCCGCGACGCTGCGGCGCGCGCGACTTGTCGCTCGTTCCGGAGCGCACGCCGGGACGCGACTCGTAGGGCGTGGCCGCGGCGGCCTGGCCGGGCCGTGCCTTGACGGCGACCGCCCGCGTGCGCTTGCCGCAGCTCGGACAGGTCAGCGACTTCCAGGTGTTCCAGGTGCCGTCGGGGTTGCGGCCCATGCCCGAGAAGGTCAGGTAATGCACGAGGAACGGCGCCTTGAACTGGTTGCCGCAGTTCAGGCAGCGGTACAGATACCCGCGCGAGAAGGCACGCACCAGCATGATGGTGAGCACGAACATGACGAACAGCGAGAAAGCCGTGCCGTAGCGCGGATAGATGAAGAGGGTGACCATGGCGAAGGCCACGGCAAACCCGAGGGCGGTGAGTATCCGGCCCATCATCTCGCGAGGGCGGTAGCTTTGGTTCACGTGGGCATCACTCCCAACGGAAGAATCGGACAGAACACGCAAAGAACACCGCGATCACGGCGAGCAGTATCAGGATATCCCAGCGCACGGCCCACAGCGCGAATCCCTTGATCATCACATCGCGCATGGCGTTGGCCAGATAGTACAGCGGCATGGCTTTGACGACCGGCTGGATCCAGGCCGGGGCGTTGTCCATGGGGAAGAAGATCCCGGACAGGAACATCATCGGCGTGCCGATGACCTGGCCCAGGGCGGCCGCCGCCTCGACGTTCTTCGACACCGCCGCCACGAAGAAGCCGATCGACACGAAGCTGCCCGACCCGATCAGGGCGAGCACGGCGATGCGCGCCAGGGTGGGTCCGGGCGCCATGTGCACGTGGAACAGCCCGACGCCGACCGCGACCACGAGGGCCGCCTGGATGAGCGCCAGGCCCAGGTGGACGAGCACGCGCGAGCCGATGAAGCTGGGCAGCGGCATGGGCGTCGCCTTGAGGCGCCGCAGCACGCCGCGCTGGCGGTAGGCCACGAACGTGCCCGAAACGCCGTAGATGCCGTTCGTCATGAGCGCCATGGCGACCACGCCGGGCACCAGGAAGCTGATGTAGTTGAAGCTCGAGCTGGCGATGCCCCGCGAGGCGAGCTCGAACCGGGGGTGCGTGCCGGCCGCCTGCGCGGCGAAGCCGTCGACCACCTGCTGGGTCACCATGGTGACCGTGCCGGCCTGCACGAGCGAGGTGTTGTCGAAGTAGAAGGGCAGCCGTGTCTGACCCGCCGCCAGGCGCTGCTCCAGGCCGGCCGGCAGCACCAGCACGGCGGCGTAGTCGCCGTTCTTGAGCGACTTGAGCGCCTGCGGCTCGGCCGCGACGGTCGCGACCTTGAGCGCGTCGACCCTCTTGAACCCCGTCACCATCGCGGCCGACAAGGGCCCGTGGTCCTGATTGACGATGGCGAGCTTCGCCGTGAAGCTGCCCGACTGGCCGAACACCACGCCGAGCAGGAACATGAGCAGTACCGGAAAGAAGAACGTCCAGAACAGCGCCTGACGGTTACGCGCCGTGATCTGCACGTCGGCCTTGACGAAGTCCCAGAAGGTACGCACCCTCAGCGGCCTCCGCCGCGGCCGAAACGGCGCCGTTTGGCGGGCGCCGCGCCGAGCGCCGCCTCGTCGTCGTCGGTCAGCTTGCGGCCGGTCATGCTCAGAAAGACGTCTTCGAGGTCGGCGCCCTTGACGTCCAAGTGCGCCACCCGCAGGCCGCGGGCGCGGGCGAGCTCGAGCAGCGAGACGACCGTGCGCTGGGCGTCGTCGGCCACGACCTCGTAGCCGTTCTCGACCGCGCGGCAGGCGGTGGCGCCGTCGAGCTCGCAGAGCTCGCCCTCGGGCACCGGTTCGCTCAGGTCAAAGCGCACCGTCGCCTCGGCGCCAAGCTGCGTGATGAGCGCGCGCGGCGCGTCGAGCGCCATGATGCGGCCGCGGTCCATGACGGCGACGCGCTCGCAGAGGCGCTCGGCCTCTTCCATGTAGTGGGTCGTGAGCACCACCGTGGTGCCGTCGCGGTTGATCTCGCCGATGACCTCCCAGAGCGCCCGCCGGGCGCGCGGGTCGAGGCCGGTGGTGGGCTCGTCGAGGAAGGTCACCACGGGGTCGTTGACAAGCGCAAGCGCGATCGACAGCCGCTGGGCCTGTCCGCCGGAGAGCTCGTTGACGAAAACCTCGGACTTGTCGGCCAGGCCGACGCGCTCGAGCAGCGCCACGCAGGCGGCGCGCTCGCGGTAGATGCCGTAGCACGAGCCGAAGACGTAGATGATCTCGTGCAGCCTCTGGTAGTCGAACAGCGCGGTGGCCTGCAGCTGCACCCCGATGCGCCGCTTGACCGCGGTCGGTTCGGGCCACACCGGCAGGCCGTCGACCACGACCTCGCCGCCGTCCGGGCGCCGCAGCCCCTCGATCATCTCGAGCGTGGTCGTCTTGCCGGCGCCGTTGGGGCCGAGGATGCCGAAGATCTCGCCGCGCTGCACGCTCAGGGAGATGCCGTCGACGGCCACCAGGTCGCCGTACCGCTTGGTCAGGCCGTCGACCTGGATGACGGCCGCGCCCGCGGCCGGCTCAGTCGCGAACGGCCGGACCGACGGCAGAGTTGAGCGACGTAGGTGGACCAAGACCGCTCCCTCGTGAGCATGGGCGACCCCCGAAGTATAGCGCGGCGAGGCGCTCCGAGGCTCGCGCCTCGCGCGCCCACCCGGCAGCGGCGCAGCGCTTACGAGCCGACCTGCCCCGCCGCGGCCCGGCCCCTGCGGCTTACGCCGGCGGCCGCGGCGGCGTAGGTGGCGTCGGCGGCCGCACGTCGGGCGCCGCAGGCGTGTCGGGCGACCACGGGTGCTCGCTTTCGGGGGCGGCGGGCGGCGCAGCGTCTCCCGGTGGCGCGGCGTGACCGGACGGCGGGTAGGCGGAGGGCGCAGCCTGACCGGGCGGCGGTGGCGGGTAGGCGGGCTGCGTTGACGAACCGGGCGGCGGCGGGCAGGCGGGCTGCGTGGACGAACCGGGCGGCGGCGGGTAGGCGGGCTGCGTAAAGGAGCCGGGTGGCGGCGGAGCGGCGGACGGCCTCACCGGCCAGCCGGAGCCGGACGACGGACCGTAACCCGGCGGCGGACCGTAACCCGGCGGCGGGCCGTAAGCAGTTGGCGGCGCGCCGTAGCCCGGGGCGCCGTAGGGCGGCGCGTAGCCGCTGAACGCGCCGCCGCCCTGCCAGGCCGACCAGGGCGCCGGGAACGCCGACGGCAGCAGCGCCCCCTCGCCCGCGCTTTGCAGGTACATCGACGTGTAGGCCGCCATCTCCCACGGCACGAGCAGGAACGTCAGCAGGCTGCCGACCCCGAAGGTGAACGTGCCGAGCACACTGCCCGCGACCCCCGCGAGGGCGCCGACGACGATCATGGTGAGCAGCGTCATCCAGAACCCGCTCTTCATGACGATCCGCCGGCTTTCGCCGAGCGCTTCGATCACGGTGCGCCGGCGGTCGACCATGAGGATCGTCCAGTAGACCCACACCGTCGCCAGATAGGCGAGCACGACGGCCGCCGCCCCGGCGGCCAGCAGGAGCAGCACGATGCCGAGCGCACGGGCGCCGTTGTTGGGGATGACGAGCAGCACGGCCGGCAGGCCCACGACCAGGGCGAGCGCGGCCACGAGCGCGAGCAGCAGCAAATAGGCGACGACGAAGGCGCCGAGGCGGTCGAAGCATGCGAAGACGTCGCCGGCCCGCGCCTTGCGGCCCGCGCGCACGCGCTGCAAGATCATGTTGTAGAGGCCGGCGCTCAGCGCGACCGACAGCACTCCTAGTGTGACGATGCCGAGCGCGAAGGTGATGAAGGCCGCCAGGATCAGGGCGCCCCAGTCCTTCGCGAAGATCGCCCACGAGTCCTTGAGCACCCGGCCGATATCCATGCAGACCCCTCGTGGTCGTGTGGTCGTACGCGGCCGTCGGAGCCGCTCTGTCGGTACCCTATCATCGCGCAGGCGCGACGCATGCCGGCCTCGGCGGTCACCGCACCTGCCGCCGCCGCACCGGCGGACCGACCCAGCGCAGCCCGGCTACCCGGCAGCGAGCAGGGCCTTGAGGTTACGCGCCAGGGTCACGCCCAGGAACGCGTCGTCATAGCCCAGCAGGCCGAGCTCGCCGAGCTTGCCGCGCAGGCCGGGCTCGCCCGCGAGCAGGGCGTGGTCGATGCCGGCGAGCAGCAGGGCGGTCTCGCGCTCGTCGAAGGCGGCCGTCTCGGCCACCGCGTCGCGGTACGCGAGGTCCTCGGGACAGACGCGCTGACAGCGCAGACAGCCCCAGAGGCAGCGGTGCCAGGCGGGGTCGATCCACTGCGCGAAGGGCTCGTCGCTTTCGTTGTGCAGGGTGAGGCAGAGCTCGCCGTGCAGCAGAAAGCGGTCGTCGCCGATGGCGCCCGAGGGACAGGCGCGCCGGCAGGCGTCGCAGGTCGCGCAACGCTCGAGGGCGCGCAGCCCGGTCCACGGGTCGCTCGCCGCGGCCAGGTCGGAGACGCAGACGGCGAGCTCGACGTAGCTGCCCGGACCGTCGACGTAGGCGATGTTGTTGCGCCCGTAGCGCGCCACGCCGGCGCAGACGGCGAGGAGCTTCTCGGGCAGCCCCATGAGCGCCGCCGTACGGCCGGCCGGCGCCAGCGCCGCGGCGACCGTGGCGGCCACCTGCCCCTGGATCTCCCGATGGTGGCAGTAGGTCGTCGGGATGGGCACGGCGAGTCTCGCGGCCGGCGACCGTGACCGTGACGCGCGCGCAGGCGTGCGGCACGGCGACCACGATCAGCGAGCGCGGGGCCGAGACGGCGGTGGGCACGGTGAAGTCGAAGTTGCGGTCGGCGACCGCCATCACAGCCGGCGCCGCCGCGGCGCGGCGCGCCTCGATCTCGGCGCGCAGGTCGGCGAGGCGAGCGAGCGGCACCACGGCGGCGTGCCAGCCCCTGGCCGCGAGATCGTCCACCAACTCCATGCTCGTCATGGTCATCGTTGTCCTTTCGCCGGCTTCACGAACGGTGCGGTGCTCGCGCCGGCCACAGAGGCCGCGTCCGCGGTTGACCGTTCGTCGTTCGCAGTCCAAGGTTAGCCTCTTCGGGGAGCCTCGTATACGATGCATACATGCATACTCGCTATAAATTGGCGACCGTGAGAAGGAGCCCGACCGGTCGCGGCGGAACAGGAGCGTGGTGAAAGAGACGCGCCAGACGGTGGTCGTCGCGCTGGGCGGCAACGCCATCCTGCAGCCCGGCCAGCTCGGCACCTTCGAGGAGCAGCTCGTCAACGTCGACCAGAGCTGCCGGCGCATCGCGCGCCTGGTGGCCGACGGCTGGCGCGTGGTGCTCACTCACGGCAACGGCCCCCAGGTGGGCAACATCCTCATCCAGAACGACCTGGCCGCCAAGCTCGTGGCGCCGATGCCCATGGACGTCTGCGGCGCCGAGACCCAGGGGCAGATCGGCTACCTGTTGCAGCAGAGCCTGCACAACCACCTCATCAGGCTGCGCCTCAAGGTGCCCGTCGCCACCTTCCTGACCGAGGTCGTGGTCGACGAACGCGACCCCGCCTTCGCATCGCCCTCCAAGCCCGTCGGCCCTTTCTACCCGGAGGCTCGCGCCCACGAGCTCGCCATCGAGCAGGGGCTCGTCGTGCGCGAAGACGCGGGCCGCGGCTGGCGACGGGTCGTGCCCTCGCCGAAGCCCGACCGAGATCGTGCAGCGCCCCGCGATCGCCGACGCCCTCGCCGCCGGCGTGCTCGTCGTCTGCAACGGCGGCGGCGGCATCCCGGTCGTGCGGCACCGCGACGGCTCGCTGCACGGCGTCGAGGCGGTCATCGACAAAGACCTGGCGGCCGCCCGCCTCGCGCTCGACGTCGAGGCCGACGCGCTGCTCATCCTCACCGACGTGCCGGCCGTGTACGTCGGCTACAAGACGCCCGAGCAGCGCGCCCTCGGCCAGGTGACCGTCGCCGAGATGGAGAGCTAGCAGGCCGCCGGCGAGTTCAAGGCCGGCAGCATGGGGCCCAAAGTCGAAGCCGCGCTGCAGTTCGCCCGCGCCGGAGGGCGCGCGGTCATCGCCTCGCTGCTCGACGTAGCGCCCGCCATGCGCGGCGCCGCCGGCACCACCATCGCGCCCTCGCGGTAATCCCTCGCGGCCATCCGGCCGATACCGGTCTGCAGAAAGCGATACGAGACCGGTGACCACGCCCCCGAGCGGCGGCGGCGAACGAAAGGGATGCCCCCATGCACAGGATCTGGCGACTGCTGACGCTCACCTGCCTGCTCTGCGCCGCGGCGGCGATCGCGGGCTGCAGCCTGACGAGCGTCTCGAGCACCCAGGGCTCCAAGAGCATCGACGTCACCATGGGCGGCCACGTGACGACCGACTCCACCCTCGACTTCAAGGCCGTGGGCTACAGCGCCGGACAGCTCCAGATCGAGAACACGGCGACCTCGCAGAACCTCGACATAGGCCTCGGCACGCCGATCACCACCGGCGACGGCACCGTAGTCGCCAAGGTCGAGGGCGCCATCACCATCCCCCCGGGCAAGGTGGGCGCGCTGGTGCTCGACAGCCAGCTCTCGCCGGGCATGGAGTACTACCTGGGCGCCACCTCGAGCGGCACGCCGAGCATCCGCCAGATGTTCATGTGCCCGGGCGACGCGGCCGGCCTGTGACCGCGCTCAGCGCCGCGTGAGCGAGGCGACTTTCGCGGGCGTGAGCTCGGCTGCCGACGTCACCACGAGGTCGGCGAGCTCAAGGTCGGCCGGCGCCGGCGGAAAGCGCGGGTTCGGCACGGCGATCACCGCAAGCCCGGCGCTGCGGGCGGCGCGCAGGCCGTTGCCCGAGTCTTCGACCGCGGCCGCCTGGTCGCGCTCCACGCGCAACCGTGAGCAGACCGCCAGATAGGCGTCGGGCGCCGGCTTGCCGGCCGCGACGTCGTCCGACGACAGCCAGGCGCTGAACACCTCGGAGAGGCCCGCCTTGTGCAGCACGAAGCGAATCACCTCGGGCGGCGCCGACGACGCCAGGCCCAGACGGTAGGCTCGCGAGAGGCTCACCACCGCCTCGCGCGCCCCGGCGATCAGCGGCAGGTGCTCGTCGTAGCGGGCCAGCAGCCTGGCCACCACCCCATCGATGATGCGCCGCTCGCCGAGCGCCACCCCGCTGACCTCGCGGATGTGCCGCGCCCACTGCCGCGAGTTGTCGCCCATCACGGCGCGCTGGTCGTCTTCTGTCCAGGAGCCGCCGTGAGCGACCGTGAAGTCGCGGCGGACCTCGTGCCAGAGGTCCTCGGAGTCGATGATGACGCCGTCCAGGTCGAAGACGATGGTCGTGATCGGCACCTCGTTCCCCTTTCAGGGTCGTGCGCGGCGGCTGTGCGCCGCCGCCCGCCGCTTCGTAGGATTGCCGCTTTGCCGTCGCCTCACGCCGCCGCGTCCGCGGCGCGGCGCGGTCGCGCGCGCGTCACACGACGAGGGAGCGCGCATGTCGCGCGGCGGAGGTCGCGCCGCGGCTGCGCACGGCCGCCACACGGCCGCGCGACGCGCGTACGAGGCGCGTCCCGTATACTGATGGCCCGTGACCATCGTCTCCTTCGACAACGTCTCCAAATCGTTCGGCGGCCAGCAGCTGTTCAGCGGCGTCTCGTTCGCGCTCGACGAGCACGACCACGCCGTCCTCGTCGGCCGTAACGGCAGCGGCAAGACCACGCTCCTGCGCCTCATGGCCGGCGGCGAGCACGCCGACGCCGGGCGCGTGTCGAGTGCCCGCGGCCGGCGCATCTGGCTGCACGAGCAGACCCCCGAGCTCACCCGCGACCGGCCCGTGCGCGAGTACCTCATGGAGGCCTTCGCCGAGCTGGTCGGCCTTGAGTCGGCGGTGCGCGCCGCCGAGCAGGCCCTTGCCGGCTTGGACGAGCACAGCCCCGGACTGGCCGCCGCCATGAAGGACTACCAGCAGCTCCAGCGCCGCTTCGAGCTGGCCGGCGGCTACCACTACCGCACCGACCTCGAGGGCGTGCTCGAGGGCCTCGGCCTGCCCGCCGACCTGCTCGACCGCCCCCTGCTCACCACCTCGGGCGGCGAGCTCACGCGCATCACGCTGGCGCGCGCCCTGCTGGCCGACGCCGACCTGCTGCTCCTGGACGAGCCGACCAACCACCTCGACATCGACTCGGTCGAGTGGCTCGAGCAGTACCTGCTCGACTACCCCAAGGCCTACGTGCTGGTCACCCACGACCGCCGCCTGCTGGAACGCGTGGGCTCGCGCGTGCTGGCCCTCGAGCACGGCGTGGTGGCCACCATCGGCGGCGACTTCGAGACCTACATGCGCGAGCGCTCGGCCGCCAACGACATCGCCGCGCGCCGCTACGAGCAGGACAAAGACAAGATCGAGCAGCTGCAGCGCTTCTACGACCGCTTCCATGCCAAGAAGCTCAAGGCCAAGCAGGCCAAGTCGAAGCTCACCCAGATCGAGCGCATCAAGAAGGACATGAAGGCGCCGCGCCGCGACGCCCGGCGCCTGCACCTGGGCCTGCCCCAGCCCGTGCCCTCGGCGCGCGTCGTGCTCGAGATGAAGACGCCCAGCGTCATCGTCGGCTCGGGCGACGAGAGCCGCACCCTGGTGCGCCGCGTCGACGTCGTCATCGAGCGCGGCGAGAAGGTCGCCCTGCTGGGCCCCAACGGCTCGGGCAAGACGACCCTGGCCGAGACCATCGTCGGCCTGCGCACGCTGGCCGACGGCGTCGCCTACCTCGGCCACAACGTGCGTCTCGCCTACTTCTCGCAGCAGGGCCGCGAGCTCGACGAGACGGCCACGGCCCTCGAGTCGGTGCTGCCGCTCACCGGCCACGACGAGCAGGTCGCCCGCGGCCTGCTGGGCCGCTTCCTGTTCACCGCCGACGAGGTCCACAAGACCGTCGCGCAGCTCTCGGGCGGCGAGCGCAGCCGCCTGCGCCTGCTGACCCTGCTCACCGGCGACGCCAACTTCCTGGTGCTCGACGAGCCCACCAACCACCTCGACGTCGACTCGGTCGAGGCCCTGGCGGCGGCGCTGGCCGACTACACCGGCACCGTGCTGCTCATCACCCACGATCGTCACCTCATCGAGAACGTCGCCACGCGCGTGCTCGAGATCCACGACAGCAAGCTGATGAACCACCTCTCCGCCGAGCGCTACTGGGAGACTCGCGCGGCGCGGCGCGCGGCCGCCGACGGCACGTCGCCCCCGGGCGCCCCGGCGACCGCCGGGCAGGGACGCGCCGCGGCGGCCGCCGCGCCCGGCGGCGGCCTCGGCGACGCGCGCCAAAGAGGCCGCCGAAGAGATCCGCCGGCGGCGCGCCCGGCAGCGCGGCGTCGAAGCCGACATCCTGCGCACCGAGAAACAGCTCGGCGAGATCGACGCCCGCCTCGCCGACCCCCACACCTACGACGACCGCGCCGGCGCCGCCGACCTCGCCGCCGAGCGCCAGCGGGCCGAGCAGCGCCTCGAAAAGCTCTACGGCACCTGGGACGAGATCGCCGAGTGAGCGGCGCCCCGCCCCCGCGGCGCGAGCCGCTCGCCCGCCGGCGGCGCGCGGCGCTCGCCTGAGAACGTGAGCGCGCTCCAGGAACGCCTGCTGACCTGGTATGCGACCCACGGCCGCGACCTGCCCTGGCGCCACACGAGCGATCCCTACGCCGTCCTCGTCAGCGAGATCATGCTGCAGCAGACGCAGGTCTCGCGCGTGGCGCTGCGCTACCCCGAGTTCCTGGCGCGCTTTCCCACCCTCGAGGCGCTGGCCGCGGCGCCGCTTGCCGACGTGCTCTCGGCCTGGCTGGGCCTGGGCTACAACAACCGCGCGCTGCGCCTGCGCGGCTGCGCCCAGGCCGTGCCCGGCGGCCGGCTGCCCGACGACGTCGAGGGCTTGCGCGCCCTGCCCGGCATAGGGCCCTACACGGCGCGCGCCGTGCTCATCTTCGCCCACAATGCCGACCTCGCCGCCGTCGACGCCAACGTGCGCCGCGTGCTCACCCACGAACTTGGGTTGGCGCCCGACCTGAGCCCCGCCGCCCTGCAGGCGGTCGCCGACGGCGCGCTGCCCCGCGGCCGCTCGCGCGACTGGCACAACGCCCTCATGGACTACGGCTCGCTCGTGCTCACCTCGCGGGCCACCGGCATCGCACCGCTCACCCGCCAGACGCCGTTCGCCGGTTCGCACCGGCAGCGCCGGGCGCGCCTGTTGCGCGCGCTGGTCGAAGGCGGCCCGCTCACGGTCGCTCAGGCCACAAGCGCACTCCGGGTCTCCCCCGCCGAGTGCCGCAAGGTGCTCGCGAGCCTCGCCGCCGATGGCTCGTCGCGGTGCGCGACGACATCGTGACGGTGACCCAGGGCTGAGAAAGGGTTCGTCGCGATCGGCGCCTGCGGCGCGCGCCGCGACGCGCAGCGTCGTCGCGCCTCACAACGTCTTCTCGAGGCTCAAGCCCCGCGGCTCTCGAGGCCGATGCGCCGCTCGCCGGCCCAGCCGCGGCTCGCCGTGCCCGTGGGCCCGGCTTATCTGGCCACGAGGGGGATCGTCACCGTGTGCAGCGCGTCGCCGTTCTCGGCCGAGGCGTCCCAGACGACGAGCTTCGTGGCGCCGGTTCCCGGCAGCGGCAGCCCGAAGTGAGAAGACGCCGCGCGTGCCGCTGCCCGAGCTTGCGGTCACGGTGATCGTCCTGGCGACCGACCCCACGACAAGGCGCGCCCGGAAGGTGGCTTCGAAGACGTCGGCCGTGCCCGCCGCGTGGAGCGTCCCGGTCACTGTGTCGAACGGCGCCGGGCTCTCGACGAAGATAGGCGGCGTGACCGCCTCGTAGTCGGCGCGGCGCTGCGGGTGAGAGAAGCTGATACCGGTAGCGCCGAACGACGTGAGCGCCGCGCCGTCGACCTTGAAGAGCACGCCCTCGACCGACGGGAACTGCGTGAGCGTGTAGACGACTTGGGCGAGTCGCGCGGTCATCGCCGCCTTCGTGGCGGTCGCGGCAAAGGCGTTCGAGAGATCGACCGTGGCCACCCCCGCCGCGATCTTGACGCCGCGCAGGGTCGTGCCGGCCGGAATGTCGCTGGTCATGGCGATGCCGCGTTCGCGCGCCGTCGGGCCCGCGAGCAGGGCGTTCACGGCGGCCGTGGCGAGCGCGAGGGTCTGGGGCACGGCGCGGTGCGCGGTGGCGACGAACGGCCCGTGAAGCGGCTGGGCGCCGCCTATGGGGCGCAGGAAGTAGACCGACACAGTGCGGGTCGCGATCGACGACGGCGACGCACTCGGCGAAGGCGACGAGGAGGCCGCCGTACGAGGCCGCACTCGGCGACACAGTGACCGTGGCGGTGACCACCGCCTGGGGTGACGTGCTGCCACCGCAGGCGGTCAAGCCCACCGCGGCGGTCGCGGTCACCGCAGCACTCAGCGCGATGGCGACGAGCAGCAGCCGCGGAGCCCGCGAAGATCGACGCACTCCGGCCTTCGCCTTCGGCATCCTCATGTCGACCCCCCTCGTCGTTTGGCACGCAGGGCGCGCCGGCCCGGGGTCAGGTGCGGAACATGGTGAGCAGGAAGACCAGGTCTTCTCGTGCCCGCACCGCGTGCCTGAGCTCGGCCGGCATGTAGTAGAGCATTCCGGGTCGGGCCTCGTGCTCCTGCCCGGCGAGCTCCACGGTGCCCGCACCGCTCACGATGTGGATCGAGGCCGGGACGCTCGCGGTATGCTCGGAGAGTTCCTGGCCGGCGGCCAGGGTGAAGAGGATGATCTTGTGGTGGTCGTTCTCGACCACGCTCTTGCTCACGATGCCGTCGCTTGCGAACTCGCTCATGGCGGCAAGGTCGGCGGTCACCGGTGGCAGCTCGGTCATGCTCGTCCCTTCGCGTATGGTGAGGCGCCGGGAGCGGCTAGAAGCAGGCGGGGTACCGCCGCACCGGCGTCTTACGGTGCTGATAGGTGCGCGCGAGCTCGAGGAAGATGCCGATGTCGCGTTCCATGTCGCTCTGCGTGCCGTCGAAGTAGAAGGTGCGGATCGGCAGGCCGTCGTAGTCGCGACTCACGGCCGGATAGATGGCCTCGGTCACGATGCCGTTCATGCAGGTGAAGGGGCTGACGTCGATGATGCCGTCGGCGCCCTTGCCCTGCAGGTAGATCGCCTTGCCGGTGCTCAGCACCATCTCGCCCAGGGCCCCGTCGTACGGCAGGTACGGGTAGCTCAGGTCGAGCACCTCGTTGACCGACTCCGCCTCTTCGTAGCCCAGGAAATCGTCGTGGTAGGGGCCCACGATGGCGTGCTCGTCGCGCGCCTGCACCTTTGACTTGATGACGCGCACGAGGTTCTCGCGCGAGATCTTGCGGCCTTCTTCGGTGAGGCGCCGGCCGTGCTCGTCGTCGACGTACCAGACCCATTCGGCGATGTCGGCCAGCCAGCACTCCCCGCCCTGCTCTTCGACCAGGCGGATGAGGTCGGCGTTGGCGAACTGGTTGAGGCGGCAGAAGATCTCGCCGACCACGCCGATCAGCGGGCGCGAGCGGTCGTAGCGCGCCGGCACGGCGCGAAAGCGGTCGCGCGCCGCGGTCATGGCGCCCACGGTCGCGGCCAGCCGCTCCTTGTGCGAGACGTCGCGCAGCGACAGCGCCAGGCCGGCGTCGCGCAGGCCGTCCAGGTAGACCTGGTCGGCGGCCCCCGGCTCGAGCTCGTAGGGCCGCACCCGCAGCAGCATCTTCATGAGCGTGTCGTGGGCCACCACGGCGCGCCAGGCGGTGCGGATGAGGTCCTGCGAGTACTGGCCGATCGACGAGTAGCCGTCGTTGGAGGTGATGCTGAGCACGGGCACGTCGGTGTACCCCAGGTCGTCGAGCGTGCGCCGGATGAGGTGCAGGTACTGGCCAAAGCGGCAGGGCCCGTTGGCCTCGGGCATGAGAAAGGCGACCTTGTCGCGGCCGAGCTCGTCGATCATGCGCAGAAAGTCGCCGACGGTGATCTTTTGCGGATAGCACTCTTCGCCCGAGGTGACCTTGCCGCCGAACTCGAGCGTGCGCTCGTCGGAGTGCGTGGTGGGCCAGCAGTCGAAGCCGATCGAGCGGATGGCCGCCGCCAGCAGGTAGCTGCCGCCGTAGGGCATGTGCGGCAGGTAGAGCGTGCGGCCCTCGAGGCCGAAGTCGGCGACCGCCTGCACGACCCGCGGGTCGGTGGGCGGCGCCGGCTGTCGGCGCGCCTGTCGCCCGTGACCACCAGTGAACCGTAATCGACCACGCCGCCTCCTTACGCCCGCGCCGGGGCGCCCGACAGCTGGTCGGCGGCCACCGCGGCGGTCGGGGCGTCGTCGCCGTGCTGGGACCACCAGCGCAGGAAGCCCTTGCTGTCGAGGTAGGCCTCGCAGCGGGTCATGGCGCCGGCGTCGTTCTGGTGCTCGTCGAACTGCAGCGTGAGGAAGGGCTTGCCCGAGGCGGCGCCCACGTAGTGCTTGATGTACGAGTCGGGACCGCACTTGAAGTTGGTGAGGTAGATGATGTGCAGGCGCTCGTGCTGTCCCACGAACTTGCCGGCCTGCAGGATCTTGCGGCCGTAGTTCCAGTACATGTTGGGCACCACGTCGCCCACCTCGATGCCCTTCAGCGCCGAGGAAGTCCATGGGGATCACGTTGACGCCGTAGAACGAGCGCAGCTTGCGCGGGATATCCATGTTCACGCCCTTGTCGTACATGTTGTACGGGCGTCCGATGATGACGATGCCGAGCTCGCCCGACGCTTCGAGGTCGGCCAGGGCCTTGCGCCCGGCCGCGGCCAAGCCCTCGCGGAACACCTCTTGCGCGGCGTTGGCGGCGGCCACGGCGTCGTGCAGCGCAGCCTGGCTCGCCCCGCAGCGACTCGGCCAGCGGCCGCAAGTCGCGTTCGAGCTGCGCCATGTCGAGCCGAAAGCGCACCCGCGGCGTGAGCAGCCGGTCGCGGTAGCGCTCGAGGCGCGGCGCCGTGCGAATGACGAAGGGCAGCGTCTGCCCCCAGGGGCAGGCGTGCGAGTTGACCTCGGGAAACTCGGTCTCCTCGTTCAGCACGTTGGGCAAGAAGACGTAGTCGGCGCCCTCGGCGAACAGCGCCTCGACGTGCCCGTGCGCGACCCTGATGGGGAAACAGGGCTCGGCCACGGTCATGTCGACGCCGTTCTCGCGGATGCCCTTGTCGGTCTCGCGCGACAGCATGGGCCGCGCGCCGAGGTGGGCGAAGAAGGTGGCCCAGAAGGGCAGGCGGTCGAAGGTGTACATGGTGCGCGGGATGCCCACGGTGACGGCGGCGTCGGCGCTGCGCTGCGCCGCCTCTTCGAAGGGCGCCAGCAGCAGGCGCTCGCGCAGGGCGACGAGGTCGTCGATGACCGGCTCCTTGTCGACCTTGGCGCGCTTGCGGTAGCGGTCGGAGCACTTGTCGCCCCAGTAGGTCTTCTCGCCTTCGATGGTGAACTGGCGGATGTCGCACTCGTTGGAGCAGTGCTTGCAGACGAAATCCTTGACCGTGTAGTCGACCGCCGAGAGGTCCCAGCCGCGGAAGGTCGTGACCTCGCCGGTGCGACCCATGCGCTCGCGGGCGAGCAGCGCCATGCCGATGGCGCCCATGACGCCGTTGTGCGGCGGCACGATGATCTCCTTACCGAGGATCTGGGCGAAGGCGGCGGCCACGGCGTCGTTGTAGGCGGTGCCGCCCTGGAAGAAGATGCAGTCGCCGATCTTGCGCTCGCGCACCAGGCGGTTCAGGTAGTTGTAGGCGATCGAGTAGGCGAGTCCGGCGACGAGGTCTTTGCGCTCCGCGCCGCGCGACTGGTAGCTCATCACGTCGCGTTCCATGAACACGGTGCAGCGCTCGCCCAGGCGGATCGGCGCGGTCGACTGCAAGGCAAGCTCGGCGAACTCGCCGACGATCTCGATGCCGAGCTTCTCGGCCTGCTCTTCGAGGAACGAGCCGGTGCCCGCCGCGCAGGCTTCGTTCATGGCGAAGTCGACGACGATGCCGTCCTGCATGGAGATGAACTTGGAGTCCTGGCCGCCGATCTCGAAGATGGTGTCGACCTGGCGCGCGATGCTGCGGCTGATGAAGTCGGCGCCGGTCTTGTGGGCGGTGATCTCGTCGGTGATGAGGTCGGCGCCGCAGAGCTCGCCGACGAGCTCGCGGCCCGAACCGGTGGTGCCCACGCCGAGCACGCGGATGCGGTCGCCGATCTCGTCGCGGATCTCGGCTAAGCCGGCGTCGACGACCTCGACCGGCCGCGCCTGCGTCTTGGTGTAGATCGCCTTGACCACCTCGCCGGCCTGGTCGAGCACGACCAGGTTGGTCGACACGGAGCCGATGTCGATGCCCAGAAAGACGTCGACGACGGCGCCGTCGGCCGGAAACTCGTAAGGCCGCGCCAGGTCGCGCAGCAGCAGGACCCGCTCGGTCGACAGCGGCTCGGCCGTGGGGAACACGGCGGCCGGCAGGCGCGCGGGGTCGAGCGCGACACCGCCGGCGCGGGCGGTCTCGGGGGCGCTGGCGGCGGCGTCGGCTTCGATCAGCCCGGCGCCGACCGCGCCCATCCAGGCGTAGAGGTCGGGGACGAAGAGCTGGTCGTCGGTCAGGCCGAAGGCGTCGCGCACGGCTTGCACCGCGCCCTCGTTGGCGGCCACGCCGCCGATGAAGGCCACGGGCGCCTCGACGAGCTTGCCCTTGGTGATCGTGCCCTTGTAGTTGCGGATGACGGCGTCGCACAGGCCTTTAAGGACCTCGGGCGGCTGGTAGCCCTTCTGCTGGGCGTGGATCATGTCGGACTTGGCGAACACGCTGCAGCGCCCGGCGATGTTGGCCGCGCGGCCCGCCGCGGCGACGATGCCGCCCACGTCTTCGATCTCATAGAGCAGGCGGCTGGCCTGCTGGTCCATGAACGAACCGGTGCCCGCCGCGCAGTCGCCGTTGGTCTGGTAGTCGGCGATGCCGGTGCGGCCCGTGGTGCCGTCGGTGTCGAGGCGCAGGAACTTGGAGGTCTCGCCACCCATCTCGAAGACCGTGACGACGTCGGGGTGCAGCCCCGTGAGGCCGCGGGCGATGGCCTTGAACTCGTTCTCGTACGTGGCGCCGAGCGCCTGGCTGATGAGACGTCCGCCCGAGCCGGTCACGCGCACGCCGGTCACGGCGGCCGCGGGCACGACGGCGAAGAGCTCGTCGAGGAGGTTGCGGGTGGCTTCGCTCGGGCTGCCCTTGATGCGCTGATAGCGCGTGGCCAGCACGAGGCGCTCGCCGGCCGGCGCGGGGCCGGTCGCGGGCTCGTGGAAGAGCGCGGGGGCCTGGGCAACGGCGCGTTCCAGGAGGTCGCGTTCGAGCGGCTCGCCGATGAGCGCGGCCTTAAGGCTGATGCAGCCGATGTCTATGCCAAGAAACGCCATATCGGAGTGTGGTCGGACCTCCCGCGGGACTCGTATGAAAGCCCAGTGTAGGGTAGCGGGCGAAGCTGCTCATCGCAAGCATCCGCCCGCCGAGTGGAATGAAGACTAACTTCATCCCCATTGCGGGTCAACTGTTCCTGCTTCGCCGCGCGAGCCAGAGCGGCCGCGGCGGGGCGGCGCCCCGCAGTCGCCCGCCACCGGGCCGCTCTTCGCGTTCGCCACCAGGCTGCTCTTCGCGTTCGCGCACCGGGCTGCTCTTCGCGTGCGCGCACCCGCCGCCGACGCGACGTCACCCCCGCTCCCCGCGGTCGTGTACCTACAGCCGGCGCGACGTCACCCCGGACCGCGGTGCGTCACCTTCCCGGCCCTTCGCCGCCGCCGCTAGGCTCGACTCGCTCACCGAGCAAGGCGACACCCCCCCGTCCCTGGCGACTGCAGGAGGTACCGTGGAGACCCAAGCGCCCCTGACCAACACCGAGCGTCGCGACGACGTGCTGTTCCTGGTGCAGCGCTACCAGGCCAGCGAACGCGCCCCGGCCGACCTCCTCGACGACGACGAGAAGCGGCGCTTCCTGGGCGGCGACGCCCATACGCAGTGCCGGCTGTTCTACCGGCTGCTGTGCTACGGCGCGCTGGCCGCGCAACCGGCGCCCGAAGCCCTCGTGCGCGCCGATTGGCAGCGCCTGCGCGCTGCCGGCCTGCCCGACGACATCTTCGATCGGCGCTTCGACATCGAGCGGTTCGCCGCGGCCGCGCCGGTGGCGCGCACCGACAGCAAGGGCCGCGTCATCGACTTCGTGCGCCTGAGCGAGACGCGCGACGTGTGGGCCCGCCTGCTGCCCTGGCCGGCCGAGCCCGCCACCGTGGTCGACGTGCTGTATGCCTGCTCCGGAGGCGCCCTCAAGTCGCGCGCCTTCTGGGTGGTCCGCGAGATGCTGCGGGCGGGCCTGTGGCAGCCCGCCGGGCTCGACCGCTTCGCCTGCGTACCCGACGGCCGCGTGCGCAAGCGCGCGGCTCGCATAGGCCTCGTCGATATCGACGAAAAGGCCGACGGCATCGACGACATGAAGGCGGTGTCGGCCGGCCTCTACGCCGCGCTGGGGCTCGCCGGCAACGGCTCGCGCTCTCACTACGACCTGCCGGTCTCGACCGCCGAGCAGCGCTGCGAGATGTGCGACCGTCAGCGCATGGCCGACTGCGCCATGCCCCACTGCCGCCACCGCCGCGCCGCCCTGGGCGCCGACTAGCCGAGCCGCACAGCCGAAAGCCCGGCGCCATGGTGCGTACGCCTGTAGCGAGAGCGGAGACCGGGGCACGGCGCACCCTCGTGCCCGCGCCCCTATGGCTTTAGCGAAGGCCGGGGCAACGGCGCCGCCGGTGCCTGCGCCAATGGCCGTAGCGAAGGCCGGCGCAACGGCGCCGCCGGTGCGTGCGCCTGTGGCGATGGCGGAGACCGGGGCACGGCGCACCCTCGTGCCCGCGCCATATGGCTTTAGCGAAGGCCGGAGTGAGGCCGCGGCAGGTGATAGGTCCGTCCGACGAAAGCGAAGGCCGGGGTAAGGGCGGAAGGTCGGCCTGCGAGGTGCCAACGCTCCCACAGAGCGCAGCGTACCGTAACCGAGACAGCTCCGACCTGTAGCCCTTGCCCCGGCCGCAGCACCCTCCCGGCGTGAGCGAGCGTCGACCGCCTCATGCCCCGAGCCGGAGCGTCCTTCTAGGTCACTTTAACGGTCAGCTCGGCCGCCACCGTCTGACGGTTGCCCGCCAGGTCGACCGCCAGCAGCGTCACGAGGTAGGTGCCCCGCGCTTTAGGCTTGAACGACCAGCTGCGCACCACGCCGATCGTCGCCGCCGGCAGCGTCGCCGACGACACGACCGTACCCGCCGACGAGCGCGCCACGATCGTCGCCGACGCCCTCGGGCTAAGCTTGTCGCTGACCCGGTAGGCCGCGTGCAGCGTCCTGCCGAGTTTGAGGGACACGGTGCCCGCGTGCCAGGCGGCGACCGGCGGCACGGTATCGACGTGCAGGCTCATGACAGAGGCGACCGTGCCGACCGCGTTCTTGGCCGACAGCGTGCACACATACGAGCCGTCGGCGACTACGACGCCACCGGCGTCTTTGCCGTCCCACCGCCAGGTGTGCGCGCCGCCGGCCAGGCTGCCGAGCGCCACGCGTCGCACCACGGCCCCGCCGGGGCCGGTCAGCGCCACGCTGACCGTGGCGGTGCGCGTCTGACGAAACGAGAGCACGGTCGGTGTCGTTCACGCCGTCGCCGTTGGGCGACACCCAGACGGGCACGAAGTGCGGCGTTGACCGAGCGTGTCGTCGACCCAACGGCGCGCTTCGCGGTCGCCGTGTTGCCCGCCGCGTCGGTCGCGCGCACCACGAGGTCGTACGACGCCGTCGGGCGCGACCGCAAGCGCGCCGCGCCGAGCTCACCTTGCCGTCCCAGACCAGATGCAGCTTGCCGGCCTTGGTGGCCGTCGGGCCGACCGTGCGCACCAGCGCGCCGCTCGCGTCGCGCACGCTCAGGGTGGCCGTGCACGGCCTCGCCCGCCGTCAGCGCGATCTGCGCGGCGTCGGCGAAGCGATCGCCGTTCGGGCTGATCACGGCGGGCGTCGACGGCTGAGCCCCGAGATGACCGGAGGCGACTGTGTCGATGCGCACCGCGACGCTCGCCGGCCGCGCCGTGCCGTTCGCGCTGGTGGCCGCGAAGGTCGCCGTGTAGGCGCCGTCGGGCAGGCGCGCGCCGGCGGCGTCGCGGCCGTGCCACACCGCGCTCGCCGTCGTGCCGGTGCCGGCGAAGCGGGCGACCACGCTGCCCGCCGCGTCGCTCAGGGCGATGCTCCAGCCGTCGTCGCCCGACAGCCGGCCTTGAAGGCGACGCTGTCGCGCACGCCGTCGCCGTTGGGGCTGAAGGCGCGCGGCGAGGCGCGTCGGGGTGTAGATCTTGGGATCGCCGATGCCGGCCACGGCCGTGCGGATGGCGGGCAGCATGCCGAACAGCACGTTGCCGGGGCACTCGGTGTAGTTGACCTGACGATGGCCCAGGATGACCGGCACCGTGACCCACTGCCCCGCCTTGTACATCTCGGTCGTGAGAGCACTCGACGCGCGCCGTGCCCTGCGGGTCGAGGTGCGAGAGGTCGAGCTTCCAGGCCAGGAGGCGCTCGAGTGAGGTCACCGCCGCCTTCGAGGGCGCGACCGTCTGAAAGGTGCCGATCAGCGAGACGCCGGTGCTCATGCTGTTGAAGCCCAGCACCTGGGCGCCGATCACGGCGCTGGCGACGCCGCCGTAGCGGCCTTCGTAGATCGTCCCGAAGCGGTCGATCAGGAAGTTGTAGCCGATGTCGTTCCAGCCGTTGACCTGGGTGTGGTAGTAGTAGATGCCGCGCACGAGCGCCGGCGCCTGGGCGCGCGTGTAGTTGTTGGCGTTGACGGTGTGATGGACAAAGGCACAGCGCACCACGCCGTACGAGGGCGAGTTCGAGCGCAGCGACTCGTCGGCGCCCCACTTGGCGCGCGACACGATCGGCGGTTCGGGCGGTCCGCCCACGGTGGTGGCCCCCACGACCGCCGCGCCGGCGGCGTCGGGAGCAGCCGGCTCCGTCGTCGTAGACCCGGACGTCGTCGTCGCGACCGCAGGCGCCATCGTCGGGGCGACGGACGCCGCCGGCGATGCCGCAACGGTCGGCGCCGTCGAGGCCGTGACCTGCGCGTCGATGCAGGCAAGGCGCACATCGCTCACCGGCGCGCCGCCGGCCTCGTATTGCACGTAGCGCGCGGCGCCGACCCAGACCGGCTCGGTCACCAGGTCGGCGGCGCCTTCGACGCTGCCCGCCGGACCGCTCTGGGCGTCCGCCTTCACCGTGAACCACGGCGTCCAGGAGAGCCCGTCGAGGCTGGTCCGCACGTGGAACTGAGCGGCGAGCACGCCGGCGCTCGTGGAGCGGAACAGGACGCCGATCATGTCGAACCGGGCTCCGGCGTCGACCGTGGTGGCCGCGCGTCCGTCGGGTCCGATGCCCGCCGGCAGCACCTGTGCGCGCCGTCCGCCCAGCGTGAGGGGCGCGGCCCCGTCGGTGCGGCCGAGGGGCGCCGCGCGCAGCGCCGTGCCGGCCGACGCCGCCGCGCCCGGCGAGGGCGCGGCCACGATGAACCCGGTGGTCACGGGCGTGGCCGATGGCGTGGTCGGGGCCGCGGCCAGGGCCGTCGCGGCGCAGGGGCCGAGCGCGCCTATGAGCAGCGCGGCGCCGCCCGCAAGGACGGCGGCGGCCGCTGCGCGCATGGGCAGCCGGCGTGGGCCACGCGCCGCGGCAGCGCCAGAACAGAAGAGAGTCGAGAAGGATGAGAAACGACCGAGACGGCACGGTGGTAGGTTCATTGGCACTCCCTGGAGGCTCGTGCGGTCATCGTCGTCACAACCGCCGGCAACCTTTACGGGTCGGCCTTACCCCGGCGGCGGCCGCGTGGGCGCGCCCCCCTGTCCCTTTCACCCTAGTGCGCAACGGCGCTCAGGCGCAACGGCGGGAGCGCCCGGCGCGGTGAGACGGGGCGGTGCGGCGGCCCTGGGGCCGCCGCCCCGCCCCGAGCGGTCGTGCGGGAGAGACGCCGGCGCATGAACCGCGCCGGCGGCGCGCTCATTCTTCGGCGTCGGCCTTGGCCTGGGTCATGCACGACCAGACGGGCTGGTAGACGCGATCGACCTCGTCGGCGTAGTCGTCGAGGTCGGCGCGCAGCTGCGTGATGAGCGTCTCGGCGCCGACGTGCGTGGGGTGCGCGCCGGTCTGCTCGATGATCTCGCGTGAGTGATGCGGGTTGTCGATCAGCATGCACGGCATGAGGAGGTTGTGGTTGAAGGGCTGCCGGCGGCGGATCTCCTGGAAGAAGGCCGACGAGAACGCCTCTTTGAGCGAGACGTCGTGCACGTTGTCGGTGGCGAAGTGCGTGAAGATGCAGGGCTCGACCCAGCCCTCGTTGTTGATGTGGATGTAGTGCTTGCCGGCGATGCAGCCTTTGACGTACGGCGCGTCGCCCCAGAAGTCGACCGGGAACAGAGCCTTGCTGTTGCGCACGCGCTCGATGCCCAGGCGGAACTCGTTGCGCTCGGCGGGCGTGAGCATGAGGCTCATGTCGGGGTCGACGCCGACCGGCATGTAGAGGAAGTTCCAGCAGATCATGGCGCCTTTTTCGACCATGGCGTCGACGAACTCGTCGCTCACCAGGGTCTGCCAGTTGTGGCGCGTGACCGTGGCCGAGTAGCCGAACACCATGCCGCGTTCGCGCAGGCCGTCCATGCTCTTCATGATCTGGTCGAAGATGCCCGGGCCGCGCCGCGCGTCGGTGTGCTCGCGGCCGCCTTCGATGCTCAGCATGGGGGCGACGTTGCCGAGGGCGGCGAGGCGGTCGAGGGTCGCCTCGTCGAGCAGGGTGCCGTTCGTGTAGACGTGGAAGTAGACGTCGGGGTTGGCGGCGTAGAAGTCGAGCAGGTCCTCGCGGAAGAACGGTTCGCCGCCGAGGATGGTGATGAGGTACACGCCCATCTCGTTGGCTTGGTCGACGATGCGCTGCAGGGTGGCGATGTCCATATCGCTGTCGCGCGAGTACTCGCCGGCAAAGCAGCCTTCGCAGGTGAGGTTGCAGCGCATCGTGGGGCTGATGAGGATCGTGAAGGGGGTCGGCACGCCTTCGCGCTGGGTGAACTCGGTGCGTTTCGCCGAGCCGCGCAGCATGGTGTTGATCACGAAGCACTCGATGAAGCGGTCGCGCGCGCGAGGACTCAGCTGGCCCACGACGTGCTTGGCGATGTTCAGCGCCGGGTGATCGTCGATGATCTTGTCGCGGACGAACAGGATCTCGGCTTTGTGGTTGTCGGGGGTGAGCTTCTCCGCCAGATTGAAGGCCTTGACGATCTTGGCCTTGTCGTCGGTGGTGGCAAGCTTGAGAATCTGGTTGATGGTCCGCCGCTGCACCGCAGTGTACAGACCTTCGGTCGTGCTCATCGTGTCGTCCCCTCCCCGGTCGGCAACTTCCTCGAGCCTTGCGCAATCATACCAACGATGTCGAGGCCTTCCGAGCCGTTTTGTGTTCGTGAATCCTCAAAAACGGCCCGCGTCAGGGCTGGCAACGTTGCCGAGACGGCTACGCTAAGTTGCCGAAAGCTATTCAGGAAGCATTCGACCTGTCGATAGTGCTACTTGACAAGGGCAAACCTGCCGCGAGGCAGGGACGCAAAGCCAGAGGTCTTGAGGTGATCAAGATAGCTCGGTTGCCGAGATCGAGAGCCCAGAGTTCTCGCGGTACCCTCCTCTCCCCGCCTCCGTCTCGCGCGTCCGCCCTCGTCGCCGGCATCAGACCTGACGGTCCGGACAGTCGGCGAGCCGGTCGTCAGTGCGCAACGGAGGCGGTGCGATGAAAGCCAGATTCCTCGTGATGGGAGCAGCGCTGCTGCTTGCCATCGTCCTCGTTTGGGGGGGGACCGCATGGGCCGACCAGGCCGCGCCTGTCGACCCGAGCGTCGTCACCGAGCTCGCTGCCGGCGGCAGCGTGCCGGTCATCGTCTACGCGACGCCCGGCCACCTCAGCGACCTGACGGCCGAGTTCGACCCCACGACCATCGACGACTCCCTTTCGCTGATCGGCGCGCTGTCCACCGACGTGACGTCGGATACCATCGACGACGTCGCCGCCCTCCCGTACGTCGACTACATCGCCGCCGACGTCCCCACCTTCGGGACCGACTACGCCGCCAGCCTCGACGCGACCAACGCGACGATCGGCTTGGGCAACATCACCTCGCCGATCGCCGGCGGCCTTGACGGCTCCGGCGTCGGCGTCGCGGTTCTCGACAGCGGCACCGCCGACGTGAACGACCTCGACGGCGCCAACGGCCAGACGCGCGTCTCGGCCTTCGTCGACTTCGTCAACGGCCGGC
Source organism: uncultured Actinomycetes bacterium (assembly GCA_963755025.1). GTDB lineage: Bacteria > Actinomycetota > Thermoleophilia > UBA2241 > UBA2241 > Bog-752. The sequence goes on from CAVWIH010000031.1 coordinate 38,027, forward strand.
GTCGCATGTACGACGATGGCGGTCACGGCACGTTCGTCGACGGCATCATCGCCGGCAACGGCTCGAGCTCGCTGCCGACCGACCAGGGCGGCAAGGCCACGACCCAGTATCGCGGCGTGGCCCCCAACGCCAACATCATCTCGCTCAAGGTCCTCGACAGCCACGGCGAGGGCCGTGCGTCGGCCATGATCGCCGCCATCGCCTGGGCGATCAACCATCGCCAGCAGTACAACATCCGCGTCATGAACATCTCGGTCGAAGGCGACGTGACCACACCGGCCGCGTACGACCCGCTCGATCGCGCGGTCGACGCCGCCTGGCGGGCCGGCATCGTCGTGGTGTGCGCCGCCGGTAACGAAGGCGCCTTCGGCGAGGGCGGCGTGTTGTCGCCCGGCAACGATCCCTACGCCATCACGGTCGGCGCCTCCGACTCGCAGCAGACCGCCGACACGAGCGACGACACCGTCTGCACGTACAGCTCGGTCGGTCCGACCCTCTTCGACGAGTACGCTAAGCCCGACCTGGTCGCCCCCGGCAACCACATCATCTCGCTGCGCGCCCCGGGCAGCTGGATCGACGACACCTACCCGCAGACGCGTGTGGCGGTCTCGACCTACCAGCCCGGGGCCTCGAACCGCGCGACCCCGTCGTACGCGGTCATGTCGGGCACCAGCGCGGCGGCCCCCGTCGTCGCCGGCGCCGCGGCCCTCATGATTCAGAACGACGCCACGCTGACCCCCGGCGAAGTGAAGCTGCGCCTCATGGACAGCGCCCACCAGCTGGCCGGCGCCGCCCCCTACTCTGAAGGCGCCGGCGAGCTCGACGTCGCAGCCGCGCTCAACGACGACTCGGTCACCAGCGGCTACGACCTCTCGGCCAAGCTCGGCAACGGCAGCACGATCCTGCCGATCGACGTACTGCTGCAGTGGCAGAAGTACGCCTGGTCGAAGTACGCTTGGTCGAAGTACGCGTGGTCGAAGTACGCGTGGTCGAAGTACGCCTGGTCCAAATACGCGTGGTCTAAATACGCATGGTCAAAATACGCATGGTCGGTCGTGATCGACGGGCAGTGACCCAGACCGAGACACACCCTGGCAGGCCAACGACGGCCGCGCGACCTCGCGCGGCCGTCGCGCTCTATGTAGTCCTCACCCTGATCGCCGCCGCCGTCTGCGCGCTCGTCGCCTACGGCATGCCGCACGGCACGCCCCGCGAGCTGCAGCTGAGCGGCCTGATCGCCTTCATCGCGCTCTCCACGGTCACCGACCTGCGCGAGGTGCGCCTGCCGGTGATCGGCCACGTGACGCTCTCGTTCGTGCCGGTGCTGGCCGCCCTCATCGTCTTCGGCCTCTGGCCGGCGATCGTGGTCGCCGCGGCGTCTGGTGTGGCCACCGTGGCCGTGACCCGCGACCCGCAGAAGATCGCCTTCAACGTCGGCGACTACGTCGTGTCGACCTTCATTGCGGGCCTCGTCTACCAGGCGTTCGTGCCCGCCCACGCGGCGTTCGTGCAGACCGTGCTGCCCGCCTTCGCCGCCACCGGCGCCGACTTCGTCATCAACACGGTGGTGCTCGCCGGCGTCATCGCCCTGGCGAGCGGCGCCACGCCCTGGCGGGTGTGGCGCGAGAACTACCAGTGGGGCCTGCCCAGCTACATGACCGGCGCCACCCTGAGCCTGCTGCTGGCGTTCCTGTACCTGTGGCTCGGCGTGCCCGGCCTCGTGCTCGGCGTGCCCCCGCTGTTCCTCGTCTGGTACTCCTACGACGTCTACGCCGGCCGCATGCGCGACCGCGCCACGTTCTCCACCGAAGTGGCCTCGTTTCGCGACGAGCTCGCCTCGGCCGTGCGCTCACAGGACGAGCTGCGCGACGCCCAGCGGCGCGTGGCCGCCGAGATCGAGAAGGCGCGCGGTATCCAGGCCGACCTGCTGCCGCGCAAGGCTCCCGAGGTGGCGGGTCTCGAGCTCGCCCACCGCATCGAGTTCATGACCGAGATGGGCGGCGACTACTTCGACTTCGTGCCGCTGGCCGACGGCCGCCTCGGCCTGGTCTGCGGCGACGTCATGGGCAAAGGCCTGTCGGCGGCGCTCATCATGACCATGGCGCGCAGCCTGATCCTCTCGGCGGCGCGCAACGGCCACCGCCCCTCCGAGGTGCTCTGCGAGGTCAACGACGCCCTCACCCGCGACCTCGCCGGGCAGTCGGCGCCCTCGTTCCTGACGCTCGCCTACGCCATCTACTCGCCCGCAGACCGTAAGCTCGTCGTGGCCAACGGCGGCCACAACCCGCTGCTCGTCTTCGGTTCGGCCGGCCTGCGGGAGTTTCCCTCGCGCGGCAGCATGCTGGGGGTGCGCGACGGCCTCGAGTTTCCCGAAGACTCGCTTGTGCTCGAGCCCGACGACACCTTCGCGCTCTTCACCGACGGCCTCACCGAGGCGCGCGACCCGAGCCGCGGCCTCTTCGGCACCGCGCGCCTGGTCGAGGCGCTGTCGAGCTCCCCGCAGGCGTCGGCCGGCACCGCCCTCGAGGCGGCCTGGCAGGCCGTGACCGACTTCCGCGCCGGCACACCGGCCACCGACGACGCCACGCTGCTGCTCGGTCGCGTCGTGGCCATCGAGGAACGCCCGGAACGGCCGATACAGTGAGTGATATGGGCACGCCCCCGACCAAAGAGAACCCCGCCACGCTGCAGGTCATGCGCTACGACGCCCAGCGCGGCACCCTGACGGTCATCGTCGGCGACCCCGCGGGGGTGCCTCGCGAGATCGTCGCCCAGCGCGCCGCCGAGGCCATGCGCGCCCGCAGCTTCATCTGCCACACCTCCGACGACGACGAGTTCCTCGGCGCCGACGAGATCTGTTTCATCCCGCGCGCCGACCGCTGCGAGATCGTCAGCATCCACACCAACGGCTGGCGCCGTCACCACGGCGACCACCGCCGCAGCCTCGTCGAGATCCTCAACGACCTGGCCGCCGCCGTGGCGCGCGGCAACCTGTCGTTCTTAGACGACGACGAGCTCGTGGCCATCTCCAGCGAGGGCCGCGAGATCTTCGCCTGCACGGTCAACGACTCCGCCTCGCTCGCCCAGGCGCGCGCCGGGGTGGCGCGGGTCTTAGACGACCAGCAGGTGGCCCCCGACGCCCGCCGGCGCCTCGAGCTCTGCGTCTCCGAAGCGGCCACCAACATGCTCGTGCACGGCGGGGGCGGCGGCACCATGAAACTGCTGCTCGTGGGCGACCACCTGCGCGCCGTCGTCGCCGACCACGGCCCGGGCTTGAGCTTTCTCAACTGGACCGAAGAGGCCGGCGGCCTGAACCAGCCTTCCATGGGGTACGGATACAAGATCATTCTTGATAACCTTGAGCGTGTGTACCTGCACACCGGCGACGAGGGCAACGACACTCGTCCTCGACCGGACCATCTAGGCGAAGGGACGCAAGCGATGCTGCACACGCGTGTCGAGGCCGGCGAGATCCCCATCGTGTACCTCGAGGGCGAGATCGACCTCGACTCGGTCGAGACGTTCCGCTGGGTGATGAGCGACGCCATGCGCGACGTGTCCGAAGCCATCGTCGACTTCGGCAAGGTCACCTTCATCGACTCGTCGGGCACCGGGCTGCTCGTGCGCTTCTGCCTCGACTACAAAGCCCAGGGCGTGCAACTGCGGCTGCGCAACATCCCGCCCGTGGTCGACGACGTCTTCAGCATGCTCAAGGTGCGCACCCTGGTGGGCGACGAAGCCTTCCTCGACCGGCTGAGCTGCGGAGGCCGGAAGCGTCGCCTCGCCGGGCCGCCAGTCGACCGGGCACAGCTCGCCGGTCTGCAGCGCCTGCAGCACGCGCAGGGTCTCTTCGGTGTTGCGCCCCACGTTGTTGTCGTGCACGACCATGTAGCGCAGCATGCCTTCGGTGTCGATGATGAAGGTGCCGCGCAGCGTGTGGCCTTCGTCGGCCAGCAGCACGCCGTACTCGCGCGCAACGTCGCGGGTCATGTCCGACAGCAGCGGGAACCCCAGCTTGCCGAGCTCGTGCTCGCACCAGGCGAGGTGGCTGTACTTGCTGTCGACGCTGGCGCCGAACACCCTGGCGCCGAGCTCGTCGAACTCGCGCGCGGCGCTGGGCGAAGCCGCGGATCTCGGTCGGGCACACGAACGTGAAGTCGAGCGGATAGAAGAACAGCACCACCCAGCTGCCACGCTGCGACGCGAGGTTCACCTCGACGAACTCGCCGTCGAGCACGCCGTCGAGGGTGAAATCGGGTGCGCGTTGTCCAACCTGGATCATAGGGGCGCTCCTTCGTAAAGCCGGGGCCGCTGGTGCGGCACGTCGCGCTCAACAGATACCCAGCGCGCGCTACTCCCAAGCCGCGCCCGCGACGGCGCCGGCAGGCCCGTGTGCGGTCATGGCCGTCATCCGTCCGGCTCGGGCCTCGGCCTGCGCTCGGCTCTGATCGAGGACGCCCGCAGCGGCGGCGGCTGCGTGCAGCTACTGTCGCGAGCGGCTCGGGCTCAGGCGGCGCGATGCCCCTCGACGCGACAGTCGGTCTCCTGGCAGCGTTCTTCGAGGTAGCGGCGGTAGCTCTCGAGGTCGTGCCGCAGGTGTTCGCGCACCCGGGCGGGCCTCTCCTCTCCCCCGCCCGCGTCGTACTGCAGGTCGACGGTGATCGTGACCATGCGGTCCTGTGCGCGGGCGAACTTCACGGTGCCTTTTGCGACCGGGCTCTCGTCGACCCACCAGCGCGTGTCGGATTGGCTCCTGGGGCGTCCGGCCGACTGCGACCGGAACACGAACTCGCTCCACATGCGGTCCGCAAAGCGCGCCGGCACGTCGGCGTGTATCGACTCGCTGATCGTCTCCATGAGGGTCTCCTCCCTGCAAGGTGCTTCACCACCACTGTCCCTGAGGGCCTGCCGAATCAAACGTGGGTACCTACAGGGCATGGCGACGAGCGAACCGCACGGCCGCGGCGGGCGCGACATGCTCGACGAGGCTCACCGCATCATCGACGCGGCCCGCGCCGAAGGCGTCACCCTGCGCCTGGTCGGCGGCCTCGCGGTGCGCGAGCACTGCCGCGAAGCCGCCTTCTGCGAGCGCCCCTACCGCGACATCGACCTGGCGGTCGCCAGACGCGCGGCCAGGCCCGCCACCGCCCTGCTGCAACGCCTCGGCTGGACGGAGAACCGCCAGGTCGCCATGGCGGCCGCGGGCGCCAAGCGGCAGTTCTTTCGGGCCTGCCGGCACCACGACGGCGGCGGCCTCGCGCACGTCGACGACCGCATCGACCTGTACCTCGACGCCTTCCGCCTGCACCACACGATCGACCTGCGCCGCCGTCTGGAGATCGAGCCCTACACGGTCTCGACGAGCGACGTCGCGCTCGTCAAGCTGCAGCGCACGGCGGCCAACGACGACGACCTGCGCGACATCGTCACGGTGGTCAAGGACGCCGCCGCCCTCACCACCAGCGACCTGCCGGGCGCCCTCAACGTCGCCTACATCGCGCGCCTCTGCGCCGCCGACTGGGGTCTCTACCACGACGTCGCGCGCAACGTCGCGCGCTGCCGCGGCGCGCTCGAGGCGCTGGGCGCCGGCCCCGCGACCGCCCGCGTGGCCGCCCGGCTCGACGCCCTCGACGACGCCCTGGCCGCCGCGCCCAAGAGTCGCCGCTGGCGGCTGCGCGCCGCGCTCGGCGAGCGCGTGGCCTGGCACGAGCCGGTCGACGACGCCGAAGGCGTGTACTTCGCCCCCGGCGAGCACCCCTGACCGGCGCGCCGCGCGGCAGCGCGGCGCGCGCGACTCTTGTAGTGTCTCTGGCAAGCGCCCGACGGCGCCAGATGGCGCGAGGTGGCGCATGGCGGCACGAGGTGGCGCAAGGGCCACTCGGCGAGGGCGAACGAGGACGTGCGAGCGGAGGCGACCGTGACCCAGACGAACAAGATGCGCAAGGCCGACAAGGAGATCACCGACCGCGACGAGCTCCACCGCATTCTCGACGAGGCGCTCGTCGTGCACGTCGGCATGATCGACGACGGGCAGCCCTATGTGGTGCCGCTCAACTTCGCGCGCGCGGGCGACGACTTGCTCGTGCATTGCGCCGCCGAGGGGCGCAAGCTGCGCTGCCTGCGCCACGACCCGCGCATCTGCGTCGAGGTCGCGCGCCTGATCGAGGTGGCGGGCGGCGCCGCCGCCTGCGGCTGGAGCTGCCGCTACGAGTCGGTGATCGGCTTCGGCACCGCCAGCGTGGTCGACGACGAGCGCGCGCGCTCGCAGGCCCTGCAGACGATCATGGCCAAGTACTCGGGACGCGCCGACTGGGAGTTCGCGGCCGCGACCATGGCCCGCACCGTGGTCGTGCGGCTGCGCCTCGACACCCTCACCGGCAAGCACGCGCCCGTCTGACGGCGGGCCACCCGGGACGCCGCTGTCGCCGGCGTCAGTTGCTCGCCGACAACCTCCTCGGTGGCAGCCTCTTCGACGGGCAGGCGCAGGCACACCCAGCTGCCGAGCTGGCGCCGGCGCACTGTGAGCTGGCCGTCACACGGCGTACGCGCCGCACCGGCAACCACCTCTATGGCCAGGCCCCCGTCGCTTGTGTGCAAATCCACCTACTAGGCGGCCTTCTTCGTCTCGTCAGATGCGCTCGTGTCGCGGACTTGAGCAGCCCCAGTCGACTCGGCGAGCGCCAGTGCCACTCGCTGGCGCCTGCGCAGGACGATCGCGACCAGCGCGAACTGCACGATCATGACCGCCACGATCGCCACGACGACACTGGCGACATTGACGCTGTTCCAGTTGCTCTTGAGCGCATACGGAAGTGGGAAGCTCGGTCCGGCGAACGCTCCGGACACACCGACGCCAAGCATCACCACGAATGCTGCAAACCCCGCCCCAAGAGCGACAAGGCTCCTGTGCAGTGCAGTTGCCATTGCTCCACCTCGTGAAGAGAGATCTTCTCCAGGGACACCGTCGACCGGCGCCTTCTCGCGCCGGTCCCGGTGCCCGGGCCTGCACTCACATCCCTTGCGTCCCGCGGGGTTAAACCTGCACTGACAGTTCACTGCACGGCGGCAGCCCTGACGAGATCGCATTTCTTCGTCGGCGGCCAAATCAGTGACCTGCGATTCCTCGAGCGGAGCCGCGACACGCAGAGACGTCTGACTCGGGCTTTCCGGGCGGGATGCCGACGACCTGGCCGGATCGCGGTAGCTGAGCAACGGCTCGCACATGCCGGGTCTCCTGGAGACCACTCGAGCGCGTGCGCTGCTTGACGACGCGCCGAGAGAGGCTCACCGCCGCGATCGGCTGGACGGGCAGATGGCGCGCCACGGCGCGCGTGGCGGCCGTCCCGAGCCGACCGGAGGGGCACAGCGACTCAACACCGGACGCATCCGGCGCCGCGGCTGATGTCCTTCGGGCGGCCGCCGAGCGGCGGGGGGCGCTCTCGGCGGCGGGCCTCGAGGACTCATCGTGGGCGCATACACCCTCGGACTACGACAGACCGAGGCCCGATGGCCTCGCGCCGTCACCGGTGTCGAGGCGTTACTTTTGTCTCTCCTGTGGCGTTTGTGCGCCACAGGCCGCAGTCCACCCCCGAACACCGAGCTGGCCGCCGCAGCGACCTCGGACCGGCCCGGCGCTATCTAGTCGGGACTCTGGTGGCGTCGTCGAAACTCAGGCTAGCCGCGGCCGCCGACGACTTCGCCCGGCAACCCGAGTTCCATGCCCTGGCGCAGCAGCTCGTCCTGGACTAAGCCGACATCGAGAACGCGTGGCGGCAGACCGTCGCGCACGGCGAGCGCCGCGGCGGTGCCGGCGGCCTGACCCGTGGCGAAGCACACTGGGATCAGCCGCAGCTGGACCATGGCGTCGGCTTCGGCCGACAGGCAGCGTCCCGCGAACAGTAAGCCATCGACGTCGCGCGGCACGAGCGAGCGGTACGGTATGCGCATGTTGCGGCGCGCGTAGGGCTTGGCCACGGTGTCGGGGAACGACGTCGCGAACACCTCTTTAAGGCCCGGTGACGCAAGGCCCGTGATCCGCCGCGTGCCGCGCACGCCGACCTGGGCGGCCGTCAACTCGAGGCGCGCTGTCTGAAAACCGTCGAGACTCTGCCTGAGAAAGGTGACCAGCTTCATGGTGTGCTGCCGGGTCACGATCTCGGCCCTCGTGAGATCGTCGGGATCGATGCCGTCGACCCCGAACATGCTGCCCGACCACAGGTTGATCTGCCCCGGATAGCACAGCTCGGCGGCGAACACGCCGGGCGCCCACTCCTTGGAGTGCACCTCGAGGTCGAACTCGAGGTCGCCGGCGGTGATCGCCTCTTCGACGAGCGCGCGCAGGCGGCCCCAGTTGCCGAGTTGCGCGAGCGCGCGCCCGGTGTCGACGCCGACGACGGTCGACATGAGGGTGACGGGCAGCGGCCGGCGATCGGTCTCGAAGGCCGCCCCGGCCGCGGCGGCAAGGTCGCCGTCGCCCGTGGTGTCGATCACGACGCCGGCGCGGATCGCCGCGCGGCCGGCCTTGCTCTCGACGATCACGCCGGTCACTCGTCCGTCGTCGGTCAGGCTGCCGACCACGGCGGTGTGCAGCAGCAGCCGCGCGCCGGAGTCGAGCAGCAGCGTGAGCAGCTCGAACTTGAGAATCTCAGGATCGACGGCGATCAGGCCGTCGACCGAAGGTTCGTCGCCCGAGTTGGCGCACTCCTGATAGGTGCGCGCCTCTTCGAGGCGCAGGCGCACCTCGCCGTTGAAGCCGTTGTCGAGCGGCGGCACCGTGATCACGAGGCCGCCGGTGGCGAGGCCGCCGAGATAGCCGTAGCGTTCGAGCAAGATGACGCTCGCGCCGCAGCGGGCGGCGCAGGCGGCGGCGGCCACGCCGGCGACGCCGCCGCCGCACACGACCACGTCGAACTCGCCGTAGACGGGCAGCGTGCGCGCGTCTTCGGTCACCTGGTCCGCGGGGCGGCCGCTCTGGGCGGCCCCGCCCGCGTCGCTCCCGTAGTGGCCGCTCATGCCTGGGCTCCGGCCTCTTTGACCGCCTGCTTGAGCGCGGCGTAGCCGGGCAGGTCGCGGTAGAACTGGTCGGTCGTGTAGCAGCCCGAGACCGTGCCGAAGCCCGGGGAGACATCGCACCAGCTGCAGGCGTTGCAGAGGCGCTTGGCCTGCAGCGGCCGGCCGGCGATCACGTCGGCCACGATGTCGGGGTAGCTCAGGGCCATGCGGCCGATGCCGATGGTGTCGGCCCAGCCCTGGGTGACGACGGCCTGGGCGACGTTGGGCAGCCAGCGCTGCAGGTAGGAGTAGCCGCTGCCCACGTGAATGAAGCCGGGGCGCGCCTTCTTTAACGAAGCGACCGCCGCGATCAGGCGCACGACGCCCAGCAGCGGGTCTTCGGGCGGACGGTGCGGCGCCACGGGCAGCGAGACGTAGGGCTCCATGACGTGCGAGTTGTACTCGGCGCCGGCCGACACCGAGACGAGCCTGATGTCGAGCTCGGCGAGCAGGTCGAGAAAGGCCAGCGGCTCGGAGAGGTCGGTGCCCATGCCGGTGGCGTCGCCGCCGAAGGCGTAGTAGTAGCCGCCGCGGCCGACCGGCGCCGGCACGGGCCGGTCGTCGTCGCCGTCGACGAAGGGCACGAAATCGACGGCGCTGAAGCGCACCGCGATCTCGAGGCCGGGGGCCTCGGCGCGGATGCCGGCCACGATCTCGCGCAGGAACCTGGTGCGGTTCTCGAAGCTGCCGCCGTACTTGCCGGGGCGATCGACGGCGCTCAGGAACTCGTGGCCCAGGTAGCCGTGGCAATGTTTGATGTCGACGAAGTCGAAGCCGGCCCGCTGCGCGAGTTTGGCCGCCCGCACGAAGTCGGCGATGACGCGCTCGATCTCGCCGTCGCTCATGATGGCGTCGTCGCCGGTGGCGTCGTAGCGCTCGTCGAGCAGCGGGTGATGGTACAGGGTGCGCGGCTCGGGGCGGCTCATGTCGTGGGGGTGCGAGACGCGCCCGGAGTGCGTGAGCTGCACGCCGACGTAGAGGTCGTCGACCGTGTCGAAATGGGCGGCGTGGGTGGCCACCAGGTGCTCGCGCAACCCGGCGATGTCGGCCAGGGTCTCCTCGAGCATAATCAGCTGGCTCGGGCTGCCCCTGCCCTCGGGGCACACGGCGATCGCCTCGGCGCCGAAGATGAGCTTGGCGCCACTCAGGCCCCAGCGCTCCCAGCGGCGTCGCGTGAGGTCGGTGGGACGGCCGTCGGAGGTGCAGTCCCAGCCCTCCATCGGCAGGATGGCGAAGCGGTTGCCGATCGTGCGCCCGTGCAGGTCGAGCGGCTGGGCGAGCGGAGACTGAGGGCCCGACTGCACCGTGTCGTCGAACGGCAGTTCGACGTCGAGCGACTCAAAATAGCGCAGCAACGACGCTGCATCGTCTATGCGACCAATGTTGCGCATGGTGTCTCTTTCAGTCCTTCCCTGGGGCGGTACAGGCCGTGTTCGCGGCCTGCGGCGGCGAGGGCGGAGCCGTTTCGCTGCCGCCCTCGCCGCCTATTGTCTGCTTTCTTCGTGCTCTTTTACTCGTCGGCGACGAGCGCCCCGACCTTGTCGCCGAGAGTCTTGTCGCGAGAGTTGAGGATGAGCGCGTAGATCAGCGCCACCACGATCATTGCCAGAGCGACGTAGGGGAACCAGTTGTACGGCCAAGGCTGGCCGGGCTTGACCAGCTGATACAGCGGGAACACGATCGCTGCCGTGCCGACGACCGGCAGGATGAGGTCTCTCACGAGGCTGAACTGGCTGCGGTAGTGCTTCAGGTAGAAGACCGGCAGCGACAGGTTGGCCACTGCGTAGACGATGATGACGAGGATCGTGCCGAGCGTCGACGGTTCGGCGAACAGCACGATCGGCGTGATGTGCTGGGCCCAGGCCCAGCCAAAGCAGCCGACCAGACCGATGATCATGAAGACCGCCAGCGCGTTGACCGGCGTTCCGTTCTTGGCCGAAACCTTGCCCAACCACTTCGGGAACAGGCCCTCGCGACCGGAGTTGAACATGAGACGCGCCTGCGAGTTCACGGCGGAGATCAGGCAGCCGACCGTCGAGGTCACACCGGCGATGTAGGCGAGGAACGCGAGGAAGGCGAGCTCCTTCTGCGCCACCGCGATGAACGGGATCGGTGCGGCCGTGAGCTTGGTCACGTTCTGACCAAACGCCTCGACCGTGGCGTAGGCGAACAGCACGAAGCTGCCGAGCATGAGCGCCACGCTCAAAAACAGGGCCCGCGGGATGTTCTTGCGGGGCTGGTCGGTCTCTTCAGCCATCGGTCCGGCTGCCTCCCAGCCGATGAACATGTAGACGGCCAGCGGGAAGCCCAGGCCCAGTCCCTTGAAGCCGCTCAGCAGGTAGTGCGGGTTGAACGGAGCCAGCGACAGATGGCCGGCGTGCTGGATGAGCGCGATGATGCTGACAAGCATCAGGATGATGAACTCAAAGAGGAAGAAAGCGCCGGCCCAACGCACCGATACGTGGACTCCCCGGATCACGAGGAAGGCAGCCCCGCCGACGAACGCGAGAGTGAAGATCGGCCACGTCCAAGATGGGAACGAATGGAAGTAGTTCTGCAGGAACATGGTCATGAAACCGCCGGAGATGGCCATGATCGAGAAGATGTTCACCAGGTATCCGCCGATCAGGACAATGGCGGTGGTGAGGGCCAGGACGGGCCCAAGGGCCATGCCGATGAAGGTGATGAACGACCCCGTCGACGGGTGTGCCTGCATGTAGCGCGACAAGGTGTTCGCCAGGAAGGCGACGGCGATGCCGGCCGAGATGATGGTGAGCGGCGAGGCTATGCCCGAGGTGGCTGCCAGAAATCCAAAGCCGAAGTAGAAGCTCATCGCCGGCGCGATGTCGGCCATGGTCGATGCGGCCACCTCGAACGGACCGAGAACGCCTCGCTTGAGGCGGTTCGATTGATCGGCCGGAGCGGCCGCGGTCTTGATGGGAACTACCGGTGGTGGCGCTTGCACAACGCCGCTTGAGTCGTCGGAAGCCATGTCCTCTCCCCCTTGCCTTCAGGTCTGTGTCAGCGGGTGCGTGAAGTCGACTGAGGTGGCCTGAGCCGGCCGGCGGTCACCCCCTTGCCGTCGGGACCGGTGGCGTGATGGCGGCCACCAGAGGCTTGAGTATGTCGACGATGCGGTCGGCCTCTTCGATCGTGGTCGTGCACGGCGGCGCGATCACGATGCGGTTAGAGCCCATCTGGCGCAGGTGCAGGCCCAGGCGGCGGGCCTCGTCGAGCAGCGGCATGATCGGGCCGACCGGCGGGTCGAACATGGCCCTGGTCTGCTTGTCGGCGACGATCTCGATGGCGAGCATGACGCCGAGGCCGCTGTAGGTGCCCACGCAGGGCATGGGCATGAACTCGTCGACGATGCGGTCGACGATGTGCTGGCCCACCCTGGTGGCGTTCTCGGCGACCTTGTCGTTCACGTAGACGTCGATCGCCGCGATGGCGGCGGCGCAGCCCGCCGGAGAGCCGCTGAAGGTGTACTGGTGCATGAGCGGCACGCCCGCGAGGCCGTCCCAGATCTTGTCGTTGAAGGCCACGGCGCCGAACGGCACGTAGCCGCCGGTGATGCCCTTCGACATGCAAAGCACGTCGGGCACGACGTTCCAGTGGTCGATGCAGAACATGGTGCCAGTGCGGCAGAAGCCGCACATGACCTCGTCAGCAATCATGGCGACGTCGTATTTGGTGCAGATCTCGCGGATCAGCGGCCAGTAGGTCTCGGGCGGCACGAGGAAGCCCGAGGCGCCCAGTTCGGGCTCGGCGATGAAGGCCGCCACGTTCTCGGGACCCTCGGACTCGATGACGGTCTCGAGGTAGCGCGCGCAGCGCGTGTCGCACGACGGGTACTCAAGGCCGAACGGGCAGCGGTAGCAGTAGTAAGCGGGGATCTTGAGGTAGCCCGGCGCTTCGGGGCCGTAGCCGGCCTGCATGGCCGGGATGCCGGTCATGTTCATGGGCCCGTTGCCCGTGCCGTGATAGCTCATGTAGAGGCTGATCACCTTGCGCTTGGTGGGCTGCTCCTGGGCGGTGAAGTAGCGCCGTACCAGCCTGATGGCGGCGTCGGTCGACTCGCCGCCGCCCGAGGTGAACCAGAAGTGGTCGAGATCGCCGGGCGTGACGGTGGCGAGCTTCTGGGCGCACTCGACCATGGGCGTGCTGGAGTGGCCGTAATACTGGCCGACGTGCTGCAACTGGTCGAGCTGGGCCTTGACGGCGTCGATGATCTCGCGCCGGCCGTGGCCGAGGTTGGCGCTCACCATCTGCGACGACGCGTCGAGGTACTCCTTGCCCTCGGTGTCGCGCAGCACTATGCCGTCGGCGGAGTCGTAGATCACACCGAGCGTCTCGCCCAGGGGGATCTGGGCGTGCAGGATGTGCTCGCGGTCGTACTTGACGAGCTCTTCGGTACGCGCACTTGCCATCGTATCTGCGACCCATCCTTTCGAGCGATCCCTTGCCGGACCGTGAGGCGCGGCGTCTCGTGGATCCTCACGTAAAACGATTTATACGGATATAAAACGATTTCTCTGGGGGCTGTCAAGCCACCCTGTTGCTTAGGAGGAGTAGTCCTGCTCGAGCGGCAGGATCTGGATCTGCGTGGTATTGACCACCCGAGGCTGGACCAGCGCGTAGGCGACCGCGTAGGCGATGTGCTCGGGCGAGAGCGCCTGGATCTTGTCGAGGTCGGCCTTGCCCTCGGGCAGGCTGTGGATCATGGGCGTGTCGACCAGACCGGGTTCGATCTGCGTGACCCGCACGCCGTAGGCCAGGGCCTCTTTGCGCAGCGCGCCGGCCATGCCGGCGATGGCCCACTTGCTGGCGATGTACATGGGCTCGCCGACGTAGGTGACGCGTCCCGAGATCGAGGCCATGACGACGATGTGGCCGTCGTTCTGGGCCCGCATGTAGGGCAGCGTGGCGCGGATGATGTAGGCCGTGCCCAGCACGTTGGTCTCGATCATGCGCTGCCAGTCGGCCGGGTCGGCGTCGCACATGTTGCCTTCGATGTCGATGCCGGCGTTGGGCACGACGAAGTCGATCTTGCCGTAGGCGTCGACACAGGTCTTGGTCAGCCGCTCCATGTCGTCGAAGCGCCGCACGTCGCCGGCAAAGCCGACCGCGGTGCCGCCGGCCGCCTCGATCCTGGCGACCACGCGATCGAGGTCGGCCTGCGTACGGGCGCAGCAGACGAGCTTTGCGCCGAGGCCGGCGAGCTCGACAGCCACCGCCTCGCCGATACCCTTGCCGGCGCCGGTGACCACCCCGGCCCGGCCGCTCAGATCGAACTCGAGCATCTTCCCCTCACTTTCGTTGCCCCATAGTCGAACAGCAGTGCGGCACGTTGTCGCGGCGGGCGGCCGCTGGCGGCCGCCCGCCGTCTCGTTGGTCAGGCTCCGGCGAAGATCACGGCCTTGAGCTCGGTGAACTCCTCGATGCCGACGTCGCCGATCTCGCGGCCTATGCCGCTCTGCTTGTAGCCGCCCCAAGGCAGGCCCAGCGGGGCGCAGGCCCAGGTGTTGTTAACGAAGATCGTGCCGGCGCGCACCGCCCTGACGTAGCGCTTGGCCTTGGCCGTGTCGGCCGTCCAGACGCCAGCGGTCAGCCCGAAGACGGTGTCGTTGGCGATGCTGATGGCCTCGTCTTCTGTGTCGAAGGGGATGACCACGAGCACGGGCCCGAAGATCTCCTCCTGGGCGATGCGCATCTTGTTGTCGACGCCCGTGAAGACGGTGGGCTGGTAGAAGAAGCCCCTGCCTTCGAGGCGCTGCCCGCCGCAGGCCAGGGTGGCGCCCTCGTCGCGGCCGATGGCCACGTAGCGCTCCACGGTGTCGAGCTGTTCGCGGCTCGAGAGCGGGCCGAGCTCGGAGTCGGGGTCGAGGCCGGGGCCTATGCGCAGGGCCTCGACGCGCTTCACCAGAGCGGCCACGAAGCTGTCGTGGATGCTGCGCTCGACGAGCAGCCGCGAACCGGCGCAGCAGGCCTGGCCGCAGTTGCCGAAGGCGCTGAACACGACGCCGTCGAGCGCCGCCTCGAGGTCGGCGTCGGCGAAGACAGTGTTGGGGGCCTTGCCGCCGAGCTCGAGGCCGACCTTCTTCACCGTCTTGGCCGCCTGGGTCATGATGTGGCGGCCCACCTCGACGCTGCCGGTCAGGGTGACCATGTCGACGAGCGGCGAGCTCACGAGGTAGTCGCCCACGCTGCGCCCCGG
This sequence comes from uncultured Actinomycetes bacterium, assembly GCA_963755025.1. Taxonomy (GTDB): domain Bacteria; phylum Actinomycetota; class Thermoleophilia; order UBA2241; family UBA2241; genus Bog-752. The sequence goes on from CAVWIH010000031.1 coordinate 53,295, forward strand.
GCCGATGACGACCTGGAAGACACCCTTGGGCAAGCCCACCTCGTCGAAGATGCGGGCCATGCCGAGCGCCGTGAGCGGCGAGATGCTGGCCGGCTTGATGATGACGACGTTGCCGGCCGCCAGAGCCGAGGCGAACTTGAACGAGGCCAGCACCAGCGGGAAGTTCCAGGGACAGACGCCCACCACGACGCCCACGGGCTCGCGCACGAGGGCGGTGGGCTCGGTGATCGGCTGGTCGGCGAGATAGCGCTCGGCGAGCTCGCCGGCGTAGTCGAGCAGGTCGGCGACGCGACTGATGTCGCCCTGACCATCGGCGAAGAGCTTGCCCATCTCGAGGCTCTCCCAGCGCGCCATCTCGTCGACGCGCTCGCGCACCAGCACGGCGGCGGCGCGCAGCACGGCGGCGCGCCCGGCGGCCGGCGTCTGCGGCCAGGGGCCTTCGTCGAAGGCGCGCCGCGCCGCCAGCACGGCGGCCTCGGCGTCTTCGACGGTGCCGTTGGCGACGCGCGCGATGACCTCTTCGGTGGCCGGGTCGACGATGTCGAGCAAGCCGCCGTCGTGGGCGTCGCTCCAGGCGCCGTCGATGTACATCTGATAGTCGCCCAGGGTGGTCGTGGCTACGCCCGGGTCGGCCGCGGCGACCTTCTGCCCGTCAGCTTCGTTACCCATGATCACTCTCCGTTCGGTCTCTCGGTGGCTGCGGTCGGCGGACGCTTGCCCTGCGACTCACTGCAAGGTGGCCGGCGTTGCGGCGCCGCTCGGAGCGGCGCTCGCCACGCCGGCGGGGACGGTCTGGCGCGGCGGCCCGGTCGAGCCCCGCGCGACGAGGTCGACCGGCACGCGCTGGCCGCGCGGACCGACGGCCGCGTCGTCGGCCTTGAGCAGCCGCCAGGCGGCCTGGCCGAGCTCGCGGGCGGGCACGTGGATGGTGGTGAGCGGCGGGTCGCTGTGCGCCGACATGACGACGTCGTCGAAGCCCACCACGCTGACGTCGCGCGGTATGAGCAGGCCGTGCTCGCGCAGCGCCGACATGGCGCCGAAGGCGACTTCGTCGGTGGCGGCGAAGACGGCCGTGAAGGGCGCTCCGCCGGCGACCAGGCGGCCGATCGCCTGCGCGCCGCCCTCGAGCGTGAGCGGCGTCTGCACGACGAGCCGCTCGTCGAGCGGCTCGCCGACGCGCATGAGCGCGGCGCTGTAACCGCTGTAGCGGTCCTGCACCGTGGTCGAGTTGAGGGGCCCGCCCAAAAAGGCGATCTGGCGGTGCCCGAGCGCCGTCAAGTGCTCGACCGCGCACGCGGCCGCAGCCACGTCGTCGACCGCCACGTGCGGTATGTCGAGCTCGTAACGGCCTACGGCGACCACCGGCACGCCCTGCTCGCACAGGCGCTGCACGGCGAGGGCTACCGGCAGGGTGGCGGCCGGGTCGCGCAGCTGGCCGCCGATCAGCACCACGCCGGTCGGCTTTTGGCTGAGCAGCATGGTGAGGTAGCCCTCGAGCTTGTCGGCGTCGCGGTCGTCGTTGCCGACCAGCACGACGAGCCCCTCGGCGACGGCGGCGTCCTGCAGGCCGCGCACGACCACGCTGAAGAAGGGGTCGGCGATGTCGTGCACGATCGCCCCGACGATCTCGCTGCGGCCCGTGACGAGGGCGCGGGCGGCTGAGTTGGTGACGTAGTTGAGGGCGCTCGCGGCCTCTTCGACCCGGCTGCGAGCGCGGTCGCTCACCGGGTAGGTCGAGCCCGACAGCACGCGCGACGCGGTGCCCGCGGAGACCCCGGCGAGGCGCGCGACGTCGCGGATGGACACGCCGTGCTGGCGGCCCGCGCCCTTGCGCGCCGGCGCCGGACGCTGCGCGTCGGGGCTGCCGTCGCCGGGCTTGTCGCGCGCCGTCATGACGCCCTCGTCATCGCTGCACCCGGGCCGACGCGCCGCGCACGAGCGCCTCGACTTCGGCGAGCGTGGCCATGGAGGTGTCGCCGGGCGTGGTCATGGCGAGGGCGCCGTGAGCGGCCCCGTATTCGAGGGCCTGCTGCAGGTCGTGACCCGAGAGCAAGCCGTAGATGAGGCCCGAGGCGAAGGAGTCGCCGCCGCCCACGCGGTCGAGGATCTCGAGGCCGGGACGCGCCACCGAGCGGTACAGGACACCGTCGTGCCAGCAGACCGCGCTCCAGTCGTTGCGGCTCGCCGACAGCACGGCGCGCAAGGTCGTGCCCACCACGCGGATGTTGGGATAGGCGGCCGCCACCTGGGCCATCATGGCGCCGAAGCGCTCGGGGTCGAGTACCGACAGGTTGTGGTCGACGCCCGCCACCTCGAAGCCCAGGGCCGCGCTGAAATCCTCTTCGTTGCCGAGCATGACGTCGACCAGCGGCGCGACGGCGCGATTGACCTCGCGAGCGCGTTCCTGACCGCCGATCGCCCGCCAGAGCGAAGGCCGGTAGTTCAAGTCGTAGGAGATGATGGTGCCGTGGCGCCGGGCCGCGGTCATGGCTTCGGTGACGACGTCGGCGGTGCCCTCGCCGAGGGCCGCGAAGATGCCGCCGCAGTGGAACCAGCGCGCCCCCTCGGCGCCGAAGACGGCGTCCCAGTCGATATCGCCGGGGCGCAGCTGCGAGACGGCCGTATGGCCGCGGTCGGAGCAGCCCACCGCGCCCCGCACGCCGAAGCCGCGCTCGGTGAAGTTGAGGCCGTTGCGCACGGCCCGGCCGACGCCGTCGTAGGGCGCCCAGCGCAGGTGGCTCTGGTCGACCCCGCCGCGCAGGATGAGCTCTTCGATCAGGCGACCGACGGGGTTGTCGGCGAGCGCGCTCACCACGGCGGTGCGCAGGCCGAAGCAGCGCCGCAGGCCGCGCGCCACGTTGTATTCGCCGCCGCCCTCGCAGACGCCGAAGGAGCGGGTGGTCGCGACGCGGCCCTCGCCGGGGTCGAGGCGCAGCATGACCTCGCCCAGGGCCACGAGGTCCCAGCGGCATTGGGCGGTATCGCGCAGTTCGAGGATGCTCATGGTCGTCCTTTCGTCACGCGACGGTCGGCCGGGCGGCGCAGGCGATCTCGCGCGCCTGCACGGCGAGCCTGCGGATGGTGTCGAACTCGCCCGCGGCGATCAGCGCCTTCTTGACCATCCAGCTGCCGCCGCAGGCGATGACCTGCTTGACGGCGAGGTACGCGGCCAGGTTGTCGGGAGAGATGCCGCCCGTGGGCACGAAGCGCACGCCGCCGAAGGGCGCGGCCAGCGCCTTGAGGTAAGCCACTCCGCCGGCCGCTTCGGCCGGGAACAGCTTGAGCACCGAGAGGCCGCGGTTGATGGCCATGCCGACCTCGGTCGGCGTGCAGACGCCGGGCACGATCGGCACGTCGTGGGCGAGGGCGAAGTCGACCACCGCCGGGTCGAAGCCGGGCGCCACCAGGAAGCTGGCGCCGGCGGCTAGCGCGGCCTCGGCCTGCGCGAGGGTCACGATGGTGCCGGCGCCCACGCGGATGTCGGGCACGGCGGCGGCGATCGCCGCGATGGCGCCGGCCGCCGAGGCGGTGCGAAAGGTGATCTCGGCGCAGGGCAGGCCCGCGTCGACCAGGGCGCGGGCGAGCGGCACGGCGTCGTCGACGGCCGGGATCTCGACCACGGGGATGACGCGCAGGGCGGCGATGAACTGCTCGAAGGCAAGGTCGGCGACGCCGCCTGCCGGCACGCCCTGAGCGACCTGCGCCGCGCTGCTGTCTGTGGTCATGAAGAGCCTCCCTGCGACCTGATTGTCCGGGCAAGTCCAGCATAGTGCGCGACGAAAAGCAAACGGTTTATATGCGGTCCACCGACAAATCACGGTTGTTGCAGGCCTCACGCGGAGCAGCGCCGTCGTCCACGGCGCCGCGCGCGGCCGATGGCGGGCCGCCGCGGTTGAGGGAGGCGGCCACCGGCAATGATGGAGCGGCAAGGGCCGCCGGTCACGGCGCGGTCCACGAGCCTTGGGAGGACACCATGAGCGACGAGCACCTGCCCGGCGTCTACCTGCGCTTTCGCAGCGGTTACCCGGCCGTCGCCGCGGCGCTCGACGACCTGGGTGAGGCGGTCGACAAGGCCGGCCCCCTCGACGAGCGCACGGCGCGCCTCGTGAAGCTCGGCCTGGCGATCGGCGGAGCGGCCGAGGGCTCGGTACGTTCCAACGCCCGCAAGGCGCTGGCCGCCGGCGCCACACCCGAGGAGCTGCGCCACGTCGCCCTGCTCGCGGTCACCACGTGCGGTTTTCCGGCCGCGATCGCCGGCGTCGGCTGGATCGACGAGGTGCTCGCCGCTGGCCGCTGACCGCCCTCCTTCGCCGGCCCGGCGCGCGCCGCGCATTTGCGCGGACTTGGGCTTCCGCCGGTAGTAAGATTCGGGGGCAAGCAGGAGCAGGACAACGCCTTGAGAGTCCGCCGTCGGGCGGACCACCGACGAGCGAGAAAGGCCGCCGCCATAGACCCCACCGATTTCCACGCCCCCGATGCCGGCCGGGTAGTCACCTGTCCCGAAGGCTACGCGGCCTTCGTGCCCGCCCCTCTTCCCCCTCGCGTCACCTACAGCGCCGACCTCGTGCTGGCGCTCTCGCGCGCCGACGCCGCCCTGGGCGAGCTCTCGGGCGTCGCCGGCGAGCTGCCCGACCCCCAGTTGCTCGACGCGCCGTTCAAGCGCCAGGAGGCGCTCTGCTCGTCGCGCATCGAAGGCGCCCAGGTGAGCCTGTCCGACCTCTTGCTCGACCAGGTCGGCGCCGCTCCCGCGAGCGTGCCGCGCGACCACCTGCGCGAGGTGCGCAGCTGCATCGCCACGCTGCGCTACGGCGTCGAGAGGCTGGCCGCGACGCCCCTCTCGCTCGGCGTCGTGCGCGAGCTCCACGAGAACCTGCTGCGCGGCGAGATCGGCGGCACGCGCACGCCCGGCGAGTTTCGCACCTCGCAGAGCTGGGTCGGACCGCCCGGAGCGACGCTCGCCACCGCGACCTACGTCGCCCCGCCGGTGCCCGACATGCTCGAGGCCCTCGAAGCCTGGGACGCCTTTCTGCACGAGCGCGGCGCCCTGCCCGACCTTGTGCAGTGCGCCATGCTGCACGCGCAGTTCGAGACCATCCATCCGTTCGTCGGCGGCAACGGCCGCCTCGGACGGCTGCTGATCACGCTGTTCCTCATCGACCGCCAGCGCCTCACGCGCCCGCTGCTCTACCTGTCGGCCTACTTCGAGGCGCACCGCGACGAGTACTACCGCCGGCTCCAGAGGGTGCGCACGCACGGCGAGTGGGAGCCCTGGCTGCTGTTCTTCCTGGCGGGCGTGCGCCAGACCGCCGAGCGCGGCGCGCGCCAGGCGCGCGCCCTGGTCGCGCTCCACCGCCAGTTCCGCGGCCAGGTCAAAGGCACCGCGCTCGCCCTGGCCGACGAGGCCTTCCGCACGCCCTGCCTCACGGTGCCGCAGGCCCAGCGCACGCTGTCGGTCAGCACCTCAGCCGCGCGCCGCGTGGTGCGCGAGCTGCAAGGCGCCGGGCTGCTCGAGGACTACGCCGAGAAGCGCCTGCCGCGCGTCTATCTGGCGCGCCCCATCCTCGACGCCGTGCTGCGCCCGCTCGAAGACCTGCGCTCGCCGGCGCCGGGCGGCGAAGCCGGCGGCGGCGACGCGGGCGCAGTCCTCAAGTCGGTGCCGGGCCAGCGCACGGGCCCCGTCAGGCGCGCCGACAAGGTCATGGCCGAAGCCATGGCGATCATCGACGCCGCGCGCGAGCAGGGCGTCCAGTTGCGGCTCACCGGCGGCCTCGCGGTGCGCCGCTACTGCATGGACCTCGAGTTCATGGACCGCGAGTACTCCGACATCGACGTGGTCGGCCTGAGCTCGCAGTTCAAAGACCTGCACCCCGTCTTCGCCGGGCTCGGCTACGCCGAGAACCGCTACGTCACGCAGGCCACCGACGCCGAACAGCTGCAGTACGTCAAGGCCGAGACGCTGGTCGCGCCCTCGAGCCAGTCCGACGGCGCGCACCACGAGGCGCCGATCGTCGACCACGTCGACATCTTCCTCGACATCATGCGCATGGACCACGACGTCGAGATCCGCGACCGTCTCGACATCGACGACTACGCCATCTCGCCGGTCGACGCGCTGATCGCCAAGCTGCAGATCGGCAAGATCAACCAGAAAGACGTGCACGACGTCATCGCCCTGCTCAAAGACGTGCCGATCTACGACGCCGACGGCGGGGCCACGATCGACGTCGCCTACCTCGCCGATACTTGTGCGGGCGACTGGGGCCTCTATCACGACATCACCACCAACCTCGACGTCGTGCTCGCCATGGTCGACGACTACGGCCTCTCCACAGCCGATCTCGAACGCGTCTGCGAACGCCTGGCGGCGATCAAGGAGTCGGTCGAAGACGAAGCCAAGCCGATCAGCTGGCGCCTGCGCGCCCGCGTCGGCGAGCGCGTCGCCTGGCGTCGCGAGGTCGAAGACACCGAAGGCACCCAGCTGATCGCCCCCGAATGGGACTGGCGGCGCGACCTCGGCTGAAACGCAGGGCCACTCATCATCCACGACACGGGAGCACGGCATGATCGGTCACATCGACGAGGTCGCGGGAAAGCCGCTCAGCGGCGAGGGCATCGATCAGGTCGTCAAGCGCCTGCTGGTGGGCCCGAACGAGGGCTGGCAGGGCTGGGCCATGCGCCAGTTCGAGCTCGCTCCGGGCGGCCACACGCCGCGCCACCGCCACGACTGGCCGCACATCAACTTCGTCACGCAGGGCGGCGGCACGCTGTACGTCGACGGGGTCGACACCGCCGTCACCGCCGGTTCGTTCGCCTACGTGCCGGGCGGCGCGGAGCACCAGTTCAGCAATACGAGCGACGAGCCGTTCGCGTTTCTGTGCATCGTGCCCGAAGAGGGCGAGCGCTGACCGGTCCGGCCGCCTGAGAGCGCCGCAGCCGCGTCGCCGCGAAACGCCTTGCGCTACGCTTAAGCCGCGTGGGCGGCGCGGACCGTGCCCAAACGCCTACCGGCCGCGCGTCGGGGCCGCGCTCGTTCCTACAGGAACTCGTAGAGCGGAAAGTCGTCGAGCAGGTCGATGACTTCGCGGCGGATCTCGTCGAGCACGGCCGGTTCGTCTTTGGCCGCCACGGCGCGCAGGATGAGGTCGCCGGTCTTGCGCATCTCGACCTCGCTGAAGCCTCTGGTGCTGACCGCGGGAGAACCCACCCGCAGGCCGCTGGCGACCGCCATGGCGCTCTCGTCGAACGGCACGACGTTGCGGTTGGCGGTGATGTTCACCGACTCGAGCAGGTGCTGGCACTCGAGGCCGTTCAGGCCCGTGCCGCGCAGGTCGACCAGGGCGAGGTGCACGTCGGTGCCGCCCGAGACCAGGCGCAGGCCGCCGTCGGCCAGGGTCTGAGCCAGGGCCGCGGCGTTGGCCACGATCTGGCGCTGCAGGCGGCGGAACTCCTCGCTGCGGGCGATGCGCAGGCAGACCGCTTTGGCCGCCACGACGTGCGCCAGCGGACCACCCTGCATGCCCGGGAACACCGCCCGGTCGATGGCCTTGGCGAACTGCTCGCGGCACATGATGAGACCCGCGCGCGGCCCGGTGAGGGTCTTGTGCGTGGTCGAGGTGACGACGTCGCAGTAGGGCACCGGGTTGGGGTGCAGTCCGGCCGCGATGAGGCCGGCGATGTGGGCGATATCGGCCAGCAGCAGGGCGCCCGACTCGTCGGCGATCTCGCGAAAGGCGGCGAAGTCGATGGTCCGTGGGTACGAGCTGTAACCGCAGATAATGAGCTTGGGGCGGTGGCGCAGGGCGAGCTCGCGGACCTCGTCGTAGTCGATCGTCTCGGTGTCGCGGCGCACGTGGTACGGGATGGCGTTGTAGACGACGCCCGACAGGTTGAGCGGCAGGCCGTGAGTGAGGTGGCCGCCGTGGGCGAGCTCCATGCCCAGGAACGAGTCGCCCGGCTCGAGCAGCGCGAAGAGCGCCGCCAGGTTGGCCGACGAGCCCGAGTGTGGCTGCACGTTGGCGTGCTCGGCGCCGAACAGCTCCTTGCAGCGGTCGATGGCGAGCTGCTCGACGGCGTCGATGACCTCGCAGCCGCCGTAGTAGCGCGCCCCGGGGTAGCCTTCGGCGTACTTGTTGGTGAGCACCGAGCCGGTCGCTTCGAGGACGGCGCGGCTCGCGAAGTTCTCGGAGGCGATGAGCTCGAGCGTCTCCTGCTGGCGGCGCAGCTCGGCGCGCAGCAGGTCGTTCAGCTCGGGGTCGAGCTCGTACAGGGGTTCGCGACGCCACTCCTTGCTCACCGTGTTCACGCGAGCGCCTCCTGATAGCCGTGTGCGCAGGACCGGCCGCCGCCCGCAGGCGCGCCGCCGCACATCTTACCAGAGGGCGCCTGCGGCGCCGGCCGGCGCCGGCCCCGCCGGGACCGGCCGCGGGCGCGAGGCGTCTGGAGCGGCTACGCCGCCGGCGCGTTGCTCCCGAAGCGACGCCCCTACCCGCGCCGGCGGGCGCCGCTCGGGTCGTAGAACGGCTGCGCCGACAGCGTGGCCGGACTGCGCCTGCCGGCGATGTCGACCTCGACGGCGCCGCCCCCCGCACCCAGCAGCGCCTCGGCTTCGCCCGGCGCGCACTCGATCCAGGCAAGGCCGACCGAGGCGCCGACGGTGAACCCGTAGGCGCCCGAGGCGACGCGGCCCATGACGGCGCCCTCGTGCAGGAGCGACTCTCCCCGGTAGAGCAGGGGCTCGGGATCGTCGAGCCTGATGCCCACCAGCCGCCGCGCGGCCGGGCGCGCCCGGCGCTCGAGCAGCGCCTCGCGGCCCGTGAACCCTCCGGGCTTGTCGAGCGCCACCGTGAAGGCGAGGCCCGCCTCGAAGGGGTCGTCGGCCGGGCCCATGTCGAGGCCCCAGTGGCGAAAGCCCTTCTCGGCGCGCAGGCCGTCGAGCGCCAGGGAGCCGGCGAGGCGCAGCCCGACGCCGGCGCCGGCGGCCACGAGACGGTCGTAGAGCGCCACGAGCGACTCGACGGGCGTGTAGAGCTCCCAGCCGAGCTCGCCGGCATACGAGATGCGCAGCGCCAGGGCGGGCGCCCAGCCGACCTCGATCTCGCGCGAAGCGCCAAAGGGGAAGGCGTCGTCGTCCAAGTCGGCGTCGGTGAGGCGCCCCAGCAGCTGTCGCGCCTGCGGTCCCACGACGGCGATGGCGCCGAGGCCCGAGGTGACGTCGGTCACGACCGCGTCGTCGTCGCTCGCCCGGCGCAGCGCCTCGAAGGTACGAGCCTGGGTGACGGTCGGGGCAACGACCAGGAAGCTCTCGTCGGCCAGGCGCGTGACGGTGGCGTCGGTCTCTATCCCACCGCGCCGGTTGAGCAGGCACGTGTAGGTCACGCTCCCCGTGCGGCGGTCGAGGTCGGCCGACGCCGCGCTCTGCACCGACGAAAGCGCGCCGGGGCCCTGTACGCGGAACTTGGCGAACGAGGAGAGGTCGAACAGCGCGACTGCCTCGCGCGCCGCGCGGTGCTCGGCGGCCACCGCGTCGAACCAGTTCTGCCGGCCGTACGAGTAGCGGTAGACGGGCTCCTGCCCGGGCGCGGCGAACCAGTCGGCGCGCTCCCAGCCGGCGGCCTCGCCAAAGCAGGCGCGCGCAGCCGCCAGGCGGTCGTAGAGCGGTACCCGGCGCAGGCCGCGCGCGGTCTCGGGCTGCAGGTGGGGCCAGTGCATGGCATAGAGGCGGCCGAGCGACTCGCGGGTGCGCTCGAACAGGTAGCCGGCGCCGGCCTGCTGGGTGGCGAAACGCCGCACGTCGAGCTCGGCCGCGTCGATCGTAGGGGCGCCCGCCACGATCCAGGCCGCCAGGGCGCGGCCGAGGCCCGGACCCGGGATGATGCCCTGTGAGTTGAGCCCGGCGGCGACGTACAGCGAGGCGACCTCGGCCGTCTCGCCGAGCAGGAAGGCGCCGTCGGGCGTGAAGCTCTCGGGGGCGTTCAGAAAGTGAACGACCTCGGCGGCGCGCAGGGCCGGCACGAGCTCGCGCGCCTTGTCGAGCGACGGCGTGAAGTGCCGCCAGTCCGGGGTGAACTCGCCAAAGGCGAAGTCGGGCGGCAGCGACAACGCCGTGCGCGGCTTGCCGTCGGGCTCGAAGGCGCCCACCACGAAGCCGCCGTGGTAGTGCCGCACGTAGATGTGTCCATCGAGGTCGCGCAGGATCGGCAAGGCGCGCGCGGCGCCCTCGACGGGGGCGGTCTGCACCCACATGTGCTCGGCGGCGTGCAGCGCCAGGCGCACGCCCACACCGGCGGCCAGGTCGCGCGACCAGAGGCCGGCGGCGATCACAGCCACCTCGCAGTCCACGGTGCCGCGCTCGGTCACCACGCCGGTCACGCGGCCGTTCGACAGGCGAAAGCCGACGACGCGGCAGCCTTCGACGATGCGTACGCCGAGATCGAAGGCGGCCTTGGCTGTGGCCAGGGCGGCGACGCCCGGGTTGACCGTGGCGTCGCCCTCGAACAGGGCGCCGCCCACGAGACCGCGGGGCTCGATCGGCGGCCACTCCTCGGAGAGCTCGGCGACGGTCAGCCGCCGGTTCGGAAAGCCGTGATGGCGCGCCATGGCGAGCGCGTAGTCGAGCTCGGTCATGCGCTCGGGGGTGCGCGCCAGCGACAGCGAACCGCTCTCGTAGTAGCCGATGTCTGTGCCGGAGCGCGCGGCGAGGCCTGCGTAATAGTCGCGGCTGTAGCCTGCCAGGGCGGTCTGCACGTGGCTCGCCCGGGCGCGGGTCACAAGGCCGGCCGCATGCCAGCTCGTACCGCAGCCCACGCGGCCGCGCTCGAGCACCACGGTGTCGGTCCAGCCCAGTTCGGCGAGGTGCAGGGCCACCGCCGTGCCCACGATGCCGGCCCCGACGACGACCACGCGGGCGCGCTCGGGGGGGTCTGCGCCGGCCGCGGGATCGAAGCGCAGCGCGCTCAGCGTGGCGTCGCGCAGCCTCTCGGGCGAGTCAGACGGTTCCCCCATGCAAGGAAGGTCGGTCTAACGGCCCCGGCTGAAACTTCGGGCGCGGGCGTCGGCGGCGATCGCCGCCGAGAGGGCATCGTCGGCCGTCGCGGGTGCGTCGGATGTGAAGGCCGAGTCGCCGCCCGCGACCGAGGTGGTCGCCTCGATCTCGGCCGCAGCCGTCGGGTCGTCGAGCGCGACGGCCGCGGGCGCTCCCGTGAGCTCCGGCACGCCTGCGTTGCGTTCGCCGATCGGCTCGTCGAGCTCGCCGCTCGGCTGCTCGAGCTCGTCGGCGGGCGCGAGATCGGCCCGCTTGCCGTTGCGGATGCGACGCAGCTCATAGCCGGCCCAGAGGGAGATCAGCAGCGTGGCAACACCGCCGATCCCCAAAGCGATGCGCACGCCGAAGTGCGCCGCGATGAAGCCGATCAGCGGCGAGCCGATCGGCGTCGAGTCCGAGGAACACCATCGCCCAGAGGGCCATCACGCGGCCCCGCATGGCGCCGGTGGAGTGGAGCTGCAGCAGCGCGTTGGCCGTGGCGATGAACATGATGCTGAAGACGCCCATCGGCACGAGCAGGATGAAGGCGAATATCAGGCTCGGCGCAGAGGCGACGGCGATGATGAGCGCACCGAAGGCGAGAGCGACGCCCACGAGGAGCTGGTAGCTCGGCCGCCGCCGCGAGGCGATGACGAGCGCGCCTGCGAGGGCGCCGACACCCATTGCCGTCATGAGGGCGCCGAGCGTGCCGCCGCCGCGGTGGAAGAGGTCGCCGGCGTACAGCGGCAGGACCACGCTGAAGTTGTAGGCGAGCGTGCCGATGACGGCCATCATGAGCAGCGGCACGCGCAGCTCCCAGTCGTGCCAGGAGTAGCGCAGCCCGGCCCGGATCTGGCCCTTGGCGCGGCCGACCGGCGGCCGGCGGTGCAGCTCCGAGGCGCGCATGGCCCAGAGCGCGGCGATCACCGCGGCGAACGAGACGGCGTTGGCCAGGAAGGCCCACGACATGCCGGCGGTCGCGATCAGGAGCCCCGCGACCGCCGGACCGACGATGCGCGAGGCGTTGACGATGACGCTGTTGAGGCCGACCGCGTTGGTGAGGTCGTCGGGCCCCACCATCTCGACCGCGAAGCTCTGACGCGAGGGGTTGTCGACCACGTTGATGAAGCCGTAGACGAGCGCGAGCGCCCACACCATCCAGAGGCGCACGGCGCCGCTGGCGACGAGCGCGAAGAGCACGGTGGCCTGCACGGTGAAGGCCGTCTGCGTGGCGAGCAGCACGTGGCGCTTGTCGAAGCGATCGGCGACGAGGCCGCCGATCAGGCCAAAGGCGAGCACGGGCAGGAACTGCAACGCCATCGTGATGCCCAGGTAGAAGGCGTTGTGGGTGAGCGTCCACACGAGCCAGCTCTGGGCCGTGGACTGCATCCAGGTGCCGCTCTGCGAGATCGTCTGGCCGAAGAACCAGAGACGGTAGTTGCGCGTGCGCAGCGAA
>CAVWIH010000032.1:0-58563 GCA_963755025.1 uncultured Actinomycetes bacterium
GCCGCTGTACAAGCCCGTCTCCGACGAGGACGAAGGCGACGAGGCCGCTGCCGACTCCGGCGACGCCGAAGGCGCCTCCGCGCCTGCCGACACTGAAGACGTTGCGGCGGTCGAGAGCGCCGAAGCGAACGACGACGCCGAGGCCGAGGCGGCCGAGGAGATCGAGCCGGTCGCGGTGGTCGACGTCGAGCAGTCGGTCGACGAGCCGGGCGAGGCCGTCGAAGCTCCCGACGATACCGCAGTGGTCCTCGAAGACACGCCGACCCTTGGTCTCTCCGACGAGGTCTTCCCGGCCGGCGAGCGTACCGGCGACGACGCCAAGGCTGAAGAGGCCAAGGCGGACGACGCCAAGGCCGACGAGGCGAAAGCCGACGAGCCTGCGACCGACGAGACCAAGGCCGACGACTCACCCTCAGAGGCCTGAGGGTAGCGCCGCCAACCCCTGTGGGGGCGGCGGGCGCGCCGATCTCTCGGCGCGCCCGCCTCTCCTGCGACCGACGGTAGGACGATTGACCACACATCGCATCCCTCGCCTGGGCGTCACCGGCGGCATCGGCTCGGGCAAATCCACGGCCACCGCCTTTCTGGCCGAGCTCGGCGCGGCCGTGGTCTCGGCCGACGAGCTGGTCCATCACCTCCTCGAGGAACAGGCCATCATCAACCGGGTCGAGCGCCATTTCGGCGGCGCCGTCCTCGAAGACGAGCAGATCGTGCGGCCGGCACTGGCCAACGTGGTCTTCAACGACGCCGGCGAGCTTGTCTGGCTCGAGAGCCTGCTGCACCCCCACGTCAAGCGCCTGATCGTCGACTGGGCGCGCGACCAGGAGCAGCGGCGGCCACGGCCGCCGCTGCTGGTCGCCGAGGTGCCGCTGCTCTTCGAGAGCGGCATGACCGACATCTTCGACTACGTCCTGCTCGTCACCGCACCCGAGGCGGCGCGCCGCAAGCGGCTGTCGTCGAAGGTGACGGCCGACGAGTTCTCGCGCCGCGCGGCCCGTCAGCAGCCCGAAGCCGAAAAGGCGACGCGCAGCGACTTCGTGGCCGAGAACGTGGGCGGCCGCGAGCACCTCAAACGCTACGTCGGCGAGGTCTACGCGACCATCCTCGCCGAGGGCGAGCGGCGCGACGGCTCGCCTCCGGACCGCTAGGAGCATGCGGCGCGGCCTGCTGATCGGGGGCCTCGTCCTGGTCGCGCTGGTGCTGGCCTGGGGTGTGCTCTCGCTCACCAAGCCGGCCTGGTTCCTGCGCGGCGTGTACCCTCTCTCGCACGTCGCCGCCATCCGCGCCGCGGCGCGCAAGAACGACCTCGACCCCGCGCTCGTGGCCGCCGTCATCTATCAGGAGAGCCACTTTCGCGACCACGTGAGCTCGCTCCAGGGCGCCGTGGGGCTCATGCAGGTCCTGCCCTCGACGGCCCGCGACATCGCCCGCTCGACGGGCGGCACCGCCTTTGTCGAGAGCGACCTCACCGTGGCCCAGGTGAACATCCTCTACGGGTGCTACTACCTGCGCCAGCTCCTCGACCACTACCACGGCTCCAGGGCGGCGGCCATCGCCGCCTACAACGCCGGCGAGAGCAACGTCGATGCGTGGCTCTCGACGAGCGGGGGCAAGCTTACCCCGCGGGCCATCCCGTTCAGCGAGACGCGCGACTACGTCACGCGCGTGCTGGCCCTTCAGAAGCTCTATCGTCGGGCCTACGGCGCGCAGCTCGGGCCCGCGCCCGCCAGTTGACAATTGCGAACGTACGTTCGCTCTGCTACCATCCACGACTGATGACAGAAACCTTTCAGGTCGAAGCCGACTACGTGCTCACGGGCGACCAGCCCCAGGCGGTCGAGAGCCTGGCCACCGGTGTGGCCCGCGGCGACCGCTACCAGACGCTGCTCGGCGTCACCGGCTCGGGCAAGACGTTCAGCATGGCCAACGTCATCGCCCGCACGCGCAAGCCGACCCTCGTGATCGCCCACAACAAGACGCTCGCGGCGCAGCTGTGCAACGAGTTCCGCGAATTCCTGCCGGGCAGCGCCGTCGAGTACTTCGTGAGCTACTACGACTATTACCAGCCCGAGGCCTACGTGCCGCAGGCCGACCTCTACATCGAGAAGGACTCGTCGATCAACGACGAGATCGACCGCCTGCGCCACGCCGCCACCAACGCCCTGCTCATGCGGCGCGACACCGTCATCGTGGCCAGCGTGAGCTGCATCTTCGGCCTGGGCTCGCCCGACGACTACCTGCAGAGCGTCGTGCTGCTGCGCACCGGCGACCATGTCGACCGCGACGCCGTGCTGCGCAAGCTCGTCGACATCCAGTACCAGCGCAACGACTACGAACCGACGCGCGGCAAGTTCCGCGTGCGGGGCGACTCGTTCGAGGTCTGGCCGGCCGACCAGGACACCCTGCTGCGGGTCGAGCTCTGGGGCGACGAGATCGAAGCCATCACGCGCTACGACCCGGTGAGCGGCGAGGTCGTCGACAAGCCGCAGTACGTGGCCGTCTACCCGGCCACGCACTTCGTCACCAGCGGCCCGGCGGTCGAGCGCGCGCTGCTCGAGATCCAGCGCGAGCTCGACGAGCGCTGCGCCTGGTTCGACGAGCACGGCAAGGTGCTCGAGTCGCACCGCCTGCGTCAGCGCACGCACTACGACATGGAGATGCTGCGCGAGATGGGCTTCTGCAACGGCATCGAGAACTACTCGCGCATCCTGCTGGGCAAGGAGCCCGGAGCCACGCCCAACTGCCTGCTCGACTTCTTTCCCGACGACTACCTCGTGTTCATCGACGAGTCGCACATGACGGTGCCCCAGATCCACGGCATGTACGAAGGCGACCGCTCGCGCAAGCAGACGCTCGTCGACTACGGCTTTCGCCTGCCGAGCGCCCTCGACAACCGCCCGCTGCGCTTCGACGAGTTCATCGCCAAGGTGCCGCAGATCGTCTTCGTGAGCGCCACCCCCGGCCAGTTCGAGCTGCGCGAGAGCCTCAACATCGCCGAGCAGATCATTCGCCCGACGGGGCTGATCGACCCGGTCGTCGAGGTGCGCCCCACGGCCGGCCAGATCGACGACCTCATGAACGAGGCGCGCCGCCGCATAGAGCGCGACGAGCGCGTGCTCATCACCACGCTGACCAAGCGCATGTCCGAAGACCTCACCGACTTCCTCGTCGAGAACGGTTTTCGGGTGCGCTACCTGCACAGCGAGATCGATACGCTGCAGCGCCTCGAGATCGTGCGCGAGTTGCGCCTGGGCGAGTTCGACATACTGGTCGGCATCAACCTGCTGCGCGAGGGGCTCGACATGCCCGAGGTCACCCTGGTCGCCATCCTTGACGCCGACAAAGAGGGCTTCCTGCGCGGCCAGACGAGCCTCATCCAGACGATCGGTCGCGCCGCGCGCAACGTCAACGGCACGGTCATCATGTACGCCGACCGCGAGACGGCCGCCATGCGCATCGCCATCGACGAGACCGACCGCCGCCGCCGGCGCCAGGTGGCCTACAACGAAGAGCACGGCATCACGCCGCGCAGCATCGTCAAGGCGGTCACCGACATCGGCCAGATGAGCTCGCAGCAGGCCGGCGTGCCGAGCAAGGGCCGCCGTCAGGGCATGCGCGCCGTCGAGGAACGCGGGGTCATGCCGGTCGCCGACCTCGAAAAGCTCATCACGAACCTCGAGGCCGAGATGTTCGCCGCCGCCGAACAGCTCAAGTTCGAGTACGCGGCCAAGCTGCGCGACGAGATCAAGGAGCTCAGCAGGGAGCTCTCCCGAAGGGAGGCCGCGGTTGGCTGACCCGCCGGTCCGGGCGGTCCGCCCCGCCGGCGCGAGCCTGCCGCCGTTCGTCTCCGACCGACTGGAGTGACACTACCTACATGACAGACGCCATCGTCATCACCGGGGCCCGCGAGCACAACCTGAAAGACGTCTCGCTGTCGCTGCCGCGCGACCGCTTCATCGTGATCACCGGCCTGTCGGGCTCGGGCAAGTCGTCGCTCGCCTTCGACACGATCTACGCCGAGGGCCAGCGACGCTACGTCGAGTCGCTGTCGGCCTACGCCCGCCAGTTCCTGGGGCAGATGGACAAGCCCGACATCGACAGCATCGAGGGCCTCTCGCCGGCCATCTCGATCGACCAGAAGACGACGTCGCGCAACCCGCGCTCCACCGTGGGCACCGCCACCGAGATCTACGACTACCTGCGCCTGCTGTACGCGCGCATCGGACACCCGCACTGCCCCAACTGCGGCCGTCCCATCGAAGGGCAGTCGCTCGAGCAGATCATCGACCAGGTGCTCGAGCTCGAGCCGGGCGCGCGGTTCAGCGTGAACGCGCCGGTCGTGCGCGGCCGCAAGGGCGAGTACGGCCAGCTCTTCCGCGAGCTGCGCGACGACGGCTTCACGCGGGTCGAGGTCGACGGCGAGATGCGCGCCTTAGACGACGAGATCGTGCTCGACAAGAAGTTCAAGCACGACGTCTCGGTGGTCGTCGACCGCCTCGTCATGAAAGACGGCCTGCGGCGCCGGCTGACCGACTCCATCGAGACCGCGGCCCGCCTGTCCGACGGGCTCATCGAGGTCGTGCTGGCCGACGGCCCCACGCTCACCTTCTCCGAGAAGTTCGCCTGCCTCGCGTGCGGCATCTCCATGCCCGAGATCCAGCCGCGCATCTTCTCGTTCAACAACCCGCACGGCGCCTGCCCGGCCTGCCACGGCCTCGGCTCCACGCAGGAGATCGACCCCGAGCTGGTCGTGCCCGACCACTCGCTGTCGATCAGCCAGGGCGCCCTGCTGCCGTTCGGCCTGGCGGCCGGCTGGATGGACGACACCTTCCAGGCCGTGATCGAGCGCTATCACGTCGAACCCCGACACGCCCTGGCGGGACCTGCCGCCCGAGCAGCGCGACCTGTTCCTCAAGGGCACACCCGACCGCATCGACATGCGCTACCGCAACTACGAGGGCCGCTGGCGGCACTACAAGGCGCAGTTCCACGGCATCCTCGCCAACCTCCAGCGCCGCTACGCCGAGACCGAATCCGACCTCATCCGCCAGAAGATCGAGGAGTACATGAGCGAGCGTCCGTGCGAGGAGTGCCACGGCGCGCGCCTCAAGCCGACGAGCCTCGCGGTCACGGTCGGCGAGCGCAACATCTACCGAGTTCACGCTCATGAGCGTCGGCGAGGCGCTCGCCTTTCTCGACACGCTGGCCATGACCGAGACCGAGCGCCTCATCGGCGGCCGCGTGGTCAAGGAGATCCGCGAACGGCTGCAAGCTTCCTCGCCGACGTCGGGCGTTGGCGTACCTCACCCTGGGGCGCGCCGCGGCCTCGCTGTCGGGCGGCGAGGCGCAGCGCATCCGCCTGGCCACCCAGATCGGCTCGGCGCTCGTCGGCGTGCTCTACATCCTCGACGAGCCCAGCATCGGCCTGCACCAGCGCGACAACCGGCGGCTGATCGACACGCTCCTGCGCCTGCGCGACCTGGGCAACACCGTCATCGTCGTCGAGCACGACGAGGA
Source organism: uncultured Actinomycetes bacterium (assembly GCA_963755025.1). GTDB lineage: Bacteria > Actinomycetota > Thermoleophilia > UBA2241 > UBA2241 > Bog-752. The sequence goes on from CAVWIH010000032.1 coordinate 5,518, forward strand.
GACCATGCGCTCGGCCGACCACCTCGTCGACATGGGGCCCGGCGCCGGCGAGCACGGCGGCTGGGTCGTGGCCCAGGGGCCGCCGTCGTTCATCGCGGCCGAGCCGGCCTCGCTCACCGGCCAGTACCTCGTCGGGCAAGCGCCGCATCGAGGTGCCCGGGCAGCGCCGCCTGCCGGTGCAGTGGCTCACCGTGCGCGACGCCTCGATGCACAACCTCAAGCACATCGACGTGGCCTTCCCGGTCGGGGCCTTCACGGTCGTCGCCGGCGTCTCGGGCTCGGGCAAATCGACGCTCGTCAACGAGATCCTCTACAAGGGCACGGCGGCGCGCGTCATGCGCGGCTCCAGGGCGCGGCCCGGGGCGCACGCCGGCATCGACGGCGCTCGAGCTGCTCGACAAGGTCATCGACATCGACCAGTCGCCGATCGGCCGCACGCCGCGCTCCAACCCGGCGACCTACACCGGGGTGTTCGACCACATCCGCCAGCTCTTCGCCGCGACGCCCGAGTCCAAGGTGCGCGGCTACAAGCCCGGACGCTTCAGCTTCAACGTCAAGGGCGGCCGCTGCGAGGTCTGCAAGGGCGACGGCCAGATCAAGATCGAGATGCACTTCCTGCCCGACGTCTACGTGCCCTGCGAGGCCTGCAAGGGCCAGCGCTACAACCGCGACACGCTCGAGGTCTACTTCAAGGGCAAGAACATCGCCGAGGTGCTCGACATGAGCGTCGACGAGGGCTGCACGTTCTTCGCCAACCTGCCGCGCATCGCGCGCCGGCTCACCACCCTGAACGACGTCGGCCTCGGCTACATCAAGCTCGGCCAGCCGGCGACCACGCTCTCGGGCGGCGAAGCGCAGCGCGTCAAGCTCGCCACCGAGCTCTCCAAGGTCGCCACGGGGCGCACGCTCTACATCCTCGACGAGCCCACCACCGGGCTGCACTTCGCCGACATCGAACACCTGCTCGACGTGCTGCAGCGCCTGGTCGACCAGGGCAACACGGTGGTCGTGATCGAGCACAACCTCGACGTCATCAAGTCGGCCGACTGGGTCATCGACCTCGGGCCCCGAGGGCGGCGACGAGGGGGGAGAGGTGATCGTCGAAGGCACGCCCGAGGACCTGCTCGAAGCCGCCGACCGCTCGTACACCGGCGAGTACCTGCGCCACGTGCTGGGCAGCGACCGGCAGGCGCCGGTGGCGGCGGCGCGCAAGGGCCGGCGCGGCGGCGGCCGGCAGCCCTCGAGCGCCCGCCCGGCGGCCGCTCGCCGCCGCGCCGACTCAACGACGGCCGGACTCTGAGGCCTGCGATCGCCGTGCGCCCCGCGGCGGCCCCGCGGTGCGATAATCGCAGGTGAGATGACTGAGCAGGCTCACGACCAGGCGCTCGTCGCGCTCCACGAATCGGCTCGCCGGGCGCCCAACGCGCCGGGCGTCTACCGCTGGCTCGACGGCGACGGCCATGTGCTCTACGTGGGCAAGGCCAAAGACCTGCGCAAGCGCCTGGCGTCGTACTTTCGGGGCGGCGCCCCGGGCGGGCGCTCCGCCGAGATGGTCGCACGGGCGCGTGCGATCGAGTACGTGGTCACGTCGTCGGAGACCGAAGCCCTGCTGCTCGAGGACAACTTCATCAAAGAGGCGCGGCCGCCGTTCAACCTGCGCCTGCGCGACGACAAGAGCTACCCCTTCATCGAGATCACGCTCAGCGACGAGTGGCCGCGCGTGCGCTTCTTCCGCGGCCGCCACGCGCCGGGCAACCTCTACTTCGGTCCGTATTCGAGCGCGCGCAAGGTGCGCGAGACCCTCGAGCTCATCGGGCGCATCTTCCCGTACCGCAAGTGCCGCGCCGACAAGCCCGGGCGGCCCAGCGGCTCGCCCTGCCTGCAGTACTTCATCGACCGCTCGCTCGGGCCCTGCGACGACCGCGTCTCGCGCGACGAGTACCTCGAGGTGATCGACCAGGTGATCGAGTTCCTGCGCGGCCGCCTGTCGAACGTCGGGCGCAGCATCGAAGAGGACATGCGCGCGGCGGCGACGGCGCGCGAGTTCGAGAAGGCCGCCCTGCTGCGCGACCGCCTCGAGGCGGTCCGTCACGTGCAGGAGCGGCAGTCGGTCGAGAGCGAGGGCTCGGGCTCGTTCGACGTGCTCGGACTCTGGCAGGGCGAGCCCGGCGGCAACGTCCAGGTATTTCGCGTGCGCGAGGGGGCGCTCGTCGCTCGCGAGACCTTCTTTGTCGAGAACACGGCCGGCCGCGAGCCGCGCGACCTGATCGAAGAGTTCGCCCTGAGCTACTACGGCGACGGCGTGAACATACCGGGCCAGGTGATCGCGCCCGTCGGCGACGGCGCCGCCGACCTCGCCGCCGTGCTGTCGGGGCGCCGCGGCGCGCGCGTCGAGGTGCGCCGCGCGCTGCGCGGACCCAAGCGCCGGCTGCTCGAGATGGCCGAGCGCAACGCCTCGCAGGCGGCCGCCGAAGAAGAGGCGCGCCTGGCGCGCACCCGCGAGGCGCGCGAAGAGGCGCTCGTGCGCCTGCGCGACACTCTGGGCCTCACCGACCTGCCGCTGCGCATCGAGTGCTACGACATCTCCAACCTGGGCGAGCGTCACGCCGTGGGCTCGATGGTGGTCTTTACCGACGGCCGCCCGCGCAAGGCGCACTACCGCAAGTTCACCATCCGCACGGTCGCCGGCCAGGACGACTTCGCCATGATGCGCGAGGTCGTCGGGCGCCGGCTGCGGCGCCTCGGCGCGACGGCGGGCGGGCGCGACGGCGCCGCCGCCGGCGCGGCTCGCGGCTCCGCGGGCGACGAGGGCGCGGCCGACGGCGGGGCCATCGCCGAGCTCGCCGCCGCCGACGAGGGGCGCTACGACGAGAGCTTCGCCGCGCGGCCCGGCCTGATCGTCGTCGACGGCGGCAAGGGGCAGCTCTCGGCGGCCCTCGAGGCGCTCCGCGAGCAGGGCGTCGACGTGCCGGTCATCGGCCTCGCCAAACAGCGCGAAGAGGTCTTCGTGCCGGGGCGTTCGGCGCCGCTCGCCCTGCCGGCCGACGACCCTGCCTCGCTGCTGCTGCAGCGCATACGCGACGAGGCCCACCGCTTTGCAGTAACCTTCCATCGGCAGCGCCGCGGCACCGACCTGCGCCGCGCCTCCATCTTCGACGAGCTGCCCAAGGTGGGCCCGGTGCGGCGGCGGGCGATCCTCGAGCATTTCGGCAGCCCCGAGCGCTTCATCGCCGCCTCGCGCGACGAGCTCGAGCAGGTGCCCGGGTTGCCGCGGCAGGGTGGCGCGCGAGATCTACGGCGCAGCTGCACAAGGCCGGTTAGACGTATCGCCCAGAGCCGGCGAGCAGCGGCGGCCGAGCGCGGCGCCGCGAAGATGACAAGCAGAAGGCCCGCGTCGCGCGGGCCGCGACCGAGAGGGGCACACATGTCCACGACGGCCCTGTACGACACGCCGTTCGGCGTGGGCGTGGTCGTGCTGCGCGACGGCCGGCCCGTCGGCCTCGAGCTCCCCGACCCGGCCCGGCGGCCGGCGGCGGGCGACGCGCTCGCCGGCGAGCCCTGGTGCGCGCTGCTCGTGCGCTACTTCAGCGGCGAGCGGGTCGTGTTCCCCCTCGACGTCGAAGCCTACGTCGAGCAGCTCGGCTGCACGGCCTTCGAGGCCGACGTGTTGCGCGCCCTGTCGCGCGTGCCGTACGGCCGCATGGTGAGCTACCGCGACCTCGCCCGCGACGCCGGATACCCCAACGCGTATCGGGCGGCGGGCTCGGTGATGGCGCGCAACGAGCTGCCCGTCATCCTGCCCTGCCACCGCATCACGCGCAGCGACGGGCAGCTCGGCAACTACGGCGACGACCCGTCCTGGAAGCGCCGCCTGCTCGAGCTCGAGGGCGCGCGGGGGGCTATGACCACTCCCATGCCGTTCGTCATTCTCTCCGGCCTGTCGGGAGCGGGGAAGACCCAGGCCATCGACGCCTTCGAAGACGCCGGCTACTTCTGCGTCGACAACCTGCCGCCGCAGCTGCTGTCGCCACTCGTCGACCTGTTCCGCATAGAGGGCAGCAAGGTGCAGCGCGTGGCCGTCGTGTGCGACGTGCGCGGCGGCGAGTACTTCGTCGAGATCGACCGCGTGCTCGACGAGCTCGACGCCGCCGGCGTCGAGTACTCGCTGGTCTTCCTCGAAGCCTCCGACGACGTCCTGGTGGCGCGCTTCAAAGAGACGCGCCGCCGCCATCCGCTGGCCGCCCGCGACAGCGTGCTCGACGGCATCAAGCGCGAACGCGAGCAGCTCGACGCCCTGCGCGAGCGCGCCAACCACATCATCGACACGAGCGGCATCACCATCCAGGAGCTCAAGCTCTGGCTGAACGAGGAGATCATCCACCGGGGCCGCCGGCAGAGCATCACGTTCAGCTTCGTCTCGTTCGGCTACAAGTACGGCATCCCGATCGACGCCGACCTGCTGTTCGACGTGCGCTTTCTGCCCAACCCCTTCTACGACCTCGCGCTGCGGCCGCTCACCGGGCTCGACCACGAGGTGCGCGACTACGTGCTGAGCTCGGTCGACGGCGCCGAGTTCTTCGCCGTGTTCCTGCCGCTGCTCGACTACCTGTTCCCCCGCTACGTGGCCGAGGGCAAGGCCCACCTGACGATCGGCATCGGCTGCACCGGCGGCCGCCACCGCTCCGTGACCATCGCCGCCTGGCTGGCCGACCACTACGCGGCCGAGGGCTTGCAGACGACGGTGCGTCATCGCGACATGAGCAGGGGCTGACCGAGGCCTCGCCGTGGCGCCGCGCCGGTCTCGCCGAGCTGGAGTGGCTCTACCCGGGCGTCGGCATGAAACGCCGCGTGCTGGCGGTCTGCGCCGGCGGCGCGCTCGTCGGCACTGTCGGGCTGGCTCGCCCTGGGCATCGTCGTCTCGAGCGGCCGGCGCCACGACGTGGGCGGCACCTGGATCACGGGCCACGTCTGGCTCGGCGCGGCGCTGGTCGCCGGCTGCCTCGTGGCGGGCCTCGCGGTCGTGGTGGCGGGCACGCGCAGCCTCTATCGCTTCGCGCGCTCGGCCGGCGAGCAGGGCGTGCTCGCCCTGCGCAGCGACGCGCGCCTCGCCCGCGGCCCGCGCATCGTGGCGATCGGCGGCGGCACGGGCCTCTCGGTGCTGCTCTCGGGCCTCAAGGAGCACTCGAGCAACCTGACCGCGGTGGTCACCGTCGCCGACGACGGCGGCAGCTCGGGCCTGCTGCGCAACGGCCTCGGCATGCTGCCGCCGGGCGACATCCGCAGCTGCCTCGTCGCCCTGGCCGACGACGAGTCGCTCATGAGCCGCCTCTTCCAGTATCGCTTTCCCCAGGACGGAGGCCTGCAGGGCCACAGCTTCGGCAACCTCTTCGTGGCCGCCCTGGCCGACGTCACCGGCGACTTCGAGCGCGCCGTGCAGGAGTCGACCACCGTGCTCAACGTACGCGGCCGGGTGCTGCCCGCGACGCTCGAGAGCGTCACGCTGCACGCCGAGCTGCAGGGCGGCGAGCGCGTCGACGGCGAGTCGTCGATCACCGCCAGCGAGCACTTGCCGCTGCGCGTCTGGCTGGCCCCCGAGCGACCGCGGGCGATGCCCCAGGCGCTCGAGGCCATCGCGGCGGCCGACCTCGTCGTGCTCGGACCCGGCAGCCTCTACACGAGCATCCTGCCCAACCTGCTCATCCCCGACGTGCGCGAGGCCCTGAAGGGCACCGCGGGCGCGCGTCGTCTACGTCTGCAACGTCATGACTCAGCCCGGCGAGACCGACGGCCACACCGCGGCCGATCACCTGAGCGTGTTGTACCGGCACGGCGCCGCGGGCATCGTCGACGACGTGCTGGTCAACGACACGGCGGTCTCCGACGAGCTCGCCGCGGTCTATCGCGCCGGCGGGGCTCAGCCCGTCGCGGTCGACGACGACCGGCTCGTCGCCCTGGGCGTGCGCGTCGAGCACGCGCGCCTGGCGCGCGAAGGCGACTTCTTCAGGCACGACTCGGCGAAGCTCGCCGAGGCCGTGCTCGGCCTGGCCAGGCCGCGGTGAGCTTCACGCAGGACGTCAAACGCGAGCTCGCCGCCATCGTGCCGGTCGAGCCGCACTGCGGCCGCGCCCAGCTCGCGGGGCTGCTGTTCTCGGCGGGCACGTTCGAGATCGCCTCCGGCGGCCAGTACACCGTGCGGGTGAGCTCGCGCCTGCCCGCCGTGGCGCGTTCGGTGCTCTCGCTCCTGCGCCCCATGGGCGCGCACGCCGAGCTGCGCACCACCGATACGCCGCCGGCCGGTCTGCGTTACGAGGTGGTGTTCGGCGACGACCCGCGCCATCTCCAGGTCTTGAACGAGGCCGGCGTGCTCTCGGACTCGTTCCAGGTGCAGCTCGGCGTGCCCGGCCGCATCGTCGCCCGGCGCTGCTGCCGGGTGGCCTTCGTGCGCGGCGCCTTTCTGGGCTGCGGCTCCATCTCGCCGCCGGGCTCGGCGGTGCACGCCGAGTTCACCTTCGAATCGGAGGAGCTCGCCGAGGACTGCCGGCGCCTGCTGGGGCGCCTGGGCCTCGACTTTCGCGTCGCGGTGCGCGAGCGCAACTCCGCCTGCTACACCAAGCGCGGCGAGACGGCCGCCGACCTGCTGGCGGTGGTGGGCGCGCACGTGGCTCGCCTGAGCTGGGAGGAGCACCTCGTCTTCGGCGAGGTCCGCGGGCGCGCCAACCGCCTGGCCAACTGCGACCAGGCCAACGCCGGCCGCGCGGCCCGCGCCGCCCTGCGCCAGGCCGAGACCGTGCGCGCGCTGATGACGAGCGAGGCCTGGGGGGCGGTGCCGGCCGCGCTGCGCACTGTCGCCGCGCTGCGCCTCAAGTACCCGTACTTGAGCCTGTCCGACCTGGCCGCCAAGGCGCGACCGCCGCTCAGCAAGTCGGCCCTGAACCACCGGCTGCGACGCCTCGAGGCGCTGGCCGCCGAACACGGCGTCGAGCGACTCGCCGCCGGCCACGGCACGCGTGCCGGCCGCCTCGATCCCGGGCGTGCGGCCACGTGACGTTTGGTCACCGGAACCGGGACGGCATACTCAAGCGGTGATCCGGGCTCGACGCCGCGCCCTGCGTGGGCGCCCGTTCAAGGGCACGGGCGGGCGGACGCGGCCCGGACGGCGCCGACGCGCGCAGGCCGTCGAGCGACTCCGTGGTCGCCGCTCAGGCAGGCGTGACTTGGTCGCGCGCCCGGTACGCGGCGGAGGCTCGTGCGAGCCTGCTCTGGTAGACTTCCCTCAAGTAATCGACGTGGAGGACAGCATGGCAGTGAAGGTAGGCATCAACGGGTTCGGCCGGATCGGTCGTTTGTATGTGCGCGCGGCCCTCAAGCAGCACCCCGATCTCGAGATCGTGGCCGTCAACGACCTCATGGACGGCGCCACCATGCGCCATCTGTTCAAGTACGACTCGACGCACGGCACGTTCCCGGGCAAGGTCACCTTCGCTGGCGACGCCCTCGTGGTCGACGGCAAGGCCATCAAGGTCTTCAGCGAGACCGACCCGGCCAAGCTGCCCTGGAGAGACCTCGGCGTCGATGTCGTCATCGAGTCGACCGGCCGCTTCACCAAGCGCGACGCCGCCGCCGCTCACCTTACGGCCGGCGCCAAGAAGGTCATCATCTCAGCTCCCGCCGGCGACGCCGACGTCATGATCGTGATCGGCGTCAACGACGCGATGTACGACAAGGCCAAGCACGACGTCATCTCCAACGCGAGCTGCACGACCAACTGCCTCGCGCCCATGGTCAAGGTGCTCGACGACGCGTTCGGCGTCGAGAAGGGCTTCATGAGCACCATCCACGCCTACACCAACGACCAGAAGGTGCTCGACTTCCCGCACAAGGACCTGCGTCGCGCCCGCTCCGCCGCCCAGTCGATCATTCCCACCACGACCGGCGCCGCCCGCGCCGTGGGCATCGTGCTGCCGCACCTCAAGGGCAAGCTCGACGGCTTCTCGCTGCGCGTGCCCACGCCCGACGGTTCCTGCACCGACCTCACGGTCGAGCTCAAGCGCGACGTCACCGCCGCCGAGGTCAACGCCGCCTTCAAGGCCGCGGCCGAAGGCGAGCTCAAGGGCATCCTCGAGTACTGCGAAGACCCCATCGTCTCCCACGACATCATCGGCACCACGGCCTCGTCGATCATCGACTCGGCCCTCACGCTGGCCAACGGCAACATGGTCAAGACCGTGTCGTGGTACGACAACGAGTGGGGCTACACATGCCGCCTCGTCGATCTGACCGAGCGCGTCCTGTAGGTTCCGCGTAGATCTCGAGGAGGGTCCCATGGCCAAGCGTGCTCTGACCGACTACCCGGTCGACGGACGACGCGTCTTCGTACGGGTCGATTTCAACGTGCCGCTCAAAGACGGCGCGGTGGCCGACGACACGCGCATCCGCGCGGCGCTGCCGACCATCAAGTACCTGATCGACCACGACTGCCGGGTGGTGCTGGCCTCGCATCTTGGCCGACCCAAGGGCCAGGTCGTGCCCGAACTGCGCATGGATCCGATCGCCGCGCGGCTCTCCGAGCTGCTCGGCCGTCCGGTCGAGAAGGCCGACGACTGCGTCGGTCCCAAGGTCGCCGCGGCGGCGGCGGCCTTGGCGCCCGGCGCGGTGCTGCTGCTCGAGAACCTGCGGTTCCACGCCGAGGAGACCGCCAACGACGCGGCCTTCGCCGGCGAGCTGGCGGCGCTCGCCGACGTCTACGTGAACGACGCCTTCGGCACCGCCCACCGCGCTCACGCCTCCACCGTCGGCGTGCCGCTCGTGCTGCCCGGCGTCGCCGGCCTGCTCATGGCGCGCGAGCTCGAGGTCCTGGGCCGGCTGCTCGCCGACCCGGCGCGGCCCTTCGTGGTGCTGCTCGGCGGCGCCAAGGTGTCCGACAAGATCGGCGTCATCGAGAAGATGCTGACCGTGGCCGACGCGCTCCTCGTGGGCGGCGCCATGTGCTTCCCGCTGCTCGCCGCGGGCGGCGCCGAAGTCGGCCGCTCCAAGATGGAAGAGGGCACCGCCGACATCGCCGCGCGGGTGCTCGCGGCGGCCGCCGACGCGGCCTGCGAGTTCGTGCTGCCGTCCGACATCGTCGTCGCTCCCGACCCGGGCAGCGCGGCTGCTCGCCGGGTCGTGGCGGCCGACGCCATACCGGCCGACGAGATGGGCCTCGACATAGGGCCGGCCACGGCGGCCGCCTTCGCCGAGCGTCTGCGGACGGCGGGCACAGTGTTCTGGAACGGCCCCATGGGGCTGTTCGAGGTGGCCGACTTCGCCGACGGCACGCGCGTCGTGGGCGAGGCGGTCGCCGGCTGCGCCGGGGTCAGCGTGGTGGGCGGCGGCGACACGGTGAGCGCCGTGCGCACCTTCGGCCTCGAAGACCGCATCACGCACGTCTCGACCGGCGGCGGCGCCTCCATGGAGTTCCTCGAAGGCAAGGCCCTGCCCGGAGTCGAGGCGCTGCTCGACGCCTGACATGCGGCCATCGAACGGCGCCGCTATCGGGGGCGCCCAAAGGAGACTGGACTGATCATGGAGTTCGTGCGCAGGCCGCTGCTGGCCGGCAACTGGAAGATGTACAAGACGCAGGCCGAGGCGACCGCCTATGCGAGCGCCTTCGCCCCGCTGGTCGCCGGCGTCGACGACCGCGACATCCTGCTCTGCGCGCCCTTCACCGACCTCGGCGCGCTCGTCGCCGCGAGCGCCGGCACCGTCGTCAAGGTCGGGGCGCAGACCATGCACTACGCCCCCCAGGGCGCCTACACCGGCGAGATCTCGGCGCAGATGCTGGTCGAGGCCGGCGTCGATGCCGTGATCCTCGGCCACTCTGAGCGGCGTCAGTACTTCAACGAGAACGACACGGAGCTCGCCCAGAAGGTCCGCGTGGCGCTCGATCACGGCCTGCTGGCGGTGCTGTGCTGCGGCGAGACCGACGAGGAGCGTGTCGCCGGTCGCACGCAGGAGAAGATCGGCGGCCAGCTCGATCGCGACCTCGCCGCCGTCAAGCCCGAAGAGCTCGCCGCCCTGGCGATCGCCTACGAACCCATCTGGGCGATCGGCACCGGCAAGACGGCGACCGCCGAGATCGCCCAGGAGACCGTGGCCTTCGTGCGCTCCCGCGTCCGCGAGAACCTGCGGGCGGCGGCCGACCAGGTGCGCGTCCTCTACGGCGGCAGCGTCAAGGCGGCCAACATCGACGAGCTCATGGCGCAGCCCGACATCGACGGTGTCCTGGTCGGCGGCGCCAGCCTCGACCCGGTCGAGTTCGCCCGCATCGCGCGTTTCGAGACGGCGTGAGCGACTCCGTCGCCGACGGCCGCGACGCGGGCGCGGCGGCTTTCGCGCCCGACGCCGCGCTCTCGCCCGCGGGCCACACCTATCGCCCGGTCGTGCTGGCCATCCTCGACGGCTGGGGAGTGGCCGCGCCCGGTTCGGGCAACGCGGTCGACCTGGCCGACACGCCCACCTTCGACCACCTCTGGGCGGGCTACGCCCACGGCACCCTCGAGCGCGTCCGGCCTGGCCGTCGGCCTGCCGCCCGGCCAGATGGGCAACTCCGAGGTCGGGCACCTGAACATGGGCGCCGGGCGGGTCGTCTACCAGGACCTCACGCGCATCACCAAGGCGGTCGACGACGGCGACTTCTTCACCAACCCTGTGCTCAAGCAGGCCTTCGCCACGGCCCGCGAGCGCCGCTCCACGTTCCACCTCATGGGCCTCGTCTCGGACGGCGGGGTGCACTCCGACATGGGCCACCTCAAGGCCTGCCTCGACATGGCCGGCCGCGAAGGCGTGAGCGACGTCGTCGTGCACGCCTTCCTCGACGGCCGCGACACGCCGCCCGACTCGTCGCCGCGCTTTCTCGCCGACATCGAGCAGCACATGGTCACGACCGGCGTGGGCCGCTACGGCACCGTCTGCGGACGCTACTACGCCATGGACCGCGACAACCGCTGGGATCGCGTGGCGCGCGCCTACGGGGCGCTCGTCTACGGCGCCGGCCTCACGGCGCTCGACGCCCAGAGCGCCGTGGCCGCCGCCGCGGCTCGCGGCGAGACCGATGAGTTCGTGCAGCCCACCGTGATCGGCGACCCCGCCGAGCACCGCGTGCGCGACGGCGACGTCTGCCTGTTCTTCAACTTCCGGCCCGACCGCGGTCGCGAGCTCACGCGCGCCTTCTTCGACGAGTCGTTCACCGAGTTCGACCGCGGCCCGCGTCCGCCGCGCGTCGTCTTCACGACGATGACCCGGTACAAGAAGGAGTTCCCGGTGCCGGTGGCCTTCGAGCCCACGGCCGTGACGCATGTGCTCGCCGAGGTGCTCGCCGAGCACGGCCTGCGCCAGCTGCACATCGCCGAGACCGAGAAGTACGCCCACGTGACGTTCTTCTTCAACGGCGGCGTCGAGCGCGCCGTCGAGGGCGAGCGCCGCGTCCTGGTGCCCAGCCCGCGCGACGTGCCCACCTACGACAAGAAGCCCCAGATGAGCGCGGCGGAGGTGACCGACAAGCTGCTCGCCGAGCTCGCGGCCGGCGACCTCGACTTCGTCGTGGTGAACTACGCGAACGCCGACATGGTGGGCCACTCGGGCGTGCTCGAGGCGGCCGTCCGCGCCGTGGAGACCGTCGACGCCTGCCTCGGGCGCCTCGTGCCGGCGGTGCTGGCGCAGGGCGGCGCCTGCCTGATCACGGCCGACCACGGCAACTCCGACCACATGGTCGAGCCCGACGGCGCCCCCAACACGGCGCACAGCACGAACCCCGTGCCCTTCCTGGCCACGGTGGCCGGCGCGACGGTGCGCGCCGGCGGCGTGCTGGCCGACATCGCCCCTACCGTCCTCGACCTTCTGGGCGTGCCGGCGCCGCCCGAGATGACCGGCCACGACCTGCTCGTCCGCGAAGGGTGAACCGCGTGCCCGCCGCGGACCGCGGGGCTGAGATGCCGCGTGCCCGCCGCGGCCCGCGAGGGCGGCGGGCGTTTATAAAAGTCCCCGCGTGTTGCATAGACGTTTCGGGATTATTATTGTGGGGTCAGTAGCGGCACGGCTTACGGCCGGTGATCACGAAGGAGTCCCTCTGGTGCTGAACGCGTTCCTCATCGCTTTGCAGCTCGTCGTCTGCATCCTGCTGATTGTGCTTGTCCTCCTGCACTCCGGCAAAGACGCCGGCATGAGCAGCGTGACCGGCTTCTCGTTCGCCGCCCAGGCGAGCGTCATGGAGCGCAACCTCACGCGCTACACGATCATCGCCGCAGTCGTCCTGTTCATCAACACCTTCATACTCATCTGGCGCCTGTAAAAGCGCCGCAAAACCACTAGTTTCCCGGGTCTGCTGGGCGGGCCGGAAAGGACGTGGTAAGGTGGCGGCGAAGTACTCAGGCGCAAGCGCACGCTGTCCCGTACTGAAAGGGTGAAAGGGGGTCGGGTCTATCGGCGGACGTGCGGGGGCGGGCCATCGGCGACGGGGTCGCACACGGTCCGTAGTTGGGAGCCCGTACAGGGTCGTCCCGTTTTTTCCGTGTAATCAAAGGAGGTCACCTTGAAGAACCTCAGGATGAGGTCACGGGGGGCGCTCATCGCAGGCTTGTTGCTGATAGCGCTCGCCCTCGTCCTGGCTGCCTGCGGCAGTAGCAGTAACAACCAGGGAAGCAGCACCACGACGAACGCCACGCCCAAGCCGGGCGGCACCTACAACTATCCCCTCGACGGCGAGCCGGTCGGCATCGCTCCCAACACCTATCAGGAGAGCATCGGCTACAACGTCGTGCGCCAGATCTTCGAGGGCCTGATGAAGTATCAGGTCGCCTCCGACGGCACCACCATGAACACGGTGCCCGACCTCACCACCGGTCCTCCCAAGGTGAGCTCCGACGCCAAGGTCTTCACCTTCACCATCCGCCAGGGCGTCTACTTCCAGCCGCCGGTGAACACCGAGGTCACCGCAGCCGACTTCGTGGCCAGCTGGAACGCCGTGGCCAACCCCAAGAACTGGGTCACCGGCACGCCGGCCTACATCCTCGAGCCCATCGTCGGCACCGACGAGACCGGCGCGGCCAAGAACGGCCTCACCGGCGTCAAGGCGATCGGCAAATGGACCCTCCAGGTCACCCTCAAGTACCCGTTCGCCGAGTTCCCGGCCAGCCTCGGCCATCCGATCCTGTCGGTGTGGCCCGTCGCCTACGCCATGAAGGAAGGGCTCAAGACCTTCGACCAGCAGCCCGTCGGCACCGGTCCCTATATCCTGCTCGAAGTGGGTGCACAACCAGGAGGTCGACCTCACCAAGAACCCGCACTGGTGGAACGCCAGCGCGACCAACGGTCCGTTCGTCGACTCCATCCACATGCCCGAGTTCACCGATCCCTCGACCGAGTGGCTCGCCTTCCAGGCCGGCAACATCGACTTCACGTCGGTGCCTGTCGGGCAGGTGCAGTCGTCCGAGAACCTCGCCGCTCAGAAGGGCTGGGTCGCCAAGAAGTGGCCCAACCTGGGCATCTACTTCCTCGGCATCAACCAGAAGGACCCGGTCCTCGGCGGCGCCAAGAACCTGCCGCTGCGGCAAGCCCTGTCGTACTCGGTCGACCGTAACGCCGTCATCAACACGGTCGAAGAAGGCGTGCCGCTCGTGCCCAACGGCGTCGTGCCGATCGGCATCCCGGGCAGCAACCTGTCGACACTGCCGTACCCGTACAACCCGGCGAAGGCCAAGCAGATCGTCCAGTCGCTGGGCACTGTCCCTACGCTGAAACTCTGGTACAACACCGGCGCCAACCACGACAAGATCCTCGCTCCGGTGCAGGCCGGCTGGCAGGCCATCGGCCTCCACGTCACCCTGACCGGCTACGAGTGGGGCACCTACCTCACGAAGTGCGCGCAGGGCACGCAGGACCAGATCTATCGGCTCGGCTGGTTGGCCGACTATCCGTCGATGGACGACTTCCTGTACCCGCTCTTCCAGAGCAGCGTCTCCGGCGCGAACACGTTCACGTTCTACTCCAACCCGACGGTCGACAAGCTGCTCGCCACCGCGCGCGGCACCATCGACCAGACGCAGCGGCTGCAGATCTACGCTCAGGCCGAAAAGCAGATCCTGGCCGACGCGCCCGTCATCCCGCTGTACTTCTATCGGGACTATCGCATCATGGACAAGCGCGTCCTCGGGCAGCAGCACGACCCGATGGGCAGCGAAGACATGAACCTGGTGTGGGTCGCTCAGTGACCATCTGATTCACGCCAGATGCAGCTTGTTCGCGGTACACTGAACCGCGTACACTGCGAGGGAGCGGCGTGCCGGCGCTTCAAGCGCCGGCACGCCGCCTTCAACAAGGTCGCCCGCGGCTTCAGCGCCGCGCCACGGCCCGCGGAGTCCGCAAGGTAAGCGACAGGAAGGCCGATAGGACGTGTTCGGCTACATCGCCAGGCGCCTCGTGCAGCTCGTGTTCGTGTTGATCGGTGTCAGCATCATCACGTTCCTGATCATGTTCCTGATCCCGGGCGATCCCGCCTACCTGCTCGCCGGCAAGAACGCCTCGCCGGCCCGCGTCGCCGAGATCCGCGTCGAACTGGGGCTCAACAAGCCCATCTACGTGCAATACGGCCGCTTCGTCGACCGCATCGCGCACGGCAACCTAGGCGAGTCGTACCAGTTCGAGCGCCCCGTCCGCCAGATGCTGCAGGGCGCCATCCCCAACACTGCCCAGCTGGCCATCGCGGCGGTGCTCATCGAATTGCTCGGGATACCGTTGGGGGTCTACTCCGCGCTGCGCCAGTACACGGTCTGGGACAGCGCGCTCACCACCATGGCGCTGATCATCTGGGGCATCCCGGTGTTCGTGCTCGCCGTGTTCATGCAGTACGTCTTCGGCGTCTACCTGGGGATCCTGCCGTTCTACGGCAACGGCGGCAGCACCATCCTCAAGGTGATCCCCGCCGACTGGAACAACCTTTCGCACCTGATCCTGCCGGCGGTCACGCTCGGCATTATCGAGGTCGCCTACATCTCCTACATGCAGCGCGCCTCGATGCTCGAGGTCATCCGCTCCGACTACGTGCGCACGGCGCGCGCCAAGGGCCTGCCCGAGCGCTCGGTCATTCTCAAGCACAGTCTCAAGAACGCGCTCATCCCCGTCATGACCATCGCCGGCATCGACCTCGGCGCCCTGCTGGGTGGCGCCATCCTCACCGAGACCGTCTTCTCGCGGTATGGCGTGGGCCTGATGGTCTACAACGCCATCAACGCGCGCGACCTGCCGGTGGTGGTGGGCGGCGTGCTGTTCGCCACGTTCGTCTACGTCATCGCCAACCTGGTGGTCGACGTCGCCTACGCCTACGTCGACCCGCGCATCCGCTATGAGTAGTCGCGCATGACCGACACCGAATCCGCGGCCTCCTTCGCCGAGCCGCAGCTCGACTCGCCCATGCCGGTCGGCTCCGAGAACCGGCCCGTCTCGGCACGGCCGCTCGGCCTGTGGGCCGACACCTGGCGGCGCCTGCGGCGCAACAAGCTGGCCCTCGTCGGCCTCTGCATCATCGTCGTCTTTCTCTTCGTCGGCATCGCCCAGATCTTCGCCGGCGTGACCGGCATCCACGGCGGCTACCTGGCGCCCTACAACCCCAACGCGGTCGACTACAGCATCGCCAAGCAGGCGCCCTCGCTCTCGCACCCCTTCGGCACCGACTACATCGGCCGCGACGTCTTTTCGCGCACCCTGGTGGCCACCCGTATCTCGCTGCTCGTGGGCGTGATCGCCGTCAGCATCGCGCTGGCGCTCGGTCTCGCGTTGGGGCCGCTGTCGGGATACTACGGCGGCGCCATCGACTCGGTGATCATGCGGGTCGCCGACGTCTTCTTCGCCTTTCCCTACATCCTCTTCGTGCTGCTGCTGGTCGTCGTCCTGGGGCCGGGCTTCAGGAATGTGTTCATCGCCATCGGTCTGCTCTCATGGGCGTCGTACGCGCGCATCGTGCGCGGTACCGTGCTCTCGGTGAAGACCATGGAGTACATCGAAGCCGCCAAGGCGGCCGGCGCCAGCGACCTGCGCATCATCTTCGGCCACGTGCTGCCCAACAGCATGGCGCCGGTGTACGTCTCGATCGCCATGGGCATCGGCGGCGCCATCGTCACCGAGGCGGCGCTCTCGTTCCTGGGCCTGGGCGTGCAGCCGCCCACCGCGAGCTGGGGCAACATGATCTCCGACTACCTGAACTACCTGCAGGCGGGCCAGTGGTGGATGGAGCTGTTCCCCTGCCTCGCCCTCGTGATCACGGTGTTCGGCTTCATCTCGTTCGGCAACGGCCTGCGCGACGCGACCGACCCCAAGCTCAAGGAATAGGCATGACCGAACGCCTCCTCGAAGTCACCGACCTGTCGACGCACTTCTTCACGCATGCCGGCGTCGTCAAGGCCGTGAACGGCGTGAGCTTCACGCTCGACCGCGACGAGACCCTCGGCATCGTCGGCGAGTCCGGTTCGGGCAAGACGGTCACCGCCATGTCGCTCATGCGGCTCATCCCCGACCCGCCCGGGCGCATCGTCGGTGGCAGCATCGTGCATAAGGGGCGCGACCTGCTGGCCGTCTCCAAAGAAGAGATGAGCGACATCCGCGGCAACGACATCGCGATGATCTTCCAGGACCCCATGACCAGCCTGAACCCCGTGTTCAAGGTCGGCGACCAGATCGCCGAGGTCATCCGCCGCCATCAGGGCAAGTCCAAGCGCGAGTCGTGGAAGATGGCCATCGAACTGCTCGCCAAGGTCGGCATCCCCGACCCCGACAAGCGCGCCGACCAGTACCCCTTCGAGTTCTCCGGCGGCATGCGCCAGCGCGGCATGATCGCCATGGCGATCTCGTGCAACCCCGACATCCTCGTGGCCGACGAGCCCACCACGGCGCTCGACGTCACCATCCAGGCGCAGATCATGGACGTCATCCGCGAGATGCAGCACGCCTACCACACCGGCGTCATCATGATCACGCACGATCTCGGCGTGGTCGCCCAGATGGCCGACAAGGTCATGGTCATGTACGGCGGCCGCACCCTCGAAGACGGGCCCGTCGACGAGGTCTACTACAACCCGCATCAGCCTTACACCTGGGGCCTGCTGGGCTCGCTGCCGCGCCTCGACGAGACCCAAAAGCAGCGGCTCACCCCCATCGAAGGCCAGCCTCCCAACCTGCTGCTGCTGCCCGACGGCTGCCCGTTCTCGGGGCGCTGCCCGTACGAGCTGCCCGTGTGCGCCGGCGAGTTCCCGCCGCTCGAGATGGTCGGGCCCGGTCACGGCGTGCACTGCTGGATCCCCGTCGCCGAGCGCTACACGATCCGCGCCGGCCTGCCGCGCTTTCGCGACAAGGCGGCCTCATGAGCCTGCTCGAGGTCCGCGACTTAAAGAAGCACTTTCCCATCAAGTCCGGGGTGCTCAAGCGCACCACCGGACAGGTCTATGCGGTCGACGGCGTGTCGTTCTCGATCGACGAGGGCGAGACCCTCGGCCTGGTGGGCGAGAGCGGCTGCGGCAAGTCGACCACCGGTCGCGTGCTCCTGCGCCTGCTGCCGGCCACCGCCGGGCAGGTCTCGTTCGACGGGCTCGACGTCATGGCCGCCTCGCGCAGCTCCCTGCAGCGCCTGCGCCGCGACATGCAGATCGTCTTTCAAGACCCGTACGCCTGCCTCAACCCGCGGCGCACGGTCAAGAACATCATCGCCGAGCCGCTGCGCATCCATAACATCGGCACCGAAGCCGAGCGCAAGCGCCGTGTGTTCGAGCTGCTCGAGACGGTCGGCCTGACCGTCGAGCACGCCGAGCGCTACCCGCACGAGTTCTCGGGCGGCCAGCGCCAGCGCATCGGGGTGGCGCGCGCCCTGGCGCTCAACCCGCGGCTCATCATCTGCGACGAGCCGGTGAGCGCCCTCGACGTCTCCATCCAGGCGCAAATGATCAACCTGCTCGAAGACCTCCAGAAGGAGCTCAAGCTCACCTACCTCTTCATCGCCCACGACCTGTCGGTCGTCAAGCACATCTCCACCCGCGTGGCGGTCATGTACCTCGGCAAGATCGTCGAGGTCGCCGACAGCACCACGCTCTACGTCAAGCCGCAGCACCCGTACACCGAGGCGCTGCTCTCGGCCGTGCCGATCCCCGATCCGCGCACCGAACGCGAGCGCCACCGCCTCATTCTCGAAGGCGACGTGCCGAGCCCCGCCAACCCGCCGTCGGGCTGCGTCTTTCATCCGCGCTGCCCGCGCATGCAGCCCGACCCCTGCACCAAGGCGATGCCGCCCCTCAAAGTGGTGGGCACCGCCGGCGGCGACCACGAGGTCGCCTGCTATTTCCCCACGCTGTACGACGCCGCCGGCGCCGCGCCGGCGAGTGTCTGACGACCCTCACTCGCCTCTCATGAGCCGCGACACCCGTAGCTTGTCTGCTCCGTCAGTGGCCGACCGGGCCCGGCGCTCAGCCGCGTCCCCGCGGCCGCGCTCCGTTCGGCCGGCGATCGTGACCGCTCTCGTCGCCGCCGCGCTCCTCGCCGTGCTGGTCGCGGCGGGCTGCGGCGGCGCGGCCCAGCCCACGGCTTCCCCGACCGCCGGCCAGAGCGCCGGCTCGACTGCGGCCTCCGCCAGCCCCGACCAGGGCGTGGTCGCGGCCCGCGTCGACGGCGAGGCCGTCTACCAGTCCGAAGTCGAACGCACGCTGGGGTTCTCGCGGCTTTCGTCGAAGGCGCTGACCTACAAGCAGGCGCTCGAAGCCACCGTGCGCACCCATCTCCTGCGTCGCGAAGCGGCGCGCCTGGGCGTGACCGTCGCCGACTCGCAGGTCGAGGCGCGCCTCACCCAGGTCGCCACGAGCCTCGGCGGCACGGCCGCCCTGCAGCAGTCGCTGCTGGCCGTGGGTCTGACCCTCAGCGACTATCGCGCCGAGCTGCACGACGGCCTGATCTCCGAACAGCTCGGGGCGCGCAAGTTCCCCGGGGCCGTGCCCGACAGCGCGCAGGTCCTCGCCTTCTACAAGGCGCACCTCGGGCAGCTGACCACACCCGCCGCCGTCAAGCTCGCCGAGATCGTCGTCAAGACGCGGGGGCTCGGCCAGGCCGTCATCGACCGCCTGCGCCAGGGCTACCCGTTCTCCGAAGTCTCGCGCGCCTACTCCATGGACCCCGAGTCCGATTCGGGCGGCGTGATCGGCTGGGTGAACACCTCGTCGCTGCCGCCGGCCCTCTCCCGGGCGCTCGCCAAGGCTCCCAAGGGGGTCGTTGTCGGCCCCGTCCAGGCGGTCGGCGGCTGGCACGTGCTCAAGCTCCTCGGCCGTCGCGCCGCGTCGGTGCAGCCGCTCTCCTCCGCGCGGCCCGCCATCGTCGCGCAGCTCTCCTCGCAGCGCCGCGCGGCGCTGCTCGAGGCCTGGCTCGTCAAGGCGCGCGCCACGGCGCACGTGCAGATCGGTTCGTAGGTCCCGGCGCGGCCGGGTCGGGCCGCGCTATACTGCGGGCGACCGAAAGTAGCGTCGCTCCCGGAGCCGCGCCATGAAGAACATCCTCACCGTGCTGCTGGTCGTCGCCGTGGTCGTGCTCGTCGTGGGCGCCGCCAGCCACGGCGCGCACGCCGACGTGAGCTACCTGGCCGGCACCTGGCACCACGCTTCGCTCCTGGCGGTGGCCGCCATCGTGGCGGCGCTGCTGGTGGCGGTCGGTGTGTTCGCGGCCCTCGCCGCCGACCTGCACTGCGCGCGCATCCGCAAGACCCTCGAAGACGAGCTGCAGCGCACCTACGTGCGGCTGCGCGCCGCCGAGGCGGCGGCGCCGGCCCCGACGTCTGCCACGCTCGCCGTGCCCACGCCGGGCGGCGGCGGCCCGGCCGACGAGCGCCCATAGACGCGCGCCCGTCCACGTCGTTCAGTCCGCGCCGCCTGTAGACTGCGGCTATGGCGAGAGAACAGACCTGGAAGATCGCGCCGGTCGACCTGCGGGTCGCGGCCGCCCTGGCCGACGAGCTGCCCATCGGCCGGCTTGCCGCCGAGATCCTCGCGCGGCGCGGCTTCACCGACCCAGACGTCGCCCGCGACTTCCTGCACCCCGACTTTCGCGTGCATAGCCCGTACCTGCTCGACGGCATGGCCGACGCCCGCAAGCGCATCGACCGCGCCCTGGGCAGCGGCGAGACGATCGCCGTCTACGGCGACTACGACGCCGACGGCATCACCGCCACCTTCCTGCTGGCCGAGTTCCTGCGCGCCCAGATGGGCGCCGAGGTGCTCTGGCGCCTGCCCAACCGCTTCACGGAGGGGTACGGCATCGCCGCCGAGGCGCTCGACGAGCTCGCCGCCGCCGGCGCCGGCCTCGTCATAACGGTCGACTGCGGGATCGGCGCGCACGCCGAGGTCGAGCACGCCCGCGAGCTCGGCCTCGACGTGATCGTCACCGACCACCACGAACCCATCGGGCAGCTGCCCGACTGCATCGTCATCAACCCCAAGCTGGGGCGCTACCCGTTCCCTCACCTGGCCGGCGTGGGCGTGGCGCTCAAGCTGGCTCACGCGCTGCTCGAAGACCGGCGCGACGACCGCGTCGAGCTGCCCCTGGCGCTGCGCCCGTACCTCGACGTGGTCGCGGTGGGCACCGTGGCCGACGTCGTGCCCCTGCTCGACGAGAACCGCAGCCTGGCGGCCATGGGCATCGGCCGCCTGCGCAGCGCGCCGCGGCCCGGCTTGGCCGCCCTGCTCGAGGTCAGCGAGACGCGCCCCGACGACGTCGACGCCTCGACCATCGGCTTTCGCCTGGCGCCCCGCCTGAACGCCGCGGGGCGCCTCGAAGACGCCTCGCAGGTCGTCGAGCTGCTCGGCGCGCCCGACCGCGCCGCGGCGCTGCCGCTGGCCCAGCGCCTCGGCGCGCTCAACGCCGAGCGCCAGGAGATCGAGGCGGTGATCCTGCGCGAGGCGCTCGACCGCCTGCCCGACAAGCTGCCGGCGGCGGTCGTCATGTCGTCGCCCGACTGGCACGCCGGCGTGATCGGCATCGTCGCCTCGCGCGTCGTCGAGCAGACCGGCCGCCCGACCATCCTGTTGAGCGAGACCGACGGCGTGGCCAAGGGCTCGGGCCGCAGCATCCCGGCCTTCGACCTGCTGGCCGGCGTGGCGGCCTGCTCGGAGCGGCTGCTGGGCTACGGCGGGCATCGCGCGGCCTGCGGCCTCAGCCTGCCGGCCGGCGACGTCGCGAGCTTCGCCAAGGCGCTCGCCGGCTACGCCGGCGAGCGCCTCACCGACGACGACTTTCGCAGCGTCACCAAGGTCGAAGCCGTGGCCGCCGGCGACGAGCTCACCCTGGGGCTCACCGACGACCTCGACCTCTTCGCGCCCCACGGCCTGGGCAACCCGCGGCCCCTGCTGCTGCTCCACGGCGCCCAGATCGGCTCGTGCCGGCTCACGCGCAACGGGCGCCACCTGCAGTGCGACGTGCGCCTCGACGGCGTCTCGGCGCCCGGCGTGCGCTTTGGCTTCTCGGCGCTCTCCGAGATCAAGCCGGGGGCGCGCTACGACGTGCCGGTGGCCTACACCAAGAACTCGTTCAACGGCATGGTGCGGCCGCAGGCGCAGGTCAAGGGCGCCTTCGAGCTGCTGCGCCCCGCCGACGATCTGTGCGAGACCGACTGCGGCCCGGCCTGCCCGGAGTGGGTCACGGGCGACGAGCTCCTCGAAGCCCTCGCCGACAGCGAGCTGCCCGGCGGGGCCGGGGCCGATGGGGCGGCGGCGGCGATCGCCGCTCTGCGGCGCGAGCACCGCCTCTTCGATCGCCGCCGCCGCCCCCTCGGCGCCACGCTCACGTCGCTCGTCGCGGCGGGGGGAGGCTGCTCGTGCTGGTGGCCGACGTCGCCCGCCGCCGGCCGCTGCTCAGCCGCGACGCCTGCCTGTCGCAGCTCGGGCGCTCGTACCTGTACCTGCACGGTGCCTGCGTGCCGTCGCGCCTCGGCCTCGCCGTGTGCGGCGACGGCGGGGGAGACGAGCCCGACGTCGTCATGGCCGACGTCGTCGTCGCCGCCGCCAACCCCGAGCTCGTCGGCGCCTTCGACCACGTCGCCTTCGTCGACCCGCCCTTCGACGGCGGGCTGTTCGGCGCCATCCTCGCCGGGGTGGCTCCCGCCGCCTGCGTTTCCGTGCTCTGGGGCGAGAGTGAGGTAGACTTCACGAAGGCCGTCGTGGCCGAGACCTACGACCTCGCCGCAGCCTGTCGCGTGCTCTACAGGGCGCTGGCGGCGGGCGGCGACTCGAGACGCGCTGCTCGCCGGGCTGCTCGCACACGAGCGCCTGGCCGGCCTTCCCGTGGTGGCAGCCGCCTGGAACACGCTCTCCGAGGCCGGTTTGCTGGCCGACCACGAAGGCAAGAAGGGAGTCAACAAGGCGGAGGGCAAGATCGACCTCGCCACGTCCGCCACGTATCGCCGATGGCACGAACGATTCCACACGACGACGTTCCTCAGGCAGTGCCTGAACATCCGGCTCTAGGGCTACTCGCCCCCGAAGCCGAGCAGCAGCGTGGGCTGCTCGACCAGGTGCTGGCCGCCGTCGCGACCTACAACCCCGACCTCGACGAAGAGCTCATCACGCGCGCTTTCGCCCTGGCCGCCGTCAAGCACGCCGGGCAGATCCGCAAGAGCGGCGAGGACTTCATCAACCACCCGGTCGGCACCGCGCTGCTGTGCGCCGAGCTGCGCCTCGACGACCCCACCATCGCCGCCGCGCTGCTGCACGACGTGGTCGAAGACACCGACACCCCGATCGAGTACATCCGCGAGCAGTTCGGCGACGAGATCGCCATGCTCGTCGACGGCGTCACCAAGCTGACCAAGATCGAGCTTCAACTCGACCGAAGAAGAGCAGGCCGAGAACTACCGCAAGATGATCGTGGCCATGGCCGAGGACATCCGCGTCATCCTCATCAAGCTCGCCGACCGCCTGCACAACATGCGCACCCTGGTGTACCTGGGCAAGCAGAAGCAGATCCAGAAGTCCAAGGAGACCCTCGAGATCTACGCGCCGCTGGCCCACCGCCTGGGCATCAACAGCCTCAAGTGGCAGCTCGAGGACCTGGCCTTCGCCACCCTGCACCCGCGCAAGTACGCCGAGATCGAGCGCATGGTGTCGCAGCGCCGCGCCGACCGCGAGGACTACATCGTGAACTCCGCCCGCTTCCTCGAGGACGAGCTCTCCAAGGTCGGCGTGCGCTCCGAGATCACCGGCCGCGCCAAGCACTTCTACTCGATCTACGTCAAGATGAGCCGCCGCGGCAAGGAGTTCAACGAGATCTTCGACCTGACGGCGCTGCGGGTGCTGGTCGACACGGTCAAGGACTGCTACGGCGCGATCGGCGTGATCCACGCCGTCTGGAAGCCCATCCCCGGGCGTTTCAAGGACTACATCGCGATGCCCAAGTTCAACCTGTACCAGTCGCTGCACACCACGGTCATCGGCCCCGGCGGCAAGCCGCTCGAGATCCAGATCCGCACCTTCGACATGCATCAGACCGCCGAGTTCGGCGTGGCCGCCCACTGGCTCTACAAGGCCAAGGGCGACGGCGACCGCCCGGCCGACAAGCTCGCCTGGCTGCGGCAGATGATGGAGTGGCAGTCCGACACGGCCGGCGACCCGCGCGAGTTCATGGACACGCTGCGCATCGACCTCTTCGAAGACGAGGTCTTCGTGTTCACGCCCAAAGGCGAGGTCAAGAGCCTCGCGGCCGGCTCCACGCCCATCGACTTCGCCTACGCCGTGCACACCGACGTCGGCGCGCACTGCGTGGGCGCCAAGATCAACGGGCGCATCGTGCCGCTGCACACCAAGCTGAACTCGGGCGACATCATCGAGGTCATCACCTCGCGTTCGAGCCGCGGCCCGTCGCGCGACTGGCTGGGCATCGCCACCACGCCGCGCGCGCGCCAGAAGATCCGCCAGCACTTCCGCCGCGAGCAGCGCGAAGACTCCGAGCACTCAGGCCGCGACCTGCTGCAGGAGACCCTGCGTCGCCAGGGCCTGCCGGCGCAGAAGCTGCTCTCGTCCGACGTCTTCTCGCACATCGTCAAGGAGCTCGGCTACCAGAAGGCCGACGACCTGTACGTGGCGCTCGGCTCGGGCCGCATACCGGTGCGCGCCGTGGTCAACCGCGTCATGCAGCACAGCGGCAGCGAGCAGGCGGCGGTCCCCGAGGTCGCCATGCTGCCCACCGAGCCCAACGCCGGGGCGCTGGCGAGCGCCTCGTCGAGCGAGTTCGGCATCGCCGTCGAGGGCATGAGCGACATCGTCGTGCGCATGGCGAAGTGCTGCAAGCCCATTCCCGGCGACGAGATCGTCGGCTACATCTCGCTGGGCAAGGGTGTCACCATTCATCGCGCCGAGTGCAAGAACGCCAAGGCGCTGCTCGCCAAGAACCGCGAGCGCTTCACCACGGTCACCTGGGAGGGCCTCGGCGTGCAGGCCTTCCGCGTCGAGCTGCAGATCGAGGCGCTCGACCGCAACCACCTGCTCGAAGAGATCGCTCGCACCCTGTCCGACTCGGGCGTGAACATCGTGGGCGCGGCGGTGCAGACGCTGCCCGACGGCATCGTCAGGGACCGCTTCGTGTTAGAGATCGGCGACGTGCACCAGGTCGCCAACGTGATCGCCAACCTCAAAGCCATCGGCACCGTGTACGACGCCTACCGGGTGGTCTCGAGTTAGCGGCCGGAGGGCCGCGCCGGTGGCCGACGCCCGCTCGACGACGCACGGCCGGGCCTGATAGCGTAAGCCGTTCCATTCCGCGCAAGTGAAGGAAACACCAGATGGCCGATCACTTCGATGTCTTCATGCTGACCCTCGGTGCGCTCGGCGCGAACTGCTTTCTGCTGGCGAGCGGCGGCAAAGCCCTTATCATCGACCCCGGCGATGAGGCCGACGTAGTGGCCGCCGCCTGCGACGAGATCGCCGCCGCGCCGCAAGCCATCCTGGTGACGCACGGCCACTTCGATCACATCGGAGGGGTCGACGCCCTCGCCAGGCGGTTCGCCGTGCCCGTCTACGTCGGCGAGGCCGACGCCGGGCTGCTGCGCCGGCCCGACATGGGCGCCATGGCCGGCTATGTCGTGCAGCCCGTCACGGTCGACCCGGTGCTGCTCGACGCAGAGACCGAGCTCGACCTCGCCCTGCCGGTCACCGCCATCCCCACCCCGGGCCACTCCGAGGGCTCGTTCTCGTTCTTCATCGAGGGCCACCTGTTCAGCGGCGACGTGCTCTTTCAGGGCAGCATCGGGCGCACCGACTTTCCCGGCGGCTCGTCCGACGTCCTGCTCAACTCGATCGCCGGGCTCATCCGGCGCTTCGCGCCCGACACAGTCGTGCACTGCGGTCACGGGCCCGACACCTCGCTGGGCCGCGAGCTGGCGCTCAACCCGTTCCTCTCGCCACTGCGCTACGACCCGGAGCACCACTGGTGAGCGCCCCGAAAGCCCCTAAGGGCACCTACGACCTGCTGCCCGACGGCGCCGAACGGCGCGCCGACATCGTGGCCATCGCCGCCGACATCTTCACCTCGTACGGCTTCCGCCAGATCGTCACGCCCGAGTTCGAAGAGACCGGCCTGTTCGAGCGGGGCGTCGGCGACGCCACCGACATCGTGCGCAAGGAGATGTACTCGTTCCCCGACCGCAGCGGCCGCGAGCTCACCCTGCGCCCCGAAGGCACGGCGCCGGTGTGCCGTGCCTACGTCGAGCACGGCATGTTCAAGCTCACCAAGCCAGTCAAGCTCTGGTACTACGCTCCCATGTTCCGCTACGAGCGCCCCCAGGCCGGGCGCTACCGCGAGCACTACCAGTTCGGCGCCGAAGCTCTCGGCTCCGACGACCCCATGGTCGACGCCGAGGTCATCGCCATGCTCGGCCAGGTCTACGACGAGCTCGAGATCGGCGACCTCACGCTGGCCATCAACAGCATGGGCGACGCCCAGTGCCGGCCGGCCTATGTAGAGCTGCTGCGCGAGTTCCTCAACGGTCACGCCGACGAGCTCTGCGGCGAGTGTCGCGAGCGCACCGTCACCAACCCGCTGCGCACCTTCGACTGCAAGGTCGAGAGCTGCCGCGCCGTCATGAACGAGGCGCCGCGCCTGGTCGACCACCTCTGCGAACCCTGCCGCGAGCACTTCGACACGGTGCTCGAGCTGCTGCGCCGCGTGGGCCTCGACCCGGTGCTCGACTTTCGCCTGGTGCGCGGGCTCGACTACTACACGCGCACCACCTTCGAATACCAGTCCAACGCCCTCGGCTTCGCGCAGAGCACGATCGGCGGCGGCGGCCGCTACGACGGCCTGGTCGAGCTGATCGGCGGCCCGCCCACGCCGGGGTTCGGGTTTGGCAGCGGGCTCGAGCGCGTCACGCTGGTCAGCGGGCTCGAAGAGCAAGAAGACGAAGGCCCCCTCGCCTACGTGGTTTCGTTCCTGCAGACGAGCCGCGCCGACGCCTTCGCTCTCACGCAGCACCTGCGCCGCGACCTGCTGATCGACGCCGAGTGCGACCTCTCCAACCGCAGTCCCAAGGCTCAGCTCAAGCACGCCGGACGCAGCGGCGCCGAGCTCGCCCTGCTGCTCGGGCTCGACGATCTGGCCGAAGGCGAGGTGCGGCTGCGCGACCTCGAGAGCGGCGACGAAGAGGACGTGCCGATCGACGAGCTCGGCGACTGGTTCGACGACTGGCTCGGCGACGACGACCTCGACGGCCACGGCCACCACCACGGCAACGGTAACGGCAACGGCAACGGTCACGTGGCGCCCGACGGCGCCGAGGACAAGGGATGATGCGCAACGCGCTGCCCGGCGAGCTGCGCGTCGCCGACGTGGGCCGCGAGGTGCGCGTCGCCGGCTGGGTGGCGCGCCGTCGCGACCACGGCAACCTCATCTTCGTCGACCTGCGCGACCGCTCCGGTCTCGTGCAGCTCGTCTTCGACCCGCGCAGCGCCCCCGAGGCGCACCGTCTGGCCGAGGGGCTGCGCTCCGAGTACGTCGTGCTGGGCGGCCGGCGCCGTGGTGGCGCGCGACCCCGAGACGGTGAACCCCGGCCTGCCGACCGGCGAGGTCGAGGTGCGCGTCGCCGACGTCGGCCTGCTGTCGAGCGCGCGCACGCCGCCGTTCGAGATCGAGTCGGGCGAGGGCCACGAGGTCGACGAGATGCTGCGCCTCAAGTACCGCTACCTCGACATCCGCCGGCCGCCCATGCTGGCCCGCCTCGAGCTGCGTCACCGGGCCGCCACGGCGGCCCGCGACTACCTGAACGCGAACCGGTTCCTCGAGATCGAGACGCCGATACTCACGCGCTCCTCGCCCGAGGGCGCGCGCGACTTCCTCGTGCCCTCGCGGCTGCAGCCCCACAACTTCTACGCGCTGCCGCAGGCGCCCCAGATGTTCAAGCAGATCCTCATGGTGGGCGGCGTCGACCGCTACTATCAGCTCGCGCGCTGCTTTCGCGACGAGGACCTGCGCGCCGACCGCCAGCCCGAGCACACGCAGATCGACGCCGAGATGTCGTTCATGTCGGCGGCCGAGATCCGCGCGCTGCTCGAAGGGCTCATGGCGGCCATCTTCGAGGGCGTGGGGGAGGGGCCGCCCGAGCTGCCGCTGCTCACGCTCACCTACGACGACGCCATGCTGCGCTATGGCTCCGACAAGCCCGACCTGCGCTACGGCTTCGAGATCGTCGAGCTGTCCGACGTCTTCGGCGCCGGTGAGTTTCGCGTGTTCCGCGAAGCCGTCGCTGGCGGGGGCGTGGTGCGCGCCATCCGTGCGCCCGGCGGCGGCCGCCTGTCGCGCGCTCAGTTAGACGGCCTCACCGAGGTCGCCAAGGCGCGCGGCGCGCGCGGCATGGCCTACGTGATCGTCGAAGACGGCCGCTCGCTGCGCGGGCCGATCGTCAAGTTCCTCTCCGCCGCCGAACAGAGCGCCCTGCTCGAGCGCACCAGCGCCGAGCCCGGCGACCTCGTGGTCTTCGCCGCCGACCAGGCCCTGCCCGCGGCGGTCGTGCTCGGCGCGCTGCGCAGCGCGCTGATCGAGCTGCTGGCGCCCGAACCGTCGCGGCGCTGGTCGCTGCTGTGGGTCGTCGAGTTCCCCCTGTTCGAGATCGACGAAGAGTCGGGCACGCTGACCTACGGTCACAACCCGTTCAGCCTGCCGACCGACGACACGCTGGAGTACCTCGACAGCGAGCCCCTGCGCGTGAGGGGCGCCCAGTACGACCTCGTGCTGAACGGCGTCGAGCTGGGCTCGGGCTCGCTGCGCATCCCCGATGCTGCGCTGCAGCGCAGCATCCTGCGCAGGCTCGGCCTGAGCGAGGAGCGCATCGACGAGTCGTTCGGCTGGTTCCTCGAGGCGCTTGGCTTCGGTGCGCCGCCGCACGGCGGCATAGGCCTGGGCTTCGACCGCATCGTCATGCTGCTGGCCGGCGAGACGTCTATCCGCGACGTCATCGCCTTTCCCAAGACCTCGTCGGGTTCCGACCCCATGACCGGCGCCCCGGCGCCGGTCGACCAGGCCCAGCTGCGCGACCTGCGCATGCGCTCGGTCTGACGGTCGCCGCGTCGCGGCCCGCGGGCCGTCGCGGCGGGCCGGCGTGACCGGCGCCGCGGCCTGACGGCCGCTGTCCTGCGGCCCTCGTGACGGTCGCCGCCGGCGCCCTGTGGCCGGCCCGCCTGGGCCGCAAGAGGGGCCGGCGACCCCCGTAGCCGGCCGACTTCACGCTCATTGCTCAAGCATTTCGCGCAGGTGCCGACTTAGTTTGTGGGACGAGCATAGTGTCTGCTACCATGCCGACTGCTCTACCTTGTGCGTGATTCGCGGCGTTATTGAGCCAACACTCACGCGCCGGGAGCCCGGCTCCGGAGGGTCTGTGGACCCACGGGAGGGCACCCACCTGCAATTGCAGGTTCAATAAGAAAGCGAACACGGCAAGGTGGAGCCTTTTACATGGAGGCGCAGATGAGCGGCAAGCCCTGGTACCGGTCGTTTTTCGTCAAAGCGGCCCTGATCGTCGTGATGGGGGCAGCGATCATGGTCGTGGTTACCGGGGGCATCGTCCTCGCGACCAACGCCCCTGCTACCGTTACCGCCGCTCCGGTGAGCGGAAACTACAACACAGCCGGCAGCTACGGCATCACTGGGTATCCCGCGCTCTCGGTCAACACGTCGTCGAGTAACGTGCCGAGCTTCATCAAGAACCCGCTCGCCGAAAAGCGGGGCGTCATCCTTCTCGTCTACTGCGCCGGGGTCACCGAAGACCAGCAGATGCTGACCTACTTCAACACCGTCAAGGCCAAGTACGCCGCGCAGGGCTCGTTCTTCTCGTTCGAGTCGGCCCACGCCGACGAGCTCGGCGACATCCTCGCCCAGCTCAAGATCACCCAGCCGCCGGCGCTCGCCGTCATCTCACCCGACGGCAATGTCTATCAGGAGTACACCGGCTGGATCAGCGAGAAGGTCATGTCGCAGGTCGTCGCCAACGCCCTCGCCAACTAAGAGCCCTCCCACACCCCGCGATCCATCCCGACGCCGCCCCCACGAGGGGCGGCGTCGTCGCGTCCGGGGCCCGGCCGCCCGGCCGGGCGCTTTGCCCTGTTTGACCGGCGGTGCCTGCGTGGTACGATAATCCCGACCTTTTCTGTTGGTATTTCATCCACGGACGTCACGGAGGGCACGGCGTGCGCATCTCGTCTCGCTGCGAGTACGGCCTGCGGGCCATGATTTACCTTGCGCGGGCCGAGGGCGACGACCCCGTGCCCATCGCCGAGATCGCACACCGCGAAGACATGCCCACCGCGTTTCTTGAACGTATCCTCGCTCGCCTGCGCGACGGCGGGCTCGTGGCCAGCACCAGGGGCGCGAGCGGCGGCTACCGCCTGTCGCGCGCCGCGGCGGCCATCTCCGTCGCCGACATCGTGACCGCGATCGAAGGTCCCCTGTCGCTCGTCGGCTGCCTGCCCGACGAAGGCGGCTGTGCGCGAGCGGGCAGCTGTGCTTCACAACGCGTCTGGCGCCGGCTCGACGACGCGATCAGCAGGGCGCTGGGCGATATCAGTCTCGATGAACTCTCCGTGGAGGCGATCACAACATGAAGACCATCTATTTCGACCACGCGGCGACCACGGCCGTCGACCCGCGCGTCTTCGCCGAGATGGAGCCCTACTTCGTCGAGCGCTACGGCAACCCGTCCGAGATCCACAGGCTGGGCCGCGAAGGCCGCGAGGCCGTCGACCGCGGACGTGCGCAGGTCGCCGCGGCCCTCGGTGCGGCCGACAAGGAGATCGTCTTCACGAGCGGCGGCACCGAGGCCGACAACCTCGCCCTCAGCGGGTACCTGCAGCGCTTCGAGCCCGGGCACCTGATCGTGAGCGCCGTCGAACACCCGGCCGTCATGGAGACGGCGCGCTTTCTCATGCGCCAGGGCTGGGAGGCGAGTTTCGCCGGCGTCGACCACAACGGGGTCGTCGACCTCGACGCCTACGAGGCCGCGTTCCGTCCCGACACCCGCCTCGCCTCGGTGATGTTCGCCAACAACGTGGTGGGCACCGTCCAGCCCATCAAGGAGCTCGCCCGCATCGCGCACGAGCACGGCGCGGCGTTCCACACCGACGCCGTCCAGGCGGTCGGCGCCATGCCCATCGACGTCGCCGAGCTCGGCGTCGACCTGCTGTCGCTGTCGGGCCACAAGCTCTACGGCCCCAAGGGCATAGGGGCGCTCTACATCAAGCGCGGCACTCGCGTGGGCCCCATCCTGCACGGCGGCGGCCACGAGCGCCGGCTGCGCTCCGGCACCGAGAACGTGCCCGGCATCGTCGGCCTGGGCGCGGCCCTCGCCATCGCCGTGGCCGACCTGCCCACCGAGGGACCGCGCCTCGTGGCGCTGCGCGACCGGCTGATGGCCGGTCTGCTGGCGGCCATCGACGACACCATCGCCCTCGGCCATCCCACCGAACGGCTGCCGGGCAACGTCTGCGTCTCGGTGGCCTATATCGAGGGCGAGTCCATGGTCCTGCAGCTCGACGGCAAGGGCATCGCCGTCTCCAGCGGCTCGGCCTGCGCGTCGGGCTCGCTCGAACCGTCGCACGTGATCCTCGGCATGGGGTACCGCGCCGAAGAGGCTCACGGCAGCGTCCGCGTGACGCTCGGCCGCGAGAACACCCAGGACGAGGCCGACTACTTCCTCGAAGTCTTCCCGCCCATCGTCGCGCGGCTGCGCGAGATGAGTCCGCTCTACGTGAAGAGGTAAGCGCATGTACACCGATCTCGTGATGGATCACTTCTCGAACCCCCGCAACGTCGGTGAGGTCGAGGAACCTGACGGCGCCGGCCAGATCGGCAACCCGGTCTGCGGCGACGTCATGCGTATGACGATCAAAGTCGAAGACGACCGCATCACCGACGTGAAGTTCAAGACGTTCGGCTGCGGGGCGGCGGTAGCGACCTCGAGCATGGTGACCGAGATGGTCATGGGCAAGACGCTCGACGAGGCCGCCGAGATCTCAAACAGGGCTGTGGCCGAAGCGCTCGGCGGGCTGCCCGCCCAGAAGATGCACTGCTCCAACCTGGCCGCCGACGCCCTGCATCTGGCCATCGAGGACTACCTCACCAAGGCCGGCCGCAGCGACGACGTCGCGAAGGTCCTCGGAAAAAAAGCGTCGTCGTAGGCCTGAGCGGCGGCGTCGATAGCGCCGTGGCCGCCCTCGCCCTGCGCGAGGATGGCTACGACGTGCGCGCCGCCACCGTGAAGCTTTGGCCGGGCGACGACGAGCGGAGCTGCTGCTCGGCGCCGGCGGTGGCGCGGGCGCGCGACAGCGCGCACGCCATCGGGGCGCCGCACTACTGCGTGAACGACGAGCCGCGCTTTGCGGCCGGCGTCGTCGCGCCGTTCGTCGACGCGTACCTGGCCGGCGAGACGCCCAACCCCTGCATCGAGTGCAACCCGGGCCGCTTTGAGCGCCTGCTGGCGCTGGCCGACCACTTCGGCGCCGCCTGGATCGCCACCGGCCACTACGCGCGCATCGTGCGCGCCGCCGATGGCGCCCGTGTGGCGCGCGGCCGCGACCGCTCAAAGGACCAGTCGTACATGCTGTGGCGCGTGCCGCCCGAGACCCTCGACCGCCTGGTGCTGCCGCTCGGCGAGCTCACCAAGCCCCTCGTGCGCGAGCGCGCCCGGCGGGCCGGCCTGCCCCCGGCCGACGAACCCGACAGCCAGGAGGTCTGCTTTGCGCCCGGCGACCACCGCGATTTCCTCGCGGCCCGCGGCGCGCCGGACGAGGGCGGCGAGATCGTCGATACCGCCGGCAACGTGCTCGGCCGCCACGGCGGCTGCTGGCGCTTCACCGTGGGCCAGCGCCGAGGCCTGGGCGTGAGCGCCGCGACGCCCCTCTACGTGCTGGCCATCGACGCGCCTGCGCGGCGCGTGATCGTAGGCCCGGCGGCGGCGCTGGCCACGACGACCATCGCCTTGCGAAGCGTCGTCGACCGCGGCCTCGGCGACCGCGCCGGCCTCGAGGTGCAGCTGCGCTACCAGTCGGCCGCCATCGGGGTCGCGGCGCTGCGGCTGCTGCCCCGCGAGCGGGCCGTGGTCTCGCTGGCCGCGCCGTTCGACGGCCCCGCGCCGGGGCAGTCGGCGGTCTTCTACAGGAATGACATCGTCGTCGGCGGGGGCATCATCACCTCGACAGCGGCGGACGTACATGAGCCTCGCGCGGTGTGATAGGGTGTGCCCGCAAACCGAGCCCGGACCTGAGCGGCGATGGAGGCGACGTCGATGACTGACTCACTGATGAGCGTGGCCGCAAGCACGCCCTCTATGGCGCTGCGCTATGCGGCGGCGTTCTTCCTTGTCGTCGTGGGCATAGGGCTCATCTACGCCCTCATCCGCCTGGGCGGCACGCTGGGCTCGGCCGAGAAGCTGCTCACCGACGTCGACACCGAGGTCGTGCCCCTGCTCAAGCAGGCCACCGAGACCCTCGACGGCGTCAACACCGAGCTCGACAAGATCGGCGTGGTCATGACGAGCGTGGTCGACGCCACCGAGAAGGTCGACCACACCACGCGCGCCGTCGAATCGGCCATCAGCGTGCCTGCTAAAAAGGCCGCCGCCTTCGGCGCGGGCGTCTCGCAGGCCGTCTCGAGCTTCTTCAGCCGCGGCTCCGACTCAGACGAGGCGACGGCCGACGCCGCCGCCGAACCGGCCGACGCCGCCGCCACCGGCGCCTGGCGCCCGGCGGGCGCCCCCGACGCCGCAAGCTCGGCGCCGGGCTTCGCCGCACTGGACAGCGACGCCGCCGCCGCGGCTGCCGCACCCGTCACCGACGCCGCGGCCGCCACGGCTGCCGCACCCGAGACCACACCCGTCACCGACACGCCGCCGCCGCCGGCCCCCGGCGCCACCGGCGAAGGGAGTGGCGGATGAGGCTCTGGGGAACCCTGGTCTTTGGCACCGCGCTCGCCGGCGCCGGCCTTGCGTACTACGTGCGCGACCGCAAACAGGCGACGGGGCAGAGCTACGTCGACGTGCTGCGCCAGCTTCCCTCCGAAGCGCTGCGCGGCTACGGCGAAGCCCGCCGCCGCGCGCAGCTCGCCATCGACGACGGCCTGCGCGCCGCTCGGGCCCGCGAAGGTCAGGTCGATGGCGCCCTGCTTTCCGCCGCGCCGCGCGACCCCGGACCGTCGGTCTGAAACGGAGCACCGCGTGGCAGACATGATCCATCTTCAAGTGTCGGCGACTCCCGCCGCCTTCTCCGTCGTGCGCATGGTGCTCGGCGGCGTCGCGGCGCGGGTCGACCTCTCGCTCGACGAGATCGACGACCTGTACGTCGCCGTCGAAGAGCTGCTCACCGCCGCGACCGACTCCGGCGAAGCGCCGCTCCACGAGCTGGCCATCGAAGTGGTCGACGACGGCGTGAGCATCAACGCCGGGCCGTTCCGCTCCGCGGGCCTGCGCGCCCGGTTGAGCGGCCGCCGCGACGGCGGGTTCGACCTCGAAACGGTCATGCGCGGCGTCGTCGAGTCGGTCGAAGTCTGCGCGGCGCCCGACGACTGCTACTGCGTCGTGTTCGCCAAGCGCCGCGGCGCTTCCTGAGGGTCCCTATGGTCGAAGCCCACAGCAAAGATCCTTTTGACGACCCGTTCGAGCGCGCCGCGCGCGGCGCCGACGAGCCGGCCGTGGAGCGCGACGAGCCCGACGACGCGCTCCGGGGCGGGCCGCCGTCCGACGACGCCGGCGACGAGCCGGAGGCGGCCGACGACCTCGACGACAACGAGATCGACGACGAAGACCTGATCGAGCGGGTCGTGCCCCCCACCGGGCGCGGCAAAGACGAGTCCGAGAAGCTCGACCAGTTCCTGCTGCGCCGCTACCACCTGCACGGCGACCGCCACGCCCGCGACCAGCTCATCACCATGTACCTGCCGCTCGTCCGTTCGCTCGCGCGGCGCTACTCGTCACGCGGCGAGCACTTCGACGACCTGGTCCAGGTCGGCTCGATCGGCCTCATCAAGGCGATCGACCGCTTCGACCTCACCCGCGGGGTCGAGCTCACCACGTACGCCACGCCCAACATCATCGGCGAGATCAAACGCTACTTCCGCGACAAGGGCTGGTCGGTGCGCGTGCCGCGCGGCCTGCAGGAGTTGAACATCCGCCTGAACAAGGTGATTGACGAGCTCGTGCCCAAGCTGCAGCGCTCGCCGACCATCAACGAGATCGCCGAGGCCACCGGGGCCACCCCCGAAGAGGTCCTCGAAGCGCTCGAGACAAGCCAGGCCTACAACTCGGTCTCGCTGCAGGCGGCGCCCAACGGCGAGTCGGGCGACGATGAGACCGGCCTGATCGACTATATGGGCACCGAAGAAGAAGCCTACGACACCATGGAAGACCGCACGATGCTCGCCCCGGGCTTCGCCAAGCTCGACGCCCGCGAGCGCTACATCCTGCACCTGCGCTTCTTCGAGGGGCTCACGCAGTCACAGATCGCGGCGCGCGTCGGCATATCCCAGATGCACGTCTCGCGACTCATCCGCCGGGCGCTCGAGAAGCTGCGGGCGAACATCGGCGAGGGGGCGTTGTGAGGCCCCGGCTCTAACCTTCCAGACCGCCCTACGAGGTGCCCATGACAGACCAGCGACCAGACCGACCGACGCTGTCATCGGCGCAGATACGGCGGGCCTTCGGCGAGTTCTTCGAGGCCCACGGCCATCTGTCGCCGCCGCCCGCCTCGCTCGTGCCGGCCGGCGATCCCAGCGTGCTGTTCACGACCGCCGGCATGCAGCAGTTCAAGCCCTACTACCTGGGCGTCGACACGCCGCCGTCGCGGCGGCTCACGACCTGCCAGCGCTGCTTTCGCACGTCCGACATCGAGAACGTGGGGCGCACGGCGCGCCAC
Organism: uncultured Actinomycetes bacterium; assembly: GCA_963755025.1. GTDB lineage: Bacteria > Actinomycetota > Thermoleophilia > UBA2241 > UBA2241 > Bog-752. The sequence continues at coordinate 40,941 of CAVWIH010000032.1, forward strand.
CTCACCTTCTTCGAGATGCTCGGCAACTTCTCGATCGGCGACTACTTCAAGACCGACGCCATCGCCTGGGCGCTCGAGTTCTCAGACCAGCTCGGCATCCCGCGCTCGCGCGTCAAGGTGAGCGTCTTCGGAGGCGACGACCAGGTGCCGGTCGACGCCGAGGCCATCGACATCTGGAAGTCGCACGGCTTCACCGACGCAGACATCGTGCACCTCGGGCGCGGCGACAACTTCTGGGGACCGGCGGGCGCCACCGGCCCGTGCGGGCCCTGCACCGAGCTCTACTACGATATGGGTGAGAAGTACGGCTGCGGCCGGCCCGACTGCGGCCCCGGCTGCGAGTGCGACCGCTGGATGGAGTACTGGAACCTCGTCTTCGTGCAGTACGAGATGGACGAGCACGGCGGCCTCTCCACGCTGGCCGCGCAGAGCATCGACACCGGCATGGGGCTCGAGCGCGTGACCGCCATCCATCAGGGCGTCACCACGGTCTACGAGACCGACGCCTTTCGCTCTCTGATCGCCTTGGGCGAGGAGCTCTCGGGCAGACCTACGGCTCGAGCGACCCGGTGACCCGTGCCCTGCGCACCATGGCCGAGCACGCCCGCGGCATCGCCTTTCTCATCATGGACGGCGTGCTGCCCGGCAACGAGGGCCGCGACTACGTGCTGCGGCGTATCATCCGCCGCGCCGTGCAGCAAGGCGTGTCGATCGGCCTCGACGAGCCGTTCCTCGCGCGCTTGTGCGAGCACGTCATCGAGCTCATGGCCGAGGCCTATCCGCCGCTGCTCGGCGCGCGCGAGGCGATCCTCGAGATCGTCGCCGAAGAAGAGGCGCGTTTCACGCGCACGCTGGCCCAGGGCATGGGCATCCTCGACGAGGCCCTGCGCAGGGCGCGCGACTCCGGCGCCGAGCTGCCTCCGGCCGTCGCCTTCGAGCTGCACGACACCTACGGCTTTCCGTTCGACCTCACCCGCGAGATCGTGCAGGACAAGGGCATGAGCGTCGACGAAGAGGGCTTCGAGCGCCTCATGGCCAAGCAGCGCGAGCGTGCCCGCGCGGCGCAGAAAGCGGGGGAGACCGGTCCCGGCGAGCTCGAGGCCTTCCAGCGCGACACTGCGGCGCTCGAGACCACGTTCGTGGGCTACGAACGCCTCGAGGTCTACTCCATGGTGCGCGCCGCCCGGGTGCTCGCCGACGGGCGCGTGGCGCTCAAGCTCGAAGAATCGCCGTTCTACGCCGAGGGCGGCGGCCAGGTCGCCGACGCCGGCTGGATCCACACCGACTCCGGCAAGCTCGACGTGGTCGACGTGGTGCGCTTTCAGTCCGACCAGGTCATCGTCGGCCGCCTCACCGAAGGCAGCGTGGTCGAGGGCGAGCGCGCCAAGGCGATGGTCAACGCCGTGCGCCGTCACCAGACGGCCTGCAACCATACCGCCACCCACCTGCTGCACAACGCGCTGCGCATAGTGCTCGGCGACGACGTCCGCCAGGCCGGCTCCCTCGTCACTCCCGACAGGCTGCGCTTCGACTACAAGACGCGGCGCGCGCCGACCGTGGCCGAGCTGCGCCAGATCGAAGACCTGGCCAACCGCCGCATCGTCGAGAACCACCCGGTGAGGCCCTTCGTCACCACGCGCGAGTACGCCGCCGAGATAGGCGCCCTGGCGTTCTTCGAAGAGAAGTACGGCGAGTTCGTGCGCGTCCTCGAGATCGACGACTTCAGCCGCGAGCTGTGCGGCGGCACGCACGTCTCGTCGACCTCGCAGATCGGCCTCTGCAAGATCACCGCCAGCACCTCGGTGGGCGCCAACACGCGGCGCATCGAGGCGATCACCTTGGCCGCGGCCATAGAGCACTACCGCGCGGTCGAAGCCCGCGAGACGGCCGTCGCCGACGAGCTCGGCGTGGCCCCCGACCGCGTCGCCGACGCCGTGCATCGCCGCCTCGAAGAGCTCGGCGAGCTCAGAGACGCCGTGCGGGCCGCGCAAAGCGGCGAGCGCCACACGCGCGTCGACGAGCTGGTGGCCGCGGCGCTCGACGTGGCCGGCGCGACCCTGGTGGCGGGCGCGGTCGAGGTGGGCAAGCCCGACGACCTGCTGGCGCTGGCCGACGAGGTGCGCGCGGCCCTGCCCGACGCGGCCGTCGCCCTGCTGGCCGACCTCGACGGGCGCGTCGCCGTGGTGGTGACCTCGCCCGACGCCCTCGTCGGCCGCGGATTGCGCGCCGGCGACGTGCTGGCCGCCATGATGCCGGCCGTAGGCGGTCGCGGCGGCGGCAAGCCGACCCTGGCCCGCGGCGGCGGCACCGACGCGAGCGGCATGGGCGCCGCCCTCGAGGCGGGCATCGCCAAGGTCAGGGAGCTCCTCGGAGCGTAGAGGTGCGGCTCCTGGCGCTCGACTACGGCGTCGCGCGCACGGGCGTGGCGATCTCCGACGAGACCGGCAGCATTGCCCGTCCCCTGACGGTCGTGGCTCGCGCGGGCTCGGCGGCCGGCCTCGAGACCGTCAAGGAGCTCGTGGCCGCCGAAGGCGTGTCGCTGGTCGTCGTAGGCCTGCCGGTCTCGCTCGACGGCGCCGAGCACGGTCAGGCGCGCGAAGTGCGCTCGTTCGTGGCTCGCCTCAAACGCACCATCGACGTGCCGGTCGTGCTCTACGACGAGCGCTTCACCACGGCGATCGCCCAGCAGCGCGGTGGCAAAGGCGCACTCGACGCGCGCGCCGCCGCGCAGATCCTCGAGGACTACCTGAGTTCGACGTGAGCTCGAGCTGATCTCGGCCGCTTGCGGCGGGAAGGATGTCGGACGCCGGCGTGCAAGCTTGTCTTGCGGCGGCCGGCGCCTCGCCGCGTCCGCGGGTCCCGACCATTCCACGCTGGGGGCGAGCACATGACGACGATCGCAGGAACCACCGTCCTGGCCGGCATCATCGGCTGGCCCGTGACGCATTCGCTCTCCCCGGCCATGCACAACGCCGCCTTTGCCGCCCTGGGCCTCGACATGGCCTATGTGCCCCTGCCCGTGGCCCCCGACGACGTCGAGACGGCGGTCAAGGGCCTGCGCGGCCTCGGGTTTCGGGGAGCCAACGTGACCATGCCGCACAAAAGGGCCGTGGCGCCCTTCCTCGACCGCGTCGCCGACGACGCCCGGCTGATCGCCGCCGTGAACACCATCGTCGTCGACGGCGGCGTCCTCGTGGGCTACAACACCGACGTCGGGGGGTTCGTCGCGGCGCTGCAGGAGACGGTCAGCGAGCCGCTCGCCGGCGCCTCGGCGCTGGTGCTCGGCGCCGGCGGCGCGGCGCGCGCCGCCGTGCTCGGCCTGCTGCGGGTCGGCGTGCGTCGCTGTACGGTCGTCAACCGTACGGTGAGTCACGCCGAAGAGCTCGCCGCCCTGCTGCAGCCCGCCGACGAGGGCGCGCGTTTCGAGCTCGTGGCGCTCGATGCGCTCACCGCCGCCCAGGTCCGCGGCGCGGACATCGTGGTCAACGCGACCGCCCTCGGCATGGCCGGCTCGCTTAAAGTGCCGCGCGTTTTGGTCGATAACATCCAGCGTGACCACATCGTGTACGACGTGGTCTACGGACAGCGGCCGACGATGCCACTCGAACGTGCCCGAGAGACGGGAGCGCGGGCGATCGACGGCTTGACGATGCTCGTTTGGCAGGCCGCGCTCTCGTTCGAACTGTGGACGGGCCGGGCCGCGCCACTGGAAGTGATGCGGAGTGCCGCACGACGATAAGAGTCGGGACGCGGGTCGCGTGGCGACTCGCCAGGGAGAGCCGCCGGCGATCGAGGTAGTCTCGACCGACGGCCGAGAGCCCGACGACATCGACGACTGGAGCGACTACGCACCCAACGCCGACAAGGGGGCCGACGGCTTCGTGAGCACAGGCCACGACCAGATCTTCTACCCCGACGAGGGCTTCGACTCCCTCTCCGGCTTAGCCGAGGCCGACGTGCTCGACACGCTCGGGCCGACCGAGTTCGACGACGAGGTCGAGACCGGTAAGGTCATCGAGATCGCCGCCGGCGCCGACCTCGAGTCGGCGATCGCCGCGGTCACCCCCGACGAGCCCAAGCTGGGCGGCGTCAACGAAGTCCTCGAACGGCTGCAAGCCGCCGACGCGGCCGCCGCCACCGGCCAGCCGGCGCCCCTGCGCGCCAGCAAAAAGCGCCTCGGCGAGATCCTCGTCGACATGCAGCTCGTCACCGCCGAGCAGATCGACGAGAGCCTGGCGCGCCAGAAAGAGACGCACAAGCGTCTCGGCGAGCAGCTCTTAGACGACAAGCTCGTCTCCGAGCTCGACCTCACCAAAGCGCTGGCCACCAAGTTCGGCATCGAATACCTCGACCTCACCACCCTGCAGATCGACATGTCCGCCGCCGGCCTGTTGTCGGAACGGCTGTGCCGGCGCTACTCCGCCATACCAGTGCGCTTTCTCGACGACAGCACCCTGCAGGTCGCCATGATCGACCCGGCCAACGTCCTGATCGCCGACGACCTGCGCATCATGACGGGCTACACGATCGTGCCGGCCATCGCCAGCGAAGAAGACATCGTGGGCGCCATCGGCAAGCTGAACCGGCTCGACGACCAGGTCACCGCGGCCAACGACCTGAGCGTGGGCGGCGAGGACGAGATCACCGACATCCGCGAGATGACCGAGGAACCGCCTATCGTCAAGCTCGTGAACTCGGTGATCGCGCAGTCCGTCGACGACGCCGCCAGCGACATCCACTTCGAACCGCAGGCCAAGGAGCTCATGATCCGCTTCCGCCTCGACGGCGTGCTGCACGAGGTCATGTCGGTGCCGCGCCGCATGCAGAACGGGGTCATCAGCCGGCTCAAAGTCATGGCCGAGCTCGACATCGCCGAGCGCCGCGTGCCGCAAGACGGGCGCATAGGCCTCGTGGTCGGCGGCAAGCCCATCGACATGCGCGTCGCCACGCTGCCCACCGTGTACGGCGAAAAGATCGTCATGCGCCTGCTCGACAAGAGCAACGTCATGCTCGACCTGGCCGACTTGGGGTTCGCGCCCAAGGCGCTCAAGCGCTACCAGCGCTCGTTCACCAGGCCGTACGGCGCCATCCTCGTCACCGGCCCGACGGGCTCCGGCAAGTCGACCACCCTGTATGCGACCCTCAACCTCATCAACTCGCCCGAGAAGAACGTGATCACCGTCGAAGACCCGGTCGAGTATCGCCTGCCGGGCATCAACCAGGTCCAGGTGAACCCCAGGGCCGGCATGACCTTCCCGGCCGCCCTGCGCTCCATCCTGCGCTGCGACCCCGACATCGTAATGGTGGGCGAGGTCCGCGACCGTGAGACCGCGAACATCGCCATCGAGTCGGCCCTTACCGGCCACCTCGTGCTCACCACGCTCCACACCAACGACGCGCCAGGCGCGCTGTCTCGTCTCACCGAGATGGGCATCGAACCATTCCTCACCTCGTCGGCCGTGGACTGCGTTCTCGCTCAGCGCCTGGCGCGTCGCCTCTGCAAGGAATGCAAGGAGCCGTACGAGCCGTCTGAAGAGATGCTCAAGAAAAGCGACTTTCCACCCGAAGTCTTCGACATGGGCAAGGTGACGTTGTACCACCCGAAAGGCTGCCCACGGTGCAACAACACGGGCTACAAAGGTCGACTCGGCATCTACGAGGTCATGATCGTGAGCGAGGCCATCCGCAGGCTGACCGTCGAGCGCAAGAGCGCCGACGAGATCAGCCGCGTGGCGCAGGCCGAAGGCATGAAGAACCTGCGCGAGGACGGCATCGACAAGGTGCTTCAGGGGCTCACGTCGATCGAAGAGATCGCCAGGGTCATCATCTGACAATCGGTTTGCGAAGGGACGAAACCAATGGATCTTGTCGATATTCTGCTTGAGGTCCTGGAGCGCGACGCCAGCGACCTCCATCTCTCGGTCGGCGCGCCGCCGATCGTGCGCGTCAACGGCGTGCTCGAACGGCTCGACTACCCGCGCCTCGGCGCCAACGACACCCGCGAGCTCATCTACAGCATCCTCTCGCAAGACCAGCGCCAGCGCTTAGAGAACGACTGGGAGATGGACTTTTCGTACTCCGTCCCCGGCCGCGCCCGCTTTCGCGTCAACGCCTACTTTCAGCGCAACAGCCTCGGGGCGGCCTTCCGCCTGATCCCCGTGCAGATCAAGAAGCTCGAAGACCTGGGGCTGCCGCGCGCCCTGCACGAGCTCACCAAAAAGCCGCGCGGCTTTGTGGTCGTCACTGGCCCGACCGGCTGCGGCAAGTCGACCACGCTGGCCGCCATGATCGACGAGATCAACGAGGTCCGCGAAGAGCACATCATGACGATCGAAGACCCCATCGAGTTCCTGCACCGCCACAAGAAGTGCATGATCAACCAGCGCGAGGTCGGCGCCGACACCAAGTCGTTCAACCGGGCCCTCAAGTCAGTGCTGCGCCAGGATCCCGACGTCATCCTGGTCGGCGAGATGCGAGACAACGAGACCATGGCGACCGCTCTCACCGCGGCCGAGACCGGCCACCTTGTGTTCGCCACACTGCATACCCAGGACGCCCCTCAGACCATCGACCGAATCATCGACGTCTTCCCTCCGCATCAGCAGGAGCAGATCCGCGTGCAGCTCTCGACCACCCTGGTCGGGGTCTGCACTCAGCAGCTCCTGCCCACGAGCGACGGGCGCGATCGGGTGGTGGCCGCCGAGATCCTGATTCCCACGCCGGCAGTGCGCAACCTGATCCGCGAAGGCAAGACCCACCAGATCTATTCGGCCATGCAGATGGGCAACCAGTTCGGCATGGTCACCATGGACGCATCGCTGGCCGATCTTGTGCGCCGCGGCGTTATCTCGCGCGAGCTTGCACAACGGCGCTCCAGCGCGCCTGATCAGCTCGACCGCCTACTGGGCAGCCTGTCCCAATCGGTCGTCGGCTTCGGCTAAAGAATTACCCGAGCATGACGAGAACAGTTCCGACAAGCATCGCGGGTAGCACGGGCGAAGGCATGGGTGCTGCTCGCGCCGGCGGGGAGTGACGGAGGACTCATGGCCACGTTCGCATACAAGGCTCTCGACGGTCGGGGCGCCACGGCGTCGGGCCAAGTCGACGGCGACAACAAGGCCGCCGTCGCGGCGGGCTTGCGTAACCGAGGCCTGACCATTGTCGACATCAACGAGGTCAAGACGAGCATCACTAAGGTCGACCTCTTTGCCTCATTTGAGCGCGTCAAGCCGAAGGACCTCACTGTCTTTTCACGCCAGTTCGCGACCATGATCAACTCCGGACTCGCGATGCTGAGGGCGCTCACGGTGCTCGAGGAGCAGACCGAGAACAAGAAACTGGCGAGTGTGCTCGGCGAGGTTCGGGTCGACGTGGAGGCGGGCTTGTCGCTGTCCGACTCGCTCGAGAAGCACCCAAAGGTGTTCTCGCCTCTGTATGTCAACATGGTGCGGGCGGGAGAGATCGGCGGCATCATGGACGAGGTCCTGAACCGCCTCGCGACGCAGCTCGAAAAGGACGACAGCATCAGAAGGTCGATCAAGTCGGCGATGACCTACCCGATCGTTATCGCCTCGTTTGCGCTCATCGTACTCACGGGCATGGTCATGTTCCTGGTTCCGGTGTTCGCGAGCATCTACAAAGAGGCCGGCAGCAACGCCAAGCTGCCGATGCTGACCAGGATCATGTCGAGCATCTCCACTACCATGCGAAGCTGGAAGGGCCTGATCGTCTTCGTAGTGATCATAGGCCTCGTCGTTCTGATCCGCTGGCTCAAGCACACGAAGCAGGGTACCGAGGCGTGGGACCGTTTCAAACTGCGCATCCCGATGGGCATCGGCGAGGTCGTCCGCAAGATAGTCGTGGCAAGGTTCTCGCGCACTCTCTCCACATTGGTGTCGGCCGGTGTGCCCATCCTCCAGGCCATCGACATCACAGGCAAGTCTGCCGGCAACGTGGTCGTCGAACACGCCATGGAAGCGGTGCAGACGAGCGTGAAGGAGGGGCAGACTATCTCGGCGCCACTCAAAGACTCTGGTGTGTTTCCTGACATGGTCGTGCAGATGCTTGCCGTGGGCGAAGAGACAGGGGCTCTTGACAGCATGCTGCAGAAGGTCGCCGACTTCTACGACGACGAGGTGGCCGCCGCGGTCAAGTCGCTGACGTCCATCATCGAGCCGATCATGATGATCGGCGTCGGAACTATTGTCGGTCTGGTCGTCATCTCGATGTACCTGCCGATCTTCGATATGATGAACGTCATCAAGCAGTAGCGCGCGCCTCCGAGGCACCCCTTGAAAAACGAGCAGTTGGTAGCCGACTACGCGGCCACCCGCTCAGTAGTCAGCCTCGATCAGATCGTGCGCGACAACCAGGGGTTGCTGCACCACGTCCTCAAGCGCTTCGCGACCGCCGATGAGCCCTACGAAGACCTCCTGCAGGTCGCCAACCTGGGCCTCATCAAGGCGGTCCAGCGCTTCGATCCCGACAAAGGCGTGCGGTTCTCGACCTACGCCGTGCCGGTCGTCGAGGGCGAGGTGCGCCACCACCTGCGCGACTCGCTGCTGCTGCGCCAGCCGCGCTGGGTCAAGAAGATCTACCACGAGATCGAAGACGCCGTCGGGGTGCTCACCAAAAAGCTCGGGCGCCCGCCGCACCTGAGCGAGATCGCCGCCGAGCTCAACATCAGCGAGGCCGGCATCCTCGAGGTCCTCAACGTCTACGCGCGCATCGACCTGCAGGGGCTGCCCGAAAGCTACGCCGACGGCGCCGACGGGCGCGCCGCCGACGCCGCCGAGGTGCACTCGCTGCACCTTACGTCGTTCTCGCTGCCGATCGAAGACCGCATCGCCCTCTACGATGCCCTCGATCGGCTCACCGCCTTTCAGCGCAAGCTGATCTACCTGCTCTTCTTTCGCGAGTTCACCCAGCACGAGGTGGCGGCCGCCCTGGGCCTCACCCAGAAGAAGGTCTCGCGCGAGTCGATCAAGGCCCTGGCGCGGCTCAAGCAGGTCATGACGCGTCGCGTCTTTTAGGCGGCGTCCGAGCGGGAGCGAGCTCCCGGCACGACCGCCGCCACGTCGGCGACCTGCGCGGCGACCACACCGCCACCCTCGCTTACTCGAGCCCGGCACGGACCGCGGCGCCCGGCACAGACCGACCCTCTGGAGGCCCTCGCGGGCGGTAACTCCTAAAGAGATACGACCCCTCGGCCCGATATATGAAAACGCATCGGCAGACGGGCCCAAAGAAAAGTGTCTAAGGCTTCAGAAGGTGGGCAACCTAGTTACGAAGGCGAAAAGGCAAACCGTCCGTGAGGGCGGGGCGCAAAGCCACAGGACTCCTGTCAAGAAGAGTCGGCTGGGTTGCCGCCGCAGCGAAGGTACGACGCTGACGGACCTGTGGTTGCCGGAGAGGCATCACGGGTCTTTTTTCGTGGTCTCTCTCGATGCAAGGTTTGTAAGGTTTACCACGAGTCTCTAAGGAGGTGACAATCCACATGAAGCGTTTTTCCAGAGGTCAAAAGGGTTTCACGCTGATCGAGCTCCTGATCGTCATCATCATCATCGGTATCCTGGCCGCCATCGCCATCCCGATGTTCCTGACCCAGCGCAACAAGGCTAAAGACGCAGCGGTCAAGGAGGGCATCCACAGCATCCAGATCGGCATCCAGAGCTACGCGGTCGACAACAGCGACACGTATCCGGCCGCCGCCCAGGTCAGCCAGGCGACCCTCACGGGTTACGTCGACAACTGGCCCAAGAACCCGTTCCAGCCGAGCGGCACGTTGATGAGCGAAGGCTCAGGTAAGGGGCAGTACAACTACACGACGCCCGCCAGCAACACGTTCCGCCTCGTGGGCCACATGACCAGCACCGACTTCACGGTGCCCTGAGCCCCAATGGCCAGGGGGACCTGCGGCCAAAGCGAGGGGAGAAGCTCCCCGTACGAGCTGCTCCCCTCGCTTCTTCGTGAGAAGACGGCCAGCGGGTGGGGGACGGCGCAAGGCTCCATGGGCGATTGCCTGTCCCGGCCGCGGCGATGTGGGCAGACTGTAGGTAGAGGGGCGGCGAACAGGTCGCCGGTCATCATCAGAGGGAGGGCGACGATGAAACGGGGGCAACGCGGCTTCACGCTCATCGAGCTCCTGATCGTCATCATCATCGTCGGTATCCTGGCGGCCATCGCCATCCCGATGTTCCTGAGCCAGCGCAACAAGGCCAAGGATGCTGCGGTCAAGGGCGGCGTGCACAACATCGAGCTCGGCATCGCCAGCTATGCCATCGACAACGCCGACTACTATCCGGCCACCGGCCAGGTATCTCCGACGACACTGATCGACTCGAGCGGCAAGTGCTATGTCGACAACTGGCCCAACAACCCGTGGACCAGCGTGCCGATGCAGAACTCGACGAGCAACGGCGACTACACCTACACGCAGCTCGGCGGCGGATCCGGCTTCACGCTCGTGGGGCACATGACGACCGGCGGGTTCACCGTTCCCTGAGCCCGCCCTCGAGGCGCCGCGGCCCGCCGGCCGTGGCCGCCCTCGCGCTCGCCGCCTTTCGTGGCTGCCGCCACGACCGTCGCGGACCCCTCGAGGGCTAAAGGTTTTTCGCTTCGTTCCGAAGAAATCTGCATGCGGGCAGCAGAGACAACCGTGCGCACAGCTACTTCGAGAGAGCGGGAGACCATCGCCGACACTCAGGACACTCGCGGCAGCATGCTCGCCGTGCGCGATCTCTACAAGACGGTGGTGGTCGGGTTCCGGCGGCGCAGGGTCGACATACTGAACGGCGTCGACTTCGAGGTCCGCCAGGGCGAGGTGTTCGGCCTGCTGGGCCCCAACGGGGCCGGCAAGACCACCACGCTCAAGGTGGTCATCGGTCTCATGCGCCCCACGAGCGGTTCCGTCACGCTCGGCGTCGACGGCCTGGGCGAGCTCGGCTACCTGCCCGAGAACCCCTACTTCTACGACTATCTCACCGGCCGCGAGTTCCTGCGGTTCTGCGCGCGCCTGTTCTCGCTCGATGCCGGCGAGCGCGAGGAGCGCATCGCCGCCATCCTCGGCGACGTCGGTCTCGAGCGCGCCGCCGGGGTGCAGTTGCGCAAGTACTCAAAAGGCATGCTGCAGCGCATCGGCATAGCCCAGGCGCTCATCAACGAACCCCGCTTCGTGCTGCTCGACGAGCCCATGACCGGGCTCGACCCGGTCGGCAGGGTCGAGGTCAAAGAGATCATTCAGCGGTTGCACGAGCGTGGCACCACCGTGCTCTTCAACTCGCACATCCTCGCCGACGTGGCCGCGCTATGCACGCGCATCGCCATCATGCGCGGCGGCCGCGTCATCTGGCAGGGCGCCGTGACCGACGCCCTGGCGACCGACCCGCACGGCGACCTCGAGAGCTTCTTCATGGAGGTGGTGCGCTCGTGAAGCGCGTCGCGGCGGTCGCCGTCAACACCTTCCGCGAGACCATCCGCGACCGCATCCTGGGCGTCATCATCCTGTTCGCCCTGGCCATGATCGTCGCGGGCCTGTGGCTGGCGAGCATCAGCCTCGGCCAGGAAGACCGCATGATCAAAGACTTCGGCCTCGTGGCGATCAGCCTCTTCGGGCTGATCGTGGCGGCTTTCGTGGCCGCGAGCCTGGTGCGCAAAGAGGTCGAAAAGCGCACGGTCTTCATCATCTTCTCCAAGCCGGTCTCGCGCAGCGAGTTCATCTGGGGCAAGTTCATCGGCTTGGCGAGCACCATGTTCACCGTCCTCGCCGGCATGACCGTCTTTCTGTTCTGTCTGGCCTGGGTCGTGTCCAAGAGCCCGTCGGGCTCGCTGCTCCTGGCGGGCGTGATGATCTTCCTGCAGCTCCTCGTCGTCATGGCCATGACCATGCTCTTCTCGACCATGACGTCGGCCATCCTGGCGAGCGTCTGGGGCATCTGCGTGTACGTCTCCGGTCAGCTCAGCCACAACGTGCTGTCGCTGTCGCGCTCGGGGCACAGCGCCGTCGCGCACGCGCTGTCGACCGTCGTCTTCTACCTCGTCCCCAACCTGAGCGCCGTCGACCTGCGCGCCGCGGTGGCCGGCGAAGGGTCGGCGTCGTGGCCGCACCTCGCCGCGTGGTGCGTCTACCTGGTGGCCTACCTCGTCATCGCGCTCATGGCGGCCACCTGGATCTTCCGCCGCAAGGAGTTCTAGCGTGCGCCTGTTGCGCCGCGTCGCCGCCGTCGCGCTCGTCGCGCTCTGCGTGGGCGTGGTCGTCGCCTACCAGGCGAACCGGCCCGCCGCCGCGACCCCCGACCCGGTCGTCTTCGTGCCGTCTCCGGGTTTCTACAAGGACTTCTCGCCCAGCGTCAGGGCGACCATCGCCGACGTCTACTGGCTCTACGCCATCCAGTATTACGGCGAGCACGCCTACTCCGACCACCGGCTCGACTCGCTGCCCGCCATGGTGCAGCTCGTGACCACGCTCAGCCCGCACTTCAGGCAGGCCTACTTCTCGGGGGCCTTCGCCATGCTCGACGCGGGCCGCCCCGACGTCGCCTACAGCATGCTCGAGCGCGGCTTTCGCGCCAACCCCTCCGACTGGCATTTCCCGTCGTACCTCGGCTTCTTCGCCTACGCCTACGGCAAAGGCGCCCACGCCGACGTGGTCGCAGCGGAGTGGTATGCGAGGGCAGCCCGGTTGCCGGGCGCCCCTGCGTTCGTCTCGCGTCTGGCGGCCGAGCTTGCCGCCAAGGGCAACGAGACCAAGACGTCGATCGACCTCTGGACCCAGGTGTGGTGCCAGGGCGACAAGTACGCCCAGCAAAAGGCCGTGGCCGCCCTCAACGGGCTGCTACCCAAAGACAAGGGCGCTCGCGAGAAGGCCGTGGCCGGTCTCGAAAACACTGTGCCGCACGCGATGTTCGCACAGTTCGTCGCCGCGCTCTTCCAGGGCTACCAGTGACGGCCCGCAGGGCGTCAGGCCGGGGGGCATAGCGTGCTCTACGGTTACGTCATCGTCGTCTCGGGCGTCTTCGGTCTGCTCATAGGCAGCTTTCTGAACGCCTGCGCCTACCGGCTGCCGCTCGGCATCAGCATCGCCTACGGGCGCTCGTTCTGCCCCGTCTGCACCGTGCAGATCCGCGCCGTCGACAACGTGCCGCTGCTGTCCTGGGCGGTCCTGCGCGGGCGCTGCCGCTCGTGCGGCACGTCGATCAGCTGGCGCTACCCGGCGGTCGAAGCGCTCACCGCGGTGCTGTTCGCCGCGGTCGCAGCGGTCACCGGACCGGGTGCCCTGCTGCCGCTGCAGCTGCTGTTCGTGGCCGCTCTGGTGCTGGTGAGCGACATCGACATCGCCGAGCGCATCATCCCCGACGTCGTCATCCTGCCCGTCGGCCTGATCGGCCTCGTGGGCATGACCGATCCTCGCGCCGGGTGGCGGGCCACGCTGGGTGTGGCTCGCCTCGGGCCTCGGCGCGGCCGGCCTGCTGTTCGGCATCGGGTGGCTCTACGAACGGCTGCGCGGCGTGCAGGGCATGGGTTTCGGCGACGTGAAGCTCGCCCTGTGCATGGGCTTCTTCCTGGGCGCCGCCGTCATCCCGGCGCTGTTCATCGGCTTCATCGCCGGGGCCGTCGCCGGCGTCGTGCTGCTGTCGCGCGGAGAGGGCGGCAAGACCGCCATCCCCTTCGGCCCCTTCCTGGCGTTCGGCGCTGTCGTGGCGCTGCTCTGCGGGCACCAGCTCATCGAGTTGTACCTGCACGTCGCCCTGCGCTAGCGACCTGCGCGCCGGCTGCGCGCGCCGCAGACCGGGTCGGCGCGCTCCGCGATCCAGGCTGCGCTCCGCGGCGACCCCGGCCGCGCGCTGCGGCGACCCGAACCGCGGGCCTGAGCAACGTCGGCTGCGCTTCGCGGCCCACCGTCATCCCTCGCCTGCGGCAACGTGAACGCGTACCCTCGCCCATGACCTCGCGAAGGGCGACGGCGCGGCGCTAGCATCGGGAGTGCCGGAACGCCGGCCGCCCCGCCGGCCTTCCGGCGCTCTCGTCCGTCCCCTTTTCGCGCGAGGCCTTCATGCAACGTGGTCATACCATGCCCGAATTGCTCGTCGCCCTGGTCGTCGCGGCCACGCTCGCCGGCATCGCCGTGCCGGGCATCGCGTGGGTCGAAGGTCGTGCCGCCGTCAGGTCCGACGCCCGGTCGCTGGCGCTCGCCTTACGGTGCGCGCAGGCGCGCGCCGCCATGTCGGGCGCCACCGTGACCGTTCGCCTCGACGACCAGGGGCGCGGCTACGTCTGCGAGCAGGCGACCAGCTCGGGCGCCACCATCCTCGAGCGCGGCGCGTTCCACGGCCCCTGCGCCACCAATTACCCCGGCAACGCCGTCGAGTTCGGCGCCTGGGGGTGGCCGTGCGGCCTCTCCGGCGACCCTCGCGCCGGCAGCTTCACGTTCTCCAGCCACGGTGTCGAAGCGGCGGTCGTGCTGCAGATGGGCGGGCGGGTCCGGTGGCAGTAGGGCAGCGCGCCATGACCCTGATCGAGGCCGTGGTCGCCGGCGCCGTCGTGCTGCTGGTCGTGGCTGCGGCGTCCAGCGCCGTCGCGGCCGTCGACCAGCTGACCGCCCGCGTCGACGAGCGCGACGCCGCCGAAGCCCAGGTAGCCGCCACCCTCGAGCAGCTGCGCAGCCTGCCGTTCGCCGGCGCCGGTGGGGCAGAGGGGGGCGACCTGTTGTCGTGCGTCTTCCCGCACGCCGACGCCGCGCGCAACTCAGCCGACGCCGCCTATCACGACACGGCTCTCGCCGGCCAGCCGGCCGGCACGTTCCTCACCATCAAGCAGACGGCATGCGGCCCCGAGACCATCGCCGCCACCTTCGCCGTCGGAACACCGTCCGGATTCACGCCGGTGGCCGTCGCGCGCCTGGCCGGCTACGACGCCCAGAGCGCACGCGTACTGCCCGCGACCGCGCTGCTCCTGCGCATCTCGCTCGACTGGCACAGCGGCGCGCACACCGGGCTCGTCGAACGCACCATGGTGGTCGCTGCCCGGATCGGCACGTCCGGTGCCCCGGCGCCGTCTGCGAGCCCAACGTGACCGCCGGCCGCCTTCGTCGCGCGCCGCGACCACGCCTCGGACGGCGGCCGTGTGGCGACCTCGTGGTCCACTCGCCCATGGCGTGCGGCTTCAGCCTCATCGAGCTGCTCGTCGCCACCGCGATCACCGCCGTCATCCTCGCCGGCGGGTGGGCCTGGTGCTGGTCGCTTACCGGCTGGTGCGCGAGCTCGAGCGAGCGGCTCGACGCGGCCACGTCGCTGGCCTTCGCCCGGCGCCTCACCAGCGCCGAGCTGGGCGAATGCCGGGCGCTCCTCGCCGATCAATCGGTGCCCTGCTCGGTGAGCGGCATGGCCTTTGCCGTGCCGTCCGACGACGGCCCCGAGACCGTCACCTACTCCTACGACGCCGTCCGGCAGGTGTTGTGGCGCAAAGCCCCGAGCGCGCACATCGCCGAAGGCGTCGAGGGCTTCACCATCTCTTACTTCGATGCTCAGGGGCGCCCGCTGGCGCCCGCCCCCGACGGCGTGCTGCCCAACGCCGACCTCACGCTCGTGCGGCGCGTCGCGTTCTGGGCGCGGGTGCGCTGCGCTTCGCAGACCGAGCAGGCGAGCTGGCAGGTCTGCCTGCCGGCGTCGTCATGAGGTCCCTGGCCTTCTGGGCCTTGTGCCTCCGGGGCGGGCCGGGGCCGGCGCGCGCGCCGGGTGGCGGCCAGCCGCGGGCCGGCGCCCGCCGCGGACGCCTACCCAGCGGTCGCCCGGGGCCTCGGGCCGGCGCCCACCCAAGGCCCCTGGGCGGCGGGCAGGGCTTTGCCCTTCTGGCCGCCCTGCTGATCGCCTCTATCGCCCTGCTCGCCACGGCGTCGCTGGTGGCCCTCGCCCTGTCCAGCTCGTCGATCTCCGCCGACGACGCCTCGTCGGCGCGGGCCGCCGACCTCGCCCGCACCGGCGTGGCCGATGCCCTCGAGCGTCTGCGCTGGGGCTGGGCGCCCCTCAGCGCGACGTCGCTGCCGGCGTCCTTCGGGCCCGTCTCCACCGCCAGCGGCTCCTATACGGTGACTATCGCCGCGCTGTCTTCGACCGACCCCAGGCCGCCGCTCGACGCCGCCTGCGCCATCGCGCCCACGGACCCGGCTCTGGTCGCCTGCCGCATAAGCGCGACGGGCGCGTGGGGACAGGCGCGGCGCACGGTCAGCGTCACCGCCCTCTCGAGCCCCGACGCCCTTCCGCGCGGCCTCGTCGTGGGCGGCGACGCCGTGCTGCAGGCGGCCACGCGGCTGCAGGGCTGCGGCCTGTACGCCGGCGCCGACGTCGTCGGACGCGAGTGGGCCACACCGTCGCCCGGCGCCGACCTCGCCTACGGTGGGCTGTACGAACAGAGCGCCGTGCACGCCGTCGGGCACATCTTCTCGGGTGGCGCCGAGGAGCACTCGGCGCCCGGCGCTCCGCCGGGCGACACCGACGCCGATCACGGGGTGCGCGCCGCCGGCCAGCCTTGTGGCGGCGCCCAGCGCCGCCGCCCTGGGCGCGCTCGCTTGTCACGGCGCCGACCCGGGCGCCGCCCTCGGGCCTTCCGGGCTCGACCTCACCCTGCTCGACCCCGCGCCGCCGGCCGTCGCCGCCGGCGCGCCCGCGCCGACCGGCGGCGCCATCTACGTGCTCGACGCCGAAACCTCAGCGCTCGATCTGTTCGGCGAGCGCCTCGCGCCGCCCCAGGCCTGCCCGCTCACCATCGTCGTGCTGGGTGACTGCACCGTCGGCGAGGGCCCCGGCGGCCCGGCGACCTCGCTCGAGGGGGCGCTGGTGGTGACGGGCACCCTCACAGTCGGCGGGCCGCTCAGCGTCGCGGGCGGGCTGTATGCGGGGCGGCTGGTCGTGCGCGCGCCGCTCACGGTCGACGCCGGCGGCCTCACGGGCGCCGCGGTCGCCCCGGGTCGCGCCAACGTGCGCGACGTGTGGTGGCGCTGGTGAACCGTGGCGGACGCACCGCCGTCGCCAGTGGTCGGCGGCGCCGGCCCCGCAAGCGCGCGTTCCGATCCCCGCGGGCCTCGGCAAGTGCGCTTTCGATCACCGCGAACGTACCGGCGCGGCGACCGCGCCGGGCCGCGCCGTGCTCGGCCGCCAGGCCCGCGTCGATCTTTGACCTAAAGCGCGGTGCGGAACGTGCCGACAAACTGCCTGGAGAATAGAGGCGAACGGGGTAGGTCATGGCGAAGAACGGAATGCGTGTGGGTCTCGACCTGGAGCAGTCCTCCATAGCTGCGGTCCAGGTCAAACCCGGAAAGCAGCACAACGTGCTGACGCATGCTGCGATCCGCGGACTTCCCGAGGGACTCGTGTTCGAGGGTGAGGTCGTCGATCAGGACGCCCTGGCCAACGAACTCAAAATCCTCTGGAAAGAGGGCGGTTTCGCAAGCAAAAGCGTCGAATTGGGCGTGGCGAACCAGAAGATCGTGGTACGCACCATGGAGTTTCCTCAGATCGACGAGAAGGAGCTGCGGGCCGCTATCGAATTCCAGGCCCAGGAGCACATCCCCATCCCTGTCGACGAGGCCATCCTCGACTACAAGGTCCTCTCAACGCACGCCGCCGACGAC
>CAVWIH010000033.1:0-137471 GCA_963755025.1 uncultured Actinomycetes bacterium
AGACGAAAGGGCGAGACGCAACATGCGTCTCGCCCTTTCGTCGTTCCGGGTTCCCTCTCGAGGCGCGTCGTGTCGTGCCGGGCCCCCTCGCGGCGCTCGCCGCCGTGCAGTATGCTGGGCGCCACACGGGGCGCGACGGCGACCTGCGCGTCGCGACCCACAGGTTCGGTTTCCTTCTTGAGAGTCCAACCCCGGAAGGCGGCAAGCCGTGGCCAGAGCGACGATCAGTTACCTGAGGGACGACGACAAGCAGTTCGTCCACGAAAAGACCCTGCAGGTGCTCTCCGAAGTAGGCGTCGCCTACAACTCCCCCAAGGCCATCGAGCTGCTCGCCGCGGCGGGGGCCAAGGTCGACCGCGAGGCGCTCACCGCGACCCTCACCTGGGACGTCATCGAGCCCGCCCTCAAGACGGTGCCCCAGCAGGTCCTGCTGGCGGGGCGCGACGCCGCCCACGACGTGCTGCTCGGCGGCGAGCGGCTGCTGTGCACGAGCGACGGCATGACCACCTACTGGTACGACGACCTGAGCGGCGCGCGCCGCCCCGGCACGAGCGACGACCTCGCGCAGATCACGCGCCTCTGCGACGCCCTGCCCGAGATCGACTACCTGTGGCCCACGTTGCAATGCGGCGAGGTCGACGGCCCCGTCATGCCGCTCGCCATGCAGGCGATCATGGTGCGCAACTCGCTCAAGCACGTGCAGGACGAGGTGCGCACGCCTGAGATGGTGGGCCCCATCCTCGAGATCTACGAGGCCGCCTGCGGGGCGGCGCTCACCGAGCGCCCCTACTTCTCGGTGACCAACTGCACCATCGCCCCGCTGCAGCACGACAAGGAGATGACCGAGGCCGGCCTCATGCTCTGCCGGCGCGGCGTACCGATCTTCGTGCTGCCCATGCCGCAGGTGGGCACGACTGGGCCGGGCACGGTGTTGAGCGACTGCATCGTCAACATGGCCGAGCTGCTCTCGGGCATCGTCCTGTTCCAGCTCGCCAACCCGGGCTGCGCGACCATCTCGGGCGTCGGAGCCGGCGTCGCCGACATGCGCACGGGGGGCTATATCGCGGCGGGGCCCGAGGTCGGCCTGATCAACATGATCTGCATCGAGATGAGCCGCTTTTACGGCTTGCCTACGCAGGCGACCGGCATGTCGTCCGACGCCAAGGCGGCCAACTTTCAGTGCGGTTCCGAGGGCGGCATGACGGCGCTCGTCGCCGCGCTGCTCGGCTCCGACTCGCTGATCGCCGCCGGCGGGCTCGACGGCGTGCAGCAGTCGAGCCTGGCGAAGATCGTGCTCGACTGCGACCAGATCGGCGCCCTGCGCCGCTACTGCCGCGACGACCCGATCGACGAAGCCCACGCCCTGATCGACGACATCAAGGCCGTGGGGATCGGCGGCCACTTCCTGGGGCGCAGGAGCACGCGCAGCTTCGCACGCACCGAAGTGTGGCGGCCCGACGTCTTTCAGCGCGGCACGTTCGAGGAGTTCTGCGACACGCCGCTGGTCGACCAGGCGGTGGCGCGGGCCCGCGAGGTG
Source organism: uncultured Actinomycetes bacterium (assembly GCA_963755025.1). Taxonomy (GTDB): domain Bacteria; phylum Actinomycetota; class Thermoleophilia; order UBA2241; family UBA2241; genus Bog-752. The sequence goes on from CAVWIH010000033.1 coordinate 1,538, forward strand.
CTCGCCGCCTACGAGCCGCCGCCGCTCGCCGACGACGCCGAGCGTCACATCGACGCGGTGATCGCCGACTACACTGCTGGCCTCAGGGCGTAGTCGGCAACGCCGACGCGCAGGCCCGCCGCGCACAGTCGCGGCGGCCGCGGGAGCGCGGGAGCGCAGGCGCCGCGCACGGTCGCGGCGACCGCGGGAGCGCGGGAGCGCAGGCGCCGCGCCCGGTCGCGGCGGCCACGCCGGCCGACGCGGCGGCGACTGCAGGCCGGGATACACGCGGGCGCGTCGCCCGGGGGCGGGCACGCGCCGGCTTTGGAGGGCGCGCGCCTGCGGCGCGCGCAAGTCACGACCGAAGTGGGGGAGACGTGGCGAAAGCGAGAGTGCGGTACCTCTCAGACGCCGACCAGGAGTTCGTGCACGAACAGACCGTGCGCGTGCTCGAAGAGGTCGGCATAGCCTTCAACACCGACAAGGCGCTCGACCTGCTCGAGGCGGCGGGCGCTCCGGTCGATCGCCAGGCGCTCACGGCCAGGCTGCCCTGGGAGCTCGTCGAGCGCTGCCTGGCCACCGCGCCAGGCCGCATCCTGCTCGCCGGGCGCGACCCCAAGCACGACCGCTATCTGGGCGAGGGCGAACCCATCGTCTTTTCGACCGACGGCACGGCCACCTACATGTACGACGACCTGACCGGCGAGCGCTGGGAGGGCAGCCAGGCCGACCTGCGAAACGTCATTCGGCTCTTCGAGGGCCTCGACGAGATCGACATGAACTGGTGCTCGATCTGTCCGCGCGACGTCGACCCGGCCATCTCGGGGCTGCGCATGGCGGCTATCGGCCTCACCGAGAGCGGCAAGCACCTGCAAGACGAGGTGCGCCGGCCCGAGCAGGTGCCGGCCTTCGTCGAGATGCTCGAGACCTTCGCCGGCGCCTCGCTGCACGAGCGGCCGATCTACTCGGTCACGAACTGCACGATCGCGCCCCTGCAGCACGACAAGGAGATGACCGAGGCCGGCATAGAGCTGGCGCGCGCCGGCGTGCCGATCTTCGTGTTCCCCATGCCGCTGATGGGCACGACCGGCCCCATGAGCGTGCTCGGCACCTGCATCGTCAACATGGCCGAGCTGCTCAGCGCGGTCGTGCTCTTTCAGCTGGCCGCGCCGGGCTGCTCGCTGGTGTCGGCGGTCGGCTCGGCGGCCGCCGAGATGCGCAGCGGGCTCTACCTGTGCGGCGCCCCCGAGGTCGGCCTGATCAACATGATCTGCATAGAGATGAGCCGCCGGTACGGCCTGCCCACCATGGGCAGCGCCGTCTCGACCGACGCCAAGGCCAGCAACCTGCAGGCCGGCGCCGAAGGCATGATGACCGGCCTCGCCTCGGCCCTGGCGGGCGCCGACTCCATCCTCGCCTACGGGCTGCTCGACGGCGCCCAGGCCGTCAGCCTCGCCAAGACGGTGCTCGACGCCGACACGGTCGGCGCCATACGGCGCTTCGTGCGCGACGACCCGATCGACGCCTCGACCGCCCTGTTCGACGACATCCGCGACGTCGGCATCGGCGGTCACTATCTCAAGGCGCGCAGCACCCGGGAGTTCCTGCACAAGGGCGAGCTGTGGAGCCCGGCGGTCTGGCAGCGGGCGCCCTTCGAGGCGTACGCCGGGCGCTCGCTGGTCGCCGACGCGGCGGCGCGGGCGCGCGAGCTCATCGACGCCAACCTGGCGACGCCGGTCGACGACGCCGTGCTGGCCCGGGTCGAGCAGGTGATCGCCGCGTACCGGGCGGTGGCCGTCTGAACGAGCCCGGGGACAACGAAGGGGTGCGCGAGGCCGCGACCAGCGACGTCGGCGCGTGCGTGGCAAAGGACGGCACGCGCGCGGCCACGAACAGCGCGCGCGTGGCACGGACGGCGCGCCGCGGCGACCGAGGGAGCGACCGTGGCTGAGCGGGCGGTCGTCGTCGAGCTCGGTCGTGGCCGCTCGGGCGAGCTCGTGCTGCTGCGCCGCGGCGACGAGCTGCAGCTGGTCTGCGACGGCGCCTTCGTGATCGCGAGCTGCAACGAGCGCTCGAGCCGCGCCTTGGTGGCGGCGGCGCGGCCGTTCCTGCCGGAGGGGCCGCTCGACGTGCTGATCGGCGGCCTGGGCATGGGGTATGCGCTTAGACGAGGCGCTCGACCTGCCCGGCCTGCGCAGCGTGACTGTGGCCGAGTACGAGCCGCTCATCGTGGAGTGGTTCGCGACGCACATGCGCGAGCGGGCGTCGCGCGCCGAGCGCGACGCCCGCTCGCGCATCGTCGTCGCCGACGTCGCCGACCTGTTGCCCGGCGGCCCGCGCTACGACCTCATCGCCCTCGACACCGACAACGGCCCGCAGTGGCTGCTCAGGGCCGACAACGCCCGGCTCTACGAGGCCGGCGGCCTGCGTCAGGTGGCCGCCGCCGTGCGTCGATCGGGCGTCGTCGTGTTCTGGTCGCCCGAGCGGTACGCCGAGTTCGAAGCCGTGCTTGCCGAGTCGTTCGGCGACGTGCGGGCAAGCCCGGTGAGCGACGTCGTCGACGGCCGCACCCTCGACTACACGATGTACGTGTGCCGCACGCCGCGGGCCTGAGGCGGCCGCTCGCGGCCCGGCCGTCGGCGTCGGCCGGTCTGCGGGCGGCCGCGGCGCCCGCTCGCGCCGGGCAGCCGCAGCGCTCCCTGTGTGCTTTGGTGTGACGCTTGCAGCGTTGCAGGGCATGGAGTGCGTGTGTAGGGTTGCCCGCACAGGCCCGCACCTGAAAGGACCGACGCCCGTGGCACTGACCTGGGACCAGCCCGACGACATCGCCTTTGCGCTCATCGACGAGCATCCCGACGCCGACCCGCTCGACTTGAACTTCGTCGAGCTGCACGAGTGGATCGTGGCGCTCCCCGGCTTCGACGACGACCCCGAGGAATCGACCGAAGGCAAGCTCGAGGCTATCGTACTGGCGTGGCATGACCAGCTCTGAGCGCACCATCGGGCTGTTTCCGCTGCCGCTCGTGCTGCTGCCCGGCGAGATCCTGCCGCTGCACATCTTCGAGGAGCGCTACAAGGCGCTGATCGCCGCATGCCGCGCGAGCGGCGACGTCTTCGGCATCGTGCTGCACGACGACGACACCCTTGCGGGCCAGGGTTGCACGGCGGCGATCGACGACGTCATCGACGAGCTCGACGACGGCCGCCTCAACATCATCGTCACGGGCCGCGAGCGCTTCACCGTGGGCGAGCTCCTCGCCCCCGACGACCCCGAGTCCGACTACCTGCGCGGCCAGGTCGAGCTCTTCGACGACATCGACCTGGCCGTGGCGCCGCAGCAGTTCGCCGCCGCCTTGGCCAAGGACCTCTTCCGCACGCATGGTGCGGCTCATGGGCGTCGACGACCCGCGCGTGCCCGACGGCGCGAGTCCGCTGTCGTTCCGGCTGGCGGTGGCCGTCGACTTTGGCCAGCCGCTCAAGCAGCGCCTGCTCGAATCGCGCTCCGAGACCGAGCGGCTCGACCTGCTGATCGCCGTCATGAAGGCCCTCATTCCCGGGCTCGAGCTGCGCAAGGAGCGCGAGCAGGCGATCGGCGGCAACGGCAAGGGATACTAGACGCGGCGGGGTCGGACCGCTGCTGGGAGCGACGCTCGGCTTGGGCGCCCGGCCGCGACGTTCGGCCGCGACGCCTCAGGGCACCAGCACGATCTTGCCGAAGTGGTGCGCGGCGAGCAGCTCGTGCGCCTCGCGTGCCTGCGACAGAGGCAGCACGGCGCCCACCACGGGGCGCACCACGCCCTGTTCGACCAGGCTCACGACCTCGCGCAGGGTCTCGGCCACGCCGGCGCGGCCGGCGTTGCTCGAGCTGGCAAAGAGCACCGTGGCGTCGACCGCGATCGCCGGGCCGCTGGGGATGGTGACCGTGGGCTGCGGGCCGCCGCCGATGCCCACGATGCGGCCGCCCTTGACGATCATGCCGAAGTCGGCGGCCAGGTTGGCGGAGATGACGAGCTCGATGATGACGTCGACGCCCTTGCCGTCGGTCAGGCGCTTGACCTCGGCCGGCACGTCGGCGGTGTGGCGGTCGATGGTGGCGTCGGCGCCGAGCTCGCGCACGCGCTCGCCGTCGGCCGCGCTGTCGACCGTGGCCAGCACGCGGGCGCCGCGGGCGTGGGCCAGCTGCACCGCGGCGCTGCCCACGCCACCCCCGGCGCCCTGCACCAGCACAGTCTCGCCGGCCGCCAGGGCGGCGCGTCGCACGAGGCCGTACCAGGCGGTCGAGAAGGCCAGGCCCAGGCCGGCCGCTTCTTCGAAGCTCACGTTGGCGGGCTTGTGCACGGCCTGCACCGCGGCGATCAACGCGTACTCGGCGTAGCTGCCCTCGCTGCCTATGCCGAGCCCGGTGAAGAAGACCTCGTCGCCCGGGGCCACGCCGGCCGCGTCGGGGCCGACGGCCGTGACCACGCCGGCGCCGTCGGAGCCGAGCGTCTTGGGCGGCTGCTTGGGCGTGGGGAAGGCGTTGCTGCGCACGGCCACGTCGACCGGGTTGACGGCCGCGGCCTTTATGCGCACCAGCGCCTGTCCGGGACCGGGCTCCGGCGTGGCGACGTCTTCGTAGACCAGCACCTCGGGACCACCGTGTTCGTGTATGCGCACTGCCTTCATGGACGTTGCCGCTCCCTCCGCGTCGTGCCGCACTGCCGGTCGCCGGGGTCATTCCCAGCGCCGCATCATCTCACGCTCGGGCGTGCGGCGCGCGTGCGCGCCGCGCGTGCGACGAACCAGGCGGCCGCAGCGAGCACCGCGAGGAGCACGGCGAAGGGCAGCACGGCGCCGATCCCCACGACGATCGCCTCGAAGCCCGAGACCAGACGCCGCCACGAAGTCGACAGCGCGCCGAGAAAGCCGTGGCGATGGGCCGTAGCGTGTTGCGCGGCGCGCTCGCTCACGGAGACGGTCAGCGTGCTGTACGAGACCTGCTCGCGCAGGGCCTTGATCTGGCCGGTGAGCTCCTCGACCTTGAGCTCGGTCGAGTCGATGCGGCTCTGCACGGCGAGCGCTTCGCTGACCGTGGTGGTGCGGGCGAGAAAGCCGAGCAGGCGCTGGTCGACGCGCCTTGCCTGGACGAGCCGCGCGCTCAAGTCGACGTACTGGCTGGTGACATCGGTCGCGCTGGTCTGCACACCCTGCACGCGGCCCAGTGTGCTGAAGCGCTGGATGGCCAGGTCGTACTGGGCGGCGGGTACGCGGACCGTGAGGTCGGCGAACGGGGCTGAGGCGCCGTCGGCGCCCGATACCTGGCTCGTCAGCACGTAGCCGCCGTAGCCGCTCGTGAGCGCGACGATGTGAGCGGCCGCCTGCGGCACGCCGCCTTTGGCCACGATCAGGGACATCTCACCGGTGCGCACGAGAAAGCGGTGGGCGTCGAGTGGCGAGACGTCGCTGGCGATCGGCGGCGAGGTCGCGGGCGTGGCTATCGCGGCGCCCGCCGCATAGGCGCCCGACGCCGACCCGGCGGCGCCGCCAGCGGCGGCGCCGCGCACGGTGCCCGTCGAGTTCTCCGGTAAGCCGACCGTCGAGGAGCCGCTCGAGCCGCTCAAACCGCTCTGCGAAAGGTACAGGGCGGCGGCGGCGACCAGCACGAGCGCCGCCGCGACTGCCCCCGCGATGACGAACCGGCGATGACGCAGTAGGAACGGCATGTCTTCTCCCTTGGTCGCGTTGCTCTCAGGCACGTCGCAGGGGAGACGCGCGCAACGGGGAGGATGGTTCGCGCGCGCGGCCTAAAGCAAGCGCGCCGCCCGGGCGATACAGGGGACATGCTCCCCGTTTACAGTCACGAGGCCAAGACGCACAAGTGGCCTCACGCGACCGTGGCACTGATCGGCATCAACGTGCTCGTCTTTCTGTTCGAGCTGTCGGTCGGCGTGCGCTTCGTGCCGTTCCTGCAGGAGTGGGGGCTGGTGCCTGCGCGCGTGAACGCCGAGGTCACCACCCACAACGTGCTCACCCTGGTGACGGCCATGTTCCTGCACGTGGGCTGGATCCACCTGATCGGCAACATGTGGTTCCTCTTCGTCTTCGGCGACGCCGTCGAAGACGCCTTCGGCTGGCGCTGGTTCGTGGCCATTTACCTGCTGTCCGGCTTCTTCGCCAACATCGCTTTCATGGTCGCCACCTCCGGGTCGTCGCTGCCCGCGGTCGGCGCCAGCGGGGCGATCGCCGGCGTCATGGGCGCCAGCCTCGTGCTCTGGCCTACGGCGCGGCTGAAGATCTCCACGATCCTGCTGTTCGTGTGGATCTTCTACGTGGTCTACGAGGTGATGGTGCTGCTCGGCACGCCGTCGATCCTGCTGGGCGGTTCGGTGCTGTTCGTGCTGTCGAGCCTGGCCACGCTCGTGTGGTATGCCGTCACGCGAGCGCGCAAGACGGGGCAGAACGTCGCCTACACCCTGCTGGTCGCGGTGAGCCTGCCCGCCTGGGTGGTGCTCGGCCTCTTCTTTTTGACCAACCTGTGGAGCGGCGCGCTGTCGGTGGTGAGCCCCGCCTACGGCGGCGCCGTGGGCTGGTGGGCGCACATCGGCGGCTTTGCCGCCGGCGCCGTCTTCGCCAAGCTGTTCCCCAAGCAACCGATCGTGCTGCGCAAGCGCGCCGCGCTCGACTAGCCGTGAGGGCGAGCAACGACACCGGAGGGCGACGATGGCGCGGCTGCTGAGCTGCCCCCACTGTCGCGCCCAGTTCACCTTCGACGACTGGGCCAGAGGCACGTCGTGTCCGGCCTGCGCCAAGCCGCTGAGCTTCTTCGAAGCGAGCAGCCAGGCAGCGCCGGTCGTGCCCGCGAGCCCAGCCGCCGCCCCGGCCGACCAGTGGACGTGGACGGCTCCCGACGACGCCGGCGTAGTTGCCGCCGAGCTGCCCGGAGCCGCCGCGCCGCCCGGAGCCGCTGTGCGGCTCGCCGCCGCGCAGCCCGCGGTCGCCGCGCCGCCGGTCGCCGCGCCGCTCGCGGTCGCCGCGTCGCCCGCGGTCGCCGGGCCGCTGGCCGCCGAGCCGCCGGCCGCCGAGGCGCAACCTGCAGCCGCCGCGCCGCCGGCTGCCGCGCCGCCCGCCGCCGACGAGCCCTCGACCGCTCCGCCTGCTGCCGTCGTGTTCGGGCCCTCAGCGACCTTTGCCGGAGACGCGCCGCCGCGTCGCGCCTACACCATCGGCGGCAAAGCTCTCGAGTGGAACGCCGCCTGGACGGTCATCGTCGTCATTTGGGCGCTGGTCGCCGTGGGCCTTGTGGCGACGCGCGTCGAGATGGGCGACATCACCGTGATGACGCCCGCCGAGACCGCGGCCATCGCCGCGGTGCGTCAGATCAAGCTGCCCACCGGCGCGTCGACCGAGGCGGTGCTGCGCTACGCGGCCACCCACGACCTGAACATCGAGGGCCACGTCGCCAAGATCTCGCCGGGCGGCACGCAGATGTGGTACGCCTTCGACCGGCCCTGGGAGCACCGCATCTACGTGTACTCGCAGCTGCCGGGCACGAGCATGGTGGGCAAGGGCGCCGTGCTGTCGTGGACCTTCTCTGACGGGGTGGCTAAGGCCAACGCCGCCACCAGGGCGGCGCTGACCAAGACCGCCCAGACGATGGCGCACCCGCCGTCGTCGAAGTCGGTGCCGGCGATCCCGGGGATCATCCCCTCGCTGCCGGCCGACTTGCAGTAGAGGAGCGGGGGGCGCTGCGCGTCGGGGCGCTTCGTCGGGCGGCGGAAAGCCGCGGCGCGTCAGGGCGCTTCGTCGGGCGGCGCAACGCCGCGGCGCGTCAGGGCGCTTCGTCGGGTGGCGCAAAGCCGCGGCGCAGCGTGTTCTCGGTGACCACGCGCGGCTCCATGAACTGCAGCAGGTAGTCGGGGCCGCCCGCCTTTGAGCCGACGCCGCTCATCTTGAAGCCGCCGAACGGCTGACGCTCGACCATCGCCCCGGTGATGCCGCGATTGATGTAGAGGTTGCCCACGCGGAACTCGCGGCGGGCGCGGGCGATGGTGGCCGGACTGCGCGAGACCAGACCGCCGGTGAGCGCGTACGAGGTGCCGTTGGCGATCGCCAGGGCCTGGTCGAAGTCACCCGCCTTCATGATGGCGAGCACGGGGCCGAAGATCTCCTCCTGGCCGAGCGCCGAACCCGGCTCGACCCCGGCGAAGATGTGCGGGCCCACGTAGAAGCCGTCGTCGGGCCAGCCGCCGGCCGGCGCGGGGGTCGCCAGGGCGACCAGGGCCTCGCGCCGGCCGCGCTCGACGTAGCCCTCGATCGTCGCCTTCGCTTGGGCGGTGATGACGGGCCCCAGCCGGGTGGCGGGGTCGTCGGGCGGCCCCACGACCAGGCTGCGCGTGGCTTCGACCAGGCGCTCGAGGAACTCGTCGTAGGCCTCGCGCAACACGATCACGCGCGAGCAGGCCGAGCACTTCTGCCCCTGGTAGCCGAAGGCCGAGGCGACCGTCTCGAGCACCGCCACGTCCAGGTCGGCGTCGCTGTCGACGATGATCGCGTTCTTGCCGCCGAGCTCGACGATGACGCGCTTGAGCCAGGCGCGGCCCGGGTGCTGCGCGGCATGCGCCATGATGCCCAGGCCCACCTCGCGCGAGCCGGTGAAGGCGATGAGGTTCACTTCGGGGTGGGTGACCAGCGTCTCGCCGATCTCGCGGCCGGGGCCGAAGAGCATGTTGAGCGTGCCGGGGGCGCGCCGGCGGCCCGCAGGATGCGGGCCAGCTGCGCGCCGATCACGGGCGTCGGTCCGGCCGGCTTGACCACGACGGCGTTGCCGGCGACAAGCGCGGCGCTCGTCATGCCGGTGAGGATCGCCAGGGGAAAGTTCCAGGGGGCGATCACCGCGGCCACGCCGAGCGCCTCATAGCTCAAGTCGTTGACCTCGCCAGGCACGTGGCCCAGGCGCCGCGGTACGTCGAGGCGCAGCGCCTCGCGCCCGTAGAACTCGAGAAAGTCGATGGCCTCGCCGACGTCGGCGTCGGCTTCGCGAGCCGTCTTGCCGGCCTCGAGCGTCTCGAGAGCGGCGAGCTCTGCGAGCTCGCCGCGCATGAGCTCGGCGGCGCGGAACAGCACGGCGGCGCGCTCGCGCGCCGCCGTGTCGCGCCACGCCGGGAACGCCGCGCGGGCGGCCTGCACGGCGGCCTCGGTCTCGCGCGGGCCGGCGACCTCGACCACGCCCACCACGCGGGCGGGGTGGGCCGGGTCGATCGACTCGGCCGTGGCGACGCCGCGCTGGTCGCGCCCGCCGACGAGCAGCGACTCGTGGCGGGCCGGCCTGGCCGCGGCCTGGCGCAGCGCCTGCAGGGTGGCGCGGCGGCTCTCGAGCCGGGCGAAGTCGGCGTGCGGCATGTTGGCGAAGGGGCCGGGCGCGGCGGGGTCGGTGGGCGCCACGAGCGGCAGGTGGGGCGGCGGCTCGTCGAAGCCGGCCGACGGCGCCGGCGGGGCGATCAGCTGCTCGACGTCGGCGCCCTCGACGAAGGCGCCGCGCAGGAACGACTCGTTGGCGGTGTTCTCGAGCAGGCGCCGCACGAAGTAGGCCATGCCGGGAATGAGCTCGCCCACCGGCGCGTACTCGCGCAGGCGCAGGCCCATGGCGCGCACCGCCCCTTTGATGGGGTCGCCCATGCCGTGCAGCATCTGGATCTCGAAGCCGTCGTCGGGCACGCGCAGGCGGCGGGCGGTGGCGATCGCCGCCGCGAGCGAGCGCACGTTGTGGCTGCCGAAGGCCGGCCGCACCACGTCGACGCTCTCGAGCATGAGGCGCGCCAGGCGCTCGAACGAGACGTCGGCGTCGGGCTTGTGGGTGAAGACCGGCGTGGGCCAGCCCTCCTGGCGGGCGAGCACCGTCTCGTAGTCCCAGTAGGCGCCCTTGACGAGCCGCACCGTGAACGGCCGGCCGCGGCTGCGGCCCCAGTCGATCAGCGCCCGGAGGTCGTCGCGGGCGTCGCGCAGGTAGGCCTGCACGACCACGCCGGCCTGGTCGAAGGCGCGGAACTCTTCTTCGTCGAGCAGTTCGGTGAACACCGTGTAGGTGAGGTCGCGGTAGCGGAACTGCTCGAGGTCGAGATTGACGAAGGCGCCGTGCTGCGCCGCGCGGCGCACGACCGGGCGCAGCGCGTCTTTGACGGCGGCCGCCGAACCGCGAAAATCGAGCGGGTCGATCTGCGAGTACAGCGAGGTGATCTTGATCGAGACGTTGACGCGCGGCAGGGGCCCCCAGGCCGAGTGTTCGATCGCCGGCTCGGCGGGCCAGGCGGCGGTCTCGCGGGTGAGGTCGTCGAGCAGGTCGAGGTAGCGCTGCTGGTAGGCGGTCGCTTCGCGGGCGCTGACCGAGGCCTCGCCGAGCACGTCGATGGTGAAGCCCAGGCCGCGGTCGCGCAGCTCTTTGAGGCCGGGCAGCGCGGCGTGCCCGTTGGCGCCCAGAATGAAGCGGCGCGCGAATGACAGCATCTCGGCGCGCACGGCGCGCACGGCGGCCGGGCGCAGCGGCGAATGGCGTCCGGTGGCGCCGATCGCCAGGCGCAGGGCGCGCGGCGTCTCGACGCCGGGCTGCAGAAAGTACTCCTGCAGATGGCGGGCGATCTCGGCCGTGCTGCGCAGCGTGGGGAAGACGTCGACAAAGCGGAAGAGCTCGACCTTGAGGCGCTCGTCGGCCATGGCCCAGTCGAGCATCTCGTCCTGCCAGCGCGACTGCGAGAGCAGAGTGGGCCGCGAACGGTCGATCAGCGCAAACAGGGCGCGGGCGGTCGCCTGCACGTCGGCTTCGAGGCCAGCCGCGCCGGCGTCGCCGCGCGGCGCCGGATCGCCCGGCCGCGCCTGGCTTGTGAGGGTCGTCACGTCACCATCCTTGAGAGGAGGTCGCTTGGCGATTCTACCAGCGCCCCCGACGGCGTTACCGTGGGATACACTACGCCGGCTGTGACCGACTCCGATCTCCCGATCCTGACCGACCTGCGCCTGCGCGAGTTCACGATGGCCGACTACGAGGCCGTCGACGCGCTGTGGCGGCGGGCCGGCCTGTGGATGCGGCCCTCCGACGGCGCCGCGCAGGTCGCCCTCAAGCTCGAGCGCGACCCCGACCTGTTCCTCGTGGCCTGCTTGGGCGCCGAGCTGATCGGGGTGGCCATGGGCGGCTGGGACGGCCGGCGCGCCTACCTCTACCACCTGGCCGTCGACCCGGTCTGGCAGCGCCGTGGCGTGGCCGGCCTGCTGCTCGACGAGCTCGAGGCGCGCTTTCGCGCCAAGGGGGCGCTCAAGGCCAAGCTGCAGATCGTGGCCGGTAACGACGCCTCGGTGGCCTTCTTCACGGCGCGCGGCTACGCGCACGAGGTCGGCATCCTGCCCTGGGGCAGGGAGCTGGTCGCGGGCGGCGCGCCCGACGACCGTGCCTCCGACACGAGCGAGCGCACTGGTGCCGCTCCCGCCGACCGCACGCCCGCCGGCGGAGCGCCCGACGAGGGCGAGGGCTAGCCGTGCGGCCCGCCATCATCTGGGACCCGCTCTACAGCGAGCACGACACCGGCGACCACGTCGAGTCGCCCGACCGCGCCGCGGCGATCGTGGCGCACCTCGAGCAGACCGACCTGTGGCCCCGGCTGCCGCTGATCGCACCGCACCCGGCGACGGTCGACGACCTGCTCACCGTGCACACTGCTGAGCACGTCGAGAAGGTCCGCGAGACGGCGCTGTCCGGCGGCGGCTGGCTCGACGCCGACACCTACGTTTCGCCGCGCAGCTTCGAGGTCGCGCTGCTGGCCGCCGGCGGCACGCTCGACATCGCCGCCGCCTGGCACGACGGCCTGGCCCCGTTCGCCCTGGTGCGGCCGCCCGGTCACCACGCCATGCCCGACCACGCCATGGGGTTCTGCCTGTTCGACAACATCGCCATCCTGGCGCGCCGCCTGCTGGCCGACGGCCTCAGCCGCGTGCTCATCCTCGACTGGGACGTGCACCACGGCAACGGCACCCAGGCCGTCTTTTACGACGACCCTCGCGCGCTGTTCGTGTCGCTGCACCAGTGGCCGTTCTTTCCCGGCACGGGCTGGTACTCCGAGGTGGGCACAGGCGACGGCGAGGGCTTCACGGTCAACGTGCCGTTCCCGCCGCGCTCGACCGACGGCGACTACGCTCACGCCTTCACCGAGCTGATCGAGCCGATCGTCGCGCAGTTCGGCCCCGAGGCGGTGCTGGTCTCCTCGGGGCAGGACGTCCACGTCGACGATCTTCTCGGCGCCATGTCGGTGACCGAGGCGGGCTTCGCCCAGCTCGGCGCGCGCGCCGCGGCGCTCGCCGAGCAGGCCGACGGCCGCCTGGGCCTCGTGCTCGAGGGCGGCTACAACAACGCCGCCAGCGGGCGCGCCGTCGAAGCCACGCTGCGCGCGGTGGCCGAGGGCTACGCGGCGCCGGTCGGCGGTCCCAGCGCGCAGGGCAAGGTGGTGATCGGCAAAGCCATCGAGACGCAGCGCCGCTACTGGGGTCTCTGAGCGGCGCGAACGTTTGCGCGCGGCGGGCAGGAACGCGTCGCCCGGCCCCGAACATCTGCCGCGGGTCCGTCGTTCGCGGCCCTGATTCAACTTAGCGAGGCCCGCTGCCGACACAACAAGAAAGAGAGACAGACCCTAGGCGGGCAGGGGTTCGTATGCTACTATTTGGCCACCGGGGGGCCGGCTCTGACGAGCCGGCTTTTATCATGAAGGAGGTAGGTAGGTTGTTGGTCGAAGAAGCGCTCGAGTGCCATGAGTGCGCCGCAATTTGCGAGAAAGTGGTCTACCCGGCCAACTGCCTCGCGTCGAGTTGCCGCTACCTGTACGCCTTCAAGGAGAGGGGCCGCACCTTCTTCGGTTGCATCGAAAAGGTCTTTCGCCATGAGATAGAGCTCGAGCTCTTCCGCGAGCTCGAGCGCACCAAGGGCGGCTTCGGCGTCGTCAAGATGGCGCGCCAGCCCCTGCAGCAGTGCGCGGTCGCCGTGCAGAGCTGCTACCAGTGCGCCGAAGTCCCGCTGTGTCGCAACATGTACTTCAGGCGTCGCGAGCGTCGCACGGTCGAGGCCTTCGAAGAGTAAGAACACGGGGCGGCTTGGCCGCCCCTTTCATTTGTGGCCGGGTCGGCCTTGCGCGTGCGCGCCGGGCTGCGATTCGGCGCACCACAGTGCCGCTCTGCGACCATCAGTCGTACCGCCGGCGCAAACGGGTATACTCGTACCTGCGATCCACCCGGTCTTCTTTGCCGGCCGTCGCCCGTGGGGGCGAATTGGTTTCGACATGGAGTGACTCAGGTAGGAGCAGCAAGCCGAGGTCCGGTGGCCTCGTTAAACTGCCGGAACAAACCACATGCCGAGAGTAATCTCGCACTGGCTGCCTAAACAGTAGCCACGTCGCCTCTGCCGAGCCTGCGGGCAGAGAAGCGGCGCCGATAGCGGGCTAGGGAACGGCTGGTCGGCTCTGTCCGGCCGCGACCGAAGCTAACCAGGGCTGGCAATCCAGATCCGGCCGACGCGGAGCTGGGGCGCGAGACGAAATGCGACGGCTAAGCTTGTAGAGACTCCGCTAGGGCCTCCGTGGACGCGGGTTCGAGTCCCGCCGCCTCCACCAACGTTGTCGTTCCGGCGACGTTTTCTGCTTGTACACTCTGGTTCCGGCCGCGCCGGGCCGCGCGCGCCCGTCGCCGCGGGCGAGCCACCCGAGGACCGGAGCCGACCCGAGCCACGCATCGTGCGCCCGCTTAAAGAAGGAGCCCCTCATGGAGATCCCTGCGAAGCTGCAAGAGGTCCTCAAGAAGGACGGCGTCGTCGCCATCGCCACGCTGGGCGAAGACGGCCCGCACCTGGTGAACACCTGGAACAGTTACGTGCGTCTCACCCCCGACGGCCGCCTGCTCATTCCCGCCGGCTACATGAACCAGACCGAAGCCAACGTCGCGTTCAACCCCGAAGTGCTGATCACGGCGGGCAGTAGCAAGGTGCCCGGCAAGAACGGCCCGGGCACGGGCTTTCTCATCGAGGGCACGGCGGCCTTCGTCACCTCGGGCCCCGAGTTCGACACGCTCAAGGCGACCTTCGGCTGGATGCGCGCGACAATGGTCGTCACTGTTCGAACCGCGATCCAGACGCTCTAGCTCGTCGTGGACGTCGTGCGCATCCACGACGACCTGCTGCGCTTCTCAAGCTACGCTGAGCCGATCGACCTGTCGTTCACCCGCGAGGCGCCGCTCGCCCTGCCGGTCGCTCTGGTCGCGCCCGGCCACGGCCCCTGCATCCGGCTGTGATGGGGTCGCCGGCCCCGGACGGCGCGCGCTTCACCGTCCGCCCCGTCCCGCCTTACGACTTCGACCGCTCACTCTCGATCTTCACGCGCTGGGGAGAGGCGAGCGTGCTCGACGTCTACGAACGCGGCCTCTACCGGCGCGTCGTGCCCACGCCGCACGGCAACGTCGCGCTCTCCTTTCGCACGGTCGGCACTATCGACAAGCCCGAGGTGACCGTCTCCGCGTTCTCGCCACACGACGGTCTCGGCGAGGCCGAGCTGCGCGACATCGCCGAGCACGTGCTCAACGCGCGACTCGACCCCGCACCGTGTGTCGCCATCATGAAAGCCGATCCGGTGCTCGCCGCGCACCTGCAGACGTTTCGCGGAGTGCGCCCGGCCCTGGTGCCGTCGCTCTTCGAGGCGCTCGTCATCGCCATCCTCGAGCAGCAGATCGCCCTGGCCGTGGCCATCCGGGTGAAAGCGCGCCTCGTGACCGGCTACGGCGAGACGTTCGCGCGCGACGGGCAGACCTTCTCCGCGTTCCCCTCGCCCGCCGTCTTGTCGGCGGCGGCGCCCGACGACCTTCACGCGCTCGGCATGACCCGGCGCAAGGCCGAGTACATCATCGGTCTCGCCGGCCTCGTCGCCGGCGGCCAGCTCGACCTTGCCGCGCTCGCCGCGCTCGACGACACCGAGCTCGTGGCCCGCCTGACCGCGGTCCGCGGCATCGGACGCTGGACCGCCGAGTACGCCGCCATCAGGGGACTCGGCCGGATGTCGTTCCTTCTGGCCGACGACCTCGGCGTCAGGAACGTCGTGTCGAAGCTCTACTGCGGCGGCCGCAAAGCGACGGCCGACGAGGTGCGCACCCTGCTGGCCGGCTGGGGAGACCAGAAGGGGCTCCTGGCGTTCTATCTGCTGAACCTGGAAAGGCTGGACGAAGGCCGGGCCGCGGAGGCCGTGCCGGCTGTGGAGGCGAGCGATGACCGGTGACGACAAAGACTGGCTGACCGACGACGTTCCCGAGCTGCGCGACGCGCCGCCCTGGGTGATGGAAGAGATGATCCTGGCGCAGCCGGCTCTGGCGGCGCCGATCCTCGCTGCCGATCGCCCCGAGGCGGCGCGGTTGCGAGACGCCGTGGCCACCGCGGCCGCCGCGGGCGAGCCTGTCGTCGTGACCGGCTGCGGCACCTCGGAGCACGCCGCCCTGGTCGTGGCCGAGCTCCTCACCGACTCGTTCCGCCGCGCGGGCCTCGGCGCGGCTCGCGCCGAGGCCCGCCAGGCGCTCGACGCCGCCCTCGACCCGCGGTCCGGCGGCGTCTGCCTCGCGATCTCCCACGACGGCGGCACAAGAGCGACCAGCCTCGCGCTGCAGGCGGCCCGCGAGAGCGGCGCCACGACCGGCCTGATCACCGCCTGCGCCGCCCCCGCGTGCACGGCGGGCGCCGATCTCGTCTTCGTCACCCCCGTGCACGACGACTCCTGGTGCCACACGCTCGCCTATGTGAGCGCCATCCTGGCCGGGGCGCGGATCGCGGGCATCGCCGGCGACCAGGCCGCCACGGCCGCCGCGAGCACCATCGAGGCGACCCTCGAGCGCCGCGCCGACTTTGAAGCGGCGGCGGCGCACCTGGGCCGCTCCGGGCGCACCGTGACCGCCGGCATGGGCATCGACCAGGTGAACGCCGGTGAGCTCGCCCTCAAGATCGCCGAGGGCGCGCGCGTTCCTACGACCGCCTATCACCTCGAGACCCTGCTGCACGGCCACCTCGCGGGGTGCGACGCCGGCGCTACGAGCCTCGTGCTACTGGCGCTCGACCAGCGCCCCGGCGCGCGCCGCGACCGCCGTCTCGCGCTCGTAGCGCGGGCCGTGCGGGCGATCGGCATCCCGTCGGTCGCGCTGGCTCCACGGTCGGTGCTCGCCACGCTGCCGGGCGACGTCCACGGCGTCGCGCTCGAGCCCTCGGCTACCGAGCCGCTGCTCTCAGCCGCGCTGCAGGGCGCCGTGGCGGTGCAGCTCCTGACGCTCGCCGTCGTCGCGCTGGCCGGCACGAACCCCGACCTCATCCGCCGCGAGGAGCGCGCCTACCGCGAGGCCGCGCTCATCGGCGACGCCACGCCCGACTGGTAGCGGGTCGCGTCTACAGCATCTGACGGGTGGGCCTGAAGAGGATCTCGTTGATGTCGACGTCGTCGGGCTGGCTCATGGCGAAGACCACGGCGCGGGCAAACGAGTCGGCGGGGATCGCGTACTTGTCGTAGAAGCCGTGCATGCTCTCGGAGATGTCCTGCTCGCTGATGGTGTCCGGCAGTTCGGTGGCGACAGCGCCCGGCGAGATCACCGTGGTGCGGATGTTGTAGGGCTTCACCTCCTGGCGCAGCCCTTCGGAGAGCGCCCGCACTGCGTGCTTGGTCGCGGCGTAGACGGCGCCGTTGGCCGACACCTTGTGGCCGGCCACCGAGGAGACGTTGACGAACTGGCCGGCCTTCTGCTCGATCATGTGCGGCAGCGCCGCGGCGATGCCGTAGAGCACGCCTTTGAGGTTCACGTCGACCATGCGGTCCCACTCGTCGACCTTGAGCCGCTCGAGCGGGGAGTGGGGCATGAGCCCAGCGTTGTTGATCATGACGTCGATGCGTCCGTACGTTTGCACAGCGGCGTCGACCAGCGCTTCGACCTGTTCGCGGTCGGTGACGTCGGTCTGCAGGGCGAGCGCCTTGCCGCCCTTACCCTCGAGCTCTTCGGCCAGAGCTTCGATGCGGTCGAGACGCCGGGCGCCCAGCACGACGGTCGCGCCCTCCTCGGAGAGCAGCCGCGCGGCGGCCTCGCCGAGCCCGCTGCTGGCGCCGGTGATCACGACGACTTTGCCTGCGATGTTCGCACTCATGGAGCTCGCGATCCTTTCGGTCGACTTCACGGTCCGGGTGCCACGCCCGACCTCGGTCAGGACTTTTGCGCGTAGCCTACACGCGGCAACGCCGACGGGGAGTGGAGCGCTATGATTGCCCGGCGCTGCAAGGCACGACACGGGGGACGGAGTGAGCCGCGACGGCAAGGTCTTCGACGAGATGGCGGCCGACTACGACCGCAACCGCCCCGCGTACCCCGATGAGCTTGTCGGCCGGGCCTGCCGGATCGCCGGAGTGGGGAGCGGCGACAGGGTGCTCGAGGTCGGCTGCGGCAGCGGTCAGCTGACGCGCAGCCTCGTCGCCCGCGGCCTCGACGTCGTGGCCGTCGAGCCCGGCCGGAACCTGCTGTCGCTCGCCGCGCGCAACGTGGGCGGCGGCCCCGGCCGCGTGGAGTTCGTGAACGCGCGCTTCGAAGACGCGCCGCTCGCCCAGGGCCGCTTTCGCGCGCTGTTCTCGGCGTCGGCCTTTCACTGGCTCGACCCCGACGTGAGCTGGCGCAAGGCCGCCGGCGTGCTCGTGCCCGGGGGCACGCTGGCGCTCATCCAGTACTGCGGGCTGCAAGAGGAGCGCAGCGCCGCCGACCAGCAGGCGCTGCTCTCGGGCCTGGCGCGGATCGCCCCCGAGGCGGCCGCTGCCTGGCCGCGCTACCGCGACCTCGCGGGCACCGTCGCGGGAGTCGAGGAACGCCGCGCGAACGTCTCCCAGGCGTGGGCGTGGGTCGGCAGCCACGACGTGGCCCGCCCGTACGCCGGCCGGCTGTTCGACGACGTGCGGGTCTCGTGCCTGCCGCAGCTCCTCGAGCAGACCGCCGACGAGTTGAACGAGCTGCTGGCCACGGCGTCGTTCTTTCCGCGGCTTTCGCCGGACCGACGGCGGGCCTTGCGGCGCGAGCACGTGGAGATGTACGAGCGACTCGGCCGGCCGATCAGGTCGAGTACCGTCGCCGTGCTCGTCACGGCGCGGCGCGGAGCCGAGGCTTGAGCGGGCACACCTGCGAAGGGCCGCCTCGCGAGGTGCTCCCCGCGCGCTCCCTCGAGCTCGCCGGCGGTGTCCTTGACGACGGCCTCGCGCTGCTCGCCGTCCGCCTGCAGCCGACTCCCTCCGGCGCGTGCGCCCCTACCCCCGCAGGTACACCCGCGATTCCTACTCGGGGGTGACGACCCAAAGCTCGCCGTCCGGGTAAGGTTCAGGTTGACCCGTGTCATACGTGGCGCGGCGCGCGCTTGGGCCGTCGTGGTCGGGCGCGCACGACGCTACCAGGAGGCGCGCCGATGAGCGACGTTCGTGAGCAGAAGCTGCAGGTCGTACCGCAGGCCTGTGAGAGGCCGCAGACGCAGGGCGACGGCGCCGACGCCGTCGTGGCGGCGCGCGACCTGACCCGGCGTTACGGCAAGGGCGACGCCGCGGTCGACGCCCTGCAAGGCGTCTCGATCGACCTCGTGCGCGGCGCCTTCACGGCCATCATGGGGCCGTCGGGCTCGGGCAAGTCGACGCTCATGCACGTCATGGCCGGGCTCGACGAGCCCACGAGCGGCGCCGTCTGGATCGACGGCATCGAGATCACCGCGCTCAAGGAGCGCCAGCTCACCCAGCTTGCGCCGCGACAAGATCGGCTTCATCTTTCAGACCTTCAACCTGCTGCCCATGCTGACCGCCGCCGAGAACCTCGTGCTGCCGCTGACCATCGCCGGCACGCAAGCTCGACCGAGGCCTGGCTCGACACCCTCGTCGCGCGCCGTCGACCTGGGCGACCGCCTGAACACCGTCCGTCGGAGCTGTCGGGCGGCCAGCAGCAGCGCGTGGCCATCGCCCGGGCGCTGGTCAGCAGGCCGGTCGTGCATTTTCGCCGACGAGCCCACCGGCAACCTCGACTCCAAGACCGGCGACGAGGTGCTCGGCCTGCTGCGCCGCTCGGCCGACGAGTTCGGCCAGACCATCGTCATGGTCACCCACGACGCCCGCGCCGCCACCGTGGCCGATCGCGTCGTCTTTCTGCAGGACGGCCGCATCGAGCTCGACTGCGGGCGCATGAGCCGCGACGAGATCTACGACACCATCAAGTCGCTCGAGGCCACCTCGGAACGCGGCGACGGCGGGCCGGCGCGATGATCCGCCTGTCGCTGCGCGACCTGTGGAGCCGCAAGCTCCGCACGGTCCTCACCATGCTGGCGATCGTCCTGGGCGTCGCCATGATCGCCGGCACGTACGTGATCACCGACCAGATCAACAACGGCTTTCACAACATCTTCGAAAAGGCGGCCGTCGGCACCGACGTGAACATCACCCACAAGGCGGCCTTTCGGCAGCAGCGACGTCTTGGCCGTCGGGCGGCACGCTGCCGGTCGGCCCTGCTCGACCAGGTGCGCGGCCGTGAGCGGCGTGGCCGACGCCGCCGGCACGGTCGACGGCAGCGGCGCCGTCGTGGTCAACGGCAAGTCGGTCAGTACCGGCGGCGCGCCCACGCTCGTCTTCTCGACGTCGCCGCCGCGCTTCAGCCGCAGCACGTATATCGCCGGCGGCCGGCCGACGCAAAGACGGCACCGTGGCGATCAACGCCAAGCTGGCCGCCGACAAGCACCTGAAGCTGGGCGACGCCATCGGCCTGGCGACCGAGCAGGGGGTGCAGCCGGTCGTCATCTCGGGCGTCTTCGACTTTGGCGACTCGACGTCGATCGGCGGCGCGACCCTGGTGGCCGACCACGGTGGCCGACGCCCAGCGCTGGTACAACCTCGAAGGGCAGTACTCGAGCATCTCGGTGGCCGCCGAGCCGGGCGTCACGCCCGACACGCTGGCCGCGAACCTGAAGAAGGCGCTGCCCGCCTACGCCGAAGTGAAGACCGTCGGCGCAGATCGATGGCCGACAACACCAAGGCCATCAGCGACGCCATCGGCAACGTGCTGCGCACGATCCTGCTGGCCTTCGGCGGCGTGGCCGTGATCGTCGGCGCCTTCATCATCTTCAACGCCTTCTCGATCACCGTGGCGCAGCGCATCCGCGAGTTCGCCATGCTGCGCTCGCTGGGCGCCACGCGCCGCCAGGTGCTGGCCAGCGTGATCGGCGAGGCCGGCGCGCTCGGTCTGGTCGCCTCGCTGCTCGGCATCGCCGCCGGCATCGGCATCGCCAAGGGCATCAACGCCCTGTTCCAGGCGGTCGGCGCCGACATACCGACGTCGGGCATCGCGCTGGCGCCGCGCACCATCATCGTCTCGCTCGTGGTCGGCGTCGGTGTGGCGCTGCTCGGCCGCGCTGGCTCCGGCGCTGCGCGCCACGCGGGTGCCGCCGGTGGCCGCCCTGCACGAGGGCGCCACGCTGCCGCCGTCGGCGCTCAGCCGCTTACACGCCCGGCCATCGCCGCGGTCGCCGCCGTGCGTCGGCGCCGCCGCCCTGGCCGCCGGCATGTTCGTCGCACGGCACGACCGGCAGCCGCCTGCTCGAGATGGCGCTCGGCGCGGTGCTCATCTTCGTGGCCGTCGCCATGGTCGCCAAGTACGTCGTGCGGCCCCTGGCCAGCGTGATCGGCTGGCCGGCGGCGCGCTTTGCCGGCAGCAGCGGGCGGCTGGCCCGCGAGAACGCCACGCGCAACCCGGCGCGCACTGCGGCGACCGCGGCCGCCCTCATGATCGGCTTGGGCGTCGTGGTGTTCGTCGCCGTCTTCGCGCAGGGGTTCAAGACCTCGTTCGTGAGCGCCGTCGACCGCTCGGTCAACGCCGCCATCGTGGTGAGCGGCACGGGCGGCGGCACGTTCCCCGACGCCGCGCTTGGCCACCGTGCGCGGCGTGCCCGGTGTCGACCAGGCCGCCGGCATCTACTCGACGAGCACGCAGGTCAACGGCGGCGGCACGACGGCCATGACGGGCGTCGACCCGATCACGTTCGGGCCCATGTGGCGCTTCCACTGGCTCAAGGGCGGCTCCAACGCGCTGCTCGGCCAAGCCTCACGGCAACGCCGCCCTGGTCGAGGAGCAGTTCGCCACCAAGTACGACCTGTCGAAAGGCAAGAGCTTCGTCGCACTCGGCCAGACCGGCGCGCGGGCAGCGCCTCACGGTGATCGGCGAGTACCGCGACCCGACGCTGCTGACCGGGTACACGGTCGCGCAGAGCACCTTCGACCAGCTCGCGCCGAGCACCGATCGCGACCCCATCTACATCATCGCCTCGAGCACCGGCGACCCCGCGCAGACCAAGGCCGCCGTCGCCGCGGCGCTCAAGCAGTTCCCCACGACCAAGGTGCAGACCAAGGCCGAGTACACCGCGTCGCTCAAAAAGCAGGTCGACCAGCTCCTCACGCTGATCTACGCGCTGCTCGCGGTGAGCGTCGTCATCTCGGTGTTCGGCATCGTCAACACGCTGGTGCTGTCGGTCTACGAGCGCACGCGCGAGATCGGCATGCTGCGCGCCATCGGTACGACCCGCCGGCAGATGCGGCGCATCGTGCGCTACGAGAGCGTGATCACGTCGATCATCGGCGGCATACTGGGGACCGTGCTCGGCGTGCTGTTCGCCTACATCGTCTCGACGCGCCTGGCCTCGCAGGGCATCACCTTCTCGGTGCCCTGGACTCAGCTCGTCGTCTTCCTCATCGTGGCCGGCATCGTGGGCGTGGTCGCCGCCGTGCTGCCGGCTCACCGGGCGGCGCGGGTCAACGTGCTCGAAGCCATCCATTACGAGTAGGCGCTCGAGGGAATAGTCTGTACGCATGAGCGAACCCGACGACAAGCGCGGCGCCGTGAACCCGGTGGCCGACCCCTTCGACGCCGAGATCGAGGCGCGCGCAGCGGAGCTGCGCGCGCTGATCGCCGCCACGCCGATGCCCACCTCGTACGGCCGCCCGCCCGGCTGGCTCGAGCTGCGCGAGCGCCGGCACAAGCGCTACCTGCTCGTCACCGGCGGTGCGCTCATCGCCGCCGGCGCCCTCACGTTCGTGCTCATCATGACGGGCGTCTCGCTGCTGGGCGTGGCGATCTTCGCCCCGGGCGTGCTGATCTGCGCGCTGGCGATCGGCTGGCGTCCGTACTACTCGCTCTACCTGCCCGGCCTGGCCCTCGCGGGCTGGGGCATGGGCATGATCGTCGACAGGGCGATCGACTCGCCCATGTTCCTGAGCGCCGTGGGCCTCGGTTGCGGCCTCGTGCTCGCCTGGGTGATCCGCCGCGTGCAGGTGGGCTGGGCGCATCTCTGGCCGCTGCTCTTCGGGTTGTTCTTCGCGGGCTTCGGCGTGCTCGCCGGCTTCGACCACCCCTGGTCGCTTGTCTGGCACGCCTGGCCGCTCCTGCTGGTCGCGCTCGGCCTGGTGTTCGTGGCGCGCGCCGTGCTGCCGCGGCGCCGGCCCTCGAGTCCGCCGGCGGGTGGCCCCCCGGTCGGCGGGCCGCCGGCGCGCGGCCAGGGCTGAACCGGCGCCGGGCGATCTGGCCCGCGCTGCATAGAGTTGCACTAAGGGCGCAACTCTGACGGCGGGCTTGCAGTCCATGAGGCAGGCAAGAAGAATCTGCGTGGTTCTTTTTGCGTTTCTCCGCGAAGCTCGATAGCATTACGGCTTCGGTCGCGTCGAATCTTTGGGGGAGTCCGTGGTCAAGTACGCCATTCTTGCCGTCTTCGTCGCCGTGCTGGTCTCGATCGGCATCTACTCGCGGCGCCGCACGCAGACCGTCGACGACTTCTTCATCGGCAGCCGCACCTTGGGGCCGTGGCTGTCGGCCTTTGCCTACGGCACCACCTACTTCAGCGCCGTGCTGTTCGTGGGCTACGCCGGCAAGATCGGCTACGGCTTTGGCCTGTCGGCGCTGTGGATCGTCATCGGCAACGCCTTCCTGGGCACCATGATCGCCTGGTGGCTGCTCGCCAAGCGCACGCGCACCATGACGGGGCGCCTGAACGCCCTGACCATGCCCGAGTTCCTCTCGCGGCGCTACGGCTCGAAGGCCATCAAGATCGTCGCCGCCCTCATCATCTTCATCTTCCTCATCCCGTACTCGGCTTCGGTCTACACGGGCCTCGCCTATCTGTTCGAGAAGGTCTTCAACATCAACTTCACCACGGCGCTCTGGTCGATGGCGGTGCTCACCGCGGTCTACCTGGTGATCGGTGGCTACCTGGCGGTGGCCCGCAACGACGCCATCCAGGGCGTCGTCATGATCATCGGCGTGATCGTCATGATCTGGTTCGTGGTGCGCTCGCCCGAGGTCGGCGGCCTGCGCCACGGGCTGCACCATCTGCACGCCATCAGCCCGCAGCTCACCGCCATCTGGCCGGCCTGGGACATTCATGGCAGCGGCTTCACCGCCTTTCTCAACTCGCCGGGCGTCGAGCTGCTGGGGCTCGTGCTGCTCACCAGCCTGGGCGCGCTGGCGCACCCCAAGATGGTGCACAAGTTCTACGCCATGAAAGACGAGAGCGTGGTGCGCCAGGCCATCGTCATCTCCACCCTGTTTGCCCTGCTCATGACCTTCGGCGCCTACTTCACGGGCTCGCTCAGCCACCTGTTCCCGCAGGTCGCGCCGCTCGCGGCAGCGGGCAACTTCGACGCCATCATGCCCACCGTGATCGACGTGGCGCTACCCTCGACGCTGGTCGTGATCGTGCTGCTGCTCGTGCTCTCGGCCTCCATGTCGACTCTGGCCTCGCTGGTCATGGTCTCGGCGTCGGTCGTGAGCGTCGACTTCGTGCGCGACGAGCTCAAGCCCGACATGTCCAAGAAGTCGGTGGTCACGCTCATGCGCGTGCTGGTGGTCGTGTTCATCCTGCTGTCGGTGCTGCTGGCGCAGGCCAAGATCGCCATCATCATCACCATGATGGCGATCTCGTGGGGCGTGATCTCGGGAGCCTTCCTCGGCCCCTACATCTGGGGCCTGTTCTGGCGGCGCGTCGGCAAGGCTTCGGCCTGGGCGGGCTTTGTCGTGGGCGCCGGCTTCACCCTGTTGGTCGGCTGGCACTACCACTGGAACGCTGCCTACATGCCGGTCATCTCGAGCATCGCCATGCTGGGTTCGCTGGCCGTCGTGCCGCTCGTGGCGCTCGTCGCCAAGCCGGCCTCTGACGAGTGCATCGCCCTGGCCTTCGGCGACGGGGCGGCGCCCGCGGGCGCCGCTGCCGGCGATGCCGCGCTCGAACCGGCGCTCGAGCCCGAGGTCGTCTAGCGCCTCCGTCGCGCCTGGGGACAGCCTGGGTCCGCCAAGCGACTGCGTCGTTGTCGCTCAGGCAGGCGTGACTTCGTTACGCGCCTAGTGCCGCCAAGCGACTGCGTCGTTGTCGCTCAGGCAGGCGTGACTTCGTTACGCGCCTGGTGCCCGATCGGACCGGTGAGGTAGCGCTGGATGGTCGGCCCCACGGCGGCCGCCACGGTGTCGAGGTCGGCCGACGCCAGGGGCTCGACCTTGCCCACGTAGCGCATGAGCGCGAGGCCGATGAACTGTGAGCCCGCCAGCGTGGCGCGCAGCTCGGCGTCGGGCACCCCGAGGGCGGTGGCGAGCGGCCCGAAGACCTCTTTTACGAGCAGGCGCCGCACGAGCTCGGCGGCCTGCTCGTTCGACACGATCGAACGCAGCATGGCCATGAAGACCGGCCGGTTGGCGGGGTCTTCCCACACCGTCAGAAAGCCCATCACCACGTGCTCGCCTATGCGCTCGCGGTCGTCGGCCAGCAATGCCGGCAGCAGCGAGCCCGGCGAGACGGGCAGCTCGAGCGCCCGTTCGAAGAGCTGCTCTTTGGCTCCGAAGTAGTGGTGCACGAGGGCGGGGTCGACGCAGGCGCGGGCGGCGATGCCGCGGATGGTGGCGCCGTCGTAGCCGCCCTCGGCGAACTCGAACCGGGCGGCGGCTAGGATGCAGTCGCGCGCGCCGCTGTCGCCGGGGCGCCGGCCGGTGTGCGCCGGGCGGTGCCCGGCCGGCGTCGGCACCGGCTCCGACGCCGGCGCGGCGGCCGGCTCGCCGCCGGGCCGCCCGGCCGGAGCGGCGGCCGGCTCGGGCTGGGGCGTGGCGCGGTTCATTCGGCGGCGTCGGTCGCCGCGCCCAGGGCCGCCGCGTCGGCGTTCGCTTCGGAGCGTTCGGCGCGGTTTAGCTTTTCGTGACCCTCGTGCTCGCCGAGGCGGCGTCCGGTCATGAGACCGGGGAAGATGGCCAGCAGCGCGGCCAGGGCGGCCGCGTAGAAGGGCCACTTGAACGACTTGGCGATGTTGACCGTGTAGATGGCTTTGACGTGGGCGATCATCTGCTGCTCGCCGATGGCCTGGGCCGAGCCGGCCGCGGCCTGCGGCAGACCCTGCAGCGGGTTCGAGGTCATGGCCGTGGCGGCGTCGCCGCCGCCCGCCTTGGCGACCGTCGCGGCGGCCGCGTTGATCGTGGCGACGATCAGCGGCTTGTCGGCGGCGGGGATCTGCGGCTGCGCCATGACGTAGGCCACCGACTGGCGGGTGGCGGTCTGGGCGTTGATCGCCACGGTGTGCGTGAAGATGGCGACGAGCACGGCGACGCCCAGCGTGAAGCCCACCTGACGCAGGGTGTTGAGCGAACCCGACCCGACGCCGCGCACCTCGGGCGGCAGCGACGCCATCGAGGCGGCCGAGAGGGTCGGCATGGCGAAGCCCATGCCGACGCCGATGAAGGCGATGCGCCACATGATGTCGACGACCGTCGTCGAGGCGTTCAGCTGCGCCAGCAGCACGAGCCCGATGGTGAAGAACACCGCGCCGACCACGGCCGGCAGGCGCGGCCCGATGCGGTCGACGAGGCGGCCTGCGTTGGGCGCGATGAGCAGCGCGACGACCGGCATGACGGTGAGCGCCACGGCGGCGCGCAGCTCGGAGTAGCCGAGCACCGAGACCATGAAGATGACGACCAGCAGGAAGGTGCCGCCCATCGCCATGCCGACGAAGCAGATGGCCGTGTTGGCCGCCGTGAACGAGCGGATGCGCAGCAGCTTCAGGGGGAACATGGGGTGGGCGGTGCGGCCCTCCCACCAGATGAAGAGGGGAAAGCAGGCCACGGCCGCCACGAACATGACGACGACGCGCGCCGAGCCCCAGCCCCAGGAGTTGCCCTGCACCAGGGCGAGCGTGAGCAGGAACAGCCCGACGCCGGCGATCGCGATGCCGGGCAGGTCGATGCCGCCGGCCGTGTCCTTGCCCCGCACGGCCACCGGAATGACGAGCGCGGCGAAGACGATGGCGGCGAGGCCGATCGGCACGTTGACGAAGAAGATCCAGTGCCAGCTGCCGTAGGTGACGAGCAGGCCGCCCATGGTCGGGCCGACCGCCGCGGCGGCGGTGCCCAGGGCGCCCCACAGGCCGACGGCCATGCCCTGCTGGCGGCGCGGGAAGGCGCCCAGCACGATGGCCAGCGAGATGGTGAGCAGCGCCGCGCCGCCCAGGCCCTGACCGGCGCGGAAGGCGATCAGCCAGCCGATGTTGGGGGCGAGGCCGCAGAGCAGCGAGAACACGGTGAACGTGACGAGGCCGAAGATGAAGACGCGCTTCTGGCCCCACTTGTCGCCGATGCGGCCCATCGACAGGAAGGCCACGGCGAGCACGAGGTTGTAGGAGTTCAGCACCCACGAGGCGCTGGTGACGGTGGTGTGCAGGCTGGTGATGATGCGCGGCATGGCGATGTTGACGATGGTGACGTCGAGCAGCGCCATGAACATGCCGATCGAGACGGCGACCAGGATCCACCACTTGCGCGGGTGGCCCTGGTCGAGGGTAGCGGCGGTCGGTGCGGGCGTTGCGGTCGTGCTCAAGCGGGCTCCTCTTGGTCGGCGGCCGCCGATCCCAACAACGGGGTAGGGCGGCCGGGTCGGGGCCGCCGCCTGCGGCGACCGTGATGCACTGGACAGATGCTTCCGCACCGGCGGGAAATCAACACATGATGAATTGCCTGCCGTCGTGAATTCTACGCTTGATGAATTGTTCGTCAAGCTGGCCGCGCCGCCGCGCGTGTCGTAGCATCGCCCCCACCAGACCAAGGAGGCGGCAAGTGCACGTCATCGTGAGACCTCCGGGCGAAGCCTTTCGCCGGGCCCTGTCCGAGCACCCCGGCAGGGAGACCATCGATCCGGCGGCGGCTCGCCGCCAGCACCAGGCGTTTGTCGCGGCCCTGCGCGCGGCCGGCGTGACGCTCACCGAGATGCCGGCCGACGACGAGCTGCCCGACGCCTGCTTTGTCTCCGACGTGCTGATCACGCTGCCGCGCGCCGGCGACCCCGGCGGTCCCGCGGCCGTCGCCGTGGCCACGCGACCCGGCGCGCCGAGCCGGCGGCCCGAGGTCGCCGCTGTGGTCGAGACGGCGCGGCGGTTGCTCGGCCCGGCCTGTGCGGTCGCCGAGATCGCCGCTCCCGGCACCCTCGAGGGCGGCGACGTCATCGTCTACGGCGACCGCGTCGCCATCGGCGTCTCCAAGCGCACGACCCGTGGTGGGGCCGCCCAGCTCGCCGACCTGGTGCGCGGCGCGGGCTACCGGGCGTTTCTCTGCCCGGTCGAAGACCGTCTGCACCTGGCGAGCTGGGTGAGCGTCGTGCGGCCCGACCTGCTCATCGGCACCGCCGGCGGCTTTGCGTCGCTCGACGCCGGCGGACCCGACACGGCGCCGCGCGGCGAGATCGAGCGCATCGTGCTCCACGACGACGACGTCGTGGCCGCCAACGTCCTGCCGCTCGGCGGGCGCGTCTTTCTGGCGGCCGGCACGCCGCGCGCGACGGCTGCGCTGCGGAACGCCGGCGAGCAGGCGGTCGAGCTCGATCTCGACGAGTTCACCAAGGCCGACGGCGGGCCTACCTGTCTCGTCTGCCACGTGTTCTAGGGGCGCCGAGCGACTCCGTCGTCGGCGCGCGGTCGCCGGGGCGGTGCCGTTTATGGCTCCGGCCCGGCCGGCCGCCGGCCCGGCGTTCGTTTGTCATGTTTCGCGGCGCGTCTGTCGACTAGTACCTGAGAGAGCGCGCGCGATACGTGAGGGGACGACGGAGCGGCCGCGAGCGGCTGCCGCCTCGCGCCCGCCCGCGTGCGACACCGCGGAAGAGGCTGGATGGCTGGTAGACCTCGCGACGAGCGCACCGCTGAGCGGTTCCTCGTCGATGTCGGCGAAGAGAAGCTGCGCGCCCAGGCGCTCCTGGCGCTGGTCGACGCCGCCCCTGGGGCGATCGACGAGCTCGGCCCCGACAGGGGGCTGCCCCTGATCTGCGCCCGCTTGCTGCGGGCGATGGACTGCACGACCGCGGTGCTTTCGCTGGTCGACTTCGGGCGCGACACGCTCGAGTCGGTGGTCGGCTACGACGTGGGCGGGGTGCGCACCGCCGTACGCGGCTCGCGGACCCTGGCGGTCGACGCCATCGCGGCCCGCGTGATCGGCAACCGCGAGCCTCTGTTCGTCGCGCCCGACCCCGACCTCGCGCGCTCGCCGGGTTCCGCCACGCCGTTCGAAGGCGGCTGGCTGGCGCTGCCGCTCGTGCTGCGCGGCGACAGCATCGGCATGATCGAGCTGCTCGCCGGACACCGGGAGCGGCGCTACACGACCGCCGAGCTCGTGCTGGCCCAGGGCGTGTGCGCTATCGTCGTCCCGGGCCGTGGCCGACTCGCGGCCTTCGCCAAGTACCTGCCGCCCCCGAGTTCGGCGGGCGCCGACGGCGGCGGCCTCGCGGGTCGCGGCGCCGGTCCGCACGCCGCCGAGCGCACGCTGGTCGACGTCGCCCGCCGGCTGGCCGAGGGCCTCGAGGTAGACCACTGCGACGTGCTGATCCGCAGGGAGGCCTCGGGGGCGGTCAAGGTGGTCGCTCGCTACCGGGCCGACGGCGAGCAGGGCGACGCGCCCGCCGAGCAGCCCTACGGCCTCGGCGACGTGGGCGCGCGAGCGCGCGCCGCCGCGACGCGGCGCATAGCGGCGGCTCACGACGACGACCTCACGCTGCCCGCCGAGGAGCGCGCCGAGATGGTCGCCCGCGGGCATCGCGCCGTACTGTACGTGCCGATCGTCGCCGACGACCAGGTGGTCG
Organism: uncultured Actinomycetes bacterium; assembly: GCA_963755025.1. Classification (GTDB taxonomy): domain Bacteria; phylum Actinomycetota; class Thermoleophilia; order UBA2241; family UBA2241; genus Bog-752. The sequence goes on from CAVWIH010000033.1 coordinate 30,673, forward strand.
GCTTTCTGTGCGCCATCGAGCGGCGCCACTCGCGCCGGTTCAGCAAAGCGAACGAGGCGTTCGCCGCGCAGCTGGCCGCCGAGGCCGGCGTGGCGGTCGAGAGCGCCCGCACCATCGAGCGGCTCGATTCCCAGAACCGCGAGCAGCGCCTCATGCTCGAGACCGGCGCGGCGATCGCGTCGAGCGTCGATCTGCGCGCCACGCTGTCGACCATAGCAGAACGGCTCGTGCAGACCCTGGGCGTCGCCTGGTCCGACGTCTACGACTTTCACGCCACCTCCGGCGAGCTCGAGGTGATCGCCTACTACCAGGTCGCCGGCGTGCCGAGCGACCCCGCCTGGCTGGGCCGGCGCTTCACCGCGGAGTCGTGGCCCGAGGGCCTGGCCACGGTGCGCCTGCGCCGGCCGCACGCCAAGTACTACGACTACTCGCGACTCTCGTTCGAGGACTTCGCCGCCATGGCCGCCTGGGGCGAGAAAGCCACGCTGTCGGTCCCGCTCCTCTGCGGCAACGAGGTCCTCGGCGTGCTCGACGTGGCCGAGTCGCGGTACCCGCGGCGGTTCACGGCCGACGAGGTGCGCCTGGCCGAGGCCATCGGTACGCAGGCCGCGCTCGCCATCCGCAACGCGCGCGCCTTCGACGAAGCCGAGCGGCGCAACGCCGACCTCGCCACGCTGCTCGGCGTGGCGGCCACGCTCACGTCGGCGGTCGATCGCGGCACCGTGCTCGCGGCCATCGCCCGGCACCTGCGCGAAGCGCTGCGTTCCACGGGCGCCGAGGTCTACCAGTTCGACACCGCGAGCCGCACGCTCGAGCTCGTGGCTCGCGACGGCGACGAGCCCGGCGCGCCCGAGGGCGCCGGCCTCTACAGATTGAGCGACGATGCGCTGCTCGCCGGGTGCATCGACGAGCGCCGCGTGGTCGCCACGCAGGCCGGCGACCCGGCACGCGCGGGGCAGCCCGGCGCGGGCCGTGCGGCGCAGGCCGCCGCGCTCCGGCAGGCGGCGGCCGGCGACCACCCGGCGGCGCTCTGCGACGCCGGCAGCCAGCTGTGGGTGCCGCTCGTCTATCAGGACGAGGTGCTCGGCCTGCTGGCGAGCTGCGACGCCGCGCCCGACCGCAGCTACTCGCACGAAGAGATCGGCCTGGCGACCGCCATCGCCGCCCAGGCCGCGGCCGCCCTGCAGAGCGCCCGGGCCTACGAGCGGCTCGAACAGGAGCGCGCCGCGCTGACCCGCCTGAACGCCCGCCTGTCGGCGTTCGTCGAGCTCTCGGGCCAGATGCGCGGCCTGCTCTCCGAGGAGCGTCTGATCGACCTGCTCGGCCGCGTGCTGCACGGAGCCCTCGAGTTCAACCAGTGGGTGATCTACCTGTTCGACCCCGACGAGCTGCTCTTCAACGTGGCCAAGGCGTTCGGCGGCACGCCCGAGATCGATGAGCACTACGCCGCGACGCCGATCCCGGCCCGCGTGATGAACGGGCTGATCGCCTCGGCGCGCACCATCTCGCAGTCGCACTTCGTCGACCACCTGCTGCACACCTGGACCGACGAAGAGAACTACTTCCTGCCCGGCGAAGAGCTCGTCGGCGAGCGTCCCGAGGGCGAGTGGAACCAGTTCGATTCGCTGTTCGTGCCCATGCTCGGCCAGAAAGGCCAGCTGATCGGCTACATCGAGGCCTACGACCCGCTCGACCGGCAACGGCCGAGCGACGACGTCGTGCGCCTGATCGAGGTCTTCGCCAGCAAGGCGGCCAGCAACATCGAGCTGCAGCGCGCCTACGGCGAGCTCGAGCAGCAGTCGCGCACCGACGGCCTCACCGGCCTCTACAACCACCGCTTCTTTCAGGAGCGCCTGGCGGCCGAGGTCGCCCGCGCGCAGCGCTTCGAGAAGCCGCTCACGCTGCTCATGATCGACGTCGACAACTTCAAGGAGTTCAACGACGCCTTCGGCCACCCGCAGGGCGACCGGCTGCTCAAGGCCCTGGCCGACCTGCTGCTCGCCCAGACGCGCACCAACGTCGACTTCGTGGCGCGCTACGGGGGAGAGGAGTTCGTCGTGCTGCTGCTCGAGACCGGCGTCGGCGACGCCGCGATCGCCGCCGAGCGGTTGCAGGACCTGGTCGAGGGCCACCGCCCCGGCATAGAGGTGGCCGAGGCCATCCGCGCGGCGACCCAGGCGCAGACCTTCGACGCGCCGGGCGGCGCCGCCGGCGGCGTGACCGTGAGCGTCGGCGTCGCCACGTTCCCCGACCACGCCTCGACCGGCGACCAGCTCGTCGCCAACGCCGACAAGGCGCTCTACCTGGCCAAGCGCCTCGGCAAGAACCGCAGCTGCGTGTATCACCCCTAGGACCACCCCTGAGCCGCGCGCCCCATTCGCGGCCCGCGTCGCCCTCCTGGTGCCGCCGGGCGCCACGTTCGGGCGCCGTTCGACCTGCGTATGCTTGTGGCGTGAGCCTGGACAGGGCGCGCCGCGAGGGGTGCGTCGCGATCGGGGAGGTCAGTCATGCACGCAAGCCTGAGCCGCACAAGAGGCGTTGCTGCCGCGGGCGCCGTTGTCGGCGTCGCCGCGGTCGTCGCGGCGCTCGTGGTCGTGGCGCTGGCGGTGGGCGTCCCGCGCGCCGCGGCGGCCGGCGCGACGTCTGTCTCGGCGGCCGCGCCCGACGCCGCCGTGCCGACGGCCGGCAGCATCGTCGTGGTGCGCCGCATCGCCGGTCATGATTCGCTGTGGAGCGTCGATCCCGTCAGCACGACCGCCACGCAGCTCGTGGACCTGCCGTTCAGGGCGGCGCGCGCCGAGCGCTCGCCCGGCACCGCGCGGATCGCCTACCTGCCCATGACCGCGGGCCCGCGGGTGTACGTCTACGACACCGGCACCGGCGTGCTGCACGCCTGGTCGCTGGCCGCGCGCGGCGTGGAGGCCGTCGACTCGGTCGCCTGGATCTCGTCGACCAGGCTCCTGGTCGCCGGCAAGCCGACGCACGGCTACGCGCTGCTACCCGTTCGCCGACCGCCTCTACACGGTGAACGCCGTGACCGGCGCCGTGAAGAGGTTCGGGTCGCTGCTGGGCACTGAGCCCACGGTGGCGCCCGGCGCGGCGCTGGCCTTCGTGCGCCTGAGCGACGGCGGCCCCATCGCGGGCGCTTCGCCACTGCGCTGGGTCGTCGAGCGTCTCTACCGGCTCGCTCACGGCGCCGCCGCGAAGCCCCGCCTGATCGGCTCTGTGAAGTACGCCGACGGCTTCGACATCCGCGTGTTTCGCGACCCACGTCTGTCGAGCAGCGGCGCGTACCTGATCACCTCGACCACCGGCTCCGACATCTCGGTGCGCTACTCGGTGCGCTCGGCCACGACCGGCAAGGCGCTGCGCACGGTCGACACCACCCTCGCCGGACGCGACGCGACCGCCTGGAGCAACCTGACCCAGCAGGTGGCGTTCTGGGGCATGCCCGAAGCCGAGCCGGGCACGACCACCCGGTTGGCCATCTTCGACGCCACGACCAGGGTGCTGCGCGGCTCCGCCGAGCACCCGCAGGTCGCGGTCACCGGCCTTGCCTGGTCGTACGACGACGCCCTGCTCGCCTACAGCCTGCGCGGCCTGCAGGCCGCCGACGACGTCGCCGAGCTCTGGACAACCGACCCCGCGACGTTCGGCGCGCAGACCGATCTCGGCCCCGGTAGCTTCCCGGTGTTCATGCCCGGCTCGTGAGGGACGCCCAGGTCGCGCCGCCGGCGGCGGCAGGTGCGCTCGACCGTATTGCCTGCTCACTCGCTGCGCAGTAGGGTCGGAAGTGACCAGAGGGCGCTGCCCCGTTCGGGCACGGGGCGGCGCCCCGACATAGAGGGGGGTCCATGAAGCAGAAGCCGTTTGGCGGTGCGCGACGGGCCGTTGTCCTGGCGATCGTCGCAGTGCTCTCGGTCGGGCTGGTCTGGGGCCTGGCGACGGCCTTCGCGGCGAGCGCCTCGCCGACGCCGGGCGCCGGCCACGTCACCCTGAGGATCGGCTGGACCGAGGAGCCCGACAACCTCAACCCGTTCATCGGCTACCAGAACGAGACCTACGAGATCTGGGCGCTGAACTACGACCTGCTGTTCGGCTACGGCGACCGCAACCAGCCCACGCTCGACCTGGCGAGCCAGTTCCCGACCAAGGCCAACGGCGGCATCTCGGCCGACGGCCTGACCTGGACGATCAAGATCCGCTCGGGCGTCAAGTGGCAGGACGGCCAGCCGCTCACCGCCGCCGACGTCGCCTTCACGTTCAACTACATCGTCAAGAACCAGATGGCGAACTTCACGAACTCGACCTTCGGCATTAAGAGCGCCACGGCGCTCGACCCGACGACCGTGCGATCGTCTGCTCCCACCCCAAGGCCGACCTCGAGAGCATGTGGGTGCCGATCATTCCCCAGCACATCTGGGAGCACGTCTCGCCGAGCGTGGCGCAGAGCAGTTACGCGGTCAAGCTGCCGCTGGTGGGCAGCGGACCCTTCACAACCGTGCAGTTCAAGAAGGGCAGCTACATCCACCTGGTGCGCAACCCGGACTACTGGGGCCCCAAGCCGGCCATCACCGACATCTACTTCTTGGTCTACCAGGACGCCGACACCATGGTCACCGACCTGAAGTCGGGCAACATCGACGCCGCCTGGGGCGCTGCCGCAGGCGCAGTTCTCGGCGCTCAAGTCGGACCCGTCGTTCAAGGCGGTGCCGTACTCCTACTACAACTGGAACTACGTCGAGTTCAACTCGTACGACAAGTCCAGCTCGCTGGGCAACCCGGTGCTGCGCGACCCCAGGTTCCGCAACGCCTTGAACTACGCGCGTCAACAAGCAGCGCCTCTCGACGCTCGCCTACGAGGGCTACGCGCAGCCCGCCACCACGATCATCCCGCCGAACGTCTGGAAGGACCCCGACTACCACTGGCAGCCGCCCGCCGACCAGGCGTACTCGTTCGACCTCGCCAAGGCGAGCAGCCTGCTCACCCAGGCCGGCTACAAGCTGAGCTCGAAGGGCGTGCGGCTCGACCTGCACGGCAAGCCCATCAAGCTGCGCCTGTACACCTCGACCGACAGCTCGTCCGAGCAGAGCGAGGCCAAGCTGATCACCGGCTGGCTCGACAGCCTGGGGCTGAAGATCACCCTCTCGGTGGTCGACCCGGGCACGCTGCAGTCCGACATCTACAACTCGCACGGCAAGGCCTGGGCCCCCGACTTCGACCTCGTGGTGTGGAACTGGACGGGCTACTTCGACCCCGGCCAGACCCTCGTGTGCTTCACCACGCCGCAGATCGGCAGCCTCGACGAGCCGTACTGGTCGAACGCCCAGTACGACGCGTTGAACACCCAGCAGGCTTCGATCATCGACCCGCAGGCGCGCCAGAAGCCGATCTGGCAGATGCAGCAGCTCATGTACCAGCAGACGCCCTGGATCGTGCTCACCTATCCCGACTACCTCGAGGCCTACAACACCTCCAGGTGGACCGGCTGGCAGCAGATGTTCGGCGGTAGCGGGCCGGCCTTCAACACCGAAGGCTTCCTCGGTTCGTACCTGAACCTGCGGCCGCGGGCCGCCGCGGCCGGCGGGGGCTCGAGCAGCACGGCGCTGGTCGCGGTCGTCGCGGCGGCAGCGGCGCTGATCGTGATCGTCGCCGTGGTGCTGCTTCGCCGCCGCGGCCGTCCGCAGGTCGAAGAGGACTAGCGCGGCGCGGCGGCGTCGTCAGTCGGGCGTGATGGCGCGCGTGGCGCGCGAGGGCACGGCGTAAAAGAGCTCGATCGCGATGAGCACGGCCACGCTGGCCTTGGCGCTCGCAAAGGCCAGGCCAAAGGCCAGGGCAAAGGCGACGGGGCCAAAGGCGAACTGTCTGGTGACGGCGCGGATGTGGGCATCGGTGATGCCGGCGGTCACCAGGCGCCGGCCGCGCGAGGCGTAGAGCCAGAGCCCGACGAAGGCGACCGACACGAACAGCAGCGCCCCGCTGTAGACGAGAGCGCCGACGCGCTCGCTGGGGTGTCCGAGGTTGTCGGCCAGCAGGGTCGTCGTGAACGGCGTGGTCGTGATGCCGAGCAGCAGCAGGCCGTTCAGCAGCAGGAAGGTGTGGTCGACGCGGGCGATCACGTTGAACACGCCGTGGTGGTTCGACCACATGATGAGGATCGACAAGAAGCTGATGACGAAGGCCACGTCGGTCGGCCAGTGGCCGAGCAGCTGATGCCAGAGGGCGGCCTCGCTTGCGTGCGTGGCCGGCACGTGCAGGGTGAGGACGAGCAGCGTGGCCGCGATGGCGAAGACGCTGTCCGAGAACGTCTCGACGCGGCTGGTCTCGTTGACCTCGAACGACGCGCGCCGGCCGTTGCCTGCTCCCGCCGAGGCCGCCGCAGGCTCGGTGGCGCGCGACTCGGGCACCGGGGTGTCGTCGGGGGGGCGCAGCATTACCCCAGAATCCTACCCGACGCCGCCGCGATCGGTGTCATACTGAGGCACGAAAGGCCGCATCGGCCGGCGGCCACCGCGCGGTCGCCGGAACCAGAGCCAGGAACGCCGCCATCCGCCCGCTCGTGCGCGCGGGGCAAGGGGGACACAGATGTCCGACACAGCCAGGTGCCCGTCGTGCGGCGGCGCCCTCGCCCCGACGGCCGCGGCATGCCCCGCTTGCGGCTTTGTGGTGCGCGGCGCGATGTCGCGCCGCGCCGCGGCTCCGGGCGCGGCGCTCAGCAGCCTCTTCTCTTCGTCGGACGGCGCGGTCGACGGCGCGGGCGACGGCGGCGCGGTGGGCTGGGCGCCCTCGGCGCCCAGCCCACCGCGCCGCGTGAGCGCGCCGTCGGCGGTCTCGGCGCCGCCCGGGCAGGTCTCGGTCGACGTGCTTGCGACCCGCTGGTCGGGGCGTTTCACCACGCGCACGACGCACAGCGCCACGACGACCGCCGCGCTCGGCGTGCCGGTCGCCGACACGTCGCCCGGGCGCCCGCGGGTCACCCCGGGCGGGGCCAGCGCCGGCCGTCACGGCGGCTCCGCCGCTACGGTCGGCGCCTCGTCGCGCACCGCCGCGCAGGTCTCCGGCGCCGGCACGCCTGCCGGCGCCTCGCGAACGGCCGTCGGGGCGACGCCCACGGCGCGCGCCGTGCCCGAGCCCCTCACCGTGGCGGCGGCGCGAGCGCGCGAGCGGGGGCGCGAGCTGCGCCGCGTGCTCAACGGTCGTCCCATGTCGGGCGGCGGTCCGGCGGGCGGGTTCGATCAGGTCCTCGGGTCAGACTTCCATACCGATTCGGCGATCTCCGGCGCCGATCCGCGCGACCGCGGGCCGGTCATGCCCCCTCCACGGGTACCCCACCCGGGCGCCGCGCCGCTCGGGGTCGCTGCACCGGCCGGATCAGCGCCGTCGTCGGGGTCGCCGTGGTGGCACGACACGATCGCCGCGCCGGCGGCGGCGGTGCCGCCGCCGCCGTGGGCGGCGCGGCGGCGCGCCAAGGCGCCGCGCGGCCTGCGGCTCGCCACGATCGTCCTGGCGCTGGTGATCGTCGCCGTCGGGCTTGTCGTCTCCCACAACGGCGTGACGCCGTCGACCAGCGGCGGCGGCACGACGAGCGACACTCAGGCGGCGACGTTCGGCGCACCGACCGCGGCGCAGCTCACCGTGGTGCGGGCGCGCCTCGCCGCGCTCGCCGCCGTCGTGGCTGCGCCAGAGAGGCAGGTCGACGCGGCGCGGCCCGCGGCGGCCGCGCGGGCCCACACGCTGTGGGTGCGCCTCATCACCTGGCGCGACGCCGCCAGCCTCGACTCGCACCAGACGCGCGTGCTCGACAACGCCATCGCCTACGCCGGCACGTTGAGCCGCTGGCTCAAAGCGCCCCACAGCGGCGCGCGCCACGCCGCCGCCGTCAAGGCGTGGCGGCGCTGGACCCGCGACGACCCCGGCCTGATCGACCCATGAGACGCGGCGCGTGACCGGGCAGCCACGACCCGGCGCGGCGCGGCCGGCGCGCAGCCGTGCGGCGGCCACCTCCGAGGGCGGCCGTGCGGCGGCCACCTCCGCCGAGGGCGGCCGTGCGGCTGCGGTCCTCGCCGAGATCGCGGCGCTTGGCAGCGAGGCCGATCGCGCCGGCATGGCGCGCTACGGCATCAAGGTCGACGACGCTTACGGCGTGTCGGTCACCGTGCTGCGACGCCTGGCAAAGGACCTCGGCCACGATCACGAGCTCGCCCTCGAGCTGTGGCGCACCGGCAACCACGAAGCTCGCCTGCTGGCCGCCTTCGTCGACGAACCAGACAAGGTCGACGTGCGACAGATGGAGAGCTGGGCGGCCGACTTCGATTCGTGGGACGTCTGCGACGAGGTGACGACCGATCTCTTCGACCGCACGCCCTTCGCCTGGACGCAGGCGGTCGCCTGGGCGGGCCGGCCCGCGGAGTTCGTCAAGCGCGCCGGCTTCGCCCTCATGGCCGGCCTCGCCGTGCACGACAAGGCGGCTGGCGACGAGGCCTTCGTGGAGCTCTTGGAGCTCGTCGAGCGCGAAGCCTTCGACGAGCGCAACTTCGTGAAGAAGGCGGTCAACTGGGCGCTGCGCAACATCGGCAAGCGCAGCCTCGAGCTCAACCGCGAAGCGCTGGCGTGCGCTCGGCGCTTGCGCGCCGCCGCCGACGAGCGCGCCGGCGGCTCGCGCGGCGGCGACCCGGCGACCCGCGCCGCGCGCTGGGTGGCCACCGACGCCCTGCGCGAGCTGCAGTCGCCCAAGACGCAGGAGCGCTTACGTCGCCGAGGCGCTTGACCGTCCGGGGCGCCCGAAAGGGCCGGGGCGCTCCGGACCTGCCGCGGCGCCAGCGCCGTCGGGGCGCGACCTTACCTTGACCGCAGGCGTAAGCTGTTCAGGGTGACGTACCGCGCAGAGGGCCGTCCGGGCCGGCACGCGGTCCGGCGGTCGACAGGGAACACCGCGACAGGCGGTCCGATGCCCGAAGACACAGCCACCCCGGTAGCGAACGAACAGCGGCACCCGCGTCTGCTGCAGGTGATGCGCTGGTTCCAGCGTCACCACCTGCCCATCCTCATCCTTGCGGCCGCCCTCATGGCCGCCGTGCTCGCCTTCGACCTGCTCACGCCGTCCGACTGGGTCGCCGGCGGTTTCTACCTCATCCCGCTGGCGCTGATCGCCCTGACCCTGCGGCGCTACGCGATCGTCGTGGCGGGCGCGATCGCCGTCTGCCTGAGCTTCGGCGTGATGGTCGCGCAGCACGCGCTTCGCCAGTCCGCTGCACCTGATCTATCTCTATCTCCTGATCGTCTCCTGCGGCCGGCCTTGTCGTGGTCTCACGACCTGCTGGCGCAGCTCGACGAGGTCTCGAGCCGGGCGCTTGCCCGGGCGCGGCTCGCTCAGGCCGAGGCCGACATCGTGGGGCGCTCGAGCCGCCGCGGAGAGCCGCGCGAGCTGGTCGAGAACGCCGTGCGGCGCATCGGCGACGAGCTCGAGGCCGTCGTGGGCGTCGCCTTCGTGGTGCGCGACGGGCAGTGGTGCGGCGCAGCGGCGTTCGGCTCGGCCGCCGACCCGCAGGCGCTGTGCTATCCGTACGACGCGCTCGTCCTGTTGCGCCACGCGCTCGAGCATAACGAGGTGCTCCCGGTGCCCGACGTGGGCGCCTGGTTCGCCGAGCGCGGCCTGACGCCGCCGGCGTACCTGCGCGACTTCGAGCTGCAGTGCGTGCTCGTGGTGCCGCTGCGGGCCTTCGAGCTCGGCGTGGGGGCCATGGTCTTCAGCCGGCCGGCGGGCGCCCCGACGTTCTCCGCCGAGCAGGTGCGCTTTGCCGGCAGCGTCGGCGGCCACATCGCCGTCGCCGTCGAGAACGCCCGGCTCATGTCCGAGCTCGACGCCCGGCAGCGAGACCTGTCGCTGGTCGTCGAGTCGAGCCTCGACTTTGCCTCGAGTCTAGAGACGCATACCGTGATCGAGGCGGTCGTCGAACGCCTGGTCGCGCTGCTCGACGTGAGCGCCTGCGACATCCACGTGCTCGAGCCGGGAGCCGACGCGGTGCGCACGGTGGTGAGCTACGACCGCGAGCGCTTCGACTTTGGCGACGTCATCGGCCGGCTCTGGCCGCTGGCCGACTACCCCGCGACCGGGCGCGTCGTCGAGACCGGTCGCCCGGTCGCCATCATGAGCGTCGCCGACCCGTCGCTGAACGAGCAGGAACGCCAGCTGCTGCTCAGGAACGGCAAGACCAGCCAGCTCGGGGTGCCGCTCAAGGTGCGCGACCGCGTGATCGGCGTGGTCGAGCTCTTCGACGACAAGCCCTCGCGGGCCTACTCGCCGGAAGACGTCGAGCTGGTCGAAGCGATCTGTCAGTTCGCGGCGCTCGCCCTCGACAACGCCAACCTCTACGAGTCGCAGCGCGATTCCGCGGAGCGCCTCGAGCGCCTCGCGTCGCAGCTCGCCACGCTGCAGCAGGTCTCGCTCAAGATCGCCCACCTGCGCGACGAGTCGAGCGTGGTGCGCGAGGTGCTCGAGTCGGGCGCCGAGCTGCTCGACGCCGACGTCGCGGCGTACGCGGTGCGCGACGGCGAGGTCGTCGTGGTCAAGGCCTTCCACGACCGCCACGGCTTCTCGGCGCCCGACGCCACGGCGGCCGAGAGCGTCGTGGCGGTGCTGCGCAGCGGGCTGCCCGAGATCGGCGCCACCGAGATCGGCGACGGCGTCGGGCAGCAGGCGCTGGCCGATCACGCCTTCGTCTATGGACGGGCGTTGATCGTGCCGGTCCGCCGCCAGCGCGCCGACGCGCTCACCGCGGTCGTCTTTCAGCGCTCGCGCGAGAGCGCGCTGCACGACGGCTTCGACGACGACGACGGCCGCCTGGCGACCACGCTCGCCGCGCAGCTCGCGCTCACGCTGCGCAACGTGCGCGCCTTTCAGCGCGAGCACGAGATCGCCGAGACCTTCCAGCAGGCGCTGCTTGTCGAGCCGCCGCTGCTGGCCGGCGCCGAGATCGGCGTGAAGTACCGGGCGGCGGCGCGCGCGGCGCGCGTGGGCGGTGACTTCTATGACATCCTGCAGCTCGCTCCCGGGCGCGTGCTCATCGCCGTGGGCGACGTCTGCGGCCGCGGGCTGCAGGCCGCCGTCGAGACCGCGCTGGTGCGCTACACGCTGCGCGCCTACGCGCAGGAGAGCTCGCCCGGCGAGGCGCTCTCGCGCTTGAACTCTGCGCTGCTCGCCCAAGACCCCAATCTGCCGTTCGCCACGGTGGTGCTGGTCTCGCTCGACGTCGGCCGCCGCTACCTCGAATACGCGGTCGCCGGCCATCAGCGGCCCATCGTGCTGGCCGGCGGGCGGCGCTTCGCCATCGCCCAGGAGGGCGGCTTTCCGATCAGCCTGTTCGACGGCGAGACCTACCCCACGCACCGCTGCGTGCTGCCCGAAGACGCGACCATCGTGCTCTACACCGACGGACTGACCGAGGCGCGCAGCGACGGCCGCATGCTGGGCGAGCAGGGTCTGCGCGAGGCCCTCGAGCAGCACCTCGACGAGCCCGCCCAACGGCTCGCCGAGTCGCTCATGGACCACGCGGCGCGCTACGCCGGCGGCGGCGCCGACGACGACATGGCCGTCGTCGTCGTCAAGCTGCCCTGACGGACTCGACAGGGGGGGCGGGCGGTGGCGGCGCGGCTGCCGGCGACCAGCGGCGACGGTTCGCCGCCGTCGGCTGCCGGCGGCTACGGGCGACGGCTCGCCGAAGGGCCTTAAACGCCGACGCCGTCGTGGGCGGCGCGCGGCGGCGTCTGGCCGGTCTGCATGAAGAGCCCGATGCTCATGCCGTCGATGAATCCCAAAAAGCGGCCGTCCTGCACGACGGCGAGCTGCTCGGTCGCGGTCGTGGCCAGGCGGTGCAGGGCCGTCGCGGCCGACTCGTCGGGCGAGATCGTCTGCAGGTGGGCGGCGCCCGTCATCGCGTCCTGCACCTGATCGACGCCCCAGGCGCTCTGCTCGACGCGCTGCAGGTCTGACAGGCAGATCATGCCTTCGAGGGCGCCGTAGTCGTCCTGCACCGGCAGGCAGCGCGCGCCGAGCGGGGCGAAGTAGTCGTTGGCCGCCTTACGTAGCGTGATGTCGCCGGGGATCCAGGTGGGCGGCAGCGACATGAGCTCACCCACCCGAACGCCGGTGAGCGTGCTCTCGGCACGACTCTGCCGGCCGGCGACCTGTGAAGCCTGCAGCACGAAGAAGCCGATGAGGGCGAACCAGAGCGGCCCGATGTAGCCGCTGAAAGCGGCGCCGAACCCGAACACGGAGTACAGGCCGTAGGCGATCATCAGGGCGCCGATCACAAGACCGGCGCGAGCGGCCCAGCGCGTGGCCTTGAGGACGTCGCGGGTGATGCCCCACAGCGCGGCGTGGAGCACCTTGCTGCCGTCGAGCGGGAACCCCGGCACCATGTTGAAGACCGCCAGCACGAGGTTGATGAACCCGAGGTAGATGAGCACCGCATGGGCGATGCTCGAACCGACGATGGCGTGGCCGGCGTACCAGCAGACGAGGCCGATGGCGAGGCTCGACGCGGGCCCGATGCCGGCCAGCAGGGCTTCGCGCCCCGGGCTCGTCGCCTCAGACTCGATCGTCGAGACCCCGCCGAGCATCCACAGCGTGATGCCCCGCACGGGTATGCCCTGGGCGCGGGCCACGAACGAGTGCGCGAGCTCGTGGACGAGCACAGAGACGAAGAACAACAGGGCCGCGACCACCGAGACGACCCAGAGCGTAGCGGTCGACCAGCCCTCGAGCTGGAACCACTGGGTGCCCACTGTCCAGGTCACGAGGGCGAAGATGAGCAGCCAGCTCGGCGTGATGGAGATGTCGATGCCGAACAGCCGCGCTACCTTGAAGCCTGACCCCATGCTCCTCCTCGGTCGGAACCCTCTGACGATCTCGTTTCGCAAGCTTTTGGTGGTTTGTTCCCCCCGGGTGCGAGGGGCGAACGGCCAGGCCGACGACCGACTCCGCCGGCGCGCGGCCGGGCCGACGATCGACTCCGTCGGCGTCGCTCAGGCATGCCTGGCGCCTAGTCGGCGAGCTCGACGACGGTGTCGAGGCCGTCGGCTACGGCCAGCACGCGGGCCGCGGGGCCGCGCGCGCGGCGCGCGGCGGCGACGGCTTCGTCGATCGTGCGGAAGGCGAGCAGCCCCATGCCCTCGATGAGGGCGCGGTCGCCGTCGCCCACCAGCGCGACGTGGTAGCTCGTCATGAGTTTGGCCATCATGTAGGCGCGCTGCCCGCCGGGCCCGAGGGGCTCGACGCGGCCGCGCGCCACCAGGTCGAGCGGCCGTTCGGCGGCCAGCAGCGCGCCGAAGTTGAGCTCGCTGGGGCCGTCGCCCACGCCGAGGGCGAGGTCGGCGCAGCAGGCGATCAGGCCGCCCGCGGCGATCGCCGGACGGGCGGCCATGCCCACGTACGTGGCCGCCCGCGACGCCTGGTAGAGGCTGCGGTCCTTGGGCGCCGGGACGCCGGCGACGACCAGGTCGAAGGGCTGTTCGTGGCGCCGCACCCAGGCGGCGCCCCGGCCACGCGCCAGGCGTGCCTGGGCGCCGGCCGGGTCGCCGCCTGCTACCGCGGCGACCGCGCCTTGATCGTTCACCACGACGTTCAGCGCGTAGCGCAGCGTGGTGAACGCCGCGATCTCGCGCAGCGCCTGCTGAAAGGGGTTGCCCTCGAGCCGGCACAGGCTCACGGCGGGCTGGTCGAGGAATGCCGGGTGGTGGGTCCAGGCGATGGTCTGCTGCCCGGCGCAGCCGATCGCCACGGCCTTCACGCCGCCCGAGAAGCCGGCGTAGAGATGCGGCTCGACGATGCCCAGCGCGACCACCAGAGCGGCGCGCGCCACGACGTCGTTCATGAAGATCTCGCCGCCGCCAGAGGTGACGCCGAGCGGCACGCTGGTCTGGCTCAGGCCCTGGGCGTCGACCACACGCAGGCGGGCGCCCAGGGCGGGCCCGACGAGGGCCGCCTTCTCGGCGGCCGTGGTCGTGCGGTGCAGGCCACAGCCCACCACGACGGTGATCTGATCGTCGCTCACGCCGGCCGCCGCGAGGCGCTCGAGCACGGGCGGCAGGAGCGCCGCCACCGGGCAGCCGCGGCTGGCGTCGGGCACGACCACGGCGACGCTGCCGGCGCCGCGCGCGAGGGCGGAGAGCGGCGGCGCGTCGGGCGGCGCGTCGAGCGCCTCGGCGACGGCCGCCGGCAGATCGGGGAGAGCGGGCAGGCCGGAGGGCGCCTCAAAGCTGCAGGCCGCCTCGACCGGCAGGCAGCGCCGCCCCGAGAACACATACGGCGCCGGCGCGGTCATGCGGCCGTCTCGCTGCCGCTCCGCCCGGCCGGCGCTCCACCGTTGCCGCCGCCCGGCGTGCTCGCCGCCGCGCCGTCGCCGTCGGGCTCGCCCGACGACGCGCCGTCGCGGGCCGAACCGGCGCGGGCCGCGCCGTCGCCGGCGCCGGCCGGCGGCCGGCGCTCGCGCGCCGGCGGGCAGACGAAGAAGAGCACGAGCGTGGCGAGCGCGCCCAGCGGCGGAAAGACGATGGCCGCGAGAAACCCGTAGACGAGCCAGTCGACCACGCGGCGCCCGGTGCGGCGGGCCGTGCGGTAGCCCACGTACAGGCAGACCGGGAGCTGCACGGCGAACAGCGCTTGAACGACGGTCACGGGAAGGTGCATCGGCTAAGCGTACCGTTCGAGGAGCCGTGCGACGACACTGCGCAGGGCGGCTGCGGCCGCCGGCGGGTCGAGCGGCAGCGCCTCGCCACCGAAGCGCAGCATCTCGTGGATGAGCCAGCGTTCGTCCAGGTAGGGCAGCAGGGCGAGGCACTCGCCGCCGGGCAGCGCCAGCGTGGGCTCGCGTTCGGCGGCCCAGCGCGCGACCGCGGCGGCATACCACACTGCGGCGCGGCGCGGCGCGTAGCGCTCGGAGCTGCGCACGCCCTCGCGCCGGTAGAGCTCGATCTCGACGTCGGCGCGCGGCGCGAATCGCTCGTCGCGCAGCAGGGCGCGCTTGGTCGTGGCCAGGCGGAAGGTGCGGGTGCCCTGCGAACGGCGGCACCAGGCGACGTAGTACCACTCGCCCCGCGTGCGCACCAGCAGGTAGGGCTCGACGGTGCGGCTCGTGGTCGTGCCGCTGCCTTCCGACCAGTACTCGATGTCGAGCAGGCGGTGCTGGCCGATGGCGGCGTTCACCGCATCGAGGATGGGCTCGGCGGTGGCCAGACGCTCGCCGGCGGCCACCGCCGGCGGCGCCGCGCGCCGCGCGCCGCGCAGCTTCTGCGCAGCGCTGTGCAGCGCCGCGCCGTGCGCGGTGGGGAGCTGGCCGCCGAGGATCTCGACGGCCAGCAGCAGCGTGTCGACCTGCAGCGGCGACAGGCGCGCCGGCCGCGCGAAGGCCGAGCTCGCCACGTCGCAGGTGACGACCAGCGACGATCCCTTGATCTCGGCCCACACGAGCGTGCCCTCGCCGCCGAAGTTGACGAGGTTCAGCAGCCTGATGTCGGCCTTGAGCTGGGCGCGCCTGGTGTCGAGCGCGGCGCAGACCCGCGAGACCGGCACCGGCGTCTCCTCGGCGCCGCCGTTCGCCTGGCAGACGCCATGCAGGTAGGTCATGAGCGTCGCGAGGCGGGTGAAGCGGTCGGCTTCGACCTGCCAGTCGGGATCGCCCGGGGGCTCGCTGAGCGCGGCCGTCGTGACCGCGGCGCGACGCGCGCGGGCGGCCGCGGCCGCGCTCGCGCGCCGCGGGCGTGGGGGGCGCGCGTCGGCTGGGCGCGCGCGTGGCGCGTGGGCTCGCAAGGTGGTCGCCGCCGAGCAGCTCGACCGCCCGCGCCGCCTCGAGCGGAGGAGCGTCGAGACGGTCGGCGAGCTTGCGCAGCTGGGCGCCGAGGCGCTCGCGCAACTCGGGCGGCTCGAGCAGCTCAGCCGCCTCGCCCATAGAGAGCACCCAGGCCACGAGCTGCTGCGCCGAGTTGTACGGGGTCGCATACAGGATGTCGGCCTTGCCGCCGGCGTCGGCGTCGGCGTCGGCGTCTGGGTCGGCCTGCCGGCGCGATCGTGCCACAGCGCGAGAAGTGCGCTTCGACCCACCAGGCCATGTCGGCGGCCACGCGCACGGTGGCGCTGCCCACCGGCTCGCCGAGCTGCCAGGCGGGACGGTCGAGGTAGTCGTCGAGGGTGAAGTCGGCCGGCGGCGAGAAGTCGTGTGGGGCACGGGTGGCGAAGGTCACCCGCGAGCGCAGGCGCGACAGGCGGAAGGTGCGGATGGCGCGCCGCAGGTGGCACCAGGCGATCAGGTACCACTCGTCGCCGACGAGCAGCAGGCCGTAGGGGTCGACCGTGCGCAGGAGCTCCTCGTCGCGGCCGATCGAGTAGTAGACAAAGGACACCGTCTTGCCGGCGGCGACCGCCTGCTGCAGCTTGGGCAGCGCCGTCGCGGCGCGCCGCGCCTCGCGTTCGGGCAGCACGCTGACCGGCGTCGCGGCGGCGGGGGAGAGCAGCTCGGGGCGGCCGTGGGTGAGGCTCAGCAGCGCCAGGCGCAGCGGCTCGCTGTAGGCGAAGCGGTGTTCGAGCACGAACAGGCAGGCAGCCAGCGCCGAAAGCTCGTCGGGGGTGAACTCGATGGCCGGCAGGTAGTAGGCCGACGCCGGCAGCGCGTAGACCTCGGTCTCGCCCTCGACCTCGGTGTCGCCGACGATGCCGATGCCCAGGCCGGCGAGCTCGGCGCGGTCTTCGTAGAAGCGCCGCTTGAAGGCGTCGTCGCTCATCAGCGCGTAGCCCTCGACGCGCTCGCGGATCTCTACGGCAGTGGCCGGCCGGCCCGGCCGCGACAACAGGAAGGCCACGAGCGACAGCCGGCGGATGAGCTTGTCGGCGTCTTTCGAGAACCCCTCTTCGCGCGGCGGTCCGGGCGCTTTGGTCACGTGGCCTCCTTAGCGTTCGTCGGGGCGCAGCGCGCGCGCCAGGACCTTGCGGTACTCGTCGTCGAACCCGTGGGCGGCAAAGAAGCCGCTCACGCCGTGGCGCAGCTCGCCGTCGGGACCGACCGCCACCCTGCAGGCCATGCAGCCCTGGTGCGCCGCCCAGGCCGCCGCGGCCTCGACGAGCGCCGCGCCGACGCCGCGGCGGCGCTCGGCCGGCGGCACGTAGAGCTCGCCGATCTCGGCCACGCGCAGGTGCTCGACGCTCGCCGACCAGCTCACGGTGACGACGCCGGCGGCCGGGCCGCTCGGGTCGTCGGGCGCGCCGCCCGCATCGTCGCGCAGCGCCAGCAGCACCGCGCCGCGCGGGTCGGCGAGCAGCGCAGCCAGGCCGGCGCGCTGCCGTTCGGCCGGCGCGGCGAGCCCCTCTTCGGCGAAGTAGCGACGCAGGAGGTCGCTTGCGACCTCCTGCGTCGCGTCGTCGGCCTTGCGTATGGTGAGTCCGCTGTCAGTCATGATCGGTGGTCGCGGCGCTGCGCCGCGGCGCAGCGCGGCTCAGACGGTCTGCTTTTCGGCCGCGGCGATGATCGCGTCGAACTCGCGGCCGAGGTCGTCGGGAAAGCCGATCGGCTCGGCGGCGAGGATCTCGCGCACCTTGGCCTGGGCCTTGTCGATGGTGCTGGGGGAGCCGGCGGACTTCCAGCCCTCGTAGGTGCCGGTCTCGCCGAGCTTGGCCTGCCAGAGCTCGCGCACGTGGGCGCGGGTGTGGTTGTCGAACAGGTAGTTGCCGTTGAAACCCATCTTGACGATGAGGTCGCGGGCGATGGTCTCGTCGCTCACCTCGACGCCCCGCAGGATGCGCTTGATCATGCCGAGGATCTCGTCGTCGACCACCATGTTCTCGAGGCAGAGGATGCGCGAGCCGTCGAGCAGGCCGGTGCCGAAGGTCACGTCGGCGCCGTTGGCGTAGGCCATGAACATGGCGATCGTGTTCTCGTAGGCGCTCTGGATGCCCGGCTCTTTGGCCGTGGTGGCGCCGGCGCCGTACCAGGCCGGCACGCCGTAGAAGTCGGCCATGTGGCCCTGGACCGAGCGAATGAGGATGGCCTCGGGCGAGTTGCTGGCGTAAGCGCCGCTGTTCATGTACATCGCCGTGGGGCCGCCGCCGTGAATGACCGGCGCGCCGGGGTGAGCGAGTTGCACGAGGGTGGCGCCGCTCACGAACTCGGCGTTGTTGACCACGGCCGAACCGGCGATGGTGATCGGGCCGGTGGCGCCGAGGATGGGCATGGGGTAGAAGCTCACCGGTATGCCGGCCTCGGCCAGCGTGAGCGCCAGGTCCATGCCGAAGCGCTCCTGGTGGAGCGGGCTCACGGTGCAGATGATGGCCGTGAAGGTGGGCCGTGCACGCAGCTCGTCGCGGCCGCCGGCCAGCGCGCTCGCCATCTCGATCAGGCTGCGCGCCTCCCAGTCCTCTTTGATCGACACCACGATGCTGTGCTTGGCCGAGTTGCGCACGCAGGCGTCGAACTCGTGCAGCACCCGGCTCTGCACGGGGCAGTCCTGGGCGCTGACCACGGCCGAGGTGGCCGAGACGTTGTCGAGCGCCTGCACGACGCGGGCGCAGTTTTCGAGGTCTTCTTTGCGCGACGAGCGCACCTCGCCGGTGACCGGGTCGCGGTACGACAGGCCGCAGCCGTCGGAGGAGATGTAGACGTGCTCGCCGTCGAGCGGCAGGTCGTACTCGGTGGTGCGTCCGCCCAGCGTGAAGGCGTGGGGCACGGTGGCGAGCGCCTTCTCGACGACCTCGCCCGGGATCTTGGCGACGGTGGTCTCGCGGTCGACCGTGGCGCCGTGCTCTTCGAGCACGTCGAGGGCGTTCTGCGAGTGGAACATGACACCGATGTTCTCGATGACGTCGAGGGTCGACTCGTGGATCTGCCTGATCTCGTCTGCGCCGAGCAGCTCGAGCTTGACTCGCTTGCCTACGTAGCAGCCGTCTGCGTGAGTCATGTGGGTGTCCTTTCGCGAACAGGGGATGCGACGCGCGCCCGCCGGGGGCGAGCGCGTGGCATCACGACAGCGTAGGTGGACCTACGCGGCCGGGTGGTCTCGCGCTGAAGACTTGAGGCGGTTTCGTTTCACGCCACCACTCCTGGCTGTCGTGGGTGAGCCTTGGGCAACGTCGAGCGCCAGTCTAGCACTCGGCTGCGGCGATGATGTCGTCGAACTCGCGGCCCAGGTCGGCGGGGAACGGGGGCGCGTCGGCGGCCAGCAGCTCGTCGACCCTGGCCTGGGCGCGCGCGCTGGTGCTCGGCGCGCCGGCCGCCTGCCAGCCCTCGTAGGTGCCGGTCTCGCCGAGCTTGGCCTGCCAGAGCTCGCGCACGTGGGCGCGGGTGTGGTTGTCGAACAGGTAGCCGCCCTTGAAGCCGAGCTTGCCGATCAGCTCGACGGCGAGGTGCTCGCGGTCGACCGTGACGCCGCGCAGCAGGCGGCTCACCATGCCGAAGACCTCATCGGCCACGACGAGCTCTTCGAGCGACATCTGGGTGACCGAGTCGAGCAGGCCCGCGCCGAACAGAAAGTCGGCGCCGGCGAACAGTTCGAGCATCATGCCGAGGGTGTTCTCGTAGGCCGCCTGGGCGCCGGGCTCCTTGTCTTTGGTGCCGCCCCAGCCCAGGCCGGCCGGCAGGCCGTAGAAGCGCGCCATCTGCGCCTGCACGGCGCGCAGCAGCAGGGCCTCGGGGACGTTGGCGAAGTAGGCGCCGGTGCGCATGTACAGCGCGGTCGGCCCGCCCGCGTGGATGAGCCGGGCGCCGGGGTGGGCGAGCTGGATGGCGGTGATCGCGCCGAGGATCTCGGCGTTATTGACGACCGCCGTGCCGGCCGGCGTGACGGGCGCCGTGGCGCCCAGGATGGGCATGGGGTAGAGCATCATGGGAATGCCGGCGTCGGCCAGCGTGAAGGCGAGGTCCATGCCGAAGCGCTCCTGGTGGAGCGGGCTCACGGTGCACAGGATGACCGAGAAGGTGGGGCGCTCGTAGAGCTCGGCGGCGCCCCCGGCCACGGCCTCGGCCATGCGGATGAGGTCGCGTGCCTCGGTCTCGTCTTTGACCGAGACCACGATGGCGTGCTTTTCGGAGGCGCGCATGCAGGCGTCGAACTCGTGCAGCACGCGCGTCTCGACGGGGCAGTCCTGGGCCGACACCAGGGCCGAGGTGGCGGAGATGTTGTCGAGGCCCTGGACGACCTTGGCGGCGGCGCTCACGTCGGTCTTGGTCGAGGCGCGCACCGTGCCGTCGTGCTCGCGCACGAACGTGGCGCAGCCGTCGGAGGTGATGTAGGCGTGCTGCCTGTCGAGCGGCAGGTCGTAGGCAGGCGTGCGGCCGCCGAGCGTGAAGCCGTGGGGCAGCGTGGCGAGGGCGCGCTCGACCAACTCGGGCGGCAGCTTGGCCACGGTGGTCTCGTAGTCGACCTGCGCGCCGGCTTCGGCGAGCACGTCGAGGGCGTGCCGCGAGTAGTAGACGCAGCCCACCTCGCTCAAGATGTCGAGCGAGGTCTCGTGGATGCGGCGTACCTCGTCGGGCGAGACGATCTCGAGCGGCCGGCGAGTGCCTACGCGGCGGGTCTCGGCGTGGGTCACGGGGCCTCCTAAAGGTCGGTGGCGGTCGCCGGCGAGTCGCCGGCGGCGATGAAGCGTTGCGTGACGTACGGCGACGTGACGGCGCGTACCAGCGCGTCGTAGTCGCAGGCGAACTCGACGATCGTGCCCGGGCGCAGCTCGCGTGGCGTGATGAGCACGCCGACGTCGCTCGTCATGCCGGCCAGCCAGGCGCCGTCGATCAGGGGGCGCAGGCCCTGCGGCTCGCAGTCGCGGCGCCCGAGCGCCACGAGGGTGTGCCAGGCGGGCTCGTCGGGCAGCGCGGTGTCGGGCACGTGGCCGAAGGCGTCGAGCCCGGCGGCCCCGGGCGGCGCCGGGGGCTTGAAGATCGATTCGAGCACGGTCGCGCTGAGGATGGGGTCGACGCGGTCGAGTCCGTCGAGCGGCGAGTTCGACACGAAGTCGTAGCCGTACAGCGGTCCGCCGCCGGCGCGGATCTCGGTGCGGAAGCGCGGCTTGAAGCCGTCGAGGTGCTGCAGGCAGCAGGAGCCGCCCAGCGAAAGCACGGGCGTGTCGATCGCGGCCGCCTCGGCGACGGCGGCGAGCACCCGTTCGGCGCGGCGGAACATCGCCAGGCTGGGGAGCTGGCCCGACAGGCAGGCGAAGTTGACCGAGATGCCGGAAAGCACGGTGCCGGGCAGGCCGGCGAGCCGGCGGGCGGCCTCGCCGGCCAGGCCGGGCAGCACGCCTTCGCGGCGGTCGCCGAGGTCGACGGTGAGCAGCAGTTCGATGGGCAGGCCGGGCGCGCGGACGCCCAGGGCGGCGGCCGTGGACGGGTCGCACAGCAGGACGCGATCGGCGACCTGGGCGGCCGCCGGTACGTCGCGGGGCTCGGGCGCGCGCAACAGGGTGAGCGGCGCCAGCGCGTGCGCGGCGAGGCGCACGAGGGCGGGCAGGCGGGAGTCGGCGAGGCCGGCTGCGCCGGCCTCGAGCATGGTGCGCCCGACCGACGGCTCGCCGTCGATGGCTTTGGTCACGCCGACGAGCTCGATGCCGGCGAGCAGCAGTCGTTCGGCGAGGGTGCGCGTGGCACGGTCGATGGCGTCGAGATCGAGGGTGAGCTGGGGCTGCATGGCGACCTGTGGTGTCGGCGTTGGCCTGCCCGGACGGCAGGGGGACCCACCTGCTTCTAGTAGTCGTGAAACGTGTCGCCGAAGGTGGCGGCGCAGCGCTTTCGCGAGATGGATGTCGGGCGTGTACGCAAAAGTCGAACGCTCGGTCGGTGGCCGCGCGGGGACAGTATAATCGGGCGGCAGGGTTGCGCCAACTGAGGCACGGACGGTGAGGCAGGCATGGGCGATCTCGGCGGCGACATCACGGTGCGCGACGGCCACCTTACCCTCGACGGAGTCGACCTGGTCGAGCTCGCCCGGCGGGCGCCGACGCCGTTCTTCGTCTACTCGCCGCGGCGCATCCGCTGGAACGTGAGCAGCCTGGTCAACGCCTTCACCCGGCGCCACCTCGACACCGAGATCTACTTCGCCAGCAAGGCCTGCTCGAACCTGTGGTTCCTGGGCGAGGTGCGGCGCACCGGCATCAACGTCGAGGTCAACTCGGGCGGCGAGCTCTGGAAGGCGCGGCGCGCCGGCTTTGCCCCCCGGCAGATCATCTTCAACGGCGTCGCCAAGACGCGCGACGAGATCGGCGCCGCGCTGGTCGCCGGCGTCGCCGGCCTCACGGTCGACTCGCTCTACGAGCTCGAGCGCATCGGCGAGGTGGCCGCCGCGCTCGACTGCGCCGCGCCGGTCGACTTGCGCATCGACCTGAACGTGCCGACGCTGACCCACCCCGGCCTGGTGACCGCCCACGGCGGCAAGTTCGGCATCGACTTAGACGACGCGCCCGACGCCTTTGCCTACGCGGCCGCTAGCAAGGCGCTCGACCTGCGCGGCCTGCACGTGCACGTGGGCTCGCAGATCACCGGCGCCGAGCCCTACCGGGCGGCCCTCGGCAAGGCGCTCGACCTGGTCGACGAGCTCGCCGCGGGCGGCATCCGCCTGGAGCGCCTGAACGCGGGGGGCGGCTTCGCCATCCCGTATCGCGACCAGTCCGTGTGCGAGTCGTCGGATTACTTCTGCGCGCCGCTCACGATCGACGACTACGCCGAAGCCATCTGCGAGACCCTCGAGCGGCGCGCTCCCGGGCTCAAGCTGCTGCTCGAGCCAGGCCGCTTCATCGCCGGGAACACGGCCCTGCTCGTGACGACCATCGAGAACGCCAAGGTCAAGGGCCTGCGCGACCCCGCGGGCATCCGCGTGGGCGAAGAGCGCTGGCTCACGGTCGACGCCGGCTTCAACACCCTGCTCGAGCACACCAACTACCGCTGGTACTACCGCGCCGTGGTGGCCAGCCGCGCCGACGAAGACGCGGACACGCCGTTCCGCCTGGCGGGGCCGCTGTGCGACGGCGGCGACGTGTTCGCCGGCGACGACGACACGCCCTACCGGCGCTTTCCGGCGGCGAGCGCGCCCGGCGACGTGGTCGCGTTCTTCGACGCCGGCGCCTACACGCTCGAGCTCATGACCCCCTACAACGCCCGGCCCACGGCCGCCGCCTACGCCGCCGAGCGCGGCGAGGCCCGTCCGATCCGCCTGGCCGAGGGCCTCGAGGGACTGGTGTCGGCCGACGTCGCTCCCGGCGTCGCAGCAGACCGCTCGAGCGCTCCTGCGGCCGCGCCCCGCTCGAGCGCTCCCGCCGCGGCGCCCGCAACGCGTGCAACGCGCGGCGCGAAGGCCGACGACTGCGGGTAGCGCGCGTAACGCGCGGTGCGAAGGCCGACGACTGCGGGTAGCGTGCGTAATGCGCGGTGCGAAGGCCGACGACTGCACGTAGCGCCGGCCGCCAAGTCCGACGACTGCGGGTAGCGCGCGCGGCGACTGGTCGGAACGGCGGCCTACAGCGCGGCGGCGAGCTGCGCGTCGAGGCCGGCCGTGACGGCGAACTTGAGCGCGAGGTCGCAGAAGGCGCGCGTGTTGGGCAGCGCGCGACGGTGCAGCTGGGCGGGCTGGGCGAACGCAGCCACCGGCATGATGACCTCGACGCCGGCCGCCCGGCAGGCCGACACGACCTCGTCGCGGCGCGCGCGCGACGGCGCCAGGGCGATCGTCCACTGCCAGTTGGGCTCTCCGCCCTCGCCCACGTCGAGCACCGCCAGGCCGGCGGCGTGCAGCCGCCGGCTCACCGTCGAGGCGAGCTCGCGGCGGCGAGCGACGGCCTCGGTGAGCCCGGCGAGCACGCGCGCTCCGGCCGATGCCGCAGCTTCGTCGATGCGGTAGCCGTTGACCATGCCGTCGGCACAGTCGTGCGAGAAGCATTCGTCGTCGGTGGCGATGACGGTCGAGCGCAGCGCGATCAGGTGGCGTTCGAGGTTCTCAGCGGCGGTCGAGATGAGGCCGCCCGCCGACGGCGAGCCGCCGAAGGCGAAGGTCGCGAGCTTGCCGGTCGAGCCCACCGGGTGGCCCCCGACTGTGGCGCCCAGCGCCGCGCGGCAGTCTTCGATCAGGGCGATGCCGCGGTCGTCGGCGACGCGGCGCAGATCGTCGGTGGGGGAGGGGTACCCGGCTTCGTGGACGGTGAGCAGTGCCCGCGTACGCGGACCGATGAGGCGGTTGGCGTCGGCGGCTTCGAGGAACGGCCGGTGAGGCGCCTCGATGTCGGCGAAGATGGGGCGGCCGCCGGCGAGGATGACGAGGTTGGCGATCGCCGACGACGAGACGGCCGGCATGATGACTTCGCCGCCGTCGCCCACGTCGATCGCGAGCAAGGCGAGGTGCAGGGCGGCCGAACCTCCGGCGACCGGCACGACGCGCCGTTCGAGGAGGGCCTCGGCGGCCTTCTGCAGGCGTACCGCCGCGGCTCCCTGGGTGAGCCAGCCGGACTTAAGGGCGCCCGCTGTAAGGTCGGCGCTCTCGCGCTCGCTGTCGCCGGTCACGGTCCGCTTGCGTGGGAACCTGACCACCTTGTCGTCGCTCGATTCCACCTGCTTGCCCCTCATCTGTCGCTACCGCATGACACCGCAAGAGCTGCGTACCCGTTCTCGCTGGAAACAAGGCGTGTGGCGGCGGGCGGCGGCGGGGCGGCGGCGGGCGGCGGACGGGGGTCGTAGCGCCGCGACGCGAGGCGGGGGACGGGCGGTCCGCGGGAGCGTGGAACCGCGACGCGCGGCGGGCGGCGGCGGGCCGGGGACCGGCCCGCCGCCGCCCGCCGCGAGCACCGGTCGGCTGCAGGATGCCGCGCGCATGCTCTGGCGTGAGTCGCGACGCGGATGGTCAGATGACGACCGTGGCCCGCGTATGGGCGAAGCGGTAGCGGCAGGAGGAGCTGCCCAGCTTCCAGTAGACGTGGTAGTGGTCGGTGGTGTGGGCGTCGACCACCCGTTGCCCGGCGCTGTTGGTGCCGACGAGCTCGGCCACGTGGTCCCAGGTGCCGTCGCCGGTCCAGTCGTAGTAGATGAAGTCGCCGGTCGTGAGGTCGCTGACCGACGACACGAAGTCGGTGTATTTGAGGTTCCAGGCGCCCTGCTGGTTGGTGACCGCGATCCAGGCGTGGCTGTAGGTGTCGTTGCCCGGCGCGCTGCTGCCGTTCTTGTCGTACCACCAGCCCGAGGCGTAGGTGCTGCCGAACTGCGGGTAGCCGCCGGCGTACATGACCTGCGAGCCGAAGTTCGCGCAGTCGGCGCTGAAGCTCGTGTAGGTGGGGTTGTAGGAGAGCGCGTAGCGGTCGGCGTAGGCCTTGGCGGCGGCGCGGTCGTAGCTGAGCTGGGCCACGTAGCCGGGCGCCGCGTCGACGGCCGTGGGCGCCGGCGCGACCGTGGGTACGTTACGCACGCGTTGTTCGAGGCGGCTCGCCGCCGCCGCGACGGCCTTTGCCGGCGCACCGGCGGCTTCGAGCAGGCGCGGCGTGAGGTCGGACGTGTAGCGGTCGGCGGTGACCAGCCAGCGGCCGTGACGGTGCACGAGGGTGAGCACGTGATCGAGGCCCTCGCCGTCTGAGTCGGTGCGGCCGGCGCGGCTTGTCCAGGTGTCGAGGGTGACGGCGCGAGCGCCGACCGTGGCGACGCCGGTCGTGGGCGAGACGTGCACGGCGCTCAGCGTGATGTGGCAGGCGACCGCCGTGGTGGTGTGGCCCAGTGCGGCGGCCAGACGGCGCGCGCCGACCGCCAGGGTAGCCTCGCGGCGCGCGAGCGCCGTGCCCGGCGCGCAACGCGCGGCGAGGCTTCGGGCCTGGGCGGGGCCGAGCACGGCGTGGGCGCGCGCCTGCAGGTAGGCGGCGGCCGCCGCCGCGGGCCCGGCGGCGGCGCGGGCCGCGGCGGCACGCGGGCCGTGGAGCGCCGCCGCGACCGGGGCGCGGTGTGCGGCGGCCAGCGGCGGCGCCGCGGCGAGTGGGACGACGAGCAGCGCAAGCAGCGCCGTTCGCGGGTGCGGGAGGTGGAGCATGGCGACCCCCTTTCGGGTCGGTTTACGGGCTTGTGCGGACCGCCTTGACCAGCCAGTCCCCCGCGCTCCGGTCTCGCGCCAGAGTGAAGTACAGCGTCGTCGGGCCGCCCGGCAGCGGGCAGCCCCGCCGCACCGTGAGGCGCACGGTCGCGGCGAGGGTGACGACGTCGGCGCGAGAGTCTCCCCAGACTCGCGCCGAGATGAAGTCGATACGACGGATGGTGTGCAGGCTGCGCCACGGCCAGTCGCGCCTGCCGGCGAGCAGCCGGTGGGCGGCCGCCAGGCGGCGCTTGCTGACGAGGCGGCTGAACTGCGCGACGGTGCAGGCCGCTTCGAGGCCCCTGGTGCCGACGCTCTCGGCAGCCTGCGTGCCGCCGGCCGGTGCGCCCTGCACCGGTGCGCCGCCGGCCGACGCGCCTTGCACCGGCGTGCCCTGCGCTTGCGCGTCTTGCACCGGCGCGTCGCCGGCCGACGCGCCGGGGAGCGGCGAGCCCGAGGCCGCAGGCCTCGGGCTCGCCGCTACGGCGGTGGGCCCTGCCGGCGCCGAGGGGCCGAGTGCCGTCCGCCCGCAGGCCGCCCAGACCCCCACGACCGCGAGCACCGCGGCGCCGGCGACCAGCCAGCGGGCGGCGGCGACGAGCAGGCGATGGGAGCGCAGGTCCATGCCGTCGATGCTGCGCCCGTGCCGCGAGAGCGACAAGGATGACGACCGGCTCTTCGCGGTGACGTTCGCGAGGGGAGCGACGATGGCCACGTTCGGGCCGCGACCCGCGCGGGTATTGTTGACAAGACTTATCGAGTTCCTGTACGAATCGACCGTCGATGAATATCTCCGCCAAAAGCAAGTACGCCGTGCGCGCCTTGGTCGAGCTCGCCGAACGCAGCCAGTCGCAGCCCGAGCGCCTCGTGCGGCTGACCGACGTGGCCGGCGCGCGCGGCATCCCGCTGCAGTTCCTCGAGCAGCTCTTCGCGGCGCTGCGCCGCGCGGGGATCGTCAACAGCCGGCGCGGCGCCAGCGGCGGGTTCCTGCTCGCCCGGCCGGCGGCCAAGATCACCGTCCTCGAGGTGGTCGAGGTGCTCGACGGCCTGGTGTCGCCGGCGGTGTGCACCCAGGGCGAGTGCCAGCGCATCGAAGAGTGCGGCCCCGCGGCCGTGTGGCTCGAAGCCAAGGAGGCCCTCGAGCAGGTGTTGCGCCAGACCACGATCGCCGATCTCGTCGAGCGCGAGCGCCTGCGCGTGCCGCACGAGGCCATGTACTACATCTAGCCGGAGGACCGCGTGAACATCGCAGACGACATCACCACCCTGATCGGCGGCACCCCGCTCGTGCGCCTGCGGGCGCTCTCGGAGCGCAGCGGCGCGAACATCGTGGGCAAGCTCGAGTCGTTCAACCCGGGCGGCAGCGTCAAGGACCGCATAGGCCTGGCCATGGTCGACGCCGCCGAGCAGGCCGGCACCATCGCGCCGGGACGCACCACCCTGGTCGAGCCGACCAGCGGCAACACCGGCATCGCCCTGGCCCTCATGGCCGCGGCGCGCGGCTACCGGCTCGTCCTCACCATGCCCGACACATTCAGCATCGAGCGGCGCAACCTGCTGCGCGCCTACGGCGCCGAGCTCGTGCTCACGCCCGGTGCCGAGGGCATGCGCGGCGCCATCGCCCGCGCCGGAGAGCTCGTGGCCGCGGCCGACGACGCCTTCATGCCGCAGCAGTTCGAAAACCCGGCCAACCCGGCCATCCATCGCGCCACCACCGCCGAAGAGATTTGGCGCGACACCGACGGCGCGGTCGACGCGTTCGTGGCCGGCGTGGGCACCGGCGGCACTCTCACGGGCGTGGGCCAGGTGCTCAAGGAGCGCAAGCCCGGGGTCAAGGTCTACGCGGTCGAGCCGGCCAAGTCGCCGGTGCTGTCGGGCGGTCAGCCCGGGCCGCACCGCATCCAAGGCATCGGCGCCGGCTTTATCCCCGCCGTCCTCGACGTCGACGTCTACGACGAGATCATCAAGGTGCCGGGCGACAAGGCCATGGAGACGGCCCGCGCCCTGGCGTCGGGCGAGGGCATCCTGGTGGGCATCTCGGCCGGCGCCAACGCCTTCGCCGCCGCCGAGATCGGCGCGCGCCCCGAGTACCGCGGCAAGCTCATCGTCACCGTGCTGTGCGACACCGGCGAACGCTACCTCTCGACGCCCCTGTTCGCCGATCAGGGCGCGCCGGCCATGACGGGCGGCTGATGGGCGACGTCGCACACGACGGCCCCGCCGGCGCGGCGCCGCTCACCGCCGGCGCGGCGCCGCCCGCCGCCGTGGGCCCGTTGCTCGACTCGCTCGAAGCCCAGCTCAAGCCGCTGGGGCGCGTCTGCGTGGCGTTCTCGGGCGGGGTCGACTCGAGCGTGGTGCTGGCGGTCGCCGCGCGTGTGCTGGGCGCCGCCCAGGTGCTGGCGTTCACGGCGGTCTCCGAGACCTACCGCGACGACGAGCTCACCGCCGCGCGCGCCCTGGCCAAGGGGCTCGGCGTGCGTCACGTCACGTGGCGCACGCGCGAGCTCGACGACCAGCGCTTCGTCGACAACAGCCGCGAGCGCTGCTACTACTGCAAGGCGACGCTGCTCGAGGCCATGACGAAGGCCGCCTCAGAGGCCGGCGTCGGCGCCCTGATCGACGGCGCCAACCGCGACGACCTGGGCGACGAGCGTCCCGGTATGCGCGCCTCAGCCGAGCGCGGTGTACGCCACCCGCTGATCGACGCCGGCCTCGGCAAAGACGAGGTGCGCGCCCTCGCCCGGGCGCTCGATCTGCCCGTCTGGAGCAAGCCGGCCGAGGCCTGCCTGGCATCGCGCATCGCTTACGACGAG
Organism: uncultured Actinomycetes bacterium; assembly: GCA_963755025.1. GTDB lineage: Bacteria > Actinomycetota > Thermoleophilia > UBA2241 > UBA2241 > Bog-752. Next base: position 59,548 of record CAVWIH010000033.1, read on the forward strand.
CCGGTGACCGCCGACAAGCTGCGCCAGGTGGCCGCCGCCGAAGACGTGCTGCGCGAGCTCGGCCTGGGCCCCGTACTGCGCGTGCGCTACCATGGCGACGTCGCCCGCATCGAGCTCGCCGCCGACGCCGTGTCGCGCGCCGCCGAGCCCGCCGTGCGCGACGCCATCGTGGCCCGCCTGCGCGCCCTGGGCTTCACCTTTGTCACCCTTGACCTGCAGGGTTTTCGCTCCGGAAGCATGAACGAAGCACCCGCGATTCCGAAAGGAGCGGCCTAAGTGAACCGCACCATGGGCACCGCCGCCGACCTAGCCGAGGGCGCCTGGTGCGCCGCGCGCAAGGCCAGGCCGCGCCATTTCGTCGAGCGCATGCGCCGCGACGTGCAGGCGGTCAAGGACCGCGACCCGGCGGCCACCAGCACCTTCGAGATCGTCACCTCGTACTCCGGCCTGCACGCCCTCTGGATGCACCGCCTCGCCCACCCGCTGTACCGCTGCGGCATGCCGGTCGTGCCGCGCTGGATCAGCCAGTTCAACCGTTTCGTGACCGGCATCGAGATCCACCCCGGGGCGACGATCGGCGAGGGCTTCTTCGTCGACCACGGCTCGGGCGTGGTGATCGGCGAGACCGCCGAGATCGGCGACAACGTCACGATCTACCAGGGCGTGACCCTGGGCGGCACCGGCAAGGAGCACGGCAAGCGCCACCCCACCCTGGGCGACAACATCGTGGTGGGCTCGGGCGCCAGCGTGCTCGGCTCCATCCACATCGGCGACAACGCCAAGGTGGGTTCGGGCAGCGTGGTCGTGCACGACGTGCCGGCCAACGCCACGGTGGTCGGCAACCCGGGCCACCCGGTGATCGTCGACGGCCAGCGCGTGGGCATCCCCGACATCGACTACACGCACCTGCCCGACCCTGTGGCCGAGGCCCTCAAGTGCGTGGTCGACCGCATCATCGCCCTCGAGCAGGAGCTCGACGAGGTCAACCCCGAGCGCAAGGCCTTGCGCCGCGACCGCATAGTGCGCAACCAGGAGAAGCTCGACCGCCTGCTGCACTTCAGCGAGGGTGGCGGCATCTGAGCGCGCAGGCCGGTCCGGCCCGGTTTGCGGGTATGCTACTATCGGCCGTCAATCAGCACACAGGGAGAGTGATCTGCAGCCGTGAGTCACGTCCGACGTCTCGTTCTTGACGTTCTCAAACCGCACATGCCCACCATGCTCAACCTGGCCGACAAGCTCGGCGACCTCGAAGGCATCGCCGGCGTCGACATCACCCTGTTCGAGATCGACAACAAGGTCGAGAACATCAAGATCACCCTCGAAGGCAACGACATCGACTACCAGGAAGTCGCCGAGGTCATCCAGGACTCCGGGGGCAGCATCCACTCCATCGACAAGGTGTCGACCGGCCGCCAGCTCATCGACGAAGCCGAGACCCCGCAGGATGCCAGCGCCCGCTGGATGCGGTGACCGTCAGCCACCGGCCTAGCACATGAGCCCCGCGACCGCCCCCGGCGCCACGGGCTGGCTGCGCGACAAGATCGCGACCCTGCGCCACTACCACCGCGTCGCCGAGGTCGGCGAGATCGCCCGGCGCTACTTCGCCATGAACGCCTTCGACGGCGTGCTCACCACCCTGGGCGTGCTCGTGGGCAGCTACATCGGCCGCGTGCACTCGGCCCACCAGGTCATCGCCGTCGGGCTGGGCGCGGCCGTCGCCATGGGCATCTCCGGTTTTTACGGCTCCTATCTGATCGAGCGCGCCGAGCGCGACCGCTCGCTGCGCGAGCTCGAAGACGTCACCCTGTCGAGCCTCGAAGACTCCGACATCGCGGCCGCCTCGACCTACGCCACCATCGTCATCGCCTGCGTCGACGGCATCTCGCCGTTCGTGGCCGCGGCGCTCGTGCTGCTGCCCTTCTTCTTCGGCTCTGTCGTCAGCCTGAACGCCGCGTACGTGAGCGGCGTGGTCATCGCCTTCGTCGAGCTCTTCGCGCTCGGTCTCTTCTTGGGTCGCGTGTCGCGCCAGCGCCTGATCTGGTCGGGCATGAAGCTCGCCGTGGCCGGCGTGCTGTGCCTCGCCCTGAGCGCGCTGCTCGACTGGGGCCTGCGATGAGGCGGCCATCGTGAGCGGCGACGATCCCCAGGGCCGCCTGTCGGGCGAGGACGGCTCGGGCGCAGGCTCGGTGGCAGACGACGCCGCGAGCGCGGCGTCGGCCGCCGGCGAGCCGCGGTCGGCGGCCGCCGAGCTGCTGCTCGGCGGCCTGAACGAGCCGCAGCGCGAGGCCGTGACCCACTTCGAGGGGCCGCTGCTCATCCTCGCCGGCGCCGGCTCAGGCAAGACGCGCGTGCTCGCCCACCGCGTGGCCTACCTCATCCGCGTGCGCCGCGTGCGCCCCGACGAGGTGCTGGCCATCACCTTCACCAACAAGGCCGCCGCCGAGATGCGCGGCCGCATCGGCGCGCTGGTCGGTCCCATGGCGCGCGTCATGTGGATCTCGACCTTCCACTCGATGTGCGCCCGCATACTGCGCCGCGAGGCCGAGCGCCTGGGCTACAAATCGACCTTCTCGATCTACGACGCCGACGACGCCAAGCGCCTCGTCAAGCGCTGCCTCGCCGAGCTCGACTTAGACGACAAGCGCTTCACCCCCGACGCGCTGGCGCGCGCCATCTCCGACGCCAAGAACCGCCTGCAGGACCCTGCCGCCTTTCGCGAGATCACCGGCGGCTTCTTTCAGCGCGCCGCCGCCGACGTGTATGAGCTCTACGAGAAGAAGCTCATGGAGATGAGCGCCATGGACTTCGACGACCTGCTCATGAAGACGGTCAACCTGCTCGAGATCTATCCCGACCGCCTGCAGCACTACCAGCGCACCTTCCGCTTCGTCATGGTCGACGAATACCAGGACACCAACCACGCCCAGTACCGCATCGCCAACCTGCTGGCCGGCGCCTCGGGCAACCTCGCCGTGGTGGGCGACGACGACCAGTCGATCTACTCGTGGCGCGGCGCCGACATTCGCAACATCCTCGAGTTCGAGCGCGATCACCCCGACGCCAAGGTGATCCGCCTCGAGCAGAACTACCGCTCCACGACACGCATCCTCGACGTGGCCAACGCCGTGGTCTCGAACAACCGGCGGCGCAAGGGCAAGAACCTGTGGACGGCGCGCGGCACGGGCCGGCCGGCCCACGTCGTCGAGGTCGCCGACGAGCACGCCGAGGCGCGCTACATCGCCAGCGAGGTGCGCAAGCTCCTGGACGAGGGCGCGGTGAGCGAGGGCTCGGCGCAGGTCGGCCCGCTCGCGCCGCACGACATCGCCGTGCTCTACCGCACCAACGCCCAGTCGCGCGTGCTCGAGGAGGAGTTCGGACGCTACGCCATCGCCTACCAGGTCGTCGGCGGCACGCGCTTCTACGAGCGCGCCGAGGTCAAAGACGCGCTCGCCTACCTGGCCATCGTCAACAACCCGGCCGACGAGCAGCGTCTGCTGCGCATCGTGAACACGCCGCGCCGCGGCCTGGGACCGACCGCCATCGGACGGCTGCAGACCGAGGCGCAGAGCCTGGGCGAGCCGCTGTGGAACGTGATCGAGCGCGCTGGCGACCTGCCCGGCCTGACCGCCGCGGCGGCCTCGTCGCTCACCCGCTTCGCCGCCGTGGTCGACACCTGGCGGGCCGAGGCGCCGACCATGACGTCGGTGGCCGCGCTCGTGCGCCGCGTGCTCGACGAGAGCGGCTACTCGGCCATGCTCCAGGCTCAGGACACGCTCGAGTCGGAGGGTCGCATAGAGAACCTCGAGGAGCTCGTCGGTGTGGCCGCCGAATACGACCAGCGCGCCGAGAACCCGACCCTCGACGGCTTTTTGCAGGAGATCTCGCTCTACTCCGACATCGACACCATGGCCGACACGAGCGAGCTCATCACCTTCATGACGCTGCACAACGCCAAAGGGCTCGAGTTTCCGGTCGTCTTCATCACCGGCCTCGAAGAGGGCGTGTTCCCCCACCAGCGCTCGCTCGACGATCAGAACCTAGAAGAGGAGCGCCGCCTGGCGTACGTGGGCATCACGCGCGCCATGGACCGCCTCTACCTGCTCCACGCCCGCCAGCGCAACCTGTGGGGCGGCAGCCTGTACGGGCTGCCCTCGCGCTTCTTGACCGAGATCCCGGCCGACCTGGTCGAGGTCACGCGGGTCGCGGGGCCCTCGTATGGCGGCGGCGCCTGGCAGGGCGGCGGCCAGGGGGGCGGGCGCGGCGGCGGCCGGCGCGACTGGGACGACCGCTCGAACTGGCGCGAGCGCGACGACGACGTGCCGCTCGGTGGGGCCGGACCGCGCATCACCGGCCTTGAGAAGAAGGAGGGCGAGGCGACGGTCGAGTTGTTCTTCGCCCCGGGCGATCGCGTGCTGCACGCCACCCTGGGCGAGGGCACGGTGACGGCCGCCGAGCAGAGCGGCATCATCGTGGTGCGCTTTGAGAACGACGGCTCGGAGCGGCGCCTGATGGCGACGATCGCGCCGCTGCGCAAGCTCAGGGCGTAGCTCAGGGCCCAGTGCCGCTCTCGTAGACGAGCCACCTGTCGCCGACGCGGCGCAGGGTCATGAAGACCGTCGTGCGCCCGGCGCTCCAGGGCGACGACGCGCTGGGCGTGATGTCGACGGTCATGTCGAACTCGATGGTGGCCCCCGCGGGCGGCGCCGGGTCGGCCGTGGCGCCGCCCGACACCACCTTGACTCGCTTGATGCCCCAGAAGGCGGCGCCGTTGCCCGCACGCAGGGCGGCGGCGGCCGGGGAGTCGGGGGTGACGAGACGGAGAAGGGCGGCGTTGCGCCCGGCGTCGATCAGCCGCCAGTAGCGCGTGGCGGCCTGGAGGGCCGCCGCCGGCACCGGGCCATCGGTGATGGTGGCGCTGGGCGCGGGCGTCGCGCCGCCGCCGCCGGCCGAGGCTGCCGGTTTGGGTGAGGCGGCGCCGGGCGCGGACGACTGGCCGCCGGCCGGCGAGGAGACCGACGCGGCGGCGCAGCCGCCGCTCAACGCGGCGACGGCGACGCAGCCGAGCAAGGCTGTGGCGAGCTGACTGCGGTGGGTCACGTGCTCCTCCGGACGTGGGCGAGCAAGCGGCCCAAGCTCATCACGGGCGTATCGGCTTGTAAAGGGTGACGTTCGACCGTCGCCACACGGCGTTCGAGGCCCGTCTGGGCCGGCACGCAGCGTCTCCGTGGAGCCCGCCGCGACGTCGCCGAGAGCCCGCCGCGGCCGGTCCGCGACGCCGTCGCGGCGGGCCGCGGTCGGTCCGTGACGGCGCCGCGAGCCGGCCGCGGCCCCGCCGTGCTCACCCCGGCGCAGCTGTGCGATTGTGTAAGGTATAGGACGGGGTATCACGGAAGTGGGAGCGGCTCCGTCTTAAACGAAAGAAAACGCACGATTGACCACACAATCGCGCAGGTCTACAATGGGTCTTGTTCAGCACGCTTGGCGTCGCGCCCGTTGTAGCTCGAGGGGCGCTCGAGTGTGCGGGGAGCGGGCGCGAGTGGGTTGTCCTCGTGCGATGCGGAAGGTCCGCGGGCTTGAGCGAGCAGGAAGTCGACGCGTCCGCCGCCCCACGAACCTCGGCCCGTAACGGCCGAGAGAACGCGCACAGCAGAACGCCGACTTTAAGGAGTCCGCGGCAAGACTCGCCCTCCCCCCGGGCGAGCCGAGCCCCCCTCGGGCCGCGGATGTAAACGAGGGTCGGGGCCGGAGGCAGTCTCTCTGCCGTCCGCCTCGGCCCTCGTTTGAGTCTCTGGCCCCCTTCGTTTGCCGGCCCGTCCGACCGCGACAACGGGCGTCGCGCCTGCGGTAGAGTTGCGCCTTGGGCCTGCGCGGCCCACCGACGCCCACAAGGAGGGTCCGCTCATGGCTGTAGAGGTCACACGCGACGGCGCCGTCGCCGTCGTTACGATCAGCCGTCCCGACGTGCTGAACGCCCTGAACAAGGCGACCGACAAGGAGTTGCTCGCGGTCGCCCACGAGCTCACCCGCGACGACACGGTGCGCGCGGTCGTGCTCACCGGGGCCGGCGACAAGGCCTTCGTGGCCGGCGCCGACATCGCCGAGTTTCGCGACATGACTCCCGAGGAGGCGCGTCAGCTGTCGTGGCTGGGGCGCAGGGTCGTGGCCGCCATCGAGGGCGCCCCGCAGCCCTGGATCGCCGCCATCAACGGCTTCGCCCTGGGCGGTGGCTGCGAGCTCGCCCTGGGCTGCGACATCCGCCTGGCCGCCGACACGGCGCGCTTTGGCCAGCCCGAGGTCAACCTGGGCATCACCCCGGGCTACGGCGGCACCCAGCGCCTGCCGCGCGAGGTCGGCAACGGCTGGGCGAGCTACCTCTGCCTGAGCGGCCGCATGATCGATGCGACCCAGGCTGCGGCGATCGGGCTGGTGCAGGCGGTCTTCCCGGCCGCGGAGCTCATGGCCGAGGCCCTCAAGCTCGCCGGCGAGATCGCCGCCAAGCCGCCGATCGCGGTGCGCTACATCAAGACGCAGATCCACCACGCGTTGAACGTCGACATCGAGTCCGGTCACGAGATCGAGCGCGACCTGTTCGCGCTCACCTTCGCCACCGCCGACCGCATCGAGGGCACCGAGGCCTTCCTCGAGAAGCGCAAGCCGCGGGGCTACGAGGGCAGGTAGCGCGCGGCGGTACCGTACGGCGGGGAAGAGGGTGCCATGCGCATCTGGGATCTCGACCCGGCCTGTCTGTGCCGCGCTCACATGCTCGGCGAGCACCGCGAGCTGCACGCCGTGTGGAGCATCCTGACCAAAAACAAGCGCGGCTACCGCGCGCACCCCGAGACCAGGCGCTGGGAAGGCAAGCTGGCGGCGCTGTACGGCCGCCACGAGGCGCTCGTCGCCGAGATGACCCGGCGCGGCTACCGCCACGCCTCGCCGCTCGACCCGGCGCTGGCCACCGGCGCCGCTGTACAGGACGTCTACGTCGACACGCCGGCGCGCCAGCGTGAGTTGCTGCGCGCCAAGGGGTGCGGCTGCCGTGTGGGGCGGCCGAGACCTTAGGTCTGGGTCGCCTCGAGCAGCGCGGTGAGCACTTCGAAGACGCCGGGCGTGGCCGCCACCCAGACGTCGGCGTCGTCTTTGACCTTGCGCGGCGTCTCGGGGGTGAGCGCGGCGACGGCGAGCGCGGTGCCGCCGCCCGCCCGCGCCCACTCGTGGACGGCGGCGAAGCCGGTGCAGTCGGTGAGGTCGTCGCCCAAAAAGATGGCCGTCTGGTACGGTCCGCCGCTCTCGTCGCCGCCCCCGGCGCTCTCGTTGCCGCCCCCGGCGCCGTCGTCGCCGCCGACTCCGGGCCCGGCCCCGGGGCCAGGCCCGGAGCGCAGGAGGCTCAGCACCGCCGTGCCCTTGTCGATCGCCACGGGCGGGCGCAGCTCGACCAGGAAGTGGCCGGTCGCCACCGCCAGGCCAAGATCGCGCGCCGGCCGCAGCACCTCGGTCTCGAGCTCGGCCAGGGTCGCGTGGGGGTCGGCGGCCTGGCGGTAGTGCAGGTCGAGCATGGGCCCCTTGTTCTCGACGACAAGGCCGAGTCGCGCCGCGTCGAGGCCGCGCACGCGGCGCGCCATGCGCTGCACCGCCTCGACGTAGGGCTCGGCGGCGGGGTCGCGCGAGACGGCGCCGTCGGGCGCCATGCGGTCGAAGCCGTGCAGGCCGACGTACGCCACGCCCTGGAGGCCCACCATGGCGGCGGCCTGGCGCACGTCGCGGCCGGTGACGAAGGCCAGCAGGCCCAGGCGCGGCGCGAGCGCAGCGAGCGCCGCGCGAAACGGCTCGGGCACCACGGCCTGGTAGGGGTCGGAGACGATCGGGGAGACGGTGCCGTCGATGTCGCAGAACAGCGCGGTGGCCCGCGGCGCGGCCGCCACGGCGCGCAGCGTGGCGGCGAGGGCGTCGGCGCCGCGCAGGATCGGCTGGGGTTCGTCCATAGCGTCGTTCAGCCTACCCGAAACGCCGCCGCGCGCGGCAGCCTCGCCGGCGCACGGTCAGGCCCAAGATTGTCATGCCTTTCGGCCTTGGAGTAAGGTTGCCGAGTCGACGGCGAGTGGTCGGGGGATGAGATGGCAGACACATCGGGGTCCGACGCCAACAAGCAGGCTGCGTCGGGCTCGGGCCGGCAAGCAGACGAGCGGGCTGAACGCAACCTGCCCGCCCAGGGCGCCGACCCCTATCTCAAATCGATGCTGCTCGGCCTGATCGAGGACAGCTACCTGCACACCGGCAGCTTCACCCAGTTCGCCGCCGAGATCCTGCAGGTCATCGTGTACGCGGCCACCGTGCCGGTCGCCTTCACCGAGGGCTTCCTGCGCGCCTACCTGTCGATCGACCGCATCGAAGAGACCGCCGAGGGCCAGATCAAGATCACGCCCAAGGTGGGGGCCAGCGAAGAGGACTGGATCAGGGACGTCGACGCGATCACGGCGCAGGTCGACCCCAGCGCGGTGTTCAACCCGGTGGTGCGCTCCAAGCTCACCGCCGTGCACGACGCCTCGAGCAAGGTCATGAAGTACGACCTGAACACGCTCACCTCCATGGACGATTCGCAGCTCATGGACGTCCTGCGCCAGATGCAGGCCGAGTCCGAGAAGCTCGAGGAGCGCGAGGAACCGGCGAGCACCGCCGATTCGTCGCGCGACTACATTCGCGCGCGGCTGAACACCATCCGCAAGAACGTGCGCGCCTTCCAGGCCCAGCAGCAGGCGGCGGCGGCGCCCGAGGCGCCGCAGGCGCCGCAGGCGCCTGCGGCGACCGACGAGAGTGACGACGACGACGGCCTGAGCGCGCTCGACGACCTGTCCGACGACTCCCCGTTCGCCTGAGGGCGGCGTCGCGGTCGGGCGGAGCGCCGGCGGCAGGACTTCGCCGCCGGCCGGGCAATCAGTCAGGGTGAGATGACGAACTTCTCAGACAGACTCGCCGACAGCATCGTGAGCAGGCGCAGCGTGGTGTGCGTGGGCATCGACCCCGACCTCGCCAAGCTGCCCGACGACCTGCGCGCCTCGTATGCCGCGCGGGTCGGCGAGCTGGGCGACGCCGGCGCCGTGGCGGCCTGCTTCGCCGAGTTCGCGAGCGGCCTGATCGACGCCGTCGCCGACGTGGCCGCCGTGATCAAGCCCCAGGCCGCCTTCTTCGAGCAGTACGGCGCCCCCGGCTGGGATGCGCTGCGGCGCGTCGTGGCCTGCGCCCACGAGCACGACCTGCCGGTCATCCTCGACGCCAAGCGCGGCGACATAGGCTCCACGTCGGCCGCCTACGCCGCCGCGGTGTTCGGCGGCGCGCCCGGCCTCGCCGGCGCGTCGCTGCCCGGCCTCGCGGCCGACGCGGTCACCGTCAATCCGTACCTCGGCGACGACGCCCTGGCGCCGTTCCTCGAGCGCTGCGACCAGGGCAAGGGCGTGTTCGTGCTGGCCCGCACCAGCAACCCGGGCGCGGCGAGCCTGCAGGAGCACGACAGCGACGGCCGACCCCTGTACCTGCACGTCACCGACATGATCGCCCGCCTCGGCGCGGCGCACGTGGGCGCGCACGGGTACAGCGACGTGGGAGCGGTGGCCGGCGCCACCGCTCCCACGTCGCTCGCCGCCGTGCGCGCCGCCCTGCCGCACGCCTTTCTGCTGGTGCCCGGCTTCGGCGCCCAGGGCGCCGGCCCCGAGGCGCTCGCGGGCCTTGCGTCGGGCGACGCGCGGGGCTACGTGGTCAACGCATCACGATCCATCATCTACGCCTGGCGGGAACGCGGCGGCGACTACCGGAGCGCCGCTGCCGCCGCGGCTGCCGAGATGCGCGACGCGATCGGGGGCTTCTGATGGACGACGACAAGACTCGGCGCAGCCTGCCCGGCGACGATCCCGGGGCGACCGGCCCGCTCTGGCCGCCCGTCGACGACGACCTGCTCGACTCCGACGAAGAGCTCGCCCGTACGCGCGGCGCCCGCTCCGGTCGGCGCGGCGCGGCCGGGTCTGGCGCCGATCGTCCCGGCAGCGCGCCCGACCTCGACTCGACGGTCGTGCTGCCCCAGGGCGGGCCGGGCCGCCGTCAGGGCGCCGACCCCACGAGAGTCGCCGCCGACGGCGCCCGCGACTGGCTCGACGCGCCGCTGCCGGCGGCCGCCGCGCCGGCGCGCGTGCGCGCCGGACGGCCGCGCTCGCGCCGCTCCGGCCTGTCGTGGCCGCGCATCGTCGCCCCGGTCGTGCTGCTGGCGGCGATCATCACGGTGGTCACGCTGGGCGTGAACTCAGGCGTGCTCGGCCATAAGGCGACGCCGGCGCCCAGCCACCCGCTCACCTCGAGCTCGACGTCGTCGTCGCACGTCAAGGGCAAGTCGAAGTACGTGTACTACCGCGTCAAGCAGGGCGACAGCATGTCGACGATCGCCGCCAAGTACAACATCACGCTCGGCGCGCTGCTGGCCCTCAACCCCAAAGCCAGCACGAGCACGCTCTCGATCGGCCAGAAGCTGAAGGTGCCGAGACTGAAGTAGGTCCCGCACGGCGCGGCCGCCTCGGCCGCACGGCTCATCCCCGGCGCCGTTGGCATGTCCGGGCGGCCTCGTGCTCCTGGGAGCCCGACGCCGCCGCGCGCCGCCCCCTGTCACCCCGTCCGACCGCTACGCGCGGCCTCTTTGTCGCCCCCCGTCCGACCGCCACCCGCCGCGCTTTGGAGCGCCGTGGGAGACCGTGGGAAAAAGATGTTGCGCGGTGGGGAGGATTATCGGAAAAGTGTTGCATGGTGGGGAGGAGTGGGGTAGAGTGGCGACCATGCAGCGCTCGGTGCTTTTGGGGGAATTCGATTTCACGCTCGACGCCAAGAATCGCGTCGCGATCCCCGCACGCCTGCGGGCCGCCTTTGCCGAAGGCGTCTTTCTCACCCGGGGCTTCGATCGCTGCCTGGCCGCCTATCCGCCCGAACAGTGGGACGCCTTCGTCGCCGAGCAGACCCAAGACCTGCCGGCGATGAGCGAGAAGGGCAGAGAGGTCAGGCGCTTCATCTTCGCCGCGGGCACCAGCGACGTGCTCGACCGTCAGGGGCGCATCACAGTCCCGGCGAACCTGCTTTCGTTCGCCGCGGTCTCGAAAGAGGTCACCATCATCGGCGCCGGTGACCACATCGAGATCTGGGACCGTGAGGCGTGGGCGAAGTATCGCAAGCAGATGGAGGAGGGGGCCGATGCTGCCGCAGACCAACTTTCACGTCAGTGAGTACGAGATGGCCCTGGCTCACACGCCGGTCCTCCTCGATGAGCTCGTAGACCTGCTCAAGCCGGCTGCCGGCGAGACCGCGTTCGACGCCACGTTCGGCGCGGGCGGCCACGCCGCCGCCGTCGCTGCGCGCCTCGGCGCCGACGGCCTGCTGATCGCCTGCGACCGCGACCCCAGCGTCGCCGAGTACTTCCGCGACCTCGCCCGCGAGGCGCCGTGCCGCACCGAGCTCTTCCACGGCAACTTCGCCGAGGTGCTGGCCGAGCGCCCCGACGCCTCGGTCGACATCGTCTACATGGACCTCGGCGTCTCGTCGATGCAGCTCGACCGCCGCGAGCGCGGCTTCTCGTATGCCTGGGACGCGCCGCTCGACATGCGCATGGACCCGTCGCAGGGCGTCACCGCCGCCGACCTCGTCAACACGCTCTCGGTCGACGAGCTCACCGACGTCTTCCGCCGCTACGGCGAGGAGCGCTACGCGCACGACATCGCGCGGCGCATCGAACGCCAGCGCGCCAAGCAGCCCTTCGAGACGACCGGGCAGCTCGTCGACGTGATCAAGTGCGCCATCCCCACGCCGGCCCGCTTCGCCGCCGGCAACCCGGCGCGCCGCGTGTTTCAGGCGCTGCGCATCGTGGTCAACAACGAGCTCGAGTCGCTGGCTCGCGGCCTCGAAGAGGCCTATCGCGTGCTGCGACCCGGCGGCCGCATGGCGGCGATCTCGTTCCACTCGCTCGAAGACCGCACCGTCAAGGAGTTCTTCAAGGGCCACGCGGCCGGCTGCATCTGCCCGCCCGGCCTGCCGATCTGCGTCTGCGGCCACGAGCCGACCATGCGCGTCCTCACCAGGAGGCCGGTGACCCCGCGCGAGCGCGAGATCGAAAGCAACCGCGCGCGCAAGGCGGCCAAGCTGCGCGCGGCGGTCAAGCTGGGGGTCTGAGGCATGGCCGCCGCGGGCGCGCTCGGCGCGAACACTCCCGGCGCCCGAACGCGAGACCCAGGCGCGCCCTGTCGCCGCCCCGCAACGCCGCCCGGGCGCCGCCCGGCGGCCGCGCGCCGACCGCGGTCCCTCAGCGGCGGCTCTCGTGTTCGGCGTGCTGCTCGCCATGCTCTGCGGTGGGGCGCGTGGCGCTCAGCTTCGCCGTCGTGCAGAAGAACCCTCGAGACCGACACCGTCGCCGCCAAGTACCACTCGCTGGCCGCCCAGAACCAGCAGCTCGCCGAGACCGCGGCCAACGCTGTCGTCGGCGCTGGCCGTCCGCAACACGGCCATCGACCGGTACCATCTGATCGTCTCGCCCGACGTGCAGTTCATCACCGTGCACTGCCGCGCCACGCCGGAAGACGCAGCCACTGATCGGCGATAGTTCGTGCCGAGCGCGCGGCAACCTCGACTTCGTCGAGCGTAGTGCCCACGGGGCTCGCCAGGGGGAGGCTCGGGCACACGCGGACCGCGCGACGGCGCCGGCCGGCGGCCGTCACGGCGCCGGCCCCGCACCGGCCCGGCCAAGCGTGCGCCGCACGCTCGACGGGCGCATGCGTCTGTTGCGCGTCGTCTTTCGTGGTCGCCTTCCTGGCGATCGGCGGCAAGGCGGTCGCCCTCACCACCGGCGACGGCCAGCTGGCGGCCATCGCCCGCGACCAGCAGGTGCGCACGGTCGTGCTGCCGGCCCACCGTGGCGCCATCCTCGACCGCAACGGCGTGGCCAGCTTGCCGTCGCCCAGGCCGCCAAGACCGTCTACGCCACGCCCTACATGCTGAACGACCCGCGGACGGCCGCCAAGCGCCTCGCCGCGGTGCTCCAGCTCAAGTGGCGCCGCGTCTACCGCGCCATCGACGATCCGCAAGAGCGGCTTCGCCTACGTCGACCGCCAGGCCGACGCCGGCTGCTCGCCGACAAGGCCGACCGCGCTCGGCCTGCCGGGCGTCGCCAGCTACGCCGAAGAGAAGCGCGTCTACCCCCTGAACACGGCGGCCGCCCAGGTCGTGGGCTACGCCGGCACCGACGGCCAGGGGCTGGCCGGCATCGAGTACAGTCGACAAGCCGCCCTGGCCGGCACGCGCCGGCCACCAGGTCGTCGTGCAAGACCCCGAAGGCCAGGCGCTGCAGGTCATCCAGTCGGTGCAGCCCAAGTCGGGCCACGACGTCCGCCTCACGATCGACAACGGCATCCAGCTCATGGCCGACCACGTGCTGGCCACCACGGTGCGGGAGTTCCACGCCAAGGGTGGTACGGCGATCGTCGAGAACCCCAGGACCGGCGAGATCTACGCCATCTCCAACGTGCCGCTGGTGAACGCCAATCGCTTCGGGGCGTCGCCGGCCCAGCAGGGCAACAAGGCCGTCATCTACAGCTACGAGCCCGGCTCGACCTTCAAGATGGTCACGGTCGCCGGCGCGCTGTCCGACGGCGTCGTGAACTCGAGCGTCGTTCCTGCTGCCGCCCGCCCTGCGGGTCGGCGACCGCGTCATCCACGACGCCGAGGTAGCGCGGCACGGAGCGCATGACCGTGGCCGAGATCCTCGCCAAGTCGAGCAACATCGGCGCCGTCACGATCGGCGAGAACGGCTCGGCAAGCAGCGCCTGCTCGACTGGATCGGGCGCTTCGGCTTCGGCAAGCTCACCGGCATCGACTTTCCCGGCGAGGTGCAGGGCTTCGTGCTGCCCGGCGACAAGTGGTGGTCGTCGACGATCGGCAACGTGCCCATGGGCCAGGGCATCTCGGTCACGCCCATCCAGATGGTGGCCGCCTACGGGGCCATCGCCAACGGCGGCGTCATGATGACGCCCTACCTCACGGCCCAGGTCGGCGACCACGTCGTCAAGCACAAGGCGGGCCGCCGCATCGTGAGCGCCGCGGTCGCCGCCGAACTGCGCGCCATGCTGTCCGACGTGGTCGCCGACGGCACCGGCACGCTCGCCAAGATCCCCGGCTACACCGTCGCCGGCAAGACCGGCACCGCGCAGAAGGCCCTGCCCAACGGCGGCGGCTACTCCACGACCAACTACGTCGCCTCGTTCATCGGCATGGTGCCCGCCCGCGATCCGCAGCTCGTGGTCGCGGTGGTGGTCGATCAGCCGCACCCCTACTGGGGCGGCACGGTGGCCGCACCCGCCTTCTCGCAGATCGCGGGCTACGCCCTGCAGCGTCTCGAGATCGCTCCGTGAGGGCGCCTGGTTTCTGGTATCATCGGCCCGCATGAACCTAGCCGCTCTCGCCTTCGGCCTTGACCCAGGTCGCATCGACGGCGATCCCGACGTCGAGATCGGATCGCTCGCATGCAACACCCGCGACGTCGTCGCCGGCTCCCTCTTTTTCTGCATCCCCGGGCTGAAGGCCGACGGCCACGACTTCGCCCCCGAGGCGGTCGCGGCCGGCGCCGCGGCCCTCGTGTGCGAGCGCCCCCTGCCGCTGCCCGTCACCCAGCTCCTCGTGCCCGGCGCGCGGCGCGCCATGGCCCTGCTGTCGGCGCGCTTCTACGGCGAGCCCACCCGCGAGCTGCGGGTCGCCGCCGTCACCGGCACCAACGGCAAGACGACGACCGCTCACCTGCTGGCCGCCATCCTCGACGCCGCCGGCCTGCGGCCGGCGCTGCTGGGCACCGTGGTCAACCGCATCGCCGGCGTCGAGCGCCCCGCCAAGCTGACCACGCCCGAGTCGATCGAGCTGCAGCGCCTCTTTCGCGAGATGGTCGACGGCGGCGACCTGTCGTGCGTCATGGAGGCTTCGTCGCACGCCCTCGCCCTCGAGCGCACCGCCGGCATCGAGTTCGCCTCGGTCGATCTTCACCAACCTCTCGCGCGACCACCTCGACTTTCACCCCACGCTCGACCACTACTTCGCCGCCAAGCGCTCGCTCTTTCTGCCCGGCGAGCAGCGCCGCCCGCGGGCGAGCGCGATCGTCAACGCAGGCGACGAGCACGGCCGCCTGCTGATCGACGACTGCCGCGCGCCCTACGGCGACGACCTGTGGACCTTCGCGCTGGCCGGCGACGAGCTCGACGACACGGGCGAGGTCGACTGCCTGGCGGTCGACCTCGAGCTCTCCGCCGAGCGCTCCTCCTTCACGCTGGTCTCGCCGCGCCTCGGCCTGCGCGAGCCGCTCGCCATAGGCACGCCGGCGCGCTTCAACGTGGCCAACGCCATGGCCGCGGCCACGGCGGCGCTGGCCATGGGCCTGCCGGTCGCGACGGTGCGCGCGGGGCTCGCCGGCTCGGCCGGCGTGCCGGGGCGCGTCGAGCCCGTGCGCGCCGGTCAGCCCTTCAGCGTGCTGGTCGACTACTCCCACACGCCCGACTCGCTGGCCAACGTGCTGCGTGCGGTGCGCGCCGTCACCGGCGGCCGCCTGCTCACCGTGTTCGGCTGCGGCGGCGACCGCGACCGCGGCAAGCGCCCGCTCATGGGAGCGGTCGCCGCCGACCTCGCCGACTTCGCCGTGCTCACCTCCGACAACCCGCGCAGCGAAGACCCCCTGGCGATCATCGCCGAGGTGGTCGCCGGCATCCCGCCCGAGCAGCGCGACCACGTCGTGGTCGAACCCGACCGGCGCGCCGCCATCCGCCTGGCGCTGCACGCGGCGCGCCCCGGCGACGGCCTGGTGATCGCCGGCAAGGGCCACGAGCCCTACCAGATCCTGGGCGCCGAGACGATCCACTTCGACGACCGCGAGGTCGCCGCCGACGAGCTCGCGCGGCTCGGCTTCGCCGGCCCCGCGCCGGCCGACGCGAGCGACGCCTCGTGATCCCCCTTACCCTCGAAGCGGTCACGGCCGCCTGCCGCGGCGTGCTCGAAGCCGGCGACTCGCAGGCGCTGGCCACCGGCGTGGCCATCGACAGCCGGCAGGTCAAGCCCGGCGACCTGTTCGTGGCGCTGCACGGCGAGGCCTTCGACGGCGGCGACTTCGCCGCCGAGGCGCTCGGCGCCGGCGCGGTCGCCGTGGTGGTCTCGGCGCGCACGGCGGCCACCCTGCGCGCCGGCGCGCCGCGCATCGTGGTCGACGACGGCCAGCAGGCGCTCGGCGACATCGCCGCCGCGGTGCGGCGCCGTTCCGGCGCCGCGGTCGTGGCGATCACCGGCAGCGTCGGCAAGACCTCGACCAAAGACGTGCTCGCCGCCCTGCTCGCGCCGGTGGCGCGCGTGGTGGCGACCAGCGGCAACTTCAACAACGAGATCGGCGTGCCGCTCACCGTGTTCGAGCTCGAGCCGAGCACCGAGGTGCTCGTCTGCGAGCTCGCCATGCGCGGCCCCGGCCAGATCGCCCAGCTCGCCGCCATCGTGCGCCCCGACGTGGGCGTCATCACCAACATCGCGCCGGTCCACCTTGAGCACGTGGGCAGCATCGAGGGCGTCGCCGCGGCCAAGGCCGAGATCATCGCCGAGGTGGGCAAGGGCGCCCTCGTGGTGCCCGCCGACGAAGCGCTGCTCGAGCCCCACCTGCGCTACCACACCGGCCGTCTCGTCACCTTCGGCGCCGAGGGCGCCAACGTCTGCGTCGCCGAAGCGCAGCCGCGCGGCTTCGGCACCCACGCCCTGATCGACGCCTTCGGGCGGCGCGCGGCCTTCGACTTTCCCTTCAGCGGCGGCCACTACCTGCAAGACGCGCTGGCCGCCATCGCCGCGTTCATCGCCCTGGGCTACACCCTCGAAGAGGCCAAGCCCGGAGCCGCCACCGTGGTGTTCTCGGAGCTGCGCGGCAAGCTCGAAGAGCTGCCCCGCGGCGGCCTGCTGCTGAACGACGCCTACAACGCCAACCCGCTGTCCATGAAGGCCGCCATCGACCACCTCTGCACGGTGGCCGGCGAGCGCCCCCGCGTGGCCGTGCTCGGCGACATGTTCGAGCTCGGCTCGGGCGCGTCGGGGTTCCACCGCGAGGTGGGGCGCTACGCCGCCGCCAAGGGCGTGCGCGTGCTGGCGGTCGGCGTGCTCTCGCGCGACTACCTCACCGCCCCGGGCGGCACGTGGTACCCCACGGTCGAGGAGTGTCTCGCGGCGCTGCCCCAGGCGATCGCTCCCGGCAGCGCGATCCTCGTCAAGGCGTCGCGCGCCATGCGCCTCGAACGGGTCGCCGAGGCGATCCTTGCCCCGCCGGCTCCGGCCGCGCCGGCCGGATGCGCCGGCTGCTGATACCGACGGCGAGGAGCGCTGATGTTCACCGCCCTGGCCGCCGGCATCACCTCGATGGTCGTCATCCTCATCGTCGGGCCCTGGTTCATCGAGTGGCTGCGCCGCAACGAGTTCGGCCAGACGATCCGCGAAGAGGGCCCCGAGGGTCACAAGACCAAGGCCGGCACGCCGACCATGGGCGGCGTGCTCATCTGGCTGGCGGTGCTCGTGCCGTTCTTCATCTTCAGCCAGCTCTCGGTGGCCTCGTTCTCGGTGCTCGTGATCGCCCTGGGCTGCGCCCTGATCGGCTTCGCCGACGACTGGATGAAGATCATCAAGGGCCGCTCGCTGGGGCTCTCGGCGCGCTGGAAGATGCTCCTGCAGCTCATCCTGGGGCTGCTCGCCGGCTTTATCGCGCTGCACTTCGCCGGCTTAACGACGAGCGTCTCGATCCCCTTCTCGCACTCCCAGTGGCACGTGGGCACGATCGGTTTCTACATCCTGGTCTTCCTCGTGATCTCCGCAGCCAGCAACACCGTCAACCTGACCGACGGCCTCGACGGCCTGGCCGCGGGCAGCGTCGCCATCGTGCTCGTGGCCTACGCCGGCATCGCCTTCATCATCGGCCGCCACCTGCCCGACCCCGGGCTGCTCGACCTCTCGGTGCTCTCCACCTGCATCGTGGGCGCCTGCCTCGGCTTTTTGTGGTTCAACACGTTCCCCGCCGACGTGATGATGGGCGACACCGGCTCGCTGGGCCTGGGCGGCGCCATCGCCGGCATGGCGATCCTCACGCGCACCGAACTGCTGCTCATCGTCATCGCCGGGCTGTTCGTGCTCGAGGGGCTGTCGGTCATCTTGCAGGTGGCGTCGTTCAAGCTCACGGGCAAGCGCATCTTCCTGATGGCACCGCTGCACCACCATTTCGAGCTGCTCAACTGGTCGGAGACCAAGGTGATCGTGCGCTTCTGGATCGTGGCGGCGATCTTCGCCGGCCTCGGCTTTGCGATCTACTACGCGACCTTCTGACGACCCTCACCTTCGCCTCGAGCGTGCGCGCGTCGTCGCCCTTTTGCCTGCACGCGGAGTAGCGGAACAGTCGGCCGGAGCCGGGTTCGAGTAGCGCTTCAGGGTGACCCTCAAGCACGAGTCGAGGGTGGCTCAGGGAGAGGTCGAGACCCAACGGTGCAGGGTTCGGCGTCGCGCGCCTGAACCCCCCTCTAACAGCGGCTGGCGTAGGCGCAGCCGCAGGGCCGTCGCCGGCCCGGGCGCAAGGCAGCCGCAAGGCAGCCGCCGGCCCGGGCGCAAGGCGGGCGGATGGTCGCCCAGGCAGTGCGACGGCACGAGCCGCTGCAGGAAGGAAGGAACGTGACCGTACCCATCGCCGATCTGCGCTCGCTGGCCGTACTTGGGCTCGGCCGTTCCGGCCGCGCCGCCGCGCTGCTGGCGCGGCGCGCGCTGCCCGACGCCGCCGTGGCGGCGATCGACGCGAAGCCCGAGGCCGATCTGGGGACGGCGCCGGCCGAGCTGCGCGCCGCCGGCGCTCACCTGCTGCTCGGCGACGAAGCCGCGCTGCCCGAGGGCGTCGAGCTGCTCGTCAAGAGCCCCGGCGTGCCGACGAGCTCGCTGGTCGTGATCGCTGCGCTCGAGCGCGGCGTGCCGATCTGGAGCGAGGTCGAGTTCGCCGCGCGCTTTCTCACGAACCGCTGGATCGCCATCACCGGCACCAACGGCAAGACCACGACGACCGAGCTCACCGGGCAGATCCTGCGCGACGCGGGGCGCCCGGTCGAGGTGGCCGGCAACGTCGGCCGGGCGCTCGCCGGCCTGCCCGGCGTGATCGCCCCCGACGCGGTCGTGGTGGCCGAGCTCTCGAGCTTTCAGCTGGAGCACATCGAACGCTTCCGGCCCGACGTGGCCGTGCTGCTCAACCTGACCGAGGACCACATCGACCGCCACGGCAGCTACGCCAGCTACATCGACGCCAAGCTGCGCGTCTTCGAGAACCAGACGCCCGCCGACCTCGCCCTGGTGAACCTCGACGACCCCGACACCGCCGGCATCGCCGCGTCGCTGCCCGGCCGCGGGCGGCGCGGCGGCTTCTCGCTGGGCGCGCCGGTCGTACCGGTCGGCGCCGCCTTCGCCGCGCTCGCCGGCGTCGCCGACGGCACGCTGTGGCTGCAGGCCGGCGAGGGGCGCGTCGAACTGTGCCCGGTCGCCGCGCTCGCCCTGAAGGGCGACCACAACGTGGCCAACTCGCTGGCCGCGGCGGCCGCCGCTGCCGCGCTCGGCGTGCCCGCCGCGAGCATCGCCGCCACCCTGCAGACCTTTCCCGGCGTCGCCCACCGCCTGCAGGTCGTGGGCGAGGTCGGCGGCGTCACCTGGGTGAACGACTCCAAGGCGACCAACGTCGACGCCGCCGTCAAGGCGCTCACGGCTTACTCCGGCCCGGTCCACATGATCCTCGGCGGCTCGCTCAAGGGCGCCTCGTTCGACCCGCTGGCCGCGGCCACCGAGGGGCGCGTCAAAGAGGCCATCCTGATCGGCGCCGCGGCCGCCCCGCTGCGCGAGGCCTTCGAGCGTCGCCGCGCCGTGGTGGGGGAGAGGGCCACGCCCTTCGTCGAGCTGCCCGACCTCGAGGCCGCCGTGGCGCACGCCGCCGCGGTCGCCGTGCCGGGCGACGTCGTGCTGCTCAGCCCGGCCTGCGCGAGCTTCGACCACTACCGCAACTTCGAGCACCGCGGCGAGCACTTCGCGGCGCTCGTCGCGGCCCTCCGGGAGCGCACCGCGACATGAGCGGCCGCGTGCCCGGGACAAGCAACGAGCCCCAAAGCCCGCACTGGCTCGAGCCGGCGCCCGAGCGCCGCCGCGCCGCCGGGTCGTCTGAGCGCCGCGCCGCGCCGCGCGACCAGGCGAGCGAACGCGCTGCCTCGCGCGCAACCTCCGCCGAGCGCCGCGCCACGACCGACTCGGCTCGCGAGCGCCGCGCCGCGACCGACTCCGCCGCCGAACGCCGCAGCGCCGAGCGCCGCAGCGCCGCGGCTGAGACGCCGGCTGAGCGCCGCGCCGCCGAGCGCCGCGCCGCCGAGCGCCGCGCCGGGCAGCGCCGCGCCTCCGCGACCGAAGAGCGCTCGCGCTCGGCGCGCGAACCGGCCGATGCGGGGCGCGCCGTCGCCGCCGCCGAGCGGCGCAGCGCAGCTCGCCGCCGCGCCGCCGTTCCGGGCCTCACCGACCGCGCCGTGCTGCTCACCACGACCTGCCTGCTGCTGCTCTTCGGCCTCGTCATGGCCTACAGCGCCTCGACCGCCAAGGCCTACTTCGCGTACGGCTCGAGCTGGTACCTGATCGAACGCCAGGCGTTCTTCGCCGTGCTGGGCGTGATCGCCATGATCGTGCTCGCGCGCGTCGACTACGTGGTCTGGCGGCGCGTCGCCACGCCGCTCTGGGTCTTCGCCCTGCTCAGCCTGCTCGTCGTGCTCGTGCCGGGCATCGGCACCGAGGTCAACGGCGCGCGCCGCTGGATCATCGTGGCCGGCTTCTCGTACTCGCCGAGCGAGCTCGCCAAGCTCGCCTGCGTCATGCTCGTCGCCGGCCTCGTCATCAAGCGTCCGGGCGAGATCGCTCACCGCCGGCGGCTTCGTGCGCACCCTCGCTCTGGGCATAGGGCCGGCGGCGGTGCTGATCATGGCCGAACCCGACATGGGCACCACCATCATCCTGGTGCTGGCCGTGGTCGCGGTCGTCGTGGCGGCCGGGGCCCGCGTGCGCCACCTGGTCACGGCTCGGCTCGCTGGCGGTGGCCGCGATCGCCCTCGCCATCGTGGTCGAGCCCTACCGCATGCAGCGCCTGACCTCGTTCGTGAACCCCTGGAAGGACCCGCGCGGCGCCGGCATGCAGACCGTGCAGTCGCTCATCTCGATCGCCTCGGGCCACCTGTTCGGCGTGGGTCTGGGCAACTCCATCCAGAAGTTCGGCTTTCTGCCGGAACAGACCACCGACTCCATCACAGGTATCATCGGCGAGGAGCTCGGCCTGGTCGGGCTGCTCGTGCTGATCGCCCTGTACGTGGCGCTCGTGTGGACCATCTTCCGCATAGCGCTGCGCAGCCAGGAGCCCTACGGCAAGCTGCTCGCCGCCGGCATCGGCAGCGCCATCGGCGTGCAGGCCGCCGTCAACATCGGCGCCGCGCTCGGCGTGCTGCCGCTCACCGGCGTGCCCCTGCCGCTCGTCTCGTTCGGGGGCACCAGTCTCGTCGTCGTCTTAGCGGGCGTCGGCATCGTGGCCAACATCGCAAGCAACCGCAGGAGTTACATCGTTGCCAGCACTGAACGACATTCGCGTCCTCGTGGCGGCGGGAGGGACGGGGGGGCATCTCACCCCGGCTCTCGCGGTCGCTGACGAGCTCACCGCGCGGGGCGCTCTCGTCACGTTCGTCACCACCCCGTCGCAGCTCGAGCGCGTCGCCGCGCGCTTTCCGGCCTACGCGCTCGCGATGCGCGGCTTCGAGCGCCGCCTGCTGGCCCGCGAGAACGCCCTCACGCTGTGGCGCCTGGCGGCTGCCGCGCCGCGCTCGTGGGGCATCGTCACGGCGGCGCGGCCGCAGGTCGCGGTGGGCGGCGGCGGTTACCTGAGCGGACCTGTCGTGGCGGCGGCCGCCCTGCGCCGCGTGCCGTCCCTCGCCATCGAGAGCGACGCCCACCTGGGCGTCACCAACCGCCTGCTCTCCGCGGTCGTCTCGCGCGTCTGCCTGAGCTTTCCCATAGAAGGGCGCGAGCCGCCCCGCTTCGTGCTCACCGGACGGCCCCTGTCGGCCGCGCAGCTCGACGCCGACGCCGCATCGGGCCGCGCCGCCTTTGGCCTTCGCCCTGCGCAGCCGGTGGTCCTTGTCTTCGGCGGCAGCCAGGGCGCGCAGAGCCTGAACCGCGCCTGCCTCGAGGCCTTCGGCACGGGGCCGCTCGCGCTGCAGGTGCTGCACGTCTGCGGGCCGCGCCACTTCGACGAGATGACGGCGGCGCTCGCCGCGCGCGGCGCCGACGTTGAGCACTACCGTCTGCTGCCCTACACTGACGATCTGGCGCACGCCATGGCCGCGGCCGACCTGGTCGTCGGTCGCGCCGGCGGTTCGGTCGCCGAGATCGCGGCCCTTGGGCGGCCCGCCGTCCTGGTCCCCTATCCCTTCGCCACCGCCGATCACCAGAGCAAGAACGCGGCCTTCATGGCCGCCGCGGGAGCCGCCGTCGTGGTCGCCGACGCCGACTTGAGCGGAGCGCTGCTGGGCCGCCTGGTCGGCGAGCTGCTGGGCGACGCCACCCGTCTGGCCCGCATGGCGGCCGCCAGCCGGGCGGCCGGTCGTCCCGACGCCACGCAGCGCGTCGCCGACCAGGTCGAGGCGCTGCTGGCCGGCCCCGAACGAGCGAGGAGTCGAGCGTGAAGCACGACACAGGCATACCCCAGCCGGTCCACCTGATCGGCGTCGGAGGGGCCGGCATGAGCGGCATCGCCGTCGTGCTCTCCAAGCTCGGGGTCGCCGTCACCGGCTCCGACCTCAAGGTCTCGCGCTACACGCGCCACCTGGCCGAGGCGGGGGTGCCGGTCTGCATAGGGCACGACGCCGCCCAGGTCGGCGGCGCGGCGCTCGTGGTGATCTCCTCGGCCATCCCGGCGGGCAATCCCGAGCTGCAAGAGGCGCGCCGCCGCGGCCTGCCCGTGCTGCAGCGCGCCGAGATGCTGGCCCGCATCATGGCCACGCGCCGCGGCGTGGCGGTGGCCGGTACCCACGGCAAGACGACGACCTCGTCGATGATCACCCACGCCATGCTGCGCTGCGACCGCAAACCCACGTTCCTCGTGGGCGGCGACCTGAACGACGTCGGCTCCAACGCCGACGTGGGCGACGGCGAGTGGCTCGTGGCCGAGGCCGACGAGAGCGACGGCAGCCTGCTCTTCCTGCGCCCCGAGGTCGGCGTGGTCACCAACGTCGAGCTCGACCACCACGCCAACTACCGCTGCCTGGCCGACGTGCGCGACGTCTTTCGGCGCTTCGTCGCCCTGCTGCCGCCCGGCGGCCGCCTGGTGGTGGCGCGCGACGCGAGCACCGAGTTCCTCGACGGCGAGACCGAAGCCCAGGTCGTGCGCTACGGCCTGGACGGCGAGGCCGGCGACTCCGCGTCGGCTCGGGCGCCCGGCCCCGGCCCCGGCCGCCGGTCCGTCGCGCGTGCCGCGGCGAGCCGCGACGGCGACGGGCCCGACCTCACGGCGCTCATCGAGCGGGTCGACGACCGCGGCAGCGTGTTCGAGGTGCGCGAGGGCGGCGAGCGCCTCGGTCGCGTCGAGCTGCGCGTGCCCGGCGAGCACAACGTGCTGAACGCCCTGGGCGCTCTGGGCGCGCTCGCCCACGCCGGCGTCACCTTCGACGAGGCGGCGCCGCAGCTGGCCACCTTCAGCGGCGCCGCGCGCCGCTTTCAGGAGGTCGGGCGCCGCGACGGCATCGTGGTGATCGACGACTACGCGCATCACCCCACCGAGGTGGCGGCCACGCTCAAGGCGGCGCGCAGCGGCTCGTACCGGCGGGTCATCGCCGTCTTTCAGCCCCACCTGTTCTCACGCACGCGCTACCTGCAGCGCGAGTTCGGCCGGGCGCTGACCATGGCCGACGAGGCCATCGTCACCGACATCTTCCCGGCGCGCGAAGAGCCCGAGCCCGGCGTGACGGGCAAGCTCGTCGTCGACGCCTACCTTGTAGAGCGTCCCGGCGGGCCGGTCTACTACCTGCCGCGCCTCGCCGACGCGGTGCGCCACCTCCAGGCCCGGGTGCACCCCGGCGACCTGGTCCTCACGATCGGCGCCGGCGACGTGGTGCACGTCGGCGAGCGGCTGCTGGCGGGCCTCGCCGGCGCGCCGCCCGGAGACGCCGGCGCCGCGCGATGAGCGAGAGCGGCGCACGCCGGCGGCACCCCGTCCTGACCGCTGTGCTGGTCGTGCTCATCGTCGCCGTGCCGCTGGGCGTCTTCGTCTGGGGGCGCACGTCGGGCACGTTCCGCGTGCGCCACATCGTCTTGAGCGGCGCCCGCCCGGCGCACGACAAGGCCCTCGACGGGGCCCTGCGGCGCAGCTTCCTGGGCTCGAACCTCTTCCTCGTCACCACCGGCCGCGTGCGCGCCGCGCTCTCGGGCTTTCCGTTCGTGGCCCGCGTGTCGGTCAATCGCGACTTTCCCGGCACGCTGCGCGTGCACATGAGCGAGTACGTGCCGGCCGCCCTGCTGTCGAGCGGCGGCAACTGGTACGTCGTCTCCAAAGAGGGCAGGGTGCTGGCCGTGGCCGTCGCCGCCCAGCCCAAGGGCGCGGCGGCGCCGCGCGCCGGCGCCTCGCCGACCACGGGCACGTCGCCCACCACGACCGCGAGCGGCTCGCCCAGCACGACCACGAGCGGCTCGCCCAGCTCCACGACGAGCGGTTCGCCGTCGACGAGCACGAGCACGCAGCCCTCAGCGAACTCGAGCACCGCGCCCACGACCAGCGCCTCGACCGGCGCCGACGCCAGCGGCTCGAACGGCACGGCGTCGCCCTCGCCCTCGTCGACCGCCATCCCGCGCCCGGCCGCCGACGTCAAGCTGCCGCGGGGCACGCGGCGCCTGCCGGCGATCGTCTCCGCGACGCCGCTCACCGTCGGGCGCCACGGTCGCCGACCCCCACGTGCGCGCCGCGCTGCTCGTGCTCGGCGCCTTGCCGACGGCGCTGCGGCGTCAGGTCCTGGGCGCCGCCGCGACCGACGCCAGCATCCGTATCTACACGTCCGGCGGCCTCACCGTCGAGTTCGGCGGGACCGCCGGACTGACCGCCAAGATGATCGCCCTCAAGGCCGTGCTGGGGCGCTACAGCGCGCGCGGCGTGGCCTGCACGTTCGTCGACGTCTCGGTGCCCGACCGACCCCTGGCGGCGCCCGTACTGTCGAGCGGCGCCACGCAGTCGGTCGGCGGCGGTGCCACGCAGTCGGGCGGCGGCGCGACGCAGTCCGGCGGCACGACCCAGTCCGGCGGGGGCACAACGCCGACCCCGGGCGCTTCGCCGGCACGACCTCGCCCTCGCCGTCGGGCGGCTCGACAAGTACTCCCTGAGAGAGGCTCCGAAGTGTTTGACACTCCGCGCAAGCGGCCCATATGCTACGAAGGTGGCTCGGTCTCAGTTTGGCGTTCAGGGTTTGTGAGCAAGCAAAATCCCAGCAAACGAGGCGTTTCTTGAGCTATGCTCCACACGTTTTCAACAAGTCTCAGGGGCCGCTCCATGGTGGTCGCCGGCAAGACATAAGCCTCGACTTCAACAGGAGGGTTAGGGCCACATGATCGAGTCTTCAGGCAACTACCTGGCGGTCATCAAGGTCGTCGGAATCGGCGGCGGCGGCATCAACGCCGTCAATCGCATGGTCGAAGCGGGCTCAAGGGCGTCGAGTTCATCGCGATCAACACCGACGCGCAGGCCTTGCTGATGAGCGACGCCGACGTCAAGCTCGACATCGGCCGCGAGCTCACCAGGGGCCTCGGCGCCGGCGCCAACCCGGACGTCGGCTGCAGGCCGCCGCCGAGGAGCACGCGAGGAGATCGAGGAGGCGCTCAAGGGCGCCGACATGGTCTTCGTCACCGCGGGCGAGGGCGGCGGCACCGGCACCGGCGCGGCGCCCGTGGTCGCCGAGCTCGCCAGCGAGCTCGGCGCGCTGACCGTCGGCGTGGTGACGCGGCCCGTTCGGGTTCGAGGGCAAGCGCCGCGCCCGGCAGGCCGAAGACGGGCATCCGCGAGCTGCGCGAGAAGGTCGACACGCTGATCGTCATCCCCAACGACCGGCTGCTGCAGGTCGTCGAGCGGCGCACGTCGATCCTCGACGCCTTCAAGGCCGCCGACGACGTGCTGCGCCAGGGCGTGCAGGGCATCACCGACCTGATCACCATCCCCGGCCTGATCAACCTCGACTTCGCCGACGTGCGCACGGTCATGTACGACGCCGGCTCGGCGCTGATGGGCATCGGCGTGGCCGGCGGCGAGAACCGCGCCGTCGAGGCCGCCAAGGTGGCGATCAGCTCGCCGCTGCTCGAAGCCAGCGTCGACGGCGCCATGGGCGTCCTGCTGTACATCACGGGCGGCGCCGACCTCGGCCTGTTCGAGATCAACGAGGCCGCCGAGATCGTCTCGAGCGCCGCCGACGCCGACGCCAACATCATCTTCGGCGCCGTCATCGACGACGCGCTCGGCGACGAGGTGCGCGTCACGGTCATCGCCACCGGCTTCGACGGTCCGCGCAGCGCCGAGTCGCGGCCCGTACAGAAGGCGCAGACGCCCGCGCCGGCGCCGGCGGCAGGCGTCTTCGGCGCCGAGCCGCGGCCGTCGTTCGAGATCAGCGACGACGTGCTCGACATTCCCAGCTTCCTCAAGGACCACTAAGGGGTGCGCGCCGCGGTCGCGGCCGGTCGCAGTTCGTCGAGTTCCCAGCAAAAGCTATAGTTTGCAGGTAAACTGCCGATATGGTCTGCTGCGGGCGCCGATTGCAATCACCAACCCCTTTCTCTATGCTGTAGCGCTTGACGGGCCCGTCTCGGGCTCGATCGATCGGATCCCATGAAACATCGCAAGCAACGAAATATTCTCATCCTGCTCATCGTCGCGGCCCTGGTCGTGGTGTCGGGCTTCTACATCTTTCCGTTCGGCAAGAAGACGCACCTCGGGCTCGACCTCCAGGGCGGCCTCGAGATCGTCTACAAGGCGGCGCTGCTGAACGGCGACAAGCCGTCGCGCGCCCAGCTCGACCAGACGATCAGCATCATCAACCGCCGCGTCAACGGCCTCGGCGTGAGCCGAGGCGGCGGTGCAGATCCAGGGTACCGACCAGATCTCCGTGGCGCTGCCCGGCATCAAGAACGTCGACCAGGCCGTGCGCACCGTCGGCCAGACCGCCCAGCTGCAGTTCTTCAACGACGCCAAGCAGCGCGTGTCCGGCCCCGCCGACAGCCTCGCCGCGGCCGTAAAGACGGCCAAGACCTCGCCGCTGGTCGCCGCTGACCGGCCGGCCGACAGGCCGAGCTCCCCAAGCTGGCCAAGGGTCGAGACGTCGACCGAAGCTACCTGACGGTGATCGCGCAGAAGGGCATGTACGGCAACAACACCGCGCCGCTCTACTTCATCTACACCCTGCCGCCGGCCATGACCGGCAGCGCCATCCACAACTCGACCCAGCGTTACGACCAGCGCAACCGCCCCGACGTGCTCATCAACTTCACGAGCGCGGGCGGCAAGCAGTTCGGTAACGTCACACGCGAGCTGGCCACCACCGGCCAGATCACGGGCGTGTCGCAGACCTTCGCCATCGTGCTCGACAACCAGATGGAGTCCGACCCGTCGGTCGACTACACCGAGTACCCCGACGGCATCCAGGGCACGAGCGCCGAGATCACCGGCAGCTTCACCATCGGGCAGGCCAAAGACCTCGCCCTGGTGATCAACACCGGCGCCCTGCCCGTGCAGCTCAACCAGATCGAAAGCCAGGAAGTCTCGGCCACCCTGGGCAAGGACTCGTTGCACGAAGCGCTCATCGCCGGCATCGTCGGCCTTGGCCTCATCCTGCTCTACATGCTCATCTACTACCGCTTCCTGGGCCTCGTGGCCGACATCGCGCTGGTCATCTACGGCATCCTGCTGCTCGGCCTGTTCAACGCCGTGCACGTCACGCTCACGCTGCCGGGCATCGCCGGCATGATCCTCACGATCGGCGTGGCCGCCGACGCCAACGTGGTCATCTTCGAACGCATCAAAGAAGAGGTGCGCCACGGCCGCACGGTACGCTCGGCGGTCAACTCGGGCTACGCCCGCGGCTTTCGCACCATCCTCGACGCCAACGTCCTGACCCTGCTCACGGCGGCGGTGATCTTCGAGTTCGCGACGGCGCAGCCCAAGGGATTCGCCTTCACCCTCATGCTCGGTGTGCTGGTCAGCATGTTCACCGCCGTGGTCGCCACGCGCGCCATGCTGGGCCTGCTGTCCGACTTCACCTTCTTCAACCGCGCCGAGTTCATGGGTGTGCACGCCTCCGACATCGAGGCAGCCGTCGACGACGGCGGCACCGGGCGCCGCTCACGGCCGCGGCCGGCCACCGGCAACGGCCGCCCCGGCGCCGTGCTGCGCGCCGGCGACACCGCCGGCATCACGCGCGGCGGCGACACGCCGAGCCGCCCGGCCGCCAAGCGCCGCCCGTCGACCGCCCGAAAGAAGAAGAAATAGCCATGGCCTGGTTTCGCAAGATCTACTCGTTCGACTACATGGGCCACAAGTACTGGTGGTTCGCGCTTTCGGGCACGGTCATCTGCCTCGGCCTGCTCAGCATGTTCATCCGCGGCGGCGGCAACCCCATCAAGGGCTTCAACTACGGCCTCGAGTTCAAGTCGGGCTCGCGCGTCGCGGTGACCTTCGTCAAGCCGGCGACCACCTCGCAGGTGCGCGGCGTGGTCGACGCCCAGGGCTACACCGACGCCGTCATCCAGCAGGTCAAGTCGAGCACCGGGTCGAGCTTTCAGATCTCGACCGCGACGCTGTCGGCCGACCAGCAGCTCGCCCTCAAGAACGCGCTCGACAAGAGCTTCACCATCGCGCCGACCTCCAACGGCGGCACCGACTGGAACATCAACACGGTGGGCGCCTCGTTCAGCCGCGAGGTCATCACCTCGTCGTACAAGGCCATCGGCATAGCGCTCGTCCTCATCCTCATCTACATCTCCATCCGCTTCTCGTGGAAGTTCGCGGTGGGCGCCATCGCCGCCGAGTTCCACGACCTGCTGGTCGTGATCGGCATCTACTCGCTCACCGGGCGGGTGGTGACCACCGACACCATCGCGGCGGTGCTGACCATCCTCGGCTACTCGCTCTACGACACCGTCATCGTCTTCGACCGCGTGCGCGAGAACGCGCCCAAGATGTCGCGCGCGCCGTACGGCGACATGGTCAACCGCTCCATCTGGGAGACGCTCACCAGGTCCATCAACACGACCCTGATGACCCTCATCCCGGTGGTCTGCCTGCTGCTGTTCGGCGGCTCCACCCTTAAAGACTTCGCCTTCGCGCTGCTGGTCGGCGTGGCCTCGGGCGCCTACTCGTCGATCTTCGTGGCCAGCCCCGTGCTCACGCTGCTCAAGGAGCGCGAGCCCCTGTACCGCAAGCTCGCGCTCAAGGCCGGCGAGATCACCTGACGAGCGTCGCCGTCGGGGGCCGGTCGAGGTCGGCTGGCGGCTGCTGCGGGCGGCCGTCTCCGACCGGGTATTCGGGCAAAAGCCAGGCCCGGCGCCCCGCCCCGCGGAGCTCGCCAGAACCCTTCCGGGGGTCGGTCAGCCTCAAGTCGTCTCAGCCTGTCCCGACCGTCGAGGTCGAGCTCGTGGGGGCCTCAGTTCAGCCTCGTGCAGAGAATGAGGTCGCGCGTGTAGGGAACGGCAATCCGCGCCTTTACAACGCCTCCCGGCCACCATACGCTCGGTGCCGACAACGTGATCGACCGGTGGTCGCCTGACTCGCCGGTAGCTGGCGATCGCCGCACCACCAGCCATCTTCAGTTTCGTCTTCGCCGCACCCGAGCCGTCGGGCGTGGCGGCCAGGTGATCGACCGCAGGGGGGACCACGTGAGCGCTCAAGCCAAGGACCGCCCCGAAACGGCCGGCCATGCGGTCACGCTCAAGGGTGGCGGGGGAGGGCTGCGGCTGAGCTTCGTGGGCGCCGGCGAGGTGCCGGTCCTGGCCCTGAGCGGCGAGTTCGACCTCGACAACGTGCCCGAGATCGAGCGCTTTCTGCGGCGCCACCTGGGGCCCTTCTTCTTCAAGACCCGCGACCTGGTGCTCGACCTCGCCCTGGTCGAGATGGTCGACTCGGCCTTTGTGGGGCTTGTGGTGTCGCTCGTCGTGCGGCTGCACGAGCACCGCAGAGAGCTGCTCATCACGCGGCCGGCGGGCTACGTGCGGCGCACCATCGCGCTGGTGGGCCTGCCCAACGTGGTGCCGGTCTACGAGACTCTCGACGCCGCCATAGGGGCGTTGGCCATGGGTACGCCGCTCATCCCGCCGCCCTTCGACCTGGCGCCGTGCGCGCCGGTCATGCGCCCGGTGCGGGCGTCGGCGCGCTCGTAGCGCAGCACCACCACGGGGCCGTGGGGCCCCCGGCGTCGCGCACCCTGCGCGGGGAACGTCCTTAGCTTGCCCTGCGGGCCAGCGTTTCGCTGAGCTCGGTCTGGCGAGCCGCTACCGCCCGGGCCTGGAAGGCCTTCATGCGGCAGGCGTCGCTGCAATACTTCTTGGCGGGGTTGCTCGTGACGAACTCACGGCTGCACGGCTCGAAGCTGCAGTACCGCGTCATCTCCTCGCGCGGACGCTGCTTGCGGCTGGGCCGCTTGAGCTCGTCTTTCCAACCGCCGCTATGCAGGGCGCAGATGTTGGACGGATTGTAAGTGGACAGGCGTGTCTCGCAGCCAGACACGGAGCAGACGCGCCCGCCGCCGTATTGTTTGCTCTTGCTCATGTCGTCGACCTGCACGGAAAGCCGGCGTCCCCTGAGCCCTCTGGTGGTGCGATACTCCATGCCGAACACCCCTTGTCTCGAGCCGGCCTGACCGCCGGCGTCGGCTTGCTAGACGGTCGCGCTTTCGAGGGCCTTTTCGCGAGTGGGATAGATGCCGAAGATCCGGTCGAGTCCCGTGATCTCGAAGATCCGCGTGATGTTCTCGTCGTGGCAGACGATGTCGAGGGTGCCGTTCTGCGGCCGCACGCGCTTGGCGCCACTCACCAGGACGCCGAGCGCCGTGGAGTCGATGAAGGTGACGCCGGCCAGATCGACGACGATGTGTTTGGCGCCTTCGTCGATGCTCTGGATCATGACCTCTTTGAACTGGGGCGCCGAGTAGATGTCGACTTCGCCCTGAAGTGCGACCACGGCTACGTCATCGCCAACGCGTACCAGTTCGACGCCGAATTGTGGCCTGTCGTCCATTCACTCCCCTTTTCGCCCCCGGTATGCCTGCCTCGGCGAGGGCTCCGGCCGGGCTCTTGCCCGGCACACCCGCCGATGTGTGGGTTATGGCCACGGGATTTCCCTCCTAAACGCCCGTACGCAGGAATGTGTGGGCGATCTCTGGCGCGCGAGCGTCCGGGCGCGTGAGTGTCGGGGAGCGAGCGGCAGCGCGATCCGCCTGAACGGAGCGTGCGTTGCCCGACGACGGCGGCCGGGTAGAGTGGCCTGACGGCGCCCCGCGGGGGGGAGCCCGTGGCACGGCCACAACTGCGGCTTGGGGGGACACATGGGTCTTGCGGCGATCGTGTCGGCGCTCACCACCAAAGCGCCATCCGGAGCGGTGCTGGCGCTGGTGGTCAGCCTGGTAGCCGCCGCCATGCTCACCGCCGGCTGGCGCCTTGCGGTGGCCCGGCGCTACACGGCGCACCGTGTCGTGCAGACCGCGGCGGTCGCGCTCAGCAGCGCGATCATCGTCACCTGGATGATCAGGTCGTTCGTGCGCTATGTCGCGCCCCAGATCCCGGCCAGGCTGAGTCAGCGCGCCTACGCGGTGGCCACCGTGCACGCCGCTGTGGGCGTGGTCGCCCTCGTGCTCGGCCTGTACGTCGTTCTCGGCGCCTTCAAGGTCCTGCCGGCGCGCCTGAGCTTCACGCGCTTCAAGCCCGTCATGCGCAGCTCGTACGCGCTCTACCTGCTCGGCGCGCTCACCGGCGTGGTGCTCTACGCCGTGGCCTACGCCGGCCTGGGCTAGCCGCGGCGATCCGCGGCCGGGCGATCTGCGACCGGGCGATGGACGGGCTCGTCGGGCAGCTCCGTTACGACCGGCGCCTGCTGGCGCTCAGCGTCGCGTTGCAGCTCGCGCTCGGCCTGGTGCTCGGCCACTCCTACGACACGCGTCTCTTCATGGCGACCGGCTTTCTCGCCGGCACCGGCCGCGACCCGTACGCGGCGCTCGACCTCGTGCGCGTGTTCCACCACGCCGGCTTCAGCCACATCACCTCGGTGGGGTATCCGCCGCCCTGGCCGCTGCTCGCCGGCCTGATCTACCGCGTGAGCTACGCGCCGACCCACGACCTGCTGCTCTACAATCTGGCCCTCAAGCTGCCGGTGATCGCCGCCAACGTCGGTCTCGCCTACCTGGTCGCGGCCATCCTGCGCGAGCGCGGCGCCTCGTCGGCCGTCGCCCGGCACGCCTGGGCGCTGCTGCTCCTGAACCCCTTCCTCGTGTACGTGGGGGCGGCCTGGGGCGAGATCGACGCCATCGTCGCCCTGCTCGCCCTGGCGGCCCTGTGGCTGCTCTACCGCGGTCGCGGTGACCTGTCGGCCGTGCTGCTGGCCCTGGCCTTCTGCGTGAAACCCATCGCCCTGCCGCTCCTGCCCGCCGCCCTGCTCTACCTGGCGTCGCGCTCGCTGCCGCGGGCGCTGCGTTACGCCGGCGTGTGGCTGGGCGCCGCGCTCCTGTTGTACGTCGCGCCGTTCTTTGCCTTCGGCTGGGACCGGACGCCGTTCACCCAGAGCCTGAACGTCCACTTCGTGCACCAGGGGGCGCTCTCGTTCATGACAGTCGTCAGGCTCTTTCGCGACCCCCTGCTCATGCAGGGCCGGTGGTGGTTGCTGGGCCTGGCCTGGGCGCCGGCCCTGGTGCTCGGCGTCGTCGTGCTCTGGGCGCGGCGCGGTCGGCCGGCGCCCGACGGCGCGGCGCAGTTCGCGCCCGACGGCGGCGCGCCGCCGGCGCGCCGCGCGGGCGGCGTCACCTCGCCGGCGCGCCGCGCGGGCAGCGTCACCCCGCCGCCGCCCGCATGATGACTTCGACGAGCTGCTCACGATGGCCACGGGGCTCACCCTGCTCGTCTTCCTGACGCGCACCTGGGTCGCCGAGCCCAACATCGTGCTGATCGTCCCCCTGGTGGCTCTGCTGACCGCCACGGGCGCCCTCGACCGCCGCGCCCTGACGGCCGTCTGGGCCCTGCCCCTGGCGTTCACGGTGTTCAACGCCTCGCCGCTGCAGCTGCTGTGGGTCTCGGCGCCGGGCCTCATGGCGCGGCTGCTGGCCGACGTCGGCCGCTACGGCCAGGCCACCCTGCTGGCGCGCGCCGCCCTGGTGGTCGCCTGGCAGGTCGCGGGCTGGTGGATCGTGGTCGTCTGCTTGCGGCGGCGCACCGTGGGCGCAGCCCGGCGCTCGAGCCCGCTCGGCGAGCGGCCGGTCGCGGAGGTGCGGTCGTGAAGGTCGAGGTCGTGAAGGTCGAGGTCGCGTTGCCGGAGGGGCTCGCCCTTACCATCGCCGACGGCGCCGCGGACGCTCCCGATGCCGGCGCCGATCGCCCCGACGGCATCCCGCTCGCCCACCGCTCCGCCCATGACGTCGGCGCTCACCCCTCCGCCCACCATGCCGGCGCTCACCGCTTCGCCCGCCGCGCCGCCGCCGCGCCGGCCTACCCGACGCGGCGCCTGCAGAAGGGGCTGCTGCTCAGCGCCGACGGCGCGCAGCTCGCCGAAGAGGGCGTGGGCTTTGGCGTGCCCATCCTCAAGCGCGGCCTCACCACCGTCTTTCCGGGCGGCGTCGCGCTGGCCGAGCGGCCGGTCGCCGGCGGCCGCGAGGTGATGGCCGTTTACGCCATGGACCTGGTCGAGCGGCTCGCCACCGCCGACGGCGCCGCCGTCGGCTCGCCGGCGTTGTACGTCGCCAAGAACTCGCTGGCGGTGCTCCACCGCCGCGCGCCCGTGCTGCGCGGCCCTCTGACCGCCGCCTCGAACGCCCTGCGTCGCTCGCTCGGCTGGGAGACGACCTTCACGGCCGAACCCTCGACTATGACCCTCAAGGCGACCTATACGATCCTTGAGGGTTGCGAAGGGGCGCGCGTCGGCGTGGCGGTCGAGCTCCCCGGCCTGCCCGACGACATCACCGAGGTGGTCCTCATGAACGAGCTCGGCGCGCGGCGCTTCGACCGCTACGTCGACAGCGACGGCGCCGACCTGCGGGGCCCGGCTATCGGCACCTGGGACCTGGTCACCGCCGACCAGGCGTCGTTCGTCTGCGACTCACAGCGCGCGGCGTTCTCGCTCGCGCAGGCGGCCGGCGCCACGCTGTACCGGGGCCGCGAGCTGATCGGTACGCGCCTGGCCTGGGCGGGCTTCGGCTACTCGCTGTCTCCGTCTCTGGGCGCTTTTGCCTACGAGCTCACGATCGCGCGGACCTCGTGACGACAGTGCTCCTCATCTACCCGTTCTTCCTGGGGCGGCTCGACCGCTCGCGCTTTCGCTTTCCGCCGCTCGGGCCGGCCTACGTGGCCGCCGCGCTGCGCGCCGCCGGCCACGACGTCGACCTGCTCGACTGCACCTTCCTGAGCCGCGACGAGGCGCTCGGCCGGGCGCGGGCCTCGGGGGCGCGAGTCGTCGGCATCTACGCCATGGCTACGCTCGGCCCCGAGAGCCGCTGGTTCGCCGAGCGCCTGCGCGGGCGCTGCGACCTGCTGGTGGCCGGCGGCCCGCTGCCGACCTGCGAGCCCCTCGAGTTCGTGCAGCACTTCGACGCCGTCGTGCGCGGCGAGGGCGAGCAGGCCATGTGCGAGCTGGTTGCCGCCCACGAGGCGGGCGCCGACATCGGCGCCGTCGCCGGCGTCGTCACCCGAGCGACGGCGCCCGGCGCCGGCGCGGCGGGCCGGGCCGCCGCCGGTGGGCCGGCGCGTCCCGCGGTCGCCGCCGCCGCGGCGCCGTCGCGCCGCCCCGTCCCTTCGCCACCGACCTCGACGCGCTTGCCTTTCCGGCCCGCGACCTGCTGCCCAACGCGGCCTACATCGCCCACGGCCGCAAGAAGGACGGCCGCGCCGTCACCACGGTGATGAGCACGCGCGGCTGTCCCTTTGCCTGCGAGTTCTGCAGCAACGTGGTGTTCGGTCGCTCCTACCGCGAGCGCTCGCCGGGCAACGTGGTCGACGAGATCGAAGAGGCGCTCGCCCTGGGCTACGACCGCATCTCCTTTGCCGACGACGTCTTCACCCTCGACCGCCGCCGGGTGGCCGCCGTGTGCGACGAGATCGCGCGACGCGGCCTGCGCTTCACCTGGGAGTGCCTGGGGCGTGTCGACACGCTCGACGGCGAGACCGCACGGCGCATGCGGCAGGCCGGCTGCGACACCATCTTCTTCGGCATCGAGTCGGGCAACGACGCCGTGCTGCGCTTGATGGACAAGCAGATCACGACCGCCCAGGCGCGCGCCGCCGTCGAGGCCGCCCACGAGGCAGGGCTGCGGGTGGGCGCCTTCTTCATCGTCTACTACCCCGGCGAGAGCGACGACACGGTGCTCGACACGCTGCGCTTCGCCGGCTCGCTGCCGCTCGACTACCTGGGCCTGACGATGCCCTACCCGCTGCCCGGCACGGCGCTCACGGAGCGGCTCGCCGGCCGCACGCGGCGCGAGTGGCGCCAGCACGGCGGCCTGCTGACCGGCCACGCCCTCACCTTCGACGCCGACGTCTCGGCCACCAAGATGCGCGTCGCCATTCTCAAGGGGCACGTGCAGTTCGCGCTGCAGCGCCGGCTGGGGAAGAGGCTGGCGGCGCCGGCGCTGCGCGCCTTCGAGGTTCCTACCGACGCGCTCCTGCGGCGACTGCGCTGAGCGCCGGCTCGAGGTCGAGACCGGGTTCCCGGCGGCGCCTGCGCCTGTTCTCGGCAAAGGCCGCGGTGGTCTCGGCGATGCGCCGCCGCAGCCAGTCGGCGTCGAACTGCGAGTGGTAGACGAAGGTCGTCTCGTTCTCTTCGTTCCAGTCGAGGCCGTCGTCGGGCCCGCCGAGGCGCCGGAAGAGCGTGGAGCCGGGCAGCGGGAAGGGCACGTTGAACGAGATCTCGTCGAGCGGCAGGGCCAGGGCCAGCGCGAAGGTCTGCTCGACCGCGGGGACGGTCTCGCCCGGGTAGCCCACGATGAAGAAGCCGGCCACCTCGATGCCGGCCTCGCGGTAGAGGCTCACGGCGCGGATGCCGTCGCCCACTGTTACCTGCTTGTTCATGAGGGCGAGCGTCGCCTGGCTGCCCGACTCGAGGCCCAGGTAGACGCGCCGGCAGCCGGCCTCCCGCATGAGGCGCACGGTGGCGCGCCTGATCCCCCGGGCGCGCGACAGGCACGACCAGGTGAGGCCGCGGCCCGCCATGCGCCGGCAGAACCCCTCGAGGTAGGCGATGTCGAGCGTGAAGGTGTCGTCGGCGATCCACAGGCCGTCGTAGCCCAGGGCGGCGATCTCGTCGACCTCGGCGAAGACCCAGTCGAGGCTGCGGCGCCGCACGACGTTGCCGAACACCGGCTTTGAGCAGAAGTCGCAGGCGAACGGACAGCCCAGCGTGACCATGAGCGAGGTGATGGCGGCGCCGCCGGCGCGCCGCCACACGCTCTGGTAGGCGGCGTGGTCGAAGTCGCTGCGGTCGGGCCGCGGGAACGACTCGAGGGCGGCCTCGTCGTAGTGCGTGCACGGGTTGTCGATGCGCACGCCGTGGTTGGGGATGAACAGGCCGTCGTAGGCGGCCAGCGGCAGGTGCGCCAGGGAGTCGGGCGAGACGCGGCGAGCGAAGACGTCGCCGCAGAACTGCGGAAAGCTGAGGTCGGCCTCGCCCCGAAAGACGACGTCGAAGTGCTTGGCGAAGCGCCTGGGAAAGACGGTGGGCAGCGCGCCGCCCGCCACCAGGAGGGCGTGGGGCGCGACCTCGCGCACCATGGCGGCCACGGCGAAGGTGTTGCGCGACAGGCTGACCATCGAGGAAACGCCCACGATGTCGGGCCGGTACGCTTCGAGCTCGGCGCGCAGCGTGGCCAGATCGCTGAACGTGCAGTCGAAGACCCTGGTCTCGATGTCGCGGCCGCGCAGCTGGGCGGCCAGCGTGGCGATGCCGAGCGGCGCAAAGAGCATCTCGTTGGCCGACCTCGTGCGAACGTACGGAAAGACGAGCGCCACCCTGCCCATGCGGCTCCTTTGCGCGGACGACCCCTGACCTCGGGGCTTCATACCCACGGGGCCGCTCGCGAAAGCTCGTCTCGCCGTCGCGGCCAACGGACGCGCGCTCGCAGCGGTGCCGTACACTGTGCCCGCCTGTGGGGCGACAAGGGGGCGAACGTGCACGCGACAACTCGACGCAACGAAGTGCTGCTCGTCTTTCCGGGGAGGTTCAAGGCGCCCGACCCGCAGGTGCCGCTCCAGTTGCTGCACGTCGCCGGCGCCCTGCAGCGCGCCGGCTACCGGCCGCGCATCTTCGACCTGCGCCTCGCCGACTACCGCACGCTGCCGATCGGCGAGCCGGTGTTCGTCGGGCTCACCTGCATGAGCGGTCCGCAGATCCGCTACGCCCTGGAGTTCGCCGCCCGGGTGCGCGCGGAGCGGCCGCGCGTGCCCATCGTGTGGGGCGGCGTGCACCCCACGCTGCTGCCCGAACAGACCGCCGCCAGCGCGGCGGTCGACGTGGTGGTGCGCGGCGAGGCCGAGACGGTCGTCGGCCCGCTGGCCGACCGGCTGGCCGCGGGCGCCCCGCTGGCCGACGTGCACGGCCTCACCTACGAGCTCGACGGCGCCGTGGTGAGCACGCCCGACGCCGAGCTCGCCGACCTCGACGGCATACCGGTCGAGCTGCCCTACGAGCTGCTCGACCTCGCCGGCTACCCCACGCTGCAGGCGGGTCGCGTGCACCTGCAGACCAGCCGCGGCTGCCCGAGCCGCTGCGGCTTCTGTTACAACACCGGCTTCAACAAGCGCCGCTGGCGCGGCAAGAGCCCGGAGCGCGTGGTGGCCGAGGTGCAGAGCCTGCTGCGCCGCTTTCCGCAGGTGAAGATCGTCGACCCGGTCGACGACAACTTCTTCGTCGACCGCCGCCGCGCCGAGGCGATCTGCACCGGCCTGCTCGACGGCGACGTGCGCGCCGCCTGGCGGGCGAACTGCCGCTTCGACTACCTGGCCAAGTACGACGGGGCGTTCGTGAAGCTGCTCGAGCAGGCCGGCTGCAGGGAGATCGACTTCGGCGGCGAGAGCGGCTCCGAGCGCATGCAGAGCCTGGTCTGCAAAGACGTGAGCGCCGAGCAGATCCTGCAGTCGGCGGCCAAGCTGGCCGAGTTCGCGCCCTCGATCGACCCGTTCGTCTCGTGGCTGTCGGGGCTGCCCGGCGAGACCTACGCCGACATGGAGCAGACCTTCGACCTGATGGACGCCATGGGCCGCGTCAACCCGCGCACGCAGCACTACGGCATCTTCCTGTACACGCCGTTCCCGAGCCCGCTGCTCGACTCGCTGCCGGCCACGTTTCGCCCCCCGCAGTCGCTCGAGGCCTGGGGGGCGATCGAGGTCTTCCACTTCGAGCCGCCCTGGCACACACCCGCCTACGTGCGGCGCCTGCGGGCGATCTCGGCGGTCACGCGCTACGCCTTCTATCCGCGCTCGCGCATAGACGAGCACGGCCCCGCCTTTCGCGCCGGCTACGGCGCCGTGAGCCGCGCCGCGCGCTACCGCTGGAGCCACCGCTACTTCCGCCACCCGGTCGAGCTCGACCTGGCCAACGCCGCGGCCAAGCGGCTGCGCGGC
This sequence comes from uncultured Actinomycetes bacterium, assembly GCA_963755025.1. GTDB lineage: Bacteria > Actinomycetota > Thermoleophilia > UBA2241 > UBA2241 > Bog-752. The sequence continues at coordinate 98,476 of CAVWIH010000033.1, forward strand.
TTTCTGTGAGGGCGCAGGCACGCGCGATCTGCGCGGCGTGGCGCACCGATACGACCTCGACCATGGCCGTGGGCCGGGCCACCGGATAGCCTTGGCGGTGCGTCCGGCGTAGGTCACCCAAAAGGAGCTTCCCGTGCCCACCGAGCTGCGCCCCATAGGCGTCATCCACACGCCGTTTGCCGTCAAAGAAGACGCCCCCATCCAGGGCGCCTTTCACCCCGAGAACACCGGCGTGGTCGAGGTGGCCCCCGAGTACGCCGAGGGCCTCTCCGACATCGACGGCTTCTCGCACCTGATCCTGCTCTACCAGTTCGACCGCGCGGCCCCGATCGAGATGGCGCGCCCCACGTTCCTGAGCGACGAGCCCCACGGCATCTTCGCCTGCCGCCACCCGGCACGGCCCAATGCCATCGGGCTGACCATCGTCACCCTGCTGAGCCGCGAGGGCACTGCCCTGACGTGCGGCGGCGTCGACATGCTCGACGGCACGCCGCTGCTCGACATCAAGCCCTACATCGGGCGCTTCGACTGCTTTCCCGACGCGAGCGAGGGCTGGTTCGCCGGGCGAGAGGACCGGCCCAAGCCGCCGGGCAGGGAGTAGCGAGCAGGCCGCCTGCCGGCGACGCAGGAGTGCGACCGCACCGCTGGCCGCGGTCCGGGTCGACCCGCCGTGGACCAGGCCGTGACTAGGGTGTAGCGTCAATCAGTACGACCAACGCAGGGGGCAATCAGGAGGGCGCATGGCAGCCGACGCATATCCAAGGATTCCTGAGAGCAACTGGTGGAAACTGCGCAATCAGTTCAAGAAGACCATGCCGGCAGCGGTGACGACGCCGTACATCCGCAGCCTCTTGGGCCTGAACTCCGAAAAGGCGGCCAGTAACCTGCTCACCCCCCTTCGGCGCCTCGGACTGATCGACAAAGACAACAAGCCGACGGCTCGAGCCAACGATTGGCGAAACGACGCCAAGTACGCTGACATCTGCAGGGACATGCTCGCTGACGTTTATCCGCAGGAACTTCGCGATTTGTACAGCGGGCCCGGCATAGACCGGCGCGCGGTCACCGGGTGGTTCGCAGACGTCGCTCGACTTGGACAGGGCGCCGCCGCCATGAACGCTCAGCTCTATGTGCTGCTCAACGAGGGCGTGCCGCGCTCAAGCGAGGGGCAGCCGAAGAAGGGGAGGTCAAGCCGAAGGCTGCGAAGGCGGCTACCGCGGTGGAGTCTGATTGGCGGAGCGCCACGTCTTCCGAGGCTCGTGAGGATGGGAGAAAGAAGCCGCTGGATCACGCGCACGAGCCGCAGGGCCCCACCGTGCACATGGACTTCCAGATCCACATCTCTCCTGAAGCAGGTGTGGAACAAATTGACGCCATCTTCGCTTCGATGGCGAAGCACCTCTACAACAAGTAGGGATCGCATGTTGCTCGAGGAGCTTCGCGTTCGTCTTGGTGCTCTGACGCGCGAGTTGGCCTCCGTTCCGGCCGTCACGCTGACGCGTCCGCGGCCGGTGCATAGGAAGCAGTTGAGAGACTACTTGGTGGACCGCGACCTCTTGAAGGTCGGCGAGAGGCTGTTCGCCGACGGGCACCATGCTCGTGCCGTCGAGGAGGCTTTCAAGTATATGAACAATCTCGTCAAGACGCGGTCGGGGCGAACGGAGCTCGATGGGGCGCAATTGATGAGGACTGCACTTAGCGCCAAGAACCCGGTTTTGAAGCTAAATCCGGGGGCGTCCACTTCCGAGCAGGATGAGCAGCAGGGCTACATGGATATCTGTGCGGGAAGCATGACCGGAATCCGTAACCCGAGGGCTCATGAGTCCGAGTGGGAAGATTCGGAGGAGCACGCGCTCCAGCTGCTCATCTTGGCGGACCACTTGATAGGCCGCATCAAGGCCGCGACGAAGACGCCCGCGGCTCCGTAGCAGCACCCGAGAATGTTCGAGGTCTTACGACTCCCCGAGGAGCGTTTTGGGTTCCCTCTGCGGTCCGCCAAGGTGGCGACTAGCGGGACAAAGATTTGGTGGAGGTAAGCGGGCTCGAACCGCTGACCTTCTGGCTGCCAGCCAGACGCTCTCCCAGCTGAGCTATACCCCCACCGGGTGCGCCGGCCGTGGCCGGCGGTTGTTGAGTATACCATCGGGCTCGAGGCTCGCAACTCGACCGGCCGTCCGTGGGTCGCGGACGCGCCTGAGCCTGTCGCCGGCGCCGTGACGGTCGGCGCCCGGTATACTAGGCTGCGGCGCGGGGAACCTCTGGGCTACTCAAGGTCCGGCGCCGGCAAGCGCTACTTTCGCAAGTGTTCCCCGTCGCGGCCAGGTAAGTCACGGCCAGGTCAGTCACGAGCGAGCAAGTCACGAGCGAGCAAGGAACGGGACCCAAGGTGGACGACCGCTACACGCCACAAGAGATTGAAGCACACTGGCAGCGTATCTGGCGCGAGCGCGACGCCTACCGCACGCCCGACACCTCCGACCGCCCCAAGTTCTACGCGCTCGACTTCTTTCCGTACCCCTCGGGCGACGGCCTCTCGGTCGGCCACTGCCGCAACTACGTGCCCACCGACATGATCGCCCGCCTGCAGCGCATGCGCGGCTTCAACGTGCTGCACCCCATGGGCTGGGACGCCTTCGGCCTGCCCGCCGAGAACTACGCCATCAAGATGGGCGTGAGCCCGCAGGTCACCACCGAGCGCAACATCGCCAACTACCACCGCCAGATGGACTTGATCGGCCTGTCGTTCGACTGGTCGCGCGAGATCACGAGCTGCCTGCCCGACTACTACCGCTGGACCCAGTGGTTCTTCTTGCTGCTCTACGAGCGCGGCCTGGCTTTCCGCAGCACCGGCCAGCAGTGGTGGTGCCCCACTGACAAGACGATCCTCGCCAACGAGCAGGTCGAGCAGGGCCGCTGCTGGCGCTGCGGCAGCGAGGTCACCAAGGTCGACCTCGAGCAGTGGTACTTCCGCATCACCGACTACGCCCAGCGCCTGCTCGACGACCTCGCCACCATCGACTGGCCCGAGAAGATCAAGCTCATGCAGACCAACTGGATAGGGCGCAGCGAGGGCGCCGAGGTCGAGTTCGCCCTGGCGGGGCGCGACGACGGCCTCACGGTCTTCACCACGCGGCCCGACACGCTCTACGGCGCCACCTACATGGTGCTGGCGCCCGAGCACCCGCTGGTCGGCGAGCTCACCACCGCCGCGCAGCGCGACGCCGTCGCGGCCTACCAGGACGAGGCGCGCCGCCAGAGCGAGATCGAGCGCCTCTCCACCGAGAAGGAGAAGACCGGCGTGTTCACCGGCGCCTACGCCGTGAACCCGGTCAACGGCGAGCAGATCCCCATCTGGATCAGCGACTACGTGCTCATGGGCTACGGCACCGGCGCCATCATGGCGGTGCCCGCCCACGACGAGCGCGACTTCGCCTTCGCCACCAGGTTCGGCCTGCCCATCATCGAGGTCATCGCGCCGCCGAGCGGCGCCCAGGGCACGCTCGCCGAGGCCTACACCGGCGACGGCGTCATGGTCAACTCGGGCGAGTTCGACGGCCTGGCCGCGCCGGGCCCCGCCTTCGAGGCGATCGTCGCCCGCCTCGCCGAGCGCGACGAGGCCCGCCCCAAGGTCAACTTCAAGCTGCGCGACTGGCTGCTCAGCCGGCAGCGCTACTGGGGCGTGCCCATCCCCATCGTCTACTGCGACACCTGCGGTATCGTGCCGGTGCCGGTCGACCAGTTGCCCGTGGTGCTGCCCGAGCTCGAAGACTACGCGCCCACCGACGACGGCCGCTCGCCGCTCGCCCGCGACCCCGACTTCGTGGCCACCACCTGCCCGCGCTGCGGCGGCCCGGCGCGCCGCGAGACCGACACCATGGACACCTTCGTGTGCTCCTCGTGGTACCAGTTCCGCTACCCCTCGCCGCACCTCGACACGGCCGCCTTCGACCCCGAAGCGGTGCGCTACTGGCTGCCGGTCGACCTGTACGTGGGCGGCGCCGAGCACGCCGTCATGCACCTGCTCTACTCGCGCTTCTTCTGCAAGGTGCTGAACGACGCGGGCTACATCGACTTCAGCGAGCCCTACGCGAGGCTGCGCAACCAGGGCTTCATCCTGGCCGAGGACGGCCAGAAGATGAGCAAGTCCAAGGGCAACGTCGTCACCCCCGACAGCGTGATCGAGCGCTACGGCGCCGACGCGCTGCGCCTCTACGAGCTGTTCATCGCGCCCTTCGAGCAGGCCGTGGCCTGGAACGACCACGGCGTGCAGGGCTGCCTGCGCTTTCTCACCCGCTTCTGGACGTTCTCTCTGGGGGTCGCCGGCCTCGACGCGAGCGCGGCGCCGGCGGGCGTCGGCGCGCCGGCGACCGGCGCGGGCGCTGTGGCGCCGGCGGGCGGCGCGGGCGCCGGGGCGCCGGCGGGCGGTGCGGATGCCGGCGGCGACAGCGCCGGTCACGACGGCGCCGGTCACGACGACGCGCGCGAGCTCGCCCGCACCCTGCATAAGACGGTGCGCAAGGTGACCGGCGACTTGCAGGACTTTCGCTTCAACACCGCGGTGGCCGCCCTCATGGAGGCCCAGAACGAGGTGCTCGAGGTGTGGGCCGACCGCCCGCAGAACCTCGACGCCGCCCAGTGGCGCGAGATCGCCGAGACTTTCACCCTGGTGCTCGCGCCCATGACGCCGCACATCGCCGAGGAGCTCTGGCAGCGCCTGGGCCACGACGAGTCGGTCCTCGAGCAGGCCTGGCCGGCCTGGGACGAGGCGCTGGCGGCCGACGAGGTCGTGACCGTGGTCGTGCAGGTGAACGGCAAGCTGCGCGACCGCTTAGAGGTGTCCGTCGACGCCGCCCGCGACGACGTGCTCTCGCTGGCGCGCGCCGCCCATAACACGGTGCGCTTCCTCGAGGGCAAGCAGGTCGTCAAAGAGGTCTACGTGCCCGGCAAGCTCGTCAACTTCGTGGTGCGCTAGACCCTCCCGACCGGCGCCGCGTCGCGCGCGGCCGTGCCGCGGCGCGTCGTCGTCGCGTCGCGGCGCGTCGCCTTCGCGCCGCGGCCTCGGCGCGTCGCCGTCGCCGTACCGCGGCCTTGGCGCGCCGACCACCGACGCTTCTCGCAGTCCTTTGCCATCGTCCACGCCGGTCGCGAGCTATCGCGAACCGCGCACCGCCCGCGGCCCGCTGCGCGCCGCCTGGCCGACCCCTAGCCTGTAGCAGCACTGCAGGTCATCTGGTCACCCGCGTCTGCCGGAGGGGTCTCGTGGACATCTCGCGTCGTCAGGCTTACATCTACGTCGGTCTGGCTCTCGTGGTCGCCGCGCTGGGCGCGCGCTACCTGTTCTCGTCGCACGGCACGACGCCCGCGGGCGGGCAGTCCCTTGCCGGCCTCGCCACCTACGCCTCGAGCGCTTCGGCCTCGCCGAGCCCGTACGCCTCATCCACACCCCAGGAGCTCGTGGTCTACGTGTGCGGCGCGGTCCGCCGGCCGGGGGTCTACCACCTCGCGCCTGGGGCGCGCATCGCCGACCTGCTCAGCGTGGCCGGCGGCTCCACGGCCAAGGCCGAGCTGCAGGCGGTCAACCTGGCCGCCAAGCTCACCGACGGCCAGCAGGTCGTGGTGCCCGAGCGCGGCGCCACCGCCGTCGCGGCGGCCGGCGACACGTCCGGTGCGAGCGGCACGAGCGGCACGACGGTGTCGGGCACGTCGGGCTCCGCCGGCGTGTCCGCCCCGGTCAACCTGAACACGGCCACTGAAGCCGAGCTCGACGCCCTGCCCGGCGTCGGTCCGGCCACCGCGCAGAAGATCATCGACTACCGCACGGCCAACGGCGGCTTCAAGAGCGTCGACGACTTGAAGAACGTGTCGGGCATCGGCGACGCCAAGTTCGCCACGCTGCAGCCGCTCGTCACGGTGTAGACGCGGCCGTCGCCGTGCGGGCGCCGCCCACCGCCTACTCGCTGCTCGTCGCCTATGTAGCGGGCCTGCTCGGCGCGCTCGCCTGGCGGCCGTCGCCGGCGGCCACCGTCGCGCTGCTCGGTGTCGGTACGGCCTGGGCGCTCCTGCGGCTGGCTTCGGCGAGCGAGCCGCCCGCCCGACCAACGCCGGCAGAGGTAGAGTCGTCGGCTCCGGTCGGGCGTGGCCTGCCGACGCCGGCCGGGCGCACGACGTCAGGTCCGGCCGAGCGCAGCCCGTGGCCGTTGGCCCGTCGTCGCGGTGTCCAGGTCACGGCCTGGCGCCGCCGCTTGCGCGCTTCGGCCGCGGTCGCCCTGGCGCCGCTCGTCGTGGCCGCCGGCCTCGTCGTGGGCGCCGCGCGCCTCGACGCGCAGGCGCAGAGCCATCTCACCCGCTTCGTCGGTCACACGGTCACGTTGCAGGCGACGGCGCTCACGCTGCCCAAGACCGGCGACGAGCGCGTCTCGCTCGACGTCAAGGTCACCGCGGTCGACGGCGTCGCGGTCGCCGAGCGGGCGCCGCTCACGCTCGACCTGGGCGGCGCGCCGGCGCCGGCCTTCACCTCGCTCGGGCCGCTCGTCGAAGGCACGCGCCTGCGCCTGCCGGCGGCGCAGGTCGAAGCGCTGCCGCAGCCCAAGCCGGGCGAGTTCGACTACGGGCGCTACCTCGAGCGGCGCGGCGAGCACGTCGTGCTCGCCGCGCCGCTCGCCACGCTGCGCCTCACCGGCCGCCGCGGCGGCCTGGGTGGCCTTGTCGACCGCCTGCGCCTCGCGGCCCGCAGCCACATCCGCCGCGGCCTGCGCTCGCCGGTACGCGAGGTGCTCGAGGCGATGGTGCTCGGCGACCAGCAGGCGGTGCCCACCGGCCCCGTCAACGACATGCGGCGCAGCGGGCTGCTCCACATTCTCGCGGTGTCGGGCGAGAACGTCGTGCTGCTCTGCACCATGGGCTCGTTCGTGCTCACCCTGGCGGGCGTGCGCCGCGGCCTGCGCTCGCTGATCCTCATCCCCTCGGTCGTGCTCTATGTGGTGGTCACCGGGGCGACGCCCTCGATCGTGCGCGCCGGGGTGTCGGGCGTGGTCGCCCTGCTCGCCAACCTCACTTCACGGCCCACCGACGGCTGGTTTCTGTGGCTCGTGCCGGGGGCGTTCATGCTCACGCGCAGCCCCGCGGTCGTCTACGACGTCAGCTTTCAGCTCTCGTTCGCGGCGGTCGCCGGCTTGCTGCTGCTGGGCCGGCCGCTCACGCGCGCGCTGGCTTTCGCGCCGCGCTTTCTGGGCGAGCCGGCAGCCATCACCACGGCCGCCAGCCTCTCCACGGCGCCGGTCTCCATGGCGACCTTCGGCCAGGCGTCGCTGGTGGCCGTGCCGGCGAACATCGTCGGCGGCTTCGTGCTGGGGCCCATCATGTTCCTCGGCATGCTCAGCGTGTTCGTAGGCTTCGCCTGGCCCGGCCTGTCGGCGCCGCTCAACGTGGTGGCCGGGCTGTTCACCGGCTTTCTGCTGACCGTCGCCGCCTGGTTCGGCCACCCTTCGTTCGCCGTCTACCGCTGGCAGGGGCTCACGCTCGGCTTTCTGCTCGCCGCGCTGCTCGGGGGCGGCTTCGTCGCGGTCGCGCTGCTGGCTCACCGCGCCGGGCAGTCGCTGCGCGAGTACGCGCGTCCCACGCGGCGCCGCGGCCGCATCGCCGTCGCCGCCGTCGTGCTCGTGGCACTCGCCCTGGCCCTGGCCCCGGCGCGCCCGGCGGCGCCCACGCGGCCCACGCTCACCGTGCTCAGCGTGGGCGAGGGCGCCGCCGCCCTGCTGCAGGAGCCCGGCGGCCCCACCGTGCTGATCGACGCCGGACCCACGCCGCTGGCCGCCTGCCTGCGCCGCCACGGCGTGCGCCGCATCGACCTGCTCGTGCTCTCGCACGGCCACGCCGACCACACCGCCGGCCTCTCCGACGTGCTCGGCCAGATCCCCATCACGCTGGCGCTGGTGCCGCAGCCGGTGGTGGCGTCGGCCGCTCTCGACCACGTCGTCGCCGAGCTGCGCGCGGCGCGCGTACCGGTGCGCGCCTGCACGGCGCGCCTGTCGCTCGCCATCGGCGACGGCCGCCTGAGCGTGGTGCCCACCGGCACGCCGGGCGGCGCCGACAACCAGGACGAGAACGACTGCGCCCTGGTGGTCGTCGTCACGCTCGACGGCGACAGCGTGCTGCTGCCCGGCGACGCCGAAGCCGAGGCGCTCGAACCGCTCCACCTGGGCCCCATCGCGATCGTCGAGCTGCCCCACCACGGCTCGAGCGGCGGGCTCACCGACCGCCTGCTGGCCGAGTACCGGCCGCGCCTCGCGGTCGTCTCTGTCGGACCCGAACAAGTTCGGCCACCCCACGGCGTCGATGCTGGCGCTCATGGCCGACCACGGCGTGCCGCTGCTGCGCACCGACTTCAGCGGCGACATCACCCTGACCGCCGGCCCGGCCGGCCTCGCCGTGGCGGCCGCACACCCGGGGCGCGCGCTCACGGCGGCGCACGCCGGGCGCGCCCTGGCGGCGGCGCGCTCGCCGTGAAGAGGGAAGAGGGCTACAACTCGCAGCGCGCTAAGAGCCAGACCGCCGCCGCCAGCAAGGCGGCGGCCGCGAGGGCGGTCGGTGGTGGCGAGCGGCCACAGCGGGGCGACGTCGCGGCCTCGCAGGGCGGCGCCGTTGGCCGCCATCAGGCCGGCCGGGCTGTGGTCGCGAATGAGCGGCAAGCCGGTCAAGAGGAGCGGGCCGATCCGCCTGGCGCCGGCCCCGCGGACTCTGGCGCCCGGGCCGTCGCGCCGACGGTGGTGCTATCCTATCGGGGCTCCCATGGACGAACTGCCCGACCTCAAACCCGCTTACCTGATCTGCGGCACCGACCAACCCAAGGTGCGGCGCAGCGCGGCGCGCCTGCGCAAGCGCGTCTTCGACCAGACGGCCAGCGACCTGAACGTCACCCTGTTCGACGCACGCAGCCACACCGTCGCCGACGTGCTGCAGGCCGCCGACACGGCCACCTTCACCTTCGGCACGCGCCTGCTGCTGGTGAGCGGCGCCGACGCCTGGAAGGCCGCCGACCGCGACCGCGTCGCCGAGTACCTGGCCGACCCCGTGCCCGGCGTCTGCATAGCGCTGGTGGGCGAGACGTTCCGCAAGACCGAACGCCTCGCCAAGCTCCTCGAAAAGGGCGGCCAGGTGCTGCGCTACGACCTGCCCAAGCGCCAGTCCGACGTGGCCGAATGGGCGCGGCAGCGCGCTCGCGCGCGCGGCGCGCACCTGGGCCTGCACGAGGCTCGCCACCTGGTCTCCCAGGTGGGCGCCGACCCCGACCTGCTCGAAAACGAGGTCGCCAAGCTGGCCGCCTATGCGCTGGGCCGGTCGATCACCGCCGACGACATCGACCAGGTGTGTTCGCCCACGCTCGACGCTCGCATCTACGAGCTCACCGACGCGGTCGGCAAGCGCGACGCTCCGGCCGCCTTTCGGGTGCTCGAGGGGCTGCTCGCGTCGGGCGGCAAGAGCTCGGGCGAGATCGCGCGCTCCACGCTGTTCAGCCTGGTGCGCTACATCGGCCAGCTATCGAGTGTGATGGACCTGCCCCACGAGATGCCGTCGGCCGAGGTCGCCGCCACGCTGGGCATCAAGCCCTACACGGCGCAGAAGCTGCTCGAGCAGCGCGCGCGCTTTGAGCGGCGCACCATCGAGCGCGCCCTGGCGGCGCTGGCCGACGCCCAGGCGGCGATGGTGGGCGGCAGCGAGCTCGACGCCGAGTTCAGCCTGGAGCTGGCTCTGGGACGAGTGCTGGCGAAGCGCTAGCGGCGACCGGCACGTGCCGTTCGCGTGGTGCGCGAGGCGCTAGCGGCGATCGAGGGACGACGCGTACGCGAAACGCCGGCAAACGACCGGCGCGCGGCGTGGCAGAAGAAGGCCCGCGAGCGTGCCTGCGGGCCGGGGGGAGTGCGTAGGAGCCGCCGTCAGGCGGTGTGGCCGGCGACCATGCGCGCGACGCGGCTCTGCTTGCGAGCTGCGTTGTTGGCATGGATGACGCCCTTGGCGGCAGCCTTGTCGATGCTCGAGGCGAGCTGCGTGGCGACTGCTGCCGTGGCCGCTTTGTCGTCGGCGGCGAGGCTGGCTTCGAGCTTGTGGAACAGAGTGCGTATGCTCGACTTGACCTGCCGGTTACGCAACCGCTGCTGGGCGGCCAGGCGCATGCGCTTCTTCTGCTGCTTGATCTGGGGCACGTCGATCCTTCGTGGTCGAGGCTTTCAGCTGCTCGCTTCATGCGAGCCGAGCGTGTGATGCTAGCACAGCCGCCGCGAGCCGGGCAAGTTCCGCGGTCTGTTACACTGAATCGCTGTTTTGCCCGCCGGGCGGCGCCTTCATGCCTGCCGCGTGACGGCGCCCGCTAACCTCGTGCGCGACGCGCGACCGAAAGGCACGGCCGCCCTTCCGACGAACTAGTGGAGCGTCACGACGTCGCCACGACGTGCGACCGGCGCGTCGCGACCTCGTCATGGCCGGCGCCGCCGGCCGCGGCGCATACGGACATCGATCGAAAAGTGCAGGCTGCGTGACTGAACGACAGAAGAAGCTCGCCTGGGCGGCCGTGGTGGTGGCCCTGGCGACCGGCATCTCGAGGGTGGTCGGGGTCGCTCGCGAGATCCTCACGGCGAACGCCTTCGGCGTGAGCGTGCAGCTGAACACCTTCGCGTCGGTCGCCGTCATCCCCAACCTTATCCGCCAGCTCGTCGCCGACGCCGCCGTGAGCGCCGCCTTCGTACCGGTCTTCACCGGCCTCTTCGCGAAGGGCGAGCGCGAACGCGCCTACAAGCTGGCTTCGTCGCTGCTCAGCTTCATGGTCGTCGTCGTCGGCACGGTGACGCTGGTGCTCATGCTGGGCGCGCCGCTGCTCGTGAAGATCTTCTTCCCGCAGTTCGCCGGTCAGCCCTACATCAGCCACCTCGCCGTCGACATGCTGCGCATCCTGCTGCCCACCGTGCTGCTGTTCAGCGTCTCGGGTGTGGTGATCGGCGTGCTCTACTCGTACGAGCGCTTCACCATGCCGGCGGTCGTGTCGATCGTCTGGAACCTCGTCATCATCGCCTTCATCGTGTTCTTCTCGGCGCCCGGCAGGCTGGGCATCTACGCCCTGGTCTGGGGCACCTTCTTCGGCACCGTCGCCCAGCTCCTGCTGCTCATACCGTCGCTGCGGCGCGTCGACCTCAAGTGGCGCGTGAGCTTTGCCTGGCGCGACCCGCTGCTGCGCCGCGTGCTGCTGCTCATGGTGCCGGTCACGATCACCCTCGGCATCCTCAACTTCAACGCCCTCATCGACTTCTTCTTCGCGCAGTTCGTGAGCGACCACGCCGCCGCCCAGATCAACTACGCCTTCCGCCTCTACCAGCTGCCGCAGGGCATGTTCGCCATCACCATCGGCACCGTGCTGTTCCCGACCCTGTCGCGCTACGCCGCCGACAACGACATGGACAGCTTTCGCGAGACCCTGTCGATGGGCGTGCGGCAGATCTTCTTCGTCTCGCTGCCGTTCGTGGCCTGGTTCGTGGTGGTGCCGCACTCGATCGTGCAGCTCATCTACCAGCACGGCCAGTTCGTGCCCGCCGACACCGCGGCGGTGGCGCCCATCCTCGCCTTCTTCACGCTCGGCATGGCCTTCGCCAACGTGAACGTCATGTTCAACCGCGGCTTTCAGAGCATGCAGCGCCCCTGGCTGCCGCTCTACGTGGGCATCGTCAACCTCGTCTTGAACGCCCTGCTCGACTGGGTGCTCTACAAGCCGCTCGGCGCGCGCGGCATCGTGCTCTCCACCTCGATCGTGTCGGCCTTCAACTTCGTCGCGCTGCTCGTGCTCATGCGTCGCCAGATCGACTCGGTCGACGGGCGCCGCATACTCGTGAGCCTGGGGAAGATACTGACCTGCTCGGCGGCGCTCGCGGCGGTGAGCTGGGGCCTGTGGCACGGGCTGCGCTCCTTTGCCGACAGCGGACTCGTGCCGCTGATCCTCGTGGTGGGCGCTGTGTTCGGCGCCGGCGGCCTCGTCTACCTGGGGGCGGCCAAGCTGCTGCGGGTCGAGGAGCTGTCGGTCGTCAACCTGCTGATGCGGCGCGGGCGCAAACGCGTAGTGCCGCCGGCCGAGACCGAGCAGGTGCCGTGAGCGGCGCCCCCGGCCAGGCAGGCCACGCCGCGGCGGCCGGCGCCGTGAGCGGCGCTCCCGGCTACCGGGGCCGCGCCGCGGCAGCCGCCGCCGTGAGCTTGGGACTCGGCCACCAAGGCCGCGCCGCGAGAACGGGCGTCGACCCTGACCTTCCGCTAGTGTAAGGCTGCAATGGACCTCGACCACATCCGCAACTTCTCGATCATCGCCCACATCGACCACGGCAAGTCGACGCTGGCCGACCGCATCCTCGAGCTCACCGGCACCGTGACGGCGCGCGACATGAAAGAGCAGCTCCTCGACTCCATGGACCTCGAGCGCGAGCGCGGCATCACGATCAAGGCGCAGGCCGTGCGCATCGACTACCAGGCGCGCGACGGGCAGACCTACCAGCTCAACCTGATCGACACCCCCGGCCACGTCGACTTCACCTACGAGGTCTCGCGCTCGCTGGCCGCCTGCGAGAGCGCCGTGCTCGTGGTCGACACCACCCAGGGCGTCGAGGCGCAGACCGTGGCCAACGCCTACCTTGCCATCGACAACGACCTCGAGATCATCCCCGTGCTCAACAAGATCGACCTGCCCGCCTCAGACGTGGCCGAGACCGAGCTCGAGGTCCACGAGCTCACCGGCGCCACCCACGACGAGCTGCTCACCATCTCGGCCAAGACCGGCGTCGGCGTCGAAGAGGTGCTCGAGGCCGTGGTGGCGCGCACGCCGCGCCCCGGCGGCGACCCCGACGCGCCCTCGCGGGCGCTGGTGTTCGACTCGCAATACGACCAGTACCGCGGCGTGGTCGCCTACGTGCGCGTGGTCGACGGCTCGTTCGCGCGTCGCGAGATGGTGCAGATGATGGGCACCGGCCAGAAGGTCGAGGTCGAGGAGCTCGGCTACTTCGGCCCCGAGATGGTGGCCATGCCGCGCCTCGAGACCGGCGAGGTCGGCTACATCATCACGGGCGTCAAAGAGGTCGCCCAGGTGCGCGTGGGCGACACCATCACGGCCCTCAAGCGCCCCGCCGAGCACGCCCTGCCCGGCTACAAGGTCGTGCACCCCATGGTCTTCTGCGGCTTATTCCCGACCGAGGGCGACAAGTTCGGCGAGCTGCGCGACGCCCTCGAGAAGCTCACCCTGAACGACGCCGCCCTGTCGTGGGAGCCCGAGACCAGCCAGGCCCTGGGCTTCGGATTCCGCTGCGGCTTTCTGGGTCTGCTCCACATGGACATCGTGCGCGAGCGCCTGGAGCGCGAGTACGACCTCGAGCTGATCACCACCACGCCCAACGTCGAGTACCACGTCTATCAGACCGACGGGTCCATGGTGCCGGTGCGCAACCCCGCCGACATGCCCGACGTGCAGCGCATCGACCACGTCGAGGAGCCCTACGTGGCGGCCTCGGTCATCTTGCCCGCCGAGTTCGTGGGCACCGTCATGGAGCTCTGCCAGGGGCGGCGCTCCGACTTCGTCGACATGAAGTACCTCTCGCCCGAGCGCGTCGAGATGCACTACCAGCTGCCGCTCGGCGAGATCGTCATCGACTTCTTCGACCAGTTGAAGAGCCGCACGCGCGGCTACGCCTCGCTCGACTACGAGTTCTCGGCCTACCGCAACGGCGACCTCGTGAAGCTCGACATCCTGCTGGCCGGCGAGCCGGTCGACGCCCTCTCGCTGATCGTGCCGCGCGAGCGCGCGGCGGTGCGCGGCCGGGCGCTGGTCGAGAAGCTGCGCCAGAAGATCCCACGGCAGATGTTCGAGGTCGCCATCCAGGCGGCCATCGGCGCCCGGGTCGTGGCTCGCGAGACCGTCAAGGCGCACCGCAAAGACGTGATCGCCAAGTGCTACGGCGGCGACATCAGCCGCAAGCGCAAGCTCCTCGAAAAGCAGAAAGAGGGCAAGAAGCGCATGAAGCAGATCGGCGTCATCGAGGTGCCCCAAGACGCCTTCTTGGCCGTGCTCGAGCTCGACTCCGAGGGCAAGGACAAGGGATGAACGTGGCGGCCGGCGCGGGGCGGGGGCGGCGGGACGCCGCCCCCGCCCCGCGCCACCTCTACGTGCACGTGCCGTTCTGCGCCGTGCGCTGCGACTACTGCGAGTTCTACTCGGTGCCGCTCGGCGCCGCCGGCGAGCGCCCCACGCCGCCCGTGCCGCTCGCGCCCTCGGCCGTCGAGCCACGCCCGGCGCCCGGCGCCGCCCCGGCGTCCGCTTCGCCGCCGCCCTCCGCCGACGACCGCGAGGCGCTGCTCGACCGCTTCGTGGCGGCCCTCGCCGCCGAGTGGGAACACGAGCGCGCCGCCCTGGGCATCGAACGCCTCGAGAGCGTCTTCGTGGGCGGCGGCACGCCGTCGCTGCTGGGCTGGGAGCGGCTCGAGCGGCTCCTCGAGCCGCTCGAGCCGCTCCTCACGCCGCGCGCCGAGATCACCCTCGAGACCAACCCCGGCGACGTGAGCGACACCTTCGCCGCCTGGGCGGCCGAGCGGCGCCTGCGTGTCTCGCTCGGCGTGCAGAGCTTCGACGCCCGCCGGCGGGCCGCGCTCGGGCGACACGCCTCCGCCGATCCCGAGACGGCCTTCGCCACCCTGCGGCGCGCCGGCGTCGGTGCAGCCGTGGCGTCGGTGCCCGCCGCCGGCGCCCGGGGCGGCGCCAGGCGGCGCTCCAGCGCCGCCGCGCGCCGCCCGGGGGCGCCCGGCCTGGGCATCGACCTCATCTTCGGCCTGCCGGGGCAGCGCCTGAGCGACCTCGACGCCGAGCTCGCCGTCGTGGCCCGCCTGCGACCCGACCACGTCTCGTGGTACGAGCTCGGCATCGTGGCGGGCAGCGCCCTCGCCGCGCGCGTCATGCCGGGCGGGCCGGCCGCCGAAGCGTCGCAGGGCGGGGCGCCCGCTCACGGCGCGCCGGGCGCCGCGTCGCCGGTCGCGAGGCGTGCCGCCGCCGAGCTGCCCGACGACGACACGGTGGCCGAGATGTTCCGGCGCATCGTGACGGGCCTGGGCAGGCTCGGCTACGAGTGGTACGAGGTGAGCAACTTCGCCCAGCCCGGGCACCGCTGCTGCCACAACAGCGCGGTCTGGCGCGGGCACGACTACCTGGGCATCGGGCCCGGGGCGGTGGGCACCGTGGCCGGCCTGCGGCGCCGCGACGTGCCCGACGTCGCGGCCTGGCTCGGGGCGCTCGAAGGCGGCGTCGAGCCCGCCCGCGAGCGCGAGCTCTTAGACGGCGCGACGCGCGCTCGCGAGCGCCTTCTGCTGGCCGCGCGCACGGGCGAACGCGTGCCTCTGGCCGACCTCGCCGGCGTCATCGACGAGGGCGCCCTGCCGGCGCTCGCCGGAGCTGGATTGGTCTCGCTCACAGGTGGTACACTCCGGGTGACGCGAAAGGGGCGGTACGTGGCCAACGGGGTCTGCGTGCGCCTGTTTCGCGATTCTTCGTTTCTGGAGGCATGAGTGGCTCTGACGCCCAGACAGGAGCTGGTCCTGGGAGCGGTGGTCGAGGAGTTCATCGCCTCGGGCTCGCCGATCGGGTCTAAGCTCCTGTTCGAGTCGCATACGTTCGGCATCGCGTCCTCGACCATCCGCAACGACCTCGCGGCCCTCGAGGACCTCGGCCTGCTCGATCACCCGCACACCTCGGCGGGCCGCGTGCCCACCGACACCGGCTACCGCTACTACGTCGACACCATCGTCAAGGAGCATCACGACCCCTCCGCGCTGCCGCTCGACCCCGCGGCCGCGCGCAGCGAGATCGACGACGCCCTCGAAGAGACCGCCGAGGCGCTCTCGCGGGCGACCGAGCTGCTGGCCATTGTGTCGGCGCCGTCGCTCGCCACCACCGCCATCCGCCACATCGAGGTGCTCTCGCTGCAGCCGCACGTGGTCATGGTCGTCGTCATCACCACCACGGGCAGCGTGACCAAGCGCGTCTTTCGCGTGGAGCGCCCCATCGACGAAGGGCTCGCCGACTTCGCCCGCGTCTACCTGAACGAGCGCCTCACCGGCAAACAGATCGGCACGCGGGCCATCGACTCGGCCTTCATGAGCAGCGAGCTGGGCCCCAAAGAACGCGCCTTTCTGAGCGCCCTGCGGCCCGCCTTCGAGATCGTCGTCGACAACGACCCCGGCGGCCTGCACCTGGGCGGCACGGCGCGCCTGATCGAGCGCCTGAGCCAGCAGGGCGCCAGCCACCTGAACGACATCGTCGCCCTGCTCGAAGAACGCTACAACCTGCTGCGCCTGCTGGCCGAGGCCCTGCACGGCCCCGACCTGTACCTGCGCATCGGCCGCGAGCTGGGCGATCCGTCGCTGCAGGCCTGCTCGCTCGTGGCCGCCACCTATGGAGTGGCCAACCGCAATCTCGGCACCGTGAGCGTCCTGGGCCCGACACGCATGGACTATCACACCGCCATCTCCGCCGTACGCGGCGCCGCGGCCACGCTCAGCTCACTGCTCGAGGAGACCTGGTAGATGAAGCGCGATTACTACGATGTGCTGGGCGTCGAGCGCGACGCCGGCGAGGCCGAGATCAAGAAGTCGTTCCGCAAGCTGGCACGGCAGTTCCACCCCGACGTGAACCCCGACGACCCCGAAGCCGAGGCCAACTTCAAGGAGCTCGCCGAAGCCTATGAGGTGCTCTCCGACGACCAGACGCGGGCGGCCTACGACCGCTACGGGTTCGACGGCCTCAAGGGCCAGGGCATGCCCGACTTCTCGCAGTTCGGCTTCTCCGACCTGTTCGACGTGTTCTTCGGCGGCGACCCGTTCGGCGCGGTGCGCGGCGGCGGCAGCGGGCCGTTCGGCGCGGCGGCCGGCGCACCGCGGGGCGACGACGTCGAGGTCCAGGTCGACCTCGACCTGGTCGAGGCGGTCTTCGGCGTGTCGCGCGACGTCGAGGTGCGCGCCGACGTGGCCTGCGACACCTGCGAGGGCAGCGGCGCCAAGCCCGGCACGGGCCGTGAGAGCTGCCCGCAATGTGGCGGCACCGGCCGCACGCGCGAGGTCAGCTCGCTGGGCGGTTTCGGCCAGTTCGTGCGCACCAGCACCTGCAGCCTCTGCCGCGGGCAGGGCTCCATAGTGCGCGAGCCCTGCGAGAAGTGCCGCGGCACGGGGCGGCGGCGCGCGACGCGCACCGTCACGGTCGAGGTGCCGGCCGGCATCGACGACGGCCAGCGTCTGCGGCTCACGGGCCGCGGCGGAGCCGGCGGCCCCGGCGCGCGACCCGGCGACCTCTACGTGCTGGCGCGCGTGCGCCCCGACCAGCGCTTCGCGCGCGACGGCAACGACCTGGTCTACCGGCTCGACCTCACCATGGTCGACGCGGCGCTGGGCATGAAGGCCGTCGTGCCGGCGCTCGACGGCGACATCGAGCTCAAGCTGGCGCCCGGCAGCCAGCCCGGCGACGTCAAGGTCTTTCGTAACCGCGGCGTGCCGGTGCTGCAGGGCTACGGCCGCGGCGACCTGCGGGTCGTGCTGAACGTCACCGTGCCGCGCCACCTGGGCGACGAGCAGCGCGAGCTCCTGCAGCGCTTCGAGGAGCTCTCGACCGACAAGAACTACCAGCCCGACGAGGGCTTTCTCGACAAGCTGCGCGCCGCCTTTCGCCAGTGAGCGCCACCAGCTTCAAGCGCTGCACGCTCGAGATCGCCGCCGACCGCTACGACGAAGCGGTCGCGGCGCTGCTCGACATGGGCGTGGTGGGCTGGCAGGAGCACCTGCCCACCGTCACCTTCTGGCTCTCCGACGACACCTACGCCGTCGCCCAGCGCGACGGCGCGCTCGCCCGCCTGCGCGGCCTGGGCCGCGTCTTCGTCGAGACCGAGGTCGGCGGCTGGGAGCAGCAGTGGCGCACCTTTCACCACCCGGTCACCGCCGGCGGCGTCACGGTGCGCCCGCCGTGGTCGGCGCCCACGCCCGGCACGCTCGACGTCATCATCGACGTGGGCATGGCCTTCGGCACGGGCTCGCACGCCACGACCCGGCAGTGCCTGACCGAGCTCGCCGAGCTCGAGCCCGGCTCGCTGCTCGACGCCGGCACCGGCACCGGGGTGCTCGCTCTGGCGGCCATGCGGCTCGGCTTCGCCCCTGTCTACGCCTTCGACAACGACCCCGAGGCGCTCGTCATCGCCGAAGAGAACGCGCGCCGCAACGGCCTGCGGCCGCTGCTGTTCGGCGCCGACGTGACCGACGCCACGCTCGAGCTGCCCCACGCCGACACCGTGGTCGCCAACATCACCTTAAAGCCGCTCGTCGCGTTGGGCGCGCGCTACTCGGAGGCCTTGGCCGCCGGGCGCGAGCACCCGCGCACGATCGTGCTGGCCGGCCTGCTCGAAGAGCAGCTCGCGCCGGCCGCGGCGGCCTTCGTCGGCTACCGGCAGCTGCGCACGGCCTCCGAGGGCGAGTGGCACTGCGTGGTGCTCGAAGCGGCCGCCGTGGCCGCCGACACGTCCGCCCAGACCGCCGTACCGGCGCCCGACGCGACGGCCGCGGCGACTCCCACGACCGCGCCCCCGAGCGCGCCGGAGGCAACGCCCGAGAGCCCCCTCGCGCCGGGGTCGTGACGCACGCCGCACAGCCTGACCCCGGCGACCCCGGGCGCCCAGGCGAAGGCGGCGCCGCCGCGCCGCTGCGCGTCCACGCCGCCTTTGCCGGCTGCAAGGTCAGCCAGGCCGACAGCGAAGCCGTGCTGGCGCGACTCGCGGCGTGGGGTTGTCGCGCCGTCGCCGACCCCGCCCAGGCCGATGTTCTGCTGCTCATGACCTGCGGCGTCACCGGCGAAGCCGAGCGCTCGTCGCGCCAGCTCGCGCGACGGCTGGCCGGTCACGGCCGGCCGGTGGTGGTGGCCGGCTGCGCCGCCGCACTGCGCCCCCAGCAGTTCGCCGGCCCGGGTATCGCCGTGGCGCCGCCCGGCGGCGGCCTCGCGGCCTGCGCCGACGCGGTCGCCCTGCAGATGCTCGACCTGGCGGGCGTGGCGCCGGCGGCGCCCGGCGCGGCGCAAGCGGCGCAAACGGCGCCCCGCGCCGGCGGTCGCACGCGTTTCACGCTCAAGGTGCAGGACGGCTGCGCCCAGCGCTGCTCGTACTGTGCCGTGCGCCTGGCCCGCGGGGCGCCCTGGAGCCTGGCCGCCGACGAGGCCGTGACCCAGGCGCGCGCCGCCCTCGCCGCCGGCTGCGGCGAGATCGTGCTGTCGGGCATCGACGTCGGCGCCTACCGCGACGCAGACGGCGCCGACCTGGCCGCCCTCGTGCGCCGTCTGGTGGCGCTGCCCGGACTCGCCCGCCTGCGCCTCTCGTCGATCGAGCCCGGGCACCTGACCGCCGACCTGCTCGAGGCGCTCGGCCACCCGCTCGTGGCGCGCCACCTGCACGTGCCCTTGCAGTCGGCCGACGACGGCGTGCTCGCCGCCATGCGGCGGCCCTACACCTGGGGTGAGTACCGCGCGGTCGCCGACGCCGCCCGCCGCCACCTGCCCGGCCTCGCCCTGTCGACCGACCTGATCGTCGGCTTCCCCGGCGAAGACGACGACGCCTTCGCGCGCTCGCTGGCCGCCCTCACGCCCGACGGCGGCCTGTTCGAGCGCGTCCACGTGTTCCCCTACTCGCGGCGCTCCGGCACCGAAGCGGCCGCACTCCAACCGCTGCCGGCCGCCGTGATCAAGGCGCGGGCCGGCCTCGCGCGGGCGGCGGCGGCGGCGGCGCGCAGCGCCGCCGCCGCCGCCGCCCTGGGCGCTCCCGCCCAGGTGCTGGTCGAAGAGGAGCGCGACGGCGTCTGGAGGGGGTACAGTTCGACCTACGTGCGCTACTACCTGAGGGGCGACGCCGGCCGCGGCCGCATGGTCGACGCGGTCGCCGAGAGCCTGTACCGCGACGGTGTGAGGGGGCGGATCGTATGACGACGGGGCAAGAGGGCGCCGGCACACGCGGCGCCGGCTACGACGCGGACTGCATCTTCTGCCGCATCGCCGCCGGCGAGCTGCCGGCCGACGTGGTGGCGTCCGACGAGCGCTTTGTGGCCTTCAACGACCTGCACCCGGTGGCCCCGGTGCACGTGCTGATCGTGCCGCGCGCCCACGTGGCCTCGCTCGACGAGGCCGAGGCGCTGCCCGACGACACGCGCGCGGCCATGCTGCCCTTCGTCGCCACGGTGGCCCGCAAGGCGGGCGTGGCGGGTAGCGGCTACCGGGTGATCGCCAACACGGGCCCCGACTCTGGCCAGGAGGTCATGCACCTGCACTGGCACCTGCTCGGCGGCCGGCGGCTCGGGGCCATGGCATGATCCGCGAGGCGGGCGCGCTCGAGACGCGCATCAAGGCCGACACGGTGGTCGCGCTCAAGGCCGGCGACAAGCAGCGCACCCAGGCGCTGCGGCTGCTCACGGCGGCGCTCAAGAAGGAGCGCATCGACGCGGGGGAGACCCCCGACGAGGCGGCCGAGGTCGTCGTGCTCAAGCGCGAGCGCAAGCGACGCCTCGAAGCGGCCGAGCTCTACGACGGCGCGGGTCGTGCCGAGCTCGCCGCCCAGGAGCGGTACGAAGAGGGGCTCATCGTCGCCTACCTGCCTCCCGAGCTGGGCGACGACGAGCTGGCGGCGATCGTCGACGAGACGATCGCCGAATCAGGCGCCGTCACGCCCAAAGACATGGGCAAGGTGATGGGCGCGGTCATGAAGAAGGTAGCGGGGCGCGCCGACGGCGGGCTCGTCAACAAGCTGGTGCGCAGCCGCCTCGGCGGGCACTGACGGGCGTGTCGGCGACGGCCGGCGCTGCCGCGAGGAGACCATGACGCAAAAGACGATCCAGCTCGGCGACAACGCCGAGGCGCTCGCCCTGGCGGGCGGGCACGACGCCAACTTGAAAGTGCTCGAGCGCGAGCTGCGCTGCCAGGTCACGCTGCGCGGCGACCAGGTGCGCCTGAGCGGCAGCGACGCCGACGTCGAACAGGCGGCCAACGTGATCGGCGAGCTGCTGCTCGTCATCCGCTCCGGCCGGCCCGTCGACGCGAGCGCCGTCGAATCGCTCGTCGACATCGCGGTGAGCGAGAACGGCAAGCCGTCCGAGGTCTACGGCGACGTGGTCTGGAGCCACCGAGGGCGCCAGATCGGGCCGCGCACGACCCACCAGAAGGAGTACGTCGACGCCATCCGCGCCAACACCATCACCTTCGGCATAGGCCCGGCCGGCACCGGCAAGACCTACCTCGCCGTGGCCGCTGCGGTCGAGGCCTTCTCGAACAAGCGCGTGGGGCGCATCATCCTCACGCGGCCGGCCGTCGAGGCGGGGGAGAGCCTGGGGTTCCTGCCGGGCACCGTCTCCGAGAAGGTCGATCCCTACTTTCGGCCGCTGTTCGACGCCCTCTACGACATGATGAGCGGCGACAAGCTGGCGGCGCTCGTCGAAAAGGGCGAGATCGAGATCGCGCCGCTGGCCTACATGCGCGGCCGCACGCTGAACGACTCCTTCATCATCTTAGACGAGGCGCAGAACACGACTCCCGAGCAGATCAAGATGTTCCTCACGCGACTGGGCTTCGGCTCGCGCATGGTGGTCACCGGCGACGTCACGCAGATCGACCTGCCGCGCGGCCGTCAGTCGGGCCTCGCCCTGGTGCCGCAGGTGCTTGGCCAGATCCCCGACATCTCGTTCGTGACCTTCGACCAGCGCGACGTCGTGCGCCACAAGCTCGTGCAGCGCATCGTGGCCGCCTACAAGGACTACGGCGAGCGCACCGAGAGCGAACGCAGCAAGAGCGAGCGCGACCGCAACGAGCGCGCCGGGCGGGAGCGTTCGTGAGCGAGCTCAGCGTCGACGTCGTCAATCTCACGCGCCTGGCCGTCGACCCGGCCGCGGTGACCACGCTCGTGGCCGGCGTGCTCAACGCCGAGGGCGTGCCGTCGGGCGAGATCGGCGTGCGCTTCGTGGGCGCGCGCCGCATGCGCGCCCTCAACCGCGACTACCTGGGCCACGACGAGGTCACCGACGTGCTCTCGTTCCCGCTCGAAGACGCCGACGACGAGTTCGCCGACGACGACGCTGCCTACGGCTCGCCCGACGACGACGCCCCCGACGACGACACGCCCGACGACGACACGCCCGACGACGACGCCGACGACGCCGGCGAGCCCGAGGCGCCGCGGCTGCTGGGCGACATCGTCGTCTGCCCTACGCGGGCCGCCGCCCAGGCGCGCGCCGCCGGCACGCCGCTGTCGTTCGAGGTGGCCATGCTGCTCGTGCACGGCACGCTCCACGTGCTCGGCTACGATCACGAGACCGACGCCGGAGAGATGGCCCTGCGCCAGGCGGGCTACCTCGACGACGCGAGCTGGGAGCGCCTGCTTGGCAAAGTCTGACGGCAACCGGAGCTCGCTGCTGCAGAGCTTCAACTTCGCCTTCGAGGGCATCATCCACGTGGTCCGCACGCAGCGGAACATGAAGATCCACGTGGGGGTCGCCATCGTCGTGCTGGTGGCCGCCTTCTTCTTCGACCTCGACCGGCTGAGCATCGTCGCCCTGTTCGTGGCGATCTCGTTCGTGTTCATCACCGAGATGTTCAACACGGCGCTCGAGTACGCCATCGACATCTTCACCTCGCGCTACGACCCGTTGGCCAAGCTCGCCAAAGACGTGGCCGCCGGCGCCGTGCTGGTGGCCACCCTGAACGCGCTCGTGGTGGCCTACCTCGTGTTCTACGACAGGGTCACCGGCGTGCCGTACACCGTCTTGAACAAGGTGCGCCAGACGCCGATCGACGTGGCCGCGATCACGGTGTTCCTGCTGGTGATCGTGGTGATCGCCGTGAAGGCGATCACGGGGCGCGGCTCGCCGCTGCGCGGCGGCCTGCCCAGCGGCCACGCCGCCGTGGCCTTCGGCGGCTGGGTGGCGATCACGTTCATCGCCGCGGGCACCGCCTTCGACCTGCCGATCTCGGTGATCGCCCTGGTCATGGCCGTGCTGACCGGACAGAGCCGCGTGCAGGCCGGCATCCACACCTGGCTCGAGGTGGCGTTGGGCGGGCTGCTCGGCGCCGGCCTCACCGTGCTCATCTTTCTCATCTTCTACCCGATCACCTGACCGAAAAGGGGCGCATGACAGCCACCGAACAGACGATCCCCGGGCGACCGCCCAGCGCCGCCGAGCGCCGCCTCTGGCAGCGCGCCAGAGCGGCCGCCGCGCAGGCCTACGCGCCGTACTCGGGCCTGTGCGTGGGCGCCGCCCTCGTCACGGCCGCCGGCAACACGTTCACCGGCGTGAACGTCGAGAACGCTTCGTACCCGGTGGGGCTGTGCGCCGAGCGCGCCGCGCTGGCGGCGGCGGTCACGGCCGGCGAGCGCCACTTCGCCGCGCTCGCCGTGGCCACCGACCAGGGCGCGCCCATCCTGCCTTGCGGCGCCTGTCTGCAGGCGCTCGCCGAGTTCGGCGAGCTCGACCTCGTCGTCACGCTGCCGGCGGCGAGCTCGGCCGACCGCGGCTCGCGCCCCGACGGGCTGATCGAGCAGCGCGTGGTCGCTCTGCACGACCTGCTGCGGGCGCCGTTCCGTTCGCCCCGCGAAACGCCATGACGGCGCCGTTCCGCTCCGGCTTCGTCGCCGTGCTCGGCCGTCCCAACGTGGGCAAGTCGACGCTCGTCAACCGCCTCGTGGGTCACAAGGTGAGCATCGTGTCGGACCACCCCCAGACCACCCGGCGGCGCATCAGCGGCGTCGTCACCGGCGACGGTTTTCAGCTCGTGCTGCTCGACCTGCCCGGCTTTCAGCGGCCCTTCGACTCGCTCACCCGGCGCATGCAGGCCACGGTCGACGCCACCCTCACCGAGGTCGACGCCGCCCTGTTCATGATGAACGCGGCCAAGTCGCCCGGCGGCGGCGACCGCTACATCGCCCAGGCGGTCGCGTCGGCCCGCACGCCGTACGTGGCCGTGCTCAACAAGATCGACCTGGTCACGCGCCAGGTGCTGGCCGGGCGCGTGGCGGCCGCCGAGGAACTGCTCGGCGGGGGAGAGGTGCGGGCCATCAGCGCCCTGCGTGGCGACGGCCTCACCGACGTCGTCGAGTCGCTGGTCGACGCCATGCCCGAGGGACCCGTCTACTTTCCCGACGGCGAGGTCTCCGATCAGCCCCTCGAGATGCTGGTCGCCGAGCTCATCCGCGAGCAGGCCCTGCGCGTCACGCGCGAAGAGGTGCCGCACGCGGTGGCGGTGCAGGTCGAGTCGATCACCGAACGGCCCGGCGACTCGCTGGTCGAGATCGAGGCGTTCCTGATCGTCGAGCACGAGTCGCAAAAGGCGATCCTCATAGGCAAGGGCGGCCGCGTCGTGAAGAGCATCGGCAGCGGCGCGCGCGGCGAGATCGAGACGGTGATCGGCGCCAAGGTCTTTCTGGGGCTGCGCGTGAAGGTGCGCAAGCACTGGCGCCGCGACGACCGCTACATCGACCACCTGCTGTAGGTCCGTCCGGCCGAGCCCGGCCGTGAGGGCGCTTTGATATACTGCGGCCAGATGGCAGGCGCGGCAGGCGCGCCCCAGGTACTGAAGGGACGGCTGCGCGTTGCAAGCTGAGGAACTCGCCAAGACGATCGACCATACCCTCTTGCAGCCCAACGCCGTGCGCCTCGACATAGAGCGTCTCTGCGCCCAGGCCGCCGAGTACCACTTCGCCGCCGTCTGCGTGCTGCCGCACTGGGTGCAGTTCGCCGCCCGCCTGCTGGCCGACTCCGACGTCAAGGTCTGCACGGTGGTCGGCTTTCCCTTCGGCGCCGACGGCATGCGCTCCAAGGTCGCGGCCGCCGAAGACGCGGTGGCCCACGGCGCCGACGAGATCGACGTCGTCATGTGCCTGCCGGCCATGCTCTCGGGCGACTTCACCTACGTGCGCGACGAGCTCACCGGCGTGGTGCGCTCGGTGCGCATGGCGGGCGTCAACAACGGCCGCGGACTGGTGCTCGTCAAGGTCATCGTCGAGACCTGCTACCTGTCGAACAAGCTCAAGAAGATGGCCTGCCGCATAGTCGAAGACACCGGCGCCGACTTCGTCAAGACCTCGACGGGCCTGGGCCCCGAAGGCGCCACGGTGCACGACGTCGAACTGCTGCGCGACGCGCTTAGCGAGCGCGTGGCCGTCAAGGCCGCCGGCGGCGTGCGCACGTGCGACGAGGTCCTGCGCCTCATCAACGCCGGCGCCGCCCGCATAGGCACGAGCGCCGGCGACCAGATCATGCAGGAGTTCCGCAGCGGGCAGAACGGCGGCTGACCAGAAGGCCACGGGGGCGCTCCGGCAACGGCTTTTCTTGCGCTGCGAAGGGAATAGAATCGCGCGCAGCAGACCCATGGGTACTCACTCTCTCAGGCCGCTCTTGACGACAGCGGGCCGGTTCGGCCGCCGCGTGTCTGCCGGTGCGTCCCGGGCCACGGCGGCGATCGGCTGGACCGGCCTCATCCTGCTGGCCGTGCTGGCGGTGGCCGCCTTCTTGCGCTTCAAGGGCGTGAGCTGGGGCCTGCCGTACCCGTACCAGAACCCCGACGAGAAGGTCGTGCTGGCGCGTGCCTTTCGCATAGCGCGCGGCCACTTCAACCCCGAGTTCTTCTACTACCCGTCGCTGCTGTTCAACCTCATCGGCACGGCTATCTGGGCGGTCAGCAAGGTCTACGTGCCGCACGGCGGCGCCAGCCTGATCAGCCCGGTCACCTACGTCACCGACCCCACGCCGTACTACCTGATCGGGCGCGCCGTGGTGGCCACCTGCGGCGTGGTGTCGGTGTACCTCGTCTACCGGCTCGGCAAAGAGGCCTTCTCGCGGCCGGTGGGCCTGCTGGCCGCCCTGTTCCTGGCCGTCGAGCCGCTGCACGTACGCTACTCGCACGTCGCGGTCACCGACGTGCCGGCCACCATGTTCGGCCTGCTCGCCCTGCTGCTGTTCCTGCGGGCGGCGCGCCTGCGCTCGCCGCGCACGCTGCTGTGGGGCGCCCTGGCGGCCGGCCTGGCCACCGGCACCAAGTACAACCTCGGCATGCTGGTCGTGCCCGGCGTGATCGCCTGCTGGTACGTGTACCGCGGGCAGCCGGCCGACCACCGCGTGCGCGCCCTGGCGGCGCGCGCGGCGCGCCGCATCGCGCTGCCCATGCTGCTGGCCTTCGTGGTGAGCACGCCCTATGCGGTGCTCGACCCGCGCCACTTCCTGGGCAACTTCGCGAGCCAGAACAAGATCGTCGCCAACGGCTGGCTGGGCTTCGAGAACGTGCACAACGGCTACTGGTACAACCTGAGCGTGAACCTGCTCGGCTCGCTGGGCATCGTGCTGCTCGTGCTGGGCCTGATCGGCATCGCCCTGGCGCTGGTCAGGCGCACCCGCGCCGACCTCATCCTCGTGCCCTACGTCATCGTCTACTACCTCTACGTGAGCTCGTGGCACGCCCTCATGGACCGCTACCTGCTGCCCATCGTGCCGCTGCTCATCGTGCTCGCGGTGCGCGCCTGCCTGGCGCCGGTGGCCCGACCGGCCCTGCGCCGCCGGGCGGTCGTGGTCGCCCTCGCCACGGTGGTGCTGCTGGGCGCCATCGTGTTGCCCGCGCGCGCCTCGATCAACTACTCGCGCTCGCTCTCGGGCACCGACGTGCGCACCGTGGCCAAGACCTGGATCGAGCGGCACCTGGCGCCCGGCACGGTCATCGCCATGGAGCCCTACGGACCGCCGCTCGTGCCCTACTTCGACCTGCGCTTCTACACCGACGCCCGACTGACGACGCCGAGCTACACGATCTACAAGCTGCCTCTGCCGCTGCCCGGCACGAGCAACCCCAGGGACCGCCTGCGCGCCCTCGTGCTACACCACGTCGACTACGTGGTGCTCAGCTCGCAGGTCGACAGCCGCGTGATGGCGGCGCGCGCGGTCTACCCGCTGCAGGTCGCCTTTTACCAGGAGGTGGCGCGCTTCGGGCGCATCCAGGCCACCTTCACGCCGCGGCCCGGCGAGCAGGGCCCGACGATCACGGTGTACCGCTTGCCGGCCAGTCTCACGCTGGCCTCGCTCAAGCGGCACCACTTCTAGGCGTGCGCCCTACCTGATCGCCAGGTAGCTGCCGAAGCCCACCGGGATCGGTATCCAGAAGTTGATCAGCCGGTAGACGAGCACCACGGCGATCGCCTGGGGCGACGGCACGTCGAAGCTCACCAGCAGCGTGATCATCAACCCCTCGATGGCGCCTAGGCCGCCCGGCGTGGGCGCCAGGCTGCCCACCGCGTTGGCCACCGCGTAGCTCACGGTGAGGGCCGCCAGCGGCACGTGGTAGCCCAGGGCGATGAAAACGAGGTACAGGCAGAGCAGGTCGAACCCCCAGAACATGCACGAGTAGGCGACCGCCGTGCGCTTGGCGCCGCGGTGGGTGCCCATGCGGCGCATGCCGGCGAACAGGCTGTCGAGCCACTCGTCGATGTGCTCGGGCGCTATGCGCTCGCGCCGGTAGATGCGGTTGATGAGGGCCGCCACCTGCGACACCCGGCGGCGCATCTTGGCGCGGTGGCGGTACAGGTAGAGGCCGTAGGCGGTGAGCCACAGCAGGCCGGCGATGAGCACCAGGGCGAGCGTGTAGCTCCACGGGTTCACGCGTCCGCTCGAGACCACCGACACCAGGGCCACGAGGAACATGACCCAGAGCACGATGTAGGTGAAGAAGTTCTGCGCGGCGATGGCCACGAAGATGAGGCCGTGGGGCACCTCGCGCTTGCGCAGCGCGTTATAGCTGACCACCATGCCGGCCGCGCCGCCGGCGCCGAAGAGGTGGCTGAACGACAGGCCGGCCAGCACGACGTTCATGACCGTGCCAAAGCGCAAGCGCACGTCGAGCACGCGCAGGATGTGGCGGAACAGGTTGGCATAGCCGGCCAGCGAGACGAACTCGACGACCACGGCCAGCACGAGCAGTGGCCAGCGCGCGTGGCGCACCAGGCCGAGGGCGCGTTCGGGACCCACCAGCCGGGGGAGCAAGAGGTAGAGGACGACGACGATCAGAAGAAAGAAGATGACCCTGCGGAGCGCTTTGATCGTCGGTGCCTCCCGCCGTGCGCCCGCGGTTTGAGCCGGGGGGCGCTGCTTGGTCTCGTCCGGGCGTTCGAGGTTATCACGAGCGGGGCGGCGGGTGAGGGCCGCTCGCGGCCCTCACCCGCCGCCCCGCTCGTAGGGCGTCAGGGTGTGTGCGCTTACGTCGGTCTAGTCCGTCGATACACTTCGTCGTCGCTGCTCAGGCAGGCGTGACTTTGTCGCGCTCCTAGTACAGGAACATGGGCTTGTCCTGGATGTCGCGCACCTTGGGCCGGTACTGCGCGGCGTCGTAGAGCTCGGCGACGTCGATCTTGCGCTGCCCGCCGGCGACCGTGGTGAGCGGCACCGTCGTGTAGCTGCCGCCCTGCAGGGCGACGAGCTTGCCGGTGTGGCCCTTGGCGACCTCGTCGGCGGCGAGGATGCCGAACGAGTTGGCCACCATGCGGTCGAGGGTGTCGGGCGCGCCCGAGCGGATCACGTAGCCGAGCTGCTGGAACATGACGTTGGTGCCGGTGATGCGCTTGATCTCCTGCGACACCGCGAGGCCGATGCCGCCGAGCTTGCGGTGGCCGAAGGCGTCGGCTTCGCCGCCCTCGGTGATGTCGCCGCCCTCGGGCACCGCGCCCTCGGAGATGGTGACCATGGAGTAGTGCGAGGGGTTGCCCGCGCGGTCGTCGGCCAGAAAGCCGGCGAGGCGCTCCATGTTGAACGGCACTTCGGGGATGATGGCGCGGTCGACGGCCGCGAGCAGGGCGGCGTAGAGGCTGGTGCCGCCCGAATGACGGCCGAAGAGCTCGATGATGCCGATGCGCTCGTGCGAGCCCAGCGCCGTGCGGAAGTTGGTGATCATCTCGACCGAGCGCGTGATGGTGGTCGAGAAGCCGATGCAGTAGTCGGTGCCCAGGACGTCGTTGTCCATGGTCTTGGGAATGGCGATGGCCGGAAAGCCCTCGCGGCTGAGGCGCTCGGCGAACGACAGCGTGTCCTCGCCGCCGATCGGCACGAGGGCGTCGAGGCCGAGATGGTTGAGCACGCGGATGGCGTGCTTGGTGCAGTCGACCTTGCCGTCGTCGCGGACCGTCTGGTCTTCGGCGCGCACGTACGAGGGCACGTCGGCGGCCTTCACGGCCACCGGGTTGGTGCGCGAGCTGTGCAGCATGGTGCCGCCCGTGCGGTCGATGCGGCGCACGGTCTCGTGGTCGAGCGGCAGCGTGAAGGTGGCTACGGTGGCCGGGTCGTCGGGGTCGATGCCCATGACGCTGGCCCAGCCGCGGCGCAGGCCGACGACCTCGATGCCGTGGTCGGCCGCCCGGCCGACGACCGCCTTGATCGCGACGTTCAGCCCGGGCACGTCGCCGCCGCCCGTCAGAATGCCGATCCGCGCTACGTTCGCCATGTGTCCTCCAAGAAGGTGAGGGAGCCTCGCGCCCCTCGTTGCCGTCGGTCAGGTTGAAGCATGGGCGAATTTATCACGAGCGCCGCCGTTACGCGGCAGGTAGAGTAGACGACCGTGAAATCCGCACTCATCGCAGCAAGCCCGTCGCTCCCTGCGCCGACCGCAACGCCGAGCCCGCCGTGAGTCACAGCGAGCTCGACCCCTGGATCTACGACGCCGTCATGTGGCCCGCCGAGAAACTGCTCGTGCGGCGTTGGCGGCGGCGCCTGTACGCCGCCGCCAGCGCCGCGGCCCGCGCCGGCGTGCCCGGCGCCGAGCCCATCCCCGGCGGCCCGCGCGTGCTCGAGATCGGCGCGGGCACCGGCGCCGGCTTTGCCTTCTACGCGCCCGGCACGCAGGTAGCGGCGATCGAGCCCTCCATCGTCATGGCCGCGCGAGCGCGCATTCGCGCCGTCTCGCTGCGCGGGGCCTCGCGCAACGGGCACGGGCCGTCGCACAACTGGCGCGGGTCGTCGCACAACTGGCGCGGGTCGTCGCGCAACGGGCACGGGGCGGGCGCTGCCGCTGCGCCGGGCGCTTCCGCTGCGCCGGGCGTCGTCGCGGCGGGCGTCGCCGCTGGGCCGGACGCCGCGCGGACTGTGCCCGGGCCGGACCCGTCGGCGATCGTCGTCACCGTGGTCGGCTCGTACGCCGAGAAGCTGCCGTTCTCCGACGGTTCGTTCGACAGCGCCATCGCGACGCTCACCTGGTGCAGCCTTGCGGACCCGGTCGCCGCCTTTGCCGAGGTGCGCCGCGTGCTGCGCCCCGGCGGCCGGCTCTTCATGCTCGAGCACGTGCACAACTCGTGGCAGCCGGCGCGGCGCCTGCAGAGCCTGATGGCGCCCACCTGGCGGCGCCTCGCCTGGGGTTGCCGGCTCGACCAGGACACCATCGGCCTGCTCAAGGCGGCCGGCTTTACCGTCGAGCGCCGCCGCGATCACCTGCTCGGCTGGATCGTCGAACTCGAAGCGAGCGCCGGCCCGCTCGGTGGTCGCCTGCACTAGACGCGCGACGAAGTCACGCCTGTCTGAGCGGCGACGACGAAGTCGATCGACGGTCTGAGGCATGGCCCGCCAGGCGCCCACGTCGCAGGCTGCGCCAGGCTCCCGGAGTTGCCGGGTCGCGCGGTCTGTGGTCTACTGTCAGCGCAAGCTACAAGCGCTTCGCCCCCCTCACACCCCCTCTCCCACGCTCCCTGAGCACACGTATGACGTGTGCGGGACAGATGCGGGCCAGAGCGGGTGGGGCAAGCGCGGACAGGTCCGCCGGCACAGGTCATGCCGCTGCCGTCGGACTCACGCCGTCGAAGGGAACTTGTGACCGGATGGAAGAAAACCATTGTCGCACTTCTCATAAGCATCATCGCACTCTCGATCCCCACCGCACTCCTTCTCACCTCTCCTGACCAGGCTCGCGCCGCGAGCCTCTCCACCCGCCTCACCCACACCCGCACCGCACTGACCCACGCTCGCGCACGCCTGCGTCGCGACCGCGCCGCCTACGCGGCCGCTCTCGCTGCCGCCAGCGCCCCGGCGGCCGACACGGCGCCGTCGGCGAGCCCCTCGCCGTCGACCAGCGGATCGCCGTCGGCGAGCCCCTCGCCGTCGACCTCGCCGTCACCCGCTCCCGCTCCCGTCCCGACGCCCGCGCAGCTGCGCCGCGAAGCGCAGCACGTGCGCGTCTTGCAGAAGCTGCTCGCGGCGCTGCGCCACGAGCTCGACATGCGGCAGGCGGCGGCGCGCGGCAACTGGATGCCGCTCGTGCGCGACGCGGCCCACCACAACCGCATCAGCGCCCTCGGCCTGCGCCGGCTCATGACGCTCGAGTCGGGCGGCCGCGTGAACGCCCAGAACGGCTCGTACCACGGCCTCTACCAGTACTGCTGGTCGACCTGGCACGGGGCCTGGAACCCCTGGCGTGCGCAGTCGCTCTTCAACGGCGAGGCGCAGATCCGCGCCACCGCCCTCGCCATCAGGCGAGGCTGGGGACGCCAGATGTGGCCCAACACCTACCCGCGCGCCTTCTAAGGAGCGCAGCACTTCGGGCTCCCTCGGGGAGCACGTCCGGCCCTGACTGCCCACACCCGGCGCCTCGCGACGGGGTGAGTAAAGCGCCGCGGCGGCGGGTGACTTGTCACCCGCCGCCGCGGCGCCCTTTGTTTCTGGGAAGCGGTCCATCTCTGCCGTGCGCGGGTGGGAGCGGTACCGCCCTCGCCGCGCGTGCGAGCGCGGGACGCCATCCCTGCGCGGCCGAGCGCGATCTAGCTGATGCTCATCAGGTAGCGCTCGGCCGACGCCGCGGCGGTCGAACCCTCGCCCACGGCCGTCGTGATCATCTTGACCTTGCCGGGGTACTCGGCGTAGTCGCCGGCGGCGAAGAGCCCCGGCGTGCCGGCCTCCATGGCCGAGCTCACCGACAGGCGCGAGTCGCCCAGGGCGAGCTCCCAGTGCTCGATGCCGCTCAGCTCGGGCGCCTGACCGATGCTCACCATGAGCAGGTCGGCCGGGCACTCCACGGTGGAGCCGTCGGTGCGCGCCACGACGACGCGCTCGAGGTGGTCGTTGCCGAGCAGCTCGACGATCTCGCCGTTGGTGACCAGCTTGATGTCGGCCTCGGCCAGGCGCTTCTGCGAGAAGGCATAGGCGCTGAAGGCTTCGCGGCGGTGCACGATCGTCACCTCGGCGATCGTGCGTAGCGAGAGGGCCGTGTCGAGCGCCGAGTCGCCGCCGCCCACGACCACCACGTGGTGCGCCGTGATCTCGTCGATCGGCGGCAGCCGGTACGACAGGCCCTTGCCCTCGAAGCGCGCCTCGTCGGGCAGCCCCAGTCGCCGCGGCATGAAACGTCCCATGCCTAGGGCGAGCACCAGCGTGCGCGCCGTGATCTCGCCGTCACCGTCGCCGACGCGCCCCCCGGGGCCGTCGCCGTCGTGTGCGCGGGGGCCGTCGCCTTCGTGTGCCCGGGGCCGGTGGCCGTTGCCGTTGCCGCCGGCCGCCGCGTTGCCGCTCGGGCGGATGACGAAGTCGGGACCGTCGCGCCCCACAAACTCGACCGGACTCCAGTCGTAGAGCTCGGCGCCGAAGCGCTCGGCCTGCTCGGCGAGCTGCAGGGCGATGTCGCGCGACGCGATCTCGGCGTGTGCGGGAAAGTTGGTCACCGGCTTGGTGGGGTAGAGGTTGATGAGCTGGCCACCGAAAGCCTCGGCCTCGAAGACCGCCGTCGACATGCCCCGCATGCCGCCGTACATGGCGGCCGCCAAGCCTGCCGGCCCTCCGCCGATCACGGCGAGGTCGTAGCGTGTCACTGGGGATCCTCCTTGCGCGCCCAACTGCGAAGCACCCCGAGTATTCCCACCGCGTGAACCCTCGCAAGCAGAAGAGAACCGGGAGCGACCGGGACGACGAACGGCGGGGGACAGAGGGCGGCGAGCGGCGGGGGAGAGGAAGCGCCGCCGGCGCCCCGCGTTGGCGTGGCGCCGATATCGTTATAATGACTCGCTGCTCGCCGCCACCCAGGCCGCGGGCCGCGAGCTCACGCGGGGCTCACTCGCTGGCGCCTCGCAGCTGTGCCGGAGTGGCGGAACTGGCAGACGCGCCGGACTCAAAATCCGGTCCCGCTCACGCGAGGGCGTGGGGGTTCAATTCCCCCCTCCGGCACCAATGTGTCTGCGCCTTTTGCAGGATGTTCTCAGGCACGTAGCCATCAGCCTTGTGAACACTTTGTGAACTTATGTCCTCAGTAGAGAGGCGTGCGTTGGACGCGCCTGCTTCAGCAGGGCCGCGAATTGGTCGGCGGCGTCGCGTTGCATGCCCGGCAGGACGTGCTGATAGACGCGCATGGTGAAGGCTACGTCGGAGTGGCCAAGGCGCTCAGAGACAACCTTCACGGGTACGCCCGCGCTTAGTAGCAGCGAGGCGTGCGTGTGCCTTACGTCGTGCAGGCGGATCCGCGGCACACGTGCATTCGCCACGAGGCGTCCGAAGGCTCTCGTGAGGTAACGCGGGTGCAAAGCGGTGCCATCCTCGTGACAAAAGACGCGGTGGCTGGCCGGCCAGAGCCCGGCCAGGCGTCGCGCTCGGCCGCCTGACGCTTGCGCCATATCTCGAGTACGGCGATTGTATCCGCATCGAGGTCGATGACGCGCGACCGTCCGCGCTTGGGTGTAGTTTCGACAACGTCGCTGCCGACGATAGCCAGGGCGCGCCGCACCGCGATCGTGCCGGCCGCCAGGTCAACGTCGCGCCACACGAGGCCCGCGACCTCCCCTCGGCGCATGCCGGTGTTGGCGATTGTCCACCACATCGGCGCGAGGCGGTCCTGCAGGGTCTGCTCGAGGAAGGCCGCTAGTTCGCTTGCCGTCCACGCTTGAATATCGTGGTGCTCGGTCGCGCGTGCCTTCGGCAACTTGACCCGGTCGCAGGGGTTCGCCGGAGTGTGCCCTCGTCGACGGCGTCGGCTAGGGCCTTGTGGAGCGTGGCTGCGATGCGCCGGACGGTTGCTGGCGAGAGCGGCCGCCTTACGGCGGCCGGCCGCTCATGCAGCCGGGGCCGGCGCTCCGCGTGCGCTAAGAACGTGTTCAGCGTCGCGCGGTCGAGCTTCTTGAGACGGATCTCGCCGAGCGCCGGCTCGATGTGCTGGCGGATGTGCATGCGGTAGCTCGCCAGGGTGGTCGGCTTGACCTGCGATTCGTGGACCTTTAGCCACCGCTCGAGGTACTCCGCGACGGTCTCTCGAGTCGGCACAGCCGGAAGACGGCCCTCGCGGGCGGCCACGCGAGTCTTATCTCTCGCGGCCTGTGCATCCTCGGCGCTGGCGAAACCACCTTCGTAGACAAGATGTCGCCTATACGGATTCGAAAGACGTATTTATCCCCCGTTTCTGAATGCCGTTGACCATCGCGCGCTTCCTGGGCTTAGCCATCGTGCGCCTCTTCCGCGTGACGTGCTCGGTCCTGATAGGCGGCCTTCTGCAACGAACGCCGCAGTACTTTGCGTCGGATCTCCCGAGGTGAAGGTGGTGCACATCGTTCGCAGTGCTTGACGTCCCGTCGATCGGTCGCCCAGATCGCCGAGGACGCCAGGAGGCCCAACAGTGATGCGTAGGCCCAGCCAACCTTCTCCTGTCGGCGTCCCGTAGCCACGAGGGCCTGCGACACTTGGCTTCCGAGTCGGTTGAGTTCGCTGCGATGAAAGGCGTGCATCTCGTTGACGCCCGCCGACGGACGCCCGAGTCCAACCTTCTTGGGAAGATTCAGTGCTCGCTGCGCCCGGTCGATTCGAAGCAGCTCGTAAAGTAGGCGCGGGATTGGTTCGCCGTAGGCGCGCCAGAAAGTCTCCGAGTCCGGCGACCCATAGGCGTAGGTCTCAGGATCGTCGCCGCTGGCGCCGACGGTCGGAAAGAAGCGAAGCCACTCGGGATCCGTGAAAGGGACGGGGGACGGTTCAAGGTCCCGGCCCAACTTCGCTTCGAGAAGCACTTCCGCGCCTGGCGGGCGAGTCTCTTCGGGCATGAGCGGTGCTAGGCCTCTCGATACCCATTCGTGTCCGATGCGGCTCGAGAGGTGCTGCCTGAACGTCCCCCCCTCCCAGGGCGCGGCTTTCTCTCGAACGATGTTCAGACGCTCGAGAAGAACACCGAGGAGGCCGTGCTCTCGTAACCACCGGAGCAGCTGCCCGCGAGTGCGAACTCCGAGCCGAGGAGCCCAATCCTCGATGGTAAGGAGCGGCTCAGCGAGCATGTTGCCCTCCATATCGTTAAGCGGATTGCGGAGCAAGGCCACAAGTTCCGTGAGCGCGCGCGAGAGGGCGCCGAAGTCGTCTGCCGGGTAGTACCAGTCGACCTTGGCACTCGGCTTCGGTTGCGCCGTTTGGCCAAAAGCGCTCTCGACAACTTCGTAGCTGTCGAATCTCGGCCAACGGCAAGAAGCAAAGTCGTCGTTTGGCATAAGTGGACTCCTGCATAGTCTTTATCAGTCCACTAACCCTGCCATCATGACCTCATGACGTCAAGGCCCGCAGGTCGCGGGCCCGAGGTTCAGGAGGCAAGGAGTGAAACGGACACGGCTGAACGAGGGAATCGAGCGGGCCGGTGGCCAGTACGCCGTGAGCCTGAAGACCGGGATCCATCCCTCTCTCATCTCGCGGATCGTGAACGGTAAGGTCTGCGCCTACCCCGGGTGGCGATGCCGGATTGCCGAGGCACTTGGGGTTGACGAGGCCGAGCTGTTCGAAGAGGCAGACGATGATTCGCGCACATGAGGCCGTGAGCGGTCCAAGCGGATCTGTCCGAATCGATCAGATCCTCGCCATGTACTGCGCCGGCGAGCGCGTCTGCGATATCGACCTGGCCAGGAAGCCAATCAAGGTCGGCCGGGTCAACGCATACCAGTTGGCGGCGACGGGGGCCTTGGCGGAGGGCATCCCCGTGCTCAAGTGCGGACGCAATTACAAGGTGCCCATCGCTCCGCTCCTCCGTGCCCTGGGAATCGCGGTTCCTGGTGAGGGAGCCGTGAGCGCGGTCGATATCGACACGATGGGGAGGGCCCATGGCTAGGTTGCGCACGATCAAGCCAGGGTTCTTCGTCGATGAGGAGCTCGGCGACTGCCAACCACTCGCCCGCATCCTTTTCGCCGCCCTGTGGACGATCGCCGACCTCGAAGGAAGGCTCGAGGATCGCCCGCGGCGGATCAAGGTCGAGTGCCTGCCCTATGACGACTGCGACGCCGACCAGCTTCTTGGAGAGCTCGCGACCCACGACTTCATCATCCGCTACACCGTCGACGGCAAGCACTTCATCGCGATCCCCACCTGGCACAAGCACCAGAGACCGCATCCGCGCGAGGCAGCTAGCATCTTCCCGGCCCCGAGCGGATGCACACAAGGCACGACCAAGGTGGCGCCTGAGCACAACCAAGGCGATGACGAGCCGGGTGGGGTCTTGGATCCAGGTATGGGATCCATGTCTGGATCCAGGATTCTTCGGCCAACAGCAAGCCGTCGGCCACACCGAAAATCGCTGCGCCAAATGAATCAGATTGGCAGGAACGCGCCGACGTGGTTTTGAGCGCCACGCAGTTCGCGCCCGAGTACCGGACCATGGCCGAACTTCTCGCCGCCAAAAACAAGTCGAAGCAGACCTCGCTCTCGCGCGTCGTCCGGCAACTGTACGAGCCGCTCTTCGAGATCGAGCGCGTCGTGCTGGCCAAGGCCATGCAGTACGGCCTGCGCGCCGCCACTGCGGCGGGTGCTCCGAATGCCACTTACGTCGGTAAGGCCGCCCGCAGCTTCGCGGCTGGGGGCAGCAGGTCCCGGGCCTCTCGCTCGCCAAGCGTGGGACCCTCTCGGGCTACGACGCCTGCTTCTCACCGGGAGGCGAAGATGCCTGAAGCGATCTGTCGCGAGTGCCAGAGCCAGTTCCCCTACGAACTGCCGCCTGACGCGCCGGCCTTCGTGAAGGCCGCCATGAACTTCAGGCCCGACATCTGCGATGACTGCGTGGCGAGGCAGCGTGAACGAGAAGGGCGGCACAGCAGCAGGCAGACCCGCCGGACACGCGCAACATCCCGCAGCGTTACCAATCAGCGAGCTTCGCGGGATTCGGCGCGAGACAGACCCTCAGGCGAGGGCTCTGGTTGCCTGTCGCGACCATGCCACTGAAGATTGTTTCTAAGCAGCAGCGCCGGTGTCGGTAAGACCCGCCTGGCGACCTGCGCGATCAAAGATCGTCCACCGGGCAGCCTCTTCGTCACGACGACCAAGTTGCCGACAACTTCAGGGCGACTTCAACGGGGAGGACTTCGGTCCACTCGAGAGGGCATGCGTAGCGCCACTGCTGGCACTCGACGACCTCGGCATCGAGAAGCCCACGGAGTTCGCGTCGAACGCCTCCACGAGCTGCTGAAATTGCGCCTACAACGACAGGCTGCCGCTCATCGTGACGACTAACCGCTCGCCCGAGGAGCTTCCAGAGCGCATGGGCGAGGAGGCTATCTAGCGAACGCGGCGCTGTGCAAGCGCGAGGTCATGGTCGATGGCAGGGATCACAGGCTGATATGAAAACGACACGGCCGAAACCTCACAAGGACTGGCCTTTGCCCCCGTCTCGAACGCCCGATCAGGCCCGCGATCGCGCCGCCAGGAAGGCCGGCCACCTACGCGAGATCTGCACCACGGCCTGGCCAGCAGGGGATGGCCGCGGGGCAGGCACCACCCCAGCGGGCGCCCCAGCCGGCGCCCAGACCAGGGAGAGCAGGGCCCCAGACGAGCCTGCGCGGTCGGTCAGACGTGCGCGCCCTACACGACGCGCGACTGGTAGGGGGGTCGCTCATGGAGGCAGCAGCCCGGAACCACGCGCGGCAGGCATCCGTCAAAAAAACCCAGTGTGCGTGGCGAGTGTCACGATCCAAAAAGCCTGTGTCACGAAACGCGCGTGACCTCTCCGCTACGCTGACAGGGACCGACAAGGAGGCTGACGATGAACGATCTTCGAGGGTTGGCGCGCCGGTCGCGCCTTCGCCAGGCGACAGAGCAAGGCAGGCGACCGTGACGGCGCTCTGCGAGTACTGCCTAGAGAAGCTGCCACCGCAGGCTCCGGGCGGCGGTCGCCGCCGACGATTCTGCTCGGATCGCTGCCGGCAGATGGCCCGGCGCCGGCGGCTCTTAGAAGAGCAGGAACCGTTTGGCACCATGAGCAACGCTGAGCTCGAGCAAGCCTGTCGGCCGGAGCTCTCCTCACTGAGCAAGGATCCCCAGGAAGCTCTCGCCGAGACGCTCGGCCTCATGCTCTGGGCCATCGGCACCTTCCGCAAGCTTGGTGGCAGGTGAACCCGCGCCTCGCCTGGCGCTGCAAGGAGATGGCCCTCCACATCGACGCCGGCCTGGACGAGTACTTTCGGCCGTGAACGGTCCCGGCGAACAAGGCGGCCGACGTGACGCGGGGGTCGCTGCCGCGTGTGGGGCAAAGGTGGTGGCCGGGGCGGCGTTAGGTCTAGGTGTCGCAAAACGCGCGTTAACGGCGGTCGCAAGTCACTGCACTAGCTCTGGGCTGGTGTCGGCTACCACGGTCCCGACGACTAGCAACGAGCAAAGGCGTAGACTGCCGGAGATCGCTGCCTGGTGACCGCTTGGAGGCTGACGATGACACGACTCCTTAGCCTTGTGGGGCTCGCCGCCCTGTTACTGATGGTTGCCTCGTGCGGTGCTCACCTAAAGGTCACGTACATCGGCAACTCCTCTCCGGCTGTGACGGTCGAGGACACGACCACCATCGCTTCCTCGATCCCCAACGTCACCTTCCTAAGCCCCCTCACCTCCTCAAGGAGTCAGGTCTGGGTTTTTGACATCATCCCGAGCGGCAGCCCGAGCGGAGCCCTGGCGCTTCAGTCGGTTCACGACGGACGCGTGAAGACCCTGGGGGCGCTTC
>CAVWIH010000034.1:0-201825 GCA_963755025.1 uncultured Actinomycetes bacterium
GATAGGAGATAGAGGCCGGCGAAACGCGCCTTGCCGTGACACGTCATTGGCCCGTCTAGGTTGAGGATGTGGGGTTCGGAGGGTACCAGGCTTGTCCTGCCGCCAGGGGGGCGAAGCGCAAACAGTCTTCGCCATCTACTATCGGCTGCAGGAACGCGGTACGTCCTGTCCGCTAGGACGCCTTGAGCCGACTGAGCGTGTCTTGGTCAGCGGGGTCACTCGACTCGCTCAGCTCAGTCAAGCGACCGTCAAACAAGGTCTTGGCATGACTGCGCCGATTCCTGGCCAATGCGCGTGCAGCCGAGAGAACGCTCACTCGGACGTTGACATCGGGCTGCGTGCGATCAGCATAGATCAGGCTCGAAACTAGCTTCTCGCGCTGAGCGGAAGTGAGATCGGCGAGTTGCCGCGCTGCGTCGACTAGGAAAACATGGTAACCCGGGTTCTCCCTGAAGCGGTCGCTGATGTACTCGACGAGGTTCTCGACCTGCGCCGGGGCGAGGAGCTTGTGAGAGGAGGCGATAAACCCGAGCAAGGGCACTTGGTTCGGATTCGGCACAGGGGATTGGTGGACGAGATCGTGGAATAGACCGCGCGTCAGAGCTTCCGCGAGTCCGTGCAAAGCGGGAACGGCTTCCAACCTTTCCGCCACGGCTCGCGCCACGTCCCCGTCCTGCCCAGAACGACGAAATCTGTCTCTTAGCCCTTCGCAAAACTCGACGCCTGCCTCATCCGTAAGATCGTTGGCCCTAGCCAGGACAGCATCGCCGTTCGCGACCACCATATCCGTGGAGACGCCGCGCAGGCGTCTTACGAGCTGCATGACCACGCGCTCGAGCTGCTCCTTGGCTAGGCTCGACCTTGAGGCCCGAAGAACCTGGGTGACGCAGTCGAACCGGTCGGAGTTGATGGCCTCCGACAGGCTGTCAATCAGAACTGAGGATAGGTCGTCAGCGTCGAAAACCCCCGACGATGTCTTCACCCAGTACATCGACGGTGAGGAGAGGCACTTTGCTGCGCGAACAGCCTTATCAATCCCCACATCTCCACGAACGATGGTCCGGAGCCCGTTCACAAGAGGACCGCGAATCGCAACGGGAGGCTCCGAACGGAGGCCCTCCGCGTAACGCAAGCCTGCATCCTGTTCTCCGGCAAAAATGTCTTCAGCGAACCAGTCGAGCAGAGATCTAACTCGGTCTGTGGCGGACTTCTCGAAGAGCGCCAAAACCAGTTCGACCCCGCGCACCTTCTGCTCGTCGTCGAGAATTGAGAATAGCGACTTCAGAGCCTCGCCTACCGCCACTGCACTGTCCTCAGCGATCACCGAAAGAA
Source organism: uncultured Actinomycetes bacterium (assembly GCA_963755025.1). Classification (GTDB taxonomy): domain Bacteria; phylum Actinomycetota; class Thermoleophilia; order UBA2241; family UBA2241; genus Bog-752. Next base: position 1,333 of record CAVWIH010000034.1, read on the forward strand.
GGGAGACAACGTGCTCGATGTCACGGAACCAAGCGCCTAGAGCTGCTACATCTGCTTCGACAGCTATCTGTGAAGAACCGGCCGCGAGCATGAGCACTTCGTCGCCGTGGTTGAGATTCTCGCCTTGGGACATGCTGAGGACGAGCACTTGGAAGGCAGCTGATGTTGTCTCGAAACCGCTCTTGATGCTCTCGAAAGCCGCCTCCCCGCAGACGGGTGGCACAACTCCTGCATCAGCTCGCATGATGTGACGGCAAGCGGCTCTGGGCTTACCGGTTCTCCCGTGACTTTCAGTGCCACCCCGACTGTCGGCACCCCCGCCCAGATCGTAGCTAACAGCGCCCAGACCCAATTAGCCACTGCCGGGGGTCCCGTCGGCGTGCTGCCGAGTGTCATCGTTGAGGATGCAAACGGCAATCCGGTGTCTGACGTAAGCGTTGCCTTCACCGTGTCTCCCGGAAGCGGCCTTGTCAGCGGGACACCGGTTTCGACCGACCCGTCGGGCATCGCCACCGTTGGCATCTGGACACTAGGCGCAAGCGCTGGCACCAACACCTTGACGGCAACGGTTGCCGGTGTCTCCGCCTCTGTAACTTTCACTGCCACCGGCACCATCACCGTGACCACGGTCGACAGCATCGCAGACATCTCCGTAGCCAACGGAACGCCCCTGAGCAGCGTCGCACTGCCGTCCACGGTGGGCGTCACCTTGAGCAACAGTGGCACGGGGAGCGCCGACGTCACCTGGGACGGGGGCTCGCCGACCTACGATGGCAGCACCGCCGGGAGCTACGTCTTTACCGGCACGCTGAGCGATGCGTCTGAGGGTGCGACCATCCCCTCGGATCTGACCGCCACGGTGACCGTGAAGGTGGGTGCGCCGACCGTGACCACGGTCGACAGCATCGCAGACATCTCCGTAGCCAACGGAACGCCCCTGAGCAGCGTCGCACTGCCGTCCACGGTGGGCGTCACCTTGAGCAACAGTGACACGGGGAGCGCCGACGTCACCTGGGACGGGGGCTCGCCGACCTACGATGGCAGCACCGCCGGGAGCTACGTCTTTACCGGCACGCTGAGCGATGCGTCTGAGGGTGCGACCATCCCCTCGGATCTGACCGCCACGGTGACCGTGAAGGTGGGTGCGCCGACCGTGACCACGGTCGACAGCATCGCAGACATCTCCGTAGCCAACGGAACGCCCCTGAGCAGCGTCGCACTGCCGTCCACGGTGGGCGTCACCTTGAGCAACAGTGACACGGGGAGCGCCGACGTCGCCTGGGACGGGGGCTCGCCGACCTACGATGGCAGCACCGCCGGGAGCTACGTCTTTACCGGCACGCTGAGCGATGCGTCTGAGGGTGCGACCATCCCCTCGGATCTGACCGCCACGGTGACCGTGAAGGTGCAATCGTGATGTACTCAAAGCCCACCTCGGGCAGGCACTCGCACCTCGGCAGACAATCTGTGCTCTCCTCACTGTCGATCCCGTCGAGCCAGGCTGGTACCGCCTCAACCTGAGTGGGCGCGGGCGAGTCTCGATGCTGATTGTGGACTACCGGTGAGAGTGACGCCCGACAAGCGTGTCAACGTGAATCGATCAGCGTAGAGGTCCCGCAAAGTCACGCCTCCAGGCTTCCATCGTCAAGCGACGGCCCCCGACCCCGCCCACAGCCGGCACCGAGGGCGACGTCGCCGGGGGAGCCGGGCGGCGACCCCTTCCACTGGTCACACTGACGACGTCTCTCCGGCAGGACCTCCGACACTGCCGGCAACCTTGCCGGCAGTGAGGTCAGTGAGATCCCGTGACAACGTCGAACGCAGTCCTGTCCCCCTGCCTAGCTCACAGCCGGCGCCCGGGCGACGGTCAGCATGGCGGCGGACGGTCTGGCCCGGCGAATGTCACTCTAGCGACGGCCCTCGCAAAGGGACCATCCGCGCCGCCGAAGCCGGACAACTTCACGCCGAATTGCAGGAGATGTCACAGCTGGGCGCGTTTCACCGGTCCCTAGCCCCTATCCCCTCACCGTGCGCGCCCCGCGGGGCACGGGCACCGTGAACGTGCGCGTGGTGACCAAGGGCGGCACCAGCGCCGCGGCGAAGGCCGACCGCTTCGTCTTTAAAGGCGCCATGCCGGTGGTCACCGGCGTGAGCCCGGCCTACGGGCCCACCACCGGCGGCACGGTCGTGACCATCACCGGCAGCGGGTTCAAGGGCGCCACGTCGGTCACCGTCGGCGGCGTCGCCGCGACGAAGCTCGCCGTGGCGGCCGGTGGCGGCACCATCACCGCGACCACGCCGGCGCACATAGAGGTCGGCGATCCGTTCCACGTGCGGGTGACGACGCCCACGGGCGTCAGCGCGCCCGTCAACGCCGACAGGTTCTACTTCTACGCGCCGGCGACGGTGACCAGCGTCAGCCCGGCTAACGGCCCCCGAGACGGCGGCACGGCCGTGACGATCACGGGCATTAACCTCTCCACCGCGAAGAACATCAGCCAGGCGGTCAAGTTCGGCGGCGTGCCGGCGACCGTTGTCGGCCAGCCCAACAACAGCACGATCGTGGCGACCGTGCCGCCCGCCGCGGCCGGCGCGGGCACGGTCGACGTCACGGTCACGACACGGGCCGGCACGACTGCCGCGTCGACGGGCGACGAGTTCTCGTATGCGGACACGATCGCCGTCGCTCCGGCCGGCCTGCAGGACCAGTCGCAGGTGGTGGGCGTCGCGGTTGGCACGCCGCCCAGCGTCGTAGTCAAAGACGCGCTCGGCCAGCCCGTGAAAGGCGTGACCGTGACCTTTGCGGTGACTACGGGCGGCGGCTCGGTCACCAGCGCCACCGCTACCACCCCGACCACCACGGCCACCGCCATCACGGACGTTTCGGGCGTCGCCACGTTGAGATCATGGGTTCTCGGCCCTCTGGCCGGCGCCAATGCCCTCACGGCGACCGCCGACGTCCCGGGCTTGCCGGTGACCTTCACGGCGACCGGCCTCGCCGACGTGAACACTGCCTACATGACAGCAGTCCCCGGCAGCGACGGACAGTCGGCGACCGCCGGCGCGGCGGTCGCCATCTCGCCCAGCGTCCGCGTGCTCGACTCGGGCGGCAACGGCGTGCCGAACGTGAGCGTCACCTTCACTGTCACGTCGGGCGGCGGCTCTGCGACCGGTACCACGGTCTCGACCAACGCCTCGGGCATCGCCACGGTCGGCAAGTGGGTCCTCGGGCCGGCCGTAGGCGCCAACACGCTCCAAGCCGCCGCGAGCGTCACCGGCTCGCCGGTAACCTTCACCGTGCACGGCACGGTCGGCGCCGCCACGCAGATCCTGGCTGTCAGCGACACCGACCAGTCGGGCATCGCCGGGGGACAGGCTCCCATACCTCCGAGCGTCGTCGTCGAGGACGCCAACAACAACCCGGTCCCCGGCGTGAGCGTCACCTTCGCCGTGGACTCGGGAGGCGGCACGGTCGGCGGGTCACCGGCCGTCACCAATTCGTCGGGCATCGCCACAGTCGGATCTTGGACGCTGGGGTCCGGTGCCAATGAGTTGACGGCGACGGCGGCCGGCGTATCCGGCTCGGTGGCGTTCACCGCCAGCGCCGCCCTCATCGTGACCGGAGCCGACACCGTCGCCGACCTCCACATCGCCAACGGCACGTCGCTTGGCGCAGCCGAGGCCGCGCTGCCGGCCACGGTGGGGATCAGCCTGAGCGACGGCACCTCGGCGACCGCGAACGTGACCTGGAACGAGGGCTCTCCCCCCTACGACGGCGACACGGCCGGCTCGTACCCGTTCGTCGGCACGCTGAGCCCGCCGGACGGGGTCTCGAACCCGAACGCCGTCACCGCCGCGGTCACGGTCGACGTGGGCGCGCCGACCGTGACGAGCGCCGACAGCATCACCGACGTATCGGTCGACAACGGTACCTCGCTGGGTGCGGCCAAGGCCGCGCTGCCGGCCACGGTCGGGGTGACTCTGAGCAACGGCGACTCGGCGACCGTCGACGTCACCTGGGCCCAGGGCTCGCCGCCCTACAGCGGCGGCACGGCCGGCTCGTACCCGTTCATCGGCACGCTGAGCAGCCTGCCCGCCGGCGTGACCAACCCCTCGGACGTCACCGCCGCGGTGAACGTCGACGTGGGTGCGCCGATCGTTACCGCGGCTCACAGCATCGCCGACGTCGCGGTCGACAACGGCACGTCGCTGGGCGACGCCGAAGCCGCGCTGCCGGCCACCGTGGGCATCACCCTGAGCAACGGCGACTCGGCGACTGCCGACGTCACCTGGAACCCGGGCTCGCCGTCCTACGACGGCGGCACTCAAGGCTCGTACCCGTTCGTCGGCACGCTGAGCGGCCTACCGGACGGCGTGACCAACCCCTCGGGTGTCACCGCCGCGGTGACGGTCGACGTGGGGGCGCCGACCGTCGTCGGCGCCGACAGCATCGCAGACGTCGCGGTCGACAACGGCACGTCGCTGGGCGACGCCGAGGCCGCGCTGCCTGTCACCGTGGGCGTCAGTCTGAGCAACGGCGGCTCGGCCATCGTCGACGTCACCTGGGCCGAAGGGTCGTCGGGCTACGACGGCGGCACCGCCGGCTCGTACCCGTTCGTGGGCACGCTGAGCGGCCTGCCGGCCGGCGTCACAAACCCGTCGGGCGTCACCGCTGCAGTGAACGTCGACGTGGGCGCCTGACTCGGGACAGAGCTTTCGGTATGGTGGCGCGCCGGCGACGATCGCGGGTGCGATTGGACCCCCTGAACCGCCCGACCAGGGGTCGGGCTACCTGACCGTCACGTGGATCAGCGGGCTGTTGGCCGCCAGGTAGGCTCCGCTGGCCGGCAGGCGCACCTGCAGATCGTAGCTCTCCCTGAGCGGCGTGCCGAACTGCCGGGTGGTGAACGTCAAGCCGCGCGACAGCGTGAAGACGGCGCCGTTTGAGACCTTGTGCCAGCCGCCGCCGCGATTGGTCCAGATGGTGACGCTGCGGCCGTGCTCGACCGGCGAGACGCGTCCGTGCAGCCGGTAGGCGGTCCCTTTGCGCACCTGCAGCGATGTGCTCGTCACGGTGATGATGGGCCGCACCCGCACGGTGTACGAGGCGCTCGTGGCGGCGCTGTGCCCCGCGTAGACAAAGCGCAGGCGGTACTGACTGGTGGCCGGCGGGGCGTGGTCGATCTGGCCCGCCGTGGTCGAGTCGACCGACCAGGGCCAGGAGTGGAGCGCCCTCCAGGCGCCGCCGGCGCGCCGTTCGTCGAGGATCAACGAGCCGGGCGCGCGGATCGTCGACGAGGCGGTGAACTGTACGGCGGTGCTGCCCGACACGGTCGTCGCCGAGACCTTGAGGGCCAGCGGCACGGCGCCGTACGACAGGGTACGCGCGACGCGGCCGCTCGACGAGAGGGCGTAGGCGACGCCCCCGGGTCCGGCGGCGCACGAGACGACGGTGCCGGTGAGCGGCGACCGGTCGACCACCCAGTCGCCGTTGGTCAAGTCGAAGCTCGCGAGCAGGCCCGACGCGCCGCCGACCAGGAGCTGCGGGTCGGGGCCGTCGAGGTAGGCGGCCGACGCGAGGGGCGGCGTCGCGGCCGGCAACGCCGGCAGGGCCTGGAACGAGCCGCCCGCGTCGCCGCTGCCCTGCACGTCTTTGGCCCCGACGGCAAAGAGCTGGGGCGTACCGGTGCCCCACACCGGCGCGGGCGCCAGCGCGAGCACGACCGGCTCCCCAAGGCTCGCCTGGGCGGTCCACGAACCGTCGGCGTTCCTGGTGATCAGGCTGCCGCCGGCGCCGCTGGCTGCGGCGAAGCCGTCCTGGAGGTCGACGCCGTCGGGGCCGGCGACGATCGAGGTCGGCGCGGCGGGCAGCGTGAGGGTGGTCGCTTCGGGCGTCCACGATGGCACGGCGACGTTAGTGGTGGTGAGCAGCGACGTCGCCCCCAGAGCGCAGACGAGCTGGGCGTCGGTGGCGGCCGCGACGGCGGTGAACGTGCCGCTCACGGTCGCCGCCTTCCAGGTGGCGCCGCCGTTGGTCGTGACGTCGATCTGCCCGGCGGCCCCCACCGCCCATCCGTGCCGGGCGTCGCTGAAGGCGACCGCCCGCACGGCCTTGGCGGCGCCCCCGGGCAGCGCGCGCCGCGTCCAGGTGGCGCCGCCGTTGGTGCTCACTGCGATCGTGCCGGCGCTGCCGACCACGACGACGCCGTCTGTGCCGAACGTGGCGATCTGGCGCTCGCCCGTGGCGCCCGGGAACGGGTCGGCGATCGTCGCCCACGCGGCGCCGCCGGCGGGCGTGGCGGCCGCGGCCGCAGTAGCACCGGCCGGGGTGGCGGCGACGGCCGCAGCAGCGCGGGGCCGGCGAGGGTCGCCGCGCCGGCGAGCAGCGCCAGCAGCCCGAGCGCGAGCGCCGCCGCGCCGGCGTGTCGCCGGGCCGGGTGTCGCGCGCCGCTCATGGCGGCGGCGGCGTCGGCTTCGTGGCCGGCGCCGGGGGCGTGGTGGTCGTGGTCGAGGTGCTCGCGTTGGCGAGCCTCGCCGCTGCGGCCGCGGCCGCGGCCGCCGCTCTCTTCGTGGCCAGGGCCTTGTTATGCGCGATGGCGGCGTCGATGCGCGCGAGCAGCGCCGCCGCTCCCGGGTAGGCGGGGTCGATCAGCAGGGCGCGGCGCACGGCGGCGCGGGCGGCCGTCCAGCGGCCGGCCGCGGCCAGCGAGGCGGCCTGCAGGGCGATGGGCGCGGCGCGGCCGCGCCGGCCGGCCTCGGCGGCCAGCGCCGCCGCGACGCCGCAGCGCGGGTACGAGACGAGCACGTCGGCCGCGGAGCTGCCGGCTACGCCCCACTCGCGGGCGGCGAACGCCTGCTCGGCTCCGGCCAAGAGCAGCAGCGCGGCGACGGCGCCGTTGCTGCGCGCCGTCAGGGCGCGAGCCACGACGGGCGGCACCCGGCTGCTCGACAGGCCGCGCACCTGGGTGAGGGCCGCGTTGTAGCGCCCGGCCTGAAAGAGAGCCGCGGCGCGGCGCAGGTCGCGCGTGGCTGCGGTCGGCGTGACGGTGAGATAGGTGTCGTACTGGGCCTGGCCGTTGGCCAGCGCGACGGCCTGGGCGAGAAGGCCGTGAGCGTTCGGGTAGGGAAAGCCCGCGATCTTGGCGCTGTCGAGGCTGCGGATGGCGAGGTCGTAGTCGCCGGCGGCAAGGGCCCGCTGGCCGTCGAGGTAGTCGCCACGCGCGTTCAGCACAAGGAAGGCGGCCGCGACGACGACAAGCAGCGCCAGCACGACGGCGCCGGATACCAGCAGACGATGGCGCCGGCGACGGCGCTCGTACAGGTAATACGGTTCGATCTGCTCGGGTCGCGGCCACAGCGGTGGCGGCGACGGCGCCCTGAATGACTGATCGACCAAAATGACCCCCCACCTGCGCCCTGGGCCGATCGTGGCTCGAACAACGATGATACCCCAAAGATGGCGTCCGCCGACTGTCAGACGTGCTGTCTGCGCAGGCAACGCGGGGGCCCGTGCGGCGCGTTCGCGCGGGCGGGACGGCCTCGTGCCTCGACGGTCTCGCGCCTCGCCGGCGGCCGGCGCGACGGCGCGTCAGCCGGGCGGCTCCACCATGGAGTCGCGCAGGCGCCGGTACCAGGCGCCCGAGGCCAGAGCCAGGGTGACCGCCGGGTTGCCGAGGTAGGAGACCTCGACGCCGGGCAGCCGCAGGTAGCGCCGCGGCCGCGCCCGGCGCAGCACGCGCGGCGCCTTGTCGAGGCTCACGATGCGCTCGGTGTCGGTGCGCTCGCTGCCATACCACACGAACAGGCGGCTCGGCCTGACGTCGATCCCCACGATCGGACCGACCTGCAGCACGATCTGACGCTCGACGCCGCGCTCGAGCTCGGTGGACTGTCTCGTGATGGCCATGGTCACCTTCCGTGCCTAGTTCGGAGGGAGTGTTCCCCGCTCGATGGAGTCGATGTACACGCTCAGCAGCACTACGTCCGCCAGGAAGTTTACGCTGCCCGAGACCAGCACGTGGATGATGACCGTCGGACCAAGGGCCAGCGCGTCGCCCGAACTGCCGGGGAGCAACCACCAGAGCAGCAGGTCGATCTCGAACAGGCCGAAGAGTACGAGCAGGCTGACGAAGCCGTTGGCGGCGAACGTCTGCACCGAGCGCACCAGCGCCCGGCCCACGCCCACGTTGCTGGCGACGATCGCGTACTCGGCGTAGAGCAGCGGCACCCAGGTCAGGGCCTGCACGGCGAGGACGAGCACGATCAGCGCGGTCTCGCCCAGGCGGCCCTGCCCCGCGTGGCCGGCGGCGGCCAGCCCCCACGAGACCGCGTCGACCAGCACGAGCAGGGCGAAGAGCCTGCCGAACTGCCGCCCGTCGCGCGGTCCCCAGTGCAGTTTGCCAAGAAGCGAGCGCAGGTAGCCGGCGGTGAAGAAGGCCGACACCAGCAGGTAGACGACGGCGACCGCCAGCACCGTGAGGCGGCGGCCGGCGGCGGCGTCGCCGAGCACGCTGTTGTCGAGGCCCAGCAGCGACGAGAGGGAGCGGTGACGGAACAGCCAGCCGGTGGCGAGGGGGGCCGCAAGATCGAGCGCGCCGAGGCCGATCGCGTAGAAGACCAGGGATTCCTTGGCATGCAGAAGTCGGCCGATGCGCGAGATCAGCGCGGAGCGGTCGTTCACCTGCATGGCCGGGGAGTATACACTACGAGGTGGCATGCACCGCTTCCCCCGCAGCTCCCCTCCACGCGCCGCGCGCCGCCTTGTGCGGTCGCTGCTCGTAGTCGCGGCGCTGCTCGCGCTGGCCGCGCTGGGGGCGGCGGGATGGCCGCGGCCGGCGGCCGCGGCCACGGCGCCGCCCCCGCCCACGGTGAGCGCCAAGGCCTTCGTCGTCATGGACCAGGACACCGGCGTGGTGCTCGCCGAAAAGAACCCCAACGAACGCCTGCCCATGGCCTCGACCACCAAGATCATGACAGGGCTGCTGGTGCTCGAGCACTTCCATAACCTGGCCACGGTCATCAAGGCGCCGCGCGACGCCGTGGGCGTCGGCGAAGACGAGATCTACCTGGTCAAGGGCGAAAAGCTCACCGTCAACCAGCTCCTCGAGGCGCTGCTCATCCAGAGCGCCAACGACGCCGCCGCCGACCTCGCCGACGCCGTGGCCGGCACCCAGGCGAAGTTCGTGGCCCTCATGAACGCCAAGGCCGTCGCGCTCGGCCTGACCAACACCCACTACGCCAACCCCCACGGCCTCACCGCGCCGGGCCACTACACGAGCGCCCTCGACCTCACCCACCTGGCGCGCATCGCCATGCGCGACCCGCGGTTCGCCGGCTACGTCGACCACTACACGGCGACCATCCCCTGGGCGCATCACAGCTACCAGCGCGTGCTGGTGAGCCACAACGAGCTGCTCGAAGACTACCCCTGGGCCTACGGCGTGAAGACGGGCTGGACCGACCCCGCCGGCTACTGCATCGCGGCCGCCGGCAAGTGGCGCGGGCACCGTATCCTGGTCACCCTGCTGGGCGAGCCCGACGACGCCCAGAGGCTGACCGACGTCGTCAAGCTGTTCCACTGGTCGGCCAGCCAGTACGCGGTGCGCACGGTGTGGCCGACGGGCACCACGCTGGCCCAGGCCACCGTGCCGTGGCACGACGGCAAGCTCGACCTGGTGACGACGGCGCCCATCACCGCCTCGCTGCGCATCGGCGCGCGGGTCTCCAGCCACGTCGTCGCCCCCAGCCAGGTCGCGCTGCCGGTGACCCAGGGCGAGGCCCTGGGCCAGGCGCAGGCCTACGTCGACGGCCACAAGATCGGCGCCGTGCGCCTGGTGGCCGCCTCGTCGTTCGCGCGCGTCGGGCTGCTCGGCAAGATCACCCACCAGATCCACCACGCCTGGCACTGGCTCACGTCGCGCCTTTAGCCGGCGCGCGACCCTGAGCAGGCCGGGCGTCCGACGGCAGCCCGCCGCCCGGGCGCTGCCTCACAACCGGCCGCCGCTCGCTCCACGCCACCGGTCTTGCGGCGCCCGGTTTGCGGCGTGTCGCGCGCCGGGGCGGGTACACTGGACGACATGAGGATCTCGCGAAAGCTGCGCCTGCTGGCGGCGCTCGTGTTCTTTTTCTTCGTGCTCTACCCGAACCCGATGACGCTGGTGCGCAGCATCGAGCACATCAGCCACCCCACCATCGACCCGGCCGCGGTCGCGCCGATCGCCCGCACGCTGCCCAACGACCCGCGGCTGATCGAGCAGGCCGTGCTCACCCGCATCGTGCCCTACGCCTACGACTGGCAGACGGCCGGGGTGCCCTGGTACTTTCCGACGACGCGCGAGGCGCTCGCCCAGAAGCGCGGCGACTGCGAGAGCCGCGCCGTCGTGCTGGCCAGCATCCTCGCCTACAAGCACATCCCCTACTCGCTGCACATGTCGTTCGACCACATCTGGGTCGACTACCCGGGCCACGTGGCGACGGCGCTCGAGAACCCCGGCGTGCAGATCGCGGTGCGCGAGCACGGCCACTTCGTCTTTCACTGGCCCAAGGACTTTCACCTGGGCGCCGAGGTCAACGCCCAGATCGCCAACTACTGGACGCCGATGCCGATGGGCCGCCGCGTGCTGCTGATCGCCGGCCTGCTGGCCATCGTGTTCGCCAACGTGATCGTACGCGGGGCGCGGCGGCTGGCCGGGGTGACATATCATGGGACGTCGGCCGAGCGGCCGGCGACCACGGAGGGGGACTGAAGCGATGACTGACGACACACGGCCGATCGACCTGCGCAGCGACACCGTCACGCGCCCGTCGCCCGAGATGCGGCGCGCCATGGCCGAAGCCGCGGTCGGCGACGACGTGCTGGGCGACGACCCGACCGTCATCGCCCTGCAGGACTACGCCGCCGAGCTCTTCGGCAAAGAGGCCGGGCTCTACATACCGTCGGGCACCATGAGCAACCAGGTCGCGCTGCACGCCCAGACCACGCCCGGCGACGAGATCTTCCTGCACGCCAAGGCCCACATCGTCGAGAACGAGCAGGGCGGCGCGGCGGTGCTCTCGGGCCTGCAGACGCGCACCTTCGATTCGCCCGACGGCACGCTCGACCTCGAGCTCCTCGAGCACTACTTCCACATCGACGACGACGTGCACCACCCGCGCACTACCCTGGTGGCCGTCGAGAACACGCACAACTACTGCGGCGGCGTGGTGTACCCGCTCGACAAGGTCGCCGCGCTGCGCGAGTTCTGCGACCGCCACGAGATGGTCCTGCACCTGGACGGCGCCCGCGTGTGCAACGCGGCGGTCGCCTCGGGCGTGGCGCCTGCGCGACATCGTGGCGCCCTACGACTCGGTGAGCGTCTGCCTGTCGAAGGGCCTCGGCGCGCCGGTCGGCTCGGTGCTGCTCGGCAGCGCGGCCATGATCGCCCGTGCGCAGCGCGCCCGCAAGCTCTTCGGCGGCGGCATGCGCCAGGCGGGCATCATCGCCGCCGGCGGCCTCTACGCCCTGCAGCACAACGTCGAGCGCCTGGCCGACGACCATCGCCGCGCGCGCGGCCTCGGCGAGCGCCTGGCGCGCGTTCCCGGCCTCACCATCGACCGCGGCAAGCTGCAGACCAACATGGTCTTCGCCGACACCCACGGCGTGGGCCTGCCGGCCGCGCGAGTGGTCGAACTGCTCGACGCCCGGGGCGTGCTGGCCCTGGACGAGGCGCCGTGGTCGGTGCGCTTCGTCACCCACCTCGACGTCGACGACGAAGCGGTCGAGCGCGCCGGCGAGATCGTGGCGAGCGTCATCGAGAAGGTCGTCGCCTAGAGCCCCACTCCGAGGGTCGCGACTCGTGGCGCGGTGCGGCGCAGGTCCTCAGCTCGCCTTGCGGCGCACCCACCACACGGTCGCGCCGGCCAACACCAGGCTGAGCGCCACCAGGCCTGACGCCTCGATGGCCTGGAACGCCCAGAAGCGGCTCGCCGGCTGGAAGGTCTCCCACAGCACGTAGTGGTGCGCGGCGAGCCACGACTGCGGGTCGCCCGTCGGCAGGCTGCGCACCAGGGCGTTGTAGGCGGCGCCGCTCAGGCGATGGCCGCGAGGGTCGACCCACCACTGGCTCAAGGTCCACTCGGTCGAGAACTTCGACGTCGTGTCGACCTGCGCAGTCAGCGGCGCTTCGAAATGCGGGCGCAGGAAGAGTGCCGTCGGAAGGACTACGGCAAACCACAGCACCATCGCCACGGCGATCGCCGGGACGGTGCGACGCAACACGGCTCCCGCGAAGGCGCCCAGCGCGAAGCCGAGGAGCACGCGGGCCGCAAAGACGACGCCTTCGACCTCGGGAAGCGGGCCGATGAGCTGGCGGAAGGGCCGATACCACCAGGAGAAGAGCGCGCTGAAGGCCAGCGCCATGGCCGTTAGAGCAAGGCCGAGGATGGCGAGCTTGGCGATCGTCAGGCGCGTACGCCCGGCCGACTGGGTCCAGGCAAAGCGGAAGGTACCGTTCTCGAGCTCGCGGGCGATGAGCGGCCCGCCGAGAAACGTGCCGACGAAGAGCGGCAGGAACATGAGAAAGCGCGGCACGTACATGCCGTAGCGCAGGTACTCGCTCTCGAAGGTCTCGGCCAGCGAGACCGCGCGAGCGGTGGTGGGCGGGTGGCTGAAGCTCAAGCCGAAGCTGCTGTAGACGTGGTGCATGCCCACGCCTTGGGCCACGAGTGCCGCTGCGAACGCGCCGAGGAGCATGGCGACGGCGATCAGGGCCAGGCGATGCTGCCGCCAGGTCACGCTCGCGAGGGCGGCAACGCCGACTCCTGAGCGCGCCGGGACGCCGGGACGGCCGGTAGCGCCGGAGCGGCCCTCGGCGCCGTGGTCGATGGTCGCCAGGCTCACAGCGCCACCTCGTTCCAGGGGTCGTCGCCGAGCGCGACCGGTCCCGGCAGGGCGCGGGCGCCGGGCTCGCGCAGGTAGGCCAGGACGAGCTCTTCGAGCCCGACGGGCTGCTCGACCCAACCGTGCGGCGGGTCGGGCAGGCGCCCGGCGACGCGCACCAGCACCTGTGCCTGGCGTTCGGCCACGCGTTCGCGCACCACCGGGTAACGGTCCTCGACCGCCTGCGTCGCGGCGGCCGGCCCGATGAGCAGCCGGTGGCCGGCGACGAGGTCGTCGACCTCGCCGGCCACCTGCACCTCACCGGCCGTCAGCACGATCAGGTAGTCGCAGACGCGTTCGAGCTCGGACACCACGTGCGACGAGAAGACGACCGACAGGCCGTCCTCGGCCACCGCGGCCATGAGGGCCGCCATGAACTCGTGACGGGCCAGCGGGTCGAGCCGCGCCACCGGTTCGTCGAGCACCATCAGGTCGGGCCGTTTGGCGAGCGCAGCGACCAGCGCGACCTGGGCGTGCTGGCCGCCCGACAGCTTGCCGACCTTGCGGCCGAGGGGAATATCGAGCTCGGCCATGCGCCGTCGCGCCCAGACGTCGTCCCAGCGTCGGTTGAGGTCGCGGGCGAGACGCAGCGTGTCGTCGACCGTGAGGCCGGGGTAGAGCGCCGCGTCCTGCGCCACGAACCCGACGCGCTCCAGGGCGGCCGGCGACCCGGCAGGCAGGCCGTCGAGCACGGCGACGCGGCCCGCTGTGGGGGAGACCAGGCCGACCGCGAGGTGCAACAGGGTCGTCTTGCCGGCGCCGTTAGGGCCGACCAGCGCGACGACGTGGCCGGCGGGCACAGCCAGGCCACAGTCGCGCAGCGCCCACGTGCGCCCGTAGCGTTTGCCGACGCCTGTGGCGACGATCGCGTTCACGACACGGCGAGGCGCTCGTCGGCGTCGCGCACCTCGGTCAGCGCGCTCGAGAACAGCGCGACGATGTCGTCGTCGTCAAGGCCCGCCTGGCGCGCTTCGACGATCCAGGCCAGCACGAGGCGGCGCAACGCGGCGAACCCGTCGGGCGGCAGGCTGCCGAGCGTGCCCTCGATGAAGGTGCCGAGCCCCGGCCGGCCCGCCGCCAGGCCGCGGTGCTCGAGCTCGCGATAGGCCTTGAGCACGGTGTTGGGGTTGATGGCGAGGCCCGCGACCACGTCTTTGACGCGCGGCAGCTGGTCACCGGCTTTGAGGTGGCCCAGGCGCAGCGCCTGTTCGACCTGCTGCACGAGCTGCAGGTAGGTCGGTACGCCCGACGCGGGGTCCAGACGGAACTCGATCGCTGACACAGGGAGCCTCCTCGCTGCTTTACTGCTTTATCTACCATAATAGGTAAAAGAGTAAAGAACGAAACGTCGCGGGTCCAGCGATGTTGAACAGCAAGACGAAAGGGGGCGCAGAGGCGAACGGGGCGGGGGTGAGGCCGGCAATGCCGGCCTCACCCCGCCCCGTTTGGCGGATGGCGTTTGGCGAACGTGTTACTTGACGGCCTTCGCCTTGGGCTTGGGGGCCGTCTTTTTGCCGTTGCTCGCGGGCTGCGAGCCGGGGCGCACGGCGCCGTTCTTATAGATCTGGATGATGTCGTCGCGGGTGAGGCGGCGCGGGTTGTTGACCAGCAGGCGAGCCTGGGTCATGGCGCCGTCGGCGAGCTCTTCGATGGCCGACTCGGGAATGCCGACGTCGGACAGGTACTGCGGCACCTGGATGTCGATGGCGAGCTGCTTCATGGCCTGTACGGCGGCCGAGGCGGCTTCGCGCGTGGAGAGGCCGCTGATGTTCTCGCCCATGGCCACGGCGATCTCGGCGAAGTAGTCGAGGCAGGCCAGCATGTTGAACTCCATGACCCACGGCAGCATGAGCGTGTTGGCCACGCCGTGCGGCACGTGGAAGCTGCCGCCGATCGGGTACGACAGGGCGTGCACGGCGGTCACGCCGGCGTTGCCGAACGAGATGCCGCCCATCATCGAGCCGATCGCCATGCCGGCGCGCGCCTCGACGTTGTTGCCGTCGAAGACGGCCGTGCGGATGCTCTTGGAGATCAGCTCGATGCCCTCGCGGGCGAGCGGGTCGGTGTGCATGGTGGCGTTGACCGAGGTGTAGGCCTCGACGCAGTGGATGAAGGCGTCCATGCCCGAGGCGGCCGTGACGTGCGCCGGGCAGCTCAGGGTGAGCATGGGGTCGACCAGGGCGATGTTGGGGATGAGAAAGCCCGACACGATGCCCTGCTTGACGTTCAGCTTTTCGTTGGCGAAGACGGCGATCGCCGTGACTTCGGAACCGGTGCCGGCCGTGGTCGGGATGGCCACCAGGGGCAGGCCCTTGGCGGGCACCTGGTCGACGCCGACCATGGTCTCGACCGAGTCGTCTTTGTCCACCAGGACGGCGGTGATCTTGGCTACGTCGATGGCCGAGCCGCCGCCGAAGCCGATGATGCAGTCGTAGCCGCCCTGCTCGCAGAACCTGACGCCCTCTTCGAGGCTGCTGAGCGGCGGTTCGGGCACGCACTTGCTGTACACGCCGACCTCGATGCCGGCGTCGATGAGGGGCCGCTCGACGGTCTCGACCATGCCGCTCTGGCCACGCCGGGGTCGGTCATGATGAGGGCCTTGCGGGCGCGCAGCTTGGAGACCTCGGCGCCGACCTGCGAGACCGAATCGACGCCGGTGATCAGCGTCTTCGGCGAACGGTGCACCCGGATCTTCATGTCCATGACGTCTCTCCTTCGGTATGTGAGCTTGGATCTACACGCCGTGCCGTGCTTGGGCGGGGCGTCGATCTGACGGTGCTACCGGGCGGCTGCCGGTCAGGCCTCGCGCAGCGCTGCGTGGCGACGGTGCAGCCAGGCCTCTCCCTTGAGGTCCTTGAGGTCGTCGATGATCTGGTCGCGGAACCGGGGGTCGGCGATGTCGAGCAGCGCGAAGGCGCGCTCGCGCAGGCTGCGGCCCTTGAGCTTGGCGATGCCGAACTCGGTGATGACGTAGTCGACGTCGGCGCGCATGGTGGTGATCGCCGCGCCGTCGGAGATCTGCGCGGCGATGCGCGAGACCTCGCCGCGCTTGGCCGTCGCCGGCAGGGCGATGATCGACTTGCCGCCCTTGCTGCGCGCCGCGCCCCGCACGAAGTCGACCTGGCCGCCGATGCCCGAGAACTGCACGGGGCCCATGGAGTCGGCCACGACCTGGCCCATGAGGTCGACCTGGATGGCCGAGTTGATGGCCACCACGTCGTCGTTCTCGCCGATGATGTAGGGGTCGTTGACGTAGCTCACCGGGAACATGTTGACGGCGGGGTTGTCGTCGACGAAGTCGTACAGGCGGCGCGTGCCCATGAGGAAGCTCGCTACCATCTTGTCGGTGTGCAGGCGCTTGCGGGCGTTGGTGATGACGCCCTCTTCGTAGAGGTCGACCACGCCCTCGCTGAACATCTCGGTGTGAATGCCGAGGTCGTGCTTTTCGTGCAGGAACAGCAGCACGGCGTCGGGGATGCCGCCGATGCCGAGCTGCAGGCAGGAGCCGTCGTCGACGAGGCTGGCGATGTGCTTGCCGATGGCCTCTTCGACCGGGCCGATCTTGGGCGGCTGCAGCTCGACGACGGGGCCGTGCTCTCGACCACGATGTCGAGGTCGCTCACGTGGATGAACGAGTCGCCGTGGGTGCGCGGCATGTTGGGGTTGACCAGGGCGACGACGGTCTTGGCGACCGTGCAGGCCGGCTTGGTGTAGTCGACCGAGATGCCGAACGAACAGAAGCCGTGGCGGTCGGGCGGCGAGACCTGGCAGAGCACCACGTCGGGTGGCAGGTAGCCGTCGGTGAACAGCGCCGGGATGTCGCTGAAGAAGACCGGTGTGTAGTCGCCGCGCCCCATGGCCACGGCGTCGCGCGTGGCGCCGCCCACGAACAGCGAGTTGTGGTAGAAGCTCTCGGAGTACTCGGGTTTGGCGTACTCGCCCTTGCCCATCGCCACCATGTGGACGATCTCGACGTCGCGCAGCTCGGGGGCGCGCGCCACGAGGGCGTCGACCAGCTCCTGCGGCTCGCCGCACGCGTGGGCAAAGACCACCCGATCGCCCGAGCGCACGACCTTGAGCGCTTCGCTCGCGGTCGTCACCTTCTTGGCGTAGTCGGCCTTCCAGTCCATGTCGGTCACTCCTTGGGAGTAGAGAGCTTGCGCCTGACGGCAGCCACGATGTCGGCGGGCTCGACGAGCCCGCCGTCTAGGGTGCGGCCCGCGACGATCACGACGTCGGGCCGCTCTGAGACGAGCAGCTGCTCGGTCGCGCACGAGCGCGAGCAGCCCGAGATGTCGATCTCGACGTCGAGGTCGACGAGCTCGGGGTCGGCGCGCAGCTCGTCGGCCAGCGCGACCCGGTCGATCACCGGGTTGCAACCTCCGCAGAACACGATCCGCACCGCCGCCGCCTAGAGCTGTGAGCGGCGGCCGCTCACTTCACCGTGGTGGGCGTGCGCAGCTTGGCCTTCTGGGCGTCGACGGGCGTGCCCACACCGGCCAGCTCGCGGGCGAGCTGCTTTTTGTGCTCGAGGTTGGACTGGCGGGCGATCATGATGCGCTGCGCCTGCGGCGAGCCGGCGCCGTGCATGGACTCGGTGCGGTAGCCGACGGCGGCGGAGCCCAGCGTGAGGTTCTCGACGAGACGCAGGACGCGCATGCGGTCGACGGTCGGCGAGCCGCACTGGGCGCGCAGCAGCTTCTCGACCCAGGGGCCGGTCTTCTCGGAGAAGAGGTCCTGGGCGGAAGGCATGGTGACCATGAGGCCGCCGGCGATGTCTTCGGCGAGGCGCGCGATCTCGTAGGGGAAGCGGGTCACGTTCTGCTTGCAGACGTTGGCCAGCAGCATGTCGATCTGGTAGTTGCCCGACGGCAGCTTGGTGCCCTCGGCCGAGCAGGCGATGCCGCACGAGTACAGGGTCTCGTTCAGGTGCGTCATCTCGATCAGCTTGTCTTTGATGTGGCTCACCTTGGGCACGCCGTTCATGTCGGCGGCCAGCGCGGCGGCGCCGATCAGCACGTCGCCCACGCCGACCTTGCAGCCGCCGTAGCTCTGGCGGTGGAAGCCCGCGAAGCGCTCGACCAGGGCGCCCGAGAACTCGACCTCGCCGGCCATGAAGACGCGCTCCCAGGGCACGAACACGTTGTCGAAGATCATGAGGGCTTCCTGGCCGCCGAACTGCGGGTTGCCCACGTCGAGCTCGTTCTGCTCGAGCTTGCGGGTGTCGGAAGCCTGGCGACCGTACACGTAGAAGATGCCGGGCGCGTTGGACGGCGTGGTGAAGCAGACGGCGTAGTCTTCGTCGCCCTCGCGCATGGCGACCGTGGGCATGACGATGATCTCGTGCGAGTTGCAGGCGCCGGTCTGGTGGGCCTTGGCGCCGCGCACCACGATGCCGTCGTCGCGACGCTCGACGATGTGCAGGTAGAGGTCGGGGTCGGCCTGCTGGTGGGGCGCCAGGGAGCGGTCGCCCTTGACGTCGGTCATGGCGCCGTCGGCCACGATGTCGTCGTCCTGCATGTGCTGCACGTAGGCGCGGAAGCGCTCGTGGTAGTCGGTACCGTTGGCCTGGTCCATCTCCCAGGTGACGGACCAGAGGGAGTTGATGGCGTCCATGCCGACGCAGCGCTGGAAGCACGAGCCGGTCTTCTGGCCCAGCAGGCGCTGCATCTTGACCTTCTTGATGAGGTCGTCGACGCCCTGGTGGATGTGGGCGAAGCGGTTGACCTTGTTGCCGGTGAGGTGGCTGGTGGCGGTCATCAGGTCGGCGTACTCAGGCTTGGCCGCCAGCTCGTAGGTCATGGCGACGCAGTTGAGCGAGGGCCTGATCATGGGGTGATTGACGTAGTCGTCGACCTTCTCGCCGAACAGGTAGATCTCAAGGTGCAGGTCGGCGATGCTCTGGATGTAGTCGTCTTTGCTGCGTAAGGCCATGATGATTGCTCCTTCCTGGCGCAAGCTCGGGTGCGCGGGTCTTTAAGGAAAACGGTGACCCGCGGGCCCCGGCGCTGCGCGCCGGGCACGGGCAGATGGCTGAACGTGTGAGATCATCGTAGCTTCTCGACCACTATAGGCGAGCGCGGGCGCGGCGGCTGGGCGCTTTGGGCGAAAAAGCGGCGCGCGTGGCAGGCACGGATTGGCCATGCTGAACAAAGGGCAGGCCCGCGCGAGCCTTCACCTTTTGTACGAACCCGCTTGGCGGAGCGCTCGCCGTCTTGTCCGCGCGGGCCAGCCCCTCCCGGCCAAGTTTGTAAGCTTTGGCACATGCGCGGCCCTTTTGACTACCACCGCCCGTCGTATACTCGCGACGTCATGTACCCTACTGCGGGCCACGAGCGGAGCTCGTTGGGAGGTTGGTACAGCCGCACTACCTCGTCACCGGGGCGTCGCCCCACCATGTCAAGCTGCGCACCCGTTTCGATCAAGCGTATCCATCCCTAGTTTCCGTATGGAGGGCACTGAATGAGCGTGATAACGGCACCCAAGACCGATTACGTCAAGAACCTCATGGCCGACGTCGTGGCCAAGAACCAGGGTGAGGTCGAGTTCCACCAGGCCGTACAAGAAGTGGCCGAGTCGCTCGAGCCCGTTCTGGCGCGCAACCCCAAGTATCGCGAGCACAAGATCCTCGAGCGCATCCTCGAGCCCGAGCGCATCATCATGTTCCGCGTGCCCTGGGTCGACGACAAGGGCGAGATCCAGATCAACAAGGGTTACCGCGTCGAGATGAACAGCGCCATCGGCCCCTACAAGGGCGGCCTGCGCTTCCATCCGAGCGTCTACCTCGGCATGCTCAAGTTCCTCGCCTTCGAGCAGGTCTTCAAGAACGCCCTCACCACGCTCCCCATGGGCGGCGGCAAGGGCGGCTCGAACTTCGACCCCAAGGGCAAGAGCGACGGCGAAGTCATGCGTTTCTGCCAGAGCTTCATGACCGAGCTCTCCCGCCACATCGGCCAGTTCACCGACTGCCCCGCCGGCGACATCGGCGTCGGCGGCCGTGAGATCGGCTTCATGTTCGGCCAGTACAAGCGCCTGCGCAACGAGTTCGTCGGCACGCTGACCGGCAAGGGCATCAACTGGGGCGGCTCGCTCATCCGTCCCGAGGCCACCGGCTACGGCGCCGTCTACTTCGCCGAAGAGATGCTCAACACGCGCGACGACTCGCTCGAAGGCAAGACCTGCCTCGTGTCGGGCTCGGGCAACGTCGCCCAGTACACCGTCGAGAAGATCATCGACCTCGGCGGCAAGGCCGTCACGCTGTCCGACTCGTCGGGCGTCATCTACGACCCCGAGGGCATCGACCGCGACAAGCTCGCCTTCGTGCTCGAGCTCAAGAACGTCAAGCGTGGCCGCATCGACGAGTACGCCGCCAAGTTCAAGGGCGCCAAGTTCGTCGCCCTCGACAAGACGGCCGACCACAACCCGCTGTGGGACATCAAGGCCGACGCCGCCTTCCCGAGCGCGGTCCAGAACGAGATCAACGCAAAAGACGCCGCCAACCTGCTCAAGAACGGCGTGTACGTGGTCTCCGAAGGCGCCAACATGCCGACGGTCCCCGCGGGCGTCGAGCAGTTCATCGAGGCCGGTATCCTCTACGGTCCCGGTAAAGCCGCCAACGCCGGTGGCGTGGCCACCTCGGGCCTCGAGATGTCGCAGAACAGCCTGCGCCTCAGCTGGACCCGCGAAGAAGTCGACACCCGCCTGCACGGCATCATGAAGGCCATCCACAAGCAGTGCGTCGACGCCGCCGCCGAGTACGAGACCCCCGGCAACTACGTGAACGGCGCCAACATCGCCGGCTTCGTCAAGGTCGCCGACAGCATGCTCGACCAGGGCCTCGTCTAAGCCAGACCAGACTCACACGCGGACACGGCCCCAGGGCCGTCTCCGGTAGAGCCCACGCCTGCAGCGGCGGGGCGGGCTCCCTTCACGGGAGCCCGCCCCGCCGCTTTTGCGTGGGGCGGCGTCGGGGCGCACCGGCGCATGAACGGGGCGGCTCGGCGTGGCCCCGCCGCTTTTGCGTGGGGCGCGCACCGGCGCGTGAAGGGGCGGTCCGGCGTGGCCCCGCCGGGGCGCGAAGGCCCGGCCCGGCGCGCGTCCTGCGGCGCACCAAGGGGCGACCGACGTGGCCGTTTCGGTCACGCGCGGGCCGCCGCGAGTCTCTTTCGGCCAAGCTACGGCCGCGCGGTTTAGTGCATTTTCGGCTCGGGGATGAACCGGAACGCGGTCGTGTCCTATGCGTCTAGTGTGCGGCCGACCCGGCGCCGACAAGAGGAGTCTCCCCATGAAGAAGATCGAGTGCATCATCCAGCCCTACAACCTCGACGTGGTCGCCGAGAACCTGGCGGTCGACGGCGTCGTTGGCATGACGGTCACCGAGTCCAAAGGCTTCGGCGTGCAGAAAGGCTTCACGCGCGGCGAGACCGGCGCTCCGGGCCAGTACCGTTTCCACCCCAAGATGAAGGTCGAGATGGTGGTCTCCGACGACGACGTCGAGAAGGTCGTAGCGAGCCTGCGCAAGGCCCTCGAGAAGGGCCGCATAGGGCAGGGCAAGATCTTCGTGAGCGCCGTCGACGACGCCGTGCGCACGCGCACCGGCGAGCGCGGCGAGGCCGCCATCAGGTAGCACACCACCGGCGACGCCGCCGCGCCCCCGCGGCGGCGTCGCGCGCGTTCCGGCGAGGGCGCCGCCTGCGCGCGGCCGCGGTGCGGCGACGCGGCGTCGCCTCTGCCGGCGCCACGGACGCGGGGGCACAAAAGAAAGGCGCGGGGCGGGGCCGGCTTGCAGCCGGCCCCGCCCCGCGCCCGTGCTCCGGAGACGCTTGCGTCAGACGGTGGTGACGCTAGACGAGCTCGAACTCGCGCTCGAGATCGCCCTTGCTGCGCACGCCGATGATCTTCTTCACGGGCTTGCCGTCCTTGAAGAGGATGAGCGTCGGGATGCTCATGATGCCGAACTTGGCCGCCGTCGCCTGGTTGTCGTCGACGTTCAGCTTGCCGACCGTCACCTTGTCGGCGTGCGTGCTGGCAAGGTCTTCGACGATCGGTCCGACCGTGCGGCACGGGCCGCACCAGGCCGCCCAGAAGTCGACGATGACCGGTGTCGTCGCCCCGTCGATCGTCTGCTGGAACGTCTCGTCGGTCAGTTCAGTGACCACGTCTGCCACGTTGCCCTCCTCTTGCTCATCGTTGGACTGCAGCTCTCAGAAAGTCGGCCCGGACACGAGGCATCCGGGGGTCGGTCGCGCCGCGACGCCCGCACGACCTCATACCCTGTGGTCGGACGGCGCGAACCTGCGCGGCCGGGCCGCGGACCCGCGAGCGGCCGCGCCCCGACCGGCGCGCGGCTGGGCACGACCCGGCGTCAGGTATCATAATAGGCTCGCCGTCCGCCGTCGCGCGCGGCGGCGGCGCCGAGTCGCCGTCCCGGACCATCCGGCGACGACGCGGCGACGTACTCTCCGTGCTCTAGAAAGGCGATGGTGACCGTGAGAAGCGACGAGATCAAGCTCGGTGCCGCACGCGCCCCGCACCGCTCGCTTCTGCGGGCGCTGGGCGTGACCGACGCCGAGATGGAGCGCCCGTTCGTCGGCATCGCCAACTCCTTCAGCGAGGTCGTGCCCGGCCACATGCACCTCGACAAGGTGGTCGAAGCCGTCAAGGCGGGCGTGCGCGACGCCGGCGGCGTGCCCTTCGAGTTCGGCGTCATGGGCATCTGCGACGGCATCGCCATGAACCACGCCGGCATGAACTACTCGCTGCCCAGCCGCGAGCTCATCGCCGACACCGTCGAGTCGATGGCCCTGGCGCACGCCTTCGACGCCCTGGTGCTGGTGCCGTGCTGCGACAAGATCGTGCCCGGCATGCTCATGGCCGCGATGCGCGTGAACGTGCCCTCGATCATGGTGAGCGGCGGCCCCATGCTGGCCGGCCGCCTCGACGGACGCACGATCGGCCTGACCGCCGTGTTCGAGGGCGTCGGGCAGTTCCAGGCGGGCGCCTTAGACGAAGCGGGCCTGAAGGCCCTCGAGTGCAGCGCCTGTCCCACCTGCGGCTCGTGCTCGGGCATGTTCACGGCCAACTCCATGAACTGCCTGGCCGAGGTCGTGGGCATGGCGCTGCCCGGCAACGGCACCATCCCGGCGCCCTACAGCGAGCGCCTGCGCTACGCCAAGTCGGCCGGCGTGAAGGTCATGGACGTGCTCGCCGCCGACCTGCGACCGCGCGATATCCTGACCGACGCCGCGGTGAGCAACGCCCTGGCCGCCGACGCCAGCCTGGGCTGCAGCACCAACACGGTGCTGCACCTCGCCGCCATCGCCACCGAGGCCGGCCTCGACTTTCCGCTGGAACGCATCAACGAGGTCGCGGCCCGCGTGCCGCACCTCTGCCTGCTGGCCCCGGCCGGCCCGCACCACATGGAAGACCTCTACTTCGCCGGCGGCATCCAGGCGGTCATGAAGCGCCTGATCGACGCCGGCCTCATGGACGGCACGGCGCGCTCCGTGGCCGGCGGCACGGTCGCCGAGGCGGTGGCCGACGCGCGGGTGCAAGACGACGAGGTCATCCGCCCGCTGTCGCGGCCCTACCATGCCACCGGCGGCCTCGCCGTGCTGTTCGGCAACCTGGCGCCGTCGGGCGCGGTGGTCAAAGAGGGCGCCGTGGCCGACGAGATGCTGCGCCACAGCGGCCCCGCCCAGGTCTTCGAATCCGAAGCCGACGCCGTCACGGCCATCGCCGCCGGCGCCATCGTGTCGGGCTCGGTGATCGTCATTCGCAACGAAGGGCCCAAGGGCGCGCCCGGCATGCCCGAGATGCTCTCGGCCACCTCCATGCTCGCCGGCCAGGGCCGCGACAAAGACGTGGCGCTGATCACCGACGGACGCTTCAGCGGCGCCACGCGCGGCGCCGCCATAGGCCACGTCGCCCCCGAGGCGCAGGCCGGCGGCCTCATCGGACTCATCGAAGACGGCGACACCATCGTCGTCGACATCCCCGACCGCAAGCTCACCCTGGACGTCGAGGTGGCGGTACTCGAGCGGCGCCGCGCCGCCAAGGCCGCCGCGCCGCCGCGCCCCGAGCTCACGGGCTGGCTCGCCCGTTACGTCAAACTCGTCTCCGGTGCGGAGAAGGGGGCAGTCCTTCGATGACGTCACAGACAAAGATGAAGGGTGCGCAGGCCATCGTCGCCTCACTCGAGGCCGAAGGCTGCGACATCCTGTTCGGATTCCCGGGCGGCGTGGTCATACCGCTCTACGACGCGCTCTACGATGCCGTCAAGCTGCGGCACATCCTGGTGCGCCACGAGCAGGGCGCGGTGCACGCCGCCGACGGCTACGCGCGCGCCACCGGCAAGGTCGGCGTGTGCCTGGCCACCAGCGGTCCCGGCGCCACCAACCTGATCACCGGCATCGCCAACGCCTATCTCGACTCCATCCCGCTGGTCGCCATCACCGGCCAGGTGCGCGCCGACCTGATCGGCACCGACGCCTTCCAGGAGGCCGACGTCACCGGCATCACCCTGCCGATCGTCAAGCACTCCTACCTGGTGCAGAACGCCGCCGAGATCCCGCGCATCATCCACGAGGCCTTTCACATCGCCTCGACCGGCCGCCCCGGGCCCGTGGTCATCGACGTGCCGGTCACGGCGCTGCTCGGCGAGCTCACCTACAAGGCGCCCGACAGCCTCGACCTGGCGGGCTACCGGCCCACCGTCAAAGGCCACGTCAAGCAGATCAGGGCGGCGGCCCGCGCCATCCTCGAGGCCGAGCGCCCGGTGCTCTACGTGGGCGGCGGCGTGATCAGCGCCGGCGCCGCCGGCGAGCTCGCCGCCGTGGCCGAGCTCGTGCAGGCGCCGGTCACCACCACGCTCATGGGCCTCGGCGCCTTCGACGAGCGCCTGCCGCTGTCGCTCGGCATGCTCGGCATGCACGGCACGGTGCCGGCCAACTACGCCGTGCACGAATGCGACGTGCTCGTCGGCATCGGCGTGCGCTTCGACGACCGCGTGACCGGCAAGCTCTCGGCCTTCGCGCCGCAGGCCAAGACGATCATCCACATCGACGTCGACCCGGCCGAGATCGGCAAGAACGTCGAGCCGAGCATCCCCATCGTGGGCGACGCCCGCCACGTGCTGGCCGCGCTGCTCGACGAGCTGCGCGCCCTGCCGGTCACGCCCGGCCGCACCGCCGCCTGGCTGGCCCGCATCGCCGCCTGGCACGACGAGTTCAAGCTGCGCTACGAGCCCCCGGCGGGCGAGGGCCTGGTGGCCCCGCAGTTCGTGATCGAAGAGATCGAGCGCGTCACCGACGGCGACGCCGTCATCGTGACCGACGTCGGCCAGCACCAGATGTGGTCGACGCTCTACTTCGACTACCGCTTTCCGCGGCAGTGGATCAGCTCGGGCGGCCTGGGCACCATGGGCTTCGGCCTGCCGGCGGCCCTGGGCGCCAAGCTCGGCCGGCCCGACAAGACCGTCGTCGACGTGAGCGGCGACGGCGGTTTTCAGATGACCATGCAAGAGCTCGCCACGGCGGTGAACTACGACATCCCCGTGGTGGTCTGCATCCTGAACAACGGCTACCTGGGCATGGTGCGCCAGTGGCAGGACCTCTTCTGGAACAAGCGCTACTCGCAGACCTGCATTGCGGTGCAGCCCGACTTCGTCATGCTGGCCGAGGCGTTCGGCGCCAAGGGGCTGCGCGTGACCGAACCGGGCCAGGTCGGCGCCGCGCTGCGCGAGGCCATCGACAGCGGTCGCCCCACGGTGATCGACTTCAAGACCTCGCCCGAAGAGAACGTGTTCCCGATGGTGCCCGCCGGCCAGTCGATCACCGAGCTGATCGGCGGCAAGGCGCCGCGCAAGGCCAGGGGGGTCAAGTCATGAAGCACACGCTGTCGGTGCTCGTCGAGAACAAGCCCGGCGTGCTCACCCGCGTGGCCGGGCTGTTCGCGCGGCGCGGCTTCAATATCCAGAGCCTCGCCGTCGGCGCCAGCGAAGACCCCAACCTCTCGCGCATGACGATCACCATCGACGGGGCCGAGCACCCCATCGACCAGGTGACCAAGCAGCTCCACAAGCTCATCAACGTGGTCAAGATCCGCGACCTCGACCCGCACAGCCTGGTCGCCTCCGAGCTCATGCTCGTCAAGGTCGCGGCCGAGGGCGAGAAGCGCACCGACGTGCTGCAGATCGCCGAGATCTTCAAGGCCAAGATCGTCGACGTCGAGCGCCGCAGCCTGGTGCTGCGCGCGGTCGGCGCCACCGACAAGCTCGAAGCCCTGCTCGAGATGCTGCAGCCGATCGGCGTGCTCGAAGTCACGCGCACCGGCATCGTGGCGATAGGGCGCGGGCGGGGCTAGGCAGACGTGAGCCGCGGCGGCGTCACCCAGGTGGCGCTGCTGCGCGGCGTCAATGTGGGCGCCGCCAAGCGCGTGGCGATGGCCGACCTGCGGGCGCTCGTCGAGGGCCTCGGCTACGGCGGCGTGCGCACCCTGCTGAACAGCGGCAACGTGGTCTACGACGCACCCGGCGTCGCGCCGGCCGCCGCCGCCGCCCGCATCGAGCGGGCGCTGGCCGCCGACCTGGGCGTGCGCGCCCGGGTCGTGGCGCTCACGGCCGCCGAGCTCGGCGCCGCGGTCGCGGCGAACCCCCTGGCGGCGGTCGCCGGCAACCCTTCGCGCCTGCTGGTCGCGGTGCCCGCCGACCGGCAGGCGCGCACGGCGCTCGAGCCGCTCGCCGCGCAGGACTGGGCGCCCGAGGCGTTCGCTCTGGGCGCGCGCGTCGCCTACCTGTGGTGTCCCGACGGCGTCATCGCGAGCACTCTGGCGGCCGCCGTCGGGCGCCTGCTGGGCGACGCGGTGACCAGCCGCAACTGGACGACCATGGTCAAGCTCGAGGCGCTGGCGACGAGCGAGCGCCCGTAGTCCGAGCGTCGCGGCCCCACCTAGCGCGCGGTGAGGCGAGTAGCCCGCCAACGCCCGCGCCCGGGCCGCCCGGCCGCCGTGGGTACCATGCCTGCATGACCGACGACCAGGCGCGGGTCGTGAGGGACGGGGCGGCATGAGCAAGAACCGCCTCGAGGCCTTCAGCGACGGCGTGCTCGCCATCATCATCACCATCGCGGTGCTGGGGCTGCGGCCCCCGGCCGGCGCGAGCCTCTCGGCCCTGCGGCCGCAGCTGCCGCTCTTTCTGAGCTACATCCTGAGCTTCGCCAACCTCGGCATCTACTGGAACAACCACCACCACATGCTGGCCACCGTGGAGCGCGTCACCGGCGGCATGCTGTGGGCCAACCTGCACCTGCTGTTCTGGCTCTCGCTCGTGCCGTTCACGACCGCCTGGATGGGCCGCAGCAGCTTCGCCGCCGCCCCGACGGCGGTCTACGGCTGCGTGCTGCTGGCCTCGGGGGTCGCCTACTTCATCCTGCAGCGCCTGATCATCGCCAGCCAGGGCGAGGAATCGCTGCTGGCGCACGCCATCGGTCGCGACCTCAAGGGCAAGTCGTCGCCGATGCTCTACGCGGTCGCCATCCCCCTGGCCTTCGTGGCGCCGTGGCTGGCCGGCGCGCTCTACGTGCTGGTCGCCTTGATCTGGCTGATCCCCGACCGGCGCATCGAGCGCGCCTTCTCGCAGCGCGACTGAGGGCACGGGCGGCGGCGCGCCGGCGGGCCGCCGCCCGGAAGCGTAGCGCCGTCGCGCGCCCCCGGTGGCCCTCCCGCGTTGCCGCCGGCGGCGCAACACAGTAAAGTTCAACGTTCCGAGTGCAGTCGCCCGCGCGCCATCGCCGGGCGTCACAAGAAGGAGACACCGCATGTACTACGACTCAGACGCCGACCTCAGCCTGATCAAAGGCAAGACCGTCGCCGTGATCGGCTTCGGCAGCCAGGGACACGCCCACGCCCAGAACCTGCGCGACTCCGGCATCGACGTGGTCGTCTCCGATCTGCCCGGCACGCCCAACGGCGAGCGCGCCGCCAAGGCGGGCTTCGAGGTCCTCACCGCCGCCGAGGCGGCCAAGCGCGGCGACATGATCATCATGCTGGTGCCCGACGAGACGCAGGCGCGCCTCTACAAGAGCGACGTGGCCGCCCAGCTCACCGCCGGCAAGGTCCTCATGTTCGCCCACGGCTTCAACATCCACTTCAGCCAGATCGTGCCGCCCAAAGACGTCGACGTGATCATGGCGGCCCCCAAGGGCCCCGGCCACCTCGTGCGCCGTCAGTACGAAGAGGGCAAAGGCGTGCCCGCGCTGATCGCCGTCTACCAGGACGCCAGCGGCCACGCCAAAGAGCTCGCCCTCGCCTACGCCAAGGGCATCGGCGCCACGCGCGCCGGCGTGATCGAGACCACCTTCTCCGAAGAGACCGAGACCGACCTGTTCGGCGAGCAGGCCGTGCTGTGCGGCGGCGTCACCGAGCTCATCATGGCGGGCTTCGACACGCTCACCGAGGCCGGCTACCAGCCCGAGGTCGCCTACTTCGAGTGCCTCCACGAGCTCAAGCTCATCGTCGACCTGATCTGGGAGAAGGGCATCAGCGGCATGCGCTACTCGATCAGCGACACCGCCGAGTACGGCGACCTCACCCGTGGTCCCGTGGTGATCGACGAAGCCACGCGCGATCGCCTGCGCCGCATGCTCGCCGATATCCGCAGCGGCGCCTTCGCCCGCGAGTGGATCCTCGAAAACCAGGCCGGCCGCCCCGTGTTCAACGCGCTGCAGCGGCAGGGCAAGGAGCATCAGATCGAGGTCGTCGGCAAGAAGCTGCGCGGCATGATGAGCTGGATCAGCGAGGGCGGCCTCGACATCGAGGTCTGAGGCGCGCCAACGGCGCCGCTCGACACTCGACTTCAACGTCGCATAGACTGACCGACATGGACTTGCCGATTCATCGCCCGTCGTAACGGCTGGGGCGGGCGGGTAGCGCCACACCCGCCCGCCTCAGCCGACTTCGCTTGCCGCACTCGCGCACACCTTGCGCTGCGGCGCGCCCGCTTGCTGCCCCGCGTCACGATCGCCCGATCGTGTCCGTCGACCCGTTCCCGCCCCCCTTCGCGCCCGCCCGTGAGCGAGGGCGCCCGAGACCACGAAAGGACCTAACGAGATGCTGAAGCGCTTTCTCATCACCCCCGGACCCACGCCGGTGCCCCCCGAGGTACTGCTGGCCGGCGCCGAGCCCATCGTCCACCATCGCGCCCCGCGTTTTGTCGAGATCTTCAACGAGACGATCGAGGGCCTCAAGTACGTCTATCAGACGAGCAACGATATCATCGTGTTCGCCGCCTCCGGCACGGGCGCCATGGAGGCCGCCGTCGTCAACGTCGTGAACCCCGGCGACACCGTCATCGTCGCCTCGGTCGGTAACTTCGGCGAGCGCTGGGTGAAGCTCGCCGGCAAGTGGGGCGCCGAGGTCGTGGCGCTCGACTTCGAGTGGGGCACCAGGGCCGACCCGGCGGCGATCGCCAAGGCGCTCGCCGACCACCCCGAGGCCAAGGCCGTCTACGTGCAGTTCTCCGAGACCTCCACGGGCGTCGTCAACGACATCAAGGCGATCGGCGAGATCGTCGCCAAGACCCCCGCCATCCTCGTGGTCGACGCCATCTCGGGCCTCGGCGCGACCGACCTGCCCACCGACGCGTGGCAGGTCGACGTCTGCGTCGCCGGTTCGCAGAAGGCCCTCATGATCCCGCCCGGCCTGGCCATGGTGGCCGTGAGCGAGAAGGCCTGGAAGGTGGTCGAGGCCTGCACGACGCCGCGCTTCTACTTCGACTGGGTCTCCGCCCGCGCCAAGGCCAAAGAAGGCCAGACGGCGTTCACTCCGGCGGTCTCGCTGTTCGTCATGCTGAACAAGGCCATCGAGATGATCCGCGACGAGGGCCTCGCCAACGTCTTCGAGCGCCACGCCGTGCTCAGCCGCGGCTGCAAAGAGGGCGTCAAGGCGCTCGGCCTCGAGCTCTTCGGCCCCGACGACCCGCAGGCCAACTCGGTGACCGCCGTCAAGGTGCCGGCCGGCGTCGACGGCGGCAAGATCGGCAAGCTGGCGCGCGACCGCTACGGCGTGTGGCTGGCCGGCGGCCAGGGCCGCCTCAAGGGCCAGATCTTCCGCTTCGGCCACTGCGGCTACTTCGGCGCCTCCGACATCGTCGTCGGCCTCTCGGTCGTCGAGATGGTGCTCGCCGAGCTCGGCTACGACGTCAAGTGGGGCGCCTCTGTGGGCGCCGCCGAACAGGTCTTCCTCGACAGCAAGGTGGCGCTGTGAACGACTCTGCCAAAAAGAGGGTGCTCGTCAAAGAGAAGCTCGCCCCCGAGGGCCTCTCGTACCTGAAGGACCAGGGCTTCGAGGTCGACACCGGCCTCGACTGGACGCCCGAGGAGTTCCTGGCCAGGGTCGGCGACTACGACGCGCTGCTC
Organism: uncultured Actinomycetes bacterium; assembly: GCA_963755025.1. Lineage (GTDB taxonomy): Bacteria > Actinomycetota > Thermoleophilia > UBA2241 > UBA2241 > Bog-752. The sequence continues at coordinate 31,660 of CAVWIH010000034.1, forward strand.
ATCCGCTCGGCCACCAAGGTCACCGCCGAGGTCATCGACGCGGCCACCAACCTGAAGGTCGTGGGTCGCGCCGGGGTGGGCGTCGACAACGTCGACGTCGCCGCCGCCACCAAGCGCGGCATCATCGTGGTCAACGCGCCGGCCAGCAACGTGCTGTCGGCCGCCGAGCACACGATCGCCATGATCATGGCCTGCGCGCGCAACATCCCGCAGGCCCACGGCGCCCTCAAAGAGGGTCGCTGGGACCGCTCCAAGTACGGCGGCGTCGAGCTCGCCGGCAAGACGCTCGGCATCGTCGGCCTCGGCCGCATCGGCTTTCTCGTGGCCGAGCGGGCGCGCGGCCTGAAGATGCGGGTCGTCGCCTACGACCCGTTCGTGCCGGCCGAGCGCTTTCACGAACTGGCGCTCGAGCGCGCCGAGGCGGTCGAGACGATCTACGCCGAGGCCGACTTCATCACGGTCCACCTGCCCAAGAACGCCCAGACGCTGGGCTTCATCTCCGACGACGCCTTCGCCGCCATGAAAGACGGCGTGCGCGTGATCAACGTGGCCCGCGGCGGCATCATCGACGAAGAGGCGCTCGCCCGCGCGCTCGACTCCGGCAAGGTGGCCGCGGCGGCGATCGACGTGTGGCCGGTCGAGCCGACCACCGACGACCTCCTCATCAAGTACGACCAGGTCGTCACCACGCCGCACCTCGGCGCTTCCACTAAAGAGGCCCAGCTGCGGGCCGGCACCCAGGTGGCCGAGCAGGTCGCCCTGGCGCTCAAGGGCCAGTTCGCCCCCAACGCCGTCAACGTGCCGCTCGTGCTCGGCGAAGAGGCCGATGAGCTCATGCCCTACCTCCACGTCTGCGAGCTGCTGGGCAAGCTCATCGTGCAGATCGCCGACGGCCCGGTCGACGCCTTCGAGATCACCTACGAAGGGCGTCATCAGCCGCTACGACACGCGCATCCTCACGCTCAGCGTGCTCTCGGGCCTGCTGGCCAACGTGGTCGAGGGCGAGGTCAACTTCGTCAACGTCACCTCGATCGCCGAAGAGCGCGGCATCGTCGTCAAAGAGAACCACCAGCCGGCGGTGATCGACTTTCTCAACCTGATCACCGTGACCACGCGCGACCGCCAGGGCGAGCTCTCCGTGTCGGGCACCACGCTCGGGCCCAAGCACAAGCCGCGCCTCGTCCAGGTCTACCGGCAGGACGTCGACATCGAGCCGGCCGAGCACATGGCCTTCCTGCGCTACGAAGACGTGCCCGGCATGATCGGCAAGATCGGCACCAAGATGGGCCTGCTCGGCATCAATATCGCCCAGATGTCGGTGGGGCGCACGGTCGTCGAGCGCAAGGCCGTCATGGGCCTCACCCTCGACTCGCCGATCTCCGAAGAAGACCTCAAGAGCCTGATCGCCGACGCCGGCCTGCACGGCGGCAAGCGCGTCGAGCTCTAGCACACACGCGCGGGCGGCGGCGCGGCGAGGCTCACGCCTCGCCGCGCCGCCGCCTTTCGCTTTGCCAGGCGGCGGCGCTACCGACGGCGCCTCGTCCAGCGCCGCGCCGGCGCCCGCCGTCACGCTCGTTTGTTGCGCCCCCCGCGGCTCTCGGCATAGAATCTCAAGAACTATGCGTCGCAGGGCGACAAGCGAACGACCTCAGGAGGGCCCCATTCATGTGCGGCCCCGCTGCTACGCTCTCGGCCTGCTCCTCCTCCCCCCGCGGGGGGATGCGTAACACCTGCGGCCGCCCGGCCACCTTTTTTCTCTCTCATGCAGAGCAGACATCCGGGTCTTGTGGCGCCCTCGCGCCCCTGGATCCGTGGAGGAGTGAGCGACGTGACTGACCCCACCATCACCGGCGAGCCCGCCGTGGCTCCGACGCCCTCAGGCGCCGCCGCCGGTGCGCGCTACGTGAAGATCTTCGACACCACGCTGCGCGACGGCGAACAGGCGCCCGGCGCGTCCATGAACGAGACCGAGAAGCTCGAGATCGCCAAGCAGCTGGCGCGCATGGGCGTCGACGTCATCGAGGCCGGCTTTCCGATCGTCTCCAAGGGCGACTTCGACTCGGTGGCGCTCATCGCCCGCGAGGTGCGCGGCTCGCGCATCGCGGGCCTGGCGCGCGCCATCGACAACGACGTGCGCGTCTGCTGGGACGCCGTCCGCCAGGCCGACGCGCCGCGCATCCACACCTTCGTCTCGACGAGCCCGATCCACCTCAAGTACCAGATCAAAAAGACGGCCGACGAAGTGCGCGTCATCACCCGCGAGGCGGTGAGCCTGGCCGCGCGGCTGGCGGCGCAGCACCCCGAGGGCGACGTCGAGTTCAGCGCCATGGACGCCAGCCGCTCCGAGCCCGACTACCTGGCCGAGATCCTGGGCATCGCCATCGACTGCGGGGCGACCACGATCAACGTGCCCGACACGGTGGGCTACGCGCTGCCCCTCGAGTGGGGCGAGTTCATCGCCGAGCTCTATCGCCTGTGTCCCGCCCTGGCCGACGTCACGCTCAGCGTGCACTGCCACAACGACCTCGGCCTGGCGACGGCCAACTCGCTGGCCGCCGTGCGCGCCGGCGCCACGCAGGTCGAGTGCGCGGTCAACGGCATCGGCGAGCGCGCCGGCAACGCCTCGCTCGAAGAGGTCGTCATGGCGCTCGTCACGCGAGGCGCCTACTTTGGCGCGACCACCGGCATCGTCACCGAAGAGATCGCGCGCAGCAGCCGCATGGTGAGCAACCTGACGGGCTACGTCGTGCAGCCCAACAAGGCGATCGTGGGGCGCAACGCCTTCGCCCACGAGTCGGGCATCCACCAGGCCGGCCTGCTGGCCGCCTCGTCGACCTTCGAGATCATGAAGCCGGCCGACGTGGGCGTCACCGACAGCGACCTCGTGCTGGGCAAGCACTCGGGGCGTCACGCCCTGCGCGTGCGCCTCGAGGAGTTCGGCTACGTGCTGACCGACGCCGAGTTAGACGAAGCCTTCCGCCGCTTCAAAGACCTGGCCGACAAGAAGAAAGACGTGACGGCGCTCGACCTCGAGGCCCTGGTCGGCGAAGAGATCCGCGAGCGCCAGGACACCTTCACGCTGGTCTCCTACGTCACCCAGGCGGGCTCGTCGATCACGCCGACCACGCAGGTCGAGGTCGAGGTGCGCGGCCGCAAGCGTCACGGCAAGAGCTTCAGCAACGGTACGGTCGAGTCGGTCTTCAAGGCCATCGACAACGCGGTGGGCATGAAGGGCAGCCTGGCCGACTACCAGGTACGGGCCGTCACCGCCGGCCGCGACTCGCTGGCCGAGGTCAAGCTCGCCGTCGAAGTCGACGGCGTCTCATACCGCGGGCAGGCGGTCAGCTTCGATGTCATGGAATCTTCGGCAAAGGCCTACGTGCGGGCCATGAACAATGCCGCCGCGGCGAAGGGAACTACGTAAATGGGACACACGATCGTAGAGAAGATACTGGCGCGCGCCGCGGGGCGCGACGCCGTGAGTCCGGGAGACATCGTCGAAGCGCGGGTCGACCTGGCCCTGGCCAACGACGTCACCGCGCCGATCGGCATCGCCGAGTTCGAGAAGGCGGGCTTCACCAAGGTCTTCGACCCGTCGAAGATCGCCCTCGTGCCCGACCACTTCACGCCCAACAAAGACATCAAGGCGGCCGCCCAGGCCAAGCTCATCCGCGAGTTCGCCAGGCGCCAGGGCATCAAGAACTTCTGGGAGGTCGGGCGCGTCGGCATCGAGCACGTGCTGCTGCCCGAGCAGGGCCTCGTGGCGCCCGGCGACGTCATCATCGGCGCCGACTCCCACACCTGCACCTACGGCGCCCTCGCCGCCTTCTCGACGGGCGTGGGCTCGACCGACTTCGCGGCGGCCATGGCCTGGGGGCGCGTCTGGCTGCGCGTGCCCGACACCATCCGCTTCGTCTACCACGGCCGCCCCTCGCGCTACGTGGGCGGCAAAGACCTCATGCTGCACACGATCGGCCTGATCGGCGTCGACGGCGCCCTGTACCAGGCGATGGAGTTCACCGGCCCGGCGATCAAGCGCATGAGCGTCGACGGGCGCTTCACCATGTGCAACATGGCCATCGAGGCCGGCGCCAAGTGCGGCCTCGTGGGCTACGACGAGACCACGGCCGCCTACCTGCACGGCCGCCCCGCCGGCAGCCGCGGGCGCGACGGCGGCGTCGAACTGAACAGCGACCCCGACGCCGCCTATGCGCGCGAGATCGACATCGACGCGTCGGCCATAGAGCCCACCGTCGCCATGCCGCACCTGCCCTCCAACACCGCACCGGCGGCCAGCCTGGCCGACGTGCGCATCGACCAGGTCGTGATCGGTTCGTGCACCAACGGCCGCCTCGAAGACTTGCGGCAGGCGGCCGAGCTGCTGCGCGGCCGCACCGTGCACCCCGACGTGCGCCTCATCATCCTGCCGGGCACCCAGCAGGTCTGCCTGGACGCAGCCGCCGACGGCACCATGCAGGCCCTGATCGAGGCCGGCGGCGCCTTCAGCACGCCGACCTGCGGCCCCTGCCTGGGCGGCCACATGGGCGTCCTCGCCGAAGGCGAGCGCAGCGTGTCGACCACCAACCGCAACTTCGTGGGGCGCATGGGCCACCCCGGCAGCGAGGTCTACCTGGCGAGCCCCTACGTGGCCGCCGCCTCGGCGATCGCCGGCCACATCGCCACGCCCGACATGATCGGCGCGAGCGGCGCCCGAAGCGGCTCCGACGCGGGAGGCAGGTCATGATCTTCGAGGGCACCGTGCACGCCTACGGACGCGACGTCGACACCGACGTCATCATCCCGGCGCGCTACCTGAACTCGAGCGACCCGGCCGAGCTGGGCGCGCACTGCATGGAAGACATCGACCGCGACTTCGTGGCCCGGGTGCGGCCCGGCGACATCATCGTCGCCGGCGAGAACTTCGGCTGCGGCAGCTCGCGCGAGCACGCCCCCGTCGCCATCCAGCGCGGCCGGCGTGTCGTGCGTCGTGGCGGCCTCGTTTGCCCGCATCTTCTACCGCAACGCCATCAACACCGGCCTGCCCATCGTCGATCTGCCCGGCCGCCGCGGCCGAGGCGCGCACCGGCGACAAGCTGCGCGTCGACGTCGTCGCCGGTGTGGTCGCCAACCTCACGCAGGGCACGAGCCACCAGGCCGACGCCTTCCCCGAGTTCATGCAGGAGCTGATCGCCCAGGGCGGCCTGCTGCCTTACGTCAAGGCGCGCCTGGCCGCCGAGGGCACGGCGTGAGCGCCGCTTACCGCGTCATGGTCCTGGCCGGCGACGGCGTGGGCCCCGAGATCGTGGCCGCCGCGCAGCGCGTGCTGGCGGCCGCCGGCGAGCGCTTCGACTTCAGCCTGAGCTACGAGCAGGGGCTGATCGGCGGCATCGCCATCGACGAGACGCGGCCTGCCCATGGAGGCCGGCCTGGCCGACCGCTGCCGCGGCTGCGACGCCGTGCTGCTGGGCGCCGTCGGCGGTCCCAAGTGGGACACCACCGACCCCGCCAAGCCGCGCCCCGAGCAGGGCCTGCTCGGCATGCGCAAAGAGCTCGAGCTGTTCGCCAACCTGCGCCCGGTCAAGAGCTTCGCCGCCCTGGCCGGCAACAGCACGATCCGCCCCGAGGTCATCGCCGGGGTCGACATCGTCGTGGTGCGCGAGCTCACCGGCGGCGTCTACTTCGGCAAGAGCGAGCGCGTGGGCGACACCGCCTACGACACCATGCTCTACACCGCGGCCGAGTGCGACCGGCTGCTCGACTACGCCTGCGGCCTGGCCGCCAAGCGCCGCGGCCTGCTGCACTCCGTCGACAAGGCCAACGTGCTCGAGAGCTCGCGGCTGTGGCGCGCGGCGGCGCAGCGCGCCGCCGCCGACTGGCCCGGCGTCGAGCTGCGCCACATGCTGGTCGACAACTGCGCCATGCAGCTCATCCGCGAGCCCCGCCAGTTCGACGTGATCGCCACCGAGAACCTGTTCGGCGACATCCTCTCCGACGAGGCCGCCATGCTCACCGGCAGCATCGGCATGCTGCCCAGCGCCAGCGTGGGGGCCGAGGGCGTGTCGCTCTACGAACCCATCCACGGCTCGGCGCCCGACATCGCCGGTCGCGGAGTGGTGAACCCGTGCGCTACCATTCTCTCAACGGCCATGATGCTCGACGCTGAGCCTTGACCAGACCGACCGCGGCGCGCGCCATCGAGGCGGCCGTCGAGGCCGCCCTCGCGGGCGGCGCCCGTACCGCCGACATCGCCGCCGCCGGCGAGCACGTGCTGACCACCGACGAAATGACCGACCGCGTGATCGCGGCGCTCTAGAGGAGGATCGCATGCCCATCCCCGAAGTCGACAAGATCTGGATGAACGGCGAGCTCGTGGACTGGCAGAACGCCCAGGTGCACGTGCTCACCCACGGCTTGCACTACGGCTCCGGGGTCTTCGAGGGCATCCGCGCCTACAAGACCGACCGCGGCCCGGCCGTCTTTCGCCTGACCGCCCACCTCGCGCGCCTGCGGCGCTCCGCCAAGCTCTACTACATGGACGTGCCCTACACCGACGAGGCGCTCGCCCAGGCGACCAAGGAGCTCATCCACGCCAACGGCCTCGAGCACTGCTACATCAGGCCGATCGTCTACCGCGGCTACGGCGAGATGGGCCTGTTCCCGCTCGACGCCACGATCGACTGCTCGATCGCCGCGTGGGCCTGGGGCAGCTACCTGGGCGACGAGGGCATCAAGCACGGCGTGCGCGTGAAGGTCTCGTCGATCAAGAGCCTCGACAGCAACGCCATGACCCCGGCGGCCAAGAGCTGCGGCCAGTACCTGAACAGCCAGCTCGCCAAGATCGAGGTCGTCAAGGCCGGCTACGAAGAGGCCATCATGCTGAACAACGCCGGCTTCGTCACCCAGGGCACCGGCGAGAACATCTTCATGGTGCGCAACGATCGCATCTTCACGCCGCCGGTCTCCAGCGGGCTGCTCGAAGGCATCACGCGCGACACCGTCATAGCCATCGCGCCTCGCTCGGCTACCTGGTCGATAGAGCACGACTTCACGCGCTCCGACATGGTCGTCGCCGACGAGGCCTTCTTCACCGGCACCGCCGCCGAGATCGTGCCCATCCGCGAGCTCGACGACCACCCGATCGGCGAGCCCGGCCCGCATCACCCGCGAGATGCAGCGCATCTTCCACGAGATCACCTCGGGCAAGCAGCACCGAGTTCGGCGACTACCTCGAGTACGTCGACGAGGCCGTCACGGTCTGACGCCGGGCCGGGCCGGGGCTTCGCGCCCCGGCCCGCACCGACCGTCGCCTCGCCCCGGCCCGCAACCACCCGCCGCGCTGTGCGGTGGCCACGACGATCGAAAGGGACCCGCGCCATGACCGCCGCCGGCGTCACGATCTACGACACCACCCTGCGCGACGGCATGCAGCAGGAGGGGCTGTCGGTCTCGGTCGACGAAAAGGTGCGCATAGCGCTCAAGCTCGACGAGCTCGGCGTGCACTTCATCGAGGGCGGGTTCCCGGCCTCCAACCCCAAAGAGACGGCCTTCTTCGCCCGCATGGAGCGCGAGACGCTGCGCCACGCGGTGCTCGCCGCCTTCGGCATGACGCGCCGCAAGGGCGTGGCCGCCGCCGCCGACCCCAGCCTGCGCGTGCTGGCCGACGCCTCCACGCCGGTGGTCACCATCGTGGGCAAGACCTGGGGACTGCACCTGCGCGCCGTGCTGCACGTGAGCCCCGACGAGAACCTGCGCATGATCGCCGACTCGGTCGCCTTTCTCGTGGCCCAGGGCAAGCGCGTGCTCTACGACGCCGAGCACTTCTTCGACGCCTGGGCCGACGACCCCGCACTACGCCCTGCAGACGCTGCGCGCGGCGCGCGAGCTCGGGCGCCGAGCTGCTCTGCCTGTGCGACACCAACGGCGCCACGCTGCCGCCCACCATCGGGGCGCGTCGTCGCCGAGGTCGCGGCCGACGTGGGCGTGCCGCTCGGCGTGCACTGCCACAACGACGCCGACTGCGCCGTGGCCAACTCGCTCGTCGCGGTGAGCGCCGGCGCCGTGCAGGTGCAGGGCACCGTGAACGGCTACGGCGAGCGCTGCGGCAACGCCAACCTCACCTCGATCATCCCCGCGCTCAAGCTCAAGATGGGCCTGCCGGTGGTGACCGACGAGCAGCTCGAGCTCCTCGCCGAGACGGCCCACTTCGTGGCCGAGGTCGTCAACGTCACGCCCTGGGCCCACCAGCCCTACGTGGGGCGCAGCGCCTTCACCCACAAGGGCGGGCTGCACGTGGCCGCGGTCGAGGCCGCGCCCGAGACCTTCGAGCACATCGACCCGGCGCTGGTCGGCAACGAGCAGCGCGTGCTCATCTCGGAGCTCTCGGGCAAGGGCGCCGTGCTGCGCAAGGCGCACGAGCTCGGCTTACGAGCTCGACGGCGACGACGAGCGCGTGGGGCGCATTCTGCGGCGCCTCAAGCAAAAGGAGCACGAGGGCTTTCACTACGAGGCCGCCGACGCCTCGTTCGACCTCTTCCTGCACGACCAGCTCGAGGGCCGTCAGCCGCTCTTTCGCCTCGAGAGCTTTCGCGTGATCGTCGAAAAGCGCGAGGACGGCCGCGTCGTCACCGAGGCCACGGTCAAGGTGCACGTGGGCGGCGAGCGCATCATCGCCACCGGCGAGGGCAACGGCCCGGTGAACGCCTTGGACACGGCGCTGCGCCAGGCGATCGTGCGCAAGTACCCGCACCTCGGCGACATCGACCTGGTGAACTACAAGGTCCGCATTCTCGACGAGAACAAGGGCACCGGCGCGGTCACGCGCGTCCTGCTCGACGCCAGCGACGGCGCGCGGCACCTGGGGCGCCATCGGCGTCTCCGAGAACATCATCGAGGCGAGCTGGCAGGCGCTGGTCGACGCCATCGAGTACGGCATGCTGCGCGGCGGCGCGCCGGCGGCGGCCGGCGCAGATGCGCCGGGCGACGAGCCCGACGCCACGGCTGCGGGCGGCAAACCGGCGGGCCATACCGCGAGCGCCGCGCCGGCGGCCGACGAGGCGTGAGCGCCGCCGCCGCACGAACGGCTGCCGTCCGGCCGCGCGCTGGTCGACGGAGCGCCGCGCTTCTGCCTGCTCGACGGCGACACGCTGCGCCTGCTCGACCGGCCCGCCTACGAGCCCGAGCGCCCGCGAGGTCGGCCGCGCCGCGGCTGCCGAGGCCCAGGTCCTGGCGCCGGTGCTGCCCACGAAGATCGTGGCCGTCGGGCTCAACTACCGCGCCCACGCCGCCGAGCTCGCCATGGCGACCCACGCCGAGCCCATCCTCTTTCTCAAGCCGCCGAGCGCGCTCGTGGGCCCGCACGACGCCATCGAGCTGCCGGCGGCCTCAGCCCAGGTCGACTACGAGGCCGAGCTTGCGCTGGTGGTGGGGCGGCGCTGCCGGGCCGCAGGCCCGGCCGACGCCGCCTCCTTTGTGGCCGGCTACACCTGCGCCAACGACGTCACGGCGCGCGACCTGCAGAAGGTCGACGGCCAGTGGACGCGCGGCAAGAGCTTCGACACCTTCTGCCCCCTGGGTCCCTGGGTGGTGCGCGACGCGCCGCCGCCCGGCGCCGCCGTCACGGCGGCGCTCGACGGCGTGGTGGTGCAGCAGGGGAGGGTGGGCGACATGATCGTCTCGGCGCTCGACCTGCTCGTCTTCGTCTCGGCGATCATGACGCTCGAGCCCGGCGACATCATCCTTACCGGTACGCCGCCCGGCGTCGGGCCGCTCCGCGCCGGCCAGGTCGTGACCGTCGCAGTCGAGGGCGTGGGCAGGCTGTCGAACCCGGTGGTCGCCCCAGCCTGAGCTCGCGGGTCGCTCGAGCCATTGTGCGGCCTGCCTCGGCTACGCGAGGCGCGCGAGTATCTCCCGCTGGCACGCCGCGTCGGCGTCCCTCTGCGTGACGACGAGGTTCACCTGCATGTTCGTCTCGGCCAGCGCTAGCAGCTCGTCGTCGATGGTGTAGTCCTTCTCGAGCCGAAGCCAGTGCAGCACCTTCGCCAGATGCCAGATCGTGGGCCTGCCTTCGTGGATCGGCTTCGGGGCCGGGGCGTCTCGGCCAAAGATCAGCTTGCGCACGTTTTGCCGGGACACACTCAGCAGGTCCGCGACGTCGGTCAGGCCCACGAAATCGGGAGAAGCCTCGATGAGCTCGGCGTCGGGGAGCGCGCAACGGACATCGGTGATGCCGCTCAGGACAGCCTCTTCGGCCGAGTCGGCCTCGCGCAGGAAGCTGACGGCAAATCGCCCCTTTTGACCGACGCCGGCGATCGCATCGTCGCAGCCGCAAGCGGCGAGCAGCTCGAGCGAGTCGTCGACGTCGACACTCTCTGGGTTGAGCGCGAACTTGAGGGTGAACTCGAACTCCTTCACGGCCTACTCCTTGTCATCAGAAGCTGCTCTCGCACTGCAGCCGTCGACGACTCGCCTGATCTGTCGGGCGTGATTCTCGGGATTCCTCGGCGTGCCCCAAATGGACGTGATGCAGAATTCTCCACAGCGGCAGTCCGGGTCGTTGTGCGGGCAGAACATCTTGCCCCAGCATGAGCTCGCGGTCTGCCGGGCTCCACGAGCCAGCCGTGCTCCTCCGCGTACCTGAGCGCCTCTTCGATGGGGCCACTGGGGTGCCGCCTTCGCGTCATTCGCTCCTCTCGCGGGTCAGTATCGGCACGAGAGGGGCGGTTGTCAAGTGACAACCTCCTCGTTCCCGGTCTGTCGGTGCGCATAACGTGACCCTTGCCGGACCGGAGGGTCGAGCGGTGGCCGCTTCCGCAAGTGCGCGACGCGGTTGGGTATGCGGCGAGAACAGCAGCGCGGACACGGTGATGATGGCCACCACCACCAAGCCTGATGCTCCGACGAGATCCGGCACCCGATCCGCCATAGACCCACGCCGTCACCGGCGGGTAGAATCAACGTCCCAGATGGATTCAGGATTCGTCCACCTCCACGTTCACAGCGAGTACTCGCTCCTCGATGGCGCCTGCCGCCTGCGGCCGCTCGTCGAACGGGTGAAGGAGCTCGGCATGCCCGCGGTAGCGCTTACCGACCACGGGTCGCTGTCGGGCGCGGTGCAGTTCTACCGCGCCGCCAAAGAGGCGGGCGTCAAGCCCATCCTCGGCCTCGAGCTCTACGTGGTCTCCGACCGCCACGGCCGCGCTTCGGCCAAAGAGCGCTACTCCCACCTCACCATGCTGGCGCGCACCAACCAGGGCTACGCCAACCTCATCAAGATCGGTACCGCCGCCTACCTCGAGGGCTACTACTACAAGCCGCGCGCCGACTGGGAGCTGCTCGAGCGCTACAACGAGGGCCTGATCTGCCTGACCGGCTGCATGAGCGGGCGCGCCTCGATCATGCTGCGCGAGGGCAACGACGCCGCGGCGCTGGCCGAGCTCGAACGCCTGATCGGTCTCTTCGGCCGCGACAACGTCTACGTCGAACTGCAAGACGAGGGCATCGCCGAGCAGCGCGAGCTCGTCTCGAAGCTCGCCCTGCTGGCCCGCCAGGCCGGCTTAAAGACGGTGGCCACCAACGACGTGCACTACCTGCGCCACGAAGACGCCCGCGCCCAGGACGCCCTGGTCTGCATCCAGACGCAGTGCCAGTTAGACGAGCCCAAGGCCGCGCCGCGCATGAGCACCGAGGAGTTCTATCTCAAAGATGCCGACGAGATGCGCACGCTGTTCGCCGACTACCCCGAGGCCTGCGACACCACCCTCGAGATCGCCGAGCGCTGCAACGTCGAGCTCGAGTTCGGGCGCACCCTGCTGCCGCGCTACCCGGTGCCCGACGAGCGCAGCGAAGACGAGTACCTGCGCGACCTCTGCACCGAGGGCATCAGGCGCCGCTACGGCGCCGAGCCCCGCGCCGAGGTGCCCGAGCGCCTCGCCTTCGAGCTCGACACCATCCGCGACATGGGTTTCAGCGCCTACTTTCTGATCGTCTGGGACTTCGTCAAGTTCGCCAAAGACTCGGGCATAGCGGTGGGGCCGGGGCGCGGCTCTGCGGCGGGCAGCATCGTGGCCTACTCGCTGGGCATCACCGACATCGACCCGCTCAAGTACGACCTGCTCTTCGAGCGCTTCCTCAACCCGGGCCGCAAGTCCATGCCCGACATCGACATGGACTTCTCGGTGGAGCGCCGCGACGAGGTCATCGAGTACGTCGCGCAAAAGTACGGGCGCGACCACGTCGCCCAGATCATCACCTTCGGCACCATGGCGGCGCGCGCCGCCACGCGCGACGCCGCCCGCGTGCTGGGGCTGCCCTACGCGATCGGCGACCGCATCGCCAAGATGATCCCCGAGCAGGCGCCGCCGGCCACCTTCAAGCAGGCCATGGCCAACGGCAGCGAGCTCAAGGTCGCCTACGACAAAGACGAGCCCACCCGCCAGGTGGTCGACCTCGCCATGGCGCTCGAGGGCCTCATCCGCAACGACTCCATCCACGCCGCCGGCGTCGTCATCTCCGACCTGCCGCTCACCGAGTACATCCCGCTGCAGCAAAAGGGCGAGGCCGAGGTGGTCACCCAGTTCGGCATGGACGACGTGGCGGCGCTCGGCCTGCTCAAGATGGACTTCCTGGGCCTGCGCAACCTCGACATCATCGAGGCCGCCCTCAAGCTGATCGAGAAGAGCCAGGGCGTCTGCGTCGACATGACGACCCTGCCGCTCGACGACGCCAAGACCTACGAGATGCTGGCCCGCGGCGACTCGACCGGCACGTTCCAGTTCGAGAGCAGCGGCATGAAAGAGGCCTTGCGCGAGATCGGTCCCACCGCGTTCGACGACCTCGTGGCCATCGTCGCCCTCTACCGGCCGGGGCCCATGCAGTACATCTCGACCTACGCCCGCAACAAGAAGGACCCGGCCTCGGTGGTCTACGACCACGAGGCGCTGCGCCCCATCCTCGAGCCCACTCACGGGGTGACGATCTACCAGGAGCAGTACATGGCCATCGCCCGCCGGGTGGGCGGCTGCACGCCGGCCCAGGCCGACGACCTGCGCAAGGCCATCTCCAAGAAGAACAAGAAGCTCATGGCGAGCCTCAAAGACCCGCTCATGGAGGGCCTGCGCGCGAGCGGCCTGCCGCAGAACGTGTGCAACAAGCTGTGGAGCAACTTCGAGGCCACCGGCGACTACTCGTTCAACAAAAGCCACGCCGCCTGCTACGCGCTGATCAGCTACCGCACCGCGTTCCTCAAGGCCAACTACCCGGTCGAGTACATGGCGGCGGTCGTGTCGAGCGTCATGAACACCAAAGACAAGGTGCCCTTCTACGTGAACCAGTGTCACGAGATGGGCATCGACGTGCTGCCCCCCGACGTCAACGAGAGCGAAGTCGGCTTTACCGTGTCCGAGGGCAAGATCCGCTTCGGCCTGAACGCGGTCAAGGGCGTCGGGGTAGGCGCCATCGAGTCGATCGTCGCGGCGCGCGCCGACGGGCGCTTCAGCTCGATCTACGACTTCTGCGCGCGCGTCGACTCGTCGCTCGTCAACCGCCGCACGCTCGAGGCGCTCATCAAGAGCGGCGCCTTCGACTCGACCGGCGACACGCGCCGCGGCATGCTCGAAGCCCTGCCCGCCGCGTCGGCGTCGGGCGAGCGCCGGCGCCGCGACCGCGCCCAGGGCCAGGGTGGCCTGTTCGACGTGCTGGCCGCCGACACGAGCAACGAGATGGCCCACCACCCGGCGATCGGCGGCGAGGAGTTCGACTCCGACATCCTGCTGCGCTTCGAAAAAGAGGCGCTCGGCCTGTACCTGTCGTCGCACCCGCTCGAGGGCCTGCGCGCCCAGCTGCGCGACCAGATCGACGCCACCGTGAGCCAACTCGGCGACCTGCGCGACGGCCAGACCCTGTGGACCGGCGGTGTCATCTCGGGCCTCGCGCGCCGCCAGACGCGCAGCGGCTCGACCATGGCCGTCTTTCGCCTGGACGACGTCGACGGCGGCATCGAGGTGGTGGCCTTCGGCAGCATCTGCGAGCAGTTCCAGGACCTGCTCGTCGAAGACGCCATCGTGCTGGTGCGCGGCCGGCTCGACCGCAAAAGCGAAGACGACGTCAAACTGATCGCCCTCGAGCTGCGCCCCTTCGACGGCGTGAGCGCCAGCCGGCCCCTCACTCTCGTGCTGAACGCCGACCGCGTGCAGATGGACCTGCTCGACGAGCTCAAGTCGATCCTCGGCTCGTTCCCCGGCGAGGTGCCGGTCGTGCTGCAGCTCACCACGGCGCAGGGACGGCATCGCCTGAAGGTGGGCAACAAGTACCGGGTCGAACCGGTGAGCGGCCTCTACGCCGAGCTCAAGTGCCTGCTCGGCGAGAGCTGCGTGCGGGTCGGTCGCTAGCCGGCTCGCGTGCGGCGCCGAGCGGCCCGGTGCCCCCGGCGCCGAGCGCCCCGGTGGCCCGGCGCCCGGCGCTCGTGGGCGGCGTAACGGCCGCGCCGCTGCACGGCCGGCCGGGTAGTAGCTAGACTGCTGTTCTTGAAGGGCGCCGCCTGGCGCGGCGCCGCGGTTTGATCGGAGGTCGGACTGCCGTGATTCCCGAAGGCATGCGCGACGTGCTGCCCGCCGAGGCGGCGGAGCTGCGCGCGATCGAGCAGATCGTGCTGGGCCGCTTCAACGCCTACGGCTACGGCGAGGTGCGCCCTCCGGCGCTCGAATACCCCGAGACCATGGAGCGCGCCGGCGTCGACCAGGCCTCGTCGGGCTTTCACCTCTACGACGAGCGCGGCCGCGCTCTCGTGCTGCGCACCGACCTGAGCACGGCCGTCGCCCGTCTGGCCGCCGACCGGCTGAGCGAGCGGCCGCTGCCCCTGCGCCTGGCCTACGAGGGGCCGGTCTACCGCACCGAGGCGACTCACAACCGCCGCGAGGGCGAGTTCTCGCAGCTCGGCGCCGAGCTGCTCGGCCTGGGCGCCGCGGCCGCCGACGCCGAGGTCGTCGTGCTGCTGTGCGACGCGCTCAGCGCGACCGGCCTGCGCGGTTTTCGCCTGGCGATCGGCAGCGTGGCGTTCCACCGCGAGCTGGTCGCCGCGCTGGGCCTGACGCCCGACGACAGCGACGACGTCTTCGACGCGCTGGCCGCCCGCGACTACGCCCTGCTCGAGACGATCGTCTCGCGGCGCGGCGTGAGCGACGAAGGCCGCAAGACCCTGCAGCGGGCGCTCGACCTGTCTCCGGGCAAAGGTGCGCTCACCGCGGCCCGCAAGCTGTCGAGCAGCGAGGGCATGGAAGACGTCGTCGACCGGCTCGTGCGGGTCCAGGAGCTGGCCGACGACGCCGGCTACGGCGACCTTGTCGGCTTCGACTTCGGCCTCATGCCCGAGCTCGGCTACTACACGGGCATCGTCTTCGAGGCCTGGGCTCCTGGCGTCGACTTTCCGGTCGCCATGGGCGGCCGCTACGATCGCCTGCTGGCCGCTTTCGACTGGCCCATCCCGGCCGCCGGCTTCACGATCGACCTCGACCGGCTGCACCAGGCCCTGGTCGACGAGGGGGCCGGCGTGGCGCCGCTGTTCCCGCCGGCGCTGTCGTACGTGGGTGGGCTCGACGACCCCAAACGCGTCGACGACCTGCGCCGCCACGGCATCGCCGTCGCCGCCCTGCCCGGCGACGCCTCGGCGCGCATGCCGCGGCTGAGCGAGGAGCGCGGCGAGTTCGTCTTGGAGATGCCCGACGGTACCGCGCGAGGCTCGTGGCGCGACGTGCTGCGCGCCCTCGGAGCCGGGTGAGCCGGTGAATCGGTGACCCTGCGCATCGTGGTTCCCGACGGCGCGCTGCGCGCGCCGTCGCTCGAGCTCTTCGCCGCCGCCGGCTTTGGCGGCGACGGCCGCGCGGCCCCAGACGGTCGCCCGGCCGAAGAGGGCGGTGCCCCGGCCGGCAAGGGACATCCGGCCGACGAGGGCCATCCGGCCGGCGAGGGCCGCCCGGCCAACGATCTCGACGTGCGCCTCGCGGTGGTGGCCGCCGCCGACGTGCCGGCCTACCTTTCGAGCGGCGCCGCCCACGCCGGGCTCGTCGCCAAAGACGCGCTGCTCGAGCGCGCCACCCGGCTCTGCGAGCTGCTCGACTTGCGCTTCGGCGCCGGGCAGCTCGTCTACGCCGTCGCGCCCGGCGCCGAGGTGCGCGCCGAGCGGCTCGGGCGCCTGCGCATCGCCACTCGCCACCCGGCCCTCACGCGCTCGTACTTTCGCGCGCGCGGCCTGCAGGTGAGCATCGTGCCGGTCGACGGCACGCTCGACCGGGCCGTCACCGACGGCCTCGCCGACGGCGTCGTGACGCTCGTCGAGACGACCCCGACGGGCAGCGCGCCGGCGGGCGTCGCGGGGCTCACTGTCGAGGGCGTCGTGGCCGAGACCAGCATCCGCCTGGTCGCCGGGCGCGGCGCCCGCGTGTTGCACGGCGCCGAGCTGGGGGTGGTTGTAGCGGGCCTGCGCGACCTGCTCGCCGGCAGGAGCGCGTCGTGAACCGGTCGACCGTCGCCGGCAGGACGGCGTCGTGAGACGGCCGGCGCCGGACGGTGGGGGAGAGGCATGAGGCGACAAAAGCTCGGCTACGAGGGAGAGCCATGAGACGGCTGACGCTGGGCGACGATCCGGCCGCCGTGGTGGCCGCGCTGCGCGACCCGCCGGCGGTCGAGCTCGCCGTCGAGCGCGTCGTGCGGGCGATCCTCGCCGACGTGGCGGCGCGCGGCGACGACGCCGTGCGCGACCAGGCGGCCCGCCTCGACCGGATCGAGCTGCCCGAGCGCTACGGCCTCGAGCCGGCCGTGCTGCGCGCCGCCCTCGCCGCCGCCGACCCCGAGCTGCGCGCCGCGCTCGAGCTGGCCGCCGCCAACATCCGCGCCTACCACACCCGCGAAAAGCCGGCGTCCTGGCGCGAGACCCTGGCCCAGGGCCAGGTCGTGGGCCAGGAGATCGTGCCGCTCGAGGTCGCCGGTCTCTACGTGCCCGGCGGCCTGGCCAACTACCCGTCGTCTGTGCTCATGACCGCCATCCCCGCGCAGGTCGCCGGCGTGCGGCGCGTCGTCGTGTGCTCGCCGCCGCGGCCCGGCGGCGGCGTCGCCGCGGGCGTGGCCGCCGCCTGCGAGCTGCTCGGCGTCACCGATCTGTACCCCATCGGCGGCGCTCAGGCGGTCGCCGCCATGGCCTTCGGCACGGCTGTCGTGCCGCGCTGCGACGTCATCGTCGGGCCGGGGAACGCCTACGTCACCGAAGCCAAGCGCCAGGTCATGGGGCGGGTTCGCATCGACGGCCTGGCCGGACCGAGCGAGGTGCTGATCGTGGCCGACGCGGCCGGGCGGGTCGACTGGATCGCCGCCGACCTGCTCGCCCAGGCCGAGCACGGCGCGGGCGCCATGGCGGCGCTGCTCGACGTGGGCGGCGCGCTCGGCGACCGCGTCGCCGACGCGGTCGCGCGGCTTGCCGCCGACCTCGGCCTCTCCACCGAGCGCATCGCGCTCGTCGAGTGCCGCGACACGGCGGCGGCGGTCGGGCTGGTGAACGCCTTTGCGCCCGAGCACCTCGAGCTCCACGTGGGCGACGCCGCGGCCCTCGTGCCCCAGGTGCGCAGCGCCGGGGCGATCTTCGTGGGCCCGCGCTCGGCGACCGCGTTCGGCGACTACGCGGCCGGCACCAACCACGTGCTGCCGACCGGCGGCTCCGCGCGTTTTGGCCAGGGCCTGTCGGTGAGCGACTTCGTCAAGCGCGTCGGGGTCGTCGAGCTCGACGCCGCCGCGGCCGCGGCGCTCGCCGCGCCGGTGGCGGCCATCGCCGGCGAAGAGGGCCTGCACGCCCACGCCCGCTCGGCCGTCCTGCGGGGAGCGCCGTGAGCGGCGCACGCGGGCGCCGGGCGGTCGCCGGCGACACGAGCTGCGGCGACCGCATAGCGGTCACCCTCGAGCTCGACGGCCATGGCCGCGCCGACGTGGCGACCGGCGACGAGTTCCTCGACCACCTGCTGCAGCTGGTCGCGCGGCACGCCCGCTTCGACCTGGCCATCGCCATCGGCGACGCGCGCGAGGCCTGCGGCGACCGCGTCGTCGAGAGCATCGCGGGGGCGCTCGGCCGCGCCCTGCGCGACGCCCTGGGCGCCGAGCAGGGCATCCGCCGCTCGGGCTCGGCGACCATGCCGGTCGACGAAGCGCTCGCCCTGGTCGCCCTCGATCTCTCCGGCCGGCCCTACCTGGCCTACGACATCGACCTGGCCGGCGTGCGCATCGAGGCCTTCGACGCCGACCTCGCCGGCCGGTTCCTGCGCGCCCTGGCCGATGCCGGCGGCATCACCCTGCACATCAGGCTGCTGTCGGGCAGCGATCCGCAGAACATCGTCGACGCCGTCTTCGAGGGCCTCGGCGAGGCCCTGCGCACGGCCTGCGAGTCGCTCGAGGTGAAGGCACAGCCGTGAGCCGCGCCGTCGACCTCGGCGACCTCGGCCCCGTCGCCGCCGCGAGGCTGGCCGACGACGTCGCCGCGGCCACCCTCATCTGCTTTCCGACCGACACCGTCTACGGCATCGGCGGCCTCGCCACGGTTGCGACGGCAGCCGCCATCGCCCACGTCAAGGGTCGCCCCCCCGACAAGCCGCTGCAGCTCGTCTACCCGACGCTCGAGCTGCTGCTCGGCTCGATCCCGCTGGCGCCGGCCGTCGCGGCCGCCGCGCGCCGCCTTCTGCCGGGCCCGTTCACGCTGGTCGTGCCCTACCCCGAGGGCCTGCGGTTCCCGCCGCCGGGCGTGCTCGAAGCCCCCGGCGGCGAGCCCCTGAAGACGCTCGGCGTGCGCGTGCCCGACTGGCCGCTCGCCGCCCGGGCGCTGGCCGCCCTGCCGTTCCCGCTGCTGGCCTCGTCGGCCAACCTGAGCGGGGGCGACGACCCCGCCGAGCTCGCGGCCGTCGAGCCGGCCGTGCGCGCGGCGTGCGACCTTCTCCTCGACGCGGGACCGACCAGTGGCGTATCGTCAACAGTGCTCGATCTCAGCGGCCTGCCGGCCGGCCGGGGTTTTCGCGTGCTGCGGGCCGGCGTCGTCGGCGCCGCCGAGATCACCAGCATCCTCGCAAGCCACGAAGATCGGCTGCGCCACTAGCCAGGAAGGACCGGCTGCACTGTGAAGAGCCTGCGCATGATCCAGGTCGACGTCTTCAGCGAGCGGCCGCTCGCCGGCAATCCGCTGGCCGTCTTTCTCGACGCCGAGGGGTTGAGCGATCAGCAGATGCAGCAGATCGCGACCGAGATGAACCTCTCCGAGACGACGTTCGTCACTGCGCCCCAGGCAGGCGGCGACGCCCGCGTGCGCATCTTCACGCCCGCCGTCGAGCTGCCCTTCGCCGGCCACCCCAGCATCGGCACGGCCTGCACGCTGGTCTCCGAGGGCCGCGTCGCCCCGCAGGACCCGGTCACCGAGGTCACCCTCGAGCTGAACGTCGGGCCCACCGTGGTCGACGTCACCGTGCGCGGCGGCAAGGCCGTGGCCGGTGTCGTGCACCAGGGCGCCCCCGCGTTCGGCGAGGAGATCCCCCGCGACCAGGCGGCGGCGGTGCTGGGCCTGCAGGTCAGCGACTTAGACGAGGAGCTCGCGCCGCGCGTGGTCTCGACCGGCCTGAGCTACGCCATCATCCCGCTGCGCAACACGCGCACGCTGGCGAGCGCCTGGTTCAACTACGACCTGCTGGCCGACTTCGAACGCCGCTTCGCCGAGCTCTACCCGTTCGCCCTCACCGGCGACGAGGAACCCTTCGCCGAGGCGCGCTGCTTCGCGCCGCTGGCCGGCATCGTCGAAGACCCGGCGACCGGTAGCGCCGCCGGGCCGCTGGCCGCCTACCTGGCCCGCGAGGGCCTGCTCGGACCCGGTGTGGCGAGGGTGCTGGCCCAGGGCCAGCACGTGCGCCGCCCCAGCCGCCTCACGCTGTCGGTGACCACCGAGGGCGTACGCATCGTCGACGTGCTGGTCGGCGGGGGGGTCGTGCCCGTCATGACCGCCGAGCTTTCTCTCTGAGCCACGGGCTCTTTGGTAGAATCCTTCTGGGTACGAACGCGACCGAAAGGGAGTCATGGCTTGTAAGATCGCCGCCGGCGCCGACCACGCCGGGTATGCCTTGAAAGACCAGCTCGTGGCGCGCCTGCGCGCGGCCGGTCACGAGGTCACCGACCTCGGTACGGCGACGGCCGACTCCGTCGACTATCCCACCTTTGCCCACGCCGTCGCCGCCCAGGTCGCCGCCGGCGAGGCCGACCGCGGTCTGCTCGTGTGCGGCAGCGGCATCGGCATGTGCATCGCGGCCAATCGTCACCCCGGCGTGCGCGCCGCCGACTGCCTCACGGTCGAGATGGCCGAGCTCTCGCGGCGCCACAACGACGCCAACGTGCTCTGCCTGGGCGCCCGCCTGCTGTCGTCCGACGAAGCCTGGGCCGTGACCGAGGCCTGGCTTGCGACCGCCTTCGAGGGCGGCCGTCACGAGCACCGCGTCGCCGAGATCGAACACGTTGCCGCGCAGGCCAAGAGCTGACCGGCTCGCGCTGGTGCGCGCCGGGCGTCATGACTGAGCTCCCCGGCGCCGGCGCGCCGCCGGCGCAGCGGCCGAGCTGGGACCTCTACTTTCTGCAGCTCGCCCGCCAGGCGGCCACGCGCTCGACCTGCCTGCGCCGTCAGGTCGGCGCCGTGCTGGTGCGCGACCGGCGCATCCTGGCCACCGGGTACAACGGCTCGCCGCGCGGCGTGGCGCACTGCCTCGACATCGGCTGCCTGCGCGACCAGCTCGGCATTCCCTCGGGCGAACGCCAGGAGCTCTGCCGCGCCATCCACGCCGAGCAGAACGCCATCATCCAGGCGGCCGTGCACGGCGTGGCCATCGAGGGCGCCACCTGCTACACCACGCTGCAGCCCTGCGTGCTGTGCGCCAAGATGCTCATCAACTGCGGCGTGCGCGAGATCCACTACGCCGAGGGGTACCCCGACGAGCTGTCGCGCGAGATGTTCGCCGAAGCCGGCGTCGTCGTGGTCAAGGAGGAGCTTCCATAAGCGACCTGCTGGAACTGCCCGGCGCGGTCCAGCTCGCCATACTCGGGTTCATCCTCGCGGCGAGCATCGTCATTCTCGCCACGCCCGCCATGGCCCGGCTGGCGCGCCGCACGGGGATCGTCGACCGTCCGAGCGACGCGCGCCGCATGCACGCTCGGGTCACGCCGCTGCTCGGCGGCCTCGCCATCTACCTGGGCGTGATGATCCCGACCCTGGTGCTCGTCAAGCACGACCCGGCGACCAAAGCCATCCTGATCGGCGGCACGATCGTCGCCGCCGTGGGCGTGATCGACGACTTCGCCGAGATCAAGCCGCTGCTCAAGTTCGCCGGCCAGATCGCCGCTATCGTCGCCCTGCTGCTCTGCGGGCTGCGCATCGACCACCTCTCGGTGCCGCTCACCAGCATCACCGTCACCCTGCAGCCCATCATCTCGATACCGCTCACCGTGCTCTGGGTGGCGACCATCATCAACATGGTCAACTTCATCGACGGCCTCGACGGCCTGGCGGCCGGCGTGTGCGCCATCTCGGCGCTGACCTTCGCCGTCATCGCCCTGTCGCTCGACCGCGGCACCACCGGGGTGGCGGCCGCCATCTTGGCAGGGGCCGCCTTCGCCTTTTTGCGCTTCAACTTCTACCCGGCGAGCATCTTCATGGGCGACGCCGGAGCCATGCTGCTGGGCTACGTGCTCGCCGTGATCAGTATCCAGGGCGTGCTCAAGGGCGCCGCGACCGTCGCCCTGATCTTTCCGTTGCTCGTGCTGGGCGTGCCCTTCGCCGACCTCTTCCTGGTCGTCATCAGGCGCCTGCGCAAGGGGGTGCCCATCTACTCGCCGGGTCGCGACCACGTGCACCACGACCTCGTGCTCGTGGCCGGCTTCTCGCAACGCACGTCGGTGCTCGTGCTCTACGGCTGGTGCCTGGTGCTGAACGGGCTGGCGCTGGCCATGCGCTTCCGCGCCACGGTGGCGATCGTCGTGCTGGGCATCGCATCGCTGGCGGCGACCGCCTCGATGGCGCGCCTGCTGCTGCGCTACCGCGCGAGCGACGCGCCAGGCGGCGAAGGAGGCAGGCCCGCCTCCGGACGAGGCGGGCCGACGCGCGGGGGCGCTGTCGGCACCCTCGAGCTCCCCGCCGGGCGGCGGCCTTCTCACCGGCGCGGCAACCGCCACGCGCGCCGTTCCGGCGGCGCGAGCGGCCGTTAGAGTGGAGACCGTGCCCGCCCCGCGGCAGTCGACTGATTCCATCAACTTCCGCAGCGGCGGCGCGGCGGGCCGCGCCACGGGTGTGTGAGGCCGGTTGTCGGGGTAGGAAGGGGCCGATATACTATGGCGCGCCAGACGGGTGATCATGGCCAAAATGGCCACAAGAGGGGTGACCTTACGTCGGCCCAATCGATCGCCTTCACGGTGTTGGCCGGTATCGTAGTGGGAATGCTGGTCGGCTACGGCCTCGACCGCCTGCTACACACGTCGCCGGCGTTCCTCGTGGTAGGGGTCTTTGCCGGCTTCGGCGCCGCCCTTTACGCCGTGTTTCTCAAGACGAAGTGAAGGAGCAGTCACCTGACGATCGTCAGGTCATTCGAGTATGAACACGAACCCGATCGCCCTACTGCGTCGTGAACCCGTCCCCGCCTTGCTGCTCGCGCTCTCCTTGGGCTGCGCCGGCGTGGCGGCCGCCGCGGGGCGCGACGTCGTCACGGCGCTCATCGGGGCGCTGCTCGTGGTCGTCTACTGGGCGGTCGAGCGCCTTGCGGCGCGCATCGGCGCGCACGGCACTATCCAGCTGGCCATGGTGATCGGCGTCGTCGGCATGGTCGTGCGCCTCACGATCGTCGTTGGCGGCCTCGTGATCATCGGCCTCGTCGATCGCCCGGGCTTCCTCGATGCCATCGTGTCGTTCGTGGTCGTGTACACCGTCTACCTGGGTGTGCGCCTCTGGCGCTTCCCCGTCCCGCACGCCGACGCATCCGCCGGCCGATTGCTCACCCATCGTCACAGGAGCGCCCGATGAAGTTCCTCAAGCGCATCCCCGCCTGGGCGTGGCTGGTCATCGGGCTGGCCGTGCTCGTCGGGCTGGCTCTGCTGCCGGGCAGCAAGAAGGCGACCTTCGACGTCTCGGGCGAGTTCCTGCTTCATCCGATCATCAGGCTCCCCAAGGTCGGACCGATCGACCTGTCGATCACCAAGCCGGTCATCTACTTGTGGCTCACGGTCGTCGTGGTCTGCATCTTCGCGGCGCTCATCAACCGCGGCCTCAAGACCAAGCCCGGGCGCTTTCAGGCGGCGATGGAAGGACTCTACGACCTCGCTCGCGACGGCATCTCGGGCGCGGTCATGAAGGGCAGCGGCGCCACCACGTGGTTCCCCTATATCGGCGGAGCGTTCTTCTTCATCCTGGTGTGCAACCTGATCGGCCTGATCCCGCTGCCTTTCGGCGTGGGCCACCAACTCGCCTTCTACGCCGCGACGGGCAACATCAACGTCACCATCACGCTGGCCGTGTTCACGTTCGTCTTCACCCACTACGCGGGCATTCGCAAGAAGGGCCCGATCGGCTACGTCAAGGGCTGGGTCGTTCCCGCTCCGCCGGTTCTTAAGCAGTTCATCTTCGTGTCCGACGTCATCAGCGAGGTCTTCCGTCTGGTCTCGCTGTCGGTCCGACTTTTCGCCAACATGATCGCCGGTCACTTCATCCTGGCCGTGTTCTTTGCGATGGTGCTCGTGTTCCAGAGCTACCTGCTCGGCACCGTCCTGCAAGTCGGTTCAGTGGCGGTCTTCATGTTCGAGATCTTCGTAGCGGCCATCCAGGCGTTCATCTTCTCCATCCTTTCGGCCGTCTATATCGGCACGGCGCTCGAACAGGAACATTGAGGCAGATGGCCGTGTTCAGCTCGCTGTGGTCTGGTAGATATCAAGGAGGAGTCACATGGATGTAAGCGCCGCTACGGTCGCCGCTGCGGCGACGACCGAGACCGGTCTCAGGTTGCTCGGGGCGGGACTCGCCGCCGGGTTGGGAGTCGTGGGTCCGGGCGTCGGTATGGGTGTCCTGTTCGGCAGCGCCATTGAGAGCATCGCCCGCCAGCCGGAGCTCCGTGGCGAGATCCGCCTGAACATGTTCATCGGCATCGGCATCATCGAGGCGCTGGCTCTGTATGCCCTCGTCGTCGCCCTGATCCTTCTGTTCGTGGTCAAGTAAGTTGCACCATCCCCGCGAACGAGGAGTGAGCAAGTCATGCTGCTGAGCATCAATCCGGGGCTGATGGTGTGGACGGCTATCACGTTCGGCATCTCGGTCTTCGTCTTGTGGCGGTTCGCGTTCGGCCCGCTGCAGAAGGTCATCGACGAGCGTCGTTCGAAGATCACCGAGAGCATCGATACGGCCGAAGAGACGCGCGCCGAAGCCGCCCGTCTGCTCTCCGAGTATCGCGAGACGCTCGCTTCGGTACGCGCTGAGGCCGAAGAGATCCTCGAGCGTTCGCGCAAGGCCGGCGACACGACCAAAGCCGAGATCCTCGCCGAAGCGCGGCATCAGGCACAGCGCACGGTCGAGAAGGCCCAGGAGCAACTCGAGCGCGACGTCCGCGTGGCGCTGCAGCAACTCAAGGGCGAGATCGCCGGCCTCACGCTCATGGCCACCGAACAGGTCGTGGGCAGGTCACTCAACGACGCCGATCACCGACGCCTGATCGACGAGGCGCTGCGCACCGCCAATCTCGACGATCTCGAACTCGGGAACGGCCGGTGAGCGACAGCGGAATCGCGCGAGTGTACGCGGTCGCGCTGTTCGAGGCGGCGACCGCGGCCGGCACCGTTGGGCCCACCGGCGGCGACCTACGCGAGTTTGTCGACGCGCTCGATGAGTCGCAGGCGCTGGCCAACGTGGTCTACAACCCGCAGATCGAGCCCGAGGTCAAGCTGCGCGTGCTCGCTGGTCTCACGGGCGACGCGAACCGCCTCGCTGCAGGGTTGTTGAACGTAATGCTCGAAAAGGGCCGCTTCACGCTGGTCGGCAAGGTCGCCGACGAGTACGAGCGCTACGTCGCGCGGGCGGCCAGGGTGATCGAGGTCGAAGTCACTACGGCCGTCCCGGTCGCACCCGAGGTCGAGAGCCTCATCGTAGAACGGGTGCGGCGCACGACCGGCGGCGAACCAAGACTGACGAAACGGGTCGATCCAGGCATCCTGGGCGGGCTCGTGCTGCGCGTCGACGATCTGCTGGTCGACGGTAGCCTGCGCGCGCGCATCCAGCAGCTCGACGACCGATTGAGAACGGCAGACGTGAGAGGTGGCGACAAGTGAAGCTTCGACCCGAAGAGATCGCCTCGGTCCTGAGAAGCCAGATCGAGAACTACCAGGCTGAGGTCGCAGTCGAGGAGGTCGGCACCGTCCTCGAGGTCGGCGACGGCATTGCTCGCATCTACGGCCTGCGCAACGCCCTTGCCATGGAGATGCTCGACCTGCCCCACGGCGTGACCGCCCTTGCGCTGAACCTCGAAGAAGACAACGTCGGGGCAGTGCTGCTGGGCGAGGACTGGCTCATCAAAGAGGGCGACCTGGTCAAGCGCTCAGGCAAGGTCCTGCAAGTCCCGGTTGGTCAGGCCCTCGTGGGCCGCGTCGTCGACCCCCTTGGCAACCCGCTCGACGACAAGGGACCGATCGAGACCAGCGACTTCCGCCCCATGGAGTTCAAGGCGCCCGGTGTTGTCGAGCGCCAGCCGGTCAAGGAGCCGCTGCAGACGGGCATCAAGGCGATCGACTCGATGATTCCCATCGGCCGGGGCCAGCGCGAGCTCATCATCGGCGACCGCCAGACCGGCAAGACCTCGCTCATCGTCGACACGATCATCAACCAAAAGGGCCAGGACGCGATCTGCATCTACGTGGCGATCGGGCAGAAGGCCTCGACGGTCATGCAGGTGGTGCAGAAGCTCGAGGAATACGGCGCCATGGACTACTCCATCGTGGTCGCCGCCACCGCTTCGGCCTCGGCGCCCCTCAAGTACCTGGCGCCGTACGCCGGCGCCGCGATCGGCGAGTACTTCCTCTACGGCGGACACCACGCCGTGTGCTTCTATGACGACCTCTCCAAGCACGCCGACGCCTATCGCCAGATGTCATTGCTGCTGCGCCGTCCACCGGGCCGCGAGGCGTTCCCGGGCGACGTGTTCTACCTGCACTCCCGGCTGCTCGAGCGCGCCGTCAAGCTGAACGACGAGTTGGGCGGCGGTTCGCTGACCGCGATCCCCGTGATCGAGACTCAGGCGGGCGACGTGTCGGCCTACATCCCGACCAACGTGATCTCCATCACCGACGGACAGATCTTCCTGCAGAGCGACCTGTTCTACTCGGGCGTACGGCCCGCTATCAACGCCGGTATCTCGGTGTCGCGCGTGGGCGGCAACGCTCAGATCAAGCCCATGAAGCAGGTCGCCGGCCGGCTGCGCCTCGACCTCGCGCAGTATCGTGAGCTCGAAGCCTTCGCCCAGTTCGGGTCGGAGCTCGACGAAGCCACTCAGCAGACCCTGGCCCGTGGCGCTCGCATGGTCGAGGTGCTCAAGCAGGGTCGTTTCGAGCCCATGCCCGTCGAGGAGCAGATCGTCGAGATCTTCGCCGGCACCCAGGGGTTCCTCGACGACCTTCCCGTCGAGAAGGTGCGTTCGTTCCTGGCTGACCTGCGCGACTACGTCAAGTCGCAGCACCCAGAGGTGCTCAAGGCGATCCGCGACGAGAAGGTGCTCGACGAGCACAACGAAGAGATCCTGCGGACTGACATCGCGGAGTTCCACAAGTCGGTGGCGCCCGACGATCGCGACGGGATCAGCGTAGTCTGACATGGCGACTCTGCAGGACATCCGGAGGCGCATCGCCTCCACAGAGAACACGCGCAAGATCACCAAGGCGATGGAGCTGGTATCGGCGGCCAAGCTGCGGCGCGCGCAGGCACGCATGGAGGCGCTGCGGCCGTACGCCGGCGCCATGATCGAGATGATGCGCGACCTGGCCACCTTCGCGGTCGCCAAGAGTTCGTTCGCACTGTTGCGTGAGCACGACTCCGCGAAGGCCGAAGCCCTGCTCGTCATCACCGGCGACCGCGGCCTGGCCGGGGCGTTCAACGCCAACGTGCTGCGCGCCTGCCTTGCCGCCGACCGCGAACTCGAAAGCAAGGGTCTCGACCGCAAGCTGCTCGTGGTCGGCAAGAAGGGCATCGGCACGCTGCGCTTTCGCGGCGTGCCGCTCGAGCAGACCTGGTCGGGCAAGAGCGACCGGCCGACCTACGCCGACGCTCAGGCCATCGCCCACCACGTCATCGAGCTGTACACGAGCGAACAGGTCGACCGTGTGCGCCTGATCTACAACCACTTCAAGACCCCCATCGAGCAGACGCTGATGGACGTGCAGATCCTGCCCATCCTGCCGCAAGAGGTCTACTTGCAGGACCGCGAGCGTCAGCCGGTGTCGTACCTCTACGAACCGGGAGACGCCGAGGTCTTCGAGTCCCTGCTGCCGCGGTACGTCGAGATCGCGATCTACCGCGCGCTGCTCGAATCGAGCGCGAGCGAGCAGGGCGCCCGCATGAGCGCCATGCGCAACGCAAGCGAGAGCGCCGACGACCTGATCGACGCCTACACGCTCTCCATGAACCGCGCGCGGCAAGCTTCGATCACCCAGGAGATCCTCGAGGTCGTGGCCGGAGCCGAAGCGCTCGGCTAATGCCCGGCGCCCCGGCCCGCCTCGGCCACCGAAAGGCAGATGAGACAGTGAGTCGAGAAACCGTTGCGGAGTTGAGGTCATGAACAAGGGACGCATCGTGCAGGTCATCGGCGCCGTGGTCGACGCTCACTTCCCCGACGAGCTGCCGGCTATCTACAACGCGTTGAAGATCACGATCGACCGCGAAGGTCAGCCGGTCGAGCTCATCGCCGAAGTGCAGCAGCACCTCGGCGATGACAAGGTGCGCGCCGTGGCCATGGATGCGACCGACGGTCTGGCGCGCGGCGCCGAGGTCGTCGACACCGGCGCGCAGATGACCGTCCCGGTCGGCCCGGCGACCCTGGGTCGCCTGACGAACGTGATGGGGCAGACCATCGACCACTTAGGCGACGACCTGAGCGGCGCCGAGCGCTGGCCGATCCACCGGCCGGCCCCCG
Source organism: uncultured Actinomycetes bacterium (assembly GCA_963755025.1). Classification (GTDB taxonomy): domain Bacteria; phylum Actinomycetota; class Thermoleophilia; order UBA2241; family UBA2241; genus Bog-752. The sequence continues at coordinate 59,859 of CAVWIH010000034.1, forward strand.
ACTTCGAGTCGCTCGACCCCACCGACGAGCTCTTCGAGACAGGCATCAAGGTGATCGACCTGCTCGCCCCCTACGTCAAGGGCGGCAAGATCGGCCTGTTCGGCGGCGCCGGCGTGGGCAAGACCGTCATCGTGCAGGAGCTTATCCACAACATCGCCACGCAGCACGGCGGCTTGTCCGTGTTCTGCGGCGTGGGCGAGCGCACGCGCGAGGGCAACGACCTCTGGCTCGAGATGAAAGAGTCGGGCGTGATCGACAAGACCGCGCTCGTGTTCGGCCAGATGAACGAACCGCCGGGCGCCCGCATGCGCGTGGCCCTCGCCGGCCTGACCGTGGCCGAGTACTTCCGCGAAGAGGGCGGCCAGGACGTCTTGCTGTTCATCGACAACATCTTCCGTTTCGTGCAGGCCGGATCTGAGGTCTCGGCGCTGCTCGGCCGCATGCCGAGCGCCGTCGGCTATCAGCCCACCTTGGCCAACGAGATGGGCGAGCTCCAGGAACGCATCACCTCGACCAAGAAGGGTTCGATCACGTCCGTGCAGGCCATCTACGTGCCGGCCGACGACCTCACCGACCCCGCTCCGGCCGCGACCTTCGCCCACCTCGACGCGACCACGACACTGTCGCGTGCCATCTCGCAGAAGGGCATCTATCCGGCCGTCGACCCCCTCGACTCGACGTCGCGGATCCTGAGCCCGGCGAACGTCGGCGAGGAGCACTACGCGGTCGCCACTCGTGTCCAGGAGATCCTGCAGCGCTACAAGGACCTCCAGGACATCATCGCCATCCTCGGCATGGACGAGCTCACCGACGAAGACAAGGTCACCGTGCAGCGCGCGCGGCGCATCGAGCGCTTCCTCTCGCAGCCGTTCTTCGTGGCCGAGCAGTTCACCGGCGTGCCCGGCAAGTACGTGCCGATCGCCGAGACCGTGCGCGCCTTCAAGGAGATCGTCGAGGGCAAGCACGACGACTTGCCCGAGCAGGCCTTCTTCATGGTGGGCGGCATCGAAGAGGCGGTCGCCCAGGCGGCCAAGCTCTCCGGTCACGGCGCCGATCAGCCTGCCGCACAAGCCGCGGCGCCCGACGCCGAAGCACAGGCCGCCGAGGCGGCGCCCCAGGCCGCGAGCTGACCATGACCGACCCAGACGCGCACAGCCTGCAGGTCGAGATCGTCACGCCCGACGGCTCGGTGTACACCGGCGAAGCGAGCATGGTGATCGTGCCCGGCGTCGAAGGCGAGCTCGGCTTTCTGCCGCACCACGAGCCGCTGGTCTCGCTCGTGGCGATCGGCGAGGCCCGCGTGCAGCTGCCCGACGGCGTCTGGGAGCGCTTCGCCACCGGCATCGGCTACGTGCAGGTGCTGTTCGACAAAGTGCTCCTGGTCGTCGACCAGGCCGAGCAGGCGGGCAAGATCGACGTGGCCCGCGCCGAGGCGGCCCGCAAGCGGGCCGACGAGCGGCTCGCCCTGCGCGGCGACCCGGGCGCCCACGCCGAGGTCGACTTCTACAAGGCCGAGCAGGCGCTGCGCCGCTCCGAGAACCGGCTGAAGGTCGCGGCTCGCGTATGAGCGCGCCCCGGCGCGCCCTGCCGGGCGACGGCGAGGCTGGGTCGGGGCCGCGCCCCACGGCCGGCGCGTCGCGGGGCCGGCCGTGAACGAGCCCGATCACAAGCCGCGCTCGCTGCTCGTGCGCGGCGGCCACCGGCTCGAGGGCGAGATCGCCCTGGCCGGCGCCAAGAACTCCGCCCTCAAGCTCATGGCGGCCAGCCTGCTGGCCGCCGAGCCCTCGACCATTCGCCGCGTGCCGCGCATCGCCGACGTCTTCACCATGATCGACATGCTGCGCGCCCTCGGCGCCCAGGTGAGCTTCGACGACGGCGAGCTGCGTATCGACCCTTCGGGCCGGTTGAACGACCGCGCGCCCTACGACCTCGTGCGGCGCATGCGGGCCAGCATCATCGTGATGGGCCCCATGGTCGCCCGCCTGGGCCGCGCCACCATCGCCATGCCCGGCGGCTGCAACATAGGCCCGCGGCGCATCGACTTTCACATTCGCGGGCTCGAAAGGCTGGGCGCGCAGATCGAGATCGAGCACGGCTTCATCGAAGTCACAAGCGACGGTCTGCGCGGCGCCACGGTGCCGCTCGACTACCCGAGCGTGGGGGCGACCGAGAACCTCCTCATGGCCGCCACGGCGGCCGAGGGCACGACCGTCATCGACAACGCCGCGCGCGAGCCCGAGATCGTCGACCTCGCCAAGTTCCTCATGTCGATGGGCGCGCACATCCACGGCGCCGGCACGAGCTCCATAGCCATCGAGGGCGGCCACGAGCTGCACGGCGCCATCCACGAGGTCGTCGCCGACCGCATCGAGGCCGGCACCTACCTGCTGGCCGGCGTGGCCACCGGCGGCGACGTCACGGTGCGCGGCCTCAACCCGGCCTGCCTCGAGCTGTTCTGCAACAAGCTGCGCGCCATGGGCGTGCAGGTCGACGAAGGCGACCGCTCCATCCGCGCCCGGGCGCGCGGCGCGCTGCGTCCGGTCGACGTCTCGACGCTGCCGCATCCGGGCTTCGCCACCGACCTACAGGCCCAGTTCATGGTCGCGCTGTCGCTGGCCGAGGGCACCTCGATCGTCACCGAGAACGTCTTCGAGAACCGCTTCGCAGTGGTCGACGAGCTCAACCGTCTGGGCGCCGGCATCACCACGAGCGGCCATCACGCCGTGGTCACCGGGCCGCGCCAGCTCACCGGCAGCGTCGTCGAGTCGCCCGACCTGCGCGGCGGCGCCGCGCTCACCATCGCCGGCCTCGTGGCCGAGGGCCTGACCGAGGTGCGCGGCCTGCACCACATCGACCGCGGATACGAGGCCTTCGACACCAAGCTCGTGAGCCTGGGAGCCGACGTCGAGCGGGTCGAAGGCGACCGCCGTTCGGGGGCCGCGACCGCCTGAGCGAACGCCCGCACTGGCGCCTGCCGTGGCCTTGCGTCGCGACGGGTTGGCCGCGTGCGGTACAATCGTCTGACCGGGATGCAGCCGCCATGCTCATCCGCGTCACGCCATGGAGCCGCCACAGGTGCCGCAGTACACGCGCTACACCGTAACGCCCCGACGAACCGCCGCGCCCGCCTGGGTGCGCGTCCTCAAGTGGACCGTGCTGCTGCTCGTCGTCGTCTCGGCTCTCACCTTCGGCATGGCGTTCGGGTACCTGCAGAACACGCTGGCCCGGACCGGTGGCGGGACCAAAGCGGAAAAGGCCACCGTCAAGGCGGTGCAAAAGCAGCTCACCGTTCAGCAGAGCAAGCACGCGCCGGTGAACATCCTGCTGCTGGGGAGCGACCGGCGCGAACACCTGGCCGGCGACACGGGGCGTTCCGACACCATCATGCTGCTGCGCATCGACCCCTCCACAAAGAGCATCTCGATGCTGTCGATCCCCCGCGACCTGCGCGTCGAGATCCCCGGCTACGGCACCGACCGCATCAACGCGGCCTACTCCGACGGCGGGCCCGCCCTGTCGGTGGCGACCTTCAAGCTGCTCACCGGCCTGCCGGTGAACCACTTCATCGACGTCAACTTCACCGGCTTCACCGACATGGTCAACTACCTGGGCGGCGTTTACCTCGACGTCGACCGCCAGTACTACAACAATACTGCGGTCACCGGCTACTCTTCGATCGACCTGAACGCCGGCTACCAGCGCCTGAACGGCCGCGACGCCTTGAGCTTCGTGCGCTTCCGCCACGACCAGCTCGGCGATTGGGGCCGCATGCAGCGCCAGCAGCTCTTCTTGCGCGAGCTCCGGCGCCAGGCGCTGCGCTGGCAGAACGTGTTCAAGCTGCCCAAGCTCATCGACACGATGACGAGCAACACCGTCTCCGACGTCTCGTCGATCAAGAAGCTGCTCGGCCTGGTCGAGCTGGCGCTGGGCGCCAACACGCAACACATCTACCAGACCCATCTGGTCGGCACGCCCATCGTGATCAACGGCGCCGACGAACTCGAGGCCTCGCCGGCCGACGTCGCCGCGGTCGTCGACCAGTTCATGCACCCGCTCCACCCGCCGGTGACGCACGTCGCGGGCGAGACGCAATCCAAAAGCTCCTTCACCGTCACGGTGAGCAACGGCGGCGCCGCCGCCGGCAGCGCCGCCGCCGCCGCAGGGCTGCTCTCGGTGCAGGGGTACAAGACGGCCGTCGCCGGCAACGTCCTTCAGGGCGACTCCAAGGCGACACTCGTCTACGCCACGCAGGCCTACGCGGGCAATGCCCGCGCGCTGGCCGCCATGCTCGCTCCCGGCCGCGTCGTGATCGTCGCTCGCGCCCCCGGCGTGCAGCCCGGCGTCGCCGTCGTCCTGGGCCCCTCGTACACGGGCACGCTCGTGCTGCCCACTAAGGCGGCGACCGGCCCCGCTCTCACGCTGCACAGCCCGCAAGACGTCGCCGAGTGGCACGCCCTTGCCCTCAAGACCAAGCTCAAGATCCGCATGCCCAGCGCCTGGCTGCCCGGGTTCGCCTACGACTGGTCAATGTCGCGCGCCTACACGATCGCCAGTGACCACGGCGGCCGGGCGGCCGTGGTCGTGGTCGGCACCACCGGCACCGGCGGGTACTGGCACATCGAGGAGACCGACTGGAGCGACCCGCCCGCGATCGCCTCGCCCGACAGCTCGACCGTCGTCAAGGGCGTGCGCTACCTACAGTTCTACGACGGCAACAAGCTCCACATGGTCGCCTGGAAGCTCCACAAGGACCTGTTCTGGGTGGCCAACACCCTCGATAACGAGCTTGCCAACGACACGATGATGGGACTTGCCACGTCGTTTACCGGCGTGAAGTGAGCCGCAGGCTCGTGCCGCGGCGCCTCGACCCCTGGGCGGCGCTGCTGCTCGGCGTGGCGGTCGCGCTGGGCGTCATCATCCTGCTCGCCACCCCCGGACCCTGGCACAAGGTGGTGCCGGCCGTGGCCAAGCGGCCGCCACTCGCCCCGCCGGCGCCGCCGCGCGATATCGCCGTCTTTCTCAAGGGCCCCAGCCACGAGGGCTTCGCCGGGGCGCTGTGGCTGCACATCGACTACGAGCAGTCGCATTTCACGGCCGTCGTCGTGCCGGTGAGCCTGGCCTGCGACCTGCCGAGTGCCGGACAACTGCCGCTGTCCGAGATCGTCGATAAGGCCGGACCGCGGGTCGCCGCGGCGGCGCTGGGCGACCGGCTGTCGGTCGCGTTCGGCTCGTGGATCACGCTCGACCCCGAGTCGGTGCGTGTCGCGCTTCCCGGATTCGTCACGTCCGCCACCGCGAGCCTGCATCGTCCCGCGTTGACGCTCACCGGCGTCTGGGCGCTCGACCAGGCGCCGCTCGTCGCCCTGCAGCGCCAGATGCGGTACCTGCAGTTCGCGCTCAAGGACGGGCTCACCGACGAGATCAACCTCGACGGCTTCGTGAACTACGTGCTGGGCTCAAACGACGTCAGCACCACGCTGCGCCTGCAGGCGGCCTCGGCGATCGGCGCGGCCCTCGACAGCGCTGGTCCCGGAGATGTCGTCGCAAGCTCGCTGCCGGCGATCGTGCATCGTCGCGGCGGCTACGAGCGCTGGTCGGTGTCGCCGGCGGCGCTGCTCGCGCTGCGTCAGTCACTGGCCTTCGACGCGGCGCCTCCCGTCTACCAGCCCGCGTTGAGCGTGCGGCCCGCCGGCCACACCGTGGTCGTCCTGACCTCGCCCCTGGGGCGTTTCACGGCGACCTATCGCACCGCGTTCGCGCGAGCGCTGCGGTCGTACGGCGCAGGCGCGGCGACGGTCGAGTTGCGCGCCGTCACCACCCCCACCGCGGCCATCCGGGTGCTCGCCCGACCGGCCAGCGGCACGCCCCTGGGCATCGTCGTGGCGCTCGGCCGATCGGCGAAAGGCGCGGTGTCGCCGAGGCGCACGACCACGCTGCTGAGCGCGGCGCTGGGGACGGTCCTTGCCTCTGAGGTGCCGGCGGTGGTGTCCGAGGCGCCGGCCACCCCGGCGGCGGTCAACAAGGTCATCGACGCGCAGGCCAAGCGCGCCGGCCTGCCCCTGTCGCCGGTCGCGGCCGCGCTCGCCGCGCCGAGCACCTCTGCCACGCCGCGCCCCTCCGCTAGGCCGACCGCACGCGCCACGCCGACTTCGGGCGCCACGCCGACCGCGGGCGCCACGATCGCCGTCGGCGCTACGCCGGCCGCGGGCGCGACGACCGCCGGTCCCACACCGACCGCGGGCGCTACCGCCGCCGCGAGCCCTCGGCCCACGCCCGCCGCCGCGGCATCGTCCGCCGCCGCCGGCGCCCCGCTCACCACCGCCCTGGTCGAGGCCTGGGCCCGACTCGACGCGGCGACCTTTGTGCGCGCCGTGCAGCCCGCGTTCTTCGCCCCGCGCCTCGCGGCGACGGGGCTTGGGGTCACCTATTACGATCGCACACGCACGAACGTCATCGTGGCAGGCCCCGCGGCCGCCGCCGGGCGCCTGGCGACGCGCCTCGACGTGTTCGGCTACGCGGCGAAGGCCGGCTCGACCGGCTTGCCGGCGACCCCCCTGTTGCCGGTGATCTACTACCAGCCCGGCGACCGCTGGCTGGCCAGGGCCCTGGCGGGCGATCTCGGGCTGCCCGCGTCGCAGGTCGTGGCCGCCCTCAGGGCGCCGGCGGCGCTCACCGTGGTCCTGCCGCGCTGAAGCAGGGAGCGGGAACGACGAAGCGCCCCGTTGCCGGGGCGCTTCGGTGTGATGACCGCGTGAAGAGAAGGTGTTCTAGGCGGCGAGTCGCTTGCGCAACAGAAGGCCGCCGCTCATGAGCGCCAGGCCGACCCCGAAGATGGCGATGGTCGAGCCGCCGGTGAACATGAGGCCGCCGGTCTGGGCGGTGGGAGCGGAGAGGCTGGACAGGAAGTCTTCGAGGACGCCCTCGACCTTGGTGTACTGCGTGAGCGAGGGGTCGCTCTTCACGAACGTCAGCGCCGCCTGCACCTGGGCCGCCGTGTAAGTGCCGTCGAGGTGGCCGTCTTGCGCGTCTTTGATGATCGCGGTCGTCGTGCCCGAAGCCGCCTGCGCGACAGACGCGACCATGAGCAGCGCGACGACCGCTAGGACTGCGATGGTCACGATCTTCATTTTCATGGAGACCCCCTCCAGATACGGTCTACTGATTGCCTGCTCGACTACTGCTGTATGAGTAGATTCGATACGTAGTTCTTATACCATGCCGGTCGGACGACTGTCATCTGCTTAGTCGCCTGGTGGCGGTACCGCTCTGCGCACGTATACTGCCCGTGTGGAACCTGCAGAAGCGATCCTGGGCGACAGGCCCGCCGCCTCGCGCCGCGGCTACGACGTCCTCGCGCGCCGCCTCGCCCTGTCGTTGCCCGTAGCGGCCGTCCTGGCCGCGATCCTTGCGCTCTCGTTCCTCTCCGGCGGCTACATCTTTTCCCGGACGGCCCCGGTGGTAGTCATCCTCCTTCCGTTGGCGGCCGTCTGGGTCTGGCTCGCGCCGCGTCGCCCCCGCCTCGACGCGACCGCCCTTGTCGCCCTCTCGGCGCTCGCGCTGTTCGCCCTCTGGGAGGGGCTGTCGATCGCCTGGTCGGTGGGCCCCGACCTGTCGTGGGTCGCCTTCGACGTCACCCTGCTGTACCTGATCGTCGCGTGCGTCGCGACGGTCACGCCGGCCGGTCCCGCCCAGCTGCGCCTGGCCGGCTACGGCTTCGCCTGCGTCATGGTCCCGGTGGCGCTCTACGCGTTTCTCGGAAAAGTGTTGCCCGAGGTGGTGACGCACGCCCACCTCTACGCTCGCCTGAGCGCGCCGATCGGCTACTGGAACGTGCTCGCCGTCATGCTCATGATGGCCATCTTGCCGGCGCTCGAGGGCGCCTCGCGCCGCGGCCTGCCGGCCGCGGCGCGAGGCGCCCTCGCCGGCACGCTCGCCCTCTTCCTGCTCACCTTCTTCTTCACGTTCTCGCGCGGCGGCATGCTCGCGCTGGCGCTTGCGCTGGTGGTCTACTTCGCGCTCACCAACGAGCGGCTGCAGGGCGCGCTCACGCTGGCGCTCGCCGCGGCGCCCGTGGCGGCCGTCCTGTACCATGCGCGCCACCTCGCCACCCTCTTCAACGCCACCGACAACGACGCGCTGCGCACCGCCCAGGGCCACGCCTTCGGGCGTTGGGCGCTCCTCGCCGTCGCCGTGGCCGTCGCCGCTCAGGTCGCCGCCGCGCTGCTCGCCCGGCGCCTGCGGCTCGGCGCCCGCCTGCGCGTGGTGGTGGGCGGCGCCGTGCTGGCTCTCGCCGTGCTGATCGTGGCCGCCGGTGTGCTCTCGTACGCCGCGCGCTACGGTGGAGTGGGGGGGATGGTGCACAAGATCACCCAGCAGTTCAGCTCGTCGTCCGCGGGCGCCGACCTCAGCAACGGCGGTGCGGGACGGCTCCTCGCTTTGGGCAACGATCGCCGCATCCCCATGATCCGCGAGGGCCTGCGCAGCTTCCCGGCCCACCCGCTGGCCGGCACCGGGGCCGGCACATTCGCCTTCGTCAACGACCTGTACCGGACCGACGCCTCGTTCGTCGTGAGGCACGCCCACGACCAGTGGGTCAACGTGCTCGCCGAGCTCGGTCTCGTCGGTCTCGTGCTGTTCGTCGTGGCCGTGGGCGGCCTGCTGGCGGCCGCCCTGCGGCCGATCGGGCGCGCGGCGCGCGACGCCGATCGCGGCCTGCTGGCCGCACTGCAGGCCGCCGCGGTGGCCTTCGTCGTGCACATCACGATCGACTGGGATTGGGACATGGCGGCCGTCGCGCTCGTCTTCTTGCTGTTCACCGGCGTCGCCGCCGCCTACGTGCGCCGCCGGCGCGCCGAGCACGCCGCCTCCGCCCTCGCGCCGGCCGCTCTCGCTCCGTGCGACGACGCCGCCGACGGATCGGCCGCGCCCGACCCGACCGCTGACGCCGCCGACCGATCGACCGCGCCGGCCCTGAGCGACGACGCCGCCGACGGCCCGGCCGCGCCGGCCCCGCGCGCGCGCCGCAGCCTCGACCGCTGGGCGGGGGAGCGGCGACTGGGCGCCGCCGGTCGCGCCCTGGCCACGGGCGTGCTCGTGCTGGTCGGGCTCTCCTTCGCGGCTCCCTACCTGTCGGAGCGCGCCCTTTCGCGGGCGATCGACTTGTCGGGCGCCGGCCACACGGCGGCGGCCGCCGTGCAGGCGCGCCGCGCCCATCGCTTCGACCCCCTCGCCGTCGACCCCCTGTTCACGCTCGCGCTCGTCGAGCAGCAGCAGGGCCGTGCGAGCGCCGCGCTCGCCACCCTCGAGCAGGCCGTCCGCCTGCAGCCGCGCAACTACCTGACGTTCTACCAGCTGGGCGTCATGCAGCTCGACGTGCTTGGGCAGCGCGCCCAGGCGGCGAGCTCACTGCGCCGCGCACTCGCCCTCAACCCCTTCGACGGCGACTCGGCTGGCGAGTTGAACGCGGCGCTCGCGCCGGCCGCGACGCCCTGACGAGCGCCCGGGTGTGGCGCCGCTGTGCGGTGGGCAGACAAGCCCTCAGGGGCCGCCCCGTAACGCTGTCTCGCGACATTGGTCTGCAGTCATCTCTGGTAGACTAAGCGCCCGCCAGCACGAGTGAGGAGCAGATTGAACGTGCCACAATCAGAGCGCCCCGTAGGCGTCATCGGTGTCGGGTACGTCGGTCTTGTGACCGCCGTCTGCATCGCCCACCTCGGCCATCAGGTGGTGTGCCTCGACGTCGACGAAGCCAAGGTGGCGACCTTGCGGGCAGGCGCCGTGCCCATCTACGAGCCCGGCCTCGACGACCTCATGGCCGGGGCTCGCGACCGCCTCACGTTCACGACCTCCTACGACGAGCTCTGCCAGGCGTCGCGCGTCCTCTTTGTGGCCGTCGACACGCCGCCGTCGCCGTCGGGCGACGCCGACATGTCGCGCGTCGACAGCGTCGTGCGCGAAGTCGTGGCGCGCGGCGGCGAACGCCTGCTCGTCATGAAGAGCACGGTGCCGGTCGGCACCGGCGAGCGCGTCACCGCCGAGCTCGAGAGCGCCGGCGCCACGGCCATCGGCTACGTCTCCAACCCCGAGTTCCTGCGCGAAGGCGCCGCGGTCGACGACGTCCTGCACCCCGACCGCATCGTCATCGGCTCGTACCGCGCGAGCGACGGCGACGAAGTCCAGGCGCTCTTCTCCCAGGTCGAGACGACCGTCGTGCGCACCAGCGTGGCCACCGCCGAGATGATCAAGTACGCCTCCAACGCCTTTCTGGCCACCAAGATCTCGTTCATCAACGAGATCGCCAACGTGTGCGAGGTCGTGGGCGCCGACGTGCGCGTGGTGGCCGACGGCATGGGCCTCGACCACCGCATCGGGCCGCATTTCCTGCAGGCGGGCATCGGCTACGGCGGTTCCTGCTTTCCCAAAGACGTACAGGCGCTCAAGCAGCTCGCCGGCAACTCCGGCTACCACTTTCAGCTGCTGAACGCCGTGATCGAGGTCAATCACCTGCAGAAGCGCCGGGTCGTGGGCAAGCTGTCCGAGCGCCTCGGCCGGCTGCGCGGCAAGCACATCGCGCTGCTGGGCCTCACCTTCAAGCCCCAGACCGACGACCTGCGCGAGGCCGCCTCCATCGTGCTCGCCGGCCGGCTGCGGGCCGAAGGCGCCCGCGTGTCGGCCTACGACCCCGTGGTCGGTCCGGGCTCGCACGCCGACCTGTTCCCCGGCGTCGAGATCGCCGCGAGCGCCCTCGAGGCCTTAGACGGCGCCGACGCGGCGGTGCTCGTCACCGAGTGGCCCGAGTTCGTGGCGCTCGACTGGGTCGTGGTGCGCGAGCGCATGCGCGGCCGTCACGTGATCGACGGGCGCAACGTGTTAGACGCCGGCCGCGTGACCGCCGCCGGGCTTGTGTACGGCGGCATCGGCACCGTCGACCAGCCACTTGCGACCGGCGACCCGGTCGGCTCTCCCGAGGCCAGGTAAGCTATCGCGCCCGTGCCCGGCGACTCGTCGTGCGCTCAAGCCGTCGTGCTGGTCGGTGGCGAGGGCACGCGCCTGCGGCCGATCACCTCGCGTGTACCCAAGCCGGTCGTGCCCCTGGTGGGCCGGCCGTTCGTGGGCTACATCCTCGAGAACCTCGCGCGCCACGGCGTGCGGCGCGCCGTCTTTTCGGCCGGGTACCTGGCGCAGGCCCTCGAGCGCTCCATCGGCGACGGCGAGCGCTACGGCCTGTCCGTGAGCTACGTGGTCGAAGAACAGCCGCTAGGCACCGCCGGGGCCATCAAGAACGTCCAGTCCGAGCTCGACGGCGGCTGCCTGTACGCCTTTAACGGCGACGTCCTCACCGACGTCGACCTGACCGCCATGACCGCCTTCCACAGGGAGCGGGGAGCGCTCGCCACCATCCTCCTCACCCGGGTCGACGACCCGCGGCGCTACGGCCTGGTCGAGATCGACGACGACGGCCGGGTGGCCGAGTTCGTCGAAAAGCCGGGCGCCGAGTACGCCGTGCCGGCGCACGGCGCCCTCATCAACGCCGGCGTGTACCTGCTCGAACCCGAGGTGCTCGACATGATCCCGGCCGGCAAGCAGCTCTCGATCGAGCGCGGCGTGTTTCCGCAACTGGCCGCCGGCGGACGCCTGTACGCCTTCGTCTCCGACGCCTACTGGCGCGACATCGGCACGCCCGACAGCTACCTGCAGGCGCACTTCGACCTGTTGCAGAGCACGATCGCCACCAGCGTCTCGCGCGACGTCGGCTCGTCGTACCTGTTCGTGGCGCCCGACGCCGTCATCGCGCCCGGCGCCAAGGTCATACCTCCCGCGCACGTGGGGAGCGGCACCACCCTCGCCGCCGGCAGTCGCGTAGGGCCGCTCGCCGTCGTCGGCGAGGGCTGCGTGGTCGAACGCGGCGCCGAAGTCATCGAGTCCGTCGTGCAAGACGGCGTCACGGTCGGCGCGCGCACCTCGATCGAGCGCAGCGTGATCGTGAGCGGCGCCTCGTTGGGCGAGAACAGCCACGTCGTGAACGCCGTCATAGGCGATGGCTGTCGGGTCGGCGCCGACAACGTCATCGCCAACGGCTGCTGCCTGTTCCCCGAAACGGTGCTCGCCGACGGCGCCATGAAGTTTCGCGAGTTCGACGGAGTGGAGGGCCGATGACCGTCTCGCCCGATGCCTTCAAGGCCTACGACGTGCGAGGTCTCTACCCTCAGGAGCTCGACGCCGAAGGCGCCCGGCGCATAGGCGCCGCCCTGGCGGAGCAGCTCGGCGCCCGCAGTCTGGCCGTCGCGCACGACCCGCGGCTCTCGTCGCCCGAGCTCGCCGCCGCCTTCGCCGTGGGCGCCGAGTCGGCGGGGGCGCAGGTCACGAGCTTCGGCATGACCCCGACCGAGATGCTCTACTTCGGGGTCGCCGACCGCGGTCTCGACGGCGGCGCCGCGGTGACGGCGTCGCACAACCCGCCCGAGTACAACGGCATGAAGCTGGTCGGCGAGGGCGCCCTGCCGCTGTCGGGCGACGCCGGCATCCCCGAGCTCAAGCGGCGCGTGGCCGACATGGCGAGCGCGCCGCCCGCCGGCGAGCCGCACGTCATAGCCGACGACCTCTACCCCGATTACGTGCGCCACCTGCTCGCCCAGGTCGACGCCGCGAGTCTGCGGCCCTACCGCGTCGTGATGGACGCCACCAACGGCGCCGCCGGCAAGCTCGCGCCCCTGGTCTTCGACCGCACGCCGATCGAGCGCGTCGAGCTCTACTTCGACGTCGACGGGAGCTTCCCCAACCACGCCCCCAACCCGCTCCTCGAAGAGAACAGCCGCGAGCTGCGCGAACGCGTGGTCGCCGAACAGGCCGAGCTCGGCATAGCCTGGGACGGCGACGCCGACCGCTGCTTCTTCATCGACGAGAACGGCGCCTTCGTGCCCGGCGACTTCGTCACCGCGCTGCTCGCCGAGGCCCTGCTCGTGCGCAACCCGGGGGCGAAGATCCTCTACGACCTGCGCGCCAGCCGCGCCGTGCCCGACACCATCCGGGCCTGCGGCGGCGAGGCGCTCATCAACCGTGTGGGCCACGCCTTCTTCAAGCAGCGCATGCGCCGCGAAGAGGTGCTGTTCGGCGGCGAGGTCTCGGGCCACTACTACTTCAAGGCCAACCACAACGCCGACTCAGGCTTCATTCCGGCGCTGCTCATCCTCGAGCTGCTCTCGCACAAGCGCGCCACCATGGCCGAGCTGCTCGAGCCGCTGCGCGCCCGCTACTTCATCTCGGGCGAGATCAACTCGCGAGTCGACGACGTGCCGGCGGCGCTGGCGCGGATCGAAGCACGCTTCGCCGACGGCGAGATCGGCCACCTCGACGGCGTCTCGGTCGACTATCCCGACTGGCACTTCAACGTACGCGCCTCGAACACCGAACCGCTGCTGCGCCTCAACCTGGGCGCGGCCAGCGCGGCGCAGATGCAGGAGAAACGCGACCTGGTGCTGTCGGTCATGCTGCCAGGGGGCGCCTCGTGAGCGCCGACGGCGTGACCGACGCGGGTGCGCGCGTGACGAGCGACGAGCTCGGCGCCGCCCGCGTGGCCGAGCTCGACAGCGACGGCCAGTTCGCCACCGTGGCGCGCCTGGCCGACCAGCTCGAAGAGGGCTACACCCACGCCGTGGCCGGCCTGCTGGGCAAGCGCCTCATGGCCGCCGAGCGGCCCGACGGCGTCGTGGCCTGCGGCATGGGCGGCTCCGCGATCGGCGCCGACGTCATCGGCGCCTGCCTCGCCGGGCTGCCGGTGCCCTATCAGGTGGTGCGCGGCTACGAGCTGCCGGCCTGGGTCTCCGAGCGCACGCTCGTGCTGGCGGTGAGCTACTCGGGCAACACCGCCGAGACGCTCGCCTGCGTCGAGCGCGCGCTGCCGCGGGGCTGCCGGCCGGTCTGCGTGGCGTCGGGCGGTCGGCTGGCCGCGCTTGCCGCGCAGCACGCCCTGCCGCTCGTCGCGGTGCCGGGGGGCCTGCAGCCGCGGGCCTCGATCGGTCACCTGGCCATGCCGGTCGGCGCCGCCCTCGAGGCGGCCGGTCTGGCGCCGGGCTTCGACGAACAGGTCGCCGAGGCCATCGAGGTCGTCGCCGCACTCGGCGCCGAGCTCGGCCCCGGCGTACCCGACGACGACAACGAGGCCAAGTCGATCGCCCGCCGGCTGGTCGATCGCCTGCCCGTCATCTACGGCGCGGGCGTCACGGCGCCGGCAGCGCGGCGCTGGAAGGGCGAGATCAACGAGAACGCCAAAGCGCCGGCCTTCTTCAACGAGCTGCCCGAGCTCGACCACAACGAGATCGCCGGTTGGGAGAGCAACCCCGGCGTGGCGGAGCGCGCCGTGCTCGTCATGCTCGACGATCCCGCCGGCGACGAGCGCCTGCGGCGCCGCATGGACTTCACGGCGGCGATCGTGGCGCCTCGCGTGGCCGGCGTGGTGCGCGTGGCCAGCCGCGGCGTGCTGCCGCTGGCGCGCCTCATCTCGAGCGCCTACGTGGGCGACTTCGCCTCGCTCTACCTGGCCCTGCTCTACGGCGTCGACCCCGCGCCGGTCACCGCCATCGAAGACTTGAAGGTGCGCCTGGCGGCCCAGGGCGGCGCGGCGCCGTCCTGACGGCGCCGCGCCGCCGGCCCGCCGGCCTCGAGCCCGTCGTGGAGCGGCCTCAGGCGCCATCCGACCAGGTCCCGCCCGTGGCGCTGATCGTGGCCGCGGCGCTCGCCGGTTCGTCGCTGCCCGCCGAGCTGTTCCCGACCGTCGCCCCTGTGGTCGTGCCCCGCGAGACGCTGCGCGTAGCGACCCCCTGGCGCGGCGCGCTGTTCGACCTGTTCGAGGGGTTCGCTGCCGCGGCGCGCGCCGCGCCGCCGGCTATAGCGAGCGTCGCTCCCCCTGCAGTGAGCGTCGCTCCCCCTGCGGCGAGCGTTGCTCTCCCTGCAACGGCGAGCGCACCGACCAGCCCGCCGGCCGGCGCGGTCGCCCTGCTGGTGCCTGTGCGCTGGGTCGCCGAGACGCCGGCGCCCGAGCTTGTGCTCGTCGCGGACCACGTCAACACGAGGCTGCGCGGGCCGCTCACGGGGCGGCGCCCCACGAGCGGACCGCACGCCGGCGGCCCGCAGCCGTTCCCCTCGTTGACGGGCCTTTATCAACCCGAGACGATTCGTCGCGCCGTGGGCCGCCGTGTATACTCTGTTGTCGCCGTAGCAGGGGTCTCCACTGCCGCCCGAGCTCACGCCGTTCGAACGGCGGGCGGTAGGTGCCAGCGGTTGTGCGGCCGTCTGCGATTGCCTCGTCGACGTAGCCGTCATCGCCGCGCTGTACGGCTTCAAGCTCGCCGCTTGCGGCGTGCCGGGTAGCTACTAACCTCCGACCGGGAGAAGCCTGTGAGCGTCACCGCCCAGTTCGACATCAAAGACAAGTCCCTCGCGCCCGAGGGCGTGCTGCGTATCGAGTGGGCCGACATGCACATGCCGGTGCTCGCCTCCATCCGCGCGCGCTTCGAGCGCGAAAAGCCGCTCGCCGGCGTGCGCATAGGCGCCTGCCTGCACGTCACCACCGAAACCGCCAACCTCATGCGCACGCTCAAGGCCGGCGGCGCCGACATCGTGCTGTGCGCCTCAAACCCGCTGAGCACCCAAGACGACGTGGCGGCGGCCCTCGTCGACGAATACGGCATCCGCGTCTACGCCATCAAAGGCGAAGACGACGCCACCTACTACGCCCATATCAACGCCACGGTCGACCATCGTCCCAACATCACCATGGACGACGGCGCCGACGTCATCGGCGTGCTCCACGGCGAGCGCCCCGACATGGCGGCCGACATCATCGGCGGCACCGAAGAAACCACCACCGGCGTCATTCGCCTGCAGGCCCTCGAAGCCGAAGGCCGCCTGCTGTTCCCGATCGTCGCGGTCAACGAAGCCAACACCAAGCACATGTTCGACAACCGCTACGGCACCGGGCAGTCCACCCTCGACGGCGTGGTGCGCGCCACCAACATCCTGCTGGCCGGCACCACGGTCTGCATTGCCGGCTACGGCTGGTGCGGACGCGGCCTGGCGATGCGCATGAAGGGTCACGGCGCCGACGTCATCGTGCTCGAGGTAGACCCGCTCAAGGCCATCGAAGCCGTCATGGACGGCTTCCGCGTCATGCCCATCGCCGAAGCCGCCAAGGTCGCCAGGCTGTTCGTCACCGCCACCGGCGACATCCACGTCATCCGCAAGGAGCACTTCGAGGTCATGCCCGACGGCGCCATCGTCGCCAACACGGGGCATTTCAACGTCGAGATCGACATTCCGGCGCTCGAAGAGCTGGCCACCGCCAAGCGTCGCGTGCGCGAGTTCGTCGACGAATACACCATGGCCGACGGCCGCCGCATCTACCTGCTCGCCGAGGGCCGTCTCGTGAACCTCTCGGCCGCCGAGGGTCACCCGGCCGCCGTCATGGACATGAGCTTCGCCAACCAGTCGCTGGCCGCCGAGTACATGGTCAAGCAGCACGTCGAGCTCGAGAACAAGGTCTATCCGGTGCCGGCCGACATCGACGCCGAGATCGCCCGTCTCAAGCTCGCCACCATGGGCCTTGCCATCGACACCCTCACCGCCGAACAGGCCAAGTACCTGGCGTCCTGGGACCAGGGCACCTGAGTCCATCCGGTCGAGCGGCGCGACGGGGGCTCGCTGAGCCCCCGTCGCGCCGCCACACCGCCGGCGTCATGCGCCGCCCGCCGGCCAGCGCAAGGACCACGCCCGCTGAACGCCGATAACCCCCAGCACAAGCTGCGCATCGAGACCGTCGAGATCCGTGCCGACTCGGTCGTGCTCATCGACCAGCTCGCGCTGCCCGCCGACGAACGCTACGTCACCTGCTCCACCTGGCGCGACGTCGCCGCGCGCATCCGCGACATGACCGTACGCGGGGCGCCCGCCATCGGCGTGGCCGCGGCCGGCGCCCTGGCGCTGGCCGCCCGCGAGGCCGCCTTCGCCGGCGGCGAGCGCGCCGCCTTCGACGCCGCCTTAAGCGAGGCGGCGGCCGGCCTCGCCCAAACGCGGCCCACCGCCGTCAACCTCACCTGGGCCATCGCCGAGATGCGCGCCCTGTGGCAGCGCTGCGACGCGGCGCCCGACGAATGCTGGCTCACCCTGCTCGCCCGGGCGCGCGAGATCCACGACGACGACATCCGCCGCTGCTACGCCATCGGCGCGTTCGGCGCGCCGCTCTTCGCAGCCGGCGCCGCCATCCTCACGCACTGCAACGCGGGCGCCCTGGCGACCGCCGGCTACGGCACCGCGCTGGGCGTCATCCGCTCCTGCCACGAGCGCTACGGCGGCGCCGTCTCGGTGTTCGTCGACGAGACCCGGCCCTGGCTGCAGGGCGCGCGCCTTACGGCGTGGGAACTCGGCGTCGAGGGCATCGAGTACAGCGTCATCAGCGACAACATGGCTGGGCACTTCATCTCGAGGGGAGAGGTCGACGGCATAGTGGTAGGGGCCGACCGCATCGCCGCCAACGGCGACACCGCCAACAAGATCGGCACGTACACGCTGTCGGTGCTGGCCAAAGAACACGGCGTGCCGTTCTACGTGGCCGCGCCGCTCTCGACCGTCGACCTGGCCGTCGCGGGCGGCGCCGACATACCCATCGAAGAGCGCGACCCGGCCGAGGTCACCCACTTTCGCGGCACGCGCGTCACTCCGGCGGGAGCCCACGCCCGCCACCCGGCCTTCGACGTCACGCCGCAGGCCAACATCAGCGCCATCATCACCGAGGTCGGCGTGCTGCGCGCGCCCTACGACCGCGCGCTGCGTCTGGCGTGCGCCAAGGGCGAGTGCGCCCCGTGAACCCCGGCAAAGCGCCCAAGGCGCCCAAGGCGCACATCATGGCGGCCGGCCTGGGCACTCGCCTGGCGCCGCTCACCGACCGCACCGCCAAGCCCATGGCGCCCATCGTCAATCGCCCGGTCATGGAGCACACCCTGCGCCTGCTGGCGCGCCACGGCGTGACCGAGGTCTGCATCAACCTGCACCACTACGCCGACGACATCCAGGGCTACTTCGGCGACGGCCGCGACTTCGGCCTGCAGGCGCACTACTGCTTCGAAGAGAAGCTCCTGGGCACCGCCGGCGGCACCGGCGGGTTTCGCGACCTGCTCGGCGACGAGACCTTCCTCGTGGTCAGCGGCGACGCCCTCACCGACGTCGACATCTCGTCGTTCGTGGCCGCGCACCGCGACAGCGGGGCGCTCGCCACGCTGGCCGTCAAAGAGGTCGAAGACCCCTCGCACTACGGCGTCGTGGTGCACGACGCCGCCGGCCGCGTGCTGGGCTTTCAAGAAAAGCCGGCCCGGGCCGACGCCCTGTCGAACCTGTGCAACTGCGGCATCTACGTCTTCGAGCCGGCCATCTTCGACCACATCCCGCGCGGCGCCTTCGTCGACTACGCCAAAGACGTCTTTCCGGCGCTGCTCGCCGCCGACCTGCCGTTCCACGTGTGGCGCCTCGAGACCTACTGGAACGACGTGGGCAGCATCCGCGAGTACCGGCGCAGCAACTTCGACGCCCTGCTGGGCCGCGTCGCCGTCACGCTGCCCGGCCGCGAGCTGCGCCTCGGGGTGTGGATCGGCGACGACACCGAGGTCGCCGACGACGTCGAGATCGTGCCCCCCGTGCTCATCGGCGACGGCTGCCGGGTGGGCCCTCACGCGCGCCTCGTCGGACCGCTCGTCATCGGCGACGGCTGCACCATCGGGCGCGGCGCGCTGCTCGAAGGCGTCATCCATTGGGACGGCACCGCCACCGGTCGCGGCGCCTCGCTGGCCGGCGGCATCGTCGGCCGCGGCGTCACCATCGGCGACCACGCCGTCGTGCACCGCGGGGCGGTGATCGGCAACGGCTGCAGCATCGCCGACGGCGCCGTCGTCAGGGCCGACGCCCGGCTCGGCCCGCAGACCGCGGTCAAGGTCGCGACCGAACCCCTGGCGTGACCGCGCTCGGCCGCTTGGCCGACGGGGCGGTCGACCTCTTTCTTCCTAAGCGCTGCGTCGTCTGCGGCCGCGCCGGCGGCTGGCTGTGCCCGGCCTGCGCAGCGGCGCTCGCGCCGCTGCCCGACTGCGTCTGCGGGCGCTGCGGGGCGCCGCTCGGCCGGCCGCGCGACGAGTGCCGCGAGTGTCGCGGGCGCGACCTCGCCTTTGCCTCGGCGCGGGCCGCCTACCTCTACCAGGGTCCGGCGCGCCGCCTGGTCACGGCCTGCAAGTTCCGCTCGCTGCGCTCGCTCACCGCCGAGATGGCCGAGCTCTCGCGACCCGCCTTCGAGCGCGCCCTCGTGCTCGCCGCCGGCGCCGGCGGGGGCGTCGACCTGGTCACCTGCGTGCCGGTGCATCGCGAGCGCGACCTCGAACGCGGCTTCGACCAGGCCGCCCTGCTGGCGCGCCGCCTGGCCGCCGGCGCCGGCCTGCCGTACGCGCCGCTGCTCGTGCGCCGGCGGCGCGGGCGGCGGCAGAGCGGCCTCGGCGCCGCCGCCCGCGCCGAAAACGTGCGCGAAGCGTTCAGGCTCGACGACAGATTGGTCGATAAAGCGGGTAGAGTGTGTACCGTGTTGGTCGTTGATGACGTCTACACGACGGGTGAGACACTACACGCGTGTTCTCTAGCTTTACGACACGCGGGCTGCGAGCCGCATGCGTTCACGTTTGCGCGCGCCGCCCGCGGTTTTCGTTCTACAGACCGCTTCGGATCGTCGGTAACAAAGGAGCCGCCTTCATGAAGATCCAGGTCAAAGGTCGTCACGTGGTCGTTACCGAGCCGCTGCGCGACTACGCCGAGGAGAAGCTCGCCAAGCTGCATCGCCAGCTGAGCGAGCGTCACATCGACGAAGTCACCCGCGTCGAGCTCGAGCTCATCGTCGAGAAAGGCCACAACAGTGCCGACTCGCAGGTCGCCGAAGCGACGGTGTTCACACGAGGGCCGGTCATGCGCGCCCGCGAGTCGTCGCCCGATATGTACGCCTCGATCGACCTCGTGACCGAAAAGCTCCAACGACAGGCCAAAAAGTATCACGACAAGGTCCACCACAAGGCGCTGCGGCACACCGCGGCCAAAGCGGTCGCGCCGCTCGGCGGCCCCCGCGGCATCGAGCTCGGCGAGCGGCCGGCCGACGCCGGCGAGGCAGCCGACACGGGCGAACCGCGTCCGGCGCCGGCGCCGCTCACCCTGGCCCCCGAGCCGACCGACAACGGCGGCAACAACCACGACGACGCGCGCGTGGTCAAGAGCAAGCAGTTCGCCCTGAAGCCCATGTCGGTCGACGAAGCCACGCTGCAGCTCGAGCTGATCGGCCACAGCTTCTTCGTGTTCACCAACGCCGAGAGCGGCGACACCAACGTCGTCTACCGGCGCAACGACGGCGACTACGGCCTGATCGAGCCCATCCGCCAGTAGCCGCCGGCGGTCAGGCCGGCGCCGCGCCGGGCCGTCGCAGGGCCCGTACGCGGTGCGTCGGCGCGCCTTGCGCATTCGCCCAGGTCGATCGGCCTATAGGGTAATCTTGAGCGTGCGCGAACATGGTAACGACCAGGACGACAGGTAACGACCAAGAGGATCGGTAAAAGAGCTCATGGCTAATTTCGTCGAACGTGTCCTGCGCGCCGGTGAAGGCAAGCGCATGAAGGTGCTCGAAAAGCAGGTGCTCGAGATCACCGCGCTCGAGCCCGAGATCAGCGCGCTCTCCGACGACGCGCTGCGCGCAAAGACGGCCGAGTTCCGCGAGCGCCTGGCCGCCGGCGAGACGCTCGACGACCTGCTCTACGAGGCCTTCGCCGTGGTGCGCGAGGCGTCCAGGCGGGTGCTCGGCCTGCGGCCCTTCGACGTGCAGCTCATGGGCGGCATCGTGCTGCACGACGGCGATATCGCCGAAATGAAGACCGGCGAGGGCAAAACGCTGGTCGCCGTCATGCCCATGTACCTGAACGCCCTGGCCGGCGAGGGCGCCCACCTGGTCACGGTCAACGACTACCTGGCGCGCCGCGACGCCGACTGGATGGGCGACATCTACCGCTTCCTCGACCTCGAGGTCGGCGTCATCCAGGCCAACATGTCGCCCGAAGAGCGCCGCGTCGCCTACAACGCCGACGTCACCTTCGGCACCAACAGCGAGTTCGGCTTCGACTACCTGCGCGACAACATGGCGATGCGCCTCGAAGAGTGCGTGCAGCGCGGTCACTCCTACTGCATCGTCGACGAAGTCGACTCCATCCTCATCGACGAAGCGCGCACGCCGCTCATCATCTCGGGCGCGCCCGAGACCGCCGCCGGCACCTACCGCGACTTCGCGCGCATCGTGCCGCGCTTAAAGCCGGGCGACGACTACGAGGTCGACGAAAAGCAGCGCACCGTGTCGGTGACCGAGTCGGGCGTCGCCAAGGTCGAGAAGGCGCTCAACATCGACAACCTCTACAAAGACGTCAACGGCGCCCTGGTCAACCACCTCGTGCAGGCCCTGCGCGCCCAGGCGCTCTACCACAACGACAACGAGTACGTCGTCAAAGACGGCGAGGTGCTGATCGTCGACGAGTTCACCGGCCGCGTGCTCGACGGACGGCGCTACTCCGAGGGTCTCCATCAGGCGATCGAGGCCAAAGAGCACGTGCCGATCCGCGAAGAAAACCAGACGCTCGCCACGATCACCCTGCAGAACTACTTCCGCCTCTACGACAAGCTGGCCGGCATGACCGGCACGGCCAAGACCGAAGAAGACGAGTTCCGCACCATCTACGCGCTCGACGTCGTGCAGATCCCGACCAACGTGGCCATGGTGCGCATCGACCAGAACGACTTCATCTTCACGACGCGCACCGACAAATACACGGCCGTGGTCAACGACATCGTCGAGCGCCACGAAAAGGGCCAGCCCGTGCTGGTCGGCACCGTGTCGGTCGAGGTGAGCGAGCTGCTGGCCACCCTGCTCGAGCGGCGCGGCGTGCCGCACAACGTGCTGAACGCAAAACAGCACGAGCGCGAGGCCGAGATCATCAAAGGCGCCGGCCAGGCCCACGCCGTGACCATCGCCACCAACATGGCCGGCCGCGGCGTCGACATCAAGCTCGGCGAGGGCGTGCCCGAGCTCGGCGGCCTCTACGTGCTCGGCACCGAACGCCACGAGAGCCGGCGCATCGACAACCAGCTGCGCGGCCGTTCCGGTCGCCAGGGCGACGCCGGCGAGAGCCGCTTCTACCTGTCGGCCGAAGACGACCTCATCCGCCTGTTCGCCGGCGACCGCATGTACAAGGTGCTCAACCGGCTCGGCCCGGGCGAGGGCGAGGCCCTCGAGCACCGCATGCTCTCGGGCGTCGTCGAACGCGCCCAGAAGAAGGTCGAAGAGCTCAACTTCATGCGCCGCAAGAACGTGCTGCAATACGACGAGGTCATGAACGAGCAGCGCCGCGTCATCTACTCACAGCGCCGCCGCATACTCGAGGGCGAAGACTTCGTCGACCAGGTGCGCGAGATGATCGAGCAGGTCGTCGAGAGCACCGTCACGCTCGCCCTGGCCGACGCCCAGTACGCCGAAGACTGGGACATCGACGCCCTGCTGGTCTCGCTGCGCGTCGTCTACGACCCGTCGATCACCAAGGCCGACATCGAGGATCTCTCGACGCCCGACGAGGTCGCCGAGCTCGCCGTCGACGACGCCCTCACCCAGTACGACGAACGCGAAAAGCTGATCGGCGAGGAGCAGATGCGCGCCGTCGAGCGCGCCGTCATGCTGTCGATCGTCGACGTGCGCTGGAAGGACCACCTGCTCGACATGGACTACATGCAGGAGGGCATCCACCTGCGCGCGCTGGGCCAGCGCGACCCCCTGGCCGAGTACAAGACCGAGGGCTTCGGCCTGTTCGAGGACATGCTCGGCGGCGTGCGCCAGAGCGTGGTCATGACCCTCCTCAAGAACTCGCCCGAAGACCTCTCGTACTTCGCCGCCATGACCTTCGACCAGCCCATGCTGGCCATGAACTACTCGAGCGGCGACGACCTCGCCTACCAGACGTCGTTCGCCGGCGCCGCGGTGGCGGCCGGCGCCACCACCTCGACCGGCGGCGACGGCGGCTACAACCTGCCGGCCGCCGCGCAGGGCGCGCCCGCCATGGCGGCGCAGTCCGGCGGCGAGTCGTCGGTCGCCGTGCAGCAGCGCCACGTCGAGCAGAAGGTCGGCCGCAACGACCCCTGCTGGTGCGGCAGCGGCAAGAAGTACAAGAAGTGTCACGGGGCATAGGCGCTTCGCTTGCCCCGTCAAATGCCGTCGCTGCCGCCTGAGGCGGCAGGTCGCTCATTCCATGGCGCCTGGGCAAGCCGGCAGGCAAGCTTTGCTTGCCTGCCGTGGCGCCATGGAACGCCGTCGCTCTCGCCTGACGGCGAGAGGGCGCTCGTTTCACTCCCGCTGCGACCCTAGAGCCTTCTCCGCCTGCGGCTGGGGCCTGGTTCGGCAGCCCTAGAGTGTCCTATCCCCGAGTAGTACCGACACTCGGAGCTTTCTTGCTTCTCTTGTCTCACTGAGGTGGGGCGGCGCATCCTTTCTGCAAGGAACTGCCAGGTTCTCGCAGAAGGAGCGCCGCCCCATGACCAATGATGATGTCCTTTTCGCCTACCGTCTACGTGTGCTTGCCAGCGCCCGGGAGCTGGGATCGGTGGCCGCGGCCTGCCGCGTGCACGGCATCCACCGCTCGACCTTCTACCGCTGGAAGGGCGCCGTCGACCGCTTCGGGCTGGAGATCCTGCGACCGCGCGAACGCCGCCGCCCGCAGATGCCCAACGCCATCCCGGTCTTAGTCGAGCAGCGCATCGTCGCCTTCGCCCTGGGCTACCCGGGCTACGGACCGGCCCGAATCGCCTCCGAGCTGGCGCGCGCCAAGCACGGCGGCTTTACGGTCTCGCCCAACGGCGTGTGGCGCGTGCTGCGCCGCCATGGCCTGCACACCCGCGCCCTGCGCAACGCCCTGCTGGCCGGTTATGCGGCGCCGCCCGCACCGGCCCGCGAGCCCGCCCCGGAGCGCCACATCGCAGTCGACCACCCCGGCGAGCTCGTGCAGATGGACTGCTTTTGCATCGGGCGCCTGGCCGGCACCAAGGGCGTGGTGTGGCAGTACAGCGCGATCGACGCAGCCTCCTCTTTCACCTGGGCCGAGCTGCACACGACACCCAGAAACCCCGACGTGCGCTTCTGCTCGCACCCGGCGCACCGCGTGGCCGGCGATCTGCGCAACGCCGGCTGGCGCCTGGAGCGCGTGAGCACCGACAACGGCTCGGAGTTTCGCAACCACGCCTTCGACGCCACCCTCGAGCGCCTCGGAGCCGGCCACACGCTGATCAGCCCGGGGCGCCCGCAGTCGAACGGCTTCGTGGAACGTGTGCAGCGCACCATCTTGGAGGAGTGCTGGAAGCCCTCCTTCGCGCGCTACCTGGTGCCCAAGTACATGGGGCTGCGCCGCGAGCTTGAGCGCTACCTCGAGCTCTACAACTACGACCGCACGCACAACGGGCGCCTGACTCGTGGTCGGACGCCCGCTGAGGTGTTCGGTGCCGCTAAGATGTTCGAGTAGTGGCAGACGGGATGCGTCGCTACATCTTGGGGTCAGTACAACCTAGAGCGTCGTACCTGCTCATCAACTCGCGCGCCGCGCTCCCCCGCGACGGCGAGGCTGAGTAGGGTATACTTTCTCACCATGACGATGACCGTACCCGAAGCCCTCGAACACCTAGACTCGCTCCGCGAGCGGCTGCACGGCGCCTCAGAGCGCCTCAGTTGGCTGCGGAGCTATCTTTGACCCCCCTCGCCTGACTGCCGACATCGAGGCGCTCGAAGAGCGCATGCGGGCCCCCGACTTCTGGGACGACGCCGAGTCGGCGCAGACCACGTCGGCCACCTATAGCCGACTCAAGCGCCGCTTCGACGACTTTGCCGCGCTCGAAGCCGGCTTTGGCGACCTCGAGACCACCGAAGAGATGATCCGCGAGGAGCTCGCCGCCGACGAGGTCGACGAGCCGCTCTTCGCCGAGCTCGGCCAGGGCGTGGCGGCCCTCGAGCGCGAGCTCGAGCACGGCGAGGAACAGCGCTTCTTCAGCGGCCGCTACGACGAAGGCGGCGCCGTGATGACCATCCACCCGGGCGCCGGCGGCACCGAGTCGCAGGACTGGGCGGCCATGCTGTTCCGCATGTACCTGCGCTGGTTCGAGAACCGCGGCTTCAAGGTCGAGGTCAACGACACCCAGGAGGGTGGCGAGGCCGGCATCACGAGCGCGACCATCTCGGTCGAGGGCGAGAACGCCTACGGCCTGCTGGCCTCAGAGAAGGGCGTGCACCGGCTGGTGCGCATGAGCCCCTTCGACTCGGCCAACCGCCGCCACACGAGCTTCGCCGCGGTCGAGGTCAGCCCCCTGGTCAGCGACGACGTCGAGATCGACATCGACGAAGACGACCTGCGGGTCGACACCTACCGCTCCAGCGGCGCCGGCGGCCAGCACGTCAACAAGACGAGCTCGGCGGTGCGCATCACGCACATCCCCACGAACATCGTGGTGCAGTGCCAGAACGAGCGCTCGCAGCTGTCGAACCGCGCGACCGCCATGCGCATGCTCAAGAGCCGCCTGATCGAGCTCGAGGAGCGCAAGCGCGCCGAGGAGCTCGCCCGCGAGCGCGGCCAGCAGCTCGACGTGAACTTCGGCTCGCAGATCCGCAGCTACGTGCTGCACCCCTACCAGATGGTCAAAGACCTGCGCACCGACCACGAGACCGGCAACACCCAGGCCGTGCTCGACGGCGACCTCGACCCGTTCGTGCACTCGTTCCTCATGTGGCGCGCCGGCAACGACCACCGCGGGTGATCGCGGCGAGCACGCGCCGCCGCTCCTTGCCGTGAACCAGCCCGACGACACGCCCACGCTGCGCGGCGCGCGCGTCGTGTTACGCCCCCTCACCGAGGCCGACGCCCCGATCATGCTCGCCATGCTGAGCGAGCCCGGCGTCGCCACCTGGTGGCGGCGCTCCGAGTGGGACCAGCTGACCGAAGACGGCGCGACCGTCTTTGCCGTCATGGTCGGCGAGGCCATCGCCGGCTGCATCCAGTTCGCCGAAGAGACCGACCCCGACTACCACAGCGCCTCCATCGACATCTTCATGGGCGACGCCTGGCAGGACCGCGGCCTGGGCACCGAGGCCATGCGCACACTCATCGACTACCTCATCGGGCAGCGCGGCCACCACCGCATCACGGTCGATCCGGCGGCCGCCAACGCGCGCGCCATCCGCGTTTACGAGCGCCTCGGGTTCGCCCCGGTCGGCGTCATGCGCGCCTACGAGCGCGTAGCCGAGGGTACCTGGCGCGACGCCCTGCTCATGGAGCGTATCGAGCCCGAGCGGGGCTGACCGGGCGCCATCAGGTTTCGACGGCGCCCATGACGAGCGGGGTGAGGCGAGCCTCGACGACGTCGAGGCTCGCCTCACGATCGAACACCAGCCAGTCGAGCGCCGCGGTGGCGATCATGCCGAACAGGGTCGAGGCCGTGCTCTGCACGTCTAGTTCGGCGCGGAACTCGCCGGTCGCCACGCCGCGGGCGAGCACGCCGGCGAAGACGGCGACGTACTCCTCGCGCAGGGTGCGCAGGTTGTCGCGCCAGTCGCGGTCGGCGCGCCACATCTCCGACATCACGAGCTTCGAGAAGGCCTGGTAGCGCTCGATGTAGACGAGCTCGGCGTGGACGAGGGCGCGCAGGGCGGCTGCGCCGCCCTGCGCGCCCTCGAGTTCGCTGCGAAACGAAGCCGCCAGGCGGCGCAGGCCGTCGTCGAGCAGGGCCGAGACGAGCTCGGACTTGCTGCGGAAGTGGTAGTACACCGTGCCCTTAGCCACCCCCGCGCGCTCCACGATGTCGTCGACCGTGGCGCCCGCGTAGCCGCGCTCGCCGAACAGCTCGATGGCCGCCGTGAAGAGGCGGTCGAGGGTCCCGCTGCGGGCCTGCGGCATGGTGGTCCGTCCCTTCGCTTCGGTTGTGCTGCGCCGTACGGTCACGGCATCGTCGTCGCGCCGCCGCGAGGTCGTCACCGACAATGCCGCGCCGCCGTCAAGAACGATGCCGCGCCGCCGCGAAGCCGTCACGACATCGTGATGATGGGCTTGAGGCGGTCCATCGTCCAGGTCCGCCTGCGGTGCGCGGTCAGTATAGTCGCACACACGGCGAGCGCGGCGAAGCCGAGCAGCACGGCGGCGTCGAGCGCCAGGGCGCGCAGGTCACCGCCCGAGATCGCCTGGCGCAGGCCCGAGACCACGTAGGTCATGGGCAGCCAGGGGTTGATGATCTGGAAGAAGCGCGGCACGGTCTGCATGGGGAACGTGCCGCCCGACGAGGTGAGCTGCAACATGAGCAGCACGATGGCGGCGAACTTGCCGGCCGTGCCCAGGGCGGCCGACAGAAACTGCAGGATGGCCGTGAAGGCAAAGGCGGCGACGAGCACGAAGCCCAGCAGCGCCAGCGGTTCGACCGGGTGCAGCCCCAGAGTGAAGCGCAGCACCGCCACGAGCACGATCGCCTGCACCGCCGTCAGGGCGGCGCCGGGCCACAGGCCGGCGAGGGCCACCTGGGTGTCGGGCAGGGTCGAGGCCAGGGCGCGGCTGCTCAGCGGCCGCACGATGAAGTAGGTCATGAGCGCCCCTACCCAGAGCGCCAGAGGGATGAAGTAAGGCGCGAAGCCTGTACCGTAATTGGGCACCGGGTCGACGCGCGTGGTGTGCAGCTGCACGGGATCGCTCATGATCGCGGCGTGCGTGCACGCGCTGCGCGGCGCTGTAGGCGGTCATCGCGGCCGCCCCCTCGGCGAGGCTGCGGGTCAGCGTGCTGCCGCCGGCGTGGGCCTGGGCGAGGCCGCTCGTGAGCTTGGTACCGCCGGCCTCGAGGCGGTCGAGCCCCAGAACGAGGGCGCCGCCGCCGCTCGCCGCCTGCGCGGCGCCGCCGGCGGCCTTGGCGGCGCCGCCGGCCAGCGTGCGTGCCCCGCTGGCCAGGGCGCCGGCGCCGGCGCTC
This sequence comes from uncultured Actinomycetes bacterium, assembly GCA_963755025.1. GTDB lineage: Bacteria > Actinomycetota > Thermoleophilia > UBA2241 > UBA2241 > Bog-752. The sequence continues at coordinate 87,933 of CAVWIH010000034.1, forward strand.
CCCCGGCTCACGCCGGACTGCAGCGCGCCGGCGCCCTGGGCGAGCGCGCTCGCCCCGCCGGCCACCGTCTGCGCACCCGAGTGGGCCTGGGTGACCGCCGCCTCGTAGGTGGCGAGCGAGCCGGCGAGCTGCGCGCCGCCGCTGTCGAGCTGGGCGGCGCCCGCCTCGAGTTGCTGAAGCTGGGGCGTGGCGGCCGCGAGGCCGCTGTGCAGCTGCGAGAGGCCGTCGGCTACCTGGCCGGCGGCGCCCGCGGCGGTCTGCAGGTCACCGAGGTCGGCGGCGTCGGGGTGCGCGGCGATGTAGGCGGCCAGCGCCTCCTGTACCTGGCCGGCGGCGCCGGAAAGCGTGCCGGCCGAGTCGGCGGCGGTCGCCGTCTGGGCGGCCGCCGCCGTCAGTCCGGCGTGCACCTGGCTGGCTCCCGCAGCGAGGGTGGTCGCTGCGCCGTGGAGCTGCGTGGCGCCGCTCGCCAGGCTGTCGAGCCCGCTCGCCAGGGCGCCGGCGCCGCTTGCCAGGCTGTGACTGCCGGCGCTCACGGCGCGCGCCCCGGCGGCGGCGCTGGTGAGGCCGCCCGACAGCCGGCTCGCGCCGCTCGCCAAGGCGCCGGCGCCGCTCGCCAGAGAGTGTGTGCCGCTCGTCAGGCTGATGAGCCCCGAAGAGAGCGTGCGCGATCCCGTGGCCGCCGTGGTGATGCCGCTCGCAAGGCTCGACGAGCCCGAGGTGGCGCGGCCCAGGGCCACCGTCAGGTGGTCGGCGCCGCCGGCCGCCTTGTTGGTGCCCCGCTTCACGTCGGCCAGGCCGACGAAGATGTGCGACAGGTAACCTTTGGCCGTGACGGCCGACAGCGAGGCGCGCAGCTCCACGAAGATGCGCCCGCCGATCTGCGTGGCGAGCAGGTTGTGGGCCTCGTTGGCCTGCACCTGCAGCGTGGCGGCCTGGGGCTTGGCGCTCGACGCCGAGGCCACGTGCGCGCTGAAGTCGGCGGGCACCGTGAGGGTCATGGCGTAGCGGCCGCTGCGCAGCCCGGAACGCGCCTGGGCGGCCGAGGTCGGCAGCCACTCGAACGACTTGTCGGTGCGCAGCTGGCGCATGAGGTCGGCGCCCACGTGCACCGTGCCGCCGGCGGAGCGCACCGGCTGATCCAAGTTGACGACCGCGACCGGCAGCTTGTCGAGGCGCGAGTAGGGGTCCCAGAACGCCCAGAGGTAGAGGACGGCGTAGAGCAGCGGCACGACGCAGACGACCCCGGCGGCAATGCGGAAGGCTCGCGCCGAAAGGAGCCGCTTGAGCTCTGATTGAGCGAGCCTAAACGAGCGCACGATCGGCCTCCTTGCGGGGCGTGGGGAGTGGGGTGGCGAGAGACGTGGCGGTCGCCGCCGGCCTGCGGCCGGCCGCGGCGGTTTCTGTCGCAACGCTTGCGAGAGCGTCGACGGTGTCCGAGACGGCGCCGACCGGGCCGGCCGCGGGCCGGCCGTCGGCGTCGAGCCAGAGCACGACGTCGGCGTGGGCGGCGAGGCTCGGGTCGAGGCTGCCGGCGACGACCGTCAGTCCACCGCTCGCGAGCTCGCGCAGCCGCGCCAGGGCGATCTCGTGGTCGGCGGGCGTGAGGTCTTCGTGGACGTCGTCGACCACCAGCACGGGCGGCCGGCCGATCAGCGCCAGCGCGACGCCCAGCAGCAGCCGGTCGGCGGCGTGCAGGTCGCCGACCTTGACGCGCGCGTCGAGCTCGAGGCCGACGGGGGCGAGCGCCAGCGCGACGTCGGCGCGCGAGCGGCGCTTGCCGTGCAGAGCGAGCTCGGCCTTTACCTGGTCGCCTACCGTGAGGGTGGCGTCGAGCTCGTTGACGCCGGCGGTCTCGCCGAGGCCCACGAGGCGGCGGGCGCGCTGCGGCTGGGCGGCTGCGTCGCAGTCGCCCAGCCGCAGCGCGCCCGCGCTCGGCCGCATGCGCGCCGCCAGGGTGAGCAGCAGCGCCGTCTTGCCACAGCCGGCCGGTCCGCTGACGAGCGCCACCGAGCCCGGAGGCACGTCGAGGTCGACATCGCGGTACACCCAGCCGCTCGAAGTGAGCAGGCCAAGGCCACTGGCTGCGATCCCTCGCCGCTCGTCCCCGATCCCCCGTTGCTCGTCTGGCGTGGTCACACGGCACCTCCCGGTCCGGTCGTCATGAACTGACTAGTCAGTATAAATCGAGATTGGAGCTTGCGCAACCGTGGGGGAGGAGGGTTTCGGACAACCGCCAGCCACTGCCGGACCCCGAGGCGCGGAGGCGCCCGCGGCGCTCCAGTTGCCGGGGCGTCGACGCAGCGCCGGGCGCGCTCTTGGGTCCGGCGCGCGCACCTACGGCTGTACGGCTGGCAGGCCGCCGGAGGTCTGCTATAATCCCTACTCTCGTGGGCGACTAGCTCAGTTGCGTAGAGCGCCAGCTCGACAAGCTGGAGGTCGTTGGTTCAATTCCAACGTCGCCCACCATTCTTACTCTCGACACCTGACCCCGGGATCGTCGGAGTGCACCGAAACGCCGTTTACGATTCTGCGCGGCCACGTTCGCGTTCCGGGCGATCGGCGCCCGAGTCTCCTACCTGCCGACGGTAAAGTTGCCTGAGGCGATCAGGTTCTTGGCCACCAGGTCGCGAGCGGGGAACTGGAGGTACTTGGTCGCGCGGGTCGCTTCGGCGTAGACGAAGTACCGGTAGCCGCCGGGATGCAGGTCCTTGAACCAGTCGAACGCCGTCCCACCGCCGGCGCCGTCCTGAAGCAGCGTGCAGCCCCAGAGCTTGCGGTGGCCGTCGGGGAAGCGGAGGACCGTGGCCGCCAGGCCTATGCCGCTGCCGTGCGACGCGATGGTGATCGAGTCGCGCCGATTCGCCTCGAACGTGACGCTGACGCGAGGCAGATGAAGAGAAGAGGCGCAGGACGCTGTACCGGCGAGTACGGCTGCTGCGGCGACCACGGCGACCAAACGTCTCAGATGCAACGTCCCTCCCGTGAGACTCACCCCTTGCACCATCTTGCGAGAGATATCCTACTACCATCACCAGAGTCGTGCCGGCCGGCCGCCAGCCCGCATGGCTGGGACCTGGCCATTCAGGTGCGGCCCGACCCGTGCCGATACTCATCCCGCGTACGGGGCATCGCAGGCCAGCCCCTTGACCGGCCCGCCCACCCGGGGGACCACGGTGAAGATCACAGAACAGAGCGACTCGAAGATGGTGGCGCTGCGCTCGCCCTACAGCCAGATGGCCATGGGCGCGGTCTTCATCGCCGGCGGGGTCTGCGTGATGGTCACCGCCTACCGGCACAGCTCGGTCGTGGCGATGCTCGTCTGCCTGGCCCTCGCCCTGTTCGGCGTCTACGAGATCCTCACCGCAAAGCGCGTCACCCTGGTCGCCGACCTGTCGTCGGCCACGGTGTCGGCCGCCTGGCGTTCGCTGCTGGGCTCCGGCGAGCGGTCGGCCGGCATCGCCGACGTCGACCGCATCACCTACCGCGAGTTCACCTCGACGGAGCGCACGACCCGTGGTCCGCGCACGACGCGGCAGGACACCTCCATGCTCGTCCTCAAAGACGGCACGAGCTTCCTGCTCGACAAGGAACAGACGTCGGTCCGCGGCTGGTTCCAGACTCTGGGGAACTCGAGCGACGAAGGGGTCGACAGGGCGCTCTCCGATCTCATCGGCGTGCCGTTCGCCTCCAATGGGATCACGCACACGCCACTCACGGCGCCGTCAGCCGCGCTCGGCTCCGAGCAGGTGCAGACGCAAGCGCTCACGCCTCCTGCACCCGCGGCGTCTCCACTGGCGTCGCCGGCCGCGCCGCTCACCGGGCCGGGCTCCTCTCCGTATTGGAACTCCACGCCGCCACCGTGGGCGCGCTCGAAGTAGCTCGCCGCGGCGGCAGCCCCGGTCCTGTTGTCGGAGATCGGGTCGCCGACCGCGTCCGCGCCGGGCTCGCCGCCCCAGCCCGCAGTTGTATGATTCTCGGTGGCAGGTGACCGTGTCGTCGAGCGCAGGAGCAGGCATGATGGCGAGTGTCTTGATCGAGGCGATGGCGCGCGCCATCGAAGAAGTCCGCAAGATGCCCGAGAAGGTCGTGCAGGTCTTTCACCACAACGACTCCGACGGCCTCACCTCGGGCGCCATCCTCACGCGCGCCTTCGAGCGCGAGGGCTTCGCGGTGCGGCGCTTCTGCCTCGAAAAGCCGTACCCGGCCGTGCTCGAGAAGGTCTACGAGCAAGAGGGCAAGCTGATCGTCTTCGCCGACTTCGCCGGCCGCATCGCGCCGCTGCTCTCCGAGTTGAATCAGGGCCGCAACCTCACCCTGATCCTCGACCACCACGTCGCCGAACCCTCGACCGACCCGCGCGTCATCAACCTCGACCCCGATCTCTTCGGCCTCAAGGGCGACCGCGACATCTCGGGTTCGGTGACCTGCTACCTGTTCGCGATCACGCTCGACCCCGCCAACCGCGACCTCGCCCACGTGGCGACCGTGGGGGCGGTGGGCGACGGCTTCTTCATCGACGGCGCGCTGGTGAGCGAGAACCGCAACGTCGCCGTCGAGGCCGAGCGCCAGGGCCTGGTCGAGATCGTGCCACTCGACCACGGCGAGCAGTACCTGCTGAAAAGCTCCAACGGCCGGCTGCCCGTCATCGACTTCGGCGACTACCTCGACGTGCTCGGCGGAGTGGGCTACTACAACAAGGGTCCCGACGTGGGCATCACCGCCTGCCTCGAGGGCGTCTCGGCCGCGTCCGACCGCATGGTCGACGAGCTCAAGGCCGTGCGCACCAGGCTCTTCGACGCCGAGATCGCCGCGCTCAAGGCGGGCGCCATGCACCAGGCGCCGCACATCCAGTGGTTCCATCTGCAGCGCCGCTTCTTTCCGATGGGCGTCAAGATGGTCGGCGCCTTCTGCGACGCCATCAGGTTCACCGACCTGATCGACCCCGACAAGTACCTGGCCGGCTTTCAGGTCGTGCCCGACGAGATCCCGGGGTTCGGCGCCATCGACTTCAACCAGGTCAAGGTCTCCATGCGCTGCTCGCCGGCCATGGAAGACGAGATCCGCGCCAAGCGGGCGATGGGGCTCAACGTCCTGCTGCCCGAAGCGACGCAGCGGCTCGGGGGGTTCTCCGACGCCTGTCACAGCCTGACGGCCGCCACCACGGTGGCCATCGGTAAAGAGGAGCGCCTGATCGGCGAAATGGAATCGATCCTGGACGGGGAAGCGCATGGCTAAGGGAACTGGGTTCGGCAAGACGATCCTGATCGGCGATCAGTTCGTGCTCGACGAGGTACCGGCGATCGTCTCGTCGATCCCCTTCGTGACAGAGACGACGGTCGAGCGGATCGACGGCGAGGGCTGGGTGCTGCAGGACGACCGCATCGAGGTGCCGGGCTACAAGGCGAAGAAGGCCGAGCAGCAGGGCCAGTCGATCGACCGCATCCTCGACGTCATGGGCATCGACGCCACAAAGACGCCGATCAAGATCACCGTGGCGGGCACCTTGCTGGCCGGCAGCGGCGTGGGGGCGAGCGCCGCCATCTGCGTCTCGCTGGCGCGCGCCCTGAACGCCGAGTTCGAGCTCGGCCTGCCCATCGAAGAGATCAACCGCGTCGCCTGGCAGGGCGAGTTTCCCTACCACGGCGTGGCGAGCGGCGTCGATAACACCGCCTCCACCTACGGCGGCATGCTGCTCTTCTGGCTCAAGGACGGCAAGCAGAACTTCGAGCGCGTGGCGACGCCCAAGCCCTTCGAGATCGTGCTGGCCAACAGCGGCGTCACGGTCAACACGGCGGCCCTCGACGAGTTCCTCGACGCCCAGAAGAGCGGCGAGCCCGAGCTCTTTGCGGCTCGCCTCAAGAAGCTCACCGGCCAGGTCTTCGAGATGAAGGCGGCGCTCGAGGCCGGCGACCTTCCGGCCATGGGCCAGATCATGACCGACAACCACAGCCTGCTGATCGACATGCAGATGTCGCACCCCACGCTCGACGAGATGTGCAAGACGGCCCTCGCCAACGGCGCCCTGGGCGCCAAGGTCACAGGCGGCGGCCGCGGCGGCTACATGGTCTCGCTGACTCCCGGCAAGGAGCTCCAGGAGAAGGTCGCCGCCGACTTCGAGAAGGCGGGGCACAAGGTCATCCGCACCACCATCGGCGGCAGTTGACGTTCTGAGGGCCGGCGGCAGCGGACGTTCCGAACGTGCGCGCGCGGCCGGCGGCTTCGCCGCCGGCCGCGCGCTACGAGATCTCCTGCCAGCCGTCGGCCGTCTTGTCGCGCGCAAAGATGCCGGCGACCGCGAAGATCGCGTCGGTCGCCAGACCGGCGGCGTCGTCGACCACCATGCCCCCACCGTAGCGGCCGTAGTGTAGGGGCGCCGACACCGTGCCCGGCGTCTCCAGAGCGACGTCACTGGCCTCGAGCTCGGCCTGGTCAGCCCGCGGGAGGGTGACCACGTTCTGCAGGATGGGGTCGGACCAGGCGCCGGCGTCGTCTTGGACGAAGATGGTGTAGTGGTAGGTGTGGCGCGGCCGCAAGCCGTCGTCGACGAACCGGTCGTTGACCCGGTCGAAGACACAGAGCTGGTCGCCCGCGCGGTCGTCTGGACGCCGTGCACATCGCGTGTCGGACCGCAGGATGCGCAGACGGTGCTGGCGCCCTCGCCGCCACAGCCAGGCGAAGGTCACGCTCGCGCCGTCGGTGCGGTAGGCGAGCCGCTCGAGCGATGACGGCAGAGTCCGCGCGACGTGCTTCTCACGCCGCCCCGCGTAGACCAAGAAGGCGAGACACAGCACGCCGACCACGGCGAACGGCGCCCAGGCAAAACCTGAGCGCAGCAAGAAGGCAAGAAAGCAGGATCCGATGATGCCTGCAAACGCAAGGCCCCGCGCCAACCTGCCCATGACCCCCCGTTTGCTTTGTTCGAGCCGCGCCCGCGTCGCGCTCCCGCGTGCGACGAAGTGCCGTCATCATATGCCCGCGCGCGGCCGCGCGCCCGGTCGCCGCGCACACGACCGCGCGCCCGATTCCCGTGCACTGCGCGGTTTGGTCGCCCCCGCCCGGGGGCATCGCCAAGGCAGTCCCTCCAAGCAAAGGAGCCGCCATGAATCGCGCGCGATTCCTCATTGTGGCGCCGCACCGTCCCGAAGAGTGCCTCGATGCGGTCGAGGCCACGATCAACCAGGGGCCGGGCTTTCAGGAGGCCTACGACTGGGGCTGCTTCGTCGGCAACCACACGGGCTACCTGTTCGTGCGCGCGGGCGGCTCGCAGGAGGCCATCGACGACTACGTGCCGGCGTTTCTGCGCTCGCGGGCGACCGCCTACCGGGTCACCCAGATCAGGGCTCGCGACCTGTACGACCTGCGCGACCGTGAGCTCAGGCGCAGCGCCTGACCGACGCGCGCGGCGGGCTGTGGTGCGGCTGCGGGTTCGCGGGGCTTTGTCGGGGTTGCGCAACGCAAGCGCCCGAGCGCCGCGGGCGCGCTACGTCGTAGGCACCCAGAAGTGGAGCTCGTCGTCGTCGCGGCCGGCGTAGGCGCCGCCGTTGGCCTCGATCACCCGCCGCGAGATCGCGTTGCTCACGTCGCAGGTGACGAGGGCGGGGTCGATCCCCATGGCGGCCGCCAGCGGCAGCGCCGCGGCCAGCATGGCGGTGGCGTGGCCGGCGTGGCGCCGGCTCGGTCTGATCTCGTAGCCTATGTGGCCGCCGATGCGGCGCAGCCCGGCGTTCAGGCGGTGGCGTATGGCGATGCGACCGATGTACTGGTCGTCCTCGACCCACCACAGGTTGGTCTGCGGCACGCGGCCTGAGCGGTCGAGCGCCAGCAGGTGTTCTTCGGCGCGCAGGGCGGCGACGTAGCGCGCGAAGGTGGCGGGGTCGCGCAGCGTGGCCACGCCGAGCTCGAGGTGACGGCGCTCGTCGTGGTACTCGGCGAGGGCCGAGAGAAACGAGAGCTGGTACTCGATCGCTGGGGCAACGAGCTGCGGCATGCCCGCAACAATACGCGTGACGAGGGCCGACGCAAACAGTAGAGCCGCATGCGGGGCGGTCGGCGGCGCTTTCTTTGGCCTACGCGCCGGCCGATCGAGCGGCGCGGTCGAGCTCGGCGAGCAGCTCGGCCTGGCGGTCGGCGGGCAGCAGCGAGCCCGTGATCGAGTGCCGGGCAAGCGCGACCAGGTCGTCGCGCCCGAGGTGGAGCGCCGCGGCCACCGCCAGGTAGTTGTCGACCAGGTAGCCGCCGAAGTAGGCGGGGTCGTCGGAGTTGACCGTCACCGGCACGCCGGCGTCGAGCAGGCGCTTGAGCGGGTGGTCGGCGAGGTCGGCGACGACCCCCAGGCGCAGGTTCGACAGGGGGCACATGGTGAGGGCGATGCGGTCGCGGGCGAGGCGCGCCACGAGCGCCGCGTCGTCGATCGCCCGCACGCCGTGGTCGATGCGCGTCACGCGCAGCACGTCGAGCGCCTCGCTCACGTAGGCGGCGGGGCCCTCTTCGCCGGCGTGGGCCACGGCGATGAACCCGGCCGCGCGCGCCGCGGCGAAGACGTGGGCGAAGTCGCCCGGCGGGTGGCCCACCTCGGCCGAGTCGAGGCCCACGCCCACAATGCGGTCGCGATAGGCGCGCGCCTGCTCGAGCACCTCGAGGGCGCTGGCAGGGCTCTCGTCGCGCAGAAAGCACATGATGAGCCGCGACGAGATGCCGAACTCGCGACGGCCTTCGTCGAGAGCCGCGCAGATGCCGGCGACGACCTCGTCGAAGGCCACGCCGCGCACGAGGTGGCTCTGTGGGTCGAAGAAGATCTCAACGTGGCGCGTGCCGTCGGCCGCCGCGCGGCGCAGGTAGGCCGCCGTGAGCTCGTAGAAGTCGCGCTCGTGGAGCAGCACGGCCATGCCGCGGTAGTAGAGGTTGAGGAACGAGCGCAGGTCGGAGAAGCGGTAGGCGGCGCGCGCCTCGCCGGCGTTGGCGTAGGGCACCTGCACGCCGTTGCGCGCGCCCAGGTCGAGCATGAGCTCGGGCTCGAGGGTGCCCTCGATGTGCAGGTGGAGCTCGGTCTTGGGCAGTCCGCGCACGAAGCGCGCGAGGTCGGCTGCCGGTGAGGCGGCCACGGCTACTGGCTCCGGCCGCGTCCGGCCACGGCCCACAGGTCGATCAGCCGTCCGGCGCGCATGACGTGGAACTGGTCGTAGAGGTTGACGGTGGTGCAGCCGTGGCGCGGCACGAGGGCGATCTTGTCGCCCACGGCGAGGCCGCGCGCCGCGCCGCTCACGGCGAGCTCGCCGTGCTCTTCTGAGAAGTCGAGCCACCGCGCGCCGTCGACCAGCACGGCGGGGTCGCCGAACTCCGGGGTGACCGCCTTGAGGCCGGCGTCGATCACCGCGCGGTCGGGCCGCGGGCGGCTGATGACCGTGGCGAGCACGGTGAGGGCGTTCTCGAAGTCGGCGCCGCCGACCGACCGGTACTGCGCGTCCATGGTGGCGTACGAGCCGCACTGCAGCTCGGTCATCCACGGCAGCCGGCCGGTCACCATGTGCGTGCCGGTGCCCCCGCCGCTGACCTCGGCGACCGCCAGGCCGCCGGCCTCGATCGCCTCTTTGGCGGCCAGGGCGAGGCGCAGGTCGTGCTCGGCGCGCGCCACGCGGTCGGCGAGCGGCGTCACGTTCTGCAGGTGGCCCTCGTAGGTCTGCAAGCCGCCGAACGTGAGGCCCGGCGACTCGGTGATGAGCCGGGCCAGCGCCAGCGCCGCCCGGCCGTCGGCCACGCCGCAGCGCGCCATGCCTATGTCGACCTCGACATAACAGCGGATGCCGACGCCGGCCGCGGCCGCGGCCGGCGAGAGCTGGGCCACGTTGCCGGGATCGTCGACCGCCACGGTGAGCGCGCAGCGGCGCGCGAGCGCCACCAGGCGGGCGATCTTGATGGGCCCCGACGATCTCGTTGGCGATGAGGATGTCGGTGATGCCGCCGTCGGCCAGGGCCTCGGCCTCGCCGACCTTGGCGCAGGTGATGCCCACTGCGCCGGCGGCGAGCTGCAGGGCCGCGACCTGCACGCACTTGTGGGTCTTGGCGTGCGGCCGCAGCTTCGCCGGGCCGCCGGCGGCAAAGGCCGCCATGCGCGCCACGTTGCGCTCGAGCTTGTCGTGGTCGAGCAGCAGCGCTGGCGTGTCGATCTGGGCCGGGCCGACGCCCAGCGGGGCGCGGTAGGTCGGCGTGGCTGTGGCGCCGGGGGCGGCGGCCGGGCCGGCAAAGCTGGGGTGAGCGGTGTCGGGCGTGGGGTGGTCGGCGGACATGCGGTGGAACCTCCGTGGCTGCTGGTCGCCAGCCTATCATCGCCGGCCGAGCGCGGCCTCCGCTTGCGCGCGCGGCGGCTCTTTTCGCATCTTCCCGGCGGGGGACGCCCGTGACCCCTCGGGTGGTAAGCCGGCCCGGCGGCTCACCCCGCCACGCGTGCGGCGGTCGCGCGAAGTTCCCCCCGCGGTTGACCCTGAGTTCCACCGCCGGGGCGACGCCGCGCGCCGCGCCCGTCGCTAGCCTTCACTCAGGAGCCCGAACGGGGTGAACGCCAGAGGAGTGGGGTGCGCAAATGAAGCGAACGGCACGAAGGATCGGAAGAGCTGAGAGGCGCGAGGGGCGGTCGTTCACCGAACGCCTGGCGCGCGCCAGCGCCACCCACCCGTGGCGCACCATCACGGCCTGGCTTGCGCTGGTCGTGGTGGCGGTCGCCTCGATGGGCGCCCTGCTCTCAAGCGGCATCACCTCGAACACGGAGTTTCGCGGCACCAAGCCCGAGAGCGTGATCGGCCAGAAGCTGATCGAGGACCGCCTCACCGGCCCCGAGCGCATGACCGACTTCGTGATCGTCAGGTCGGCCACGCTCAAGGCCGGCGACCCCGCCTTCCGCAGCTATGTCGAGGGCATCGCCTCGCGCATCTCCGACCTGGGCCCCGCCGTCGTGCAGAACGTCACGACGCTCTACACCACGCACGATGCGACGCTGCGCTCCCGCGATGGGCACGCGACGCTCATTCCCGTGGTCATGGCCGGTGACCAGGATACCGCCATGAAGAACGTCGCCAAGCTGCACGCCGTCGTGCTGGCGAGCGCCGGCCCCGGATTCACGCTCGCCCAGACCGGCGACGCCAGCCTCGAACCAGATGATCACCCAGGTGGCCAAGAGCGACCTCGAGCGGGCCGAGATCTTCGGCGTGCCCGCCGCGCTCGTCGTGCTGGTCATCGTGTTCGGCGCGCTGGTGGCGGCCGGCCTGCCGCTGCTGCTCAGCATCGTCAGCATCGTGCTGGCGCTCACCATCACCGGGCTCATCGGCCAGATCTACCCCATGAACACCTTCGTGCTCAACATCCTCACGATGATGGGCCTGGCGGTGGGCATCGACTACACGCTGTTCGTGATCAGCCGCTACCGCGAGGAGCGCGCCCGCGGCCTGGCCAAGGTCGACGCCATCGCGGCCACCGGCGCCACCGCCAACCGCGCCATCTTCTTCAGCGGCATGACCGTCTTTCTGGCCATGCTCGGCATGGTCATCGTGCCGCTCGACGTCACCATCAGCATGGGGCTGGGCGTCATGCTGGTCGTCTTCACCACGCTGCTCACCACGCTGATGCTGCTGCCGGCGCTGCTCGGCCTGCTGGGCGACCGCGTGAACGCCCTGCGCGTGCCGGTCTTCGGGCGCCTGGCCATGAACCGCGCACGGGGCCGGTCGGGCCTGTTCGAGCGGCTGGCGCACAGCATCATGCGCCGTCCGGTCGTCTGGCTGACCGTCGCCGTCGTCGCGCTGCTCGCCCTGGCCGCGCCGGTGCTCGCCATGAAGACCGGCAACACCAACATGACGGCGCGCTACCTGCCCGCCGACCAGTACTCCAAGCAGGGCTGGGACCTGCTCGGCCGCGAGTTCTCGCTGGGCAAGGCCAACCCGCTGCAGATCGTGATCGACGGGCCGGCCGCGGCGCCCGGGGTGAAGCACGGCGTGGCGCGCCTCGAAGCGGCCCTGCGCAGCGACGGCCGCTTCGGCCCCGCGCAGACGGTCGTCGACAAGGCGGGCGACCTGACGCTCGTGACCACCAGCCTCACCGGCGACCCGGCAGGCGACGCCACGCAGGCGCTCGTGAAGCACGTGCGCACGGCCCTCGTGCCGGCCGCCTTCGCCGGCGCGCCGGCGAAGGTCTACGTCTCGGGTAACACCGCCTTCGTCGTCGACTACCTGGCCTTCTTCCACCGCTGGCTGCCGATCGCCCTGACCGTGGTGCTCTCGCTGTCGTTCGTGCTGCTGCTCGTGGCCTTCCGCTCCATCGTCATCCCGGCCAAGGCGATCGCCATGAACCTGCTCTCGGTGGGCGCTTCGTACGGCCTCATGGTGCTCGTCTTTCAGAAGGGCGTCGGCGCGCACCTGCTCGGACTGACCCGCGTCGACACGATCGAGGCGTGGGTGCCGCTGTTCCTCTTCAGCCTGCTGTTCGGCCTCTCGATGGACTACCAGGTCTTTCTGCTCAGCCGTATCAAGGAGCGTTTCGACCACACAGGCGACACCCGCGAGGCGGTGGCCTACGGCGTCGGGCGCACGGCCAGCATCATCACCGGCGCCGCCGCCATCATGGTCTGCGTCTTTGCCGGCATGGCCGGCGGCCAGCTCGTCATGTTCCAGCAGATGGGCTTCGGCCTCGCGGTCGCGGTGCTGATCGACGCCACGGTGGTGCGCACCATCATCGTGCCGGCCGCCATGGAGCTGCTCGGCGACTGGAACTGGTACCTGCCGCGCTGGCTCGAGTGGCTGCCCAACGTGAGCGTCGAGGGTCGGGCCGGAGAGCCGGCGCCACGCGCCGAAGGCTCCGCCGGCGAGCCGGCGCCACACGCCGAGGAGCGCCTGCTGCCCGGCCGCGGCACGGCGGCGGCCGCCGGCCGGTAACGCCCTCACGCAGACCTTCTCGGGGACCCCACTCCTCGAGTCCGGGGGCGGCGGCGCGCAGCGCCGCCGCCCCCTTCGCCCAGTCGTGCCGGCCCTCTGCGTTTGCGTCGCCCGCCTCACGCGCCCGCTCACAACCTTGCGGCGCGCGGGCGCAGCGGGTAGAACGGGGCGCATGAGATTGCTCGTGGTCGAAGACGCCGAGAAGCTCGCCCGCACCCTCAAGCGCGGCCTCGAACAGGAAGGCTACGCCGTCGACACGCTGGGCGACGGCCGCCTCGCGCAGGCGCGCCTGCGCAGCCGCGCCGACGAGTACGACCTCGTGCTGCTCGACGTCATGCTGCCCGGCGTCGACGGCTTCGCCATCTGCCGCGACCTGCGCGACCGCGGCCTGAGCGTGCCGGTCCTCATGCTCACCGCACGCGACACGACTGACGACAAGGTGACCGGCCTCGACAGCGGCGCCGACGACTACCTGGTCAAGCCGTTCGCCTTCGAGGAGCTGCTCGCCCGGGTGCGCACCCTGCTGCGGCGGCCGCGCGCCGCGCTGCCCGCGGCACTCGTGGCCGGCGACCTCGTGCTCGACCCGGTGTCGCGGACGGCACGCCGCGGCGCGACCGAGCTCGAGCTCACCACCAAGGAGTTCGCCCTGCTCGAGCTCCTCATGCGCCACCCCGGCGAGGTGCTCAGCCGCGAGCGTATCCTCGATCACGTCTGGGACGACGAGTACGACGCCTCGAGCAACGTGATCGACGTGCACCTGAAGAACCTGCGACGCAAGGTCGACGGCGCCGACGGACCGAGCCTCTTTCGCACAGTGCGCGGCGTCGGCTACTCGCTGCGGGCGCAGGACCCGGCGTGACCCCGGCCGCCGCCCCCGACGTCTTCGGTCGGGCGACGACGCGCCTCGTGGCGCTCTTCACGGCCATCGTCGTGCTGCTCGTCGTCGCCTCGGGCGTGTTCATGTACCTGACCGTCAAGTCGAACATCTCCGACGTGGCTCAGGGCCGCGGCGGCGAGGGCGAGAACGCGCTCGAGACAGAGCGGGCCTCGCGCTCGGTCAGCCGGCTGGGGTGGCAGCTCGTCGCGCTCGACGGTGCGATCATCGTGGCGGTCGGCGCCCTGGGCTACTGGTACGCGCGTCGCACCCTGCACCCCATCCGCGAGCTGTACGGCGCCCAGAAGCGTTTCGTCGCCGACGCCTCGCACGAGCTGCGCACGCCGCTCGCCATCATGAAGGCCGACTTCGAGGTGGCGTTGCGCAGCGAGCGCGACGACGCCCCCGGCGGGCAGCGCTCCGACGAGCTGGGCGAGGCGGTGACGAGCGGCCTCGAAGAGGTCGATCGCATGAGCGCCATCGTCGACGACCTGCTCACGCTGTCGCGCATCGACGCCCACCAGGAGGAGTTGCGTTTCGCGGCTGTCGACCTCACGGCGCTCGTGCGCGACACGACCGAGGCCCTGCGCACGATCGGCGACGGGGCGTGCGTGGCGCTGGCGGTGACGGCGCCGCAAGGCGCCGTCACCGCCAGCGCCGACGCCGCCCACCTCGAGCGCGCGCTGCGCAACGTGGTGCGCAACGCCATCGAGCACTCGCCGCCGGGAGCCAGCGTGGGCGTCGCCCTGACCGCCACCCCCGACGAAGCCGCGGTGCGCGTGACCGACCAGGGAGCGGGCATCGCGGCGGCCGACATGGAGCACGTCTTCGACCGCTTCTACCGGGGCGACTCACCGCGCTCGCGCGAGGGCGGCAGCGGCCTTGGCCTGGCCATCGCCCGCTGGATCGTCGAGCGCCACGGCGGCCGTATCACGGCGAGCAGCACGCCGGGACAAGGCACCACGATGGCCCTGCACCTGCCCTTGGCCGGTCCGCGCTGACGGGGCGACGGCCGGTCCGCGCCGGCGCGGCGAACCCCGCGCCGCCTCGGCGCCGGGCGACCGCGACCGCCCACCCGCGAACGCCGCGCGCCACTCAGGCGACCGCGACCGCCCACCCGCGAACGCCGCGCGCCCTCAGGCGACGTCGATGGTGAGCTGGCTCGCTCCGCCGCTCATGCGCACGTCGAAGCTGTTCTGAGCCGTGCCGTAGTCGGGCGACTCTATGCGGGCGCCGCGGCCCATCGAGGCCTGCTCCTTGCCGTCGAAGACGAGCTGGCTGGCGCCGCCCGTGACCTGGGCGGCCAGGGCGCAGCCGGCCGGCCTGTGCAGCCGCACGTTGCTGGCGCCGCCCGAGACGCGCACCGGCACGGCGCCCACGGCGAGCGGCAGCCAGATCTCGACGTCGCTGGCCCCGCCGCCCACCTCGAGCGAGCGCAGCGTGAGACCGCGCAGATCGCAGACGAGCTTCCACATGCCGCCCTTCATGGAGATCTCCCAGGGCACGGCGGGGTTCAGCGCGATGGTCGACTTGGCCACCCGCCAGTCGAAGGGCAGCAGGTGCCGCCGGTGACCTATCGTCACCGTGCCGCCGTCGACGCTGATCTCGGGCACGCTGCCCTTGAACTCGCCGCGGTAGAGGGTGGTCAGCGAGGCGTCGACGCCGATCTTCGCCTTGGCGGCGCCCTTGATGAACTCGAGCCTGCCGAGCGACACGCCGTTGAGCGGGGCCGTGAACTGTCCGTCCGCCGGCGGGGCGGTGGCCGCCGTGTCGGGGGCGGGCGGCGGGGGAGAGGCGATGCCGCGCAGCAGCTCCTCGTAGAACTCGCGGATGCCGTGCAGGTAGTCGCGGATGACGGCCACGGCGCCGGGCTCGATCTGCTCGAGCTGCGCGCGGCCGGCGAGCTCGACCTCGCCGTACACGCGCGCCCCCAGCTCGCGGGTGGCGACGGTCGAGGTGACCATCACGCGGCGCCGGTCGCTGGGGTCGGCGACGCGGTTGGCGTAGCCGTTGCGCTCCATGCGGTCGAGCACGGTGGTGATGGCGCCCGGGGTGAGGCCGCTCTCTTCGGCAAGCTCGCCGGCGGTCACGCGGCCGCGGCGGTAGAGGATGCCGATGCAGCGCAGGTCGGTGCGGTTCAGGCCGGATTGCGCGGCGACCGCCTCGTCCAAGCGGTCGGCGGTGCGGCGCAGCTCGCCGAGCTCCGTGCCTACTTCGTCGATCAATCTGTCGTGGTCGTCTGCCATGTCTCGCCTCGCTGCCGGAAAGAACTGCCGCACGCGCGGCCTTCGTGAGCTTTCCTGATCTCGTCGTGCCGGTGAGCTAGTTCGCCCGCCGACGGTTGTTTCCTTGCCAGATAATATACCACAAACAAATTGTTTGACACTCGAAATATCGTGGCAGTAAACTGCT
The DNA here is from genome assembly GCA_963755025.1 of uncultured Actinomycetes bacterium. GTDB lineage: Bacteria > Actinomycetota > Thermoleophilia > UBA2241 > UBA2241 > Bog-752. The sequence goes on from CAVWIH010000034.1 coordinate 104,133, forward strand.
GCTGTTCTGAAATGCCTCCACGGCGCGACACGCAAGCTCGCGACCCGACGAGGGCTCCGACAAGGCGGTAGTTTCCATGACTGAGATGGCGATCGAGGCAACGGGCCTCGTGAAGACGTACCCCAAGGGGGTGAAGGCGCTCGCCGGAGTGAGCTTCGGCGTCGCCCCCGGCAGCGTGTTCGGCCTGGTCGGGCCCAACGGCGCCGGCAAGTCGACCACGGTGAAGATCCTGACGACCCTCTCGCGGCCCGACAGCGGCGCCGCCGAGGTGGCCGGCATCGACGTGCTGCGCCGCCCCGACGACGTGCGCCGCGCGATCGGCTGCGTCGCCCAGAAGTCGGGCGTCGACGTGCAGGCGACGGGGCGCGAGAACCTGCTGCTCCAGGGCCGCCTGTACGGCATGAGCGGGCGCGCGCTCGACCAGCGGGTCGAGGCCATGCTCGGCCGCTTCGGCCTGGCCGACGCGGCGCGCCGGGTCACGCGCACCTACTCGGGCGGCATGCAGCGCAAGCTCGACGTCGCCATGGGCCTGATCCATAGTCCCCGGGTCCTGTTCCTGGACGAGCCCACGACCGGCCTCGACCCCGAGGCGCGGGCCGACATGTGGAGCGAGATCGAGCGGCTGGCCGACGAGGAAGGCCTCACCATCCTGCTCACCACGCACTACCTCGAAGAGGCCGACAGGCTGGCGCACAGCCTGGCGATCGTCGACCGGGGCAGGATCGTGGCGCACGGCGCCCCGGAGGACCTGAAGAGCGAGCTGCACGGCGACGCCGTGCACATCGAGCTCGACGCGGTCGAGACCAACGGTCACGTGGCCGCGGCGCTCGCCGACCTGGGCGACGTGCGCGACGTCGTCGTCGAGCAGGGCCGCCTGTTGCACGCGCGAGCCGACAACGGCGCCCGCGCCGTGCCCGTCATGCTGCAGGCCCTCGAGGCGCGCGGCGTGTCGGTCGTCGCCGTCACGGTCGCGCGCCCCTCGCTCGACGACGTCTATCTGAAGTACACAGGCCGCCGGTTCGAAGAGGCCGACGCGACCCCCGAGGTGACCCGATGACAGCCCTGCGACACACGTACCATCTCACCGTCCGCCAGGTGCGCAACTTTCTGCGCCAGCCCTGGTTCGTGGCGCTCTCGCTGTTCCAGCCCATCATCTACCTGCTGCTCTTCGGCGCCCTGTTCAAGAAGGTCGTCGAGATCCCCGGGTTCAGCACCGACTCCTACGTCTCGTTCCTCACTCCCGGCATCGTCGTCATGAGCGCCATGTTCGCCGGTGGCTGGAGCGGCATGGGCCTGATCGACGACCTCGACCGCGGCGTCATGGACCGCTTTCTGGTGGCCCCCACGAGCCGCGGCGCGATCATGCTCGGCCGCGTCACGCCGCAGGTGCTCACGATCCTCATTCAGACGCTCATCATCGTGGGCCTGGCGCTGGCCGTGGGCGGGCGGTTCGGCGGCGGCGTGGCCGGCGCGGTCATGCTGATCGTCGTCTCGACCCTGCTGTCGATCGGCGTCGCGTCGTTGTCGAACGGCATCGCGCTGCTGCTGCGCAAGGAAGAGTCGGTGATCGCCGCCGTCAACATGGTCCTGTTGCCGCTGATCTTCCTGTCGTCGGCCTTCCTGCAGCAGAACCTGGCGCCGCAGTGGATCCAGGACATCGCCCGCTACAACCCGGCCGACTGGGCGATCGAGGCGGGCCGCACCGCCCTCTCGAGTAACGCCACGGCGCACACGGTGCTCACGCACACGCTCTACCTGGCCGTCTTTGCCGTGGTCTGCACGTTCCTCGCCACGCGCGCGTTCCGCTCCTACCAGAGCTCCGTCTGAGCCGCGGGCCGGGCCGGCCGCGGCGCCCGGCGCCGCGGCCGGCCCGCCAACGGCGCCCAACGCTTGCCGCGTGGGGCCCGAGGGTATGATGCCGGCGAGCGAGAGCTCGGTCGTGTGCGGGATGAAGGTCTTCGGGTCGTAAACCGCTGTGGGGAGGTGACTCCTCCAAAGAAAGCTCCATGCTCGCGCGCAAGTGCGGGGGAGCTACCGCGCCGGCTTTCGCTCGTTTCGCGCGGCCCTTCGGGGCCGCGTTTTCGTTGGGGATTGCGGAACAGGCCGTTGCCCTCACAGCCCTGAACGGGTCGCTGAGCTCACAGTTTTGGGCAGTCCGCCGAGCTCACGGCTTTGGGCAGGCCGCTGAAGCTCCGGGCTAGAGCAAGCCGGTGAAGTTCCCGGTCCCCCAGGGTGAGGCCGCCACGGCGTCGGCCACGGCTATGGCGCTGGTGCCCGAGCGCAACGCGGCGAGGATGCCGCCGTAGTAGCCGTTGCGCAGCGTGGCGATGGTCGCGGTGAAGCCCTGCGCCCAGCTCACGTAGGCCTTGACGCCCACGGAGTTCATGGAGGTGGCGCCGGGCTCGGGCATGGTCGTGTCGAGGGGATTGTAGTGGGCCGTGTTGTGCCAGTTGCCGCCCTCAGCCATCTCCCAGGCGGTGATCGCGGCCGCGTTTTGCTGGGTGAGCGGCATGTTGAGCTGTTCGAGCAGCGCCCTGGCCCACGTGATGGGCGTGTAGCGGCCCGAGAGCGGCACCGACGAGACCATGCCCCCGCTGTGCGGGTTCTGCGCGGCCAGGATGCGCTGGATCTGGCGCGTGAACGCTTCGAGGATGGCGCGCCGCTGGGCGATCTTGTCGGACATCGCGAGGCGTTGCGCGTCGACCTGGTCCTGGGCGGCCTGCGACTCGCTGCGCTGGCCGGCGAGTGAATCGGCGAGGCGCGTGACCTGGGCGTTCAGGCGGGCGAGGTTCGCGGTGTCGCGCTGGCCCTGCTGGGTCAGGCGCTTGAAGAAGGTGACCTCGGTCTGCGCCTGGGTGATCGTGGCCGAGCCGGCCAGCACGTCGACGAACGAGAACGTGCCCATCTTGTACATGGCGGCGAGGCGCCCGCCCACCAGGGCGCTCTGCTGACTGAGGGCGTTCTGGGACTGGGCGAGCTGCAGACGAGTCTGCGAGAGCTTCATGTTCACGGCGGTGAGGTTGGCGACGGCGGCGTTGTACTGTGCGCCGATCGTCTGCATCTGCGTTTCGAGGAGGGCCATCTGGCGGCGCTGACCGCGGGCCGCGGCTTCGAGGCCGTTGAGCGTGGTCGGGGTCTGCACGGCGATGATGGCGGTGGGCGAGGCGGCAGCCGGCCCCGGCACGAGGGCGGCGCAGCAGAGGGCGACGGCGGCGGCCGCCACGGCGGCCGCCGCCGTCGCCCGCACGAGTCGTTTGTACCGGCGCCGATCCATGCTAGGAATATCGGTCTGTCGGCGGCGGTCTTTACACCCGAACGCCGGACCGCGTGGATAGCCCGGCGTTCTCTCGTGTGACTGCTAACCCAGGCGCCGGTGCGACCTCAGGTCGCAGGCCTCCCAGGCCTTGTCGTTTTCCTCGACGTCGGCGTCGGTCATGAGACACCGCTCGCTCGTACCGGCGACCCTCTCGAAGTGCACCTTCCCGTGACAGGTGGGACACTCGTCGGCCGTCTCGGGGGGAGTGTCGAGGCATACCCCGCAATAAGGGCAACAGACTTGCATGGCAACCCCCTTCGTGACTCCAATCACAGCACGATGGTACTCTCTTTTTGTCGCTGTGGGCAGGTGTTTAGTGCTGCGGAGCGCGGTGGACCCGCCGTGGCGCCCGGCCCCGAGCGTCGCGGCGCGCGCGCCCGGTCGCGCGAAACGCGCAGGCCAACACACCCGACCGGCGACGTCGCCGCGCCTAGCGTGAGCCCGCCGCGGCGACGACCAGCCGCACGTTCAGCAGGGGCGTGCCGACGGCGCCCATGAAGCGCAGCCAGAGCGGCAGGTACATCTCCAGCCCCCGTGCGGCGGTGATGTCGCCGACGTCGGTGACCCGGGTCCAGCCGAGCCAGGTGTCGAGCACGTTGGCGCTCACCCAGGCCTTGGCCGCCGCGTCGTTGCCGGCGATGAACAGGTCGGTGTCTTCGCCCAGGCGTGCGGGATCGACCATCACGTCGACCGTCACCGTGTTCAGCGTCTTGACCACACGCGCGCCCGGGTAGGCCGCCTGAATGCGCTCGCCCAGCGAGTCGTCGTTGCAGAAGGCCAGGGCGGACGGCATGCCGTGCGAGAAGTCGAGCGGGTTGGAAAGGTCGAGGAGGATCTTGCCCTCGACGTCGCCGCGGTCGACGCTGCCCAGGGCGGCCAGCGAGGCGGTGCCCGCCGTGGCGTTGATCAGCAGCTCGCCGAACGCGGCGGCCTGGGCGAAGGTGCCGGCCGCGGCCTCGCGCCCCACGTCGAAATTGACGGTCGCCCAGGCGTCGGCCGACGGGATCACGCCGCGGGGGCCGAGGTCTTTGGGTACGTCGGGGTCGCGCGCGCTGATCATGACCGCCTGACCGACCGCCAGCAGCCGTTCGCCCAGCGTCTGGGCGACGAGCCCCGAGCCGATGATGCCGATGTTCATGGCGCCCTCCGTGACCGACTGAGAAGAACTCGCGGCGACCGGCGCCCGCGGGGGCATCGGCGCCCGACCCCCCGACTGTACCCGGAGCCCCCAGCGGCGCACGCCGTCGGGCGCCCGCGCCGCGCCGCGCCGGCGGGCGGCGGGTGATATCGTGGCCCCAGGTATCGGCAACCGCCGGGCGAGGCCCGGCCCGGCTAAGACGGGGCTCGTCCATGACTCAGGCAGTAGAGCAGACCCTCGCCCACGGCATCGACCGCGCCGGCCTGCGCAGCTACGCCGACCTCGTGCTGCGCTGCGGCGTGAACCTCGAACGGGGTCAGAAGATCCTCATTACCGGCGACGTGCACCACGCCTACCTGATCGCCGCCCTGGTCGAGCGCGCCTACGCTAACGGGGCGAGCGCCGCCGAGACCCTGTACTTCGACGATCGCGTGCTGGCCGCCAAGGCCGGCGGCGCGCCCACCGACGCGCTCGCCGCCTGGGTGCCGGCCTGGTACGAGGCCGCCTACCAGACCGTGATCGACGAGCGCTGGGCGCGCATCCGCACGCTCGGCGACCCCATCGACGACCCCTACGCCGGCGTGCCCGTCGGGCGCGCCACCGCGCTGCAGACGGCCGTCACCCTGCCGGCCTACCGCACGATCGACGCCCGCGTCAACTGGAACCTGTGCCCCTGCCCGACCCCGGCCTGGGCGCGGCGCATCTACGGCGAGCCCGACGTCGCGCGGCTGTGGCGCGACCTGCGCTACGCCGTGCGCTTGGACGAGGCCGACCCGGTGGCCGCCTGGAGCGCCCGCCACGACGAGCTGGCGCTGCGCGCCGCGCACCTCGACCAGGCGGGCTTTGTGGCGCTGCGCTTTCGGGGCGGGGGCACCGACCTCTTCGTGCCGCTGCACGGCGACGCCCACTGGCAGCCGGCCTGGCTGACCACGAGCTGGGGCCGCGAGTTCCTCTGTAACCTGCCCAGCGAGGAGATCTATGTGGCGCCCGACTTCAGGGGCGTGCAGGGCACCGCCGTCGCCACGCGGCCGGTCACGGTGAACGGTGTGCTGGTGAGCGGCCTCACGCTGCGCTTTGCCGACGGGCTTATCGTCGAGGTGAGCGCCGACAGCAACGCCGACGCGGTGCGCGCCAGCCTCGACGAAGACGCCGGCGCGCGGCGGCTGGGCGAGGTGGCGCTGGTCGATGCATCGTCGCGCGTGGGCGAGCTCGACACCGTCTTCTTCGAGACGCTGCTCGACGAGAACGCCGCCTGCCACATCGCCTGGGGCGCCGCCATCCACGACTCGTTTTCCGACGACCTGCCCCAGGACGAAGCCGCCCTGACGGCGCGCGGCATCAACGAGTCGGCCGTCCACCAGGACGTCATGATCGGCGGCCCCGACGTGGCCGTGACCGGCATCAGCGCCGGCGGCGACGAGCGGCCGGTCCTGATCGGGCAGCGCTGGGAGATCTAGCCAGCGAGCTCGCCGAGCTCGGCAGGGTCGGGCGCGTCCTGGGCGCGGAACTGGGTGCGGTGCAGGTCGGCGTAGAGGCCGCCGGCGGCCAGCAGCTCGTCGTGGCGGCCGCGTTGCACGATGCGGCCGTCCTGCAGCACGAGGATCACGTCGGCGTCGCGCACCGTCGAGAGCCGGTGGGCGATGACCAGCGACGTGCGCCCGGTGAGCGCCGCCTTCAGGGCGTGCTGCACGGCGACCTCGGACTCCGAGTCGAGGTGCGCCGTGGCTTCGTCTAACACCACGATGTCGGGCGCCTTGAGCAGCAGCCGGGCGATCGCCAGACGCTGCTTCTCGCCGCCCGACAGGCGGTAACCGCGGTCGCCCACGACCGTGTCGAGACCGTCGGGCAGCGACTCGACGAGCGCCATGATCTGCGCGGCCCGCAGCACCTCGTCGACCTCGTCGGCGCTGGCGTCGGGCTTTGCGTAGAGCAGGTTGGCGCGGATCGTGTCGTGGAACAGGTGGACGTCCTGGGTGACCATGCCGATCACCTGGCGCAGCGAGTCGAAGCTCGCCTCGCGCACGTCGACCCCGTCGATGCGCACCGCGCCGGCGCGCACATCGTACAGGCGCGGCACGAGCTGGCTGATCGTCGTCTTGCCGGCTCCCGACGGACCGACCAGGGCGATGAGCTGCCCCGGCTCGGCCGTGAAGCTCACATCGTGCAGCACCTCCTGGCCGGGCGTGTCGTTCAGCACCGCCACCGACTCGAGCGAGGCCAGCGAGACCTCGCTGCTCGTCGGGTAGGCGAAACGCACGTGGTCGAACTCTATGCGCGCCGGCCCGCGCGGCACGCTCGCGGCGCCGGGCTTCTCGACCACCATGGGCGGCAGGTCGAGGACCTCGAACACGCGGTCGAACGAGACCAGCGCGGTCATGAGGTCGACGTTGATGTTGGAGAGCGCGGTGAGCGGGCCGTAGAGCCGGTTGAGGTAGGCGGTGAGGGCCACGACCGTGCCCACGTCGAGCACGCCGCGGACCGCCAGCACGCCGCCCCAGCCGTACACCAGCGCCGTCGCCAGCGCCGCGGTGAGCAGCAGGGCGATGAAGAAGAAGCGCGCGTAGATAGACTGCACGATGTCGATGTCGCGCACGCGCGCCGCCTTGGCCTTGAACTCGTCGCTCTCGGCGTCGGGGTGGCCAAAGAGCTTTACGAGCAGCGCGCCGGCCACGTTGAAGCGCTCGACCATGCCGTTGTTCATCTCGGCGGTGAGCTCGTAGCGCTCGCGCGTGATCGATTGCAGGCGGCGCCCCAGCCAGCGGGCGGGCAGCAGAAAGGCGGGCAGCAACGCCAGCGCCACGAGCGTGATCTGCCACGACAGGAAGAACATGATGACGAGCACGATGGCCACGCTGATCAGGTTGCCGATCACGCTCGAGAGCACGTCGGTGAAGGCTTCCTGGGCGCCGGTGACGTCGTTGTTCAGGCGGCTCACCAGGGCCCCGGTCTGCGTGCGCGTGAAGAAGGCGATGGGCATGCGCTGCACGTGGTCGAACACCTTGGTGCGCATGTCGTAGATCAGGTTCTCGCCGACCCGCGCGCTGATGAAGCGCTCGATCAGGGTGAGGCCGGCGTCGATGATCGCCAGCACGGCGACCAGCACGGCCAGCACGACGATGAGCTCGGCGTCGTGGTGGTAGATGCCCTTGTTGATGATCTCGCGGTAGATCAGCGGGTTGGCGGCGCTCACCACCGCGTCGAGCACGACCAGCACCAGAAAGACCGCCAGCAGGGCGCGGTAAGGGCGCACGAACGTGAGGATGCGGCGGGTCGTGCCCTTGGGCACCTTCTCGTGCTGGACCGACTGGTCACGGCGCAGCGAGCGCAGCGCCGTGAAGCCGCCGGGACCCATCATAAGGGCGCACCCGGGCGGCGCGGCGCCGCGTCGCGTTCGTTCAGGATGGCGAGGAGCCCGAGGAGCTGCTCGCACTGCGCGCCGTCGAGCCGCGCGAACAGCGCCTCGGCGCTCGCCCGGCGGGCACGACCCAGGCGCGCCAGCAGCTCATCGCCCGCGCCGGTGAGGCAGACCAGCACCGAGCGGCGGTCGAGGGGGTCGGGGCGCCGCTCGACCAGGCTCGCCGCCTCGAGGGCGTCGACCATGGCCGTGGCGGAGCGCGGCACGACTTCGAGGCGCACGGCGAGCTCGCCCATGCGCAAGGGCGCCTCGGCGCGCGAGAGCAGGCGCAGGGCGCGCGCCTGGCCGAACGTCAGCCCCAGGGGCTCGAGCTCGCCGCGCGCGGCGCGCCGCAGACGCCACGACGTGCAGGTCAGCAGCTCGCCGAGCTGGGCGACCAGGTCGGCGCCGGCGCCGGCGGCGGTCGCCGCGCCGTCGGACGCGCGGCCGGGGGTCGCCGCGTCGGGAATAGTCGGGTCTGTGGTCGCCGCCATGGCTGCTCCTTGGGGCCCGCCGCCTCGTTCGAGTCGGCGCATAGCGTTGAGTCTACCACATAGTGATCGTCTCTCAACATCACGCGGCGAACGGTCGGGCGGCGCGCCCGTCGCAGTGCGCTCGCTGCGGTGCGCCGGCCGCGGTGCGCCGGCCGCGGTGCGCCCGGGCTGCGACGCGGCTAACGGGCCTGCCGCGTCCGCGGCGGGGAAGAGCCCTCGGTGACCCTGAAACACGCCCACGGATGGAGAGTCAGGCCATGTCGACTGAGAACAACATCGAGGCCTATCGGCGCCTTACCGCGGCCTTTGCCAACGGCGACCTCACGGTCGTCGACGAGCTCGTCGCGCCCGAGATGGTGGAGCACCAGATCGGGTCGCTGGGCAACGGACCCGAGGCGCTCAAGCAGATGATCACCTACCTGCGCTCGTCGATGCCCGACCTGGAGGTGACGATCGACGACCTGGTGGCGGCCGACGACGAGGTCTGGTCGCGCGGCAAGTTCCGCGGCACGTTCAGCGGCGAGCTCATGGGGCGGGCGTTCCACAACGAGCCGATCGCCCTCGACGCGGTCGACGTCGTGCGCTTTCGCGACGGCAAGGTGGTCGAGCATTGGGGGGTCATCGACCGCCTGCAGCAGCTCGAGCAGCTCGGCATCGTGCCGCAGACGCAACCGGAGCAGCGCGCCGCCTGAGCGACGCCGGGCGTTCGAGCCGCGCCGCCTGAGCGACATCGGCGGCCGGGCTCGGCGGAGCGTGAGCGCCGGCCCTCACCCGTGGAGCCCGGCGGCTCCTTCGGCGACGGCCCGCCAGGTGGCGAGCCGGGTGGCGGCTTCGTCGGCCGAGACGCGCGGCTCAAAGCAGGCCGCTCGGACGCCAGTCGCCCACGGCGGCGGCCGGGTCGGCGCACTCCCCAGCGCCCAGGCGCGCGAAGGCGGCGACGCCCAGGGCGGTGGCGTGGGGCAGAGGATAGACCTCGACCGGCGCCTGCAGCAGGTCGGCCTGCAGTTGCATGAGCGTCGTCGAGCGCGCCAGGCCGCCGTCGACGCGCAGGCGCTCGAGTGGCCGCCCCAGGTCGGCGGCCGCCGCCTGGGCCAGAAAGGCGACCTGGGCGGCGATGCCCTCGCAGACGGCGCGCACCAGGTGAGCGCGGTGCGTGCCCAGCGTGAGGCCCACGAAGGCGCCGCGCGCCTCGGGCTTCCAGAAGGGCGCGGCCAGCCCCGCGAGGCCCGGCACGAACACCGCCCCGCCGGTGGTCGTGACGCTGCCGCCGAGCGCATCGAGGTCGGACGGCCGCGCGATCAGCCCGACCTCTTGCAGCCAGCTCACGGCGGCGCCCGCCGCGTAGACCTGGCCGTCGAGGCAGTACGTCGTCGCGGCGCCCAGCTTCCACGCCACGCAGCCCACCAGGCCGGAGCCCGAGCGCGTGGCCTTGGGACCCACCGTGGTCAGCAGAAAGGCGCCCGTGCCGAAGGTGCACTTGGCCTCGCCGGCCGCGTGGCAGCTCTCGGCGAACAGCGCGGCCTGCTGGTCGACGCAGGCGCCGGCGACCGGGATGGGCGCGCCGAACAGGCTGCTCTCGCCCACCACCGACGCGCAGGGAACGACCGCGGGCAGGTCGGCGGCGGCGATGCCGAAGGCGGCGCACGCCGCCGGCGACCAGGCCGCGGAGTCGAGGTCGAGCAGCATGGTGCGCGACGCGGTCGCGGCGTCGGTGACAAACGCGCCGCAGAGCCGGTGCAGCAGCCAGACGTCGGAGGTGGTCACGACGCCGGCGCGCGTGACGTGCTCGCGCAGCCACGTCATCTTGGGTCCCGCGAAGTAGGGGTCGAGCTTGAGCCCGGTGAGCGCCTCGAGCTCGTCGGCCCTCCCGGCGAGCGCGTCGGTCACCTCGACCGCGCGCCTGTCCTGCCAGACGATGGCCCGCGACAGGGGCGCGCCGCTCGCCCGGTCCCAGGCGAGCACCGTCTCGCCCTGGTTGGCCAGGCCGATGGCGCCGACCGGCTCGCCGGCCCCGGCAAGGGCCGCGCGCGCCGCCGCGATGACGGATTGCCAGAGCGCCTCGGGGTCGTGCTCGACCCCGCCGTCGGTGGTGGCGACCGGCGCCACCTGGACTTCGGCTTCGGCGAGCACCTCGCGCCGCGGGCCGAAGACGAGCGCTTTGGTGCTCGAGGTGCCCTGGTCTATGGCGAGGGTGTTCACGCTAGAGATCGACGCTGTCGGGCGCCTCTCGCGGGTCGCTGAACCAGTCGCGTTTGTCGAACTCGCCGTCGGTGATCGCGTCGAGCGGCATCTTGACGTAGCGGCCGCGCGCCTCGACGGCGACCGTACCGTCGTCGAGCACGATCTCGCCGCTGCCCTCGAAGAGGCGCGAGGTGTCGCGGGTGATGCGGGCAAGGGCCCTGATGGTGCCGCCCAGGGGCACCGGTCGACGATAGCGCACGGTGAGCTCGGCGGTCACGCCCCAGGTGCCCGGGTGGGCGATGGTGATCGCGCGCCCGATGGTCTCGTCTAAGACCGCAGAGGAGATGCCGCCGTGCAGGCGGCCGGGATAGCTCTGATGCTCGTTGCGCGCGTGAAAGACGCCCAGCAGCTCGCCGTCGTCGAGCTCGTAGAAGCTGCCGTGGAGCCCGTGAGGGTTCTCGTCGCCGCACACGAGGCACATGCGACTGATGTTCTGGGCGCTGCGCACTTTGCGTTCCAACTAAAAAGCGCTCCTCTCGCCTGCGGTGTCTGGCGTGGGGTCGCCGCACGACCGCGCCGACGATCGGCCCATCATATGGCACGAGGCCGCCCCGCCGCTCGGCGGAACGCGCAGGCGTCAGGGCTGGCGCGAGCCCGGGCCGGCGTGGCCGTCGGCGGCGTCGAACGACGGCATGACGCCTTCGAGCATGCGGTAGAGGATGCGGCAGGGGTTGGCGAGGTCGAGCGTGGGGTCGATGGCGGCCTGTATCGCGAGACCGTCGATCACCGCCGAGAGCAGCTGCGTGAGGCCCAGGAGGTCGGGGTCGTCGAGCGCTCCCGAAGGCTTGGCGACGCCCAGCCACTCGAGCTTGATGCTCCAGTACCAGCGGTAGAGCAGGGCGATGCGGCGCCGCAGCCCCTCGTCGCGCAGCACGTGGGGCAGCATCTCGAAGAACACGCGGAACTCCTCGGCGGCGCCCGCCATGCGGCGCACCTCTTCGGCGAGCTGCTGGCCCCGCCGTTCGGGGCTCGCGTCTTTCATGCGGTTCTGCGAGGCGACGTACTCGTCGTGGATCACGGAGTCGAGCACGGCGGCCACAAGCCCGGCTTTGTTGCCGAAGTAGTAGGCGATCATCGCCTTGTTCTCGCCGGAGGCGGCGGAGACGGCGTTCAGGGTAAGGGCGTCGAAGCCGTGGGTCGCGATGAGGTGCTTGGCGGCCAGCAGCAGCTTCTGGGCGGTCTCGGGCAGCGCCGGCAGCGGGTCGTTGAACACGGCCTGCGGCCGCCGCACCACCTCGGGTGGTCTGGTCTCCGCGAGAGGCGGCTTGCCGCTGGCCCTTTCGGTCTTCACGATGCCCCCCCTGAGCTCCGTTGACTGACCGGTCGATTAGCTCCGTGCAGAATCCTATCAGACGCGTCAACGGGCCCAGGAGCTCGCCGCAGCTCGTCGCCGGGGCGCGACCGGCTGCGCTATGCTTGGCGCGAACCACCGGAGGGCGCGTGAGAACCATCGAAGAAGGGGCCAGGACGACCCCCGTCCTGGGCGAGACCGACGTGCTGGTCGTGGGCGGCGGGCCCGGCGGCCTGGCGGCCGCCGTGAGCGCCGCGCGCGAGGGCGCGCACACGATGCTCCTCGACCGCTACGGCTGCTTTGGCGGCGTCATCACCCAGGTCGGCATCGAGAGCGTCGCCTGGTACCGGCACGAGGGCACGACCGATCTCGAGGGCATCGGCATCGAGTTCGAGCAGCGCGCCAAGGCCTTCGGCGGCACACAGGCCGAGTGCCAGTCGTGCAGCGAGGCCCTCGATCCCGAGCTCTTCAAGTGCGTCGCCGACGAGCTGGTGCGCGAGGCCGGCGTGCGGCCGCTGCTGCACTGCCTCGCGGTCGCCCCCATCGTCGCCGACGGCGCCATCGGCGGGGTCGTGGTCGAGAGCAAGTCGGGGCGGCAGGCGGTGCTCGCGAGGCGCGTGATCGACGCCACCGGCGACGCCGACATCGCGTACCGCGCCGGGGCGCCGTGCCGCACGACGCCGGTGGCCGAGATGATGGGCGTGAGCGTCGTCTTCTCGTGCTCCGGCGTCGACCGCGCGCGCTTCTTCGACTACGTCGCCGAGTGCGCGCCCACCTACAAGGACTGGACCGCGGGCTGGCGTATGGAGACGAGCGGCAAAGAAGACGATCTCTTCAGCCCCTTCCTGCAGGAGCCGTTCGACCTGGCGCGCGCCGCCGGCATCATCCCCGAGAGCATCACGAGCATCGGCGGCACCTGGAGCCGCATCTCCGACTCCGGCGAGGCCACCGGCCTCAACCTGGTGTATCTGTCGGGCTACGACTGCACCGACGTGGCCGACCTCACCCGCGCCGAGATCGAGGGCCGCCGCCAGGTGCTGCTCGCCATCGAAGCCCTGCGGCGCTTCGCCCCGGGCTTCGCCAACGCACGCCTGCGCAACTTCGGCATGACCCTCGGCACGCGCGACTCACGCAAGATCCGCGGCCGCTACGAGCTCACCGGGCACGATGTGCGCGGCGAGGCGCGGTTCCCCGACTCGGTCGGCATCTTCCCCGAGTTCATCGACGGCTACGGCGCCCTCGTGCTGCCCACCACGGGGCGCTACTTTCAGGTGCCCTACGGCGTGCTCGTGCCGCAGGGGGTCGAGAACCTGCTGGTCGCCGGACGCTGCGTGGCGGGCGACCGTGTCGCGCACGCGGCCACGCGCAGCCAGATGTGCTGCGCCGTGACCGGGCAGGCTGCCGGCGCCGCCGCCGCGCTCTCGCTGCGCGACGGCACGACCACCGCCGGCGTCGACGTGGCCGGCCTGCAGTCCACGCTCGCGCGCCAAGGGGTCCGGCTCTTCTAGGGGACGGTATCGACGCGCGACGGCGGCGCACATGTAACAGATTGCGCGCTTGTAATTAGCAGTTCATGCTGACGGATGGGCCACTTTTAGAATTAATCGACGACGTCACGGGGTCTGCGGACTAATTAACCGGTCAATCTCTCTTGCCATACCGTGAAACAGCTTGTATGGTGCGACAAATGTGGTTAGGGCCGGAGGAGTCGTGCCGGCGCCGCGCCAGTCCGGTCCGCGTCGCGGGTCTGAGCTCAGGGGGAGTATCGAACATGGACGACCAAGAGTACCGTAGGGAATATGGCCAGCACCTTGTAGAGCAGGTCATCAACGGCCAGATGACCAGGCGCCAGCTGCTCGTGCGCGCGTCGGTCTTTGGCCTGTCGGCGACCGTCATCGGCTCGCTGCTCGCCGCGTGCGGCAGCTCCGGCGGCTCGGCCGCGACGTCGCCTTCGGCGGCCGCCAGCGGCAGCGCCCTTCCGCCCGTCGTCACCGGCGGCACGTTGAAGGCAGTCATCCCGCCGCCGCTCAAGACCCTCGATCCGGTCACGATCTACGACCAGGGCGGCATCGTCCTCGTCTATCAGGTCGCCGAGTACCTGATCGACCTTTCCAACACCAACGCTCTCAAGCCCAAGCTCGCCCTCAGCTGGACTCCCAACCAGAAGGGCGACGTCTGGACCTTTGCGCTGCGCCAGGGCGTCACGTTCAACGACGGCACGCCCTTCGAGGCCGCCGACGTGGTCGCCAGCATCGAGCGCGTGATCAACCCCAAGAGCGGTTCGGGCGCCCTCGCCGCCCTCGCCGGCATCCTCGCGCCGGGCGGCACCAAGGCCACCGACACGCATACCGTGGTCTTCAACCTCGAAAAGCCGTTCGCCGACTTCCCGTACCTGGTGAGCTCGTCGTCGTACAACACGGCCATCCTGCCGCGCAACTACGCCGGCAACTTCCAGAAGAAGCCGATCGGCACCGGCCCCTGGATGCTGAAGAGCTTCGTCACCAACCAGAGCGCCTCGTTCGTCAAGAATCCCACCTACTGGGGCAAAGACGCTCAGGGCCGCCAGCTGCCGTACCTCGACGCGCTCGACTTCGCGCTCGTCACCGACACCTCGGCCGCCAACCTGCAGCTCCAGTCGGGCACCGTCGACGTCAGCCCCAGACGGTGTTCCAGGGCGGCGCGTCCGTGCTCAGCGACTCCGCCCTGCGCGTCGACGTCTACCCGTCGAGCGGTATCCGCGAGGTCGCCTTCAACGTCAACAAGACTCCGTGGCAAGACAAGCGGGTCCGTCAGGCCGTGGCCTACAGCCTCGACCGTAAGGCCATCAACCAGGCCCTCTACGGCGGTCGCAGCAACCTCGGCTACGACACCTTCTGGGATCCCACGGTGTTCCCCGGCAGCCCGCCCGCGCCCGTGCGCGCTCAGGACTACACCAAGGCCAAGTCGCTGCTCTCCGCCGCCGGTCATCCGAACGGCATCGACGTCACGCTGACCGTGGCCAACTACCTCGAGAACCCGGCCTACGCGCAGCTCATCCAGGCGCAGTGCAAGCCGGCCGGCATCAACGTCAAGATCAACGAGATCAGCTACAACGCGATCTACGCCGGCACCAACGCCACCACGCCGTGGCTGAACGCGCCGATGGTCATCGTCGAGTGGGGCAGCCGGCCTACGCCGGGCGTCTACGCTCAGGCCATGCTGCTCCCGACCAGCGCCTGGAGCTCCTCGCACTGGAACAACCCCGCCTTCGTCAAGGCCTTCAACCAGTACGAGTCGACCACCGACGAAGCCAGCCGCACCACGCTGGCCACGCAGCTGTCCTCGATCCAGCAGGACGAGACGCCGATCCTCGTGGCCTTCTACATCTCGCAGCTGCGCACACAAAAGAAGAACGTCTACAACATCCAGGGTCCGGGCTCGTTCTACTTCGACTGCAGCCAGGCCTACATCACCAAGTGACGACCGTAGCAAGAAACTGACGTAGGGGGACCGGGATGGGGCGCCTCATCGGGCGGCGACTGCTGCTCATGGTACCGACGCTTATTCTGGTGTCGATCCTCGTGTTCGCCCTGGCAGAGGTCCTGCCGGGCAACGTGGGGCGCTTCATCCTCGGTCCCTACGCCACTCAGTCTGCGGTCGACCAGCTCAACCACAGCCTGGGCATGGACAAGCCCATCTACACGCGCTACATCGAGTGGGCCGGCCACTTCGTCACCGGTCACTGGGGCACTTCGTACCAGTACAATCTGCCGGTCACCTCGATCGTGTGGCACGCGCTGGGCAACTCGTTGCTGCTCGCCGGATTCGCGCTCGTGATCATCGTGCCTACGTCGATCGCGGTGGGTGTGTTTGCCGGTTTGCGGCGCGACAGCTTCCTCGACCGGGCGATCACCGTCTCGTCGCTGTCCATGACCGTCATTCCCGAGTTCGTGAGCGGCGTCATTCTCATCGTGGTGTTCGCCGTCACCCTGCACTGGCTGCCGGTCACGGCCGTGCCGCCGCAGGGGTCGCCCTTCATCGACCGCTTCTACTACCTCATCCTGCCGGCCATCCCGCTCATGCTGATCGAGCTCGGCTATATCGCGCGCATGGCTCGCGTGGGCACCGTGCAGGTGCTCAACATGCCCTACATCCGCACCGCCGTGCTCAAGGGCCTGCCCAAGCGTCGCGTCGTCTTCGGCCACGTCCTGCGCAACGCCCTGGTGCCGACCGTCACCGTGATCGGCAGTCAGGTCGGCTGGCTGATCGGCGGTCTCGTCGTGATCGAGTTTCTGTTCAACTACCCGGGCATCGGCAACTACATGGTCAATGCGGCCCTCAACCACGACCTGCCGCTGCTCGAAGCCAGCGTCCTGGTCATCGCGCTGATCTACCTGTTCTCCAACCTCATCGCCGACATCGTGGTGGCGCTGCTCAACCCGCGCATCCGCATGGGGGGCTGAGGTGGCGGCCACCAGCCCCGACCGCCAGTTAGACGAGCTGCAGGCCGACGCCGCCGCGTCGGCCGAATCGCGCCGTCAACGCCGTTACCTCGTCAAGGCGCTGCTGCGTAGTCCCACGTTCGTCACGGGCTGCCTGATCGTGCTCTTCTGGATCGTCATGGGCGTTTTTTCGACCATGTTCACCCAGGCTCCCGCGCTGCCGCACCCGTTCGCCATTCTGCAGTCGCCCAGCGGCTCGCACTGGTTCGGCACCGACGACCTCGGGCGCGACGTCTTCGCCCGTACCATGGCCGGCGCCCGCACGGTGCTCATCATCGCGCCGCCCGCCACTATCCTCGCCTTGCTGTGGGGCGGCACCGTCGGCCTCATCGCCGGCTTCCACCGCGGCCTGCTCGACGACGTCATGATGCGCATCGTCGACGCCTTCCTGGCGCTGCCGATCGTGATCACCTCGATCCTCGTCATCACGCTGCTCGGCAGGTCGTACGCCGTGCTCATCCTCGTCATCGGGGCGCTGTTCACGCCGGTGGTCTCGCGTACCATCCGCTCGGCGGTCATCGGCGAGCGCGAGCGCGAATACGTCATGGCGGCGCGTCTGCGCGGCGAGCGCTCGGCGTTCATCATGGCGCGCGAGATCCTGCCCAACATCACGCAGCCGATCATCGTCGAGGGCACCGTGCGCCTGGGCTACGCCGTGTTCACCGTCGCCACGCTGTCGTTCCTCGGCTTCGGGCTCGAACCGCCCTCGCCCGACTGGGGCCTCACCGTCGCCGTCGAGCGGGCCAACCTGCAGGCGGCGCCGTGGACGGTGTTGTTTCCGGCGATCGCCCTGGCCACGCTGGTCGTGGGCGTGAACCTCGTGGCCGACGGCCTGAGCTCGGTGTTCTCCAAATGAGCGTCATCGAGCGCAACGATAGCCCCCAGGGCCCGACGCCGTCGGCGCTCGACGTTCAGGACCTCGAAGTCACGTTCCATCGCCGTGGCCGCGACCTGCCGGTGTTGCGCGGCGTCACGCTGCACATCAAGCCGGGCGAGGCCTACGGCCTGGTCGGCGAGTCGGGCTGCGGCAAGACCACGTTGGCCATGGCGGCCCTGCGCTACCTGGCGGCCAACGGCACGGTCGACGCCGGCAAGGTGTCGGTCGAGGGCCGCGACGTAAGCACGCTCTCAGACGAAGCGCTGCGCCAGTGGCGCGGCGAGGCCGTCTCCATGGTCTATCAAGATCCGGCCACGGCGCTCAGCCCCGCCATGCGCGTCGGCGACCAGGTCGCCGAGGTCTTCCGCTACCACGAGGGCCTGCCCAAGGAAGAAGCGCTCTAGTACGTGCCAGGGAGAGCTTGCGCAAGGTCGCGTTGCCCGACCCCGACGCCACCATGCGCCGCTATCCGTTCGAGCTCTCGGGCGGCCAGCAGCAGCGCGTGGTGATCGCCATGGCGCTGGCCGTGAACCCGCATCTGCTGGTGCTCGACGAGCCCACCACGGGGCTCGACGCCACGGTCGAGGCCGAGATCCTCGATCTCATCGAAGAGCTGCGCGGCCGCATTCACGCCGCCATCCTGCTGATCACCCACAACCTGGGCCTGGTGGCGCGCCTCTGCGAGCGCGTCGGCGTGCTCTACGCCGGGCGCCTTGTCGAAGAAGGCCCGGCGCGCGAGATCTTCACCGACCCACGCCACCCCTACACCATGGGGCTGCTGCGCTGCGTGCCCAAGTTCGGCATGAACAAGACCGACGCCGCGCTGCAGACCATTCCCGGTACGCTGCCGGCGCTGGGCGAGCCGCTCGACGGCTGCGTGTACTCCGCCCGCTGCCCGGTGGCCAAGCCGGTCTGCACCAGGCGTGAGCCCGACCTTTACGCCTGGCCGAGCGACGCCCCGGCGCAGGGGCGCGCGTGGGCCGAATCGCAGCCGCCCGACCCCGCGATGTTCTCGCCGCATCACGCCAACCCGGTGGGCGAAGCCGCCCGTCACTCGCGCTGTTACTTCGCCGCCGAGGTGGCCGACATGCCGCACGGCACGCCCGTGCTGGCCACGAGCCTCGAAGCCCGGGTCGGCGACGTGGGCGACGTGCTCGACATCGCGTCGATGCGCCGCACCTTCAGAGACGGCAGCAAGAAGCTGACGGCCGTGAGCGACGTCTCGCTGAGCCTGCGCCGCGGCGAGACCTTCGGTCTCGTCGGCGAGTCGGGCAGCGGCAAGACGACACTCGCCAAGTGCATCACCGGTCTCATCGCCGCCGACTCGGGCACGGTCGTCTTCGAGGGCAAGCAACTGCGCGCCACCGCGGGGCGCCGCTCGCAAGAGGCGCTGCGCGCCATCCAGATGGTCTTCCAGAACCCCGACTCCACGCTCAACCCAGCCTGGAGCACGCGCGCCATCCTCACGCGCGCGGTGCGCAAGCTGGGCGGCGGCGGCGGGGTGCGCGCCAAGGTCGACAAGCTTTCGGCCGACGTGCGGGTCGAGCCGCGCTTTCTGGCGCAAAAGCCGACCGACCTTTCGGGCGGCCAGAAGCAGCGCATCGCCATCGCCCGCGCCTTCGCCGGCGACCCCACCCTCGTGGTGTGCGACGAGCCCGCCTCGGCGCTCGACGTGTCGGTGCAGGCGAGCATCCTCAACCTGCTGGTCGAGCTGCAGACCAAAGAGCAGGTCTCGTATGTCTTCATCTCGCACGACCTGGCGGTGGTGCGCTACATCTCCGACCGCATCGGCGTCATGTACCTGGCCCAGCTCATCGAGGTGGGCTCCGCCGACGAGGTCTTCAACGCCGCCGCACCACCCCTACACAGAGGCGCTGCTCTCGTCCATTCCCAAGCTCGAGTTCGGCACCGAACGACAGCGCATCGCGCTGCGCGGCTCCATGCCCAGCCTGAGCGAGCCGCCCAGCGGCTGCCGTTTTCACACTCGCTGCCACCGGTTCCTCGGCGACATCTGCGTGCAGCACGACCCGCCCCTGCAAGAGCCGGCCAGCGGCCACACCTATAAGTGCCACATTCCGCCCGACGAGCTCCTGGCCGCCCAGCTTGCGACCGCGGGCGAATCGGCGGGCGCTGCGGGCGAACCGGCCCAGCGCAGCGAGTCCAGCGACTCGTAGCGCGCAGCCGTCCGGTCACGGGCGATCGACTTCGGCTGGTCTGTGGGCACACCTCGAACCCCGCCCACTCTGAGCGCAACGGCACCGGCGCAGGTGGGGCGACGTTGAGCCGGCTACTCCTTCTCGACCTCGCCCTGCGGGTCGATGAGCGCGGCCAGTCCCTCGATCACCGCGACGCCGTCGTCGACGACGACAGCGTCGGCGTTGCGCGCGATGGGGGCGCGATCATCTGAGTTGATCGCGGCGATGAAGGCGGCGCGCTCTATGCCCCAGTGCAGGGCCGGCGCGCCCGACGCCCCGACCACAAGGCAGACCGCCGGCGCCGTGCGCGTGCCCGAGGCACCGACGAGCCGGTCCGCCGGCGCCCAGGCGTTCATCACCACAGGGCGGCTGACGCCGAAGTCGGCTCCCATGCGCTGGGCGGCGCGCGCGATGCGGGCGACGCCGTCGGGACCGCCGGCCCCGTACCCCGCGACCACCACGAACCGGCTGTCGGCGAGACCGCCGGCCGGCGGCCCCGCCACCAGCTCGACGTCGGTCATCGGGGCGGGCCCGGCGTCGCCGGGGCCGGCAGCGTCGGACACGACGTGGTGAGCCGGCGTGGGGAGCGGGCGAGCGTCGTTCCACGAGGCGTCGAGCGCCACGCACCACGGCCGGCGCGAGAGCTCGAAGCGCCCTGCCATGTGGTTGGAGTAGACGTTGGCGCGCGCCCAGAGGCGCGCGCCGCCGAGCACGCCGGTGAGCTCCGCGTCGAGCACGCCGGTGAGCACGGCGCCGTCGCTGCCGCAGGCGAGGCGCGTGAGCACCTCGGCGCCCCAGGGCCCCGCCGGCGCCAGGAACAGCTCGGTCTCGCCGCCCCGGGCCGCCGCCAGAAGGCTCGCAGCCGCGAGGTCGGGGCGGCGCGGCGGCACGCGCACGAGCCGCACGTCGCGGGTGGGCGCCAGGGCGACCAGCTCCTGCGCCTCGCAGTCGTCGGTCACGAAGATGACGGTCTCGCCGACGAGGCCCTCGCCTGCGCTGCCCTCGGCCGTGACGTGCGCGCCCGTGGGGCCGCCGGCCGTCAGGCCGCCGGCCAGGAAGGCGGCCAGCGCGCGCGCCTGACGCGACGCGCTGGCGGTCGTGCCGTCGATGAGGGCGGCGAACCTCACAGCGCCTCGAGGAGCACGCGCAGGTGGCTGTCGTACAGGGCTCGCGCCTTGTCGCGCGGTCCGGCGCCGTCGACGACGGCGCCGGACCGCGCGCGGTCGATCACCTCGAGGTTGCGCAGGGCGGTGGGCTCGCGGTGCAGTCCCGCGGCCACGTCGACCCCCAGCTCGGCCGGCGCGACGATCTCGGCGGGG
Organism: uncultured Actinomycetes bacterium; assembly: GCA_963755025.1. Lineage (GTDB taxonomy): Bacteria > Actinomycetota > Thermoleophilia > UBA2241 > UBA2241 > Bog-752. The sequence continues at coordinate 124,879 of CAVWIH010000034.1, forward strand.
CTGTCGCGGCGCGCGAGGCGGTCGCGCAGGGTCGGCACGCGCAGGCGCGACACGATCGCGTTGCCGACGGCCAGCACCACGGGGCCGCGCACCGTGAGGCGCAGCAGTCCCTCGTCGGTCGTGCAGGCCACGCGCAGGCCGCCGCCGGCCAGCGGTTCGAGCTCGGTGACCTGGCTGAGGCAGGGCCGGCCGAGCGCCGCGGCCACGCGGAACGGTACCGTGCCGCCGTCGCCCGGCCCGCTACGGCAGCCCAGCAGCAGAACGTCGCAGGGCTCGCGCCGCGCCACATAGCTCGCGATCAGCGACGCCACGACGGCGGGGGCAAAATCGAGGTCGGGCTCGACGTCGAGTCTGGCGGCGCGCTCGTAGCCCAGCGCGAGCAAGGTGGTGAGGTGCGGCTCGACCTCGCGCCCGCCGACCGACAGCGCGGCAAGGCTCGCGCTGCCGCCGCGTTGCGCGACGGTATCGCGCAGGCGCAGCGCCAGCTCGAGGGCGCTTTCATCGAAGCAGTTGAGTACGCGGCGCACGTAGCGCGTCGGCACGCGCGGCGCGGCCTCGTCGGCGGCCGAGACCCCGCCGCCCGGCCTCGCGGCCTCGTCGGCGGCCGAGACCCCGCCGTTCAGCCTCGCGGCGGCGTCGGCCGGCGCCCCGCCGCCTGGCCCTCCGGCCGCGCCGGCGGCCCAGTCGGCGGGGCGCAGCGCCTCGAAGTCGGGGGTCACCTCGAACGACACGAGCACCCGCAGGGCGCCCGGCGAGCCGGGAGCGCGCGCGTCGCCGGCGCCGTTCGCCGAGCCGGGAGCGCGCGTGTCGCCGGCGCCGCTCACCGCAGCGGGAACGTCACCGGGCGTGGAGCGGCCCTCACCACCGCGGGAGCGCCGTCGTGTCGGGCGCACCGCTCACCGCGGAAAGATCGTCCCCACGTTCATGATGCCCTTGGGGTCGAACGCCGTCTTGAGCGTCTCGAGGATGTAGTAAGAGGAGCCGTATTCGTCTTTGACCCAGGGCGCCCGCGCCTTGCCCATGCCGTGGTGGTGCACGATGGAGCCGCCGCGCTTGAGGGTCTCTTCGCAGATGATGCTGATGATCGGCAGGTAGTAGGCGGCGGTCTCCTCTTCGGGGCCCACGCCGACCACGTTGAAAAAGTAGTTGAAGTACATGTTGGTGCCGTTGATGTAGCTGTGCGAGGAGTGCCCGCCCATCATGGTGATGTCGGGGATCTCGGCGATGATGCGCGCCCGCGCCGCCTGGTAGATGTCGTTGATCGAGCCCCAGTCGGCGGAGATCTCAGTGGTGCGGTTCACGTTGCGCGTCTGGCGGATGCGCTCGTCTTCGGCGGTGATCTTGCTCGCGTCCCAGCAGAGGTCGTTGAACCAGGTCTCGATGTAGGCGCTGTCGACCGGCGTGCACTCGGGGTGGCGCGCGACGATCGCGGCGATGCCCTCGGCCGTCGCCTTGGCGATGCCGGCGGGGCCTTCGGCCATGAAGAGCAGCACGCAGTCGTCGGGAGCGGCGAAGTGGGCGAAGTGGATGCCGGCGTCGCCCGGGTCGTAGACCCGCGCCACCGACGGCTTGTAGCCGTTGACCATGACGTCGCGCAGCGCCTCGAAGCCGACCTTCATGTCTTTGAGCGTCCAGCCGAGGAAGGCGTTGTTCTCGGGGAAGTACGGGAAGAGCTTCACCGTGACCTCGGTGATGAAGCACAGGGCGCCCTCGTTGCCGATGACGACGTGGCGGATGTCGGGCCCCGCGGCGCGGCGCGGCACGTTCTTGATGCGCGTCACCTGACCGTTGGGGAACACCGCTTCGAGGCCGACGACCATGTCTTCGATGCCGCCGTAGAGCGTGGAGAACTGGCCGATGCTGCGCGTCGCCACGAGCCCGCCCAGGTGGGCCACGGGCTTTGACTGCGGCGAGTGGCCCGTGGTGAGCCCGAGCTCGCGCACGCGGTCTTCGAGGGCCTGCAGCGGGACGCCGCACTGGCAGGTGGCCTGCATGTTGTAGGCGTCGATGCTGACGATCTCGTTCATGGCCGAGCCGTCGATGATGATCGAGTCGGGCACGGCGCTCTCGAGGCCGCCCTCCGTGGCCGTGCCGCCGGTGCGTGGGATGACGTTGACGCCGTGCTCGGCGGCGAAGCGCAGGATGGCGGCGACCTGCTCGGCGCTGCGCACCATGGCGATCGCCGCCGGCACCGGCATCGTGTGCGCGTCGAAGATGTTCTGCAGCTTGCGGAAGTTGTCGACGCTGCTCTGCACGAGGATCTTCTCGTCGGTCACGACGTCGGCGGGCGCGACGATGCGCCGCAGGCCCTCGACGATGCCCTCTCTGCTCAGGTCCATGGTGGCGATCCTTTGTCTACTGTCGTTTGCGTGTCGGACTGTACGGCCGGGCCGGGCGCTGACGCCTTCGTCAGTGAAAGATCGGATAGGAGCGTTCGAGGATGCCGTCGGTGGCCGTGCCGATGCTCTGATAGACGGTCTTGTTCATGCGCTGGTAGACGTCGGCGTTGGCGGGGCGCGGCGCGAACGATTCGCGCGCCTTGGTCATGCGCGCCACGGCCGTGTCGAAGTCGGGGTAGACGCCGGTGGCGACCGCCGCGCAGATGGCGGCGCCGAGGCTCGCCCCGCCGCTCGCCACACAGCGCGACGAGGGGATGCCGAAGACGTCGGCGAAGATGCTCATGAACAGGTCGCTGGCGGCGCCGCCGCCCGAGACGGCGATGCTCTCGAGCGTGATGCCGAGCTCGTCGCACATGGCGTCGACCTTGTTCTTCATGGTGAGGGCGATGGCTTCGAGGATCGAGCGGTAGACGTGGCCCCTGGTGTGGCGCGCGTCGAAGCCGATCATGACGCCCTTGCGGAAGGGCTTGTCGTCGGGCGCCAGCCAGTCGAGCACGGTCATGAGGCCGTCGCTGCCCGGCGCCACGAGCTGCGCCTCGCGTTCGAGGTAGAGCTCACGCGAGATGCCGGCGTTGGCGGCGGCCTGGGCGAACTCTTCGCCCAGCAGGTCGAGGAACCAGGTGATCGTCCACATGCCGCGCCGTATGCCGTGGCTCTCGTAGAGGTACTTGTGCGGCGCGCAGGCGAAGTTCGTCCAGAACTCGGTGGGCGTCTTCACGTTGTCGTGGCCGTGCACCATGGAGGCGATGTAGGTGCCCAGCGAGACCAGCGCGGTCTTCTCGTCGATCAGGCCGGAGCCCAGGGCCTCGGTCGCTTTGTCGTTGGCGGTGGTGACCACGGGCAGCCCCGCGGGAATGTCGGTCGCCGCGGCGGCCGCGGCGGTGACGTAGCCGGCGACGTCGCCCGGCATCTGCAGCTCGACCAGCATCTCGCGCGGTATGTCCCAGCGCTCGAAGGCCGCCTGGTCGTCGCTCCACTGCCAGGTGTCGGTGTCGATCGGCCACTGGCCCTCGATGTTGTTGGCCGCGCTGTCGACAAAGCGCCCCGTGAAGCGGTGGGTGATGTAGCCCGACGAGGTGGTCACGTAGGCGGTCTCCGGGTTGTCGTGCGAGTAGGGGCGGTAGGCGCGCGTGTCCATCCAGCTCATCACCGGCGACGAGAGCGTGCCGTCGCGCTTGAGAAAGGCGCGTTCGCAGCGGATGGTGCACAGGCCGAGCCCGATGATGTCGGCGGGGTCGCCGGGGAAGGCCGCCATGGCGTGCCGGCTGGCCGCGGTGATGGTGTCCCAGAGGTCGTCGTCGGGGTGCTCGACGACGCCGTTGCGCGGGCGGCTCATGGGGCGCAGGACCTGCCGGCCCTGACAGACGACGTTACCTTCGAGGTCGAAGACGACGACTTTCGCGCTCTGCGAGCCTGCGTCGACTCCGATGATGTACTTGCCCGACATCGTTGATCTTCGCTCCCTGGTCATGAGTTGCTTGCGAGCCGGCCCGACGGGCCTTGACCTGCGACCGTTCCCAGCGCCGCGTCAGACTAGCGGACCAGGTAGCCGCCATCCACCAGCAGGACGTGGCCGTTGACGTAGTCAGAGGCGCGGCTGGCCAGAAAGACGACGGCGCCCATGAGGTCGGCGGGGTCGCCCCAGCGGCCGGTGGCGATGTGGTCGAGGACGCGCTTGTTGGTCTCGGGGTTGCTGCGCGTCTGGGTGGTGATCTCGGTGGCGTAGTAGCCCGGCGCGATGCCGTTGACCTGGATGTTGTGCTGAGCGAGCTCGTCGCAGTAGGCCTTGGTGAGCCCGGCGATGCCGTGCTTGCTGGCGGCGTAGGCCGACGACCACTGTCCGCCCAGGTAGGTGAAGACGGAGCAGATGTTGATGATCTTGCCGCTGCGCTGCGGCACCATGAGCTTGGCGGCCTCGTAGCTCATCTCGAAGGCGGCCGTGAGGTTGACCGCGATGGTGGCGTCCCACTGCGCGCGCCCGAACTCGAGGACCTCGGCCAGCGGGCACACGCCGGCGCTGTTGATAAGGATGTCGAGCGAGCCGAAGCGTTCGACGCAGGCCGCGACCACCTGCGCGGGGGCGCCGGGGGCCGTGATGTCGGCCTTCATGAACTCGTAGCGGCCGCCGGCGGCGGTGATGAGCGGTCCGGTGGTGCCGTCGTCGTCGACGATGCTCGGCACCAGCACGTTGGCGCCGCCCTTGGCGAGCGCCAGGGCGAAGGCCTGGCCGAGACCGGTGTTGCCGCCGGTCACGACGGCGTTCTTGCCCTTCAGCGAGAAGAACTCCATCGTGAAATCGCTGATCTCCATGGCGGCTGTCTCCTTTACCGGCGCTGGCGGTGTCGTGCTCGATTGTGGGGCGTTCACGCGCTGGCGACCGCGTGTCGCGAGAACCTGAGTATTCGGCGGAAAGTTCGTCGAGTCAAGCCGTCAAAAGAACCTTCTGCCGTTGCAGACGGTGACGACGGCATTGTGCGCGCGCCAAGCGGCGTTTGGCGCGTGCCTTGCGTTGGCCACCGTCGCCTTGACGCGTGCCTGCGGCCGGCGGGCGGGGCGCGGAGCGCCCCGCCCGCCGGCCGCGACGGTCGCGGCTCGAGGGCTCACTCGGGCTCGAGCTCGGCGGGGAACCCGGGGGCGCGCAGGTCGGTGCCCACGGCGTCTTCGAGCATCTTGACGACCATGGGCGACTGGGCGTCGCCGCCGTACAGGGCGCGGGCCCGCGCGAAGATCTGCTCGGTGAGGCCGGCGAGCTCGAGCGGCACGCCGAACTCGCGCCCCATCTGATGGGCGAAGTAGAGGTCCTTGCGCGCCAGGTCCATGGTGAAGTTGATGTTGTAGCTGCCGTTCAGGATGAGCTGGCCCTCGGTCTCGTGCACGAAGCTGTTGCCCGAGCTCGCTTTGATCACGTCCCAGGCCGTCTTCAGGTCGACGCCGCTGCGTTTGGCCAGCATGAGCGCCTCGCCGTCGGCTACGAGGTGGATGAAGGCGAGCATGTTGGTGATCACCTTGATGGCCGAGGCGCGGCCCAGCTCGCCGATGTAGAAGACGCGGTCGCCCATCGCCTGCAGGGCGGGCAGGTGGCGCTCGTAGACGGCCTGGTCGCCGCCCACCAGCACGGTGATCATGCCGGCCGCGGCGCGGTGCACGCCGCCGGTCACCGGCGACTCGAGCACGGAGACCCCCTTCTCGGCCGCGAGGGCGGCGAGGCGCTGCAGCTCGTGGGGATCGTTGGTGCTCATGTCGACCCACGTGCCGCCGCCGGCCAGGCCTTCGAACACGCCCTGCGGGCCGGCGGTCACCGCGGTCACGACCTCGGGTGAGGGCAGGCAGGTGATGACCGTGTCGGAGAGGCGCGCGACGGCGGCGGGCGAGTCGGCCCAGGCGGCGCCCGCCTTGAGCAGATCGTGCGCGGCCTTGGGGTCGATGTCGTTGACGGTCACCGTAAAGCCGGCGCGCAGCAGGCTGCCGGCCAGGTGGCGGCCCAGACTGCCCAGACCGATATAGCCGATCTTCATGTACGTCGCCTCCGTTGTTCGTGGGGTGCCGGGTCGCGGGCGCGGCGCTCTCCGCGCTCTCCCGCTCTATTCGTGACGCGCGCGACGGATGTCGCTGGCGCTCGCCTGGCAGATGGCGGCCAGGCCGTCGATCTGGTCGTCGCTCAGGCAGGGCTCTTTGGCGGCGTGCGCGGCCAGCAGGCGCTCGACCGTGTCGCAGGCCACGTCGTTCTCGGTGCGGCCTTCTTCGAGCCACTTGTCGTACGACAGGCGGTTCGACACGCCCGGCTGCAGGTGTTCGCCCGCGCGCACGCGGCGCGCCGTGTCTTTCTCGCCGAGAAAGCCGCCGCCCGGCCCGACCCGGGCGATCGACTCGGCGGCCAAGGTGGCGTCGGAGACCTCGACGTCGCCGTGAAGGCGGCGCACCATGGCGGCGATCTCGTCGTCGACGACCGACTGCGGCAGGTACATGGTGTTGTGCGAATCGATCAGGCCCCAGCCCGTGACGATGTCGGGGTTGGCGCTGCACACGCCGGCCACCTTGAGGGCCTTCTCGTAGCCGGTCTGCAGGCCGGCGTGCTTGCTGTCGGTCGACAGTCCCGGGCTCAGCGTGGGCACGCCCACGTAGTGGCCGACCTCGGTGGCCATGGCCGCCATGAGGGCGCTCTCGACGCAGCCCAGCGAGAAGGTCGTGCGCAGCATGTCGAGCACGCCGGAGCCGAAGCAGAAGATGAGCCGCGCCCCGGGCGCGGCGACCTGCAGGGCGGTGGCGACGCCTAGGAACTCGGCGAGCCCCTGCACGACCGAGCCCGCCAGCGTGACCGGCGAGGTCGCCCCGGCGATCGTCATGGAGTAGACCTCGATCGGTATGCCCAGGGCGGCCAGCGCGACGTGGACGTCGAGCACCGGCCCCTCGACCTGGAGCGGCGAGGCGGCCGTGCAGACTGTCGAGAAGCGCGGCCGCTCGCGGAACGCCTCGAGGCTGCCCGAGAGCACTTCGCAGATGCGCACGACGGCGTCGACCTCGTTGGGGCAGTCGACGAAGGTCACGTGCTGCGAGGTCTCGGTGAGCATGGTGAAGTACTCGATGAGCTCGCGCCGGTCGAGCGCGACGTCGGTGGCGCTGACCTGGGTCCACATGAGGTCGAGCTGCGGCAGTTCGTCCATGAGCGCGGTGCACTCGCGCAGGTCCTGCAGCGTGCTGGGGCGGCGCGCGCCCGTGCGAAAGTCGAGCGTCTTGGCGACGCAGCCGCTCGGCGCAAAGCGGAACCGCTGGTCGGCGCCGAGCAGGGCGTCGTCGGCCGGCGTGGCGCCGGCCATGGTGAAGGAGCGCGGGCACTGGGAGATGGCCCACTCGACGAGCTCGCGGGGCAGGCGGACGATGCCGGTAGCCTCGTCGACCTGGGCGCCGCGGGCGGCCAGCAGGGGCAGCGTGCGCGAGCCGGCCAAGCGTATGCCGACCGTCGCCAGCAGGTCGATGGCCTGGTCTGCGATGCGGCTCTTCTCGTGCTCTGAGAGCCACGCGGTCCGTGCCTTCACAAGCCTCACACACCTTCCCCTGGGCCGCTGTCCGCGCGCTGGTGCGCGGGCTTGGCGGCGGTCCCCGGCAGCCTGCCGCGAGACCGTTCGCAGGGCACGATGTCACCAGCCCCGAGCGGTGTCAAGCCGAAGCGTTTCGTTCCAACGGAAAACGGCAGAACTACTTGTCTTTACAACGCACATGCTTGAACTGTCGCCGCGAAAGCGCAAAGATTGCGTATTCGCTGTGAGTATCGGCAGGGAGGAGCATCGCATGATCAGAGCGGGGCAGGCCCCCTTCGGCACGGTCGCCATGGACGAGCTCGACCGCGGCATCGTGCAGCTGCTGCGCCCTAACGCGCGGCGCTCGTACGCCAGCGTCGCGCGCGCCCTCGGCGTCTCCGAGCCCACGGTGCGCAACCGCGTCGACCGCCTCATCGCCAAGGGCGCCGTCTTTCAGCGGGCCAGCGTCAACCCCGCGGCCATCGGTCTACCCGTCGACGCCATGGTCGGCATCCGCGTGAACCGCGGCTACTCAAAGGGGGTTGGGGCGCGCCTCGCCGCCATGGAGAACGTAGCCTACGTGGGCTACACCACCGGCTCGTTCGACATCCTGATCGAGGCGCACCTGCCCGACAACGAGGGCCTCTACAAGTTCTTGAACGAAGACCTCGAAGAGATCGAGGGCGTGGCCTACACCGAGACCTGGCACATCCTGCGCACCGACAAGACCAACATCGAGTGGGAGGGCGAGATGGTCGGGCACGCTCCCCTCGAGGTCGTCGACGACCTCGAGGGCGCCGACGCTTGACAAGCCCCGGCGGGCAGTGTCTGATGAGCTACTAATTGACCGGTCGATTAGCACGACCGCCATGGCGTGATCTGGGGAGGGCAAGCGTGACGACAGAAGACCGGGTGCCGACCCGAATGGCCGACGGCACCTTCGTGCGCCTGACGCGCAGCGAGATCAAGGCCGATCTCGTGGCCGGGTCAGAGGCGGCGGCCAAACGCGCCAAGGTGGCGCCGCTGACCGACGACGAGATCGACCACCTGCTCGACATCTACGCCTCGCCGGCGCGCTTTACCGGGGTCGACGTGGGCGACGAGATCGTCCTTTCCTGCGACGGCACCGGCATGAAGACCCACGCCACGCGCATCCAGGACCTGCAGACCTACGAGCAGTGGATGGGCGCCGACCTGCTCGAGCTGTGCGTGGGCGACTACTCGCTCAAGGTCGTGCGCACCATCCTCGCCTACGAGGCGCAGTACATGCACGACGCCCAGCTCTGCACGGTGGCGCCGCTGCAGTACGGCGTCATGCCCAACCTGGGCCTCTATTCCAAGCCCGACGGCCCCTGCGACAACTGGAACGAGCTCCTGCCGCTGGGCCGCATCGACGAAGCGCGGGCGTCTGAAGAAGAGGCCGTCGAGATGGCCGTGGTCGACATGGTGCGCCTGGCCGACACGCAGTACGAGGCCGGCGCCGACGCCATCGACTGGGACACGACGGGCGCCTCGGGCGACCCCGAGTTCCTGGCCGCGCTGCGCGCCACCGCCATCATCCGCAAGAAGTACCCCGACTTCGGCGTGCAGCTGGGCATGGCCGGCGAGTTCGTGCTGGGCATGCACGGCCGGCTCGAGTACGAGGGCGTGCGCCTCGCCGGCCTGTGGCCTAAAGACCAGCTGCTGCTCGCCCAGCAGGCCGGCGCCACCATGTTCGGGCCGGTCGTCAACGTGAACACCGGCAAGAGTTGCGCCTGGAACATCGCCCGGGCGATCGCCCTGGTCAAGCCGTGCATGGACGTAGCCACCATCCCCGTCCACATGAACGCCGGCATGGGCGTGGGCGCCGTGCCCATGTTCGTGCACCCGCCGGCCGACGCCGTGTGCCGGGCGGCCAAGTCGTGCGTCGACATCCTGCACCTCGACGGCTTATAGGTTGGTTCCGGCGACCCGCATGGCATGCACAGTGCGCATGCGCAGGCGGCGGGCATGGGCGGAATGCGAGCAGCCGGAGACCTGGTTGCTCGCCTGCAGATGACCCGCGGTATGCGTCTGGCGCAAGCAAAAGACTATGTGGCCGGCAAGCTCGGCGTGACGCCGTTCGACCTGTCCGACCCCGTCGTCATGACCGACGTGCGCAACGACTTCGGCTTTGGCCGCATCCACAGCTACGCCATCAGTCAGCCGGCGCAGGCCAACCAGATCGAGGCCAAGGTGAACATCGCGCGCGTGCTCGACATACCCATCAACTGTGTGGAGCGCTTCAGGGAACGTACGACGCCGGTCGCCGGCGGCGTGCGCTGACGCGGCGACCGAGGGAGGGCGACTGATGATCCGCAACCCGCGCGCCGGCGCGCGCAAGAGCGGCGGCTTTCGGCTCGAGGTGTTCACCGACGACGAGCTGCGCGAGATCCACCTGGCGACGCTCGAGGTGCTGTCGCGCACCGGCGTCTTCGTCGAAGACGACGAGGCGCTCGAGCTGTTCGCCCAGGCGGGCGCCGACATCGACCGCGAGCGCCGCGTCGTGCGCCTGCCGGCGCACCTGGTCGAAGACGCCGTCGACGCGGCGCCCTCCACGGTCGTGCTCTGCGGGCGCGACCCGGCGAACGACGTGGTCTTAGAAGACGGCCGCGTCGGCTTCACCAACTTCGGCGAGGGCATCCAGGTCGTCGATCCCTACACGGGCGAGCTGCGCGAGTCGCACAAGGCCGACGTGGCCGACTGCACGCGCCTGATCGACGCCCTGCCCGAGATCGACGTCGTCGAGCGCCCCCTCGGGGCGCACGACGTGCCGCCCGACACGGCGGCCCTGCACAACGCCGAAGCGATCTTCTCGAACACCACCAAGCACGCCACCATCGGCCCGCTCTCGGGCTTCTGCGCGGTGAAGATGATCGACATGGCGGCCGCCATCGCCGGCGGCCGAGACCGCTTGCGCAGGCGGCCCATCCTCTCGTTCCTCACCTGCCCGGTGAGCCCCCTCAAGCTCGTCGCCGACGCCTGTCGCATCATCATCGAGGGGGCTCGTGCCGGGGTGCCGGTCAACGTGCTCTCCATGGCCATGGCCGGCGGCTCGTCGCCGGTGAACCTGGCCGGCACGCTGGTCACCCACAACGCCGAGGTGCTCGCCGGCATCACGCTGGCACAACTCACCGTGCGCGGCGCGCCCGTCATTTACGGCTCGTCGACGACCGCCATGGACCTGCGCTACGCGAGCGCCTCGGTGGGCAGCCCGGAGTGCGGCATGATCGGCGCCGGGGTGGCCTGCCTGGCGCGCTTCTACTTGCTGCCCAGCTGGGTCGCCGGTGCGTAGGGCGACTCCAAGGTGGCCGACGCCCAATCCGGTCACGAGAAGACACTCACCAGCCTGCTACCGGCGTTGGCAGGGGCCAACCTGATCTATGGGCTGGGGATGTTGGAATCGGGCGTCACCATCGACTACGCGCAGCTCGTCATGGACGCCGAGTTCGCGCGCATGGTCAAGTTCTGCGTGCCGGGCATCGCCGTGAACGACGAGACCCTGTCGGTCGACGTCATCGCCGAGATCGGCCCGTTCAGCGACTTTCTCTCACACGACGACACCTACCGCGGCATGCGCGGCCAGTCGCGCTCGAAGTTGATCGACCGGCGGGTCCGCGAGGAGTGGGTCGCCGCCGGCTCGACGACGCTCTACGAACGCTCGCGCGCCGAAGCCTGCCGCCTGCTCGAGAGCCACGTGCCGCAGCCGTTGCCGCCCGAGGTGGCCGCCGAGCTTGCCGCCATCATCGCGGCGGCAGAGCTGGAGCTCGGCGTGGGGCCGGCCTGAGAGAGCCGCGCGCGGTAAGGCAGAGGGCCACCGGGAACAGCGCCACCGACAGGGCGCGCACGACGCAGGCGAGGGTGTCGTCAGGCGACCCGATCGAACGAAGGGTCGCTCGCCGGAAAGCCGAGCGTGGTGCGCACCGTGCCGTCGCCTTCGACGATCAGCGCGCTGTAGCCGCGCAGTCCCGCCACCCGAGCCAGGGCCTTGCCGCCCGACGCCAGCAGAGCGGTGGCCAGGGCGTCGACGAAGGCCAGGTCGGGGCCTACCACGGTCGCCGCGAGCAGTTCCTGGGCGGCTTCGCCGGAGTGGGGGTCGAACACGTGCAGGCCGCGCTCGTAGTTGCCCGAGGTGGCCACCGCGCGGTCGTGGCCGCCCAGCGTGACCACGGTGAGCAGACGGTCGGCGGCCAGGGGGTGGCGTATGCCCACGCGCCACGGCTGGCCCTCTTCGGGCTCGCCGAACACGGCCACGTCGCCGCCGGCGTTGATCATGGCGCCCGCGGCGCCCGAGGCGCGCACCTCGGCCAAGGCGAGCTCGGCGGCCCAGCCCTTGACCAGGCCCGTGGGGTCGACGCCGCCCGGCAGCGCCCAGGGGTCGAACCAGCCGCCCGACGCCTCGCGCGCCCGGCGGCAGAGCTCGAGCACCTGGGCGACCTCGGGCGGCGCCTCGTCGAGCGATATCTCGCCGCGCCGCAGGCGGCTCACGGGGCTGTCTGGCTGCCAGGTGCTGAACACCTGGTCGACGTGGTGCAGCACGGCGACCGCGCGCTGCGCGGCGGCGGCCGTCGCAGAGGTCGCCGACGCCTCGCCGCCGGTCTCAGTCGCCGCCGCCGTTGTCGCCGCCGCTTCCCGGATCACCAACGACACCACCGTGCCCATTACCGCTTCCGAGAGCTGCATTGGTCCCTCCGGTCGTGATCTTGCCGTGCCTGGCGCTCACGCGCACCTGGATGTCGCCGAGGCCGCGCGAGATCGACTGGTCGATGCCCAACGCGCTCGTCCCGACGCCCACGCCGCCGGCACTACCGCCGCGCGCTTCACGGTCGCGGTGAGGTCGCCGTGGTCATGCGTGACCCTCCTTGCGCGCGCACTAGAACTCGAAGTCTTCGTGATGGATGCGCTCGCTGCGCACCCCGAGCCGGCGGGCCTGGGCGATGAGCTGCTTCATGAAGCCGCTGGGGCCGCAGACGTACAGGTCGCGGGCGGCGATGTCGGGCACGAGGCGCTGCAGGCGGCCGGCGTCGAGAGGCTGCTCGGCGCGCGGGCCCACGATCTCGTGCAGGCGCCCGCCGCGCACCCCGACCAGCTGCGTGATCTCGTCGCGCAGCACGAGGTCGTGGGCCGAAGAGCCGCGCAGCAGCACGACCACGTCGACGTGCCGCGGCAGGTCTTCGAGCATGGCCCGCACCGGCGTCGCGCCGACACCGGCGGCCACCAGCAGCACCCGGTCGGTGTCGCGGGCGTAGCGCGTGAAGGCGCCGTAGGGCCCCTCGATCGCCACGGCCGTGCCCGGCTTGAGCCGGGCCAGCGCCGAGCTGTGCTCGCCGGCCGCTTTGACCGTGATGCGCATCTCGTTGCCGCCGGGCAGCGCCGAGACCGAGTAGGGGTGCGCCCGCCACCACAGGCCGCGGGTGAGAAAGCGGAAGTTCATGAACTGCCCGCCGACGATCGGCAGCCGGTCGAGATGATGGCCGCGCACCACCAGACTGATCACGCCGGGCGACTCCTGCTCGACGCGCGCCACCCTGAGGCGGTGGCTCAGGCTGCGCACGGTCGGCAGGCCGAAGCGGTAGCAGAGCACGACGCCGGCGGTCAGCAGCCAGAGGCCGATCCAGTAGGCGCGCGCCAGCGGGTGACCGATGAACGGCGTGCCGGTGTCGATCTGGTGGCTGAAGGCGATGGCCGCGCCGAGGTACATGTACAGGTGGACCGTCCACCAGGTCTCGTAGCGCAGGTGTTTGCGCACGTTGCGGTACGAGGTCACGCCGGCCACGACGATCAGGCCCAGGCCGACGACCGCGCCGAGCATGCCGGGGAAGTGCGTGATCAGCGTGGCGAGCTCGTGCAGCAGGCCCGTCTTGACGCCTTGCGCGTAGCCCAGGGTGATGAACAGGGCGTGGGCGACCAGCAAGATGATGACCCAGGGGCCGAGACGACGGTGCCAGCGCACGAGGGCGTCTTGACCGAGGGCCCGTTCGATCGCCGGTATGCGCCCGACGAGCAGCACGGTGACCAGCAACAGGTAGGTGCCCAGCATGCCGGTCAGGCGGCCGATGGCCGTGGCCAGGCCGCCGGGAGCCACCAGGTCGTGCGGCGAGAGGGTGGGCAGCACGAGCCCCATGGTGACGATCGCACCGAGCAGGGTGAGGGTGCGGAAGATCCGCGTCCACATCATGTGCGGCCTCGGCAGCGCGCGGGCTCGCGTGCCGCTGCGCTCGCCGACGCGCCGCCTGCCGAGCTCGTCGGCGAGTGCGCCGGTGTCCCACTCATCACTCAAGGTCCTGTCGACCTCCTCCGCGCGGGCCACAGCCCGCGCGACCCGTCTTGCCGGTCACTGACTTCCTCGTAGATGGCCGGTGAACATGAAGAGGTCATGAAGAACCGCTGTGGACTGCCTGAGAATCGCGCGTGAGGCGGTGCTTCAGAGGGCGATCAGGATGACTTCGTCGCTCAGCATCGAGACGCGCACCTTGTCTTGCACGCCCATCGTGCGGATGGCTTTTCTCAGGGCCGAACGCACCGTCTCGGGTTTGCGCCCGATCTTGGCGACGTCAACGTCCATGGCCGGCTCGCCGGCGGCCATGAAGGCCGTGATCAGGTCGGGATAGAAGGTCGATGCCGTGCGCCCCCGGCGCCGCACCAGTGTCGCCGGGTCTCTGGGCTTCAAATAGTCACCGGGATTCATCTTCTTTGCCATGCGACCCTCCACCATCGGGAAACGACCGTCGCTGTTCTTACCACAGTTCCGTCTACGCTGAACCGCCACCTTGCTTTTGCAGCGCCACGCTCGCGAGGTAGCATGCCCTCCATGAGTGCGACCATCAGACCCTGCTCGGCCGACGACCTCGACGACGTCCTTGCGGTCGTCAACGCAGCGGCCACCGCCTACGCCGGCGTCATCCCGCCCGACCGATATCACGAGCCCTACATGGGCGCCGGCGAGTTGCGCGCCGAGATCGCGGCCGGCGTGCGGTTCTGGGTGACGATCGAGGGTGGCCGGCTGATCGCCGCGATGGGAGTCCAGGACGTCGACGACGTGACCCTCATCAGGCACGCCTACGTGCTGCCCGGGCGGCAGCGCGGCGGGGTCGGGGGCGAGCTTCTGTCCCATCTGCGGGGCCTGGCGGTCATGCCGGTGCTCGTGGGCACCTGGGCCGACGCCTCGTGGGCCATCCGCTTTTACGAGCGCCACGGGTTCTGCCTCGTCGCGCCACCCGAGAAGGATCGTCTCCTGCGCCGCTACTGGGACATCCCGGAGCGCCAGGTCGAGACCTCGGTGGTGCTGCGCGCGACAGGCGAGGCGGACCGCTAAGGGGCGAAGCGCACCGCGACGTCGACGGCGTCGGGTGAGGCGAAGCGCGCGAGGCGCTCGCCCGAACGGGCGAGCGCCTCGCGCGCTTCGCCCGGCAGCTCGGCCAGGGGCCTGACAACCACGGTCGCCGCCCCCGGCTCGCGCTCGAGCGCCCAGGTGGCCGCCGCGAATCCGTCGAGCAGCACCGCTGGGCCTATACGCCGCTGGTTCCAGTAGATCGCGTCGTGCAGCCCCGCCGGCACGACGCGCTCGGCGTCGACGTAGGCGAGAAGGATGTTGTCCCACGCGGGCAGGAACGTGGGAGGGGCCGGGCTGGCGGCGCGGGGCAGGGCGCCCTGGGGCAGCGCCGCTCGCTCGAGGTCGAGCAGCTCGCGACCGCGCTCGTCGCGCAGGCGGCGCAGGCGGGGACCAAGGCCCTGCACCGCCGCGCCCAGGCGGGTCACGCCCGACCAGCGCTGCAGGTCGGCCAGCCGGGCCGGGCCGAAGGCGGCCAGGTAGCGTGTCACGAGGGCGCCCGGGCCGGCGGGTGGGAGATCGCGCTCGAGCCAGACGACGGCGTCGATCAGCGTCGGGTTGCCGGGCACCCCCCAGGGCACGCCGGCCACGGGCACCTGCAGCAGCGGCAGGTGCGCTCGCACCGCGATCGACAGGGCTTCGGCGTCGGTTCCCGGGTAGAGCTCGTGCAGCAGGTCGCGCAGCTCGCGCGCCGAGTGGGGCTCGGCGAACCACGGCCGGGCGACGGCGGCCACCTCGGCGAGCGCCACGCCGGGCGCGCGGCGGCGCAGCACGGCTTCGGCCCAAGCGGTGAGGGTGGGTTGCAGCGCCGGCCGCAGCACGAGGTAGTCGGCGGCGCTCACCACGTGCTGGGTGGCGCGCATGAGCGTGCCCTTGACCAGTACGCGCCGCAGCAGAAGGCCGGCGAGCTGCTCGCGGCGCAGGCCGGGCAGGCGCGTCCAGAGGCCGATGGCGGCGGCCCGCGAGTCTTGCGACTGCAGGCCGCCGATGCGCTCGACGGCGCGCACCACGGCGGCGTCGCGCGCCGCCCGCCGCGCCGCCTCGGGCGCCGTCGATGCGGGGTCGCGCGCCGCCGCGCGCGGCGGCAGGAGCTGCCGCGCCAGGGTCGCCCGGTTGAGCGCCTGCATCGTGAGGGTGTGGCCGGTCATGATCGCGCCTCGTTCCTACCCGCTGCGGGCCGTCGCTGTGCCATCTAGAGCGCGGCCGAGCGTTCGCTCCCCACGGCAGCCTTTCGCGCCACGATCAGCCAGGCGCAGCCGTTCATCACTTCGTGCTCGGCGGCGTCGCTCACACCCTGTGGCAGCGGCGGTACGGGTTCGACGAACCCGGGGTTTATGCGCTGCAGGGCACGTCTGCGCCAGCCGGTCGGCGCCCCGGCGCCGAAACCCTCGTCGCCCCAGGCCACCAAGGCGTCCGGCTTTGCCACCCTGACAAACTCGTCCAGGGCGCGGCCCGGCTCGCTGAAGAGCTTGACGCCACCGAAGTGAAAGACGGCGTCGAACGAGTCGTCGACGAATGGCAGGTACGACGCGTTGGCCTGAATGAGCAGCGGGTCCAACCGGTTCCGGCGGCCGCGCCGCGAACAGGCGCGCAGCATGCCGAGCGAGAGGTCGAGCTCGGCGAGGCTTCAGGATGTTCCGATGCGGTCGGCGAGCAGCTTCTGGTAGACGCCCGGACCGGGAGAGACCTCGAGCACGCGCATACCGGGCTGCAGTTCGAGACGTTCGACGATCGCGGCTCTCTCGCGCAAGGTGCGGACGCCGAAAAGGCGTCCGCCGAGCCGCTCGTTCACGTCGTAGAGGGGCGCCAGGCGATCGTAGAGGCTGTTCATGCGAGCGTCGCGACTCATCATGCGCTCGGGCCAGACCAGCCTCACGATGCCCTCGCCGGCGTCGACCGGGTGTCCGCCGCGGCAGCGCAAGCTCGTTGCGGCGCGCGAAGGGTCGCCGGCGGTGGCGCCGAGGAGCTCGCCGTCGCGGGGGCACCGCAGGATGTCGAGCCAGGCCTGTGTCGACATGGCGCCTTCCTTTCGTCGAGACGTATCTTACAGCGTAAGGCTACCTTGCGATGCTAGAGCTTGCGCTGTAAGGTGTCAACCATGGAGTCGCCCAAAGAACCGACAGCGGGTCATCGCAGCCGCTCCGCGCGTCCGCCGCTCTCCGCCGGGCGCATCGCCCAGTGCGCGATCGCTCTGGCCGACGAGGAAGGCCTTGAGACGCTCAGCATGCGCCGCCTGGCCGACAGGCTCGGCGTCGAGGCCATGTCGCTGTACCACCACGTGCCGTCCAAAGCCGCGCTGCTCGAAGCGATGTCCGATCGGCTGGGTGACGCGCTCCCCGTGCCTGCGGCGGGGGAGTGGCGCGGATCGCTGCTCGCGGCGGCCCGCTCATGGCGCGACCTCGCCCGGCAACATCCGGGGGCGTTTCCTCTGCTGGCGACCCGCGCTACGTCCGGCAAGGCCCTGCTCGACCGCGTGACGATCCTCATCGTCGGGCTCCAGGAGGCAGGATTCACACCGGCCGCGAGCGCCCGGGCCATGTCCTCGTTCATCTGCTCGCTCAACGGCTTCCTGCTGGCCGCCGGTGCTCCGGCGCTCTTTCGCGATCTGCCCGAACCCGCGATCGACGACTATCGGTTCGACGGGGGCCGCGCCCCGCTCGGCGACATACCGCTTGAGGCGTGGGTCCTCACCAACGACGCGGCCTTTGAGTTTAACGTGACGATGCTGCTCGACGGGCTGCAAGCGGCGTTGGATCGGGGCGACCCGGCCACGGCCTGAGACGGCCGATGACGCCACTCCCTCGTCGGGCGGGCATACTCCCTTGTCATATACTGGAGGCCAGCGTGCTGCACCACTCCGACATCGGCGTCTCGACGGGCGCGTTCTCCGAGCTCTCGCTCGCCGACGCCCTGCTGCGCATCGCCGCGCTGGCGCCCGCCGCCGAGGTCTTCTCGTACGGCCGGCACTCGCTGCTCGAGCCGGGCAACGCGCTCGCCGTGGCGGCCGTCGGGCTGCCGTTCAGCGTACACGGCCCCTTCACCCACGCCGAGTTCGCCACGACCTCGGGCGTCAAGCACCGCGCCGCGCTCGACCTGCATCGCCGCCACATGGCGGTCGCGGCCGAGCTCGGCGCCTTTCTCTATATCGTCCACCCCGACCTCCACCACCGGCCGCGGCCCTGGAACCCCAAGGTGGCGGCCGCCCTGGAACGCTCGTTCGACGAGCTGCACGGCCTGCAGGAGACCTACGGCCTCGAGGTGGCGGTCGAGAACATGCCGATCGCTCGCCACTCGCACTTCACAAAGCCCGGCGACCTCGACCTGCGCGGCCTGGGGCTCGTGCTCGACACGGGCCACGCCGCTCTCACGGGTACGCTGGCCGAGTGGCTGTCGGAGCCGCAGGCCAATCTGCGCCACGTGCACCTCCACGACAACGGCGGCCGCGGCCACGGCGACCGCCACCAGCCGCTGGGCAGCGGCGTCGTCGACGTCGCCCCGGTGCTGGCCGCGGCGCGCGCCGCCGGCGCGACCATCGCCCTCGAGCTCACCAACGAGGCCGACGTGGTGGCGAGCCTTGCCTATCTGCGCGCCCACGATCACCTGTTGCCGCTCGCCGCAGGATAGACTGAACAACGACATGGACCCACGGGACACTCCCAGCGCCACCGCGACCGCCGACGCCGAACGGCTCAGGCAGCGCATCCGGTTCCTCGAAGACATCGAGCCCTTCAACGGTCTCAGCAAGCTCGAGCTCGAACGGGTGGCGCGCTCCATCGTCGAACGCGTCGCCGAGCCCGGCGAGGCGGTGCTCGTCGAGAGCGGCGTGCCCGGCACCGAGCTCTACGTGGTCTACGAAGGCACGCTCGAACTCGTGCACAAAGAGGCGGTCGTCGCCCTCATCACGCGCGGCGAGGTCTTTGGCCACCCCAGCCTGCTCACCGGGCTGCCGCCCGAGTTCACCACGCGGGCCAACAGCAGAGCCGTGCTGTACTGCATCCCCAAAGACGCGGCCTTCGACCTGCTCAGCCACCCCGAGGGGCTCATGTGGCTGGCCGGCAACCAGCGCGAACGCCTCATTCAGGCGACGCGCGCCATGCGCGCGCTGCCCGACGTGCGCAACCGGCCGGTGACCTCGCTGGTGCGCAGCGCTCCCCTGTTCTGCGACTCCGACACGCCCATTCGCGAGGCCGCCCGCATGCTCTCCGACGCCAAGCGCAGCGCCATGCTCGTGCGCCTGCGCGACGGCCTGGGGATAGTCACCGACGTCGACTTTCGCGACAAGGTCGTGCTCCTGGGCATATCGCGCGACGAGCCGGTCACCAAGATCATGACCTCGCCGGTGCACACCATCGGCGCCGAGGTCCTGGCGCCCGAGGCGAGCATCGCCATGATGGCCTCGGGGGTCAACCACCTGCCGGTGCTCGACGCCGAGGGCGACGTGGTCGGCATCCTCTCGGCCAGCAACCTCATGACGCTCGACTCGCGCAGCCCGTTCGCGCTGCGCCGCTCGCTGCAGACGTCGGCCACGCAGGAAGACCTGGTAAAGGCCGCCGCCGACGTACCCCACCTGTTCGTCGACTTGCTCGAAGCGCACCTCGACGCGCCGGCGGTCATGCGCGTGCTGACCGTGCTCTCCGACGCCATGACGGCGCGCCTGATCGAGCTCTCGGTCGCCGCCCACGGCCGGCCGCCGGTGCCCTTTGCCTGGCTTGCCTTCGGCAGCTGCGCGCGCAGCGAGCTCACGCTCGCCTCAGACCAGGACAACGGCCTGGCGTACGCCGACACCGACGACCCCGCCGTCGACGAGTACTACCGGGTCATGGCCGAAGAGGTCAACGAAGGCCTCGCGCGCTGCGGCTTTGCCCTCGACCCGCACGGCGTGCTGGCGCGCTACCGGCAGTGGCGCATGACGCTGTCGCAGTGGCAGCGCGTGTTCGCCGACTGTCTCGAGGGCGGCGACATCGAGCGCCTGGCGCGCGCCAGCGTGGCCTTCGACTTTCGCCAGGTGGCCGGCGAGCTCTACATCGACCTGGTGCTCACCGAGACCATGCGCGAGGCGCCCGAGCACAAGGGCTTCATGCGCGGTCTGGCCCAGCTCGGCACGCGCACCCGCCTGCCGCTCGGCTTTCGGCAGCGCATCGAGGGCAGCTTCGACATCAAAAAGCACGGCCTCGTGCCCATCCAGAACCTGGCGCGCTACTACGCCTTCGGGCGCGGCATCAGCGCGCACTCCACCGTCGAGCGCCTGATCGCGGTGCGCGAGTCCGACGGCGAAGAGACGGTGGCCGAGCGCTCGCTGCGCGAGGCCTACACGAGCATGGCGCACCTGCAGCTGCGCCACCACGCCTACGCCATCCGTAACGGCGTGCCGCTCGACAACGTCATCGACGTGAGCACGCTGCGTCCCCTCACCAAGGTCACCCTGCAAGAGGCCATGCGCGAGGTGGCCGCCGTGCAGAGCCGCTTCCCGCGCCTCGCCGCCCTGCGCTGACGAGCCTGCCCGCGGCAGTCGAGCGCCGGCAGTCGTGAGCAGGGGTCCGGGCGACGACACCCCGCCGCCGGGCGGCGACTCGCCCCCAGGTCAGGGCCCGCCCGCCGACCGCGACGACGACTTCGGCGTCTTCGACGAAGCCGGGCGCCTGGCGCCGGCGCCGCCCATAGCGCCGCGCGAGCCCGGCCGCTCGGCGCGCCTCCTGCGCCACGTCGTCCTCGACGTCGGCCCGCTGCGCCGCCACCGCGACTTTCGCCTGCTGTGGTTCGGGCGGGCGGTCTCGCTGCTGGGCTCCATGGTCACCTACGTGGCGATCCCCTATCAGGCCTACCAGATCAGTCACTCCTCGCTGATCGTCGGCCTCGTGAGCGCCGCCGCCCTGGTGCCGCTGCTGACGATGGCCCTGGTCGGCGGCGCCTTCGCCGACGCCCTCGACCGGCGCCGGCTGGTGCTGATCACCGAGGTCGCCTTTGCCGGCGCTTCGGCCCTGCTGGTCGCCAACGCGACGCTGTGGCGCCCGCACCTGTGGGTCCTGTTCGTGGTGGCGGCGCTCATGGCGGCGCTCGACGGCCTGCAGCGGCCGCCGCTCGACGCCCTGCTGCCGCGCCTCGTCGACCGCGACGAGCTCGTCGCCGCCGGCGCGCTGTCGAGTCTGCGCGGTACGGTCGGCACCATCGCCGGGCCGGCGCTCGGCGGCCTGCTGATCGCCGCCGCCGGCGTGGGGGGCGGCCTACGCCTTCGACGTCGCCACCTTCGTCGTGTCGGTCGTGGTGCTCACCCTCATGCACGCCGTACCGCCGCCCGCCGACGCCGAGCCGCCCAGCCTGCGGAGCATCCTCGGCGGCCTGCGCTACGCGGCGAGCCGCCAGGAGCTGATCGGCACCTACAGCGTCGACATCGTCGCCATGTTCTTCGGCATGCCCGAGGCGCTGTTCCCGGCGCTCGCCCAGCACCTCGGCGGCGCCTCCGCCCTGGGGCTGCTCTTCGCGGCGCCCGAGGTGGGCTCGTTGCTGGCCACCATCACGAGCGGCTGGACGGCGCGCGTGCATCGCCACGGCGTCGCGGTCTGCCTGGCGGCGGCGGGCTGGGGGGTGGGCATCACCCTGCTGGGCTTCGCGCCCGGCCTGGCGCTGGCCGTGGCCGCGCTCGTGATCGCCGGCTTCTTCGACATGATCAGCGGCATCTTCCGCATGGTCATCTGGAACCAGACGATCCCCGACCGCCTGCGCGGCCGCCTGGCCGGCATCGAGCAGATCTCGTACTCGAGCGGTCCGCTGCTGGGCGACGTCGAGTCGGGCGTGGTGGCGTCGCTGGCCGGCGTGCGCGCCTCGATCGCCTCGGGCGGCATCCTGTGCGTCGCCGGCGTCGCCGTGGCGGCGACCCTGCTGCGCGGCTTCTGGCGCTACGACTCGCGGCAAGCGGCGCCCGAAGCGCCGCCGCCCGCTGCGCCGGGCGGCGCCTCGCTGTGATCTGGCGCTGCGCCTCGCCGTGACCCGGCGCTGCGCCTCGCCGTGACCGGCGCTGCGCCTCGCCGTGACCCGGCGCTACGCCTCGCCGTGACCTGAAGCCTGGCCCCGCTCGGCGCGCCGCGCGTGACCCGCCGCGGCGCATCGTGGACTTGCCGTCTTTCTGAACTTATTGTGTCAGTGGCGTCTGCGTCGTCGAAGCGCGGAGCCACCCCACGGTAGCGAATCAGGGGAGGACTGATGTCAAAGGAACTCACGGAGGCCGTGATCGAGCTGCGCGAGCAGGACGCGCTGCAGATCACAGACCGGCTGCTGGCGGGCGGTACCGACCCGCTCACCATCGTCAACTCGTGCAAAGAGGCCATGGAGGTCATCGGGCAGCGCTTCGCCTGTGGCGAGGCCTTCATTCCCGAGCTCATCATGGCCGGCGAGATCATGAAGGGCATCACCGCTAAGGTGAAGCCCCACCTCGCTGCACAGGCCGCCTCTGAGAAGATCGGCACCGTGATCGTGTGCACCGTGCAGGGCGACATCCACGACATCGGCAAAGACATCGTGGCGAGCATGCTCGACATCGCCGGCTTCGACGTCGTCGACCTGGGTGTCGACGTACCGGTGACCGTCGTGGTCGACAAGGTCTGCGAGGTGCACCCCGCGGTGGTCGGTCTGAGCGGCCTGCTCACCATCGCCTTCGAGACCATGAAGGCCACGGTGGCGGCCATCGACCAGGCCGGCCTGCACCAGGGCCTCAAGATCATGGTCGGCGGCGCGCCTGTCAACGAAGACGTGTGCGCATTTGCCGGCGCCGACGGCTGGGCCAAAGACGCCGTGGGCGCCGTCGACCTTGCCAAGACGTGGGTGGGAGGTGCCTGAGAATGTTCACTGACGACTGGAACGAGCTCACCGCCGATCAGCGGCTCGAGACGCGCCTCGACGCCTGGCAGAACCTGCCGATCGAGTTCGCCTCGCCCGAGGTGGCCAAGGCCTATCACGACCGCGTGCAGCTTTGGCGCGATGCCATCGCCCTGAAGAAGCCGGCCCGCGTGCCGATCACGCCGTGGCTCGGTCTCTTTCCCATGCGCTACTCGGGTTTCACCGGCCACGACGCCTACTACGACTACGACAAGCTGGGTCAGGCGTGGGACAAGTTCCACGCCGACTTCCTGCCCGACGGTTTGGCCATGACGATCGCCATGGTGCCCGGCAAGGTCTTCGACATCCTCGACTACAAGCTCTACGACTGGCCCGGTCACGGCGTCGGCAACGACGCCAGCTACCAGTACAACGAGCGCGAGTGGATGAAGGAAGACGAGTACGACCTGCTCATCAACGACCCCTCCAACTACTGGCAGCGCTTCTACGTGCCGCGCATGTTCGGCGCGCTCGATCCCTGGCAGATGCTGGCGCCCTTCACCGACCTCTGCGAGGCGCCCTTCACGGCGCCCTTCTTCGTGCCCTTCTCGCTGCCCCCGGTCAAGGCCATGCTGCAGAAGATGATGGACGCCGGCGACGCCGCCATGGCGTGGCTGCAGGCCTTCATGGCGATCGACGGTAAGCAGATGGCGACGCTCGGCATCCCGCAGATGGCGGGCAGCTCGACCAAGGCGCCCTACGACATCCTGGGTGACACCATGCGCGGCACGCGCGGTCTCATGCTCGACAAGTTCCGCCGGCCCGACAAGGTCAAGGCCGCCA
This sequence comes from uncultured Actinomycetes bacterium, assembly GCA_963755025.1. Classification (GTDB taxonomy): domain Bacteria; phylum Actinomycetota; class Thermoleophilia; order UBA2241; family UBA2241; genus Bog-752. The sequence goes on from CAVWIH010000034.1 coordinate 148,293, forward strand.
TGGAACGCCTGGCGCCGCTGGCCATCGACTGGGCGCTGCGCTCGGCCGACGCCACCAGGAACCCGCTGGTCTTCATCCCCATCCACAAGGGCGCCGACGGCTTCATGTCAGACGCCGACTACCGCGAGCTCTACTGGCCCACCTTCAAGACCGTGCTGCTCGGGCTGATCGAGCAGGGCCTGGTGCCGATGGTCTTCGCCGAGGGCGGCTACAACGAGCGCCTCGAGGTGATCGCCGACCCCGACATTCCCAAGGGCCGCATGGTCTGGATGTTCGACGACACCGACATGGCGCGCGCCAAGCAGATCGTCGGGGCGCGCCAGGCGATCGGCGGCAACGTGCCGGGCTCGCTGCTCACCATGGGCACGCCCGAGCGCGTCGACGCCTACGTCAAGGACCTCCTCGGCAAGACGGCCACCGACGGCGGCTTCTTCCTGGGCACCGGCATCGTGTTAGACGAAGCCGACCCGGCCTGCTTCAAGGCCTTCTGCGACGCCGGCCGCACCTACGGCGCGACCATCTGAGTAAACACACGGCATGAACGCCGGGCGTCCGGCGGCGCGACTCATCGGTCGCGCCGCCGGCGCCGCCGGCGTTGACCAGTTCCATCCTTTCATCGCCAGCAGGGAGGACTGATGTCGAACGAACTGACCGACGCCATCGTCGGCATGCGCGAAGACGAGGCTCTGGCCATGGTCGCGCGCGACCTCGACGCCGGCGTCGCGCTCATTGTGGTGCTCGATCAGGCCAAAGAGGCCATGACCGAGTTGGGCCGGCGCTTCGAGTGCGGCGACGCCTTCATTCCCGAGCTCATCATGGGCGGTGAGATCATGAAGGGCATCAGCGCGCTCGTGAAGCCGCACTTGAAGAGCGCCGACGGCGAGGGTGCGCGGCGCGGCGTGGTGGTGATCGGCACGGTGTCCGGCGACATCCACGACATCGGCAAAGACGTCGTGGTGCTCATGCTCGACGTGAACGGCTACGAGGTCCACGACCTCGGTGTCGACGTGCCGGCGGCCCGTTTTGTCGAGGCCATCGGCGAGTTCTCCCCGCAGGTGGTCGGCCTGTCGGGCCTGCTCACCCTGGCCTTCGATTCGATGAAGGCCACGGTCGACGCCATCGCCGCCGCCGGCCTGCGCGACCGCGTGAAGATCATGGTGGGCGGCGCGCCCGCCGACCAGCAGGTGCAGGACTATACCGGCGCCGACGGCTGGGGCAGCGACGTCTCGGCCGCCCTCAACTTGAGCGCGCGGTGGACGGGGGAGCGGTCATGACGACTCTCACAGGCGAGGAGCTCTATCAGCAGCGCGAGCAGCGCTTCAACGACATCGTCGCCCTCAAGAAGCCCGACCACGTGCCGGTGATCGGCCACACCATCCACTACTTCGCCGACCTCTGGAAGGGCTACTCGCACAAAGAGGCGGGCTTCAACCACCCGCAGCACTACGCCGCCATCAGAGACGCGACCGTCGAGTTCGGCTGGGAGTTCGTGCCGACCAACGCCCTGTTCGCCGCCGACGGCTACGAAGCCCTCGGCATCAAGCAGCTGCGCTGGCCGGGCGGCGACCTGCCCGACGACGTCGGCTTTCAGTTCGTCGAGGGCGAGTACATGGCCGCCGACGAATACGACGAGTTCCTGGCCGACCCCAACGGCTTCACCCTGCGCAAGATCTTCCCGCGCATCGCGAGCAACCTGGCCGGCTTCGAGCAGGTGCCCGTGCCGCCGCTCTACTTCATGTCGAACACTTACTACCTGCTGAACGTGGGCGGGCCGCTGCTTGGGGCGCCGCCCCTGCGCAAGGCCCTCGAGAGCCTGCTCGCCATGTCCGACGCCGTGGGCGGCTACTTCGCGGCCGACGCCGTGAACGCGCAGGAGATGGCCGCCCTGGGCTGCCCGCGCACCTGGGGGGCGCCCGTCATCCCGGCCTTCGACATGGTCTCCGACATGTTCCGCTCGCTGCGCGGCAGCACGCTCGACATGTACCGCCACCCGGAGCAACTGCTGGCCACGATCGACCTCATGCAGCAGGCGCAGGTCGCCCTGGCCCTCGATGATCATCCAGGTCACCGGCAATCCCCGGGTGTTCATTCCCATGCACCGCGGCGCCGGTGGCTTCATGAGCGAGGAGCAGTTCGAGAAGTTCTACTGGCCGTCGTTCAAGGCCCTCGTGCTGGCCATCATCGAGGCCGGCGGCGTGCCGCTGCCGCTCTTCGAGGGCGACTACACGCCGCGCCTCAAGTACCTGGCCGAGCTACCGGCCGGCAAGGTGGCCGGCCACTTCGACAAGGTCGACCGCGTCAAGTTCAAGGAGATCCTGGGCGACAAGATGTGCTTCTGGGGCAACGTGCCCGTCTCGCTGCTGTGCACCGGCACGCCGCGGCAGGTCAAAGACGACGTCAGGGAGCTCGTCGAGCTGTTCGGCGACACCGGCACGCTCATTCTCGACTCGGGGCTCGGCATTCCCGACGAGGCCCGCCCCGAGAACCTCTACGCGCTGCGCGAAGCGGCCGAGGAGTACGGCGTGTTCTAAGGCTCAGGCGCCCGCCGCTTGCCAAGTAGCGATGTACTCCACGCGTGCGCCCGGTGCGGCCGCGTCGGCGCCGACCGACGCGGCCGGGGGGCCGTCGAACACCCAGTCGCCGGTGAGGCCAAGCTCCCGGGCCACCAGCTCGAAGTGGCACAGGGCGATGCCCAGGTCGACGCGCTGCAGGTCGGCCAGGCGCAGCACGGCAAAGAGAGCGCTGCCCTTGCCGTAGCCTTTGGTGCGCTGCAGGTAGAAGTGCCAGTCGGCGCCGCGGCGCACCACGCGCCAGGGTTGCTTGTTCGAGGCCGAGGGCGCCATGCGCACCGCTTCGAGCGCCGCGGCGAACGGGTCGTGGGGCGCGAGCGCGAGCGGCGCGCCAAAGCGCTCGTCGAAGAACAGGGAAGAGGCGGGCAGCCTGCGGCTACCCGCCTCGCGCTCACGGATGCGCGCCGCGCCGTCGTCGGCCGGGTAGCCCAGCGAGATCACGGCCGGCATGGTCTCGTCGTGGGCGAGGCCGCCCAGACGGGCCGCGAACCTGCCCTTGGTGAAGGTGCCGCCCAGCCAGCAGGTGCCCAAGCCGAGGCCGGTCGCCTGCAGGATGGCCCGCTCGACCAGGTAGCCGTAGTCCTCGGCGTCGTGGGGTGAGCGGCGCACGGCGCCCACCAGAAAGCCGGTCGCGCCCTTGATGAAGCCGTAGGTGCCCAGGCGCTTCAGGGCCTCGCGGTCGCCGGGCGCAGCGGCCACCAGGGCGAGGCGCACAGGCGAGCCGAACGGGCCGAGCGTGTGCGCGGCGAGCCACGTCGGCGAGCTCGCCACGCGTGTCGGCCGCGACGGGCTCGTCGCGGTAGGTGCGGCACGAGTAGCGCGCGTTGATCAGGTCGGTGGCCGAACGTTCCATGGCGCTAGTGAATCGCGCCGGCGCGCCGGAGTCCAGCGCGAGCCATTGCGACGCGCTTCGCCCGCGCCGCGTCGTCGCCCGCCGTCGCCCGCGCCGCGCCGCCGCCGTCGCCGGCGGCGCCCGTCGCGCCGCCCGCGGCGGCCACCGCGGCTCGCTGCGATCGGCCTACGGCGTCATCCACACGGGAAAGAGCCCGCGCCCCAGCACGCGCGCACTCGACGGCCGTACCGGGTCGACGAGCACGATGCGCGCCTTCTTGATGTCCAACGGCTTGTCGGACATCGCCGGCGAAGCGAGCGACATGGTCAGCAGGCGACCGGTCGGCGTCCAGACGAGCCCCTCGAGGCACTGCATAGAGCCGCCCGACGGCGAGAGCAGCGACGTGAGCAGGCGGTAGCGCCTGCGCAGCGCCGCGTCGTAGACGAAGACGGCGCTCGTGCTGGAGACCGGCGTCGACGAAGCGGCGCCGAAGGCGACCCGAGCGCTGCGCGGGTCCCACTCCGGCGCTTGCCGTTGGGCGATGCTTTGGCCGGTCGCGCCTGAGAGTTGGAAATCGGTTCCGCTGACTACCGTGAGGCGCTTGCCCGGCACGGTCGCGACGGTCCAGGAGGCGCCTACGTCGGAGCCCGTGGCGATGTAGGCCAGGTAGCGGCCGTCGGACGAGAGGCGGGGACATGCCCAGGCGTCCCAGACGTCGGGCCCGTGAGGGATCGCGGACCTGAGAGCGACCGGGGCGGCGTACGGCGAGCGCTGTAGCACGAGCTGTTCGGTCAGCGTGCCGTCGCTCTCGGAGTACGTGCCCGCGAAGCGGTCGAACACGAGCTGGCCATGGGGCGCGGGCTCGACGCTCGCGCCGCGCACGCCGAGCGCCGCCACGACGCCGCTGTCGACATCGAGCCGGTAGAGCTGGTAGTTCCACTGTTCGTAGGGAGCGGCGACCGCCGCGGCTGCCACCACGATGGTCGTCGGCGACGTCCAGGCAAGCGACTGGATGTCGTGCAGGCCATAGCCCAGCGGGCGCCGCACGAGGCTGCGATCACTGAGCCGGAAGATGTCGAGCTCGGCGCCTTGATCGCCCTTGGACACGACCAGCGCGACGCGGCGGCGGTCGGGCGACAGCTCGGCGGCGCTCACCGCCGACGGCAGACCGGCGAGCCGGGTCCACGAGCCGCTGCCCGGTGCGAACCGCCACAGTGACTGGCCGTGGGCGGTAGCGCGCACGCAGACCAGGACGGCGCCCTTTCCGACGAGGCGCTGCAGCGCGGCGCCCGAGGGCAGCGATACGGCCGCCGGTACGACCGACGCCGTGGCGGACGGTGCGATGGACGGTGCGATGGATGGCGCGGCCGACGGCGGCGACGCGCTCGATGAGGCCGCTGGAGCAGACGACGTTGCTTGCGCCTGGCCCGACGCTGTCGCCTGGCCGCAGGCGGCGGCGACCAGGACAAGTACGACCGGCGCCAAGACGGCGACGGCGAGCTTGAGCAGGCGTGCTGTCGGCATGAGGACCCCCCGGTCGGACCCGTCGGTCGACACAGCATCGCGCACTGACAAAACCTCGCGCAGACGACCTTGTGCTATCGATAGTATGGGCCGTTGCGCAGGGGCAGTCCAGAGTCTCAGGTCCCGCCGCTGCGACCGGACGTCGACGGCGTCGAGTCGGCCGCGATCCGGGCGCCGGCGGCGCGGACGCCGGCGCGAAGACGGATCAGGCGCCGCCGCTGACCTGCGGCGCCTTACTGGGGCACGAACCGCGCGACCCCGGGTTCGCTGAGCGGTTCCCAGACGCCGCGCACGCCGCGGTGCGCGGCGCCGAGCTCGACGTGCAGCTCGGCGATGCCGAAGTCGAGGGGCGCCGTCCAGTAGAGCTTGGCGGCGCGGCTGAGCACGAGGCCGTCGTCGTTGTAGCGAAAGCGCCAGGGCTGGCGATTCACGCCCGAGGGCGCCAGGCGCGCCGCCTCGACCGCGGCCCGCGCCCACGACGGCCAAGCCGGCGCGCCCGGCGCGCCGTCGATGCCGGGGGCGATCTTGTCGAGCGGCAGCCGGGCCGAGGCCCCCACGACGCGCCGCATCAGCCGTTCGCCCGCGGGCAGGCGCTTGAGCGGGTTGCCGACGGGCGTGAGCGCCATGACACGCTCGCCCGGTACAAGCTCGACCAGGCCGTCGGCGCGCTCCTTGTCGAAGCTGCCGGCTATCCAGCAGGTGCCAAGTCCCAGCGACGTCGCCTCGAGCACGAGGGCCTCGCCCAGGTAGCCGACCTCGGCCTCGGCGCCGGCGCGGCCCACGAAGGCGACGGCCAGCGGCGCCCCGCTCACGGCCCCATAGTTGCCCAGCACGCCGGTGAACAGGCGGTCGACCTCGCTGTCGACCACCACCAGGCGGGCGCTGGGCGACGGCTGCACGGCGGCGCAGAAGGCGCGCAGATGCGCCGCGGCGTCGGCGGCCAGCGGCGTCGCCGGGTAGCGGCGCTGCGAGCTGCGTACGGCGATGGCGTCGTACCAGGTTGCGGAAAGCTCCATGGGGGCCATGATAACCGCAGCCGGGGAGACGCCGTTAGCGACGGTCTCAGCCCTCGGGGAGCGCGGCGGAAACGTGCCGGCGCGGCCCCGAACAAGAACTTTTGTCCACGCCTCCGTTCGTGGAACACAAGAGGTGAAAGACGGTTCACCGCAAAGTAGGAAGGCGGTCGATTCATGAGTGACGCACACGCCGCTGCAGAAGAGCGCTACGAGAGCCTGTGCCGGTCGTTTCTCGATCAGCCGGGCGTGACCCGCGAGTCAAAGGACAGCCCGCAGCGCACGGGCTTCGGCTCGTCGGCGCTCAAGGTCGACGACAAGATCTTCGCCATGCTCGTGAAGGGCTGGCTTGTCGTGAAGCTGCCGCAGCACCGCGTGGACGCACTCGTGACGATCGGCGACGGCGAGCGCTACGACCCGGGCGGCGGCCGCCTCATGAGGGAGTGGGTGACGGTGGGCCCGCAAGCCGAGGCGCAGTGGACCGACCTGGCCCGCGAGGCCCACGACTTCGTGTCGCAGCGAGCGGCCTGAGGGCGCCGCCGGCTCGCCACGGCAGTCACGAGGGGAACGGTGGCGCATGGAACTGACGACGGTCGAGAGCCCCTACACCGTGAGCGACACGACCGCGCGCCTGATGGCCGCCGTCTTTCGGCGCGGCATCACGGTCTTCGCCCGCATCAACCACGCCGCCAACGCGCGCGCCGTCGGCCTGCGCATGGCCGACGAGGAGGTGCTGATCTTCGGCGACCCGCGCGCCGGCACGGTGCTCATGCAGGCCGACCCGCGGGTGGGGTTCGAGCTGCCGCTGCGCGTGGTGGTGTGGAGCCAGGGCGGCGTCACGCGTATCGGCTACCAAGCGCCCGAGAGCCTCGCCGGGAGCTACGAACTGGCCGACCGCACCGAGGTCCTGCGTCGCATGGCCGCCCTGCTCGCCGACCTGACTTCAGAGGCGACCATGCGCGGCGCGGCGTAGCCGCGCCGCGCAGGCGCCCGCGGCTCCCCTACTTCACGGTCAGCCGGTTGCTCGCCGCCCTGGTCTGCACGTTGCCGGCGGCGTCGGTGGCGTACACCCAGAAGCGGTAGGCGCCGCGTGCCAGCTCGCAGCGGAAGCTGCAGATGAGGTTCTTGTTGACGCTCCGCGAGCCCCTGGTGGTCGCCCAGACCTGGCGCCCGCGGGCGTTCACGATCACGATCTTCACCGTCGCCGTCGGGCTGCCGGGGGTCGGGTCGGCGATCTCGTACCTGAGACCGCAGTAACCGCCCCGCCTCACGGTGGCGGCGTACCGCGCCTTGGGCGTCGGCCGGCGCGTGTCGAGCTTGACCACGAACGAGCCGACGGTGGCGTTGCCGAACACGTCGCGCGAGCGCACGCCGTAGGTCGAGACGCCCTGGCTGGTCACTTTGATGGGGGCTCCATAGGCGCGCCACAGGGCGTTCGCTGCCACGCGATACTCGGTGGCGCTCACCGACGTGTCGTCGTGAGCGCTCAGCGTCACGCTCGGCGCCACGTGCACCCAGCCCGTCGGCACACCGCTCGTCCCCAGCGTCGGGTCCGAGGTGTCGCGCACCGTGAGCGTCACGGTGGTGGCGCCCGATAGCCAGCCGCTCAGGCCCAGGGCCTGATAGGTGAACTGGTCGGTGCCCACAAAGCCGGGGGTCGGCGCATAGGTGAAGGAGCCGTCGGCGTTGACGACGACGACGCCGTGGGCGGGTTGTGTGTTCGACCCGACGGTCAGCGCGCCGCCTTCGGGCGAACAGTCGTTGATCAGCAGGCCGCGCGAGGCGTCGACCACGAGCGGCACGTCGCGGTCGGTGACGTACGGCGAGTAGATCTCGACTCGCCCCGCGACACCGTTTGAGCGCAGCTCGCCTGGCGCCCCGACGAACAAGTCGCGCCCGGCGAGGGCCACGGCGTCGCCGTAGTAGGAGGCGGGCGTCGCGGCGGCGGGCTCCATGTCTGTGTCCTGGTACCACACGCCGTCTTCAAGGCGGAACAGATAGGCGGACCCGCTTCGCGTGCCGGTCACCGTGATGCCCCTGTCGGGGGCGCCGACCAGCGCCTCGTCGCCCTGCAGGGCGAGCGACGCGCCGAACTGGTCGTCGGGCTGCCCGTCGGCCGCGGCGAGCCTGGCCGTTTGCGACCAGCCCGACGACGACTTCTGGAAGACGAAGGCCGCGCCCGTGTCGCCGAACTGACCCGGGTCGCCGACCAGCGCCGTGTCGCCCTGCAGGGCCAGCGCCGCGCCGTAGAGGGTCGTCGGGCCCGGATCGCCGGCGACGAGCTGGCCGGTCTGCTGCCAGGTCGTGCCGGACCGCTCGAAGACGGCCACCGAGCCGTCCGTGCCGTCCGTGCCGCCGCGGCTCACCAGGGCGCGATCGCCGTCGAGCGCGACGTGCAGGCCGAAGGCGGCCCCGCTGCCCGTTCCCGGCGTGATCTTGGCCTGCTGCGACCAGGAGCCGTCGGCCTGGTGTACGAACACGTAGGCGGCGCCGGCTCTGGAGGACGTGTCTGAGTAGGCGTACGGTGCGCCGACGAGAAGGGTGTCGCCGCTGAGGGCGACGCTGTCGCCGAAGCCGCCGCCGTGGTCGCCGTCGTCGGGCCCAAGGTTGGCCTCGAGCGTCCAGACGCCGGCGATGCGCCGATAGACGTAGGCTCTACCCACGCCCGGGTCGTCGGCGGCGAGGCCACCCGCGACCGTGGCCACGGCGACGTCGCCGTCGACCGCGACCGCGTCGCCGGGCACGTCGAGCAGCTGGAGCTGCGCCCAGCCGGCGTCGCCGAGGCCGTAGACATAGGTGCCGCTCTGCGAGCCGGCGCCGTGGCCGCCGATCAGCGTGGTCGCGCCGTCGCTGGCGATGGCGGCCGCCTTGATGCCGAGGTGCACCGAGGGCACGGTCGTCGAGCCGTCGGGCAGGGCGCCCGTGTCGGGCGCCACGCCACGCACCGGCGTGACGTAGATGGTGGGCGTCGACTTGGAGGCGGCCGCGGTCAGCACGATCTTCGTCGCCTTGGCGAGCGTCGCCGCGTTGTCGAAGAACACGGGGAAGTAGGTGTCGCCGGGGTCGTTCACACCCAGGTAGTAGGTGCCGTAGTCGAGGTACTTGAACAGATAGCCGTAGCTGACGGAGCCGCCCTCGTCGTTCAGGCCGTCGGAGGTGGCGAGCGGCTCGCCCCACGAGTCGTACAGGGTCACATCGACGTCACTCAGCTGGCCGTAGGGCTCGAGCGAGCTGTCGACCTGCGCGAGGATGCCGCCCCACGGCACGAGCTGCACGTTCGCGGTGACGGTGGCCGTGTCGATGCCGTCGAGGTGGATCGGCGTCGCCGCATCGAGCGTGGCGGCGCCGCCGGAGAACTGATCGTGGTACACGGGCAGCGCGTTGGGGTCGACGGTGCTTTGGTCGTGGTAGCCGATGCGGTAGTCGCCCGGCTGCAGGTCGGTGAACAAGTAGGCGCCGTTGCTCGGCGTGGTCTGCGTCGAGACGACGTTGTCGCCCTGGTCGTAGAGCGTCACGGCGATCTCTTTGACCGGCCCGTTCGCGTCGGTGACGACGCCGCCCACGCGGCAGCGTTTGTAGAGGCTCGAGTCGAGCGTCAGGGTCTGACCCGGGGCGAGGGGCACCCTGGTGGCGTCGGTCGCCGTGAACTTGCCGTTGTAGTACTGGGGCAGGTACGTGCCGAAGTAGTCAGTGGCGTCGAACTCGACCAGAAAGCTCGTGGCGCGCGACACGTGCAGCCCCGGAAAGTCGTAGTCGCCGCTCGCATCGCTCACCGTCTGGACGCCGTAGTTGGTAGAGGTGACGCAGCTGAGCCAGACGGGGATGCCGCCCACCGGATCGCCCTTGGCGTCGAGCGTGCGCCCTTTGATCTCGCCGGGCGACTGGTTGTACAGGTGGGTCTCGCAGTAGTAAAGCCCGCCCAGCGTGGGCGTGACGGTCACCGCCTGAGCGAACGTGGGCGCGCCCGTCGACAGCGTGTTGTAGTACTGGTCGGCGAACTCGCCGCTCGGGTCGTGCTGGCAGAACTTGACCTGCTGGCCGAGCAGATCGCTCAAGTCGATCACGCAGGTGCCGTCGGCGTCCGTCGTCGCCGACCTGATCACGTGCCCGTCACTCGCCGAGAGCACTTGTATCTCGATGCCCGGCAGCCAGGCGCCGTCGATGTCCTGGGCCCAGGCGGTCAGGGTGACCGGCTCGCGGGTGAGCGTCGCGTCGACGCCGGTCTTCACGTCGCCGTCGTTCACGGCCATGAAGGTCGCGTCCGACCCGGAGGCCGCGTTCGGATAGTAGACCTCGTCGTAGCTGCCGGCGCAGTAATACCGGAGGGCGTACGTGCCCGGCGGCACCGTCAGGTCGTAGGTGCCGTCGCTCGCGGTGGTGGTGTAGTAGTCGCTCGCTACCAGGCCGTCGTCGCCGAGGGTGCAGGCGGTGACCTGGACCGTGCTCACCGGGTCGCCCGTGGTGCCGTCGAAGACGGTGCCCTGAAAGTGCGCCTGGGGTGAGCGCTGCATGACAAAGTCGACGCCGTCCACGTTGGTGTCGCCTACGGTGATCGTGTCGGCCGAGGCGAAGTCGGGCTCGTCGTTGTAGTACTGGGTCACGTGAAAGTCCGCTATGCAGCTGAGCTTGCAGTCGCCGGGGCCCATGGCCATGGCGTAGGCGCCGGTGTCGTCGGTGTAGACGTAGCCGCCCCAGACGCCGTTCGAGTCCTGAGCATGGACCGTCGCCCAGGCGATGGGGTCGCCCGTGACGGCGTCGGTCACGCGGCCCGAAACGAGTCCGGCGAGGGCGCTGCTCGGGCCGACGAGCGCCGCCAGCGCGAGCGTCGCGAACAGCGCGAGAGTCAGCAGCAGCCGCAGGTGGCGCCGGTCGGGACCGGGAGGCAGTGACCGCCTGAGATGCCGGTCGAGAACGCGCGTGCGCCGATCAGACATGCCAACCCCCCGGTGTGCGTCAAACCCAGAACCTGACTAGATTCAGCCATACTAGTACGTCGAGAAGCGCGCCGCCGCCTCGCTGCACGGACTCGCTTTGAGATATCGGCAGTTGGCGCCGGTCTTGCGACTTTCTCGCGGCGCGTGCCGGCCCGCTTGCCTTCCGCGCGCGCATCCGGAACTCTTCAGAGGCCTTCGGGCAAGGACAGGGTGAGGATGCAGTCGACCCTGGGAGGTGGGTGTGCAGGATAGCCCCGACAGCGACGCCGACGTCATGCGCGCGTCGATCGCCGACCCGGCGCGGTTCCAGACCCTGTTCGAACGGCATTTCGAGCTCATCTTCAGGTACGCGGGCCGGCGGCTCGGCCGCCAGGCGGCCGAGGACGTGTCGGCCGAGGTGTTCCTCAAGGCCTTCGAGGCTCGCGGCCGCTACGACTTCAGCTACTCCGACGCGCGGCCCTGGCTGTTCGGCATCGCCGCGAACGTCATGCGGCGCTCGCTGCGCACCGAGGGCCGGCGCCTGCGGGCGCTGGCGCGCGAACCCAGGCGGCCGGCCGGCGCCCTTGACGAGGCGCTTGAGCGCCTCGACTCTCAGGCGACCGACCGGCGGCTCGCCGGCGCCCTCGCCGCCCTGCGCGCCGACGAGCGAGAGGCGCTGCTCCTGGTGGCCTGGGCCGACCTCACCTACGACGAGGTCGCCCGCGCCCTCGGCATTCCGGTAGGCACCGTGCGCTCGCGGCTGCACCGGGCTCGCGCGCGGATGGGCAAGGAGCTCGGCGGCAGCGAGCTGGGCGCCGGCGAGCGTGGCGGCCCAGTGGCAGCGGCGCGCCGAAGCGACCGCGGCGGCTCGCCCGCGGCCACGCGCCGCACTCACGACTACGACACGCTCATGACGGCGCCCCAGCCGGTCGCCCTGAAGGAGGACATTCCGTGGACGACATCGATCTGATCCGCGAGTACGGCAGCGAGTTTCGCAGCCCCGACGCCGACGAGACGGCGCGGGTGCGGGAGACGGTGATGGAGCGCGTGCAGGCGGCCGACGCAGGGCCGGCGGCCGGGCGTGCGGGCGGCGCCGCGCCCAAGCCGGCGCTGCCCCGCCGCGGCGCCCGACGGCGCTGGATCGCGGTGAGCGGCGTGGCTGCCGCGGCCGCCGCGGCCGCCTTCATCGTGCCGGCGCTGCTCGGTAACTCGCCGGTCGACGGCGTGCAGAGCGCCGCCGCGGCGGCGCTGTCGAAGGTGGCGACCGTGGCTGCACACCAGCAGTCGGCGGCGCCGGTGGCGGGCCAGTTCGTCTACACCAAGACGCAGGCGGTCTGGGAGTCGACCACCTACGGCGTCGGCGCCAAGGCGTCGGCCTCGTCGGCGAGCTCGCCCACCCCGGCGCCCTCGGAGGCGTCGTACTCGGTCCTCATGCCGGTCACCCGGCAGGCCTGGATAGGCACCGACGGCAGCGGCCGCCTGCTCGAGACCGACGGCACGCCGACGTTCCTGACTGCGCACGACAAGGCCGTCTGGGAGGCCGCGGGGCGCCCCAGCCTCGGGGCCGGCAAGACCTACGACGAGAAGTACGGCAAGGGCGGCCTGGGCTATCTCGACTTGAGCAAGCTGCCGACCGACGTCACAACGCTGCGCACCATGATCGTCGATCGCAAGATCGAGAGCGGTCCGGCGGGCGACGCCGAGACCTTCACCATCATCGGCGACCTGCTGCGCGAGACCTACGCGCCGCCGGCGCTGCGCGCGGCGCTCTACCAGATCGCGTCGGGGCTGCCCGGCGTCGAGCTGATCGGCACGGTCAAAGACGAGGCCGGGCGCACCGGCACCGCCGTGGCCTACCCGACCGGCAACGGCTACCGCAACGAGCTCATCTTCGACCCCACGACGGCCGCGCTCCTCGGCGAGAAGTCGGTCGTGGTCGACTCGGCCGAGGTCAACCCGCACCTGCCCAACGGCACGGTGATGGGCTGGTCGGTCTACCTCAGCTCGGGCGTCGTCGACTCGACCTCGCAGACGCCGCAGCAGTAGTGCGAGTGCGGGCGGGTCTGAGACCCGCCCGCCCGCCTCGCGCTCTCACGGCGCCGCGCCGCGTGCCTTCCGCGCCCTTGCCCCGCACTCAGGCCGCCTCGACCTCGCCCGCCTCGGTGAACAGGCCGGGCAGAAACTGGATGTAGGCCTCGGGCGCGCTCAGCTGCGGTGCGTCGCAGAAGCTGAGGACGCTCTTCAGGTGCTGCTGGGCGACGGCGGTGCCGATCTTGCCGATCGAGGCGCCGATCATGGCGGTCGGCTTGCGGGCGAACGAGTTCATGCCCCAGGGGCGGCTCGCCCAGTCGATGGCGTTCTTGAGCGCGCCGGGCAGGCTGCGGTTGTACTCGGGCGTCACGAACAACACGGCATCGACCGAGCCGAGCAGCTCTTTGAGCGCGCGCGCCTCGGGCGGGTAGTCGGGGTCGTAGTCGGGGCTGTAGAGCGGCAGGTTGCCGATGGGCACCTCGACGAACTCGAGGTCGCGCGGCGCCACCCTGATCAATGCCTTCGAGAGAACGCGGTTGATCGAGGTCGACGACAGGCTGCCGACAAGGTAGCCCACCCGGTACGTCTTCATGACTCCTCCTGTCCTCTGATCAAGCGGCCACCGCGCGGCGACGCGCCCGAGCCGCGGCCACGCGCCGTACTGCGCTCACGCGCCCTCGCCGCGGCCACGCGCCGTACCGCGCTCACGCGGCCATGTCGCGGCGGGCTTCGGAGCTCGTGGGAGCCACGCGCTCGGCCAGGAACTCCTCCCACGTGCGGCGGCCCACGGCCCTGTCGGGAGCCAGGTTGGCCCCGGCGCGCAGCGCCTTGGCGGCCTCTCCCGGCACCCAGACCGGCACCATCGTGCGTTCCACGCCGCGCGCCCGCAGGTAGGCGCGCAGCAGGTCGTCGACCCCGTAGATGTGCGGGCCGGCGACGTCGGGCACGAGCCCGGCCGGCGGGGCCAGGGCGAGCTCGACGAGCCGCTCGGCGACCTCGCCGGCGTCGATCGGCTGGAACCGCATGCCCGACGGTACCGGCAGCACCGGCAGCCTCGCCATCTGTCGGGCGACCGTCAGGAGCAGGTCGTGGAACTGCGTGGCCCGCAGGGTCGTCCACGGCAGACCGCACTCCGCGACGACTCGCTCGGCCGCCTGCTTGACACCGAAGTAGCCGAACACGGCGCGGTCGAAGCCGCTCACCACCGGCACGCGGTCGGCGCCCACCACCGAGATGTAGACGAGGTGGCGCACGCCGGCCCGTGAGGCGGCCTGCGCCAAGGTGCGGGTCGCGTCGTCGTCGCCCTTTCTGCCGCCGGCGCAGTGCACGATGATCTGCGCGCCGTCGACCGCGGCTTCAACCCCTGCGCCGGTCGCCAGGTCGCCGACGACGTACTCGACGCCCTTGTCAGAAGGATGGCCGCCCCGGCTGAGCACCCGCGTCGTGCGGTCGGCGTCGCGCAGGCGTGCGACCACGTGGCTGCCGAGTGTGCCGGTGCCGCCGGTAACGAGGATCGAATGGACCAGTACCCATCGCGCCACCTCCATCCGTATCGAGAGTCTCCTCGGAGTCGAAGTCTCGGCGGCGGGCGGGGCGAGGGGCAAAAGCCCCTCGCCCCGCCGCCGCGTCACGCAGCGCTCAGGCCCTCAGGCCGCCATCGGCATCTGCATCAGGCCGATCTGCGTGAGCATCCCCATGACGTCGAGCTGGCCCCAATGCTCGGCGATGCGGCCGTCCCGCGCATGGATGATGTCGATCGCCTCCCACGTGGCGGTCTTGCCGGTGGGCGCCATGCCCATGAAAGGCCCGGTGTTGGTGCCCGTCCAGGTGCTGCGAGCGCACACCTGGTCGCCTACGCCGAAGGCTTCGTCGATCGTGATCCGAAGATCGGGAAAGCCCGTGCGGATCATGGTGACGATGTCCTTCACGCCCTCGCGCCCCGACCGCACGCCGGGCGCCGGCTCGTGTTCCTGAAAGTCGTCGGTGAGACACTCGTCGATGACGCTCATGTCACCGTCGGCGAACGCACCCAGAGTCACGCGCCGGAACAGCTCTACGTTTTCGCTCTCGCTCATGTGGGTCACCTCTGCGACCTGCCTGGTCGCCTCGTCGGTTGCCGTCAGCGACGGCCGCATCGGACGGCCGCATCGCTTTACGCGGGCGTGCCGCATCGCTTTACGCGGGCGTGCCGCATCGCTTTACGCGGGCGTGCCGCACCGCTTTACGCGGGCGTGCTCGGCCCTCAGATTCGGGGTACCCGGCCCACTGCCGCCCCCAACCGATGGGGGTCTGCTGGCGAGAGACGGGCGGCAGCGCAACGGCCGCAGTGGCCGGCCCCTGCCTGGCCTCGGCCCTTGCGGCGAGCGGGGGCGGCTAGCTTCGGGCGCGCCGGGCAGTGGCTAGCTTCGGGCGCGCCCGGGTACCTGCCAAAGGTGTGCGGTGTGTTCGGCATCTACGCCCCCGGCCTCGACGTCGCGCGGCTCACGTTCTTCGGCCTGTACGCGTTGCAGCACCGCGGCCAGGAGAGCGCCGGCATCGCCGTGGCCGACGACGGCCAGATCACGGCCGTCAGGGACATGGGCCTGGTGGCGCAGGTCTTCGACGAACGCACCCTCGCCAGCCTCAGCGGCCAGGCCGCCATCGGCCATGTGCGTTACTCGACGACAGGCTCGACGAGCTGGCAGAACGCGCAGCCGCTGATGGCGTCGGCCGACGGCGTGAGCGTGGCCGTCGGGCAGAACGGCAACCTGGTGAACGCCGGCGAGCTGCGCGCCGAGCTGCGCGCCGCCGGCACGCGGTTCGACGGCACGACCGACACCGAGCTGATCGCCGCGCTGATCGTGTGCCGGGGCTCAGGGCGCGGGCGGCTTGGATCGGGGCTCGGATGGCGGCCCGGCCACCGGTGACGCCGTCGATCGCCTCCGCCGACGGCCCTGCCGCCGATGGCTTGGGCGCCGGCGGCCTCGACGCCGCCGTGCGCGCCGCGGTCCTGCAGCATGCGCGGCGCGTTCTCGGTGACGGTGCTCGCGCCGCACGCCCTGTATGCGTTCCGCGACCCGCGCGGCATCCGCCCGCTCGCCCTGGGCGACCTGGACGGCAATCCCGTTGTGGCCAGCGAGAGCTGCGCCTTCGACATCATCGGCGCCCAGTTCGTGCGCGAGGTCGAGCCGGGCGAGATCATCAAGATCGACGAGCACGGCTTGCGCAGCGAGCGCGTGGCGGTCGGCGGGCGCGCGCCCGGCCCTGGACATCTTCGAGTTCGTCTACTTCGCGCGCCCCGACTCGCGCCTGTACGGCCGCACGCTGGCCGCGGCCCGCGAGGAGATGGGGCAGCGCCTGGCGCGCGAGGCGCCGGCCGACGACGACCTCGTCATGCCCGTGCCCGAGTCGGGCGTGCCGGCGGCCATCGGCTACGCGCGGCAGAGCGGCATCCCCTACGGCGAGGGGCTCATCAAGAACCACTACGTGCACCGCACCTTCATCCAGCCCGACCAGCACCTGCGCCAGCTCGGCATCCGCATGAAGCTGAACCCCGTGCCCGCGCTCATTCGGGGCAAGCGCCTGGTCGTGGTCGACGACTCGATCGTGCGCGGCAACACGATGGGCCGGCTCGTCGCGCTGCTCAAAGAGGCGGGCGCGGCCGAGGTGCACGTGCGGGTGAGTTCGCCGCCGGTGGTCTGCCCGTCGTTCTACGGCATCGACACGCCGAGCGCCGCCGAGCTGATCGCCGCCGGCCGCGACGTCGACGAGGTGCGCCGGCTGCTCGGCGCCACCTCGCTGAGCTACCTCTCGCTCGAGGGACTGCAGCGCGCCATCGGCCTGCCCGCCGAGCTGTTCACTCGCGAGGGCTTTACCTGCGAGTACCCCGTGCCCGTTCCCGAACAAGCGGAGGCGGGCAAGCTGCGCTTCGAGCGCGGCGCGGCCTGAGGGCGCTCGCGGACGGCTGCGCGATCACGACCGCGGGCACGAAGACCGCGCCACGCGACCGCCACAGGCGGCCGCGGACACCGAGAAAGGATGGCAGCGACCATGGAAGCCGGATTCCTCTCAAACGAGTCGCCCGTCGACGCCGGGCGAGTGAACGCCAACGGCATCGACTACTACTACGAGATCCAGGGCGAGGGCGAGCCGCTGCTCGTGCTGCACGGCGGGCTCGGCTCGATCGACCTGTTCGGACCGAGCCCCGCCCTGCGCGCCGCCGGCCGCCAGCTGATCGCCGTCGACCTGCACGGCCACGGCCGCACGCCCCTCGGCGACCGGCCTATCAGCCTGACCGACATGGGCGACGACATGGCGGTGATCCTGCAGCAGCTCGGCTACCTCCAGGTCGACGCCATCGGCTACTCGCTGGGCGCCGGCGTCGCCTTCCGACTCGCCGTGCAGCACCCCGAGCTGGTGCGCCGCCTGGTGCTGGTCTCGGCCGGCTTCAGCCAGGACGGCTTCTTCGCCGAGATGATCGCCCAACAGGCGCAGATGAGCGGCGCCATCGCCGACCGCATGATGGAAACGCCGTTGTACACGTCGTACGCGGCGATCGCGCCGCACCCCGAGGAGTTCCCGCAGGCTGCTCGACCGCATGGGCGAGCTCATGCGGCAGCCTTACGACTACACGAGGACGCCAAGAGCCTGCGCATGCCGGTCATGCTCGTCTACGGCGACAGCGACATGTTCCGCCCCGAGCACATGGTCGAGTTCTACCACCTGCTGGGCGGCGGGCTGCGCGACGCCGGCTGGCTGCGCGAGAACATGGCGCAGAACCGGCTCGCCATTCTTCCCGGTCAGACGCACTACGACATTTTCACGTCGGCGGCGCTGGTGCCGACGGTGCTGCCGTTCCTGAACGGGGAGATGGGCGCGAGCGGCGCGGGGAGTGGGGCGGAGCAGGCCGAACGGGCGGCGTAGGGGCTTTGCTCGGAGGTGGGGTAGAGGACGCACGCGTCGAGGAGCGCGATCCACCCCACGGTCAGTAGTCCAGGCCGTACTCAGCCGATTTGTTCGTGAGGTCGCGCAGCGCCTTGCGGCGTTCGGCGTCGCGCACATCGCGGTACCTCGCGAGATCCTCGAAATAGATACGTCGGTGAGCACCCGTTTTGTGAAAAGGAATGTCGCCCGCGTCGAGGAGCTTGACCAGATGGGGCCGCGAGACGCTGAGCAGGTCGGCGGCCTGTTGCGTCGTGAGCTCGTGGTGCACGGGGATGATTGAGACCGCGTTTCCTTGCGACATGGCGGCGACCGCTTGCACGAGCACCTTGTAGATGGATGTTGGAATCTCGAGCGTCTCGCCGTTCGGCGAGACGAGCGAAGCCCGTTTGGTGGTGCTGATACGCTGCGCCTCCATGAACGAGAACAGCTTCCGGACAGAGTCGGTCTCGCGCTTGTCGGGAGCAATCGGGGTTTGGCACTGTTCGACAGTGCTCGGCGTCAGTGCACGCTTCCATCTCAGTCTCCCGGTGAGAGTGCTTACGATCGGGATTCTAGCACTAAACGAAATAAACGAAACACGAAGAGGCGTCGGAACGGGGTGACGTTTTCTTGAGCTCAGGCGGGCGCGTGAGCGTGGCCCATCGCGCGGGCTGACGTCCGAGATGCTGCCCTGCTGGCCGCGCCTCCGCAGCGTCTTGGGCATGAGGCGGCGCCAGGCCATCTCGTGGCGCCTCCGCCACCCTTCGTTGTCAACTTGACCAGTTCTGGTCATACTGTGACCATGGAACGCGTGACCGTAGCCCAGCTCAAGTCCAGGCTCAGCTACTACCTGCGCGAGGTACGCGCCGGCAGGTCGTACACGGTCGTGAGTCGCGACATCCCCGTGGCGACGCTCGGGCCGCACGGCACCGTCGACGACGACGGCCTCGTCTCCATCCCGGCCGACCCGTCGGCTCCCTCCCTTTCGGCCCCCGTGATCGGCAGGGCGGCCGACGCCCCCGACGCCGTCGAGCTCATCCGCGAGGGACGGGCGGACAGTGCGGATCCGCCGGCCTTGTCCGGCAGGGGCGCCGGTGGCGACCGCGACCCAAGCGCCGGTCCGGGTACCGGGCAACGGACCGCTCGCGCCGACCGGGGCGACGACGCCGGGTGATCGCCTACGTCGACTCTTCGGTGTTCTTACGCTTCGTGCTCGAGCAACCCGACCGGTTGACCAAGCTCGACGTCTACGACCGCTTGGTCACGTCGGTCCTTGCCGAGGTCGAGTGTCTACGTGCGGTCGAGAACCTGCGCCTGACGCGCCCCATGGCGGACGACGAGTATCTGGCTCGGCGCCGGGGCGTCTACGACAAGCTGCGGCGGGCCGAACGGGTCTTCATCACGCCGAGATCCTCGCGCGTGCGTCGGGGCCTTTGCCCGGCTCGCTGCGTACGCTCGACGCCATCCACCTGGCGACCGGCCTCGAATGGCGCGGCCACCGCGAGCCCTCGCTTTCGTTCGCGACGCACGACACGAGGCTGGCCGGCGTTGCCGCGGCCTTCGGCTTCGAAGTCATCGGGGCCTGAGCTCGCACCTCTCGGGGAACAGCGTGAAAGCTATTTGCGCTTCAGCCAGGCTTGTTGCGTTCGAGTGCGCGGCCGTGGCGCTCGCGGTGCAGTCGACTGGAGGTTGGGTGGTGGACGTTTGCCTATGATCATTGACGGTTCGCCGGGCCATTCAGATACTGACGACGCGGCTTCGTTCGTCCGGTCCGACCGGCGTACAATCTCCGGCAGGCGACTGCCGGAGGCGAAAGGTGATCGTCATCTTCACGATAGAGACAGAGCAAGAAGTCGACGACCGCTGGCTCGCCGAAGTGCTCGAGTTGCCGGGCGTAGTCGCCTACGGATCGACCAGTGACGAAGCGGTCGCCCGCGCTCAGGCGCTGGCCCTGCGCGTCGTGGCCGACCGTCTCGAGCACAACGAAGCCGACGGCTTCATCACGATCTCCTTCAACGCGGCGTAGTCGTGACCCAGTGGCCGAGCACTCGCGCTCGGCTGGTGCTCGCGGCGTTGCTCCGCAACGGATGGTCGATCAAGCGCCAGACGGGCTCACACAAGACCCTTTCGCGCGACGGTTGGCCGGATCTCGTATTCGCGTTCCACGACAACGACGAGATCGGTCCGCGCATGCTGGCGCGTTTGGGCAAGCACAGCGGGTTGCGGCCCGAGGACTTGTGAGGGACCAGTCGGCTTCGTCGCGCCGGGCTCGCGCCTACGAGCTCAGGACCCTTACACCGCACTCCTGCAGCCACGCTGCGGTCTGGTCGAGCTGGGTCATTGGTGGCACGTAGATGATTGCGCAGTCGCGGCCACGGGTGAGTAGTACCCGGTAGGCGTTGAGCCGCAAGTTGAATGGGTCGCGAACATGAGCCGCCCGAGCGTGGCGCTTGGCCCACGCGTTCGACCAGCGTTTGTCGTCGCGCACAAGGTCGGTGCCCCAGGCGAGCAGCGCGCCGTCCAGTTCCAGGCCTTGGGCCCCGAACTCCGTGACGCAATCGCGAAGGTGGCGGCAGGAGCGGCCGCTGTCGCGTTCGCCATCGCCGTACCATGGACCGAGCTGCACGCGGCGCGTCGAGTGCCAGTCGTTGAAAACGCCCCAACCCTCAAGAGCCTTGTCTCGAGATGAAGCAACGAGTCCGAACCGGGCGTCTGGCGCTTCTGCGTAGCGATTGCGAAGGTAGGCACGCGCCGTCTCGAGGTCGCGGGTCATGCGCAGGTGGTAGGCCTGCGCTTCGAGGCGCTCGGCCAGTTCGCGACACTGAGCCGAGATGGCGTTCGCCTCGACGGTGCGCACATCATCGGGCCAGGTGCGATCATCGCTGAGCAGCCCGTCGACCCAAGCGTCGAGATCCGAGCAGAAGTGGAAGCGCAGCTCAACGCGAAGGTCGAGTTCGGCCGAGCTCTGCAACGGGCCCGGCAGGAGTGCGCCATTCTCATCGGCTCCCGCGAAGACCTCATCGAGCACATGTTGCGGGGCGTGCACTGTCCAGCCGCCGGGCTGGCTGCCCTCGATCAGCGCTCTGCGCCACTGACCCAGGCCGGCCTCCTCGCCGACGTGGATTTCCTGGCCCGAGCCAATGAGCCCGACCAGCACGCACCACTCCGGAATGCGCTCACCGAACTCCACGAAGGCCTGGGGTTCCGACATCGGGGAGGCGAAGGCATGTTTGGCGGCTACCTGCGCCTCGTCCCAGGCTCGCTGGGCCTCGTCGTAGACGATGACGTGTTGTGGCGGCACTGCCGCTTTGTCGCCGAGGTACTGTTTCACGTAGTTCTTGACGTCGCGCACGAAGGTCTTGCCGCCACCGCCGGCGTCGCGCAGTTCGTACTGCAGCACCTGCACGAGCGGGCCGTTCCCGGACAGGAAGATGGCGGGCGCCGGCGGCTTGCCGCCGGCGCGCTCGACGGCCAGGTCGTCGAGCGCAGGGTTGTGGACTGCACTGAGGCCGACGAGTGTCTTTCCAGAGCCCGGCACGCCGGTGACCAGAACGAGGTGCCGCGTGTGCGTTTGCGCCGCCTCGTGGGCGATGCGGGCGATTTCGTCGATTGCCGGCTGCGTCTCCGCGTGCGCTCGGTGGATCGGGCGGATCTTGCCATCCAAAAAGAGCTCGCGCGCCGCTTGGACGAGCGTAGGGAGGGGGCAATAGGCGTCGCGCGTGAGGAACTCGTCGGCGGTGAGTGGGCCGTCGGCCCAAGGGCGCTGCATTTGCTGGATGAGCTCGTGCAGCCCGTCCGGCCCACAGATGCGGACGCCGTCGCGCGTGCCTACGTAGCCATGCGCCCGCGTCGGAACGACTACCGCGTGTACCTCGCGCTCGGCACAATGCTTGTGGTAGCAGCGCAGGTCGCGCGCGTAGGCGGCCGCCTGATCGAGGTCCGCCTGCTCCGGTTCGGCCTTGCCCTTCAACTCGAGTACGACGATCGCCCCGCTGACGAGCAAGATGACGTCTGGCCGCCGCGACTCGAGCGGCAACTCGTACTCGAGGATGGCGGTGTAGGTGTCCGCGAGGTCGTCGACGATCACGACTTCGCCGACTTCGTGCTGCAGCTTGGGGATCGAGTCGTCCCAAGCGAAGACCTGCGACTCGCTTACGTCGGCGAGGAAGTTCTCAAGGTCGACGCGGATTATCCTCGACGCGGTCTTGGAGAAGGTGGGGAAGTCGCTCTGCCAGCCGTAGCGGGCGCGGATCGAGCCGGTTGGTTCGATCACGTCAGATGCCATCGGTCTTGGGCGGGAAGTCACAGGGCGGATACTAGGTGACGATGGTCGCATGCGCCAGGGCTTTCTGGCAGTGTTTGCGGGTCGCGGGAGCCGTGCCGTCTGCTAGAATTCACCGGTCAACAGCCCCCGCAACGTGCGCGGGCGCGAGCGTAAAAGGACCGGTGCTGCCATGCCCATCCACGTCACCCTGCCCGACGGCTCCCCTCTCGAACTCCCCGATGGCGCGACCGCGCTCGACGGCGCGCAGGCGATCGGGCCGCGGCTCGCCCGGGCGGCCGTGGCGGCCGCCGTCAACGGCGAGCCCGCCGACTTGAGCCGCGAGCTCCACGAAGGCGATCAGCTCGCCATCGTCACTCCCGACTCGCCGGCCGGCGTCGACGTGCTGCGCCACGACGCGGCGCACGTGCTCGCCCAGGCCGTCGCTGCGCCTGTGGCCCGACACCGAGTACGCCATCGGGCCGACCATCGAGAACGGCTTCTACTACGACTTCCGCTTCGCCGAGCCGGTCTCCGACACCGAGTTCCCGCGCATCGAGGCCGAGATGGCCAAGATCGTCGCCGAGAACCTGCCGGTCGCCCGCCAGGAGCTGCCCCGCGCCGAGGCGCGCGCGCTCTTTGCCGCCAAGAACCAGCCCTTCAAGGTCGAGCTCATCGACGACCTGCCCGACGAGCAGACCATCAGCATCTACACCCAGGGCGAGTTCACCGACCTCTGCCGCGGGCCGCACCTGCCCAGCACCGGGCGCCTCGGCAAGAACACCTACAAGCTCACCAGCCTGGCCGGCGCCTACTGGCGCGGCGACGAGCACAACGCTCAGCTCACCCGCAGTCTACGGCACCGCCTTCGCCAAAAAGGAGGAGCTGGCCGCCCACCTCGAGGCCCTCGAGATGGCGCGCCAGCGCGACCACCGCCGCATAGGTCGCGACCTCGACCTCTTCAGCTTTCACGAGGAGGGCCCCGGCTTTCCCTTCTTCCACGCGCGCGGCATGCGCCTGTGGAACGCCATCATCGACTACTGGCGCGACGAGCACGTGAAGGCCGGTTACGAGGAGATCCGCACCCCCATGATCCTGCGCCGCGAGCTCTGGGAGCGCAGCGGCCACTGGGAGAACTACAAAGACAACATGTACTTCACCGAGATCGACGGCTCGCCGTTTGCCATCAAGCCCATGAACTGCCCCGGCGGCCTGCTCATCTACAAGAGCCGCCGCCGCAGCTACCGCGACCTGCCGCTGCGCATGGCCGAGCTCGGCCAGGTGCACCGCCACGAGATGAGCGGCGTGCTGCACGGCCTGTTCCGCGTGCGCTACTTCACCCAGGACGACGCCCACATCTACTGCACCCCCGAGCAGCTCGAAGACGAGGTGCGCGGCGTGCTGCGCTTCATGTTGCACATGTACGCCGCCTTCGGCTTCAGCGACGTGCGCATCGAGCTCTCGACCCGGCCCGACAAGTCGATCGGCACCGACGAGATGTGGGCCGGCGCCGAGGGCGCCCTCACCAACGTGCTCAAGAGCGAGGATATCGACTACCAGCTGAACCCCGGCGACGGCGCCTTCTACGGCCCCAAGATCGACTTTCACATTCGCGACGTCATGGGCCGCACCTGGCAGTGCGGCACCATCCAGGTCGACTACGGCATGCCCGAGCGCCTCGACATCACCTACACCGGCGCCGACAACGAGGAGCATCGCCCCGTGATGGTGCACCGCGCCCTGCTGGGCTCGATCGAGCGCTTCATGGGCATCCTGCTCGAGCACTACGGCGGCAACCTGCCGACCTGGCTCGCGCCGGTGCAGGCGCTGGTGTTGCCGGTCAGCGACCGCCACGCCGGTTACGCCGCGGGCGTGGCCGAGGCGCTGCGCGTGGCCGGCCTGCGCGCCGAGCTCGACGACCGCTCCGAGAGCGTGGGCAAGCGCATCCGCGACGGTCAGTTGCAGAAGGTGCCGTACCTGCTGGTCGTCGGCGACCGCGAGCAGGAGGCGCGCGCGGTCGCCGTGCGCGCCCGCGGCGACGAGACCGGCGCCGTGCCCATCGAGCAGTTCATCGCCGAGGTGACCGCCGAGGTCGCCGAGCGGCGGCTGCCGGCGGCGGCCGGCTGAGCGCCGCGCAGGGGCAGGGGACAGCGTGAACGACGAGCCGCGGGACGAGAGCGAGTCTCGACGGCGCGAACGCGAGCCGGCCCGAGTACGGCAACTGGGTGTCCACCCGGTTCGTCGTGGGGCCGGTGATCGGTGCGGCCCTCTTTCTCGCGCTGGCCATCGCGGCCCGCGTGTTCCGCGTCGACTGGCTGTTCTTCGTGCAGCTCGGTGCAGCCGTGCTGGTGGCGCTCATCGGCGTCTACTTCGCCTACGCGCGCCGCCTGCTCGCCGCCGACGACGGCGAGATCCAGGCGCGCGTGCAGCAGCTCGTGCTCGACCACCTCGCTTGGGACGGCCGCGCGGGCGGCGCCTCGGGCGACGTTGCCGCCGCCTCAGGCACCGATGCCCCGGGCGACGCCCTCGACATCGGCTGCGGCAACGGGCCGCTCACCATCGCCCTGGCCAAACGGTACCCCGGCGCCCACGTGACCGGCATCGACTTCTGGGGCGAAAGCTGGGAGTACTCGCAAGACGTCTGCGAGACCAACGCGGCAAGCCAGGGCGTGGGCGAGCGCACGACCTTCGAGCCGGCCAGCGCCGTCGAGCTGCCCTTCGCCGACGGCAGCTTCGCCGCGGTGGTCAGCAACCTCTGCTTTCACGAGGTGCGCGACGCCCGCGACAAGCGCGAGCTGCTACGCGAGGCGCTGCGCGTGCTCGAGCCCGGCGGCGCCTTCGCCTTTCAGGACCTCTTTCGCCTGAAGGGCCCGTTCGGCCCGGTCGACGATCTCGTGGCCACGGTGCGCGGCTGGGGCATACAATCGGTCGAATACCTCGACACCGGCGCCTCCGACTTCATTCCAAAGGCGCTACGCCTGCCCTTCATGGTGGGCAGTATGGGAGTCCTGCATGGCACGAAATAACGGCAGCTTGTGGCGCCGCGCGCAAAGTGACCAGCATCCGCAGACGCCGCCAGTCGGCGCGCGCAGCTACTGGCTCGACGAAGCCTTGGCCGCCGACCCCGGCGCGCCCTGCCCACCGCTCACCGGGGCCGTCACGGCCGACGTCTGCATCGTCGGCGGCGGCTTCGCCGGTCTCTGGACGGCCTACGAGCTCACCGAACGCGAGCCGGGCCTCGACGTCGTGCTGCTCGAAGCCACGGTCTGCGGCGCCGGCGGCAGCGGCGCCAACGGCGGCTTCTTCTCGTCGTCGTGGATGTTCACCGGCGAGCTTTGCCGGCGCCTCGGGGTCGACGCCGGCCTGCGCTGGGCGACGGCGCTCGGCGACCAGGTCGCCGAGCTCGGCAGCTGGTGCGAGCGCCACCACGCCGACATCGCGTTCCACCACGAAGGCATCCTCTACGGCCAGGCCGGCGAGTGGCAGACGGGCCCCGACCGCGAGGCGCTGGCCCTGCTCGAGCGCCACGGTCTGGGCGACCGGCTGCGCGCGGTCGACGCCGCCGAAGCGCGGCGAGTCGCAGACTCGCCGCGCCTGGGCGGCGGCGTCTTCACCCCCGACCTGGCCACGGTGCAGCCCGCCCGCCTGGCGCGCGAGCTGCGCCGCGTCGTGCTCGAGCGCGGCGTGCGCATCTGCGAGGGCTCGCGCATGGTGGCCCTGCGCCACGGCGCGCCGGCCATGGTCGAGACCGCCGGCGG
Source organism: uncultured Actinomycetes bacterium (assembly GCA_963755025.1). Lineage (GTDB taxonomy): Bacteria > Actinomycetota > Thermoleophilia > UBA2241 > UBA2241 > Bog-752. Next base: position 174,097 of record CAVWIH010000034.1, read on the forward strand.
CGCGGTGCGCGCCGCCCAGGTCGTGCTCACGCACGGCGCCTGGGCGGCCGCCGAGCGCGAGTTCGCTCGCGCCTTCGCCGTGGGCATCGAATACATGGTCGTCACCGAGCCCATCCCCGAGCTGCTGGCGCAGATCGGCTGGACGAGCCACGCCGGCCTGGCCGATCGCCGCGAGATGCTCTACTACCTGCGCCGCACGAGCGACGACCGCATCGCCTTGGGCGGCGGCGGCATGGGGCTGGCCTTCGGCGGCAACATCGCCGGGCGCGTGCTCGCCTCGCAGCGCCTCGCCGGAGTTGCCGCCCACGGCCTCGTCTGGCTGTTCCCGCAGCTTGCCGGCGTGCGCTTCGAGCACGCCTGGAGCGGCCCCATGGACATGACCAAGTCGGGCCTGCCGTCGTTCTTCACGCTGCCCGGGGGCAACGTGCACGCCGGCCTCGGCTTCTCGGGCCACGGCCTGAGCGCGACCAAGGTGGGCGGCAAGATCCTCGCGTCGCTCGTGCTCGAGCACGACGACGAGTGGGTCCACCTGCCGGTGGTCGGTCCGCCCACGCTGCTGCCGCCCGAGCCGCTGCGCTGGCCCATGGTGCGCATGGCCGAGTGGGCCTACGAGTCGAGCGACCGGGCGGCCGAGCGCGGCGCGGCGCAGCCGCGGGTGGCCGGCGCAGTCAGAGCGATCGTCGAACGGTACACGAGGTGAGCAACGGCGCCGCCAACCGCGTCTACGACAACGCGGCGCTCGGCGTGCGCTTCGAGATCGACGACTCGTTCGTCGACGGGTCGGTCGTCGAGACCGCCGTCGACGCCCCCGGCAACGTGCAGTCCACCTATCTCGCGGCGCGCGGCCGCGAGGGCTCGCAGGCCATGCTGTCCATCTCCCGCGTCGAGGTCGGCTACGACACCTCGCCCCACGAGCTCGCCGAGCAGCTCGTCATTCACAACCGCTACGCGGCGCACACCGCCGAGCAGCACGGCTGGACCATCCACTCGCCGTGGAAGGCCACCATGCTGAGCGGCTACCCGGCCATGCACTGCGACTACGTGGTGCCCGAGCCGGCCACTCGGCCGGAGCCGGCCGACGAGCCGGCGCTGCCCTTCGCGCCGCCCGCCGGCGAGCCCTCGGCGCCGGGTCATCTGCAGGCCTGGGTGGTCTACGCCGGGCGCACCACCTACCAGCTCACCTTCAGCGTGAACCCGCCCGGCGACCTCACGCGCAACCGCGCCGTCGCCGAAGACGTGGTGCGCACGCTGCAGATCAGCCCCGGCACGCGCGGGGGCTCGGCCACCGTCACGCGATGAGCCCCGGGCTGCGCGAATTCCGTTCCGCGCCGACCTTCGGCCGGCGATGAGCGCCGAGTTGCGTCGGCAGCCCATCCGCTACGAAGACGTCGGCGCCGCCTACGGACGCACCCGGCAGCCCGATCCGCGCATCGCGCGGCGCATCCGCGCCGCGCTCGGCGACGCGCGCACTGTGGTCAACGTGGGCGCCGGCCTGGGCTCGTACGAGCCCGCCGACCTCGAGGTCACGGCGGTCGAGCCGGCGGCGGCCATGATCGCGGCGCGGCCCCCGGGCGCCTCGCCCTGCGTGCGCGCCACCGCGCAGGCGCTGCCCTTTGCCGACGACAGCTTCGACGCCGCCATGGCCGTGCTCACCATGCAGCACTGGCCCGACGTGCCCGCCGGCCTGCGCGAGCTGGCTCGGGTCGCCCGCCGCCGCATCGTGCTGTTCACCTGGGATCCCGGCGTGACCGACCGCCTCTGGCTCACCAACGACTACATCACCACGCTGCGCGACCGCGACTGGGCGATCTTTCCGACCATGCAGACGATCGCCGCGGCGCTCGCGCCCTGGCGGGTGGCCGTGGAGACGGTGCCCGTGCCGCACGACTGCGCCGACGGCTTTCTGGGCGCCTACTGGCGGCGCCCCGCGGCCTATCTCGACCCCGTCGTGCAGCAGGGCATCTCGAGCTTTGTCGAGCTCGGCGACGCGACGCTCGCTCCGCACCTGGCGCGCCTCGCCGCCGACCTCGAGAGCGGCGAGTGGCGGCGCCGCTACGCGCACCTGCTCGAGCTCGACGAAATGGACCTGGCCTACCGCATCGTGACGGCCTCGCCAAGCGAGTAGGGGCGGGGAGTGCCGACGCACCTCAGAAGGGAATGACCTTGCCAATGAGCGACGCCAAGCAAGCGCCAGACAGTAGCGCCAGGCAAGCGCCCGACGTCATCGAGACGGAGCGGCTCGTCGGCCGCCGCCTGACGGCGGCCGACGAGCCGCTCTTCCTGGCCTTTCACCGCGACCCGCGCGTCGTGTCGTGGCTGGGCGGCGGGGAAGAGGAGATCTCAGAAGCAGAGAACCGCGAGTGGCTCGACGAAAAGCTGGCGCACTGGGAACGCCACGGCTTTGGCCTGTACGCCTGGTTCGCGCGCGAACCGGCCGACGCCGCGCAGAGCGGTTCGCCGGCAGCCGACGCGCCGGCCCCCGGATCGCCGCCCCGACCGCCCGCGCCGGTCGCCGCCCGGCACGTCTCATCGGCCGCGCCGGCATCCACCAGGTCGACCCCGACGTCGGCGAGGTCGTGGGCGACCCGGCGGCCATCGAGCTCATGTACGCGCTGGCCTACGACGCCTGGGGCTACGGCTACGCGTCCGAGATCTCGCGGCGCCTGCTCGAGGTGGCCGCCGACGACCTGGGCCGCACCGAGATCATCGCCGACACGGTGCCCCACAACGTGCGGTCGCGCCGGGTGATGGAGGGTCTGGGTTTCGTCTACGAGCGCGAGTTCTGGCACGACGACCACACCATGGTGCTCTACCGAAAGGCGCTATGCCCAAGGTCGTGAGCGCCGGCCTGGTCATGTACCGGGTGCGCGACGAGCACCTCGAGGTCTTGCTCGCCCACCCCGGCGGGCCCTATTACGCGCACAAAGACGAAGCGGTCTGGTCCATTCCCAAAGGCGAGGTGATCGTCGGCGAAGACCTGCTGGCCGCCGCCAAGCGCGAGTTCGCCGAAGAGACCGGGCTGCAGCCCTGGGGGCCGTACCTGGCGCTGGGCGCGGTGAAGTACAAAAACCACAAGGTCGTGCACGCCTGGGCCTTCGAGGGCGACTTCGACCCCGAGACGCTCGTCAGCAACACCTTCGAGCTCGAATGGCCGCGCCGCTCCGGCAATCTGCTGGAGATCCCCGAGATCGACCGGGCCGGCTGGTTCAGCCCCGTCGAGGCTCATCAGAAGATCGTCGCCGCGCAGCGCCGCTTTTTGTTCGACCTCGACGCCATCGTCGGCGTCGGGCGCTCCTAGGGCAGTCGCGGCGCGGCCGCCTGCCCATCGCGCCTGCTCGCGCTAGACGTGCTGCGTGACCCGCGCGACCGGTGAGGGGTCGGGCCCGGCGGGCGGTCGCGCGACCGGCGGTGGCACGTGCGGAATGTGCGGCTTGCCGGCGATCAGGTCGAAGAACGACTGCCGCCAGGCGCGCACCATGGCGGCTTCGCGCTGGTCGCGGCGCTCGGCGCGGTCGCGCTTGCCGGGGTTGTCGCGGTAACGCCGCGACCAGGGCGAGCCGGGGCGCGCCAGGCGGACGGCGCCCACGGTGGCCACGACCGGCACGAAGCAGCCGAACAGCCCCGTCCACAGCTTGCCTTTGAGAAAGCAGATCACGGCGAGCGTCACGTTGACCACGACGAGGATGGTGATGACCCAGCCGCCGAGCTGGCCGAGCGGGCTCGCGCCGGCCACGTTGAACGGCTGCAGGCCGCCGAGGAACATGAGCGCCGCCGTGATGGTGACGATCACGGCGTCGACCGACACGCGGCCCTGGTCCTGCCAGTAGACGTTCTCGAGGTGCAGGATGAGGGCGAACTCGTCGAGCGTCAGCCCCACGCCGCCGCCAAAGGCGACCGCCGTGGCGATGCCCCAGAAGCCCTGCGGGTTGGTGGCGATGGTGACGAGGCCGGCGATCACCATGACCACGACGCCCACCACCATGTGGTGGATGTGCAGGCCGCCCGGCTTGATGTCGTGGAACCACCAGCGCACGTTGGCGCGGATCAGGCGGGTGTTGGCGCGGATGCCCAGGAACGTGATCAGCAGGCCGAGCGTGAAGGCGATCAGGTGGTTGCGTCCGGAGCTCGGCTGAAACGAGCCGAACAGGCTGATCACGCTGGCCATGGGCGCCGCCGGTGGGGGTCGGGAAGTAACGCATCTCCCTCAGGATAGCGCACCACGGCAAGGAGGGCTCGGACCGCCGGGCGCCGACGCCGCGCCAGGGTGCGCGCCGTCCGCGCGAGCGTGGGCGGCCCACACTCGCGCGTGGTGGGCTGCCCACACTCGCGCGAGCGTGGGCCGCCCGCCACGCGCGCCACCCGCGCGGGCGCGTGTGTCGTCCACCATACGAGCCGACCGCACCCCCGGCGGGGACATGCTGTCGCGCGCGCGGGGTCGCGCTTAGCCGCGATGGCGTCGTCGCCGAGTCTTGACTCCCCCGATCGGCACGTCATCATGTTGGTCAGGTCTCACTGGGCCGCGGCGGGGGGCGCGGCTCGGTGGGCCGTTGACCGCGCCGCAGTCGCTGGGCCGCCGTCGAGAGGGGTTTTCTTGGCTTGACAATCCAGGCTGCTGTACTAGCGTCAAGCTCGCCGCGCCCGTGCGCGGCGTTCGTGCAAGGGGGGCCTTCGACTGATCCTTCGTACGTGAATGTTCAGCCGATGGCGTGACGGTTCTGGGGTTTGAACGTCGGTGCGAGCCGGCGGAAGGGAGGGCACCGTGGAAACGACGTCTGTTCCGGGCACCACCACGACTGTCGCGGCGCCGCCGCCACCCGGGTCTGACGAGAGCGCCAAAGGGCTGAACTCGGGGGCCCTTGGCCTGTTCGCCAGCGTGGTCATCGGCGTCGCCTCGGTGGCGCCCGCCTACAGCCTGGCGGCTACGCTCGGCATTCTGGCCGCGATCAAGGGCATCGGCATGGGGTCGCCGTTCATCTTCATCGCCGGCTTCGTGCCCATGCTGCTCGTGGCCTCCGGCTTCTTCTACATGAACCAGCGCCGACCCGGACTGCGGCGAGACCTTCATCTGGACCTCGCGCGCCTTCGGCGCGCCGCTCGGCTGGATCATCGGCTTTGCCGCCGTGGCTTCGTCGGTCATCGTCATGGCCAACCTCGTGCAGATCGCCGCGCAGTACATGTTCCTCATGCTCGGCATGCAGAGCGCGGCCGCGTCCACCCTCTGGAACACCGTGGGCGGCGTGGCCTGGCTCGTCATCGTCGGCATCTTCGTGGCGATCGGCATCAACGTCTCGGCCAAGGCGCAGTACGTGCTCATGGGCCTGCAGATGATCCCGCTCCTGCTCTTCACCTTCTGGGCGCTCATCAAGGGCTACGCCACGCACCCGGCCGGCTTCTCGCCCGATCCGCTTCTCGTGGTTCTTCACGACTCACATGTCGGGCAGCGCCCTCGCCGGTGGCGTCGTGCTGGCCGTCTTCCTGTACTGGGGCTGGGACACCGTGCTGGCCGTCAACGAGGAGAGCGAGGACTCGCGCACCATGCCGGGCGTCTCGGCGGTCCTCAACACGCTCATCCTGGTCGTCATGTACGTGCTGATCACGGCCGCCATGCAGGCCTACCACGGCGCCGGCCTTCCTGGCCAACAACCCCGGCGACGTCTTCAGCCCGCATCGCCCACGACGTCATGGGCGGCACCTGGGACAAGCTCGTCTTCCTGTGCATCTTCACCTCGGGCGCCGCGTCGGCTCTCACCACCCTGCTGCCGCTCACCCGCCAGACGCTGTCGATGGCGGCGCACAAGTCGCTGCCCAAGATCTTCGGCCGCATCCATCCCAAGTACATGACGCCCTTCTGGGGCACGGTCATCCTCGGCACGCTGTCGATCCTCTGGTACGTGCTGGCTGACCTGGTGGAACGTCAATGCCCTCTACGACGCCATCTCGGCGATCGGCATCATGGTCTGCATCGCCTACGGCGGCACCGGCCTGGCGGCCACCGTCTACTACCGCAAGGAGCTCCTCAAGAGCGCCAAGAACTTCTTCCTGATGGGCGTCGCGCCGACGGTCGGAGCGATCATGTTCGCCGCGATCCTCATCAAGGTGCTCTACGACGACTATCCTACACGGCGGCAACGGCGCGAGCTACACCGGCATCCACGGCATCGGCGGCGTCTTCCTGATGGGCGTCGGCACCATGCTGATCGGTGTCGTGCTCATGATCGCCATGTGGATCTGGAAGCCCGAGTTCTTCAAGCGCGGGCCCGAGACCTGGCCCGGCGAAGGCCAGCCCATCCCGTACGCCGACGAGCGCGTCTCCGACTGACGCACTCGCGCACGCACTCAGGGCAACGGCGCCGGCCGCCGCTCAGCGCGGCGGCCGGCGCTGTTTGCTGAGGCGGCCGCCCGGCGGCAGGCGCTCTTGTCGGCGGCCGGCGCTTCGGCGGTCGGCGCCTCGGCGGTCGGCGCTTCGGCGGCCGGCGCTACGCTGTACGCGTGTCGATGCCCGGCCCCGCGGGTAGCTTGTCGTCATGACGGGGGCAGGGGTTTGACTCACTTCGCAGTTGTTCGACGCTTGCAGCGTGGTCGTGTATACTGCGCTCTCGCGATATGAGCAGAAGCAGCCGCTTCTCACCCTGCGCCGTTTGGTCGACAGGGTCCACGAGTTAGGGAAGGAGACCGGTAGGGGCGCTCAGGCGACCCTTTTTCTATGGGAAAGCCGTTCTATCCAAGAGACAGGGACCGGCCCAAAGGGCCCGATACCCGCATTCGCATCAACGATGGCATCTACGCCGACCGTGTCAGGCTGATCGACGACAACGGGGCGCAGCTGGGCATCAAGACCATCCGCGAGGCCCAGGACTACGCGGCGTCGAAGAACCTCGACCTGGTCGAGGTCGCCCCACAGGCCGACCCGCCCGTCTGTCGCATCATGAACTTCAGCAAGTATCGCTACGAGCTCGAGCTCAAAGCGAAGCAGGCGCGCAAGCACCAGAGCAACATCATCATCAAAGAGATCAAGTTTCGCCCGAAGATCGACGCACACGATTACGAGACCAAAAAGGGTCACGTCGTGCGCTTCCTCGAGCACCAGGACAAGGTGAAGGTGACGATCATGTTCCGCGGCCGCGAGCTGGTTCACCCGGAGCGCGGAGAACAGCTGCTCATGCGGCTCGCCGAGGAGCTCAAGGAGCTTGCGGTCATCGAGTCCAAGCCCAACCTCGACGGTCGCAACATGATCATGATGCTCGCGCCCGTGAAGTCGTAAGGAGAGGGTGCGCATGCCCAAAATGAAGACCCACAGCGCTACCAAGAAGCGCTTTCGCCTGAGTGCGAACGGCAAGATCGTCCGTCGCAAGGCCTTCAAGAGCCACATCCTCGAAAAGAAGACCTCCAAGCGCAAGCGCGGTTTTCGCAAGAACGACCTGGTCAGCCAGAGCGACCGAAGAGAAGTTCTCACGCTCCTCGGCAAACGCTGAGGCCTGAGAGAGCGGGGCGGCAGACGACCGCCTAGGTCGCACCCCCGCTCACCGGATCAAGGAGTACAGAAATGCCTCGAGTCAAGCGAAGCGTTAACGCGCGCAAGAAGCGCCGCAAGGTCCTCGAGCAGGCCAAGGGCTACCGCGGCACTAAGCACTCGAGCTATCGCCGCGCCAAAGAGCAGGTCCAGCGCAGTCTCAAGTACGCCTATCGCGACCGCCGCGTGCGCAAGCGCGAGTTCCGCAAGCTCTGGATCGTGCGCATCAACGCCGGCGCCCGCGAGAACGGCCTCTCGTACAACACCTTCATGCACGGCCTCAAGCTCGCCGAGATCGAGCTCGACCGCAAGGTGCTGGCCGACATGGCCGTCGCCGACCCGGCTTCCTTCGCCGCGCTCGTAGAGCAGGCCAAGGTGGCGCTCGCCGACGCGGCTCAGGCCGCGTAGGCCGCGCCGTCTCCGAGGCAGGTCGACCGCGTGGGGTTTTAGCCGCCCTTACGAGCACTGAGAACCCGCTCGTCAAGCGAGCGGCGTCGCTGCGCGTCCGCAAATACCGCCAGCGCGAGGGCGCCTTTTTAGTCGAAGGCGACGACCTCGTGGTGGCCGCCCTCGCAGGCGGCCTTTCGCCCGAAGCCGTCTTCGTGATCGGCGAGCCCGACGACATCGCCGTCAGGCTCGCCGAGTCCGGTCACCCCTTGGCCGACGCTCCGGTCTACGCGATCGACGCGCGGGTGGCCGCCCGCCTGTCTACCCTCGAAACGGCGCCCGCCACCATGGCCGTCTTCGCGCTGCCCCAGGCGGCGCCGCTCGGCGAGTCGCGGGGTACCGGCGCGGCCGACCATGCGCTCGGCCTGGTCGTGTACGCCGACCGCCTGGCCGACCCCGGCAACCTGGGCACGCTCGTGCGGGCGGCGGCGGCCTTCGCCGCCACCGCCGTGGTCGCCTCGCCGGGCTCGGTCGACCTCTTCTCGCCCAAGGTGGTGCGCGCCGGCATGGGCGCCTCGTTCGCCCTGCCCCTCTATCAGGACATGACCCTCGAGCAGGTCGTCGCCGAGCTCGGCGCCCGTACGGTCTACGGCCTCGTCGCTCACGGCGGCGCGCCGCTCGACGGCGTGGCCCCAGCCGGCCGCGACGCCGCGCCCACCGTGCTCGTGGTGGGCGCCGAGCGCGCCGGCCTGAGCCCCGAGACGCTCGCCTTCGTCACCGATCTGCTCACCATCCCGCTGGCCGGAGCCACCGGCGCGGGGGTAGAGTCGCTGAACGCCGGCGTAGCCGGCGCCATCGCGCTGTACGAGATCTCCCGCCATCTGGCCGGGCCGGCGCGCACGAACGACGGCGCAGGGCCGTCGAAGGAGTGACCATGGACGACGCCCAGCTGCACGACCTGCAGGAACGCACGCCCGAGCTCGCCGCGCTCTTCGCCGAGACCGCCGCGGCGGCCACCGCGGCGGCCAGCGCCGAGGCGCTCGAGCAGGTCCGCGTGCACATGATGGGCCGCAAGAGCCGCCTCACCGAGATCCTGCGCTCCATCTCGAGCCTGCCGCCCGAGCAGCGCCCCGTGGTCGGCAAGCTCGGCAACATCGTGCGCGTCGAGCTCGAACGGCTCATCGACGAGCGCGAGGCCGCCCTGTCGAGCGCCTCGCTGCACGAGTCGCTGGCGGCCGAACGCATCGACATCACCCTGCCCGGCGTGCCGCTGCCGCTCGGGCACGAGCACCTGATCAGCCGCACCATCCGCGAGGTCGAAGACATCTTCCTGGGCATGGGCTACAAGGTCGCCGAGGGCCCCGAGCTCGAGCTCGACTACTACAACTTCACGGCGCTGAACACCCCCGACGACCACCCGGCGCGCTCGGTCGACGACACCTTCTTCATCGACGAGCGCACCGCGACCTGGCGCCCGCCGGGCGCCGGCGCGGGCGAGGGCGGTTCGTCGGCGCGGGCCGGCGAAGATGAGGGCGGCGCGAGAGCGGCCGGCGAGCAGGCGGGCCGCGGCGGCGCGGCCGGCGCGGCGCCGCTCGATCGGCGACCTGCTGCTGCGCACGCAGACCTCGCCGGTGCAGGTGCGCACCATGGAGTCGCAGCGTCCGCCCGTGTACATCGTCTGCCCGGGCAAGGTCTACCGGCCCGACCTCGACGCCACCCACACGCCCATGTTCCACCAGGTCGAGGGCCTGGCCGTCGACCGCGGCATCACGCTGGCCGACCTCAAAGGCACGCTGCACCAGTTCGCGCGCACCTTCTTCGGCGCCGACCGCGCCATCCGCCTGCGGCCCCACTTCTTTCCCTTCACCGAGCCCAGCGTCGAGCTCGACGTCGAGTGCCTGCTGTGCGGCGGCGCCGGCTGCCGCTCGTGCAAGTACTCGGGCTGGCTCGAGATCCTCGGCGCCGGCATGGTCGACCCCAACCTCTACGGCTTCGTGGGCTACGACCCCGGCGAGCTGCAGGGCTTTGCCTTCGGCATGGGCGTCGAGCGCATGGCCATGCTCAAGCACGGCGTGCCCGACGCACGCGCCTTCTTCGACAACGACCTTCGCTTCCTGGAGCAGTTCTGATGAGAGTGCCGCTTAGCTGGTTACGCGACTACGTCGCCTGGGACGGCTCCGCCGAGGAGCTCGCCGAGCTGCTCAGCATGAGCGGCTCCGAGGTCGAGGGCATCGACTGGGTGGGCGCGCCTCACGATGCCGACAACCTGGCGCGCTTCCGCGTGGGCCGCGTGCTCACCAAGGAGCGCCACCCCAACGCCGACAAGCTCTGGCTGTGCACGGTCGACGTGGGCGAGGCGGGCGGCGGCGTGCACCAGATCGTCTGCGGCGCCCAGAACTTCGCGGCGGGCGACACCGTGGCCGTCTCGCTGGCCGGCGCCACGCTCGAGAACGGCCTCAAGCTGCGCAAGGCCAACCTGCGCGGCGTCGAGTCGAACGGCATGATGCTCTCCGAGCAGGAGCTCGGCTTCGAGCAGGCCAGCCCCGGCATCATGGTGCTGCCGGCCGACTGGCCGGTGGGCGCGCCGCTGGCCGACTACCTGCCCGTGGCCGAGCCGGTCCTCGAGATCGAGGTCACGCCCAACCGCCCCGACTGCCTGTCGATCTACGGCATGGCCCGCGAGGTGGCGGCGGCGGCCGGGCTGCCGCTGGCGCCGCCGCCCGTCGACGAGCCGCCCACCGGCGGCGCGCCGGCCGACGCAGTCGATCGCCGTCGAGATCGCCGACCCCGACCTGTGCGCGCGCTACGGCGCGCGCGTCATGCGCGGCGTCACGGTCGGCGCCTCGCCGGTCTGGCTCAAGGCGCGGCTCACCCACGCCGGCATGCGCCCCATCAACAACGTGGTCGACGTCACCAACTACGTGCTGCTGGCCGTCGGCGAACCGCTGCACGCCTTCGACGCCGCCAACATCCGCGGCGACAAGCTCGTCGTGCGCCGCGCCCACGCCGGCGAACGCATCGTCACCCTCGACGGCGTCGAGCGTGCCCTTGCTGCCCGACAACCTGGTGATCGCCGACACCGAGCGCGCCCTGGTCATCGCCGGCGTCTTCGGCGCCGTCGACGCCGAGGTCGACGAGCAGACCACCGACCTCGTGCTCGAGGCGGCCACCTTCAACGGCCCCAACATCATGCATACCTCCAAAGAGGTGGGCTGGCGCAGCGAAGCCAGCTCGCGCTTCGAGAAGGGGCTCGATCCCTGCTACGTGCCGCACGGCCTGGCCATGGCGAGCCGCCTGTTCCACGAGCTCTGCGGCGGCACCGTGGCGCCCGGCACGGTCGACGTGTGGGGGCAGCGGCCCGCCGCGCCGCCGCGCCTGCAGTACCACCCGAGCCTCTCCGACCGCCTGCTCGGCCTGCCCATCGCGGCGCCCGAGCAAGCCGACATCTTGCGGCGCCTGGAGTGCGAGGTCGAGGCGACCGACACGGCGGCCGCCTCCGAATCCGACCTTTCGGTCACGCCGCCGCCGTTTCGCCGCGACCTCGAGCGCCCCGTCGACCTGGTCGAAGAGGTCGCCCGCATCCACGGCCTCGAGAACCTGCCCGAGACCCTGCCGCTGCGCGGCGAGGCCGATCGGCCTGCTGACGACCGACCAGCAGGTGCGCCGGCGCATCGCCGACACCCTGATCGGCGCCGGGCTCGACGAGGTCGTCACCTACTCGTTCGTGGCCGCCGACGCCGTCGCGCCCGCTGGGCCTGGCAGCCGACGACCGCCGCGGCGCGCCCATCGCCCTGGCCAACCCCATGAGCGCCGAGCAGGCCGTCATGCGCACCACGCTGCTGCCCGGCCTGCTGGCCGCCGTGGCCGCCAACCTGGCGCACCAGGCCGAGCGGGTCGCCGTGTTCGAGCAGGGGCGCGTCTACCTGCCGCGGCGCGACGGCGCGCTGCCCACGCCGCGCCGGGGCCCAAGGACACCTGCCAGCCGTGGCCGACCGACGAGCCCGAGATGCTCGGCATCGCGCTCTGCGGCGCGGTCGTGGGCGAGAGCTGGGCGGGCGACCGCGCGACCGACCGACTTCTACACGATCAAGGGCTTCGTCGAGCGCCTGCTGGCCGGCCTGCAGATCGGCGGCGCCGCGCTTCGAACGCGGCGACCGAGCCCTACCTGCACCCCGGCAAGGCGGCCGACCTTGCTGCTCGACGACGAGCGTGTCGGGGCGCTGGGGCTGCTGCGCCCCGACGTCGCCGCGCGCTACGGCATCGAGGGCCACGCGGTCTACGTCGCCGAGCTCGCCGTGGCGCCGCTGGCCGCGCGCGGCCTCACGACCAGCCTGTTCGAAGATCTGCTCACGTTCCCGCCGGCCAGTCAGGACCTCGCCGTCGTGCTCGACGCCGGCGTGCCGGCCGCCGAGGTGCTCGCCGTCGTGCGCAAAGCCGGCGGCAAGCTGTTGCGCGAGGCCCACGTGTTCGACGTCTACGAGGGCGACCAGGTGCCCGCCGGCAAGCGCTCGCTGGCCGTGCGCCTGCTCATGCGCTCGCCCGACCGCACGCTGACCGAAAAGGACATCACCGGCGTGCGCCACAAGGTGCTGAGCGCGCTCGAACGCGACCTGGGCGCCGCGCTGCGGTAGGCGCCGCCGCGACGGCCACCAGGGCGTCTCGCCGCCATCCAGTCGCCCCGCAGGGTGTTATGAATAGTTCTCGCGCTGTTAGCGTCTGGCTTGCATCTTTTGCAGGCCTCGCGTAGAGTGCCGAGACCATGAACCGCTCCACGTCCATCACCGGTCTCTGTGCGCGCCGCCTTCGCGGCGCCCTCGACGGCCGCTTGTGGTCACGGGCCCGACGTGCACGACGCACGCCGGCCGGTGGTCGCTAGCGCCTGTCCTTTCTTCTCCGCTCCGCTCGTCAGAAAGACGGTCCGCCCCCACCGCGTCGGCTTTGCTTGTCCCGTCGTCGTCGCTCGGAGTGCCTCATGACCGTCACCAGCGCCACCTTCACGTCAACCAGTCCCGGCGATCCGCTCGCGGCCTGTGCCGACGACCCACTCGTCGCCGCCGCAGGCGACCCGCGCTCCGCCTGCGTGGCCGACGCGCTTGCCCTCGCTACCTGCTCCGGCGACCAGCTCGCCGCCTGCGTGGGCGAGACGCTCGCCGTCGCCGGCGATACGCTCGGCGCCGCGGCGCGCCAATCGCGGCAGGTCACGGCCGCGGTCGTGGGCGCGTCGGGGTACACCGGCGCGCTGCTCTGCGAGCTGCTCCTGCGCCACCCCGGGGTCGCGCTCGAGCAGGTGAGCTCCGAGCAGCTCGTCGGCGGCCTGGTGGCCGATCACCTGCCGCGGCTGCGCACCAAGCTGTCGTTCCGCTCGCCGGCCGAGGTCGGCGGTACCGACGTGGCCTTCGTCTGCGCGCCGCACGGGCAGGCGGCCCACGTGGTGTCGCGCCTGCTCGACGACGGCGCCCGGGTCGTCGACCTGTCGGCCGACTTTCGCCTCGACGCCGAGACCTACGCCGCCTGGTATCGCCCGCACCCCTACCCCGAACTGCTGCCGCAGGCGGTCTACGGCCTGACCGAGCTGCAGCGTCCGGCTCTTGCCGGCGCAACGCTCGTCGCCAACCCGGGCTGCTACCCCACGGCCGCGCTGCTCGCCTTGGCGCCGCTTGCGCCGCTCGGCCTCACCGACGTCGTCATCGACGCCAAGTCGGGCGTGAGCGGCGCCGGCAAGTCGCCCAGCGAGCGCACCCACTTCTGCAGCATCGGCGACGACCTCGTGGCGTACGGGCTGGGCGGGCACCGTCACTATCCCGAGATCGTCGGCGGCCTGGCTGCGCTGGCCGCCGCCGGGGCGGGGCCGAGCGCCGCCGGGGCGGGGCCGAGCGCCGCCGGGATGGGGCCGAGCGCCGCCGGGGCGACACCGAGCGCGCCGGGGCAGCCGACCGCGCCCACCCTCACCTTCGTGCCGCACCTCATGCCGGTCGCGCGCGGCATCGTCGAGACGATCTACGTGCGCGCCGAGCGGCTGCCCTCGGCAGCCGCCCTGCGCGCCCTCTACGACGAGGCTTACGCGGGCGAGCCGTTCGTCGCCCTGGCCGACGCGCCGCCTGAGTTGAAAGACGTGGTCGGCACCAACTGCTGCCGCCTCTTCGCCACCATCGACGAGGCGGCCCGCCGCATCGTCGTGGTCTCGGTCATCGACAACCTCATGAAAGGCGCCGCCGGTCAGGCCGTACAGAACCTGAACGTCATGGCCGGCTTTCCCGAGCATTGGGGGCTCACGTGAACGCACCGCGCAAGCAGGCCGCGCCGCCCCGCAAGGCCGCAGCGCCGCGCAAGGGTCCGGCGTCGGCCATGCGGCTCGCCCTCGAGGGCTGCGGCCCCTCCGAGCTGCTGCCGGCGAGCCGCTTCGTCACCCTGCCGGACGGCGTCGAGCAGGCCGCCGGCACCGTCACGCACCCGCTCGGCTTTCGGGCCGCCGGCCTGCACGTCGGCCTCAAGCGCAGCGGCCAGCGCGACCTCGGCATCCTCATCTCCGACAAGCCCTGCTCGTCGGCGGTGCTGTTCACTACGAACGCCGCGGCGGCCGCGCCGGTGCGCCTCACGCGGGGCTCGTCGACCTGCGAGCGCCTGCGCGGCGTGGTCGTGAACTCGGGCAACGCCAACGCCTGCACCGGCAAGCGCGGCCTGGGCGACGCGGCGCGCATGCGCCTGGTCGCCGCCGACGCCCTGCGGCTGCCCCCCGAAGAGGTCGCCGTGGCCTCGACCGGGGTGATCGGCGTGCCACTGCCGATCGACCCCATCGTGAGCGGCATCGAGGCGACCGCCAAGGCGCTCGCCCCCGACGGCGGCCCCGACTTCGCCGCCGCCATCCGCACCACCGACCGCACGCCCAAGGCGGGGGCGCTCACCCTTCACCTCGACGGCGGCGAGGTGCGCATAGGCCTGGCCGCCAAGGGCGCCGGCATGATCAGCCCGCGCATGGCGACCACGCTCTGCTTTGTGACGACCGACGCCGCCATACCGCAGCCGGCGCTCGACGACCTGCTGCGCCGCGTCGTGGCGCGCACCTTCAACTCGATCACGGTCGACGGCCAGCAGTCGACCAACGACATGGTCCTCTGCCTGGCCAACGGCGCCTCGGGCGTCTCGGTGACGGGCCCCGCGCTGACCGTCTTCGAAGCGGCGCTCGAGGCCGCCATGCTGGCGCTCGCCGTGGCCCTGGTGGGCGACGGCGAAGGCTCGACGCACACGGTGCGCCTGGCCGTGGGCGGCGCCTGGGACGACGACGAGGCCGCCCTCGTGGCGCGCTCCATAGGCGACTCGCCGCTCGTCAAATGCGCCTTCTTCGGCGCCGACCCCAACTGGGGCCGCATCGTGCAGGCCGCCGGGCAGGTCGTAGGCTCCACGGCCGGCGCGCGCTTTCGCGTGGAGGTCGCCTACGGCGAGGTCGAGGTGGTGCGCGACGGCGAGCCGGTCGAGCTCAGCGCGGCGCGCCGCCGCGCCCTGGCCGTCGTCATGGCCAAGCCCGAGATCGACCTGCGCCTCACCCTGCATCGCGGGCCCGGCGCCGCGACCGTCTACTTCAGCGACTTGAGCCACGAGTACGTGTCCGTCAACTCCGAAAGCACGAGCTAAGAGGTGGCAACCATGACCGCTCGCCATCAAAGGACAGTCCAGACCCTGATCGAGGCGCTGCCCTACATCCGCCGCTTCCAGGGCTCCACCATGGTCGTCAAATACGGCGGCGCCGCCATGACCAGCCCACAGCTGGCCGAGCAGTTCGCCAAAGACGTGGTGCTGCTCAAGCTGGTGGGTATGCGCCCCGTGATCGTGCACGGCGGCGGCCTCGAGATCACCCGCCAGATGAGCCGCCTCGGCATGGAGCCGGTCTTCGTCGACGGCCAGCGCGTCACCGACGCCGCCACCCTCGAGGTGGCCGGCATGGTGCTGGTCGGCAAGGTCAACACGCGACATCGTCGGCCTCATCAACAGCCACGGGGGCACCGCCGTGGGCCTCTCGGGCCAGGACGGCAGGCTCATCCGCGCGCAGGTCAAGGAGCACCACGACCTCGAGGGCAACCTGCTCGACCTGGGCTTCGTGGGCTCGGTGAAGGGCATCGACACGACCGTGCTCGACCTGCTCACCGACGACATGATCCCCGTCGTGGCCAGCGTGGCCGCCGACGACTCGGGCCAGGTCTTCAACATCAACGCCGACACGGTGGCCGGCGAGCTGGCCGCCGCGGTCGGGGCCGAGAAGATCGTCTTTCTGACCGACGTGGGCGGCGTGCTCGAAGACGACGGTTTCGAGCAGACCGTGGTGAGCGAGTGCGACCTCGCCTACCTGGGCGCGCTGCAGGGCGCCGGCAAGATCACCGGCGGCATGCTGCCCAAGGTGGCCGCCGTGCGGCAGGCGCTGGGCGCCGGCGTGGCGAGCGCCCACATCGTCGACGGCCGCGTCGAGCACGCCGTGCTGCTCGAGGTGCTCACCGACGCCGGCTGCGGCACCAAGGTCGTCGCGTGAGCGCGGTGAGCGCCATCGCCGCCGCGCAGGAATGCTCCGGCGTGGGCGCGGCGCCCGATTGCCTATGCTCAAAAGGCGCGTTCGTCTTGTATAGTATGCACGACATTCCTGCATCTACGGGGGGCGCCCGGCCACTGCGGACCGGGGGCGGACAGGCGGGGGACATGACGGCAGCCACTGCCAGGAACAAGCGGAAGGCCATGAGTAAAGCCGAGCGTCACAGGCTGATCCAGACGGTCATCATGCAGCGCGAGGTGGCTACCCAGCGCGAGCTGGTCACCGCCTTGGGCTCGCTGGGCTGCGCGGTCACCCAGGCGACCGTCTCGCGCGACATCCGCGAGCTCGACCTGCAGAAGGTGCGCACGCACCTGGGGCGCGCCAAGTACGTGCTCTCGAGCCGCGAGCGCCCCAAAGACCCCGAGCAAGCCGCCGGCCACGTGCTGCGCGACTTCGCGCGCTCGGCCGCCGTCGCCCAGAACCTCGTGGTGGTGCGCTGCGAGATCGGCACCGCCACCACCGTCGCCCGCCAGATCGACAACCTGAACCACTCCGACGTGGTCGGCACGCTGGCCGGCGACGACACGTTCCTGATCATCGTCAAAGACCACGCCACGGCCCTCGAGATGCAGCGCTATATCGACCGTCTCCGAGAGGCCTAGCGCGCAGGCACCTCTCTCGCGCGCACGCTAGCCGGCCGTCGGCGCACCCGTCGTGGGGCGCGGCGCCGGGCGGCGGCTCGAAAGAGCCGCCGCCCGGCGCCGCGCAGACCCCGCGGCGAGCCTTCGCCGCGGCGCTCGCCGTTTCGTTCTCGTTCGCATCTTTTCGACAGACAAGGGAGCATCAGTTGAGCAAGATCATCGTCCTCGCATACTCCGGCGGTCTCGACACGACCGCCATGATCCCCTACTTGAAGGAACACCACGACGCCGACGTGGTGGCCATGCTGGTCGACGCCGGCCGCGTGACCGGCATCGACAAGCTCATGGAGCGCGCCAAGGCGGCCGGCGCCGTCGACGCCGTGGTGGTCGACGCCAAGGAGGAGTTCGCCCAGCAGTACGTGCTGCCCGCCCTCATGGCCAACGCCCTCTACGAAGAGAAGTACCCGCTGGTGAGCGCGCTCTCGCGGCCGCTGATCGCCCGCAAGCTGGTCGAGGTCGCGCACCGCTACGGGGCCGCGGCGGTAGCCCACGGCTGCACCGGCAAGGGCAACGACCAGGTGCGCGTCGAGATCGGCGTGCGCAGCCAGGATCCGCACCTCGAGTGCCTGGCGCCGGCCCGCGACTGGGGCATGAGCCGCGAAGAGCTGCTCGACTACTGCGCGGCGCGCAAGCTGCCCGTGCCGCTCACCAAAAAGAGCCCCTACTCGATCGACGAGAACCTCTGGGGACGCACCAACGAGTGCGGCCTGCTCGAAGACCCCTGGGTGGCGCCTCCCGAAGACGCCTTCGAGGTCACGGTGAGCGCCGAGGCCGCGCCCGACCAGGCGCAGCTGGTCGAGGTCGGCTTCGAGCGCGGCGTGCCGGTGAGCCTCGACGGCGACGAGATGGGCCTGGTCACGCTGATCGGCGCCATCGACGCCATCGGCGGCGCCCACGGCTTTGGCCGCGTCGACATGATCGAGAACCGCCTGGTCGGCATCAAGAGCCGCGAGATCTACGAGGTGCCGGGGGCGCTCGCCCTGATCTGCGCCCACAAGGAGCTCGAAGACCTCGTGCTCACACGCGACCTCATCCACTTCAAGCGCACGATCGAGGCCAAGCTCGCCGACATGATCTACGAGGGCCAGTGGTTCGACCCGCTGACCGAAGCCTGCAAGGCCTTCCTGTTCTCCACCCAGGAGCGCGTCTCGGGCGCCATCAGGCTGCGCTTCTACAAGGGCACCTGCACGGCCGAGGGACGCCGCTCAAAGAACACGCTCTACAACTACAAGCTGGCGACCTACTCCAAAGAAGACGAGTTCTCGCACACCGCGGCGGCCGGCTTCACCGAGCTCTGGGGCCTGCCCATCGAGATGTGGGCGCGCGTCGGCAAGGAGATCGCCCTCGAAGCCAGCAAGTGAGGCGGCGCCCGGCGGCGGGCAGACGGTAAGGGGAGAGGCGCCGGGCGCCAAAGCGCCCGGCGCCGGAAGTCGCCCGCCGGTGGCCGGGCGCGCGAGCGCCCGGCCGGCCGGCGAGAACGAACGAGGCGTCCGGGCGCACGAGCGCCCGGTGAGCGGTCGAGAGGCAAACGGGGCGTCCGGGCGCACGGGCGCCCGGCGGGTGCAAGGCTGAAGGAGAGACGATGAGCAAGGCGAGGTCGGGACGGTTCGCAGGTGAGCGCTCGGCGGCGTTCGTGGCCCTGAACTCGTCGCTTGCGCTCGACTGGCGGCTGTGGCCCGAAGACATCGAGGGCTCGGCGGCGCACGCCCACGCGCTGCAGCGCGCGGGCGTCGTCACCGCCGCCGAGCTTGGCGCCATCGAAGAGGGCCTCGCCCGGGTGGCCGCCGAGATCGAGTCGGGCGCCTTCGCGCCCGACGACTCAGACGAAGACGTGCACATGGCGATCGAGCGCCGCCTGACCGAGCTCTGCGGCGCGCCGGGAGCGAAGCTCCATACGGCGCGCAGCCGCAACGACCAGGTCGTGACCGACGTACGGCTCCACCTGCGGCGCGTGATCTCAGGCCAGCGCGAGGCCCTGCGCGAGCTCCAGGAGCTGTTGCTGGCCCGCGCCCAGCCGCACATCGAGTCGGTCATGCCCGCCTACACCCACCTGCAGCGCGCCCAGGTGACCTCGCTCGCCCAGCACCTGCTCGCCTGGTTCTGGATGCTCGAGCGCGACCGCGACCGCTTTGCCCTCGCCCTCGACGCCTGCCTCGAGCTGCCGCTGGGCGCCGGCGCCGCGGTCGGCCTGAACTACGACCTCGACCGCGCCGCCGTGGCCGCCGAGCTGGGCTTCGAGCGCGTCTCGCCCAACTCGCTCGACGCCGTCGCCGACCGCGACTTCGCCGTCGACTACCTCGCCGCCGCGGCGTCCCTGAGCAGCCATCTCAGCCGCATCGGCGCCGAGCTCGTGCTGTGGGCGACCGCCGAGTTCGGCTACATCTCCCTGCCCGACGCGGTGAGCGGCGGCTCGAGCATCATGCCGCAGAAGCGCAACCCCGACGCCGCCGAGCTCATGCGCGCGGCCGGGCCCCGGGTGGCCGCCGACCTGCAGGGCCTGCTGGCCACGCTGCACGGCCTGCCGCTCGCCTACAACACCGACCTGCGCGAGGACAAGCGCTACCTGTTCGACGCCGTCGACTGTCTCGACGCGCTGCTGCCGGTGGTTCGCGAGCTCCTCGCCGACGTGGCCTTCGACACGGGCCGCATGTCCGCCGCCTGCGGCTCGTTCCTCATGGCCACCGACGTCGCCGACGAGCTCGTCGCCCAGGGCCTGCCGTTCCGCGAGGCCCACCACGTGACCGGCGCCCTCGTGCGGCGCTGCCTCGACCTGGGCTGCGAGCTCGGCGAGCTGCCGGCCGCCGAGCTCGACGCGCTCCTGCCGGCCCTGAACACCGACGTGAGCGCGCTGGTCGACGCCCAGCGCTCGCTGGCCGCCAAGGTGAGCTACGGCGGGTCGGCGCCCGCCCGCGTGCGCGAGCAGCTCGCCCTGGCGCGCGAGGCGCTCCAGACGTAGGGGAGACGGCGCGAAGTGTCATCGACTGGTTCGCATGAGCACACGCCGACCGCCCTGATCGTCGGGGCGTCGCGTGGTCTCGGCCACGCGCTGGCGGCCGAGTTTGTCGTCAGAGGGTGGAACGTCGTCGGCACGGTCCGCGACACCACGGCTCGGACGCCCTTGCACGATCTGGCGGAGCGCTCTAGCGGACGCGTCTGCGT
Source organism: uncultured Actinomycetes bacterium (assembly GCA_963755025.1). Taxonomy (GTDB): domain Bacteria; phylum Actinomycetota; class Thermoleophilia; order UBA2241; family UBA2241; genus Bog-752. The sequence goes on from CAVWIH010000034.1 coordinate 194,369, forward strand.
CGAGCAGCTCGACGTCAACGAGCCCACTCAGCTGGCGCCCCTGCACGAGCGCCTCGCGCAGCGGCGGCTCGACGTGCTGTTCGTGAGCGCGGGGATCACGAACAACGAGCAGACGCCGATCGGCGCCGTCTCCACGACCGACTTCATCGAGGTGATGGTCACGAACGCGCTGAGCCCGCTGCGCGTCATCGACGCTCTCCAGGACCTCGTGACCCCGACCGGGCTTATCGGGGCGATGTCGTCCGGGCAGGGCAGCATCACGAACAACACGACCGGCATGCGCGAGGTCTACCGGGCCAGCAAGGCGGCGTTAAACATGAACATGCGCAGTTTCGCGGCCCGGCAGGCCGAGACGCAGCGCGCGCTCGTGCTCATGGCGCCCGGCTGGGTGCGCACCGACCTGGAGGGCCGGACGCGCCGTTCGCCATCGACGAGAGCATCCCACGGGTGGTCGACGTTCTGCTGTCGAGGATGGGCCGGCCCGGCCTCGCGTATCTGGACCGTTTCGGTCAGACCGTGCCGTGGTGAAGCCTGACAGCTGCGACCCCGTGCGCGACGCCCCGCCTGGAGGCGGCCCCGTGCGCGACGCCGCCTGGAGGCGGCCCCGTGCGCGACGCCCCGCCTGGGGGCGTCCCCGTGGGCGACGCGCTGCCGTGCGCCTTCTTCGGGCGACCGGTCGTCGAGGTCGCCCACGACCTGCTGGGCTGCACCTTTCTGTACGGCGGGGTCGGCGGCCGCGTGGTCGAGGTCGAGGCCTACCGCAACGACGACCCGGCCAGCCACACCTACCGCGGCCGCACGCCGCGCAACGCCGTCATGTTCGGACCACCGGGGCGCCTCTACGTCTACTTCACGATGGGCCTGCACTTCTGCGTGAACGTCGTCTGCCAGGGCGAGGGCGAGGCCGCCGCCATCCTGCTGCGCGCCCTCGAGCCGACGGTGGGCCTCGAGACCATGCGCGCGCGCCGCGGGCTGACGGCGCCCCGCCAGCTGTGCAGCGGACCGGCCAAGCTCACCCAGGCGCTCGGCATCACGCGGCGCGACAACGGCGTCCGTGCCTGCGCTGACGACGAGGGCGGCGACGTCCGCGACGGCGACGGCGCCGGCGCCGCGGGCGGTTTCGGCGCCGCTGCGAGTGAAGCCAGCGGCGCGAACGGCCCGAGCGTCGCCGGGACACGGACCGTCGCCTGCTTTCTGCCGCGCGAGGGCGTCGCGGCGGCAGAGCCCGGGGAGTGGGGGAGCCACGCGCCGCGCATCGTGGCGACGCCGCGCATCGGCGTCACCTCGGCGGCCGACACGCCCTGGCGCTTCGTCGACGGCGACAGCCCGTTCCTCTCGCGCCCGCTGCCCCGCGTCGGCAGATCGTGAGCGCGCCGTGCGCCGCGCTCTCCTCGCGCAGTAGCGGCTTTGCCGGCGTTTCTCGCCGCAGCGGACTGAGTACAACAGAACCGGTTATACAATGGGCCCCAGGCCAGAGCGGTCGGCGTCGGGCTCACGGCCGCGCAGGCGACCCACGAAAGGAACTCACGTGAAGCTACGAGAGATGTACGAGACCGCGATCCGCATGGGCATCGAAGCCGATCCCCGGGGCCGCGAGCTCGTCGAGCGCTCGCTTGCCACGGTCAAGCGGCGCTACGAGGCGCTCCCCGACTACCTCAAGGAGATCTTCGACCCCGAGGAGCTGACCAACCCCTACATCGACACGCGCGTCTACGTGGGCGACGCCGACGCCGAGGTGACCTCGCTCATCGCCGGTATCGACATGAACGTCGGCGAGGTGCTGCTGGCCGACCGGCTGCGCGACAAGGGCCGCCGCATCGACGCCATCTACACCCACCATCCCGAGGGCATGGCGCTCTCCAAGCTCGACCGCGTCATGGAGATGCAGGCCGAGATCTGGGAGACCTGGGGCGTGCCGATCAACGTCGGCGAGTCGGTCATGGACGAGCGTCGCGTCGAGGTGCGGCGCCGCTTCATGCCCATGAACGTCGACCAGGCGATCGACGCGGCCGCGCTGCTCGACATCCCCTTCTTCTCGGCCCATACGCCCACCGACAACATGGTCACGGCCTATCTCACGCGCTTTCTCGCCGAACGCGAGCCGCTGCTGGTCGACGACGTGCGGCGCGCCCTGTTCGACGTGCCCGAGTACCGCCGCGCGGCGGCCAAGGGAGCCGGGCCGTACGTGCTCGAAGAGAAGGCCGGCAAGCGCGCCGGCAAGGTCTGGGTCGACATGACGGGCGGCACCGAGGGCCCGGCGGCGGTCATGGAGAAGCTCGCCGACCACGGCGTCGGCACCATCGTCGGCATGCACATGAGCCCCGACCTGCGCAAGGTCGCCGAAGACAACCACATCCACGTGGTGATCGCCGGCCACATCTCGAGCGACTCCGTGGGCATCAACCTGCTGATGGACGAATACGAGCGCCAGGGCGTCGAGATCGTGCCGACCTCCGGCCTCATCCGCGTACGGCGCGACGCGGAGTGGAAGCTGCTCGCCGACTGAGCGCCCTGCCGCCATCGCCCGACCCCGTCGCCCGGCCACGCGCCGAGCTGCTGGCGCCGGCCGGGGGGCAGCCTGCCCTGCAGGCGGCCCTGTCGGCCGGCGCCGACGCCGTCTACCTGGGTCTCGACACCTGGAGCGCGCGCGCCTTCGCCGCCAACTTCGCGCCCGAGGCGCTGCTGGCCGCCATCGACCGCGCCCATCTGCACGGCGCCCGCGCGCACCTCGCCCTGAACGTCCTGCTCAAAGACGACGAGCTCGACGAGGCCCTGGCCGCCCTCGAGGCGCCCTACCGGGCCGGCCTCGACGCCCTGATCGTGGCCGACCTCGGCTTCGCGCGCCTCGTGCATCAGGCTTACCCGGAGCTCGAACTGCACGCCAGTACGCAGCTCGGCACGCACTCGAGCGCCCAGCTCGAACGCCTCGCCGGCCTGGGCTTCTCGCGCGCCATCCTCGCCCGCGAGTTGAGCCTCGACGAGATCGCCGCGCTCGAGCCGCACGGCCTCGGCCTCGAGGCCTTCGTGCACGGTGCGCTCTGCTACGGCTACTCGGGCGCCTGTCTGCTGTCGAGCATGGCCTCGGGGCGCAGCGGCAATCGCGGGCGCTGCAGCCAGGCCTGCCGGCTGCGCTACCGGCTCGACGCCGACGCGACCGGGTCGCCGGGCGCCGTCGGGTCACTCGGCGCTCCGCGAGGGCGCGGGGCGCCCGTTGCGCCGCCGGCGCGGCGCGGCGAGCCCGGCGCCGAGCCCGAGCTGCCGCGCATCCTGTCGACCGGCGACCTCGCCGCCATCGCCGCCCTGCCGGCGCTGCTGGCCGCGGGCGTCACCTCGTTCAAGATCGAGGGTCGCATGAAAGACGCGGCGTACGTCGCCGTCACCACGGCGGTCTACCGCGAGGCGCTCGACGCGGCGCTCGCCGACCCCGGGGGCTACGCCGTCGCGCCGCAGTGGCTCTCGCGCCTCGAGCAGAGCTTCTCGCGCGGCTTCACCACGGCTCACCTGGACGGCGAGCACGCCGGCGTGCGCGCCGCCGGCCGCGGCAACCGCGGCCTGCAGATCGGCCGTGTCGAGGCGGTCGACGAGGCCCGCGGCCAGGCCACGGTGCGCGTCGATCACGAGCTTCACGAAGCCGACGTCGTGCAGATCTACACGACCAGGGGCGCCACGCAGCCGGCGCCGCTCGCCAGCCTGCTGGTCGGCCGCCTGGGCGGTACGCGCGTGGTGTTGCGCCTGCCCGAGCGCGTCAGCGTCAAGGACCGTGTGTTTCGCACGAGCTCGGGCCTCATGGAGCTCTTCGCCGCCGACGCGGTGGCGGGGCGCACGTTGGCGCGCCCGATCGCGCTCGACGCCGTGCTCAGCGGACGGTGCGGCGAGCCGCCCCGCCTGCAGGTGAGGGCCGCCGGCGAGACGGCGACGGCCACCGGCGAGACCGCCCTCGAGGCGGCGCGCACGGCGGCGCTGTCGGCCGACAAGGCGCGCCGCGCGATCGGCGCGCTGGGCGGTACGCCCTACGAGCTCGACGAGTTCGAGTTCGCCGTCGACGACGACGTGTTCCTGGGCGTCGGCGACCTCAAGGCGCTGCGCCGCGCCGCGCTTGCGGCCATCGACGAGCGGCGCCTGGCGAGGCGGCGGCGGGCTGCGCCCGCCGCCGCCTCCGCGCTTGCGCCAACCGCGCCCGTCGCCGCAGAGCCGCGGGCCCCGGTGGCGCGCCCGGTCGTCGTGCTGCGCCTGCGCCCCGGCGAGCAGATGCACGGCGTGGGGCAGGTCGACGCCGTCTGCCTCGACCTGCGCACGGCCGACGACCCGCGGCTCGTCGCACGCGCCGCGGCGGCGTTGCACCGCGCCGGGCTGCAGGTGCGGGCTCGGTCGCCCGAGGTGCTCTTCGACGCCGACGAGGCGTGGCTACGGGCCGTGGCCGCCGTCGGCTGGGACGCCGTCTACGCCCGGCATGTGAGCGCGCTGTCGTGGGCGCCGCGGGTGCTTCTCGAGTACCCCCTGCAGGGGCTGGACTCGCTCGCCGTGGCGCTCTACGGCGCCGACGGGGCGGTCTGCCCGCCGGAGCTTGCCCTCGCCGACGTCGCGCGCCTCGCGGGCGGCGTGGTCGAGGCGCTGGTCTTCGGGCGCGAGCAGGTGCTGGTGAGCCGTGACACGCTGGGACTCACCGAGGGCCTGGTCGACGCCCCCCGCGGCTCCGACGCATCGTCTGCGGCAAGCGCACCGGCAGCCGGTGGCGCATCCAACGCCGCTACCGGCTCGGTCGCGCTCACGCTGACCGACGCCCGGGGCTACGCGTTCCCCGTGCTGGTGGCGCCCGGCGAGACACGCATCTTCAACTCACGGGTGACGAACCTCTGCGGCCGCGCCGCCGATCTGGCGGCGGCGGGCGTGGGCGGGGTCATCGTGGTGCAGGCCGACATGGGCGACGACGAACGCCGCGCCTTTGCCCGCTCAGGACTGGCCGGACTCGCCGCCTTCGACGACCGCGAGCGGTTCACGACGGGTCACCTGTACCGCGGCGTCGGCTGAGCGCCGCGGCGTCGGCTGAGCGCCGCGCCTTGCACCGCGGCGCCGGCTGAGCGCCGCGCGCTCGGCGCCCCGGCGCCGCAGCGCCCGGCCGGGCGCGCTCCTTACGGCGACGGCGAGGCTTGCGGGCTGAGCGTGAGCGCCACGAGGGCGCCGATCTCAAGACGCTCGCCGGCTGCCGGCGACTGCGAGACGACCGTACCGTCCGCGCCCCCGGTCGAGACCCCTGTGCCCAACCCTACGGCGGCCAGCGCGGCCTGCGCGTCGGCTGCCGCCAGTCCGACGACGTTGGGCTCCACGACCGTCGCGTCGCTGCCGTGCACGACGATCGCCACGGCGCCCTGGCTCGAGCTGCCGGCGCTTGGGTCTTCGTGGACGACCGTGCCCAGCGGCGCCGAGCCGTCGGTCGACCCGTCCCAGGTGACCGTGGTGGTGAACCCGGCGGTGCTCAGTGACTGCAGGGCGGCGCCCCGGTACTGACCGACCACGTCGGGTACCACGAGCAGCGGGCCGCTGTCGATGTGCAGCGTGACGGTGCTGCCCTGCAGCACCGTCTGGCCGCCGCCCGGCGACTGGCTCAGCACCGTGCCCTGCTCCGCCGGGTCGCCGGGCTCCTCGATGACTTGCGTAGCGAGCTCCAGCCTGGTCAGCCGCTCGCGGGCGGTGGTCACGCTCAGGCCGCTCAGGTCAGGCACCAGCACCGGTCGCGGCCCGTGGAACGTGCACATCTGGGTCGGGGCCTGGCCGACGAAGTAGAAGCAGGCGATGCGCTCGGGACACCACCTGGTGGCAAGGTCGCCGGTGCGCGGGCACACGATGCGCCTGACGGTGCGCGGCGTCGTGAACGCGGGAAAGGCGTGGGCCGGCACGCCGACCAGGGCGGCGCCGGCGAACCTGCTCCAGATCTGTGCCGGGAACGTGCCGCCGGCCACCCTGATGCCGCGCACGATCATCTCTTTCTGCGAGCGGGGGTAGCCCACCCAGACCGCCGCCGACAGGTCGGGGGTGTAGCCGCAGAACCAGGCGTCGGCGTAGTTGGTGGTGGTGCCGGTCTTGCCGGCCGCGGGCCGGCCTATGCCCGCCGCGACGCCCGTGCCGCGGGTGATCACCTGCTGCAGGACCGAAGTCTCGAGGCCCGCCTGCCAGCTCTCTAACACGCGGGTGCGCACCAGGGTGTTGCGGGCCAGCGTGTTGCCCTGATCGTCGGTGACCTCTATTCGAGATCGGCTCCGGCTGGCCGTCGTCGAGCCACGAGCCGTCCAGGCGCTGCCCGCCGCTGGCCAGCGTGGCGTAGGCGTTGGCCATCTCGAGCGGGCTCACGCCGGTGGTCAGGCCGCCGAGCGCGATCGACAGGTTGTCGCCGATGGGGCTGGTGACGCCCATGTCGGCGGCGGTCGCCGCGATGTTGTCGGGGCCGACCATCATGGCGAGGTCGGCGTAGACGGTGTTGTCGGATTCCACGGTGGCGTCAGTCAGGTCGATCTTGCCGGCGTACGTGCCCGAGTAGGTGCTCACGTTCCACGTCGAGCCGCCTCCCAGGTCGATGGACTTGGGCTCGGAGATAAAGACGCTGCGCGGCGAGATGCCCTGCCTGATGGCGGTCGCCAGGGCGAACGGCTTGAAGGCCGACCCCGGCTGGCGCCGGCCGTCGACGGCCACGTTGAACTGCTGTTTGGCAAACGAGGGGCCGCCCACGAGGGCCTCGACCTCGTCGGTGTGGGGGTTGATGGCGACGATCGCGACGCTGGGGTCGCCGGGCCGGCCGAGCACGTCCTTGGCGGCGCGGTTGGCGTCGCGCTGCACGCGTTGGTCGAGGGTGGTATAGACGCGCAGGCCGCCGCCGAAGGCGCGCGCCGCGCCGAACTGGCGCACGAGCTGCTGAATGACGTAGGCCACGAAGTAGGGCGCCACGCGGCTGTGGGGCAGGCCGTGAGCGTGTCGCGGCAGCGGCGCGCGCGCCGCTGCCGCGGCGTCGCTCGCGCTGATCATGCCCTGCGCCGCCATGGCGGCCAGCACCACGCCGCGGCGCGCCCTGGCCGTGGCCGGGTCGGCGAACGGGTCGTCGGCGCTCGGGTCGTGGATGATGCCGGCGAGGAGCGCCGCCTCGGGCAGCGTGAGGCGCCGCGCGCTCGTGCCGAAGAACGTGCGCGCCGCCATCTCGATGCCGTAGGCCCCCTGTCCGAAGTAGATGGTGTTCAGGTAGTTGGTGAGGATCTTGTCTTTGGACCAGCGCTTCTCGAGCTGGTAGGCGAGCACCGCCTCGCGCAGCTTGCGCGAGAGCGACTCTGAGGTGCGCTGGTCGGCGGGCAGGTAGGCGTTCTTGATGAACTGCTGGGTGATCGTCGAGCCGCCCTGCACGGTGTGGCCGGCGCTCAAGTCGCTCATGAACGCGCGGGCGATGGACACGTAGTCGATGCCGGAGTGCTCGTAGA
>CAVWIH010000035.1:0-30400 GCA_963755025.1 uncultured Actinomycetes bacterium
TGAAGCCCTCGCTCGGCGTCTGCGCGCCGAGCGGCGTCTCGCCCGGCAGCGACTCGCCGGGAGCCGGTACCCCGACGCCCGCCGCCCCGACGGGAGGCGGCGACCCGACGGCCGGGAGCCCGACGGCTGCGGCCCCGACCGTAGCCGGCGCACCGACGGGCCGGCCCTGCGCCGCGCGCGACAGGCCGACCGGCGCGTCGTTGGTGTAGACCCAGTGAGCCACCTTCGTCGTGGCGCTGTCGGGCTCGTCGGCCTGGGGCGTGACGCGCATGGTGGTGAGTCCCTCGTCGTCGCCCACGAACAGGGTGGCCGACGTGGCGCCCAGCAGGTCGACGATCTCGCCCAGGATCGTCTCGGCCATCTCGCCCGTCGAAGCCTGCGAGACAAGGCCGGCCGAGAGCCGGTTCAGGGCGGCCGTCTCGTGCTCGCGGGCCAGCGCCTGAGCCTCGCGGTCGCGCATGCGGCCGGTCTGCAGACCCATCACCACGCCGATCACGAGAAAGGCGAAGAGCGACAGATAGTCCTTCGGCTCGCGCACGAGCAGGGTGTGGTAGGGCGGCAGAAAGAAGAAGTCCCAGGCGAAGAAGGCCAGCACCGCGGCCACGATCGCCGGCCCGGCGCCGCTGGCGCCGGCCACCAGCACTACGAGCAGCAGGTAAAGCAGGGCCCACTGGCCGTTGGCGAAGGTGCCGCGCCCCGGCAAGAACAGCGCCGTCGACACGGCGATTGCCAGGACGGCCAGCAGGTAACCGTGGCGGGCGAACCAGGAGATCAGTCGACGCGGCATGAGACCTCGATCGTGGACCGGTATCGAGACGCGATTCTACGCTGGTCGCGACGGCGCGCCAGCGGCGGCGCTTGCGACGGCGGCGGGCACGCTCGTCGTGAAGTAGCGGCCTGCAAACGGGGCGCACTCCCAGCGCCGGCCGGGGCCGGCCTATGCGGGCGCCGACGGTGGTCACCAGGCCCGGCGCCAGCGGCGAGGCACGATGAAGGTGTCGAGCAGCACACCGATGGCCACGCCCGGGCCGGCCTCGACCCGGTACTCGACCGGCTCGGCGGCCAAGATGAGCTCTGACCCCGAGTCGTCCGTATCCTTCAGGCGCCCCGCACCCGACGCTCGACGCTGCCGTCGGCGTGCCCCACCACGACCTCGTCGGCCATGCCGAAGAAGAGGCCGTGCTCGACGACGCCCGGCAGCGCCTTGAGCGCGGCGGCGAGGGCCGGCAGGCCCTCGCCGCCGCGCTCCGCAAGGCTGCAGTCGACGACGTAGTGACCCTCGTCGCTCACGAACGGGCGTCCGTCGGCGCCGTTGCGTACCACGGCCGTGGGCGCCAGCTCGAGCAGCGCCCGGCGCGTCTCGCGCCAGCCGAAGCGCACGACCTCGACGGGCAGCGCGTGGCGCTCGCCCAGGTAGGCGGTGAGCTTGTCGTCCTCGACGACGATGAGGCGCCGCGCGGCGGCGCGCGCCAGAAGCTTCTCGCGCAGCAGGGCGCCGCCGCCGCCCTTGAGCAGGTCGAGCCGCGGGTCGACCTCGTCGGCGCCGTCGACCACCAGGTCGAGGAGTGGAGCGGCCGGACCGGCGCCGTCTGCGCGAGTCGCGGCGGGCGCGCTCACGGCGACCGCGCTGTCCGCGAGCCCGCGCCGCTTGAGGTCGAGATCGTCGAGCGCGACGACGGGAAAGCCGGCGATGCGGGCCAGGCGGTCGGTCTCCGACGAAGCGGCCACGCAGAGCAGCGGTGGACCGGCCGGCCAGCGCCGGGCGGCGAGCTCGATCACCGCCACGACCGCGCGCCCCGAGCCAAGGCCGATCGTCGCGCCCTCTGTCAGGATCTCGACCGCGGCCGCGGCCGCAGCGTACCGCGCTACCGTCGCCGCCCGCTCATCGACTGCCGTCATCGTCATCTCCGGGTACAAGGCTCACCGGTCACCTCTGACAGCATTCCCGTGATGGGGCTAGTGCTACTGCCCTCCGCTCTCGGCCGAGGCGGTGACCGACGGCCGGGTCAGCGACAGCAGCGCCGCGGCGAGCGCCATGCCGGCCGCCACGACTGAAGATCGCCAGGGCTACGCCTGTTCTGCCGGGGCAAGCGACGCCCGCAGGGCCAGCAAGGCGCGCTCGTGGCGCTCCCAGAGCGCATCCCAGACGAGCGACCGGTCTTCGCGGGGCGCGAGGGTGTCGAGGGCCGCGGGCGCGGCGGCGGGCATGCGGCCGTGGCCGACGGCCATGGCCGCCAGCGCCGCCGCGCCGATCGCCGAATGGCCGGTCTCGCCGTCGGCGGCGTAGACCACGTGGCGTCGCGCGGCGTCGGCGAGCTGCCGGCGGAACGCGGGGTCGGCCCCGCTGCCGCCGGCCACGCGCACCGTGCCGTGCGGCAGCCCAGCCTGGTCGAGCACGGCCAGGCAGCGGCGCGATTCGATCACGACGCCGTCGACCAGCGCCCGCGCCACGTCGGCGGCGCCGTGGCCCAGGGTAAGGCCAAAGATCGTGCCCGAGACCGTGGGGTCCCACAGGGCGCCCTGCTCGCCGGGCGCCAGATACGGCAGAAACGAGATGCCGCCGGAGCCCGGCCCGACGCCTGCAGCGAGCGCCATCAGCGCCGCCTCGTCGCCACCGGCCTCGCGCAGCAGGCCCGCCAGCCAGCGAAAAGCGCTGCCCGTGGTGAGCAGGTCCATCTCGAAGCCCCAGCCGTCGATACCGGCGAGCGGTGTGATCAGGTAGCGATGTCCGGGATCGATCACGAGACGATCGGCGATGCCCAGGTAGACGGTGCTCGTGCCGGCCACGCAGGCGACGTCGCCGGGGTGCGTGACCCCCAGGCCAAGGCAGCCCAGCACCGAGTCGGCGCCGCCCAGGCACACAGGCAGACCGGCGGGCAGGCCAAGGCGCGCCGCCGCGGCGGCCGTCAGGGGCCGGGTCGCCGTCGAGGGCAGCACCGCGGGCAGGGCCGGCAGCGCCCCCGCGGCGGCCACGACGTCGTCGAGCCACGCGCCCTCCTCGAGCCCGTAGCAGCCGAAGCCGCTGGCGGTGCTCGGGTCGGTGGCGAACTCGCCGGCCAGGCGGTGGAACAGCCAGTCCTTGGCGCCGAGCAGGCGGCGCGCGCGGCGCGCCGCCTCGGGCGCCGCGTGCGCCAGGCGCTGGTACATGGGCAGCAGGTATCGGCCGTCGATCCATTGGCCGGTGCGCGCGTACAGGCGCTCGCCGTCGAGGCGGCCGCGCAGGGCCTCGCCTTCGGGCTCGGCGCGCCCGTCCTCCCAGGTGATCGCCGGGGCGACCGGGGCGCCGTCGCCGTCGGCGACCACCAGCGTGGGGATCATGCCCGACAGACCTATGGCCGCCCAACGTTCGGGCGGCGCGCCGCCGGCGCGCAGCTCACCCACGACCGCCTCGACCGCCAGCCACCAGTCGGCGGGCGACTGCTCGGCGGCGCCGGTTTCGGGGCGCGCGGTCGGGTAGCCGGCGTGGGCGCGGGCGGCGATCTCGCCGCCCGCGCCCACCGCCACCGCTTTCAGGCTCGAGGTACCGAGGTCGAGCCCTATGTACAGGGGAGTGTCGGTCACAGGCCGAAGCCCTCGCTCGGCGGCTCGGGGTTGTCGAAGGCAGCCTCGACCTTGTCGCCGAAGCTCGTGGTCGGGTCAGAGTAGAACTTGGCGTGGCCGACGCCTTTGGCGATGAACGACAGCGGGATGCCGGCGAGCGCCAGCCCGAACCCGAGCCCGATCTCGGCGCCGGACAGCGCGTGGGTCGCCAGCTCGTAGACGATCACGAAGAGCATGAAGGCGGCGCCGAAGCCCGGCAGGATGCCGCCGAGCACGAAGTTGCCGACACTCCGCGCGATCGCCCTGCGGTAGTACCAGACGGCCGTGCTCGCGGTGAGAAAGTAGAAGGTCGCCGCCATCAGCCCGAGAGTGTTGACGATGTTGATGAGGGCCTTGCCGACCGTGCCTGAGAGCAGCATGACGGCGGCCAGAAAGACGACGTTGAGAAGACCGAGCAGGATCGTGGCGTTCCACGGGGTCCGATAGCGCTTATGGATGCTGTCGAAGAACTTCGGGAACACGCGGTCGCGACCCATGGCGAACGAGATGCGCCCCGAGCTGACGATCGCGGCCTGCAGGCTGGCCAGCGTGCCGCCTAGCACCGCCACGATCATCACGTTCTTCCAGAAACCGCCGCCGATCTTATCGCCCACGAAGGCCAGGATGTTGGCCTGGTTGTTGACCATCGTGCCGAACGGGGCGACGCCCTGGAAGGCGAAGATCACGAACGAGTAGATGAAGAAGAGGATGACGACGGACAGGATGGCGGCCGGTCCGGCCTGCTTGCCCTTTGCCTCCTCACCCACATAGGCAGCGGTGTCCCAGCCCGAGTACAGGAAGATGGCGATGAGGATACCGCCGACGAGGCCTGTCTTGGGCAGCGTGAAGAGCGAGCTCACGGTGTGCACCGAGCCGGACAGGCCGGTGGAGTAGATCATGATGATCGCCGCCACGGCGAAGCCGATCATCAGCGTGTACTCGAAGATCGCCCAGGCCCAGTTGAAGCGTGCCGAGAGCTTGATGCCGAGGGCGGCGACGATGAGCACAAGGATGTCGAAGGCGCTGCCGACAAGGACCACCCAGTACTTGTTGTTGGCGGCGCTGTTCGAGAAGAAGCTCAAGAAGTAGGAGCCCAGGGGAACGGTCAGACTGACCGTGCCCACCGTGTAGTACATGAGCATGATCCAGCCGGCGAAGAAGCCGGCGTGCGGGTTGATCGCGCGCCCGACCCAGGAGTACGTGGCGCCGGCGCTGGGCTGCCAGGCGTTCAGGCGCTGATAGCCGATGGCGATGCCGATCATGGGGATGAAGCAGATGAGGATCGCCATGAAGGTGTGGTAGTACACGGCGATCATGAGGCCGACGATGCCGACGGCGATGCTCTGCGTCGGCCCCGAGCTCGCCAGGGCCATGATCACTACATCGCCTATGCGGAGGGCGCCGGCCTTGAGGCCCCCCCGCTGCCGGCGGCGCCTTCTCCTGTGGCCTGCGGGCTCGGTGGCTTGATCGTCACATCAGACATTGCCTCCCCCTTTCAGGGACCTGCGGGGACGAGTGCGCTTGGCGGGATCGGTGCGGGCCGACTTGGCCTGGCTGGTGGCGCGCGCCGGTTTAGCCTGGGCCGCGACGCGGGCCGGTTTGGCGGACGCAGCCCCGACCGGCGCGACGCTCCAGTCGCGCACGTCGGTGCCGCGGAACACGTGGCGGGCGGTCTGGCCCGAGATCGAGAAGACGATCTCGGCGGCCGGGTAGACCTGCTGAAAGCAGTCGAAGGGGCGGCTGCGCTTGTCGAAGCTCACGCCGCGCAGGCGCACGACCTGGTCGCCGCGCCCGAGCTCGAGGAGCCGACGTTCGTCGGCGCTCGGGGCGACGACCTCGAGGAACTGCTCCTCGTAGTCGTCGTCGAGCCCATAGCGGCGGGCGAGCAGGCGGTACAGCGAATCGGCGACCTCGGCGGTACGCGCGTCGAGGCCGGGCGCCAGGTTCACGGGAATGACGGCCTGCTCGGCGATCATGGGGCGGCCGTCGATGACGCGCAGGCGCCGCACCTGCCAGACCTCGTCGCCGGCGCCGAGCTGCAGCGCGTGGGCGAGCGTGGGCGACGGCAGCCCGCGCAGCACGGCGAGCACGCGGGTCGTGATCTCGTGGGCGCCGTGCTCCTCGGCCAGCGTGCCGAGCAGCCCGCCGGCGCGCGCCGGTTCGCTCACCAGGCGCGGTCGCGCCACGAACGTGCCGACGCCCTGATGGCTGTGCACGCGGCCCTGCTGTTCGAGCTCGGCGAGCGCGCGGCGCACCGTGATCAGGCTCACGCCGGCGCTCGCGGCGAGCTCGGCACGACTGGGCAGCAGGTCGCCCGGGCCCAGCCGTTCGTCGGCGATCAGGCGCTCGACCCTGGCCATGACGTCTTCGTAGCGCAGGCGCCGGGGCGCCGCGCTCGCCGACGGCGCCGGTCGTGCCGGCTGCCTCGCGGTCGCTCTCGCGACCTCCGCCGGCCGCGCCGGCGCCTTGCGACGCGCCGGCCGTCGTTCAGGCCGCTCCCCAGGCGAGCCCGCCATCTGCGCCGCCCTTACCTGGCGCCGCTCTCGGCGGCGAGTATGGGGAAGACCTCGGCGGCGGCGGTGAGGGTCTGGTCGATGTCGGCGTTGGTGTGCACCAGGCTGACGAAGAGGTTCTCGAACTGGCTGGGGTGGAAGATCACGCCGCGCAGCAGCATCTCCTGCCACCAGCGCGTGAAGCGCGCCTCGTCGGCGTTGGCGCGGGCCTCGCGCCAGTCGTGGATGGGGCGCTCGCTGAACCAGAGCTGAAAGACGGTGCCCAGACCCTCGACCTGCACGGGGATGCCGTGTTGGCCGGCCAGGTCGCGCAGGCCCTGCGCCAGGCGGTCGCCGACGGCGCGCTGGCGCTCGTAGAGCCCGGGCTCGGCCAGCACGTCCATGGTGGCCGACACCGCGGCGCACTGCACCACGTTGGCGTTGTAGGTACCCGAGTGCGAGTAGCGGCCGTCGTCGATCATGCCCATGACTGCGCGCGTGCCGCCGATGGCGGCCACCGGGAACCCGCCGCCCAGACCCTTGGCCATGGTCGTCAGGTCGGGCATGACGCCGTACCACTCCTGGGCGCCGCCCCGGCTGAAGCGAAAACCGGTGATGACCTCGTCGAAGATGAGGATGGCGCCGTGTTTGGTGGTCTCGGCGCGCAGCAGCTCGAGGTAGCCCGGTCGCGGCAGGATGCAGCCGGTGTTGAACATGGCCGGCTCGGTGATGACCGCGGCGATCTCGTCGCCGCGCTCGTCCATGAGGCGCTGAAAGCCGTCGAGGTCGTTCCACGAGAGCACGACGAGCGTGTCGGCCAGCTCCTGCGGCACGCCGGGGCCCGAGGCCACCGGGCGCGGGTGGTCGGCCGGGCCGGCTTCGGCGGGGTCGACGTGGTTGCTCCAGTACACGACGTCCTGCCAGCCGTGATAGTGGCCCTCGAAGCGCACCAGCAGGCGGCGGCCGGTGACGGCGCGCGCCAGGCGCACCGCGGTGCCCACGGCCTCGCTGCCCGAGTTGGTGAAGCGCACCATCTCGAGGCTGGGCACGGCGTCGACGACCTTCTGGGCGGCCTCGATCTCGAGCTCGTAGGGCACGCCGAAGCAGGTGCCCAGCTCGGCGACCGCGTCTTGCACGGCCTTGGTGACCGCCGGGTGACGATGGCCCAGGATCATGGGCCCGAGGCCGAGCAGGTAGTCGAGGTATTCGTGGCCGTCGACGTCGGTCATGCGCGCGCCTTGGCCCTGGGCGATGAACGGCGGGTAGGGCGTCCAGCCGAATTTGAAGGTGCGGGCGCTGCTGCCGGCGCCGGCGGGCACGATGCGCCGCGCCCGTTCGAACAGCTCGCGCGACCGCGGCATGCGTTCTTCGTAGCGCGCTGGAAAGTCCATGGGCATCTGCTCCTGACCGTTCGCCGGCGAGCGCGCCAACGACTCGTCGGCGCACCCACTTGGTATACTCTGTATGCTCAGTGTGACGCACATCCTAGCCAGTTGCGTACCGACCGACAAGCGATGACGGCCGGCGCGGCGCACGGCACGTCAGGCGACGGTCGGTCGGCGCGAACGGCCCCGGCGGCGCGAGCGCTCACGGCACCGATACCGGCGGCGAAAGCGAGAAGCCGATGCCCTTCATGCGCGACGAGATCTTCGAACAGCCCGACATCGTGGCCCGCCTGGCCGCCGACCTGACGCCTTACCGCCACGCGGTGGCCGCGGCGCGGGCGGCCGGGGCGCGCTTCGTGCTCTACGCGGCGCGCGGCACCAGCGACAACGCCGCCGTCTACGGCAAGTACCTCGCCACCATCCACGCGGGGCTGCCGGCCGGCCTCGCCGTGCCCAGCTCGGCCACCGTCTACGACACGCCCCTCGACCTGCGCGACTGCCTGGTGATAGGCATCAGCCAGAGCGGCGAGACGCCCGACGTGGCCGAGTATGTCGCCCACGCGCGCCGCGCGGGCGCTTTCACGATCGCTATCACCAACGACGACGACAGCCTGCTGGCGCGCCAGGCCGACACCGTGCTCGCCACCCACGCCGGCCACGAACGCGCGGTGGCCGCGACAAAGACCTTCACCAGCCAGCTCGCAGTGCTCGCCCTGTTCTGGGCGACCTGGTGCGACAACGCGGCGCTGCTCGGTGCGCTGCGCGACGACGTGCCCGACGCCATGCGAGCCGCGCTGTCGCTCGATGCCGAGATCGCCGAGATCGCCCAGTGGCTGCGCTTCAGCGAGCGCCTGCTGGTGGCCGCCCGCGGCTACAACTTCGCCACGGCGCTCGAGGCCGCGCTCAAGTTCAAAGAGACCTCGTACATCGCCGCCATGCCCTACTCGGCCGCCGACCTCATGCACGGCCCCATCGCCATGGTCGAGCCGGGCTACCCGGCGCTGCTGTTCGCCCTGCCCGGCCCGGCGCTCGCCGCCATGCGGACACTCGAAGACGACCTGCTGGCGCGCGGCGCCGAACCGGTCGTCGTGGAGAACGGCGGGCGGCCGCAGGCCGCCCGCACCGCCGGCGGCGCCGTCACGGCCGCGCCGGGCGCGCGCCGCCTCGTGCTGCTCCGCGAGGTGCCCGAAGCGCTCTCGCCGCTGGCCGCGATCGTGCCCGCGCAGTTGCTGGCGGCGCACCTGGCCGCGGCCCGCGGCCTCGACCCCGACAAGCCGCGCGGCCTGCACAAGATCACGAGGACGTTGTAGCGCACCGCGCACCTGCGCTCCGAGACGCGAAGGGCGGCCCGGCGGGCCGCCCTTCGCGTCTCTTCTTTGTCTTTTGACCGTCGGCTCGCGCGCCGCGGGCCGTCGGTCGCGCTACTTGTTGATCCAGTAGTGCTCGAAATCGAAGATCCACACCGGGTGCAGGTAGATGCCGCCGGTGCGCTTGGAGTGCAGCGTGGTGACCGTTTCCTGGTACAGCGGCAAGCCCGGCGCCTGACTCATGATGTAGGCCTGCATCTGCTGGAACTTCACGAGGCGCGCGGCTGGGTCGGTCATGACCTGGGCGTTCACCAACGCGGTCTCGACCTTGGGGTCCCACCAGAAGCTCGGGTTGGTGCCCTCGTCGATCGCCGAGCTCTTGCTGAACAGGCTGATGACGTAGTCGAACGGGTCGGGGTAGTCCATCCACCAGTCGTTCAGCCCGATGCCGACGGCGCCCTTCTTGCCGATCAGCGTCCAGTACGACGGCTCGTCGAGCAGCTTGATGTTCGCCTTGACGCCGATCTGCGAGAGGTCGTACTGGATCGACTGGATCACCGTCGGCCAGGGCGCGACGTTGTGCGAGTACAGCGTCGTCGTGAAGCCGTTGGGGAAGCCCGCTGCGGCCAGCATCTGCTTGGCCTTGGCTGGGTTGTAGCCGTAGAAGTCGCCGGCCGCGCCGTCGACGTGGCCGGGCAGGCCGGCCGGGTAGATCTGGTTGAGCGGCAGACCGGTGCCCGACAGCAGCTTGACGATCTTGGCGCGGTCGATGGCCCACGACAGCGCCTGGCGCACGGCCACGTTGTCGAACGGCTTGACCGTGTCGTTGAAGAACAGGTAGTCGAGCGCGATGGCGGGTTCAGCCACCACCTGGCTCTTCCACGTCGGGTTGACGGTCAGGCTCGGGTAACTGGCAGGGGGGATGTAGTTGCCGAGCAGGTCGGCATCGCCGCTCTGCACCTTGAGCACGGCGGTCGTCGGCGTGATCGAGAACTGAAAGTCGATAGCGTCGAGGTAGCCCGCCGTGGTGCCCGTATAGTTGGTGTTGCGCTTGAGCAGCAGGTCCTGGCTGGGCGTCCAGTGGTCGGCGACGTAGGGGCCGGTGCCCAGCGGGTGCCGCCCCACCTGCTTGCCCCACTTGGCGACCCACTCCTTGGCCACCGGCGCGCTGAAGGGCATCTCCATGATGTTCAGGAAGGTGGCGATCGGCTTTTGCAGGTCGACCTCGAGCGTGTACGTGCCGGTCGCCTTGTAGCCGGCGATCGTCTTGGCCTTGCCGTTCAGGAAGGCCTGCAGGCCGACGATGCCGGTGTAGTAGCCCTTGGCCGGCGCCGTGGGCAGGCTCATCATGCGCTGGAAGCTGTAGACGAAGTCGGCGGCGGTGACCTCGCGGTTCACGGGAGGGGCGAACTTGATGCCCGGCCTGATGTGGAAGATGTAGGTCTTGCCGCCGTTGGTGATGCCGCCGTTGGCCACGGTCGGCACCACGGTAGCCATGTCGGGGACGATCGTCGTGCCGGCGGCGCCGGCGCCCGTGCTGTAGTTCAGCAGGTTGCCGAAGATGGCATGCTCGATGGCCCAGCCGTTGCCCTCGAAGTCGATCGCCGGGTCGAGCGTCTGGGGCTCGTTCTGGAAGGCGACGACCAAGGTGCCGCCGCGCTGCGGCGTGGTGGTCTGGGCGCCGCTCGTGGCGCCGGCGCCCGACGAGCTGCCGCACGCGGCCAGCAGCAGCGCGCAGGCGGCCACGGCGAGCACGCCGCATGCCGCGTAGCGCGCGCGCCCACGCCACGGCCTGAAGATCTCGGTCATGAAGGCTCCTTTCGTACCCCTCCCGGCCCCTCATGACCGGTATGCTAACGTTAGCATAGGGGCGAAGGTACGACTGCCACAGGAGTTGCCGCGTGCGACCGTCCGACGAAGACCTGATCAGACTGCTCTGCGACCTTGTCGCGATCGACTCGACCAACCCCGGCCTCGTGCCCGGAGCGGCGGGCGAGGAAGCGCTCGTGCGCTTCCTCGCCCGCCGCCTCAGCGCCGCCGGGCTCGTCGTCGACGTCTGGGAGCCGCGGCCCGGGCGGCCGAACTTCGTGGCCACGCTGCCCGGCCACGACGGGCGCGACGCGCCCACCCTCATGCTGGTGGGCCACCTCGACGTGGTCGGCGGCGCTCCCGAGATGTTCACCCCGCAGCTGCGCGACGGACGTCTCTACGGGCGCGGCAGCAACGACATGAAGGCCGGACTCGCCGCCGCCGTGACCGTCGCCGAGCGCCTCGCCGCCGAGGCCCGCGCGGCCGGCGGCAGGTCGCCGCTGCGCGGCGACCTGCTCGTGGCCGGCTGCGCCGACGAGGAGTGGGAGAGCTTCGGGGCCGAAGATATGGTGACCGCGCTACCACCCCGCCGCGGCCATCCTGCCCGAGCGCACCGACTTGGACGTCACGGTCGAGCACGGCGGCTTCACCTGGTTCGAGCTCGAGAGCCGCGGCGTCGAAGCGGCCGGCGCCGAGCCCGAGAAGGGCGTCGACGCCATCGCCTTGCTGGGGCCCGCGCTGGCCGGCATCGCCGCGCTCGACCGCGAGCTCGACGCGCGGCCGCACGCCTCGTACGGGCGCGGCTCCATCCACGCCGCGACCATCGCCGGCGGCACGCAGCTGCCCGCCTACCCCGCCCTCTGCCGCCTGGGCGTCGAGCGCTGCCTCATCGCCGGCGAGACGGTGGCGCAATCGTGCGCCGAGATCGACGCGCTGCTCGCCGCCGCCCACGGCGCCGACCCGCGCTTTGCCGCCAGCAGCCGCCTGGTCGTGGGCCGCGAGCCCGTCGCCCTGCACCGCGACGACCCCGTGGTGCTGGCGCTCGCCGGCGCGGCCGCGGACGAGCTCGGTCACCCGCCGCTCGTGCGCGGCGACATCGGCTGGGCCGACTCGGGCATCTTCGCCGAAGCCGGCATACCGTGCGCCCAGTTCGGTCCCATCGGCGACGGCGAGCATACCGCCGCCGAGTGGGTCGACGTGGCCTCGGTCGCGCTCGTGGCGCGCGTGCTCGAAGCCGCCGCCCGCCGCTACTGCGCGTAGGCCCCCGCCGGGCCGCAGCTCGGCGTACTACGGTAATCGGTTCAAGCCGCCCCTCTGCGTGGGGTATCGTTGGCCCATGATCCGCGCCGTCACACTCGATTTCTGGAACACCCTCATGGACGACTTTCACCTGCCCGGCCGCGAGACGCTGCGCGCCGTCAGGCTGGCCGAGCTCGTGGCGCCCTACGGCTACCGTCTCGACCCGGCGCAGATCGCCGCCGGCTTCGACGACGTCTGGCGCCACTTCGACAAGATCTGGTACAAGAAGAAGCGGACGCCCACGACCGCCGAGTCGGCCGGCGTGCTGCTGCACGCCCTGCACGTCAAGCTGCCCGGCGAGGCCGTTGCGCGCGTGACCGCCATGCTCGAAGAGGTCGTTCTCGAGAGCCCGCCGCAGACGGTCGCCGGAGTGCCCGAGACGCTGCCGTTGCTGGCCGAGCGCTACGCCCTGGCGGTGGTCTGCGACGCGGCTCTCACTCCTGGGCGGGTCCTGCGCCAGGTGCTGGGCCTGCACGGACTCGAGCGCTACTTCTCGGCGTTCTTCTTTTCCGACGAGCACGGCTTCTCAAAGCCCGATCGCCGCGCCTTTCTCACGCCCCTCGCCGAGCTCGGGATCGCGCCCCACGAGGCGGTCCACGTGGGCGACATCCAGCGCACCGACATCGACGGCGCCCAAGAAGCCGGGCTGCGCGCGGTGCACTTCGTAGGGGTCAACTCGTCCGACCTGCAGGTCTCCACGGGCGACGCGGTCGCCTTTCGGTTCGGCGACCTTCCGGCCCTGATCGCCGGCCTGCGCTGACCGGCGCCGCCGTGACGCCGCCGGCGTGACTCCGTCCGCCGTGAGCTCGCCGCCCGCCGCCGGGCGCCGCTTCTGGCCGACGCTGCTCCTGTTCGTCGTCGTCCCGGTCGCGGTGTTCGCGGCG
Source organism: uncultured Actinomycetes bacterium (assembly GCA_963755025.1). Lineage (GTDB taxonomy): Bacteria > Actinomycetota > Thermoleophilia > UBA2241 > UBA2241 > Bog-752. The sequence continues at coordinate 12,756 of CAVWIH010000035.1, forward strand.
GTCGCCGTCGTCGTGTTCGTGGGGGGCACGCCCTCCTGGGACATCTCGCTGCTGCAGCTCGCGGCGCGCCATCAGCAGGCCACGGCGCGCACGCTCGTCGACATCTACACCACGCTCGGCGCGCTGTGGCTGGTGCTCGTCCTGCTGGGCTGCGCGCTCGCGCTCCTGTTGCACGCCCGGCTCTACCGGCAAGCTGCTTTCGTCGCTACGGCGACGGTCCTCAGCATGTCGACCGCCGGCATCTTGAAGCTCGTCTTCGCCCGGGCGCGGCCCGAGGTGATACCCCAGCCGCTCGGCAGCTACTCGTTTCCGAGCGGCCACACGATGAGCGCGACGGGCCTGGCGGTGTCGCTCGTCGTGGTGCTGTGGCCCACACGCTGGCGCGTGCCCGCGCTCGTGGTAGGCGTGGTCTGGGCGGTGGGGGTCGGTGTGTCGCGGGTCTACCTCGGCTACCACTTTCCCTCAGACGTGGTGGCCGGCTGGGCGCTCTCGCTGGCGGTGGTGGGCGCCACGCTGCTGGGGTTCGGCGGGCGAGTGGGTATTCCGCGCAGTCCCGGCGCCGGGACCGGCTCTGAGGGCGACCCGCGCCATCCGGCCGGGGAGACGAGTGTCGCGGCGGAGCCGCCGCGGCCGGCCGGCGACGCAAGCGTCGCGGCCGATCCGCGCCCGCCGGATGGCGACTAGGCACGCAACGAAGTCACGCACGTCTGAGCGGCGACGACGCAGTCGATCGACGGCCTAGAGCAGCGCGGCCGCCGCGGCCAGCCTGCCGGCCGCCTCGTTGCGGCCGAGGGCCCAGAGCGACTCGAACAACCCCGGCGTGACGGCCTGGCCGCTCATGCCCAGGCGCAGCGCCGCGAAGACGGCCTTAGGCTTCACCCCGAGCAACTCGGGCAGGGCCCGCACGGCGGCCTCGATCTGCTCGATCTCGTAGCGCTCGAGTCCGGCGAGCGACACGGCGGCCTCGGCGAGGATGCGCTGCGCCTCGGGAATCGCGGCCAGGCGCTCGCGGGCCTCGCCGGAGATCGCCAGCGGCGTGAAGATCCAGCCGGCCATGCGCACGAAATCGGCGAGCACCTCCATCTTCTCCTGCACGAAGGGCGCCATGAGCGCGGTCAGTCGTTCCTGCTCGTCGCCGGGCGGCATGGCCACGAGCTCACCCAGCTCGACCGCCTCGGAGAGCGCCGCGTCGCCCTGGTCCGCGAGCAGCCGCAGCGCCGGCGGCTGGCCGTAGAAACCGATGCGCTCGAGGTAGTTCTGCAGGCGAGCCGCCAGGTCGGCGGGCGCCAGGGAGCGGATGAAGCGGCCGTTCATCCAGCGCAGCTTCTCGGGGTCGAAGATGCTGGCGCTCGTGCCCAGCTTCTCGACTTCGACGCGCTCGACCAAGTCGGCGAGGGTCCAGGTGATCATCGACTCGTCGAACTCGGTCGACAGGAAACAGAGGTAGTTGCGCACGACCTCGACCAGAAAGCCCATGGCGGTGAGCTGCTCTAGGTTGGTGGCGCCGTGGCGCTTGGAGAGCTTCTTGCGGTCGGTGCCGAAGAGCAGCGGCATGTGCAGGAACTGCGGCAGCGGCGCGCCCAGCGCCTCGTAGATCAGGATCTGCTTGGGCGTGTTGGAGAGGTGGTCGTCGCCGCGGATGACGTGGCGTGATGGCCATCGTGACGTCGTCGACGACGACCGCCAGGTTGTAGATGATGGTGCCGTCGGAGCGCTGCACGATGAAGTCGCCGATGGTCTCGTTGGCCACCTCGACCGGGCCGCGCAGCAGGTCGTCGAAGACGGTCGCTCCGGGGCGCACCTTGAAGCGCAGCGTCCAGGGCTCGCCGGCGGCCTTGCGGCGGGCGACCTCGTCGGGGCTGAGGTCGCGGCAGGCGCCGCCGTAGACCCAGGCGCGCTTGTCGGCCTGGGCGGCGCGGCGCTCGGCTTCGAGCTCGTCGGGGGTGTGAAAACAGGTGTAGAGGTGGCCCGAGGCCACGAGCTTGTCGATGTGCTCGCGGTAGATCGCCTGGCGTTCGGTCTGGCGGTAGGGCGCGTGCGGGCCAGGCTTCTCGGGGCCCTCGTCCCAGTCGAGCTGCATCTCGCGCAGGGAGCGCAGGATCTGGGCGATGGCCTCGTCGGTCGAGCGCGACGGGTCGGTGTCTTCGATGCGCAGCACGAAGTCGCCGCCGCGCTTGCGCGCGAAGAGGTAGTTGTACAACGCGGTGCGCGCGCCGCCCAGGTGCAGGTAGCCGGTGGGAGACGGGGCGAAGCGGACGCGGACGGGTGCGGTCATGGGACGATTGTACCCCACGGGTACGGGCGGAGACCCCGGCGGCGCATCAGGACGCTACCGCTCGCCGCGTGCCTCTGAGCGCGACGGGCGTCCGGGCCCCCGGCGGAGCTTCAGGGCACGACGATCGCCGGCAACGCCCGCGTGGCGGCGGCGTTGTCGGCGTCGCCGGCGAAGCGTACGCGCAGCACCACGGTGCCTTTGCCCGCCGAGTAGGCCAGACTGAAGCTCGAAGCCGCCGTCGTATGCCCCCGGGCGACGGTCTGCCAGGCGCCGGCGCTACGCAGCTGCAGCACGAGCGGCACGCCGCCGCGCCGCGGCCGGAACGTGCCGGTCACGCGGATGACGCGCGCCGGCGAGGGCGCGCCGGCGCGCGCCGCGAGCAGGGCGCGCACGGCCACGGTGACGGTCGCGGGGGTCGCCTCCGGCGAGGCCGCGAACGGCTTCTGCGGTGACGGCAGCGTCGCCGCAAACGTGGTGCTGAAGCGCGGCGCGACGGTCACCACGGCGCTGCCGCCGGCCGCCGTGGTGACGGCGTGCTGCGTCGCCGCGGCGCCCGCTTGCGGGCCGACGACGACGCCCGGCAAGAAGCCGATGCCGTAGACGGGGGCGTCGGCGTCGGCGGCGTGCACGGTGAGCTTGACCTTGCCGCCAAAGGCGATCGTGGCGGCGTTGCTCGCCAGGCTGAGGACGACCGGCGTGGGATAGGTCCAGGCGACCACGGTGCTCGTGGCCGTGGTGCCGGTCGTCGCCTGCACGGCGATGACGTGGCGCGTGGTGGCCGGCGCCGCGGCGGGCGCGAGCGCGCCGGTGGCGAAGCTGAAGGTCTGGTTCGCGCCGCTGCCCGTCGGGTTCACGGAGGTCCAGGCGCCGCCGTCGACGCTGTACTGCAGGTCGTGCGGCACGAAGATGCTGATGCCCGTGGCGAAGGCGCGCCCCTTGGCGTTGTGGCCGGGCGCCCAGGGGTGCTCGGCCACAACGCCCGAGACCGTCGCCCCGCTGCCGTCGAGGGCCGGTTTGGCGAGGGTCACCGTCGGCGTCGTGTCGACGACGTCGGGCAGACCGTTGCGCGTGACGCGCCAGCCGATCTGGCCGGCGGTCGAGGGGCAGATGCCGCCGTCAGGCGTGTCTGTCCCGTAGGTCTCTCCTTTGTAGGCGGCCAGACCCTCGAGTCCGCCGCGCATGATGCAGACGTCGTGGCTCGTGCCGCCCTGAGTGGCGTTGCCGTTCTTCACCCACAGGTAGCCCGAGAACAGGCTACCCAGCTCGGGTAGCCTGCGGGGGCTGCGTACTCGTCGAGGGCGCCGAACTCGTGGCCGATCTCGTGGGCGAGCACGCCGTCGAAATTGGCCGGCGTGTAGGTGGCGTTGTCGTACGTGGTCACCGTGTACGGCCCGAACAGGGAGTACGTGTAGGCGAAGGCGCCGTCGGGGAACTCGCCGGGTGTCTTGTCCTTGAGCTTCGCGTCTTTCAGGCTGTCGACGACGTACAACGTGAAGGCCCAGTCGGTGCCGTCGGCCTTGCGCACGGCGTTGTCGTAGGCGCGCTCAGGGGGAGGGGAGTCGGCCGCGGCGACCACCCTCTTCAGCAGCTTCGCCATGATCGGGTGGCGCCACGCCTTGTCGTTGCTCGAGGCGATGGTGATGGGCTCGCGCGCGACCTTGACCTCCTGCGGAGCTCCGGCCTCGTCGGCCGCCGGAATGACGAAGGTGAGGTGGGCGGCGGTGGGCGCCTCTGCCTGCCACCAGAGCAGCGCCTTTGAGACCTCGGCGACGATGTAGCCCTGGCGCGCCGTGAGGCTCGGGTAGGCAGGGTCGGGCTGGTCGTACTGCTTGTCGGGGTCGGGCTTCTCCCAGTTCTCACTGTGGTTGGGCGCCGCCGCCGTGCTCTGCGGGAAGATGATGCTGACCGCCACCGAGCCGGCGGCGTAGGCCATAGGCGCGGTCGCGGTCTGCACGGTCGCGAAGCTCCCGAGGATGGCCGGCGCGACCAGTCCCTGGGCCGGCTGGCCCGTCGGAGTCGCGCTGGCGGCAGCGCTCGCGAGCGCGGTCGTCGAGAGCTTGAGGTCGGCGGCGAGCGAGGGCAGGTCGGCCGGAATGTCGGCGGCGTGCCCGCCGGCCGCCGCGGCACCGGCGGTGACGGCGTCCAAAGCGGCCAGCGCGGCGCCGGCGCCCGATGCGCCGGCGGGCGCGGCGTCGTGTGCCCGCCACACGGTGTAACCCAGGGCGCGCAGCCGCACCGCCTCGGCGGCGGAGACGCGCGCCAGGGCGGCGCGCGGCAAGTAGACGATCGCGGGGGGCGCGCCTGCGTGCGTGAGAGCGGCGATGAGCGGGTCGGCGCCGGCGTAGCTGCGCGGCGCGACGACCACGGCGTCGGGCGCAGCGCTCGCCGACGCCGCGGCGTCGGTCGATACCGCGGTGGACGACGACGCGGCGCCAGCCGACGACACCGATGCGGCGCGCGCGGCGGGCGCCCACCGGGCGGTCGCGACCACGACGGCGACAAGAGCGACGGCGAGCAGCACGACGAGCAGAGCGGACGGCGCGCCCGCGCGCAGGCGGCGGCGCGGCGTCGGAGCGACCAGACGCGGCTTGCGCGCGAGCTGTGCGATGAGCGGGTCCATGGTCGGGCTGACGCCCATGCTAGGGTCGCCATCTGGCAAGGTCAAACGCGCCATATTTCGCGGGCCTCTCACTTTCTGGTACCGTACCGGCTCGGTCCGTTATAGAGAGAACGTCTGAGGGAGCATTGTCCGAACAGGCCCTTCGCATCGTCGTCCTGGTCAAGCAGGTCCCTGACACCGCCAACGTGACCGGCGACGCCATGAAAGACGACGGCACCGTCAATCGCGCGGCGCTGCCGGCGATCTTCAATCCCGAAGACCTCAACGCCCTCGAACTGGGTCTGCGCCTCAGGGAGCGCTGCGGCGGCCGCGTGACCGTGCTCACCATGGGGCCGCCCTCGGCCGCCCAGGTGCTGCGCGAGTCGCTGTTTCGCGGCGCCGACGAGGTCGTGCTGCTCTCCGACCGCGCCTTCGCCGGCGCCGACACGCTGGCTACCAGCTACGCGCTCGCGCGGGCGATCGAGCATCTGGGCGAGACCGACCTCCTGCTCTGCGGCCGCCAGGCCATCGACGGCGACACGGCCCAGGTCGGCCCGCAGATCGCCGAAAAGCTCGCCCTGCCGCAGATCACCGGCGTGAGTCGCGTCGATGCGATCGTGCCCCCGGGCTCACCGCCGGGCGACCCCGGCTCGATCACCGCGACCCGCACGATCGAAGACGGCACCGAGACGCTGCAGGCCCCGTTGCCCGCCCTGCTCACCGTCACCGGCGAAGCAGGCGAGCCGCGCCCGCCCAGCGTGAAGCTCGTCATGACCTACAAGAACGCGGTCGCCGAGGCCATGCCCGGCTACGACGACAGCTACCTCGACCCCGACGCCGACGAAGCCGAGGTCTGCATGATCGGCGGCGACGGCCGGCCCGTGTGCCGCGCCAGGATCGTGCTCTGGGACGCCGCCGCAATCGAAGCCGAGCGCGAGATGGTCGGCCTGCGCGGCTCGCCGACGCGCGTCAAGAAGATCGAGAGCGTGGTGCTGGCCGCCGGCGAGGCGCGCCTGATCGAACCCTCCGACGAGGGCGTGCGCGCCCTCGTGCGCGAGCTGATCGAGGAGCACATCCTTGGCTAGCGCTCTGGGCGACGTCTGGGTCTTCGTCGAGACGACGCGCGGCGCGACGCGCGGCGAGGGCGAGGCCGTGCTCACGCGCAACGGCTCTTCCGAGGGCGCCAGCCTGCGCGCCGCCGAGGTCAGCCTCGAGCTGCTGGGCCAGGCCCGCGAGCTGGCCGCGCGGCTCGGCGCGCGCGTGGGCGCCGTGGTGGCCGGCGACGAGGCCGCGCGGGCGCTCGCGCCCGCGCTCGTCGCCGCCGGCGCCGACACCGTCTACCTCGCCGTGCACGACCTGCTGGGCGAGTACCTGGCGCAGCCCTACACGCGCGTCGTGACCGAGGCCGTGCGCCACTTCCAGCCGCAGATCGTGCTCTACGGGGCGACCACCACCGGCCGCGACCTGGCGCCGCGCGTGGCCTCGGCGCTGCGCACCGGCCTGACCGCCGACTGCACCGACCTGCGCATCGGCGACCACGAAGCCAAGGGTGTCGTCTACCACGACCTGCTCTACCAGATCAGGCCCGCCTTCGGGGGCAACATCGTGGCCACCATCGTGAGCCCCGAGCACCGCCCCCAGATGGCGACCGTGCGCGAGGGCGTGTTCCGCCTGCCGCTGCCCGACCCGAGCCGCAGCGGTGACGTGGTCGAACTGAACGTCGAGCGCGTCGCCGGCCCGCACACGGGCCGCAACGGCAAGCCGACCTCCGCCGGCGGGCCCATAGCCCTCGACGACCTCGACTTCGCCACCACCCTCGTGCGCCGCACGCGGCAGGAGAAGTCGGTCGACCTGAAGGGCGCCCGGGTGATCGTCGCGGGCGGCGTGGGCGTGGGCTCGCGCGCCGGCTTCGACCTGTTGCGCGACCTGGCCAACACCCTGGGCGGCGTGGTGGGCGCCTCGCGCGCCGCCGTCGACGCCGGCTGGATCGGCCGCGAGCACCAGGTCGGCCAGACGGGCACCACCGTGCGCCCCAAGCTCTACATCGCGGCCGGCATCTCGGGCTCTATCCAGCACCGCGCCGGCATGGACCAGTCGGCCCGCATCCTGGCGATCAACTCCGACCCGGGCGCGCCGATCTTCGCCGTGGCCCACTACGGCATCGTCGGCGACCTGCACGAGGTCGTGCCAAGGCTCATCACGGCCTATCGCGAGAAGCGATGACGGCGACGGCCACGACCTGGGGTCCGTGCGGCGACGCGCCCCGACCGGGAGCAGCGTGAGCAACTTCTATACAGACGACCCCGACCTGCAGCGCCAGCTCGAAGCGCTCGACCTGCGGCGCATCGTGGCGCTGCGCGAAGACGACTTCGAGCAGGCCCACGAGTTCGCCTACGCCCCCAGCGACCACGACGACGCGCTCGACTCGTACCGCCGCACGCTCGAGATCGTGGGCGACATCGCCGGCGAGTTTGTGGCGCCGCGCGCCGAAGAGGTCGACCGCGCCGGCGCCACCCTGGTCGACGGCGAGGTCTGCTACGCGCCCGGCATGCAAGAAGCGCTCGACCGCCTCACGCAGGCCGACCTCATGGGCATCACGCTGCCGCGCCGCTACGGCGGGCTGAACTTTCCCATCACCGTGTCGGTCATGATCGTCGAGATGATCTCGCGCGCCGACCCAGCGCTCATGAACGTCTTCGGCCTGCAGGACATCGCCGAGACCGTCAACAAGTTCGCCACCGACGAGCTCAAGCAGGCCTACCTGCCGCGCTTCGCGTCGGGCGAGGTCACGGGCTCCATGGCGCTCACCGAGCCAGAGGCCGGCAGCGACCTGCAGAACGTGCAGCTCAAGGCCGCCCTGGGCGACGACGGCGTCTGGCGCCTGTCGGGCGTGAAGCGCTTCATCACCAACGGCTGTGGCGCCGTCGCCCTCGTGCTGGCGCGCTCCGAAGAGGGCACCACCGACGCCCGTGGCCTGTCGCTGTTCCTCTACGAACGCGACGAGCACATGAAGATCCGCCGCCTCGAAGACAAGCTCGGCATCCACGGCTCACCCACCTGCGAGCTGCAGTTCACAGACGCGCCGGCGCTCCTCATAGGCGAACGCCGGCGCGGCCTGACGACCTACGTCATGAGCCTCATGAACGGCGCCCGCATAGCCATCGCCGCCCAGGCGCAGGGCATCGCCGAGGCCGCCTACCGGGCCGCCTCCAAGTACGCCGACGAACGCGTGCAGTTCGGCGGGCCCATCCGCAACCTCACGGCCGTGTCGGCCATGCTGGCCGACATGAAGGTGTCGCTCGAAGCCTCGCGCGCGCTGCTCTACGAGACGGCCATGATCGTCGACGAAAAAGAGGGACTCGAGCGCCGCATCGAGCAGGTGCAGTCGGGCGCCCGTCTGGCTGCTGCAGACGACGAGGTGAAGACGCTGCGCGCCGAGCTCAAGACCTTCACGCGCCTCGCCGCGCTGTTCACGCCGCTCGCCAAGGCCTGCTCGACCGAGATGGCCAACCGCGTGGCCTACGAGTCGCTGCAGATCCACGGCGGCTCGGGCTACATGCGCGACTTCGCCGTCGAGCGCCACGCCCGCGACGCCCGCATCACCAACATCTACGAGGGCACGACGCAGCTCCAGGTCGTGGCCGCCCTGGGCGGCGTGCTGTCGGGCACCCTCGCCGCGCGCCTCGCCGACTACGACGCGCTCGACTACGCGGCCACCCCCGAGCTGCTCGGCGCCGTGCGCGCCGCCGTCGGGCGCTGGAGCGCCGCGGTGGCCCACGTGCGCGCTTTGGACGACGCCGCCTTCCGCGACTTTCACGGCCGCCGCATGGTCGACACCGCGATCGACCTGATCTGCGCCTACCTGCTGCTGCGCGCCGCCCAGCGCGACGCCCGCAAGCTGCTCGTCGCGCGCTACTTCATCGAGCAGATGAGCGCCCGCGTCGAGGGCGCCGCCCAAGCCGTGCTCGGCAGCACAGCGGCGGCCATCGACGCCCTGCAGACCCTGGGGCGCGACTAAGCCTGCAGACCCTGGGGCGCGAGTAGACCCGAAGTCGCGCTGGGGTCCGCGCACCGCGAGAGCCCCCGGGTCCGCTCGACTCGTTCGAGGTCCCGCTATCGCCCCCGGAAGTGCTTCTCGCCGCCGAGCAGCCGCAGGGTGACCTCGTCGGGCCAGCCCGGACCGAGCGGACCGACGGGTGTGCGGCTCAGCTCGACTTGATTCGCCGAGCAGATCGACCAGCGGTTCGCGCCGCCACATTAGCATCTGCGCGAACTCGTTCAGCGACCCCAGGTGCGACCGGCTGTTCGTCTTTGCGACCACGACGTCGGCGGCGGCGTCGAGCTCGGGCACGAGGTGGGTGGCCGGCACGTCGAGCTCGATGAGCACGGCGGCAAGCGCCTTGGAAAAGGTCTCCGGGAGCCGTTTGAGGTCGCGCGCGGGCATGAGCACCGGCAGGCGCGACCGCTCGCTCATGAGCAGCACGAGTCGTTGGTGACCGATGTTGAGCGGCCGCGCGTACCAGTCGCCCAGGGCGGTCGTTGAGGGCGGTGGGTCGTCGACCGGCGGACCCAACCGCGAGAGAAGTTTCTGCGTGCAGCGCAGCACGAGCATGCGGTCAGGCCTCCTGGGGCCCTTGGGCCGTACCGCCCCTCAGGCTCTCGCGGAGCTCGGCCATCGCCTCGGCGATGATGCGCTGCTGAGCTGCGATCTCGTCGAGCAACTCTTCGGGCGTGCGGGTGTCTTCGTCGACGACGCGATGCGGGTTGACCGCCTTGAGGTCGTAGCCGCGCGCCTCGATCTCGTCGCGCGACACGGTCCACGAACGCTCCGAGTCGGGCCGCTCGACCGCTCCACCGGCGCGGCCGTCGCCGACCAGCTCGAAGAAGTCGCCCATGCGCGCCAGCGTGAACGCCGTCTTCTTGCCCACCTTCAAGTCGCTGAGGTCGTAGTACCAGATGCGCTCCGTCGGGCGGCCCTTGTTGAAGAACAGGAGGTTGGTCTTCACGCCGGCGCCGGCCTGCGAGAACACGCCGGGCGGCATGCTGACAATGCACCACAGATCGCAGTCGTCGAGCAGCTTGCGCTTGGTCTGCACGAAGGCGGTCTCGTTGGTGCGAAACAGTACTCCCTCGTCGATGACCAGGCCGCAGCGCCCGCCCGGTCTGTCGCTTTTTGCGGGGCGCAGGCTGTCGATCACGTGCTGCAAGAAGAGCACCTGAGTGGCTCCGGTCTTGTAGGCGAAGCGCGTCTGGGCGTCTTTGCCCTCCTTGCCGCCAAAAGGCGGGTTCATGAGGATGACGTCGTAGAGCTGCGGCGCGCCGGTGAAGAGGCCGTCGTAGGCAGCCGTCTGGGTGAGCGTGTTGCCGTGCCAGATGTGGGGCGCGTCGATGCCGTGCAGCACAAGGTTGGCGAGCGCGATGGGGTAAATGGCGTTGTCCTTCTCGCGGCCGTAGAAGGTACGCCGCTGCAGGGTCTCGAACTGGCCGCCCGAGTCGAGGTTGACGTTGGCGACCCCGGCCATGTGCTCAAACGACTGCGCCAGAAAGCCGCCGGTGCCGCAGCCCGGGTCGTAGACGGTCTCGCCGAGGCGCGGGTCGACCACGCGCACCATCGCCCGAATGATCTCGCGCGGCGTGAAGAACTGCCCACCGTCGTTGCCCTTCTCGCCCATCTTGAGCAGCAGGCCCTCGTAGATCTGCGACAGGGTGAACACGTGGGTCGTGTCGACCGACTGGCCGTCGATGTCGTGCACGCGGTCGATCACGTCGAGGAAGTTGCGTTCGGTATCGATGCGCGTGCGCTCCACCGAGCTCATGATCTGGCTGATGACCTTTTGGCGCGACGTCGCGTGCGGCTGCTCACCGAGCGCGCGCAGGTGTGGCAGCAGCTCGGTGTGGACGAAGTCGAACATCGCGCCCAGGGTGCCGCCCTCCTGGAGCTCCGTCCGCTTCGGTCCGCCCGGCGCCGCCCAGTCGCGCCAGCGATAGGGCGGAGCCAGCGACGCCTTGAACTCGACGCCGACCGCCGCCGACTCTGCCGCCTCTTGCTCTTCGCGCTCGTCGAGGATGCGCAGGAAGAGGATCCAGGTGAGCTCGGGCACGTACTGCAACGCGCCGGCGCAGTTGGAGCGCCGCATGATGTCGCAGATCTGTTTGACGGCGGTGTTGACCGACTGCTGGGTGGCGAGCTTCTTGCCGTTGACTGCCATGGTCGCAGTCTATCGGGTTGAGGGAGCCCGGACACCGCGGCGTGACCCCGGCCGAAGGGGTCGCCATTTTCAAAGTCAGCGGAGCTTTGGAAAATATCGGCCCTGATTCTTTCAAAGCCGGCCGACGTTGTGGCCGCACGTCACTCCACTCTCTTGATCGACCCGTCCTTCGCGACGCGATAGATGAATGGCGCGGTCTCCGACTCGGCCGCGCGCTCGATGCGCTTCCGCGCCTTTGCCAGAATGGCCGCCGTTTGTTCCGCCGTCAGGTTGCCGGAGGCGACCACAAACGCCTTCAGGCCGGCCTTGCGCAGCGCCTCGGCTTCTCTTGTGCGGTAGCGGATCCGAGCGTCTTGCGTAAGGAACACCCAGCCGCGCGAGGCCACGGAGGGCAGCAGCTCGACGTCCTTCGTGGTCTGTTCGAAGTGGTCGTCGTGCACCTCGATGACCCAGCCGGCAGCACGCAGAGCGGCGGGCACCCTGTGACCGAGGTTCCGGTCGCAGAAGAAGACTAGGCCGCGGGCCTCAGCCAGAGCTCGTATCTGAGGGCGTTCTCGACATCGTCGACGGTCAAGCCGAAGTCGTCTGCGATGACGCCGATGCGCTCATCAGCCTCGAAGCGTCCACGAATGATCTCGGTGCGCACGCCGCGCACCTGGGGCAGACCGAACTCGACCTCGGGGTTCTGACGCACGACGCCGCCTTTTGGCCGCCACTCGACCGGCCACTTGTCCTGCCAGTCGATTTGGTGCAGATACTCCCCCAGGACCTTCTCGAGAGCGCGCTGTCCGCCCTTGGTAAGCGACGCCAACTGCTCCGAGCCGTCGGCGGACACCTCGCTCGTCCGCATGAAGACCTCGTTGCCGGCGATCATGATGCCGCGCCTGGCGAAGGGGTGGTCGGGCTCCTCACCCGTGGCTACGCGGTGCGCCGCACGTATTGCCTGGAGGGACACACCGTTGGACCGCAGCTCAGCGACGACGGCCGTTTCGATGAGGTCGTCGAATGAGAACGGGGCCGGCTTGCGCGGATCGACCGAGCTGCGCAGCAGCGGGGGCCGTTCGGTCTCGTCGTCGCGGTACCCCAGGTAGAGGCGATGGACGAGCTGTGCCTGGGCACGAGCGTACCGCGAGACATCGCTCAGCGAATACAGCGGGATCGTGGATGGTCTGACCGTCATGCCTCCTCAGTTCGACCGGTGACCGATTCTACCCTGCAAATCGCGCGCCACCACGGAGCGGTGCCAACGTCAACCTTGTCGACTAGGAACCGTGCGTTCTGTACCACGCGTGGGCCTTTTTGACGTGATCGACCCAGAGCGCCACCGCGTAGTCGTCCCGCTTTGAGGCCACGAGGCCCAAGTCCTTCAACAACTGGTAGAAGCCGTCGCCCGGCGTGCCATCGTTGGCGCTCACTACGATGGCGCTTGCGAAGAACTCGCCCTTGTCGTAGCTGCGCTGACTGATGTGGCCGAGGAAGTCGCCGACGATCGAGCGGTCCAAGTCCCGCCAGTCGGCGACGTCGATGAAGCGAGGCGACTCCTTCAGGTTGGGGAGATCGAACGGGACGCCTTCGACGAGTTCCGAATAGGTGAGCGTCCTCCCGGCGCGCCCGCGAGCGGCGATGCGTGTCTCGAGCTTCCGCGAGCGCCTTCGGATCGCGCTCGGCATACAACCAGCGGATCTTGTCGAATGCGAGGGAGATCTCAGCCATACTCACTCCTCCCCACTGTGAATGGCGACGTGTTCCATGTCAGGGAAATCGACAGCAACCTTCTCGCCCTGCCGAATGTGGGACTGAAACCAGCGAGTCAGAGCAGCTCCGCCATGAATCCTGGGTGTCCCGTTCTGATTGGCCTGCCGATCGACCCTTCCGTCGATCTCGTCGCCTTCGCGCCCGAGTTGCAGGCGGACCGGCCCGCTCGTTGGTCGGACGTGCCGATCGAAGCCCATACCGACGTTGAGGAACCCCTTCTCGTAGTAGGTCTTGTGCACCGTCAGCAAATAGCGCGGCATGTTGCCTCCAGTCTCGCTCGGTCCAGCCCGCTACAGCCCGGGAGTGAGCGCGTTAGTTCCTTCGGCGCTGGGTCCTCCAACAGTCAACCAAAAGAGGGTGAGAATGCAGCTCGCAGGATGGCCGCCGGTAGGCAGTCGATCCCAGATGCTCCTCGACCCGCAGCCCGCGAAGTGGCATCAAGTTGACGCGCCAAGGCCGCCCATGACTCGACAGCGGCGTCTTGCTGTGAAAGCGTCGGGACGGGAATCTCGAGCGATTCGATCTTCCTGACACTGAGCGTGTGCAGGCCGGTCGTTGTCATCGCCCGTTGAAGCATCTGCTCCATGCCTTGGCGACTGTTCAGATAGAGACTCAGGTACTCGGGGTTCAGGAGGTCGCGGCGTGGGCGAACGCGGATAACGTGGTTCTGATGGACGCACTCGTCGATCTCACCGCGGAACAGCGCATTGCGGCCAATCTGGTCGCGACTTCCGTTGCCCTCCACTACGAGCAGGTCGCCTGAGTGAAGCCGGAGGCGATCAAGTTCGGCGGGCGTCACTTCCATGCGCTCGACGTCGGACAGGTCCAGATACCCGCGCATGACGTTGCGCACAGTGAGAAACGGCCGATGGAACAACTGGGGAGCCCGAGCCGGAGACTTCTGAATTCCGCCCGTCACCGTGGCGACATCGCCACATCTCCGCGGAGCGGATCCGGACCGACAGAGTCTGGCCAAGAGACCTTCGAGCGTCGTCGTCGCCAGACCACGGAGCAACTCCGCCTCGGCATCCATGGCGGCACGCATGCGCGCTGCCGCATCCAGCTGCTCACGTAACGATGCGGCGACTCGCTTCTGCTCGGGAAGCCGTGGGAGGTCAAGTGGAACGCGCGCAATCTCGTCGAGTCTGATGCGGGGAAGCTGTCCAGGCCCCGAGTCGACGGGGGCACGGCTGAGGAACAGAGGGCTCCTCATGAACCAGGCGATGAACTCGACGTCGGCTCTGCGCTCATCCACGCGGTAGACGTACTGGGTCGACCGAACAGAGCCCGTCGAAGTCGGCTAGCCACACCTTGTTGAGGTAGGGGCGCAGATACCCGTAGACGATATCGCCTGCCTTGAAGCGGGCCTTGCGACCGGTCATGGTCGACTTCTCCATCGGCTCGCTGCCAAGCCGCCGTCCGGTTCCAGGCTCGATGTGCTCGAGGCCAACAAAGACGTCGGGGCCAGTCGGATTGTCACGGGGGTGGACGATCTCATTGCGGGGAGTGAGGACCTCGCCGAGGGTGACGGTAGCAGCACCCAGCCTTCTGGCAGCCGCGCTCACGCCGCGAACATCCGCGCCTTGGTGTCGAGCAGCACAGCAGCGGGGTCGCCGAGCGCTGACAGCGCCCCGAGCCCGCCGGCGCGCACGACGGCGGGCACCCGGAAGATCTGCGGGCTCTCCAGTCCTTTGGTGCCGTCATGGGCAAACTGCAGGGCCAGGGCGCGCATGGTGGCGGCGGTCCTCGCCGGCAGCCCGGCGAGCCAGGCCGCGTGCTTGTAGGTAAACGCCTCGGCGCGCTCGGCTCGGGTGCGCGGGGCGAGGCCGTAGCCGAGCTCGGCGAGCACGTCGTAGAGGTCGTACTCGGCCATGTGCTCGACGGCCTGCACGATGATCGGCGAGCGGCCGGCGTCGGGCAGGTGGGCGAGCAGCGACTCGCGCTGCGGCGGCACGATCCAGCGCTGGCGGAAGGCGTCGAGCGTCAGCGCCTCGGTCACGAGTCGCTCGGCGAGACGCTCCTTGTACTCCTCGACCGGCACCGGCATGGTGCGGCCGTCGTGGTCCACGGTGAGAATCGCGGTGCCGTTGTGGACGAGGCGCACCTGAAAGCCCTCGACGAGGTAGATCGGTTCGGGCTCGGGCGCCGGCTCGGGTGGCTCGGGGCCGTCGTCTGGGCGCTTCGTGCGCGACTTGCGGTACTTCGTCGCGAAGTCCTCGCCGAAGAGGCGCGTTGCGTTGGTGTAGTCGTAGATGCGGAACATGAGCTTGTCGGTCGCCGGGTCCAGCCGGGTGCCGCGGCCGACCATCTGGTAGAAGCTGATCGGCGAGCGCACGTACTTGAAGAAGACGATGTTGCGCACTGGCGGCACGTCGACACCGGTGCTCAGCAGGTCGACAGTGGTGGCCATGAAGTGCGAGCGCGAGGCCGCCTTCAGGTCGGCGATGTACTGGGCGCCGCCCACGCTGGCGGTGCACTTGAAGGCGTAGGGCTCGGCGCGTTTGCAGGCGTGAGCCTGACACCAGGCGGCGTAGAGGTTGTTCATCTCGTTGGCGACACGGTCGGCGTGGTGGTCACGGGCGCAGAAGACGATCGTCTTCTGCTCCGGGCCGCCGGTCTCGACCAGGTGGGCGAACAGATCGACGCACATGGCGTGAACGCGCTCGGGCATGAGCAGCAGCGCCTCGAAGCTCTCGGCGCCGTAGTGCTCGCGGGTCTCGGTCAGATCGACGGGCTCGCCGGTGAGGGCGTCGAGCAGCGACTTGCCGGCCAGGTCCTCGCGGTCGATGCCGGTGATCTCCTCCGACTCGTGCTCACGGTCCAGGAAGACCGCCTGCCTGACCACCTCGCAGGCCGCCAGATAGCCGTCTTCGATGCCCTGGCTGATGTCGTACTCGTAGACCGGCTCACCGAAGTAGGCGAGGTTGTCGGCGTTGAGCTTCTGGTCGGCGAGCGCCTCCGCGGTCTTCTCGGCGACGGTGAAGGTGCGCGGCGTGGCCGTCAGGCCGACCTGCACGGCGTTTGGGTTGCGGGTGAGGACTTGCGACCACTTGCCCCAGGCCGAACGGTGGCACTCGTCGATGACGATGTGGCTGAAGCAGTCCTCGGGGTAGTTGGCGAGCAGGAAGTTGGCCTCGGCGTCGTCGGTGGCGACGTCGAGGGTCTGGTAGGTAGCGACAAGTATGCGGGCGTTCTTCTGGGGATCGCCGCCGCCCACGGCGGCGGCGTCGGCGCCGAACACGTTCTGCAGCGCGCCGGTGCCCTGGATGCGCAGTTCGTCGCGGTCGCAGAGGAACAGGGCGCGCTTGAGCTGGCCGGCATCGGCGATGCGCTTGAGCAGGTTGACTGCGATGAAGGTCTTGCCCGAGCCGGTGGCGAGCGAGAGCAGGGCCCTCTTGGGCCGGCCCTCTCGCTCGCAGCGCGCCACCTTCTCCAGGACAGCCCTGATGGCGGCGTCCTGGTAGTAGCGGCGGTTGCCTTCGCCGTTGTGGTAGCGCCGAAGAAGCGGCGCAGCGGAGGGGTCGGCCAGCGCGAAGCCCATGCCCTGCTCGTAGCGCGCCTGCAGGTCTTGCGGTGTGGGGAACTCGGTAAGTTTGCGAGGGGCGTGCGTCAGCCCAGAGAAGCGGTCGTACTCGACGAACTGGTGGCCGTTGCTGGCAAACACGAATTGCACGTTGAGGCGCTTGGAGGCGGCGTAGAGCTTGGCCTGTTCGAGCCCGTGGCCGGGCGGCTTGCTCTCGGGCTTTGCCTCGATCAGCGCCACGGCGACTGGCTGGTCGTCGGGCGCAGGCTTGATGCGCAGGGTGTAGTCGATACGGCCCTGAGCCTGCTTGAACGGCCGGCCGTTGATGATCTCGATGGCGCCGGCCGTCTCCTCACGCCGGATCAGTCTTCGGTCCAGCCTCTGGCGTGGATGGCCGGGTCGATGAGCTTGGCGCGCGTATCCGACTCGCTGAGTCCCGTGTGCGTGAGCGCCACCAGTCTCCCCCCGTGAACGACCTCGTGGTCATTCTATCGGCTGTGGCGACTGCAAACATGCGGCCGAAGTCAGCGTGCGAAGCGAGGCGCTCTGGGGCGAGGCGCAGCGCGCCGGCGCGCCGCCGCCGCGCTTAGCGGTAGCTCACCGTGTCGGCCAGGTGGCAGTAGCGGATCAGCGAGAAGTGCGCCGGGTACCACTTGCTCATGGGCAGGTGCCTGTGGGCCACCGTGTGGCTGTCGTAGAGCCACTGCCCGTGCCTTTGGCGACGCAGATGATGACGTGCTCCCAGGCGGCGACGCCGGCGGTCATGTTCCCCAGGTAGACCACGTCGCCGACGGCCCAGTCGCGCGGCCGCTTTGTCGTGCTGCTCACGATGACGGGCGAGCTCAGGTCGCCGGTCGCCGTGCTCCAGGCGCGCTGCTGCGCGGTGCAGTTGACCCAGCCGAGGCTGGGAAACCGCGTGCCGGCCGGCCGCCACGTGCCGGCGCCGTCGAAGGCGCGCAGGCCGCCGGCCGCGACGCACTGCGACACGAAGTTCGCGCAGTCGTCGGTGCGCGAGTGCCAGTAGACCGGGTTCGTGCCGAGCGCCCACCTGTCGGCGTAGGCGGCGGCTGCGGCGCGGTCGTAGACCACGCGGCCGCCGCCGCTCCCGCCGCCGTGCGCCACGACTGCAGCGATCGCATCGCCGCGAGCACCACCAGCACCGCGAAGAGGCGCCGGCGCCGGCGGCGCCGGCGCCGGCTCACCCGGTGGGCGTGGTCAACCCACCGGACCGGCCGCTCACTCGCCATCGCCGGAAGGGTCGACGACGACCGCAGAGGGTTCCTT
>CAVWIH010000036.1:0-83955 GCA_963755025.1 uncultured Actinomycetes bacterium
CTTCATCTTGGGAGCGTTGACGGCATTGCTGGCGACCATGGCGCCGTCGATGACCGAGACCGCCGCGGCCAATGGCGACACCCGCACCATAAACCTCTTTTACGTGCATACGGGCGAGTCGATATCCGCGACCTATCTGGTCAACGGCCAATACAATCCCGCCGCGCTGCAACAGCTCAACTGGTTCCTGCGCGACTGGCGGCACAACGAGCCGATCGAAATGGACCCGCGATTGTTCGACGTGGTCTGGGAGGCCTATCGCAGCGCCGGCGCCGAGGGCGAGGTCGTGACCGTCGTTTCCGCCTATCGTTCGCCCGAAACCAACGCCATGCTGCGGGCGCGCTCCCGCTCTGTCGCCAAATTCTCGCAGCATATGCTGGGCAAGGCGATGGACACCACGATGCCGGGAATGTCCATGTCGCGCATCCGCGAGATCGGCATGCGGATGCAGCGCGGCGGCGTCGGCTACTACCCGACCGCGGGGACGCCCTTCGTGCATCTCA
This sequence comes from uncultured Actinomycetes bacterium, assembly GCA_963755025.1. Lineage (GTDB taxonomy): Bacteria > Actinomycetota > Thermoleophilia > UBA2241 > UBA2241 > Bog-752. Next base: position 504 of record CAVWIH010000036.1, read on the forward strand.
ACGTCGGCAATGTGCGCGCCTGGCCGCGGATGACCTACGATCAGCTGGTCCGGCTGTTCCCTGACGGCAAGACCGTGCATCTGCCGAGCAATGGCCAGCCGCTGGCCCGCTATGAGGAGGCCAAGGCCGAGATCGAGGCGCGCAACAACGGCGCGATTGTCATGGCGCCGCGCAAGTCGTCCGGTGGTTTCTTCGCTTTTCTGTTTGGCGGCGGCGAGGACGAGGGCGAAGACGCCGCGCCGGCCCCGGCCCCCAGCACGCGCAAGCAATGGGCGCAGCTCGCGCCGCGCAATTCGAGGGCGGCCAAGGTCGCCGCCGCCGAGTCGGACGAGGAAGGCGGCGGCGAAGCCCCGGTGGACACGCGCCGTTCCGGCGTGATCGCGAAGGCGCAGGCGGATTTGCCGCGCGGCGAGACCGTTATGACGGCGGCGCCCGACGACAAGCCGCCGCCGCGCGAAAAAGTCGTCGCCGTCAACGCGCCGCTCCCGCCCGGACGGCCCGCCTCGCTCGACAAACCGACCCCGATCGAGCCCCCTCCCGCAGCCGACAAGCGCGTCGCCTTGGCGTCGGTCGAGCCCGGGGACGCGCAATTCTCCCCTAACCCCTCCCCCCTCCTCCGGCAGTTCGTTGATGAGGTGCGCGATGGTGGCGATGTCGGCCGACGTGGCGCGCCGCTCGACGCCGGTGATGGGGTCGACCACGTTGGGGGCCGACGAGCCGGTGACGACGATGGGGCCGTCGTCGGGGATGGTGCGGTCGAAGCGCGGGTCGCGGCCGCGGAACGTGAAGCTCGGCGGCGCCATCACGCGGTAGGTCTCGATGACCTCGGCCGGAAAGCGCACCACGCCGGTCTCGGAGTCGACCTTGCAGCCGTGCCTGGCGAAGACCTCGCGGGCCTTGGGGTTGTGGGCGGCGATGCCCACCGCCTCGAGGACCTCGAGCGAGGCTTCGTGCGTGCGCCGTACCTCTTGCGGGGTGAGCAGCTCGGCGTATCCCATCCTGGTCACACCCTCTCCTGGTCGTTGCCGGCGCCCTGCGGCGCGGCGATGCGGGACAGCTCGTCGAGATGAGCTTCGATGAACTCCATGAGCAGCACCTGGTGCTCGAGGTACATGAGGTACTCGTCGTCGTTCTTGGCCGACGTGTCCTCGTAGTAGGCGGTGACGTCCCAGTTGAGCACGAACAGGTTGGCGTTGGCGATCATGCGCGGCAGGGCGGCGAGCTCGGCGGCCGACATGGGGCCGGGGCTCGCCGTCTTGGCCGCCTCGTCCTGGTAGGCGCGCACGAAGATGGCGGACTTGTCGAGCCACAGGTCGCCGCTGTCGCGGCCCTCCCACGAGCTGCAGAAGTAGACCAGGGCGAGGGCGATGTCGAAGATGCGGTAGTCGACCTTGGACCAGTCGAAGTCGAACAGGCCTACGACGCGTTCGTCGACCCACTTCTGGTTGCCGGGGTGGTAGTCGCAGTGCACCGGTATGAAGGGCATGCCTTCGAGCTCGGCGGCGATGCTGGTGCCCAGGTGGATGCTCTCGACGATGGCCGGCAGCTTGCTCAGGTAGTAGTCGTCGTAGAGGCCGCCGGTCGCCAGGGCGGCGCAGTCGCTGAACGTCTTTTCGAGCGTCGCCACGAAGGCCATGATGGGCGGCTGCTCGCGGGCGAGCTCGCCGGCCTCGAAGTCGTAGGCCGCGTGGTGGAACTGGGCGAGGACCCGCGCCGCGTCGGCGTACTCGGCGTCGGTGCAGCGGTTCTTCACCCAGGTGTACGGGTCTTGGCCCTCGAGCATCTGGTACACGGCGAAGAAGCGTGTCTCGGGCACGCCGCCGTGCACCTCATCGCGCACGACGAACGTGCCGCCGGCCTTGTTCGGGTACACGCGCGCCGCGAGGTGAAAGCCCTTGTCGTAGATGTGGTTGACGAGCGCGTGCTCGAAGCGGATCTCGGGCTCGGTGATGGCCCGGCTGTACTTGCGCACGAAGTAGCGCTGCTCACCTTCCGCGGTGCGCGTGCGCACGGCGAAGCTCAGGTTGACGTAGCCCCCGAAGATCTGGTCGACGCCGACGACCTCGCCGAGGTCGTAGTCCTCGTCGACCACGGCCGCAAGCTGACTCGACCTGAACTCGAGATCGAGCTCGTCGCGCAGCGTCTTTGCGTCGGCCGACAGCCGCTCGGCCACTTCAAGAAGTTCGTTTACCCTGCTTGGGTCCAACCTCGCCTCCGCTCTCTCGTGTTGTCGCTCTACCGCCTGCGAGCCGGCGAAACCGGCGAACCCGCCACGGATATCAAACCACGATGCAACGCAGCCCCAGGCGCCGCATGTCTTCGCGGACCCCGTCGTCGACGCCGTCGTCGACCATGACGACGTCGACCTGGTCGAGGCCGCAGATCACGACGTCGGCGACCACGCCGATCTTGCTTCGGTCGGCGAGCACCACGACCTCGCCCCGCGTGTGGGCGATCATGGCGCGCTCGATGCCGGCGATGCCCAGCGACGGCGTCGTCAGGCCCTCGCGCAGGTCGAAGCCGTCGACGCCAAGCAGCAGCCGGGCGGCGTGGAAGCGGCTCGCGAACTCGACCGCGGCCGGTCCGTCGACCACGTTGGAGCGGGCCCTGAAGTGGCCGCCCAGCAGGATGACCTCGAGGCGCAGGCCGCGCGCCTCGGTGAGGGCGCCGGCGTTGTGGGTGACCACGCGCGCCTCGAGCTCGGGGCTGACGTGGCGCAGCACGCGGGCCGCGGTCGTGCCGGAGCTCAGAAAGACCGTCTCGCCCGGCTGGATCATGGCGGCCGCGGCGCGCGCGATGCGTTCCTTCTCTTCGGCGTGGGTGGCGACGTTGTCGACGTAGTGAGGCTCTTCGGCCATGTGGCGCTTGAGGATGGCGCCGCCGTGCGTGCGCGACAGGAGGCCCTCGGCTTCGAGGCGTTCGAGGTCGCGGCGGATGGTCATCTCGGAGACTCTGAGGTCGTCGCTCAAGGTGGAGACGCGCACGGCACGACTTTCCTTGAGAAGCTCGACGATGCGGACTCGACGCTGGGCGGGGATCATTTCGCGCACCTCAGGGACTCCTGGCAACGACATCGGCTCCCCCGCTCTTTCGTTGATGGACGTTCGAGCAACCGAACGTTTCGTCGTTCCGCACACAGTCGCACACATCATAGCACCGGGGAGCGCCTGTCAAGTGTGACTTTCTGGGAGAAGTCGGTTCTCTTCGGCCGGCTGATACTCTAATATCGGACATCAAGATCCGCATCAATTGCCGGCGCCGACCACAGGAGTTGCCCGCTATGGCCAACCGAGACGAGCTCATCCAAGAGGCGATCGACTCGATCGTCAACTACGACGCGGCGGCCGCCCACGACGTGGCCACCCGCGCCCTGGCCGCCGGCATCGCCCCCGGCGACATCATCAACCAGGGTTTTGTGGTCGGCATCTCCCAGGTCGGCGACGCCTTCGAAGGCGGCGAGGTCTTCCTGCCCGAGCTCATGCTGGCCGCCCAGGCGATGGACGCCGCCACCAAGGTCTGCAACGCGGCGCTTGAGGGCGGCCAGGCCGAGAAGAAGGGCGTCGTGGTCGTGGGCACCGTGCAGGGCGACGTGCACGACATCGGCAAGGCGATCGTCATCGCCTACTTGAAGGCCCACGGCTACGAGGTCACCGACTGCGGCCGCGACACCCCGGCCGAGACCTTCATCGCCAAGGCCAAGGAGCTGCACGCCGACATCATCGGCATGAGCGCCCTGCTGACCACCACCATGGAAGAGCAGCGCCGCGTCATCAAGATGATCAAAGACGAGAGCCTGCCCTTCAAGACCGTGGTGGGCGGCGCCCCCTGCACGCAGCGCTGGGCCGACCAGATCGGCGCCGACGCCTACGCCGAAGACGCCTCCGACGGCGTCAAGAAGATCGACGCCCTGCTCGGCAGGTAGCAGGCGGGCAGGCCGCACCTATCGCCCCGGCCGACAAGGCGGGGCCACGGCAGGCGGTCGCGCAGACGCACACGAACACGAGACCGTCACGAGCGGGCGGGGCGCCGGCAGGCGCCCCGCCCGCTCTTCGTCGTACCGTCCGCTCTTCGATCGTACCGCTCGGCTCGTCCGCTCGTCGTCGCGGGGCCGCCGACAGGCGCGAACGGACGCACCGCGCCCGGCCGTAGGGCATGATGGGTCGCACGTACGTCGTCGACGGCGGAGGCGCCACGCTTTGAGTGACAACTCCTGCGAGACCTACAACCCTTCCGGGCGCCGGCGGGTGGTGGTCACCCGGCCGCTACCCGGCGAGGGCTGGCGTAAGGCCTTCGTGGCCGCCGGCTGCCGCGTCGAGGTCTGCGGCGCCGACCGCCCGCTGGGCGCCGCCGAGCTCGCCGCCGTCGTGGGCGACGCCTGCGACGGCGTCGTCTCTCAGCTCACCGAGCAGTGGGACGCCGCGCTGCTCGGGGCCCTCAAGCGCGCCGGCGGCCGGGTGCTCAGCAACTACGCGGTCGGCTACGACAACGTCGACCTGGCGGCCGCGACCGGGCTGGGACTGGCCGTGGGTAACACGCCGGGCATCCTCACCGAGACCACCGCCGAGCTCGCCGTGGCGCTGACCTTCGCCGCGGCGCGGCGCATAGTCGAAGCCGACGCCTACCTGGCCGAGGGCCTGTACACGGGCTGGTCGCCCGCCCTGCTGCTCGGCCGGCGCCTGTGGCGCAAGACTCTGGGCGTGGTCGGCGCGGGACGCATAGGGGCCACCTACGCGCGCATGCTGGTCGAAGGTCACAAGATGGACCTCGTCTACTACGACGCGCGGCGCAACGCCGAGCTCGAGGCGTACGTCGCCGCCTACGGCGAGTTCCTGGCGAGCCGCGGCGAGCAGCCGGTGAGCTGCCGCCGGGCGGCGACGCTCGAGGAGCTGCTCGGCGCGGCCGACGTCGTGAGCCTGCACCTGGCGCTCGACGAGACCACGAGGCACGTGATCGACGCCGGCCGGCTCGCCCAGATGAAGCCGCACGCCATCCTCGTGAACTCGGCGCGTGGCCCTCTGATCGACGAGGCCGCGCTCGTCGCGCACTGTCTCAGCCACCCCGGGTTCTCGGCGGCGCTCGACGTGTTCGAGCACGAGCCGCGGCTCGCGCCGGGCTTGCTCGAGCTCGACAACGTCGTCGCCGTGCCCCACATCGGCTCGGCGACCGGCTGGACGCGCCGCGGCATGGCCACGCTGGCCGCCGCCAACGTGATCGGCGTGCTCTCGGGCTGGCCCGTCTGGACGGGCGACGTCGCGCCGTTCCTGTCGCCCGAGCCGCCGCGCGCGGCGCCGAGCATCGTCAACGCGGCCGCGCTGGGCCTGCCCACGAGCGGCCCTTCAGCGAGCGGACCGTCAGGCGAGCGGACCTGCGGCGAGCGCCTCGGCCGCCGGGGCGGTGACCGGCGACGGCTGAGCCGCCCGCCGCGTCCGGAACCGGGCCGCTCGAGCCGCGCCCGCTGCTGCGGCGGCTGTTCGACGCCGCGGTCGATTCGGCGGCCGCCGAGACGGTCGTGCCGCTCGGCCTGCCCTCGCCGCCAGCCGGACGCACCGTGGTCGTCGGGGCCGGCAAGGCGGCCGCCGCCATGGCGCGCGCCGTCGAGCGGCGCTGGCAGGGTCCCCTGTCGGGCCTCGTCGTCACGCCCTACGGCCACACGCTCGACTGCGAGCGCGTCACCGTGGTCGAGGCCGCCCACCCCGTGCCCGACGAGGCCGGCCGCGAGGCGGCGCGACGCATCGTCGCCGCGGTCTCCGGCCTGACCGACGCCGACCTCGTGCTGTGCCTCATCTCGGGGGGCGGCTCGTCGCTGCTCGCCCTCCCCGCCCCGGGCCTCGAGCTCGCCGACGAGCGCGAGGTCTCAGCGGCGCTGCTGCGCAGCGGAGCGCCCATCGCCGCCGTCAACTGCGTGCGCAAACACCTGTCGTCGATCAAGGGGGGACAGCTGGCGCTCGCCGCCTGGCCGGCCCCGGTGGTCGCCCTGCTCATCTCCGACGTGCCCGGCGACGACCCGTCGGTGATCGCCTCGGGACCGACGGTCGCCGACCCCACGACGTTCGCCCAGGCGCTCGAGATCTGCGCCCACCACGGCGTGACGCTGCCCGGCCGCGTCGCGGCGCACCTGTGCGCCGGGGCCGCCGGCGGCCCCGGCGCGCCCGCCGAGACGCCCAAGCCCGGCGACCCCCGCCTCGCCCGGGCGAGCGCCGTCGTGTTGGCCGCCGCGAGCGGGGCCGTGGCGGCCGCGGCGGCCGCCGCCCGCGACCGCGGCCTGCGAGCCATCGTGCTCGGCGACAGCATCGAGGGCGAAGCCCGCGAGGTCGGACTGCGCCACGCCGAGCACGCCATCCACCTGCAGGAGTGGAGCGGTGCCGACGAGCCGCCCGCCGTGCTGCTGTCGGGCGGCGAGACCACGGTGACGGTCCTCGGCCCGGGTCGCGGCGGCAGGAACACCGAGTACCTGCTGGGCCTGGCGCTGGGGCTCGAGGGCCGGCCGGGCATCTACGCCCTCGCCGCCGACACCGACGGCATCGACGGCGCGGGCGACAACGCCGGCGCCTTCGTGACCCCCGACACCTTGGAGCGCGCACGAGCAGCCGGCCTCGACCCCGTCGCCGCCCTGGCGGCGAGCGACGCCTACAGCGTCTTCGCCGGCCTCGGCGACCTCCTGGTCACGGGGCCCACGCGCACGAACGTGAACGACCTGCGCGCCATCCTCGTGAGCGCCCCGGCGTAAGAATCGGCAGCGACCGTTCGCGACCCCGTGTACCAATCGGCAACGCCGGCGTGCGGCGGCGGCGCTTTTTTTCATGCGCCCGCTGCGCGGTGCATTCTCGCCGCAAAGCGGGGCTTGCGGCGGCGCTTGGCGGGACCTTGGCGAGGCTCTCGCCGCCTCGGGTCGTGTTGACAGACTCCACACCTAACAGCATAGATACACAGCAACACATCGGTTAGGCCATCTTGGACTACGGGGGCAGCCATGGCTGACGACTTGCAAGCTTCACCGACCGCCGCGGGGGGAGGCGCTGGAGCAGCAGCGCCGCCTGTGCCCGAGCGCGAACTCACCGACGAGGAGCGGCTCCACCAGATGGGCTACGCTCAGGAGCTCAACCGCTCCATGAGCCGCTTCTCGAACTTCGCCATCTCCTTCACCATCATCTCGATCCTGTCAGGCTGCCTGACGCTGTTCTCGTTCGGCCTTGAGCACGGCGGTCCGCCGACCATGCTCTGGGGCTGGCTGCTGGTCGGCGGTCTCGTCCTGCTGGCAGGCGCCTCGATGGCTGAGATCTGCTCGGCCTACCCGACCGCCGGCGGTCTGTACTACTGGGCGGCCAAGCTCGCACCCGGCAACAGCGCGCCGATCTGGTCGTGGTTCACCGGCTGGTTCAACCTCGTGGGCCAAGTGGCCGTCACGGCCGGCATCTCGTTCGGCTGCGCCTACTCGGTCTCGGCCTTCCTGGCGATCTTCACGAACAACGCGTACTGGACGTCTCCGGGCCACGTCATCGGCATCCTCGCCGTCATCCTCGCCATCCAGGGCCTGCTCAACACCTTCAGCATCCGTCTCGTCTCGCTGCTGAACAACGTCTCCGTGTACTGGCACCTGATCGGCGTCGCCGTCATCGTCATCGTGCTGTTCTGGGCGCCGTCGTCGCACTCCCACCAGAGCCTCGGCTTCCTGTTCGGCAAGACGGGCTGGGACGCGTTCTCGGGCCTGTCGGGCTTCTCGCTGCCCTTCTACATCTTCCTCGTCGGCCTGCTGAACGCGCAGTACACCTACACCGGCTACGATGCCTCGGCCCACGTCTCCGAAGAGACGATCAACGCGCGCATCGCCGCCCCGAAGGGCATCGTCAACTCGATCCTCATCTCACTGATCGCTGGCTTCATCCTGCTGGCCGGCGTGAGCGTGGCGATCCCGCACGTCTTCCCCGTCGTCATCGGCGGCACGAAGTACGGCGCGTACGGCGACCTCGCCGCCATCTACACCGTGTGGGCGACCATCTTCGAGTACTCAGCCGGCAAAGTCGCCGCCGAGCTGCTCATCCTGATCGTCATCGGCGCGCAGTTCTACTGCGGGATGTCGTCGGTCACCGCCAACTCGCGCATGATCTACGCCTTCTCGCGCGACGGCGCGGTGCCTTTCTCGAACTACTGGCACCACGTCAACAAGAAACGCCGCGTGCCCGTGCGCACCGCCTGGTTCGGCGCGGTCGGCGCGTTCATCCTCTCCGCACCGTACCTGTTCAGCCCCGTCGCCTACTTCGCCGTGACCTCGATCGCGGTCATCGGTCTGTACATCGCCTACCTCATCCCGGTGTTCCTGCGGCGCATCAACGGCAAGGCGTTCGTGCCCGGTCCGTGGCAGCTCAGCAAGACCTGGGGTCCGATCATCGGCTGGGTCGCGATCGTGTGGGTGGTCTTCATCTGCATCGTCCTGTGCCTGCCGCAGTTCAGCTGGAAGGGCGCGGCGAGCTTCAACGCCTGGTTCAACTACACCCCGGTCGTGCTCGCCGTGGTCGTCGGCGGCGCCGGCATCTGGTACGCCGTCTCGGCCCGCAAATGGTTCAAGGGCCCGAAGGTCCAGGGCACGCCCGAAGAACTCGCGGCAATCGAGCGCGAGCTCGAGCTCGAGATCTGAGGTAACGCAGCACTCATCCGGCAACACTCAGGCGGGCGGCGCGCAAGCGCCGCCCGCCGTTGTTTCGCCCCGGTTTCACTCTCCGACCGAAAGAAGATGCCATGGGACATGGGTTGACGCCCGACGACGCCATCGCGCGCATCGCCGACTGGAAAGGCAAGGACGTCCGCTGGGAAGAGCTCGGCGGCGGCATCACCAACCACAACTACATCGTCTGGGTGAACGGCGGCTGGGGTAATCCCGGCGGCGGCAAGTACGTGCTACGCGTGCCGGGCGCCGGCACCGACATGTTCATCGACCGCGACGTCGAGCGCGAGTGCATGATCGAGGCGGCCCGCGTCGGCGTCGCGCCGCCGGTCGTCCACATCATCGAGCCCGAGAAGGCCATGGCCATCGAGTTCGTCGACGGCGAGGTCATGCACCAGGACTCGATCGTGGGCCATCCCGACCGGCTCAAGCAGGTGATCGACACCGTCAAGGTCTTCCACCAGAACGCGACCTTCGGCAACGAGATCCACCTCTTCGACATGATCCGCAAGTACACGCAGATCGCCAAGGACTCAAAGACGCCCTGGCCCGACTGGATCCAGACGATGCTCAAGGCCATGGACGACATCGAGGCGGCGACGGCGCGCCATCCGGTGCCACCGGTCGCCTGTCACAACGACCTGCTCTCCGAGAACTTCATCGTCGACGCCGACGGCAAGATGTGGATCATCGACTGGGAGTACGGCGGCATGACCGATCCGTACTTCGACCTCGGCGACCACGTCATGGAGCACCCCTACTCCCGCGACGAGGAGCGCCTCATCATCGAGACCTACTGCGGCACGATGGACGAGCGGTACTTCGCCCGCCTCATGCTCTACAAGGCGTCTCCGGCGTCTGGTGGGGCGTGTGGGCCATGATCCAGCACACCGTCTCGAAGATCGACTTCGACTACATGGAATGGGGACGCTGGCGCGTCGCCCGCGCCGAGGAGGTCATCGCCGACCCCGACTACCAGTCCTGGCTGGCCGCCGTCTGAGAGCGCCTTCCGGGCCGCTTTCTCACGCCCACAAGACGAGGGGCGGCGCATCCGCGCCGCCCCTCGTCTGTATTTTCTCTCATTCCTTCCTCACACCCCCTTGACAACCCCGAAACCGATCTTAGAATCTGATCACCTTTGAACGGTCATGCCCAATCCTGATCGTTGAGGTTCTGGGGGAGGGGTCGCTTGTCCGCTTCGGACGTTCGGGAGATGCTGCCGGCCGAAAGGCGCGCGCGCATCGTCGCTGCCCTGCGGGCGCAGCCCTCGGTGCGGGTCAACACGCTGAGCGAAGACCTCGGCGTCTCCGAGATCACCATCCGCCGCGACCTCGTGCTCCTCGAGCAAGAAGGCGTCCTCGCCCGCACCCACGGCGGCGCCGTGCGCCGCCACCAGGCGTCTGACCTGGCCGAGCTACGAAGACAACGCCATCACGCACGCCGCCGAGAAGGACCGCATCGCGCGCGCCGCCGCCGCCATGATCGAACCGCGCGACACCGTCTTTCTGGGCTCGGGCACGACCGTGGTGCACGTGCTGCGCCACGTCGACCCGCAGCTCGAAGCGCGGGTCGTCACGCCCAGCCTCGCGGCCGCCACCGAGGCGCGCGGCATGCGCCTCGAGCTCGTGCTGCTCGGCGGCCTCTACCGCCCCGCCCTCGACGCCGTCGAGGGCACCTGGTCGCTCGACATGATCCAGCATTTCAACGCCGACAAGGCGTTCCTGGGCGCCGACTTCCTCGACGCCCGGGCCGGCCTCACGACCTCGAGCATCGCCGCGGCGAGCATCGAGCTCGCCATGATCCGCCGCACGCGCGGCGAGGTCGTCGTGCTGGCCGACTCCTCCAAGTTCGACCTCGTGGGCGCCGTCGTCATCTGCCCCCTCGACCAGATCGACGTCGTGCTGGTCGACGGCGGCATCGACGCCGAGGTCTGCGAGCGCATCCGCCGCGCCGGACCGCGCTGCGAGGTGGTCTAGACACATGCATCAGCCACAATGACGACTCGGGAGCACCAGATGAGCGACGAAACGACACGCCCGGCCGGAGTGGTCGGCGGCGAGGTCGGCATGGGCACGCCCGACGCCGACCTGGCCAAGGTCTTCGAAGACGAGGCCCTCAGGATCGTGACCGCGGGCGCCGAGAAAGGCGTCCCGCTGCGCATCATCGGAGCGCTGGCCTTTCACCACCACTGCCCGCAGTTCGGCTGGATCCAGACCAAGCTCAACCGCGTCTACACCGACATCGACTTCGCCGCCTACGGCAAGCAGGACAAGAAGATCCGCGAGCTGTTCGTGTCGATCGGCTACGACGAGGACCTCGAGATCAACGCCTTCCACGCCGAGGGCGGCCGGCTGATCTTCAACAACCCCACGAACCACATCCACGTCGACGTCTTCATGGACAAGCTCGACTTCTGCCACCCGATCCCCTGGAAGAACCGGCTCGAAGTCGACGACGTCACCATCCCGCTCGCCGAGCTCGTGCTCGAGAAGATGCAGATCGTCAAGATCAACGAGAAGGACATCATCGACACGATCATGCTGCTGCGCGAGCACGAGATCGCGCGCGACGACGACGACGACCACGTCAACGCCCATCGCATCGCCGAACTGTGCGCCGGCGAGTGGGGCCTGTGGCGCACGACCTCGATGAACCTCGAGAAGGTGCGCGACTATCTCCCCCACTTCGACCTGAGCGACGAAGACCGCAGCATCGTGGCCCAGCGCGTCGCGGAGTTGCTGAAGGCCATGGACGACTACCCCAAGGGCACCAAGTGGCGCCTGCGGGCGAGGGTCGGCGACAAGGTCAAATGGTACAACGTGATCGACTAGGGCTCGCGCAGGCTACGACGCTACGGCAAGGAAGGCAGTATGGCTCTTTTCAAGAAGAAGGATGCAGGATCAAAACAATCACGGTTGTTCTTCGCGACCGACATCCACGGCTCCGAACGGACCTTTCGCAAGTTCCTGAACTGCGCCAAGTTCTACAAGGTCGACCACATCATCATGGGCGGCGACATCACCGGCAAGTTCCTCGTGCCGATCGTCCACGAGCACGACAGCCACTACCGCACGACGCTGCAGGGTGCGACCGAGACCATCGAAGGCGCCGACGCCCTGGCGGCGGTCAAGGAGCGCATCGAGACGCTCGGCTTCTACCACGTCACGGTCGAAGAAGACGAGCTGCACGCCATGCAGGCAAACCAGGGTGAGATCGACGCCACCTTCCGCCGCCTGGCGCGCGAACGCCTCGAACGCTGGATCGCCCTGGCCGACGAGCGCCTCGCCGAGACCAACGTCAAGTGGTACGTCACCGGCGGCAACGACGACCAGCCCGAGGTGCTCACCGTGCTCGACGAGGTCAAGAGCGAGCACGTCGTGAACTGCGAGGGCCGCATCGTCATGGTCGACGACATCTACCCGACCGCGAACTGCGGCTACTCCAACCCCACCCCGTGGGACACGCCGCGCGAAGTCGACGAGGACAAGCTCGAAGAGATCCTCGAAGAAGCCGTCAAGGGCATCGACGACTTCACGAGCGCCATCTTCAACTTTCACGTGCCGCCGTACGACTGCACGCTCGACGACTGCCCCAAGCTCGACTGGTCGACCGACCCGCCCTCGCCGGTGGTCGTCGGCGGCGTCGCGCAGTCGGCGCCCGCCGGCAGCCACGCCGTGCGCAAGGTCATCGAGAAGTACAAGCCGCTGCTGGCCCTCACCGGCCACATCCACGAGTCGCGCGGTCTCGTCAACGTGGGGCGCACGACCGTGATCAACCCGGGCAGCGAATACGGCGAAGGCATCATCCGCGGCTGCATCTTCACGCTGCAGCCCGGCAAGGTGATCGGCTATCAGATGACGTCGGGCTAGACGCCCGGCTCTTGACGCAGCGGTCCAGTCATCCGGTCTTTCAACTGAGTATGGGGGTTGAGATGGAAGCAACGGTCGCAAAGCCTGAAGTCTTCAGTCGCAAGGCTTCAGGGCTTTCCAGGGTCATGTCGCCCTGGTCGGCGTTCATATACAACTTCCTCACCATGGGCGTCATCTTCCCGTGGACCTTCGTCTGGGCTCCCGAGGCCTTCCCCGGCGTCTCGGTCTGGATGGCCTGTCTCTTCGCCACCCTGCTCGAGCTGCCCATCGCCCTCGCCTACGTGTGGATGGCCACCGCCATGCCGCGCTCGGGCGGCGACTACGTCTTCCAGAGCCGCGTGCTCGGCGGGGCCATCGGCTTCCCGATCGTGATGAGCGGGTTCGTGATCTGGATCTTGCAGTGGCTGGCCCTGGCCGGCTGGCTGTTCGCCACCCTCGGCCTCGCGCCGCTGTTTCTGGGCCTCGGCGTGCACTACAACAGCAGCGGCCTGATCAGCGCCGGCGTCTGGGCCGAAGGCCACAGCGGCGTCGTCGTCATCAGCATCATCGGCGCGGCGGTCATGGCGATCCTGCTCGTGACCGGCTTCAAGAACTACGTGCGGCTGCAGTATCTGATGTTCGCCGGGACCGGCGTCATCGTGGTCATCATGCTGGCCCAGTTCCTGCGGACCGACCCGGCGCACTTCGCCGTCGCGATCAACCACTTCAACGGCATCGTCGACAAGAACCCGGCCTACTACACCTGGCTCCAGCACGACGTGGCCTCCACCGGTTTCAACATCTCGCCGAAGTTCGCACTGGGGGCCACGCTGCTCGCCGCACCGATCGCCTGGACCAGCACCCAATGGGCGACCTATAGCGTGGAGCAGGGCGGCGAGATCAAGGGCGCCCGCGTGTTCAAGAACCAGATGTTCATCATCGTCGGTTCGCTGATCGCGGTCGGCATCGTCCTGGCGCTCATCGCCTGGACCGAGCAGCGCGCGGTGGGCACCGGCTTCTTCAACGCGGCGTCGGCCTCGTACTACGGCGCCATCAGCAAGTCGGGCACCGGCATCGGCAGCGTGCTGCCGTTCCCGGGCGTGCTGGCCATCGTCATCTCGCCCAACCCGATCATCACCGTGCTCGTGGCCTTCGGCTTCATGCTGGCCTCGCTGCAGATCACCTGCAACTGCTACATCGGCTGCACGCGCATCATGGTCGGCATGTCGCTCGACCGCACACTGCCGGCCTGGTTCTCCAAGGTCAGCTCGCGCTTCCGCACGCCGGTCAACGCCCACCTCATCTACTTCCTCCTGGGCGCTGGGGCGATCATCGGCTACAGTTACGTGACGAAGTGGGCGACCATCACGCTCGGCGTCACCTTCGCCTGCGGTTACGTCTTCGTGCTCAGCTGTCTGGCTGCCGCCCTGCTCCCGTACCGCGCCAAGGCGCTGTACGAAGCTTCGCCGGGAGCGAAATACAAGCTGGCAGGCATACCGCTGGTGACCATCTTCGGCTCCATCGGCTTCGTCTTCGGCGCGGCCGCCGTGGTCGCCTTCCTGACGAAGAAGGGCTACGGCCTGGTCGGCACCTCGCCGGGCCTGACGTACGCCATCGTCGGCGGCATCTTCGTGATCTGCCTGGCGTACTACTGGATCAGCCGCTACTACCAGAAGGGCAAGGGCATCGACGTCTCGTATGCCTTCCTCGAGGTGCCGCCCGAGTGACCCGGTCCTTCCCGGCACGATAGCGCACGCACAACCGCGAGCGCCGAGCCCCCGGGCTCGGCGCTCGCTCTTCGAAGAGGGGACCAGAAGCATGAGTGACATCACACCCGAACAGGTGATCGCGCAGATCGACGAGTGGCGCGGCAAGGCCCTGCAGTGCGAGGTGCTGGGCGGCGGCATCACCAACAACAACTACCTGATAACGGTCGAGGGCACGCCCGGAGAGGCCGGCGTGGGGCGCTTCGTGCTGCGCATCCCCGGCGACGGCACCGACACCTTCATCGACCGCGCTCGCGAGCACGCCAACCACGTGGCGGCCGCGGCGGCGGGCGTGACGCCCCCGGTGCTGCACCTGATCCAGCCCGGCTACTGCTCCGTCGTGCCGTTCATCCAGGGCGAGACCATGCACCCCGAGACCATCGCCGGCCACCGCGACCGCCTCGAGAAGATCGTGCTCGCCATGCGCACCTACCACGACAAGGCCGTCTTCGACAACGAGATCCGCGTCTTCGACATGATCCGCGACTACCTGCGCATGGCGCTCGAGCTCGACGCGCCGCGCCCCGACCAGACCGACTGGATGCTGCAGGTAGGCGACCGCATCGAGCAGGCCATGGAGCGTGACAAGCCGGCCCCGGTGGCCTGCCACAACGACCTGCTGTCGGAGAACTTCATCCTCACGCCCGAGGGCAAGATGTGGGTCATCGACTGGGAGTACGGCGGCATGACCGACCCCTACTTCGACCTCGGCGACTTCTGCGTCGAGCACCCGCTCTCGGCCGACGAGGAGCGCTTCGTGCTCGCCACCTACTGCGGCGCTACGAACGAGCACCGCTACGCGCGCATGATGCTGCATAAACTGGTCGCCGACCTGTGGTGGAGCATCTGGGCGATGATCCAGTGCCGCGTGTCCAAGATCGACTTCGACTTCTACGAGTACGGCATGGGGCGCATCAGGCGCTTTTGCGACAACGCCGCCCACGCCGACTACGAGGAGTGGCTGGCGCTCGTCTGACGCGCTTCAGCGCGCGCCTGGCGGCCTTAGAGGCGACGCCCGGCGTGAGCGGCGTGCAACAGCGAGGGGCCCGGCCGCCATCTGGCGGCCGGGCCCCTCGCTTTCGTGCTTCGTGATCGCAGCGGGGTCCGGGTCGAAGCCGGCAGGGATCGGCCCGAGGCGACGCGTGTGAGCGTGTGCCGGTCTTAGGCGTGCAGCCCGGTCCGCTTTTTGAACTGCTCGACCGAGTTGATCTTGATGTCGAGGAGCTCCGCGATCTTGACCTTGGCCGCGATGCCCTTGGCGACACCCGGCACGCCGGTGATGGTGCCGATGTCGAGCTCTTCGCGCAGGTTACGCATGATGAGCGGGTCGGAGAGGTCGAGCGGCGTGACGTGGAGCTTGTCGGCCACGTACCTCTTGGCTTCTGTGTTCCTCATCTTCTGCAGTTGCATACGGGCTACTAGATCTCCAGCAGCCCTGATGCCACCGATCGACGAGGCCAACAGATGCGCCATGTGCATGCCGGCTGGGTCGCCTGTACCCACCTATAACCCGTCGCAGCCGCCGATCTCGACCATGGCCGCGCTACAGCGCGTCACGGCGTCGACCGCCGGTGTCTCGAACATCGGCACGCCGCCGACGCCCATGCCCACGTTGGCGTGGATCGGGATCTTGGCGATCGCGCTGCAGGCCTTGACGAAGGTGACGGCGCGCGAGAGGTTCCACGGCGTCGACTTCTTGGTGTTGGTGTTGACGACGGGGCCGAAGATGGCCGTGCCGGCCTTCTCGCAGAGCTCGAGCTGCTGATGCGGCCAGAGCCCGGCAAGGCGCGTGCCCTCGTATTCGAGCTGGCCGTGGAAGCCCAGGACCATCTCGGACGACATGCCGATCTCGACCGGCAGGCCGGTGACGTTGGCGACGTGCTCGGTCGTTTTGAGCACGGCCAGGAACTCGGCGTCGCCGGTGGAGGCGACGGTGTCGTAGTCGATGCCGTCGGCGCCCATCTCGAGCATGCAGTCGCTCATGAGGATGCAGTCGTCCTGGCAGGCCTGAAGGGCTGCTTCTTGAGTGCGACGCGCCTCTTCGATCTTGCCCAGGGGCAGAAGATCGGACGGGTTCTCGAACGAGCCGTCGGGCCGGTAGTACAGCCCGAGGTTCGGCATGAAGCCGTACAGGAGCGGGAAGATCGTGGTCTCCTGCAGGAGCTCCATGTGGAGCTGCTCGAGCGCCTTCAGAAAGCGCTGCGGCTTGACGGAGTAGTCGTTGTGCGAGACCTCCATCGAGTCGAAGCCCAGCATGGACTCGAAGAGCCGCACGCCGACTTCGCGGTTGACCGGCGCCACGACGCCGCTCGACATGCGCGACGAGTTCAGGGCGTTGACGCACCCGTCCTTCGTCATGACGACCTCGTGACCACGCTCGACGCCCCAGATACGGCTGGGACAGACGAACATGTCGAAGAGGTAGTCGAGTTCGTTCTCGGTGAGCGGAGGGATCTTGGCCTTGACGGCGGCCGCTTCAGTCCCCTCCTCGAGCTCGTGGCGCAGCTCGTCACGGGTCATCTCGACCGTGGAGCTGTCGCCCATTCTCGTCAGGATCTTCACGCTTCTACCTTCCTGCTGTTCGGGGTCAAGACCATGCGGGGGTTCACCAGTCGGAGAAGCCCTCGTTGTACCAGATCTTGGACGCGCCCTTTTTGGCGCGCTTGTTCCAGGCCTTCGTCTTGGGTTCGGCCTCGAAGCGTGCCAGCAGCTTGTCGACCTGGGCCTTGACGCGATCGCGCATCTCGGGGGTCAGGGCGGGCACGGTGTCGCAGTGCTTCTTGACCCGCTCGAGGTTGAGCTGGGTCGCGGTGTACCAGAAGCCCCAGTCGTCGCCGAAGCGCTTGGCGAGGTAGTTCTGGTTGATCATGTGCGTGTCCGAGTCGCCGATCTCGCAGGTGATCAACAGGTACTCGATGTCCTTCAAGTCCTTGTCGTTGATCTCGACGATCTGCAGCTTCTGCAACATGATGTCGGTGAGCGTGACGCTGTAGGGGTCGAGCTCGAGGCGGTCCTTGTAGAGGACCTCGTGGCAGTAGTCGAGCTTGTCGAAGAACACGTCGATCATGGGGACGGGACCGGCGTAGTAGATGTGCCTGGTCTTGCCCGACATCGCCATGGTCTGCAGGTCGCACTCGTAGCCCATCTCTTTCATGAAGCCACGCATCTTGCCGCTCGTCTTGCCGTACGCGGCGTAGTCGATGTCGGTGAAATAGCGCTCACCGAGGCGTTCGAGCTTGGCGTACAGATCGATCTGGTCCGGGAAGTAGTAGTGCAGCGCGAGCGGACCCATGACGCGCATGATGATGCCGCGCTTCTGGGCCTCTTCGGTCAGGCGCTTGCCCTCGCTCAGAAAGACCTCGGGCTTGGGGTACTGCGCGATGGGGATGTCTTTTGGCAGGATGAAGACGGGCTGTGCCATGTATCGACCTCCTTCTCCAGTTCACCACCCGGTGTGGCACGAGGGCGGCGGTCCGGCCACAAGGGCCGGACCGCCGCCACGGTCACGCCGAGCGAGAGTGGTTTTCGACCGTACTTGAGATTACTCGACCGGGATCTCCTTGGCGACCGCTTCGAGCGCCATGCCCTGACGCTTGCGCACCACGAGGCGACGACCCAGACGACGATGGCGGCTGCGTAGAGGACGCCCATGAAGATCATCGAGTTGCGGTTCTTGTAGCCGATGCCGTACGACGTTGCACTTGTCGTAGATCCAATGTACAGTATGAAGATCAGGAAACGCAGTAGAAGAAGGCGACGACGCTCATCCACGGGATACCGAGGATCTTGGCCTTGGGAAGCGCGGAGCTGTCCCAGGTCGACTTGAGGCGCCACGGCATGATCATGAACGCCAGGCCGGAGACCAGGAACATGATGGCGATCACGACGGTGGCGTCGTAGGTAAGCTGCACGAACGTGGGCTGGTAGGCGTAGAGGGCCGACACGACGATCGACGGGATCGCCATGAGCAGCAGGGCCACGTAGGGCACGCCGCTCGAGCTCACGCGGGCCACGCCTTCGGGCAGGATGCGGTCGAAAGCCGAGGCGAAGATCATACGCGTCGACGACAGGAACACGGTGCCCCACCAGCCGAAGACGAGCAGCGAGATGGCGGCGATGAGGATGATCTGGAAGGCCGCGTTGTTGACGATCCAGGCGGTCATGGCCACCGGCGAGAGGTAATCGCCGCCGATGCGGTGTGTTCTTGATGTACCGTAGAGCACGCCCATGTAGCCGTTGGCGCTGGCATCGAAGAACTTGAAGCCCATGGTCTTGATCACGAGGAACAGGAAGACCATGACGATACGGCCGCGACAGCAGGCCGCCGCCCATCTGGTAGATGTTCTTGCGGAAGTCCTTGGCGCCGCGGACTTCGCCGTAGAGCGTCGCGCCCCAGTTCGGCCAGAGGAGCCAGAAGAGCATGAACGGGATGAGCCTGATGGTCTGCCACAGCGAGCCGCCGAACATCGACGAGGGCATACCCTTGCCGAACTGTGGCGATGGTGGCGTGGTAGGCGACTCTGGTGGCGCTGGCCGTACAGGTGGAGGCTCTCACGGTTGAAGGCGCTGATGAAGCTGCGGCTTCGAGGTGAAGAGCAGGATGACGCCAGCCACAGCATAGCCGGCGAGGCCGATCCAGAGGGCCCACTTCTGGAAGGTGGCGTAGGCCTTCATGCCGACAGCGACCAGGAAGGTCGCGAGAGCGATCGTCGCCAACGAGGCGACGAAGACGCCGATAGGCTTGCCGAGCCAGTCTGCGGCGCCGTTGGCGCCGAGGATATGCAGGATCGGCTTGATGAACGAGTTCACGCACAAGGCCGCGTAGATCGGGATCCACAACCAGAGGATGAACCACCAGCCGGTGGCGCCGAGCACGAAGCCCGACCGAGCTGTGGAACACGCGCGATTGCCACACGTAGTCGCCGCCGGCGCGCGGCATGGCCGAGATCAGGCCGGCGTAGACCACCACTTCGAGGAGCACCAGAAGCGTGGTGATGATGACTGCCCAGAACACGCTGCCGCCGGGGATGAAGACGGCGTAGAGAAAGCCCCAGATGCCCAGAGAAGATGTTCGTCGAGAAGAACGAGTAGCGGAACCCGTCGGTGGTCGACCAGCCTTTTACCAGACCGCTCGCCTTGCGCACGAACAGTGTCTGTTCGCCCGCGGACCCCGTGGTGTTTGATGCCATGCGCTCAACCTCCTATCGCCAAGACCGGTGATGGACGGGAACTCGATTGGTGGAACTGGCGCCGTCCGCGCCGCAAGCGTGTGCTACGTCGTGCGCCTCAGCCGGACGTCAGCCGGTAACGCTTGACCTTGCTCTTGCCGTCGAGCTCGACGACGACGCCGGACAGCAGCCCCTCGACGTAGGAGCTCCCCGGGTTGACCGCGAGCGTGCGCCCCAGACGCACCGCCGCGCGGCTCTCGTGGATGTGACCGTGCAGGGAAAGCAGCGGTTGGACCTCTTCGATCACCTCCCTGACGGCCTTGGAGCCCACGTGAGCGGTGTCCTGCCCCTGGACCGTGAGGGTCTCCCAGTCGATCTTGGGGGCGACGTCGAGTGAGGTGTCGTAGGGCGGTGCGTGCAGGCCGAGCACCAGGTGGTCGGGCGCCGCGGTGGCCTGGGCGACGATGGCCTCGATGCGCTTGCGCAGGAGGGGCTCGTCTTCTTCGCGTGGGGTGTCCCACGGCGTGAGGTTGGTCCAGCCGCTCGAGACGAGCTGGTAGCCGCCGGGCATGTCGACGACGTTGCCCTCGCCCACGATGATCTCTTTGGAGGTGGCGAGGATCTCGTCGATGTCGGCCTGGTCGTCGTTGCCGGGACAGACGATGCAGCGGATGCCGCTGCCGGCAAGGCGCTCGTCGGCCCAGGCGACCCACTGCTCGAGGGTGCGGCGCATCTCGCGCACGAACACGTCGTCGAGCTTTTCGGGAGTCGCGGTGTAGTCCTGGATCTCTTCGCGCGTCATGGGCACGGGGTAGTAGCCGTGGTCCCGGATGAGGCGCTCGGCGGTGGCGAGCTCTTCTTTGCCGTCGATCTTGTGAGAGATGTCCTGCATCTGGAACTGCCAGGTGCGGTCGCCGGTCTCGACGATCGGGATGATCGCCTTGCCGGTCATGTCGCCGCCCAGGATGAGGACGTCGACTTCGTAGTGCTTGGCCGAGTTTATGAACTTACGCCAACAGACCTCGGACCCGTGTACGTCGGTGGCGAAGAAGAGTCGTACCTTCACCGAGCACCTCCTTCGTCCCTCGTGGTGTCCGCGTTCATCTGTCCACCCGCTCCTTTCGTGCCACACGTCGGGAAAGGACAGCGACCCCGCAGCCGCTCCCCGATGTCTAGCTTAATCCCTGACGAATTGGTTGCCCAGTCTCGGATTCGCACCGGCGGCCCGCCGCGCCGGCTGGGCGCGGCGTTGGTGCGCAACGCTTGCTCTGGCACGGACCGGTTCACGCGCCGTTCGCAAGGGGGGCGCCCCATGCGCTGGGGACGAGCAGCGGACGTACGTAGCACGTCGTCTGCGGCGCCCAGGGCGCTGGAGTCATTGCGAGCACGACACCCCCCATGCTGCCTGTTCGCGAAATCGAACAGAATCGAAAACGATCATAGGCTCAAGCCACACGCCGTCAAGTGCGACTGTGTTGGAGAACGTACGTTATCGGGTGGATGACTGCAAGCCGCCGAGGCGATCTTGCAAGCCCGATCGAGGTCGCCGGCTGGGTTGCGGCGGCGCAGCCGGCGCGCGGCTGAGGGCGAGCATGCGGCCGCGGCGCTGCTCCCCTAACGCACGGCGGCCAGCGCCGCGGCGAGATCGTCGCCCAGGGCGAGGCGGCCGCCGCAGGCGGCTGAGAGCTCGGTCTCGCTCACGTCGTCGAGGGTGCGCCCCAGCTCGGCCGGCAGGAACGGTGCGCGGCGCGAGCAGCCACTCACCCGTCGGCGAGCGGCCGCTCGCGCAGGGCGGCGAGCACCTCGCGGCCGCCCAGCAACCCGGTCACCGTGACGCGCGGGCCGAACAGCGCGTTGTCGACGACGAACGGCCGCACCGCCGCGCCGGTACGGGCGGTGAGCCGGCGGGCAGCCTCGGCCAGGACGGGCGCCGACGCCGCGCCGCCGAGCAGGGCCAGCGGCGGGCTCGTGGGGGCGATCGTCGAGGTCGTCGGCCTCGGCCAGCAGCGCGGCGCAGATGCCGATGCCGTTCTCGTACTGGGCGGGGGCGTCGCCGGCGGGCGGCAGGGCGCCCGTCGCCAGGTAGAGCTCGTCGGCGGCGTGCACGAAGCGCCGCCCCACGGCGGCCTCGGCGGCGGCCTGCGCGTCGGCCACCAGGGCGAGCACCGCCGCGGCGTCGGTCGGCGTGACACGCCGCAGGTCGCCGCCGGCGTGCGCCAGCGAGACCGGCACGACGCCCACGTCGACCACCCCGCCGCGCGCCCCGCCGCCGGCGGGGTCGGTCTGGGACGCGTTCGCCGCTGGCGCGCTCTGAGTCGTCGGTATCGTCCTCGGTATCGTCGTCGGGCGCGCTGGCGAGACCCAGCAGCTCGGTGACCGTCTCGCGCAGCACGGCGCCGTCGTTGATGCCGGGACACAGGACGACCTGCACGTGCATCTCGACGCCGTGGGCGGCCAGCCAGGCAAGGCGCTCGCGCGCGACGCGCGACGACGGCCCCATGAGGCGGGCGCGTACGTCGTCGTCCCAGGCGTGCAGCGAGACGAAGAGCGGCGACAGCCGCAGGGCCGCGATGCGCTCGAGGTCGTGCTCGTCGACGTTGGTGAGCGTCACGAACGTGCCCTGCAGGAACGAGAGGCGGTAGTCGTCGTCGCGTAGGGCGAGCGAAGGCCGCAGGCCTGGGGGAAGCTGGTTCACAAAGCAGAACGAGCAGTCGTTGGCGCAGCGCCGGATGGGCACGCCCAGACCGTCGCGCAGAGCGATGCCGTGGTCTTCCCCACGCCGCGGCGTGACGCGCACCGTGAGCGGCCGCCCGGCGCGCTCCAGCGTGAGCTCGAAACGCCCGTCGGCGGCGGCCAGGGTGAGATCGAGCACGTCTTCGGGCGGCCGCCCGTCGATCGCCACGATCAGGTCGCCGGGGCGCACGCCGGCGCGCGCCGCGGCGGCGGCGACCTCGTCGACGACGAGGCCGCGGCCGGGCCGGCGGGCCGCCCTTCACGCGCGCCTGCCGCCGCGGCTCATGGCTCGAGCAGCTCGTCGACGCGCAGGGCCACGGCGTCGATCTCGTCGACCGGCGTCGAGGCCCCCGCGGTCACCCCCACGCGCCGCGCCCCGGCGAACCACGCCTTCTTGAGCTCGGCGGCCGTCTCGACGTGCCTGGTGCGCGGCTGGATGCCCCTGCACAGGCCGGCGAGCCGCGTGGTGTTGGCGCTGTTGCGTCCCCCGACCACGATCACCACGTCGACGCCGGCGGCGAGCTCCTGCGCGGCGGCCTGGCGGTTGCCGGTGGCGTCGCAGATGGTGTTGAAGATGAGCGTCTCGCGGGTCACCGGGGCGAGCCGCGCCGCCAGGCGCGCCAGGTTGTCGCGCGTCTGCGTGGTCTGCACGACCACGCCGACGCGCTGTCCGGTGAGGTCGTCGAGCGACAGCTCGTCGGCGTCTTCGACGACCACCGCCGTCGGGCCGGCCCAGCGCGACGAGGCCGACGACCTCGGGGTGGTCGCGCTCGCCCAGGATCACCGGCGTGTACCCCTGGCGGCGCAGCCTGTCGGCCTTGAGGTGGGCGACGGTCACGAACGGGCAGGTGGCGTCGATCACCTTGAGGCCGCGCGCCTCGGCGGCGGCGATGACCTCGGGGTCGACGCCGTGCGTGCGCACGATGACCGTGCCGCGCTCGGCCTGCGCCAGGTCGTCGATCGCCGCGATGCCCTGCTCTGAGAGGCGCGCGACGACCGCGGGGTTGTGGATCAGCGGCCCCAGCGTGTAGATCGGCTGGGCGAGCTCCACGCCCGCGTCTTCGGCCATGCGCAGGGCGCGCTCGACGCCGAAGCAGTAGCCCGCGTACGGCGAGACGACGACCCGGGGGCGCTCGTCGCCGTCCTGGTTGTCCTCAGAGAGACTCATAGAGCTGCCGCGACGGCCCCTCGGGTGCGTTGTGCGGCCTGGGCGTACATGACGCTCTTCTTTCCCTCGAGGCCCGAAAGGTCAACGGCCGGCCCCACCTTGACGCGCACCACCGGCAGGCCGGGACGGCCGTCGTGCACGACCTGGCCGCTGCCCTTGATGGCGACCGGGATCACCGGCGCGCCGCTGCGCGCGGCCAGCATGCCGACACCCGGCAGGAACTCGTGCACGGCGTCGTCGCGCTTGCGATGGCCTTCGGGGTAGATGATGAGGGCCTCGCCGCGGGCCAGTGCGGCCAGGGCCGACTCGAGCGCCGAGCGGTCGCTCTCGCCGCGCCCCACGCGGATCGCGCCGAGCTCGGTGATCGCCCAGGCCAGCGCGCTGTTGCCGAACAGCTCGGCTTTGGCGAAGTAGCGCACCGGGCGCGCGAAGGCGTGGCCGACGAAGAACGGGTCGAGGCTGCTCTTGTGGTTCGAGGCGATGATGGCGGCGCCGGTAGCCGGCAGGTTCTCGGCGCCCTCGCAGGTCAGCCGGTAGGTCGCGCAGAGCGTGGCGACCGACAGGAGCCGCACGGTGCGGTAGAACCAGCGGTCGCCGGGCGCGTAGAGCGGTACGTTCTTCACCGCGTGGCGCCGAGCCGGGCCGCCACGAGGCGGCGCGCCGCTTCGACGACCTGTTCGACGTCGAGCCCCGAGGTGTCGAGCTCGACCGCGTCGTCGGCGCGGCGCAGCGGCGCCACGGCGCGCTGCGAGTCGTAGGCGTCGCGGGCGACGATGGCGGCCAGGGTCTCGTCGGCGCCCACGTGCTCGCCGCCGGCGATCAGCTCGCGGCGGCGGCGCTCGGCGCGGATCTCGGGCGAGGCCGTCAGGAAGAGCTTCACGGGCGCCCCGGAAAGACGACCGTGCCGATGTCGCGACCCTCGATCACGACGTCCTGATCGGCGCCTATGCGGCGCTGCTCGTCGAGCAGGACGTCGCGCACCTCGGCGTGCGCCGAGACCTCGGAGACCGCGGCCGAGACCACCGGCCGCCTGATCTCCTCGCTCACGTCGCGCTCGGCGGCGACGATGCGGCCGTCGGGCGTGAACGAGATGCGCGCCTCGCGCGCGAGCGCGGCCAGCGAGGCGCCGTCGTCGGTGGCGACGCCCTCGTGCAGCGCCAGGTAGGCGACCGCCCGGTACATGGCCCCGGTGTCCAGGTAGGCGAAGCCGAGCTTCGCGGCCAGCAGCTTGGCGAGCGTGCTCTTGCCCGAACCGGCCGGGCCGTCGATGGCGATCACCGTCATGAGGTCAGCACCTCCGCGAGGACGTCGGTGAAGTGGGGAAAGGACACCGCGGCGGCGCCGAAGCCGCTCACGGTCACGCCGTCGGGGCACACCAGGCCGGCGACGGCGCCGAGCAGGGCCAGGCGATGGTCGCCGCGGCTGGCGAGCGCCCCGCCGCGCAGCGCGCGGCCGCCGATCGCCAGGGCGTCGCCCTGCAGTTCGGCGACGCCGCCCAGGGCCGTCACGATCTCGACGATGGCCGCCAGGCGGTCGCTCTCTTTGGCGCGCAGCTCGGCGACCCCTTCGATGACCGTCTCGCCCTCGGCGTGACAGGACAGCAGCGCGAGCAGGGTGACCTCGTCGATCAGCGCGGGGACCGCCGCCGCGGGCACAGTGACGCCGCGCAGGGCCGAGGCCCGCACCTCGAGGTCGCCGCGCGGTTCGCCGCCGTCGGTGTCGGTCACAGTCCAGGCGACCGCGCCGCCCATGCGGCGCGCCGCCTCGCAGAAGCCCAGCCGGGTCGGGTTGAGCCCGACGCCGCAGATGCGCAGGTGCGAGCCCGGCACGAGCAGGGCGGCCGCCACCAGGAACGAGGCCGACGAGAGGTCGCCCGGCACGACGACCCGGTCGAGCGCCAGGCGCTCGGCGCCGCACACGCCCACCTCGGCGCCGTCGCGGCGCAGCGTCGCGCCGGCCGCCGCCAGCAGGCGCTCGGTGTGGTCGCGGCTGGGAGCGGGCTCGACGACGACGGTCTCGCCGTCGGCCAGCAGGCCGGCGAGCAGCACGCACGACTTGACCTGGGCGCTGGCCACCGGCGACTCGTAGCGGATCGCGCGCAGCTCGCCGCCGTCGATCGTGAGCGGAGCGTAGCCCCCGTCGCGCGCCGCGATGCGCGCGCCCATGGCGCGCAGCGGCGCGACCACCCGCGCCATGGGCCGGGCGCGCAGCGAGGCGTCGCCGTCGAGCACGAACCTGCCGCGCTGGCCGGCCAGCAGGCCCGCCAGCAGGCGCATGCCGGTACCCGAGTTGACGGCGTCGAGCGGGGCCGCGGGCGGGCGCAGGCCGCGCAGGCCGGCGCCGCGCACCACCGCGCGCGGGGCGCGCTCGCCGAGGCCGTCGACGGCGACGCCCAGGGCGCTGACCATGCCGGCGGTCGCCAGCGGGTCGCCGGCCCACACGGGGTCGACGATCTCGAGCGGGCCGTCGCAGACGGCGCCGACCAGCAGGGCGCGTTGCATGATGGACTTGTCGCCGGGCACGCGCACGCTGCCGCGCAGCGGACCCGACGGGCGAAAGGTGATCGTGTCGGCGGCGCTCACTCGAGGCCGCGGCCGGTGGTGATCGTGTGGGCGGCGGCGCTCACTCGACGCCGCGTCCGGTGGTGACCTGGTAGCCGAGCAGGCCGAGCAGCTCGGCCGCCCGCTCGCACACGACGCCGCCGAGCACGTAGATCGGTCGAGCTCGCCGCCGAGCTCGGCGCTCATGTGGTGCATGGCGAGGTCCTCGATGTTGATGGCGGCGTCGCCCAGGGCCACGGTGATCTGCTGCAGCACGCCGGGGCGGTCGGGGATCTTCACCATGATGCGGAACAGCTTGTCGGCCGACAGGCTCTCGGCGGCCAGCAGGCGCTCGTGCTGGCGCGCGGCGCGGCCGACGAGGGCCGTCGAGACGGCCCTCGTCGGCCGCCTCGAGCGCCAGCGTCATCTCGTCGAGGCCCTGGCGATAGGCGCCCAGAGCGGACAGCAGGGCCTCGCGGTTCTCGAGGAAGATGTCGGCCCAGACGCGGGCGTTGCTGCCGGCGATGCGCGTCATGTCGCGAAAGCTCGGGCCGGCGGCCAGCAGCGGGTCGCGCGTGCCGTGGCTCTCGCCGGCCTGCGTCATGAGCACGTTGGCCAGCACGTGCGGCAGGTGGCTGACCAGGGCCAGCAGGCGGTCGTGCTCGTGGGGCTCGACCGCCACCGGGCGGGCGCCGATCTGCACGAGAAAGTCGTAGAGCTTCTCGAAGGCGACCGGCCCCACGTGCGTGCCCGGCGTGAGAAAGTAGGTGGCGCCCTCGTACAGCGAGGCCCGCGCGTTGCGCACGCCCGCCGTTTCGGAACCACAGAGCGGGTGGCCGCCCACACAGCGGCTCTGCTCGTCGGGGCTGAGGGCGTCCATGAGCATGGCCTTGGTGCTGCCCACGTCGCTCACCACCGCCCCGGGCGCGGCGGCCGCGTGGGCGCGGCGCACGTGGTCGAGCACCAGGCGCACCGGCGTGCAGACGAAGACGAGGTCGGCGGCGGCGGCGGCCTCTTCGAGGCTGTCCGCCGCCTCGGTGATGGCGCCCCGCTCGAGAGCGGCGGCGATCGTGGCGGGGCTGCGACTGTAGCCCACGACGCGCCCCACGCCGGCGAGCTCGCGCGCGGCGAGGCCGAGCGAGCCGCCCATGAGCCCGACCCCGATGACCGCGACCGAGCGTTCTGCCCCGAGAGGCGTGGCCACGACTGCTAGGAGACCGTCTTGCCGGTCCAGCGGACCAGCTCGCCGACGCGCGCGGCGTACTCGGCGAAGGCGACCGGCGACAGCGACTGGGCCCCGTCGCACAGCGCGTGCTCGGGGTTGGGGTGCATCTCGACGATCACGCCGTTGGCCCCGGCGGCGACCGCCGCCAGCGACAGCGGCAGCACCAGGTCGGGGCGGCCGGTGGCGTGGCTCGGGTCGATCAGCACCGGCAGATGGCAGGCCAGGCGCACGACGGGCACGGCGCTGATGTCGAGGGTGTTGCGCGTAGCGGTCTCGAAGGTACGGATGCCGCGCTCGCAGAGGATCACCTGGGTGTTGCCCTCTTTGACGATGTACTCGGCGGCCATGAGCCACTCCTCGATCGTGGCCGCGAGGCCGCGCTTGAGCAGCACCGGCGCCGGGCAGCGGCCGACTTCGGAGAGGAGCTGGAAGTTCTGCATGTTGCGCGCCCCGACCTGCACGACGTCGGCGTACTCGAGCAGGTCGTCGAGGTCGCGCGGGTCCATGAGCTCGGTGACGATGGGCAGGCCGGTCTCGTCGCGCGCGGCGGCCAGCAGCTTGAGGGCTTCGACGCCGAGGCCCTGAAAGGCGTAGGGCGAGGAGCGCGGCTTGAAGGCCCCGCCGCGCAGCATGGAGCCGCCGGCGGCGGCCACCGCCCGGGCGGCGACCATGACCTGCTCCTCGGTCTCGACGGAGCACGGCCCGGCGATGACGGCGAAGTGGTCGCCGCCCAGCTTGACGCCGCGCACGTCGACCACGGTGTCGTGGGGGTGGAACTCGCGGCCCACCAGCTTGTAGGGCTTGAGGATGGCGACCACCCTGTCGACCCCGGCGCAGGCTTCGAGCGGCACGCCGGCCAGCTCTTCGCGGTCGCCGATGGCGCCGATCACGGCCACGCGCTCGCCGACCGAGATGTGGGCGCTGGCGCCGACCGCTTCGATCCGTGCGACGACATGGGCGATCTGCTCGTCGGTCGCCCCTTCGTGCATGATGACCATCATGCTCAGTGTGGCCTCCCCTGGTCGGCGCGGGGCGAGGCGGCCCCGGCGTGAGAAGACGGCAAGTCGAGGCGCAGCTCGCGCGCCTCGTGCAGGTAGACGTGATGGCTCGCCGTCTCGGGCCGTCCGTAGCAGTGGATCAGCACGCGGATGCAGCGCTCGACGGCGCCGTCGACCGGGATCTCCTGGGCGCAGAGCAGCGGCGTGTGGGCCAGGCCGATCGCCCGCGCGGCCGCGGCCGGAAAGTCGGAGCGCAGGTCGGGCGTGGCCGTGAAGAGGATGCTCACGATGTCGTCGACCGCCAGGGCGTTGCGCTGCAGGAGCTGCTTGAGCAGCTCCTCGGTGCGCGCCTTGATGTCGCCCTGGGCGTCGGCGTCGACGGTCGTCGCGCCGCGCAGGGCGATCAGCCTTGAACTCTGAGCGTCGGCCACAGCGCCTCCGGTCGCGCACGTGAAACGGACAGCCAGTATAGCCGATGAGCTACGGTCGCGGCGGCGCCTCGTCGCCTGCGGGGGCGTCGTCGGGTGCGGCCTCGCCTGCGTCGCCCGGTGCGGATGGGCCGGCGTCGGTGTCGAGCGACGCGTTCTCGGGCTCGACAGGCGCGTCCTGCGGCTCCGTCGGCGTGCCGGCCGGCTCGGCGGGCGCGTCGTGCGGCTCGACGGCCGTCGGCGGCGCGGGCGGCAGTTCGACGCGCTCGGCTGGAGCGCTGAACGGCGAGTCGCCGAGCGAGGCGGCGTCGTCGTCGGGGGCATCGCGCTCAAAGGCGGCGGTGGTCGGCGGCGCCATGTCGACGGCCTGGCCGGGGTCGTCGCCCAGCAGGTTGCGCTCGACCTCTTCGGAGGCGCGGCGCAGCGCTTCGATCTCGTCGCCCGACAGCGCGCGCCAGGCGCCGATCTTGAGGTTCTTGTCGGACAGGGGGCCGTAGCGGCGGCGATGCAGCTCTTCGACCGGCAGGCCGAGAGCGGCCAGCATGCGGCGCACCTGGTGCTTGCGACCCTCGTGGATGGTGAGCTCGAGCAGCGTGGTCTTGTTGCTCTGCTTCTCGATGCGCGCCTCAGCGGGAGCGGTGCGGCCGTCTTCGAGCTCGATACCGGCCCGCAGCTCGGCGAGCGCGCGCTTGCTGGCGTGACCCTTGACGCGCGCGCTGTAGGTCTTGGTGACGCCGTAGCGCGGGTGCATGAGCCGGTTGGCGAGCACGCCGTCGTTGGTGAGGATGATCAGGCCCGTCGTCTCGACGTCGAGCCTGCCCACCGGAAAGAGGATGCGCCCGTCGGGCACCAGGTCGACCAGCACCCGCTCGGCGTGCGGGTCGCGGCGCGTCGAGGCCACGCCGCGGGGCTTGTTGATCAGCAGGTAGCGGTACTCGCGCGGCGTCACGACCTCGCCCTCGAGGGCGACCTCGGCCTTCTCCCCCACCTTCTCGCGTGGGAACGTGACCACCGTTCCGTCGATCGTCACCTTGCCGTCGCGGACGAGCTCGTCGCAGCGCCGCCGCGAGCCCACACCGCTGCGCGCCAGGTAGACGACGAGGGTCATGTCGCCGCCGCGCTCCTCGCCCCGCTCCGCGCCGCCGCGACCGCCGCCACCACGCTCTGCGCCGGTTTCGCTGCGCGCGCTCTGGTCGCCACGTCCACCGCCGGCTTCGCCACGCCCGCCGCCGTACTCGCTGCGTCCGCCGCGCGGTTCGTTGCGGCCGCCGCCGGACTCGCCACGGCCGCTCTGCTCACCACGCCCGCCGCCGCGTCCGCCACGGCCGCCGCCGCGCCCGCCGCCGCGACGTCCGCGACGAGCGGTGCGCTCGCCGGTCGCGCCGGCCTTACTGTCGGGGCGCGCGGGGCCCTGAGCGCCGGGCTCGGAAGCGGCGCCCTCGCGAGGCGCGGCCGCACCGCCCGAAAGAGACTCTTCGCCGGGCGCGGCCGGGCCACTGGGCGCAGGCCGCGTGTCGGGCGCGGGCGGCTCGCCCGGGGTGGGCCGGCGGTCGCCCGAATGAGTGGCGTCGCCCTCGGGGCTCGTGTGGCCGTCGCGCTCGACGGACTCGCCGTCGTGACTCACGGGCGTCTCCTCTCGGCGTTCGACAGCAGCCGCGCGCGCAGCTCGTCGGTCTCGGCGGCCGACAGCGCGAAGGCGTCGAGGTCGTCTAAGTCGGTGAGGCCGCGCAGGCCGAACAGCTGCAGGAACCGCGCGCTCGTGGCGTACAGGATCGGCGCCCCCGGGGTGTCGGCGCGGCCGCTCTCTTCGACCAGACCGCGTTCGACGAGCGAGGTGAGCGCCCACTCCGACGAGACGCCGCGGACCTGGGCGACCTCGGCGCGCGTGGTGGGCTGCAGATAGGCCACCACGGCGAGTGTCTCGAGCAGCGCCGGCGAGAGGTCGTCGGGCCGCCGGGCGCCGGCGAACCGTTCGACGGCCGTTTCGCAGTCGCGCGCCACGCGCAGCGTGTAGCCGCCCGCTACCTGCGCCAGTTCGATGCCGTGACGCTCGCTCGCATACTCGGCGGCGAGGGCGGCAAGTCCCGCCTCGACCTCGACGGCGGGCTCGTCGCAGGCGGCGACCAGCTCGTCGATCGGGACGGGTCGGGGAGAGATGAAGATGACCGCTTCGAGGCGGCGGGCGATGTCGATCATGAGACTCGGGGCTCGGGGAGTGAAGGACGCGGGCGCTACTGGAGCATCCTACCCCACGGCCGCGAGCGCGTCATCAGAGCGCGCATCGCGGGGGCCGGGCGCGCCGGTGCGCGTCACCGTGATCTCGGCGAACGGCCGCGGCTGGCGCAAGCTCACTTCGCCGCTGTTGTGCAGCTCGAGCAGGGCGAAGAAGGTCACGGCCTTTTCGAGCCTGTCGCGGGGCGCCACCGCCGAGAACGTGAAGCTCTCGTCGGCGGCCAACAGGTCGCGCAAGCGGCGCAGCTCGGCGACCAGCGTGACGGCGATGTCGGTGATGTGGCTCACGTCGGGCGCCGGCGGCTCGGTGAGCAGCACGCCGAGCGCCCGCGACAGCGCGGAGGGCGGCAGGGCCGGGCCGGCGCTCGCGGCGCGCGTGAAGCGCTGCGGCACGGGCACCGTGCGGTAGAGGCGGCCGGCGTGGTCGGCGAACAGCTCGCCGAGGCGGCCGGCGGCGCCCTTGAAGCGGGCGAAGCGCAGCAGCGTCTCGAGCAACTCCTCGCCGGCGGCCTCTTCGTCGAGCTCGGCGAGCTCGTCGACGAACGGGCTGCCGGCGTCGAGCAGGCGCCGCGACTTGAGCTCGAGCAGCGCCGCCACCAGCACGATGAAATGCGAGGTGGCTTCGAGGTCGAACTCTTCGGACTCGGCCAGGCGCAGGATGTACTCGGCGACGATGCGCGAGACGTGGATCTCCCAGATGTCGACCTCGTCGCGCAGGATGAGCGTGACCAGCAGGTCGAACGGGCCGTCGAAGACGTCGAGGTCGACGTGCAGCCCGTCGAGGGGTCCGCCCGGGGCCGCGGCGCGCAGCGCCGTGTCGCTCACCGCGCCGACCGGCCGCGGGAAGGGCGGTCGCAGGTCACTGGTCGGTCTGCCGCATGAACGGCGGTATGTCGAGGTCGGCGGTGTCGAAGCTCGGTGGCCGCTCGAAGGGCGTGCTCTCGGAGTCGGACGGCGGACGCCGCTCGCCCGACGCCGGGCGCTGGGCGCCGGGCGCCGTCGCCGTGGCCCGCGGCGTGGCCTCGGGGCCAAAGCCGGTGGCGATCACGGTCACGCTCATGAGGCCTTCGAGCCGTTCGTCGACGACCGCGCCGAAGATGATGTTGGCGTCGTCGTCGGCCGCCAGGGCGATCTCGCCGGCCGCTTCGTTGACCTCGTAGAGCGACAGGTCGCTGCCGCCGGTGATGTTGAGCAGGATGCCGCGCGCCCCGCTGATGGAGGTCTCGAGGAGCGGCGAGCTGATGGCCATGCGCGCCGCTTCGTTGGCGCGCGCCTCGCCACGGCCGCTGCCGATGCCCATGAGCGCCGTGCCCGCCTCTTTCATGATGGTGCGCACGTCGGCGAAGTCGAGGTTGATGAGGCCGGGCACCGTGATCAGGTCGCAGATGCCCTGGACGCCCTGGCGCAGGATGTCGTCGGCGTAGCGGAAGGCTTCGACGATGGTGGTCGTGCGGTCGACGACCTGCAGGAGCCGGTCGTTGGGAATGACGATGACGGTGTCGACCGAGGCCCGCAGCTCGTCGATACCGGCGAGCGCCTGGGCTTCGCGCTTGCGGCCCTCGAACGAGAACGGCTTGGTGACGATGGCGACGGTGAGCGCGCCCAGCTCGCGCGCCACGGCGGCGATGACCGGCGCGGCGCCGGTGCCGGTGCCGCCTCCCTCGCCCGCGGTGACGAACACCATGTCGGCTCCCTTGAGGGCCTGCTTGATCTGGTCGCGCGATACCTCGACCGCCTGGCGGCCGACTTCGGGGACGGCGCCGCCGCCCAGGCCGTGGGTGATCTCCTGCCCCACGTGGATCTTGACGTCGGCCTCGCAGGTCTGCAGCGACTGCGAGTCGGTGTTGACGGCGATGAACTCGACGCCGCGGATGCCGGAATCGACCATGCGGTTGACGGCGTTCGTGCCGCCGCCGCCCACGCCCACGACCTTGATGGTGGTGACGTAGGCGCGGCCCTGCACGACGGGGTCGTCGGCTTCGGAGCCCGGAGGCCCGTCGCCGCTCACGTCGGTACGGCGAAACAGTTCGGACAGACCGTCGCGCATGCTAGGCCGATTTGCCATTCAGCACCTCCCGAGCGAGGCTGCGGTACGCCTCGGCGCCTTTGCCCCTGGGATCGTACTTGAGCACCGACGAACCCTGCACGGGCGCCTCGGCGAACTTGATCGTCTTGCGCACCACGGTCTTGAACACCAGAGGTCCGAAGTTCTCTTTTAAGATCTCGATGGCCTCGCGGCCGTGCAGCGTGCGCGAGTCGAAGAGCGTTGGCAGGATGCCCCTGATGCGCACCCGCGGGTTGATGTCTTCGCGGATCATCTCGAGCGTGCGCTCGAGCTGCAGCAGGCCGCGCAGCGAGAGGTACTCGCACTGCACCGGCACGATCACGCCGTCGGAGGCGGCCAGGGCGTTGATGGTGAGCAGCCCCAGCGAGGGCGGCGTGTCGATGAGGATGTAGTCGTACTTGTCCTGCATGGGCTTGAGGGCGCGCTCGAGGGCGCGCTCGCGGCCGATCTGCGTGGAGAGCGCCATCTCGGCGCCGGCCAGGTCGATCGTCGCCGCGGCCACGTCGATCTCGTTGCTCAGGATGACGTCGTCGATCGGCAACCGGTGGACGAGCACGTCGTACATGCTCTTCTCGAGGTTCTCGGGGTCGATGCCCTGGCTCATGGTCAGGTTGCCCTGCGGGTCCATGTCGACCGCCAGCACGCGCTTGCCCATCTCGACGAGCGCGACGCCGAGATTGACGGTGGAGGTCGTTTTGGCTACGCCACCTTTCTGGTTTGCGAAAGCCAGAACCTGAGCCATGGGTCATGCTCCTGTCTAGAGACCGGTTCTCGCTACCATTCTTGGCGAGCCCGATAAACCCTGCAAAGTCGAGGCTCGACGCGAGCGTGTGCCAGAGCCCGCGCGCGGCCCCCGCGAGCGCGACCCGACCGCGCTCGCATGCGGCGAGGGGCGCGACGGGAGGGCATCTGCGATGCCCTCCCGTCGCGCCCCTCCGCGAAAGCTGCCGGAGCCGCCTGCGAGGCGCCCTCGCCGCACTAAGTGCCTAGCTTGCCTTGGGCGGCGTGGGCGGCTCGGGAGCCTGCACACCGTCGACGGCTTCGTCGACCGCCTGGTCGGCGTCGTCGGCGTTCGCCTCGAGCTGGTCGGCTTGTTCGGGCTCGTCGCCTTCGTCGGACTCGTCGCCTTCGGACTCGTCGTCGTACTCTTCGTCGTCGCCTTCGTCGCCGTCCTGGGCTTCGTCGTCGCCGTCTTCGTAGTCGCCCTCTTCGTACTCGTCGTCGACGTATTCCTCTTCGTCGTCTTCGACGTCTTCTTCTTCGTTGACGATCTCGCGGATGGCGCGCCGGAGAAAGCGGACCTTCGTGCGGTCGGCGACCTCGAGGACCACGAAGTCGTCGCCCACCTTACGCACCGTGCCGAACATGCCCCCGACGGTGAGGACCTCGTCGCCCTTCTTGACCATGCGCTGGAGCTGTTCCTGGGCCTTCTTCGCTCGGCGCTGCTGACTGTAGGTCGTGTACAGCATGAAAGCGATGACTACGAAGACCAGCAGATAGATGATCACCGGAGTGTTCTCCTCTCGTCGTCTGGCATGGTGCGGCGCGCGCGTACCTCGTCGACGAACTCGTCGAACGCGTCGGCCCTTATGGCGACGCGCGCACGCTCGCACAATCGTACCAGAACGCGCAGGTTGTGTTCAGATAGCAATTGCATGCCCGTGATCTCTTTCTGATTCACCAGATGCCGCAGATAGGCGCGCGTGTAACCCCGGCAGCAGGCGCAGTCGCAGTCGGGGTCGAGCGGTCCGAGGTCGTCGGCATAGCGGGCGTTGCGCAGGTTGATGCGGCCCCGCGAGGTGAAGGCGGCGCCGGTCCGCGCGATGCGCGTGGGCAGCACGCAGTCGAACAGGTCGACGCCCCGGGCGATCACGTCGAGCACGCCCTCGGGGTCGCCGATGCCCATGAAGTAGCGAAAGCGGTCGGCCGGCAGGAGCTCGTCCATGAGGCTCACGGTGTCGAGCATCTCGTCGCCGCGCTCGCCCACCGACAGCCCGCCGATGGCGTAGGCGCCGAAGTCGAGGGCGAGCAGCTCGGCCGCCGAGCGCCGCCGCAGCTCTGCGTCGGTGCCGCCCTGCACGATGCCCACCAGCAGCTGGTCGTCGCGGCTCTGGGCGGCGCGGCACTCTGCGGCCCAGCGCGTGGTACGCGCCACCGCGCCCTCGACCTCGGCGCGGCTCAGGGTGCCGGGCGCGCACTCGTCGAAGCACATCACGATGTCGGCGCCGAGCGCCTCCTGGGCGGCGATCGCCAGGCGCGGCGTGAACAGGTGGCGCGAGCCGTCGTAGACCGAGGTGAACTCGACCCCCTCGTCGCCCAGCACCCGCGTGTCGGCGAGGCTGAAGACCTGAAAGCCGCCCGAGTCGGTGAGGATCGGCCGTTCCCAGTTCATGAAGCGATGCAGCCCCCCGTGGGCGCGCACCAGCTCGACGCCGGGTCGCAGGTACAGGTGGTAGGTGTTGGCCAGCACCACCTGGGCGCCGACGGCGCGCAGCGTGGGCGGCAGCACGGCCTTGACCGTGGCCTTGGTGCCCACCGGCATGAAGCAGGGCGTGAGCACGTCGCCGTGCGGCGTGCGCAGCCGCCCGGCGCGCGCGCGACCGCTCTGCGCCTCGAGCTCGAACGAGAAGGCCGGCGCGCTCACCCGGCGGCCCGCGCGGCGCCGCTCGCGGCGGCAGCGTCCGCGGCGGCGCTCCCGGCGGCGCCCTCTTCCCCGCCGCCCCAGGCCAGCATGGCGTCGCCGAAGCTGTAGAAGCGGTAACGCCGCGCCACCGCGTGGGCGTAGATGCGCCTGGTCTCGTCGACCCCGCAGAAGGCCATGACCAGGGCGAGCAGGCTGGTGCGCGGCAGGTGGAAGTTGGTGATGACGCCGTCGACCACGGCGAAGCGGTGGCCGGGCAGTGATGAAGAGGCCGGTGCGACCCTCGACCACGCCGGCGTCGGCAGCGGGCGCGGCGTCGCGCGCGGGCGCGGCGACGGGGCGGGGGCGCGTCGGGCGCGGCGGCGGGCGCAGGGGGCGCCCCGCCCAGCTCCTCGAGCAGTCGCACCATGGTGGTGCCCACGGCCACCACGCGTCGGCCGCGCGGCGCGGGCCGCCGCGATGCGGTCCCACACGGCGCGGTCGACGACGAACGGTTCTTCGTGCAGCGGGTGGTCTTCGAGGCGCGCGGCCGTGACCGGCTTGAAGGTCGCCAGGCCGACGTGCAGCGTGAGGTGCTCGATGACGACGCCGGCGCGCCGCAACGCGTCGTCCAGGCCGGGCGTGAAGTGCAGCCCGGCCGTCGGCGCGGCGGCCGAACCCTGGAGGCGCGCGTAGACGGTCTGGTAGCGCTCGGGGTCGGCGAGGGCGGTCCGTATGTAGGGCGGCAGCGGGGTCTCGCCGTGGCGCGCCAGCAGCAGGGCGAGCGGCTGCGCAAGGCCGGCCGCCGGGCTCACCTGCCAGCGGCCGTCGCCCAGCGCCTCGCCCACCACGACGGCGAAGCTCTCGGGCGCGGCCTCGCTGCGCAGCGTCTCGCCGCCGCGCAGGCGGCCGCGCGCCAGCACCTCCCAGACCTCGGTCGGCGCGGCGTCGGCGGGCGAGTCGGCCAAGAGGGCCGGCAGCGCGGCGTCGGCGGGCGGGTCGGCGGCGGGCGGGTCGGCGGCGGCGGGCGGATCGGCGGCGGGCGCAGCCCGCCGCTCCAGGAAGAGCAGCTCGATGCGGCCGCCGGTCGGCTTGCGAAAGTGCGCCCGGGCGGGGATCACCCGCGTGTCGTTGCGGACCAGCACGTCGCCGGGGGCGAGCAGCGCCGGCAGCTCGCCGAAGCGCCGGTCGTCGAGCTCGAGGGCGGCGCCGGCGCCGCGCGCCACCAGCAGGCGCGAGGCGTCGCGCGGCTCGGCGGGCACTTGCGCGATCAGCTCCGCCGGCAGCTCGTAGTCGAGCTCGTCGAGCCTCACGCCACGGCCGGTCGCGCGCGGCGGGCGCGGCGCTCGTGCCACACCTCCCAGCGGCCCGCGTCGCAGCCGCAGTAACGCTGGCGGTACAGGCCGAGGCGCCGGCTTTCGTCGATGCTGCGCGGGTAGTAGCGCCGCAGGTCGGCGTAGACGAACTCGACGCCGGCCGCCTCGGCGGCGGCCAGGCCGGCGCGCGCGATCAGGTCGTGATGCTGCCAGGGGCTCACCGACAGCGACGTCGAGAAGTGGGTCAGGCCGCGCGCGGCGGTGGCGCAGGCGGCCTCGCCCAGACGCAGCTCGAGACAGGCCCGGCAGCGCTCGCGGGGGTCGGCCAGGCCGGGAGCGGACAGGGCGTCGGGCCGGCCCGGCCCCGCCGCCCACTCGGTGACCCCGGCGCCCCCGTCGACGACCAGCTCGAGGCCGACCGCGGCGGCGTAGTCGCGCATGGACTGCAGGCGCCGGTCGTGCTCGTCGGGGGGCTGGATGTTGGGGTTGGCGAAGAACGCCAGCGGCTCGAGGCCCTCGGCGCGAAAGTACGGTGCGGCCACCGTGCTGCACGGTCCGCAGCAGGCGTGTAAGAGGATGGTCTCCACGGTGGCGATTATAGCGCCGCGACGACGGTCGGCACGCGGCCGCGCCGCGACGGCGACCGACGAGAGGCCCGGCGGTGGCGCCCCGAGGCGCCCGGACGTCGGCCCGGCAGGGCAGCCTACTCGAAGAGCTTGCCGGCCTTGGGCGCCGGCGGCACGTCGAAGCCGCAGTGGCGCATGCCCGACGAGGTGACGATACGGCCGCGCGGCGTGCGCTGCAGGAAGCCGCGCATGATGAGGTAGGGCTCGTAGACGTCCATCAGGGTATCGGACTCCTCGCCCAGCGCCACCGCCAGGGTGTCGAGGCCCACCGGCCCGCCGTCGAACTTCTGCACGATGGTCAGCAGGATGTCGCGGTCGAGCTTGTCGAGCCCTTCGTGGTCGACCTGGAACAGGTCGAGGGCGGCCAGGCAGATGTCGAGGGTGACGATGCCTTCGTGGCGCACCTCGGCGAAGTCGCGCACGCGGCGCAGCAGGCGGTTGACCACGCGCGGCGTGCCGCGCGCCCGGGCGGCCAGCTGGGCCGCCGATTCGTCGTCGATCGTGACGCCCAGGATGCCGGCCGAGCGGCGCACGATCGCGGCGAGCTCGTCTTCGGCGTAGTACTCGAGGCGCTGCCACACGCCGAAGCGGTCGCGCAGCGGTGTGGTGAGCAGGCCGGTGCGCGTGGTGGCGCCGATCAGCGTGAACGGCGGCACCGACAGCCTGATGCTGCGCGCCGCGGGGCCCTCGCCGATCATGATGTCGATCTCGTAGTCTTCCATCGCGGGGTAGAGCACCTCTTCGATGGACGAGTTCAGGCGGTGGATCTCGTCGACGAAGAGCACGTCGCCCTCTTGCAGGTTGGTGAGGATGCCGGCGACGTCGACCTTGCGTTCGAGGGCGGGGCCCGAGGTGGTGTGTACGCTGACCTGCATCTCGGTGGCGATGATGCCGGCGAGGGTGGTCTTGCCCAGGCCCGGAGGGCCGGCCAGCAGCACGTGGTCGAGGGTCTCGCCGCGGTTGCGCGCCGCCTGCACGAAGATCTCGAGCTGCTCTTTGACGCTGGTCTGGCCCACGAAGTCGGCGAAGCACTTGGGGCGCAGCGACTTGTCGAAGTCGCGCTCTTCGGGTAGTTCTCCGGGGTCGGCGATGCGGCGCGTGTCGTCGGTCACGGCGTCAGGCCGGCGCTTTCTTGGTGAGGGCGTAGCGCACGAGCTCTTCGAGCGAGGCGTCGTCGGGGGCGCCCTGCAGGGCGGCCTCGGCGTCGCGCAGCGGCAGGCCCAGGTTCTGCAGCGCGACCCGCGCCTGCAGGAAGGGGTTGGGGCCGGCGACGACGGCGCCCTCGGGCGAGGCCGGCGCGGTGTCGAGCGCCACCCCGACCTTGTCTTTGAGCTCGAGCACGAGGCGCTGGGCGAGCTTGTTGCCGATGCCGCTGATGGATTCGAAGCGTTTGTGGTCGCCGCGCACCACGGCCGTCTCCAGGTCGGCCACCGAATAGGCCGAGAGGATGGCCAAAGCCACCTTGGGACCCACGCCGTTCACGCCGATGAGGGTGACGAAGAAGCGCCGCTCACGCGGGCTCTCGAAGCCGAAGAGCTGCAGGGCGTCGTCGCGCACGTGCAGGTAGGTATGCACCAGGACTTCGTCGCCCACGCGGCGCGACAGGGCCGCCGCCAGGCGGCCGGGCACGAGCAGGCCGTAGCCCAGGCCGCCGGCCTCGATGACGACCTTCTCGGCGTCGGCGTCGGTGACCCGGCCGCGCACGGAGACGATCATGCGAGCCCCGCTTGCAGCGGGCTGGACGCGGCTGTCGGCCTGACGCGCACGAACGGCATCAGGTGGCGCGCAGGGTGCGCAACAGCGCGTTCGTGTGGACGTGCGTGATGGCCACGGCGAGGGCGTCGGAGGCGTGGTCGGGCTGCACGATCTTGGGCAGCGCCAGCAGCACCTTGGTCATCTCCTGCACCTGCACCTTGTTGGCCCTGCCGTAGCCGGTGACGGCCTGCTTGACCGCCAGCGGCGTGTAGTCGACGCAGGGCAGGTCGCGCTCGCCGGCCGCCAGGATGATGGCGCCGCGGGCGTGGCCCACAGCCAGCGCGGTCTTGACGTTGACGTTGACGAAGAGCTCTTCGAGCGCCACGACCGCCGGGTGAAAGCGGTCGATCAGGCTGAGGATCTGGTCGTGGATCTGGCGCAGCCGCTGCGGCGTCTCGGTGCGCGCCGAGGTGACGATGCAGCCGTGGCCCAGCGAGCGGATCTTGTTGCCCTGCTGCTCGATCACGCCCCAACCGGTGCTCGCCGTGCCGGGGTCGATCCCCAGGACGACCATGACTGATGCGTCGTGTCGCTGCTCTCGCATGACCACTCCCCTTGGGCTCCGGTCGCCGCCCACGGCCCGGCGCCCAGGCGAGGCGCCAGCCGTGCAGTTCTCGCGCAGTTCGTGTGGGCTACCCGGCGACGGCCTCGAGGACCTCGTCGGAGATATCGAAGTTGGCGTAGACCTCTTGCACGTCGTCGCTGCTCTCGAGCGCGTCGATGAGCCTGAGGGTCTTGCGGGCGTCGGATTCGTCTAGCTTGACCGTGGTCTTGGGGATCATGGTGAGCTCGGCCTGCTCGCACTCGATGCCCGCGGCTTCGAGCGCCTGGCGCACGGCGGTGAGGGCCGCAGGCTCGGTGACGACCTCGATGGTCTGGCCGTCGACGGTGACGTCGTCGGCGCCGCCTTCGATGGCGGCCTCCATGACGGCGTCTTCGCCGAAGCGCGTGGCGTCGACCGTGAGCGAGCCGCGGCGCTCGAAGATCCAGGCGACCGCGCCCGGACCGCCGAGGCTGCCGTTGTGCTTGGCGAAGATGTTGCGCACGTCGGCCGCCGAGCGGTTCT
Source organism: uncultured Actinomycetes bacterium (assembly GCA_963755025.1). Taxonomy (GTDB): domain Bacteria; phylum Actinomycetota; class Thermoleophilia; order UBA2241; family UBA2241; genus Bog-752. The sequence goes on from CAVWIH010000036.1 coordinate 40,717, forward strand.
TGTTGTCGGTGAGCACCTCGACGATGACGGCTACGCCGTTCGGGCCGTAGCCCTCGTAGAGGATGGCTTCGAAGTTGGCGCCGCCCTCTTTGCCGGCGCCGCGTTCGATGGCGCGGTCGATGTTGTCTTTGGGCATGCTGTACGAGCGCGCCTTTTCGACGGCGGCTGCGAGCGCGGCGTTGGCCGCGGGGTCGGCGCCGCCCTCTTTGGCGGCCACCATGATGGCGCGGGCCAGCTTGGAGAAGAGCTGGCCCCGCTTGGCATCTGCGGCGCCCTTCTTATGCTTGATCGTCGACCACTTGGAATGCCCAGACACTACGAGACCACCTCCTCGGCCGGCGCCACGGCGCGTACGCCGGTCGCCCCCGCTTCGTTGCGTGCGGCGCGCACCACGGAGAGGAACGCGTCATGCATCCTTGTATCACCGGTCAGCTCTGGGTGAAAGGCCGTGACCAGCACCCGGCCTTCGCGCGCGGCCACGGCGTGCCCCTGGTGGGTAGCCAGGACCTCGACGTCGGGGCCGGCGCGCTCGATCCACGGCGCGCGTATGAAGACAGCGCGCAGCGGCGGCGCCCCGAACAGCGGGACGTCGAGGTCGGCCTCGAAGCTGTGCACCTGACGGCCGAAGGCGTTGCGCCGCGCCACGATGTCGATGAGGCCGAGCACCGGCTGATCGCCCTCGGCGATCTCGCGGGCCACCACGATGAGCCCCGCGCAGGTGCCGTAGATCGGCATGCCGCCCTGGGCGCGCGCCTTGATGGGCGCGATCAGGCCGAAGTGGTTCATGAGCTTGCCGATCGTGGTGCTCTCGCCGCCGGGTATGACGAGCGCCTCGATGCCGTCGAGGTCGGCCGGCAGGCGCACCTCGGTGGTCGCCGCGCCCAGGCCTTCGAGCACGGCGCGGTGCTCGCGAAAGTCGCCCTGCAGGGCGAGCACGCCCACCCGCGGCGCCGCGGCCGCAGCGGCCGCGGGCCGGCGAAAGTCGGGCGACAGAATGGCGTCGCGACGCCGCACCACGCCGCTCACGCCGCCGCCCGCAGGTACCCGGCCGCCGTGTGAGAAGACGCCGTCAACCGCGGTACTGGATCTTCTGCTCGGCCGTCATCTTGGCCGCCTCGATGCCTTCCATGGCGTCGCCCAGGCCGACCGACACCTCGGCGAGCACCGCGGGGTCGTTGTAGTTGGTCGTGGCCCGCACGATGGCCACCGCGCGGCTCGCCGGGTCGGCGCTCTTGAAGATGCCCGAACCCACGAACACGCCCTCGGCGCCGAGCTGCATCATGAGCGCGGCGTCGGCCGGCGTGGCGATGCCGCCCGCCGAGAAGTTGACGACCGGCAGCTTGCCGTTCTCGGCCACCCAGCGCACCAGCGAGAAGGGCGCGCGCAGGTCTTTGGCGGCGGCGTTGTAGAGCTCGTCTTCGTCCATGGCGGTGAGGGCGCGGATCTGGCCCGTGATGGTGCGCATGTGGCGCACGGCTTCGACGACGTCGCCGGTGCCGGCCTCGCCCTTGGTGCGGATCATGGCGGCGCCCTCGCTCACCCGGCGCAGCGCCTGGCCCAGGTCGATGGCGCCGCACACGAAGGGCACCGTGAACTTGAACTTGTCGATGTGATGAGCTTCGTCGGCGGGCGTGAGGACTTCGGATTCGTCGATGTAGTCGACTTCGAGCGCCTCGAGGATCTGCGCCTCGACGAAGTGGCCGATACGCGCTTTGGCCATGACCGGGATGCTGACTGCTTCCTGGATCTCTTTGATCTTGAGGGGATCGGCCATGCGCGCCACGCCGCCGTCGCGGCGGATGTCGGCGGGCACGCGCTCGAGGGCCATGACGGCGCACGCGCCGGCTTCTTCGGCGATCCGGGCCTGCTCGGCGTTGGTGACGTCCATGATGACGCCGCCCTTGAGCATGTCGGCGAGTCCGCTCTTTACACGCATCGTCCCGATGTCGCTCACGGGATACCTCCGTTGTCTTGCTGGAACGTTGATTCTATCGCAGGCTCGAGACGGCTTCCAACGGTCGCTCGTCTCTAAAGTACCCGCAAATCGCGGCAAACCGGCAGAGCTCGGGGAGCCGTGAACTTTGGTCGGGACAAAAAAACCGGCGGCGGGCCCGCTGAGGGGCCCGCCGCCGCCCTGCCGCTTAGCTCTTCTGGGCTTCTTCGCGGGCCTTGCGGGCCTCGTCGATCACCTTCTGGGCCATGTGGGCCGGCACGTCGTCGTACCGCAGGAACTCCATGTGATAGTCGCCGCGCCCGCCGGTCATGGACGTGAGGTCGGGCGCGTAGCTCACCATCTCGGCGAGCGGCACTTCGGCGGCGATCACGCTGTTGTGGCCGCGCGGCGTGGTGCCCAGCACGCGGCCGCGCCGCGAGTTCATGTCGCCGATGATGTCGCCCACGCTTTCTTCGGGCACGGTGACCTCGACGTTCATGATGGGCTCGAGCAGCACGGGCTGGGCCTTTTCGACGGCCGCCTTGAAGCCGATCGAGCCGGCGATCTGAAAGGCCATGTCGGACGAGTCGACCGGGTGGTACTTGCCGTCGTAGAGGGTGACCTGCAGGTCGACCAGCGGGTAACCGGCGAGGAAGCCTTCGACCATGGCCGCCCGCACGCCCTTTTCGACCGCCGGGATGTAGTTGCGCGGGATGGCGCCGCCGACGATCTTGTCGACGAACTCGAAGCCTTCGCCGCTCTGCCGGGGCGAGACTTCCATCCAGGTGTCGGCGAACTGGCCGCGGCCGCCGGTCTGCTTTTTGTGCTTGCCCTCGGCCTTGGCGTTACCGCGGATGGTCTCGCGGTACGGCACGCGCGGCGGCTTGAGCTCGACGTCGGCGTTGAAGCGCCGCTTCATGCGCTCGACGGTGACCTCGACGTGCACCTGACTCATGCCCGACACGATCATCTCGCCGGTCTGGTCGTCGCGCGCCACGTGCATCATGGGGTCTTCTTCGGCGAGCCGCCGCAGGGCGCTGATGACCTTGTCTTCGTCGCCTTTGGTCTTGGCCTTGACGGCGAACGACATGAGCGCCGCCGGGTACTCGATGGCCGGGAACGCAGCCGCGCCGTCGGCCGACAGCGTGTCGCCGGTGACGACCTCTTTGAGCTTGGCGACCGCGCCGATGTCGCCGGCGACGAGGGCGTCGGCGGGCTTGGTCTCCTTGCCCTGCTGCTTGAGCAACGCGCCGAGGCGTTCTTTGTGGGCATCGCGGGCGTCGGTGAGGTTGGTGTCGCTCGCGATGGTGCCCTGGAAGACGCGGAAGATGTTGATGCGCCCGGCGAACGGGTCGGCCACCGTCTTGAAGACGAAGGCCGCCGGCGGCTTGGCGGGATCGCACTGGTACTCGACCTCGGTGCCGTCGGCCGTGAAGGCGATCGCCGGCGGCGCGGCGGCCGGCGACGGCGACAGCGCCAGCAGGTCGAGCAGCAGGTCGACGCCCAGCAAGTGCGTGGCCGAACCGACCGCGACCGGGAAGATCTTGGCGTCGCGCACGGCTTCGGCGAAGCCGCGCTGCAGCTCGTCTTCGGTGAGCTGCTCTTCGAGGAGGTAGGTCTCGGTGAGCTCGTCGCTCGATTCGGCGACGACCTCGACCAGGGCGTCGCGCAGCTCCTGCGCGCGCTCGGCCAGGTCGGCCGGCACGTCGCCTTCGACGACCTTCTGGCCGTCAAGCGTGTAGGCCTTCATCTTGAGGATGTCGACGACGCCCGAGAACTCGTGCTCGGCGCCGATCGGCAGCTGCACGGCGACGACCTCGTGGCCGAAGGCCTCGCGCAGGCCGGCGAGACAGCGGTCGAAGTCGGCGCGCTCGCGGTCGAGCATGTTGCAGAACAGGATGCGGGCGCGGCCGGCGTCGGCGGCGCGTGTCCAGAGGCGCTCGGTCTGCACCTCGACGCCCATCACCGTGTTGACCACGACGAGGGCGGTCTCGACGACGCGCAGGGTGCCGATCGTGTCGGCCTGGAAGCTCGGGTCGCCGGGCGTGTCGATGAGGTTATAGGTGAGCCCGCCGTGCTCGACGTGGGCAAGCGAGGAAGCCAGGCTGAGCTGACGGCGCTTCTCGTCGTCGTCCCAGTCGCCGACCGTGCTGCCGTCTTCGATCTTGCCCAGGCGATTGACCACACCGGCGCGAAACAGGAGCGCTTCGAGGAGGGACGTCTTGCCGGTGCCGCGGTGGCCGACGAGAGCGACGTTCCTGATCTTGCCCGGTTCGTTCATGCTGGTCTCCTCGGGTCGTTAGCGTGCAGACCGGGTCGCACAGCGCAAACGCGCGCGACGGTCGACTGTCGCGCGCGCAGAGGTTGCAGCCTCGTGGCAGCCGACTGGGCCCCCGTGTGCAGCGTACCTCCGCGTCGAGCCGTCGTGCGTCGTGCTCAAAGTCTGTACGTCCTTTTGTGACCTGACCGCACGAACGCCCTCGACCCTGCCCGCGGCCCGCCATGGCGTGAACGACAGGGCGGTCGGGGCGCCGGCTTTGGGAGCTCGTGCCCACAAATGGGTGGAGTCTAGCACAAGCTCCTGCCCTTGGCGCAGGTGGCGGCCGGGCGCACGGCGTGGCGGCCGTAGCGGGCCCGCACGGCGTCGACCGCCTCGTCTAAGGCGAGGTCTTTCCAGCCGTCGTCGAAGGTGAGCTGGTAGGCGCCGCTCACGAGACCACTCAGCGTGACGCCCAGCAAACGGACGCGCCGCGGGCCGAGGTCGACGTCGGCGAGCAGGCCGGCGGCGGCGGCGTAGACGGTGCGGGTGCTCGTCGTGGGCCGCGGCAGGGTGAGGTGGCGCTCGAGCGTGTGGAAGGTGTTGTCGCGCACCTTGAGCGCCACGGTGCGCGCCGCGTAGCGCTGCTCGCGCAGCCGCGCCACGAGCTCGTCGGTCAGCGCGAGCAGGGTGGCGCGCAGGGCGAGGGGCTCGGCCGTGTCGGTGGCGAAGGTGGTCTCGTGGCTCATGGACGAGGGCGCGGCGGCGGCGGGGCGCACGGGCGACAGGCTGCGCCCGAAGGCGAGCTGTTTGAGCGGCCGCGCGCCCCGGCCGAAGGCCGCGGCGAGGTACGGCAGGGGGACGTCTTGCAGCATGCCCACCGTGGTGAGGCCGAGGGCGTGCAGGCGCTCCTGGGTGACCGGCCCGACGCCGAAGAGCTCGCCCACGGGCAGCGCCCGCAGGCGGCCGTGGACGTCGGCGTCGTTCAGCACGCCTATGCCGGCCGGCTTGTTCAAGTTGGCGGCCAGCTTGGCGAGCAGCTTGTTGGGGGCGACGCCCAGCGTGCAGGTGAGGCCCTGCTCGTCGTAGACCAGTTCCTGGATGCGGCCGGCGATGGCGCGCGGCGGCCCGAAGAGGCGGCGGCTGCCGGCGACGTCGAGGACGGCTTCGTCGATCGACACCGGCTCGACTAAGTCGGTGAACCGCCCGAAGAGCTCGAGCAGTTCGGTATGGACGGCGGAGTAGGCCTTGAGGTCGGCCGGCAGGAACACGGCCTGGGGGCACAGCCGCCGCGCCTGGGCCACAGGCATGGCCGAATGAACGCCGCAGGCGCGTGCCTCGTAGGAGGCGGCGGCGACCACGCTACGCCGCTCGGCGCGCCCGCCCACGACCACCGGCCGGCCGCGCAACTCGGGGCGGCGCGCCTGTTCGACCGACGCGAAGAAGGCGTCCATGTCGATGTGGATGATGGCGGGAGCCTCTACGAACATACGTTCGTAAGTATACCCGCTTTCGCGGACGCCACCCCCTAAAATGTCCTATCCCCGAGTAGTACCGACACTCGGAGCTTTCTTGCTTCTCTTGTCTCACTGAGGTGGGGCGGCGCATCCTTTCTGCAAGGAACTGCCAGGTTCTCGCAGAAGGAGCGCCGCCCCATGACCAATGATGATGTCCTTTTCGCCTACCGTCTACGTGTGCTTGCCAGCGCCCGGGAGCTGGGATCGGTGGCCGCGGCCTGCCGCATGCACGGCATCCACCGCTCGACCTTCTACCGCTGGAAGGGCGCCGTCGACCGCTTCGGGCTGGAGATCCTGCGACCGCGCGAACGCCGCCGCCCGCAGATGCCCAACGCCATCCCGGTCTTAGTCGAGCAGCGCATCGTCGCCTTCGCCCTGGGCTACCCGGGCTACGGACCGGCCCGAATCGCCTCCGAGCTGGCGCGCGCCAAGCACGGCGGCTTTACGGTCTCGCCCAACGGCGTGTGGCGCGTGCTGCGCCGCCATGGCCTGCACACCCGCGCCCTGCGCAACGCCCTGCTGGCCGGTTATGCGGCGCCGCCCGCACCGGCCCGCGAGCCCGCCCCGGAGCGCCACATCGCAGTCGACCACCCCGGCGAGCTCGTGCAGATGGACTGCTTTTGCATCGGGCGCCTGGCCGGCACCAAGGGCGTGGTGTGGCAGTACAGCGCGATCGACGCAGCCTCCTCTTTCACCTGGGCCGAGCTGCACACGACACCCAGAAACCCCGACGTGCGCTTCTGCTCGCACCCGGCGCACCGCGTGGCCGGCGATCTGCGCAACGCCGGCTGGCGCCTGGAGCGCGTGAGCACCGACAACGGCTCGGAGTTTCGCAACCACGCCTTCGACGCCACCCTCGAGCGCCTCGGAGCCGGCCACACGCTGATCAGCCCGGGGCGCCCGCAGTCGAACGGCTTCGTGGAACGTGTGCAGCGCACCATCTTGGAGGAGTGCTGGAAGCCCTCCTTCGCGCGCTACCTGGTGCCCAAGTACATGGGGCTGCGCCGCGAGCTTGAGCGCTACCTCGAGCTCTACAACTACGACCGCACGCACAACGGGCGCCTGACTCGTGATCGGACGCCCGCTGAGGTGTTCGGTGCCGCTAAGATGTTCGAGTAGTGGCAGACGGGATGCGTCGCTACATCTTGGGGTCAGTACACGCTAAAAGAGAGGGGCGCGGCGGCGGCTTGCAAAGCCGCCGCCGCGCCCCTCTCTGACACGAGAAGCCGTCGGGCGCGTAGGGCGCCCCGCGCGGGCTACTTCACCCGGCGGCCGAAGTCGACCGTGAACATGGACACCCCGGTAAGGCCGCGCAGCGTGCCCTTGAAGCGCCCCACCCCGATGTCGCGAAAGCTGCGCTGCAGGATGACGGCCCGATGCACGGGACTCTTCATCCACTGCCGAAAGACGCGCGCCACCGCCTTGGCGCCGCGACCATAACCGATGATCTCGCCGACCCTCCAGCTGGTGCAGCCCCCAGTCGAGTACCCGAACGCCCGCAGCCTGTTGGCATACGAGGCCCCGCCGTAGGACAGGTGGGAGAAGTAGCCCCGCCTGAGCATGTCGCGGGAGTGCGCGCGCGAGCCGCGTTCGAGCGAGGCGACGACGCGCACGGCGTGCCGTCCGCGCGTCGTGCGGGCGTGGTTGATGAGGGCCAGCACGGCTTTTTCGGGGGCGGTCAGGTGGATGGCGGCAGCGGCGGGCGGCGCTGTCGCGGCGGCCCAGCCCCCCACTGCCACGAGCACGCAGCAGACGAGGATGATCGACTTCATGGTCACTCCCTCCCGTCGTCTCGACTTGGGCGACGGTGACCAGTTCGCCGGGCGTCCCCGGAATCATCCTCGCGAAACGGCTGTCGCGGCGGCGGCGGCCAGTCCGCTACGTCTCAAGGGCGCCGATGCCTTCGTCGTCGCCGCTCGGGCGTGCGTGACTTCTTCGCGCGCCTGGGCCGCCGATCGACTTCGTCGTCGCCGCTCAGGCGTGCGTGACTTCTTCGCGCGCCAGTCGGCGGTATCGGGGTCGTCTGCCGCGATGGGCACCCGGGGGACGTCGCGCCAGAGCGCTTCGAGGCGGTAGAAGTCGCGCGCGGCGGGCGTGAAGACGTGCACGACGAGGTCGAGGTAGTCGAGCAGGATCCATTCGGCTTCGCGCTCGCCCGCGGCGTGGGCGACGCGCACGCCCTGGGCGCGCAGCCCTTCGTTCACGGCGTCGGCGATGGCCTTGGCCTGACGGGTGCTGCCGCCGCTCAAGATGACGAAGTAGTCGGTGTAGCCGACGGCTTCGGCCATGTCGAGGACGACAGGATCGTGGGCTTTCTTGTCGGCGGCGAGTCGCACGGCCATGCGCACCAGGTCCAGCACTCGCTCGTTCTGCTCGCTCGCGGCTACTGCAGATCCTTTGCCTTGAGGTCTTTGCCGACGATGACGACCACGGTCGTATCGGGCAGCCCGCTGCCCGTGAGGACAACGCCGCCGCCGAGTATACCACGCACCTGATTGGCCAGGCCGAAGGCCTTGGCGCCGGCCAGGATCTGCGTGTCGGCGTAGTTGAACGACGCGGCGTTGGTCACCGCCGGCAGGTTGACGTTGAGGCCGGCGAGCCTGGTCACGACGAGCGCGCCCACGCCCAGGGCGCCGGAGCCGTTCTCGACCACGACCGTGTAGGGAGCGTGGAAGAAGCGGGCGTTGCGGGTGATCTGTGCCGTGATGGCGGTCGGGTCGGGGCGCCAGGCGAACTGTCCGTCGGCGACCTGGCCGGCCGAGGGCAGGCGGGTCACGGTCACGCGGCCCGAGGTGAGCGTCTCAAGCAGGTCGCGGGCGTCGACCACGGCGAGCCCCGGCTGGTGCGCCGCCAGCGTCGTGATCTGGGCCTTCTGGCGAGCCGCGGGCACCGCCGCGGCGCCGGCCAGGGCGGCCGCGAGAACGTCGTCCTGAGCCGTGGCCTGGTCGGTCTGGCCCTTGCCGGCGGCCGAGAGGACGGTCGCCAGCTGTCCGGCCGGCAGCGAGAAGCGCCCGTTGAAGAGGCGGATGGCGCCGTTCATCTGCAGGCTGAAGGGAGCCGCCGCGCTGACCAGCAGGTCGCTGCCGCCGGCGAGGCGGCCGAGGTCGGCGTAGGTCAGGTCGAGCCTGTAGCTGATGGGCGCGTGCGCGAGGCGTTCGAGGTAGGGCTTGAGCTGGCCTTCGGCGGCGACGTCGCCGGCCATCACGTACTCGCCGGCGGCGTTGGTGAGCAACAGGTCGGGCGGGATCGTGTACAGGGTGGTCGTGGCGAGGCTCTCGCTGTGCACGAGCAAGGCCGCCGTGGGCTGCGTACCGGCGCCCCCGTGGATGGTGACCAGCGCCAGATAGCCGGCGCTGCCCGGCAGCACGTGGTGGTGGCGCAGGCTGTGCGCGAGGTGCACGGCGCCCAGCACGGCGCCGAACGCGACCGCGGCGGCGAGGGCGTAGAGCGCGATGTTCTGCAACGCGCCCCAGCGCCGGTTGCGGCGGGCCGCGAGACGGCGGGCGCGGTAGCCTTCGGTCTTACGACTGCGTGCCACGTTTCTCCTTGTAGAGCGCCAGCATGAGCGGGTGCGGCTCGCGGCCGCGCGCCCGCAGTCGTTCGATGTCGCGTGTCACAAGCGTGAGCACGGCGGCGTCGAGCGACTCCATGGCCTCGTCGCGCACCTCGTCGACGCCCTTCCAGGTGCGGCCCTGGGCGGTGGCGTCGGCCACGAACAGGCAGGCGTCGAGCACGGTCATGCGCGGTCCGCCCAGCGTGTGGCGGCGGATGGCTTCGGCGATCGGCGCGGCGAACCCTGCTTCGGCGACCTCGGCGGCCGCGACGCGTGCGTGCAACAACTGCACCGGGTACTCCTCCTCGATCGGCTCGATCGTCAGTCCGTGTCGCTGCGCCTGGCGCAGCACCTCGTCGGCGCCGAGCTCGCGGCACAGGTCGTGCAGCAGACCGGCGACGGCGGCGTCGTCGGGCGCCGCGCCCCAGCGCCGGGCGAGGCGCTCCGCTTGCAGCGAGGTCGCCCTGCAATGTGCTTCGAGCTCGGCCGACAGGCCGCGTTGTCTGAGCAATCGTTCGGCACGTTGGCGCTCGCCCATGAGCGATTCGCCTGGCGCGTAGAGCCCCTCTTCGCCGATGAAGCGCTCGACCGCGGGCGGCACCAGGTAGCGGATCGGCCGACCGGCGCGCACGCGCTCGCGCACCATGCTCGACGAGACGCCGATCGCGACGCTGGGCATGACGGTGACCCTGCCCGCTCCCCACCTCGCCGCCTCGCGCGCCACGGCGGCGAGGTCGTCGCCGGGGCGCGGCGCCACCACCAGGTGCGCCAGCGCGACGATCGCGTCGGGTTCGTGCCAGGTGGCGAACGACAGCAGGGTGTCCGACCCGGCGATGAAGGCAAGCTGCCTGTCCGGATAGAGGCGCCGAAACTCGGCCAGCGTGTCGCTCGTGAAGCGCAGACCCAGGTCGATCTCGGCGGAGGAGACGCTGAAGCGGTCGTCGCCCTCGACGGCCAGGCGGGTCATGTCGAGGCGCGCGGCGGCCGGCACGTCGTCGGCGATGTCCTTGTGCGGCGGGGCGCCGGCCGGCACGAAGACGACCCGCTCGAGGCCGAGCTGGGCGCAGGCGTCGGAGGCGATGGCGAGGTGGCCGACGTGGGGCGGGTTGAAGCTGCCGCCCAGCACGCCGACGGGTCGCGGATCCACCGGCCGGCCGCCGCTCAGGTGCGCACCTGTCCGTCACCCCAGGCGACGTACTTCAGGCAGGTGAGCTCGCGCAACGAGATCGGTCCGCGCACGTGGAGCTTTTGCGTGGAGATGCCCATCTCGGCGCCCAGGCCGAACTGCCCGCCGTCGGTGAAGCGCGTCGAGGCGTTCACGTAGACGGCGGCGGCGTCGACCTCGCGGGTGAAGCGCGTGGCGGCCGACGAGGTCGGCGGTGACGATCGCCTCGGAGTGGCCGCTGCCGAACGTGGCGATGTGGTCGATGGCCTCGTCGAGCGACTCGACCACGCGTACCGCCATCTTGAGGTCGAGGAACTCGGTCTCGTAGTGCGTGCGGTTGGCGCGCTTGAGGGGCTGGTCGGGCACGAGCTCGGCCGTGGGCCGGTCGACGACCAGCTCGACGCCGCGCCGCGTGAGCTCGGCCACCACGACGCGGCAGGAACGCGCGCGGCGACGTCGCGGTGCACGAGCAGGGTCTCGGCCGCGTTGCACACGCCGGGCCGCTGGCACTTGGCGTTGACCGTGATCGCGAGCGCCATGTCGAGGTCGGCGGCGGCGTCGACGTAGACGTGGCAGTTGCCGCCGGCGGCGGCGATCACCGGCACCCTGCTGTGCTCGGCGAGCAGCTCCTTGAGCTCCTCGCCGCCGCGCGGGATGACGACGTCGATCAGGCCCTTGAGGGCGACGAGCTCGAGCAGCGCCTCGCGCGGCCCGGCGATGAAGGTGACCGCCTCGGCCGGCAAGCCCGCCTCGAGCACCGCGCCCTGCACGACCTCGGCCAGCATGCGGTTGGAGTGCTTCGCCGCGCTGCCGCCGCGCAGCACGACGGCGTTGCCCGACTTCAGGCAGATCCCGGCGGCGTCGACGGTCACGTTGGGGCGCGCCTCGTATACGACGGCGACCACGCCGAGCGGCACGCGCACGCGGGTGAGCTCGATGCCGTTGGGCAGCCGGCGGCCGTCTTCGATCTCGCCGACGGGGTCGGGCAGCGCGGCGAGCTCGCGGATGCTCGTGGCGGTCTCCTTGAGCCTGTCCTCGTCTAAGTAAAGGCGGTCGACCAGCGCGGCGCTCAGCTTGTTGGCCCGGGCGAGTGCCACGTCTTCGGCGTTCTCGGCGAGGATCTCGCCGGCGCGGCGGCGCAGGGCCTCGGCGATGAGCTCGAGGGCCTCGTCTTTGCGAGCCCGCGACAGCGAAGCCAGCAGGCGCGAAGCCGTGCGAGCCTTGCGGACCTGTTCTTCGATCGTCACCGCGCCTCCTCTTCGATCAGTACCAGATGGTCGCGATGCACGACCTCCTCGTCTAACTGCGGCACGACCCGGCGCGCCTCGGCGCTGCGCAGCCCGGCCACGCGGCGCAGGTCGCGCGCCCCGATCGCCGCCAGGCCGCGGGCGATCTCGCCGCGCCCGGCGCGCACCACCGAGACCGCGTCGCCTGCCGTGAAACTGCCGTGCACGCCGGTGACGCCCACCGGCAGCAGGCTGCCGCCGGCTTCGGCCAGGGCGCGCGCGGCGCCGGCGTCGACTTCGACCGTGCCGCGCACCGGTTTGGCGTAGCGCAGCCACAGCTTGAAGGCGGAGCCGCCTTCGCGGCGGCCCGGCACCGTGGTGCCGACCGGCACGCCGGCGGCGGCGTCGGCGATCACGCCGGGCCGCCCGCCGCGGGCGATGACCGTGCGCACGCCGGCGCCGGCCGCCATGAGGGCGGCCGCCGTCTTGCCGCTCATGCCGCCGGCGCCCCCGCCGGCGCTCCACGTGACGCCGTCGAGGTCGGCGCCCGAGGTGAGCTCGGCGATGGGGCGGGCGGCGGGGTCGCGCGACGGGTCTGAGGTGTAGAGGCCGTCGCGGTCGGTGAGCAGCAGCAGCAGGTCGGCGCGCAGCATGATGGCCACCTGGGCGGCCAGCACGTCGTTGTCGCCAAAACGGATCTCGTCGGTCGCGGTGGTGTCGTTTTCGTTGACGATCGGCACGATGCGCCAGGCCAGCAGGCGTCGCAGGGTGGCCCGCGCGTTGACAAAGCTGCGGCGCTGGGCGAAGTCGGTGCTGGTGAGCAGGACCTGCGCGGCCGTGCAGCCGTGCCGGGCGCAGAGCCGCGCGTACGCGGCGAACAGGCGGCCCTGGCCGACCGCCGAGGCGGCCTGCAGGTCGGCCATGCGCTCGGGGCGCTCGGTCAGGCCGAGGGCGCTCTGACCGCAGGCGATGGCCCCGCTCGAGACGACGACCACGCGGTGGCCGGCTTCGGTCAGGGCGGCCACTTCGGCGATGAGCGCGGTCAGCACGGTGCGCCGCAGGCGCCCGCGGCCGTCGGCCACGGTGCTCGAGCCGAGCTTCACTACGATGGTCCTCATGGTCGCCATTGTAGCGCTAGCTCAGTTCGAACTCTGCATCGCCGATCTTCACCGTGTCGCCGTCGATGCCGCCGGCCTTGCGCAGGGCCGCCGAGAGCCCCGCTCGCTCCATGACCTCCTGCAGGTAGCGCATCGCCTCGTCGTTGCCCAGGTCGGCCTTGGCGACGAGCCGCTCGATGACGCGGCCGGTCACCCGCCAGCCCTCGTCTTCGCGCTTCACCGTGAAATCGCCGACGCGGTCGTCGCCCGGCCGCAACACGACGGGCGGCGCGACGGGCTCGGCGGCTTGCGCCTCGAGCAGCGCCGCCGCGACCTGCGCCGAGAACAGGCGGTCGAGCTCGCGCACGAAGTCCTTGAGGCCGGTGGACGCGGCCGCCGAGACCCGCACCACGGGACCGGCGAAGTCGCGCGTGACGGGCGCGAGGGCGGCTTCGACGGCGGCGGCCTCGTCGTCGTCGAGCAGATCGACCTTGTTCAGGGCGAGCATGCTGGGGTGGGCGGCGAGCTGCTCGCTGAAGGCGTGCAGCTCGCCGTGCACCGTGGTCACCGCCGCGAGGGCGGCGTCGGCGCCCAGCGACGGCGTCGACCACGTAGACCAGCACGACGGTGCGCTCGACGTGCGCCAGAAAGCGGTCGCCCAGGCCGGTGCCCGAGCTCGCCCCCTCGATCAGGCCGGGGATGTCGGCGATCACCACGACGCGCTCGCCGAGCTCGAGCGTGCCGAGGTTGGGTTCGAGGGTCGTGAACGGGTAGGCGGCGACCTTGGGGCGCGCCCTGGTGAGGGCCGCGAGCATCGACGACTTGCCGGCGTTGGGCAGGCCCACGAGGCCGATGTCGGCGAGCAGCTTGAGCTGCAGGTCGAGCCAGCGTTCTTCGCCCGGCATACCCTTTTCGGCGAAGCGCGGCACGCGGCGCGTGGAAGAGACGAAACAGGTGTTGCCGCGGCCGCCTTCGTCGCCGTGGGCGACGACCACGCGCTGGCCTTCGGCTACCAGGTCGGCGACCAGCACGCCCTCGCGGTCGCGGATCTCGGTGCCGACCGGCACCTCGACGATGGTGGGCTCGCCGGCCTTGCCGTGGCGCTTCTGGCCCGCGCCGTGACCGCCGCGCTGGCCCTTGAAGTGCACCTTGTGACGAAAGTACGAGAGGTCGCGGAACTGGCGCGTGGCGACGATGACGACGTCGCCGCCGGGCCCGCCGTTACCGCCGTCGGGCCCGCCTTTGGGCACGTGCTTTTCGCGGCGAAAGCTGACCGAGCCAGCTCCGCCGCTGCCGCCGTGCACGTTGATGAAGGCGTGATCGCTCAGCATGACGGTTCCGGCCGGAACGGCCGGACGCCCGCTCTACGCCTCGGGTACGATCGAGACGATGCGGCCCTGGCCGCTGCGCAGGAACTCGATGCGCCCCGTAGTGCGAGCGAAGATCGTATGGTCGACGCCGATGCCGGCGCCGGTCCCTGGACGGAACCGCGTGCCGCGCTGGCGCACGATGATCGAGCCGGCCGGGACGACCTGGCCTGCATAGGCCTTGACGCCGAGTCGCTTGGACTCGGAGTCGCGGCCGTTGCGGCTGGTGCCGGCGCCCTTCTTATGAGCCACTCTGCTTCTCCTTCTGGCCCGCGATGTCGATCGCGTCGATGTCGAGACGCGTGAGGCGGCTGCGGTGTCCGCGCGCCTTCTTGAACGTCGACTTGGGCTTGTAGGTGAACACGTCGATCTTTTCGCCGAGCAGATGCTCGACCACGATGGCCTTGACCTTGGCGTGCGCCGCTTTACCGGCACGCATCTCGCCGCTTTCGTCGCGCACGGCGAGCGGCACGAGGTCGATGTGCTCGCCCTCGTCGGCCGCCACGCGGTCGACGACGATCGAGTCGCCCTTGGCCACCTTGTACTGTTTGCCGCCGCAGCGCACGATGGCGTACGGCGTCGTGGAATCAGTCATGCCTTCTCCCGTAAGATAACGGCCCCCGATGCTAGACGATAGGCTCAGGGCTGTCAACGCGGCGCGCTACGACAGGATCACCCCCATGGCTCCTGCCCGCGTGAGCGACGTTATGCGGACCTTGCGTTTCTCGCCCAGCGCGCGGCGGCCGTTCAGCACGATCAGCTGAAAGCCGTCGACGTGGGCCACGGCGTCGCCCGGGCTGTACGTCAGGGCGTATTCGAGCTCGACCGTGACCTCCTGGTCTTCGTGCACCGGGATGCGGTGCGACTCGACGGCCTCGCGCGATCCCTCGGCCACTATGCGGTAGGTGTCGATCGGCAGGAGCTTGGAGCCCTCGAGGTAGAAGCGCTTGTCGGTGCCCTTCTCGAGGCGCTTTATGCGGCCTCCGGCCACGAGGCGTTCGGCGACCGAGGTGTTGACCTCGATCAGCAGCGCCTTCGCCTGCGTGACGGCGGCGTGCTCGCCCAGCTTGCGCTCGATGGTGATCGCCATGGTCTCGGCCGACAGCACCCGCGCCTTGCCCTCGCAGGTCGGGCAGGTCTGGGTGAGGATGCCGCGCGCGCCGTCGGTGATGTTCTGGCGCGTCATCTCGACCAGGCCGAGCGGCGAGATCTCGACGACGTAGGTCTTGGTGCGGTCGGTCTCGAGCTCCGCCTGGAGCTTGGCCAGCACCGCCTCGCGGTTGCGGGCGAACTCCATGTCGATGAAGTCGATGATGATGATGCCGCCGATGTCGCGCAGGCGCAGCTGGCGCACGACCTCGCGGGCGGCCTCGAGGTTGTTGCGCGTGATCGTGTCTTCGAGGCCCTTGCCGCCGGTGAAGCGCCCGGTGTTGACGTCGATCACGGTGAGCGCCTCGGTGTGGTCGATGACGAGGTTGCCGCCGCTCGGCAGCATCACGCGACGCTCGAGCGCCTTGGCGATCTGCTCCTCTATGCCCTTCGCCTTGAAGAGCGGCTCGTCGCCCTCGTAGAGCTCGATGCGGGTGGCGAGCTCGGGGGCGACCTTCTCGAGGTAGGCGACGAGCTCCTTGCGGCGCTTGGCGTCGTCGACCACGACCGCCGCGAACGACTCGTTGTAGAGGTCGCGTGCGACCTGCAGCGAGACGTCGGCTTCGGCGTAGACCAGGCCGGGGGCCTTGACCTTGTCGGCCTTGGTCTTGAGGCGCGTCCAGAGGCGCGACAGGAAGCGCAGGTCGATCTTCATCTCCTCGACGCTCTTGCCCTCGGCGACCGTGCGCACGATCAGGCCCGCGTTCTTGGCCTTGAGCGACTTGCAGAGCTCGCGCAGGCGGTCGCGCTCGTCGCTGGGCAGGCGTCGCGAGACGCCCACGCCGGAGCCGCCGGGCACGTAGACCAGGTAGCGCCCGGCCAGCGAGAGCTGTCCGGTGAGCCGCGCGCCCTTGCTGCCCATCGGGTCCTTGGAGACCTGCACGAGCAGCTCCTGGCCCGGCTTGATCATCTGCGTGATCTTGTGCGGGCGCTTCTCTGAGTCTTCGGGGTCGGCGATGTCGTCGACGTAGAGAAAGCCGTTGCGCTCGAGGCCGATGTCGACGAAGGCGGCATCCATGCCGGGCAGCACGTTGTCGACCTTGCCGCGGTAGATGTTGCCGGCGTACGAGCGTTTGCCGGGCCGTTCGATGTAGATCTCGGCCAGGCGGCCGTCTTCGACCAGCGCCACGCGCATCTCGCCGGCGTCTTCGCTGACGAGGATCTCCTTGTAGGCGGGCAGGTCGGCCGTGACGCCCGAGTCCTTAGCGGGCTTGCGCAGGCGGCCGCCGCGCCGGCGGCCGACTCCTTCGGCCGGCTCGGCGGCCTTGTCGGCGGCCGCGTCGGTGGGCTCCTGGACGACCTTCGTTTCGACCTCGGCGGTGACCGCCGCGGCCGGTGCGGCGCCGTCTGCCACGGCGGCGGCGCCGTCGGCGCCGTCGGTGGTCGTCGCGGCGGCGTCGCCGCCACGGCGACGACCGCGCCGCCGCGAGCGGCGCGCGGGGGCGGGCTCGTCGGTGGCCTCGGTCGCCTCGGTCGCTGGGGCGGCCTCGCCGCCGCCGTCCACGGCCGGCGCCGCGTCTTCGGGCGCCGCGTGCCGCGGCGCGGGCGCCACCGTCGCTGCAGGCTCGGCCGGCGTGGCCTCGGGCGCCGTGAACGACGCCGGCGCGCCGGCGTCGGGCGTGCCCTCGCCGGTGGTCTCGTCGGCCGCGGCCTCGCCGGTCTTGCGGCGATGGCGGCGTCCGCCGCGGTGGCCGCGGTGGCGGCGTTTGGGACCCTCTTCCCCACTCTCGTCCTGCGCGCCCTCGGTGAGCTCGCCCTGCTCGCCCGAATCGTCGGCCGGACGGCCGTCCCGCTCGGTCTGCGCCAGATCGGGAGCGATCTCGATGGTGGCCTGGTCGCCCTGGCCGAGCGCCGAGGCGGCGGCCGACTGCGTCGGCTCCGCGGTCGCGCCGGCCGTGAGCGGTGCGGGCTCGCCCGCGGGCGGCGTCTGGGCCGCGGCAGGCTCAGCGGGTGCGACCGTGGGCGGCGGCTCGACTGCGGGCGGCGCCTCGACGGCAGTCGGCGCAGGCGTGGGCGGCGCCTCGACGGAGGCGCTCGTGTCGGCCGACTCTGCTTCGGCGGCCGCTGCGGCGGCGGCTCCGCCGCCGCGACCGCGGCGGCCGCGCCGGCGGCGACGCGTGGGGGTGACTTCTTCGTCGGCCGCGGCCGCTGCCATCGCCTCGTCGGAGACGACCGCTGCCGAGCGCTCGAGCAGCGCCTCGTCGGGCGCCGCGCTTTCGACGATGACGTCGCGCTCGTCGTCGACGGCCGGCTCGGTCACCGATGCGGCTGCCGGCGGCTCAGCAAACGGTGCGGCGGTCACGGGGGGTTCGGCGACCGGCTCGGCGGCCGCCGGCGGCGCGGGCACGGGTGCGACGGGCGCCGGGGGCTCGGCGATCTCCCGGGCGACCGGCGGCGGCGTGACGATCGGGTCGGCGACTGCCGGCGGCGCAACGGGGGCGTCGGCGGCCGCAGTGGGGTCGGTCGCGGTCTCGGCGGTCGCCGGCGGTGCGATCGCGCGCCGGCCGCGGCGCGCGGGGCGGCGCGTGGCCCTGACGCGGCGCGCATGGAGCGCGGCCCAGGCTCCGGGTTCGGTGGCCCGCGCCGCTTGGGCGTCGGGCTCGGCCTGGTCGCCTGCCCCGGCCTGGTCGGCCGTGCGGCCCTGAGCAGGCGGCGTCTCGGCAGGCGCTGGCTGTTCCACCGCGGGGTGCGGTGCGGGCGGTGCAGGCGGCGTCTCGACCGGTGCGGCCGCTGCGGCCGCGTCTGTCGGCTCTGTCTGTGTGGCGGGCGTCGCCGGGGCGCCGCTCTGGGCGGCCGCCTCGTCGACGTCGTGGCCATGCTGCGCTGCCTCTTGCGAGGATGCGCGCGGCGCCTCTTCTTGGTCGGTCACTACGAGTCATCTCCTTTTGCCCGCGGGCCTGAAGGTCCGCCGGGCGCTATCTGATCCGCCGCGACAGAGGGCCGCGGCGGTAAACCTTTCCATGTCACACGCAGGCGCGTGAGGTCGAGCACGACCGGCTCGATCCCCAACCGAGCGGCCAGCGCGCCGACGACTTCGTCGACGCGCGCCGAGCCACTGGCTTTGGAGCGCAGCGTGAAGGCGAGCCTCGTGCCGGCGTCGCAGGGCGACGCCGAGAGCTCGCATACGTACTCTTTCAACTCGATCGCCTTGCGACCTTTGGGCGACGCGCGAACGATCGTCACCTCGGGCTCGGCCTCGAAGGCGGCAAGCACTTCATCGACGGCGGCGCAGGGCGCCTTGAGCAGGCAGTCGTAGGCGGCCGTCTCGGGCTGCGGTCGCGGCCGCTCGTCGCCGGTCACCACCAGACGTTCGATCGTGAGGCCGTCGGCCGACGCCTCGCGCAGCGCCCGCAGGCGGGCGCCCAACCGGTCGGGCGTCGTGACCTCGGCGACCTCGACCACGGCGAGCTCGTCGAGCGCGGCCGCGCCGGTGGGCAGCGGCAGCGGCAGTGAGAGCCGCGGCTTGGGGCGCATGCCCCGCGTCAGGGCGAGCTCGATGTCGGCGCGGGCGAAGGTGCGCTGCACGACCCGCATGGTATCGAGATGCGAGATGTAGCGCGCCGGGCCGCCGCGCGAGAAGCTCATGAGCCACCAGCTCATCGCACCAGCTCCATCTCGACCTCGCCGCCGCAGACGCCGCACGAAGTGCAGCTGCCGTCGCGGCAGTCGTCGGTCGTCTCGGCGCGCAGCGCGCGAGCGGCCTCTTCGCGCAGGAAGGCATCGTTCACGAGGGGATCGACGGTCAGCCACGGCAGCTCGTCGGTGTCGCCCCAGGAGCGGCCCCCGAGCTCGATGCCCACGTCGTCGGCGGCCCGCCGCCAGATGGCGGCGTCGAACGACTCGCTCCAGCCGTCGAACCGCGCGCCGCCGCGCCAGGCGGCTTCGATCAGCGCGCCGACCTCGGCGCCGCCCATTGCCATGGTGGCCTCGACGAGCGAGGTGCCCACGTCGTGAAAGCGCACCCTGATCTGCCGCGGCAGGCTCGAGCGCAGCAGCTCCTGGCGATGGCGTATGACGGTCTCGCCGGCAAAGCCGGCGCGCTCGAAGGGGGTGTGCGCCTTGGGCACGAACGACGACACGGCGATCGAGACGCGCGCCCGACCGGGCGCCGCGGAGCGGGCGTCGGACAGCGCCGACGAAGCCATGCCGGCGATGGCCGCCACGTCGTCGTCGGTCTCGCCCGGCAGGCCCACCATGAAGTACAGCTTGAGGCCGCTGTAGCCGGCCCCGAAGACGCCTCGCACGGCAGCCGAGAAGGCCGGCTGGTCGACGCGCTTGTTGATGGCGTCGCGCAGGTGCTGGGTGCCGGCCTCGGGCGCCAGGGTGACCGAGCCGCGCTGCTCGCCGCCGAGGCGCGCCAGCACCACCGCCGCCGAATCGACGCGCAGGCTGGGCAGCGAGACGCGCACGTGGGGAAAACGCTCGCGGATGCCGGCGACCGCCTCGCGCACCCCGCCGTAGTCGCACGACGAGAGGCTGATCAGCGAGACCTCGTCGCAGCCCGTCGACCGCAGGGCGCGCTCGGCGGCGTCGATGATCATGGCGGCCGGACGCTCGCGCACCGGGCGGTACCACAGCCCCGCCTGGCAGAAGCGACAGCCCGACGAGCAGCCGCGCATGACCTCGATCACGGCGCGGTCGTGCACGCCCTCGATCAGCGGCACGAGCGGCGCGGTCACCGGCGGCGTGCTCGCGAAGCCCATGAAGACCTGACGGCTGACGCGCGGCCGCGCGCCGGCCGCGGGCCCACCGGCGGCGTGCGGCAGCCAGACGCCGGGCACGAGGCCGAGCTGCTCCAGGCGCCGGGCGCGCGTGGGCGCCTCGAGCGCCGCCGCGATGGCGCCCAGACGGCCTTCGGCTTCGCCCACGAAGAAGGCGTCGAAGAACGGTGTGAGCGGCAGCGGGTTGGCCGAGCCCGGGCCGCCGCCCAGCACGATCGGGTCGTCCTCGCCGCGCTCGACCGCATGCAGCGGCACCGCAGCGAGGTCGAGCATCTCGAGGATGTTCGTGTAGGTCAGCTCGTGCTGCAGGGTGAAGCCCCAGAGGGCGGCGTCGCGTACGGGCTCGCCGCTCTCGAGGCTCCACAGCGGCACACCGCGGTCGCGCATCAGCGTGGCCATGTCGGGCCAGGGGCAGTAGGCGCGTTCGGCGGCAGCCGGAGTGGCGTCGTTCAGGACGGCGTACAGGATCTGCAATCCGGAATTGGCGATCCCGATCTCGTAGACATCGGGGTACGACAGCACGATCCGCGGCGAGGCGCCGGGCTTGCGTCGGACGTGGAACTCGCCACCGACGTAGCGTCCGGGCCGCGCGACTCGCGCGAGGAGATCGATCAGGTCGTGTCGGAGCCGGTCCTCACCGTGTGAGTCCTTTGGTGATGTTCTCAAATCTTCCTAACTGGCTGGACAGCCGGGGGAACCGGCTGGCCGTAAGCGGTGCGCCGTTTTCGAAGTAGGCCACCGCAGATCTGCCTATCGCTTCGGTGCCGACGTAGCCGAAGCTCGCTTTCATGGCCCAGCCGAGGCCCGGCACGTACTCGACGGCGCGCCGGGCGAGAGCCCTCATGCCGAGGCCCGAGGCGATCACGCCCAGCATCTCGACGGTGCGCTGCAGGTCGGACCGGTAGCCGTAGGCCGCGCCTATGCGCAGCACCATCTTGAGCTGGTTCATGGTCATCACGGGCATGTCGGCGCCCGGCAGGATGATGACCGCGCCCACCAGGGCGTTCTGCCGCGCGGTCGCCTGGATCGTGTGCTCGATCACCGCGGCGCGCAGGGCCGGCAGCGCCGCCGCGAGGGCAAAGCCGCCCTGGCCGGCGACGGCGGCGATGCGCCGCGCGAGGGCCGACTTGGCGGCCGGTGTGCCGCGCGTGTGCAGCACGAACTCTTTGGAGGACAGGCCCGCCAGGGTCATCCAGGCGTGCCGGTCGATGGCGACCGCCTCGGTGTCGCGCACGGCCGCCACGATGGCCGGCAGGTGAGCGGCCCGGCAGTACGCCAGGGTGGGGCCGAGCTCGGGCCTGACGGGAGCCTGCGCGTCTTCCAGGAAGACGACCACGGACCAGCGCGACAGCGCTTCGGGCCGGGTCGGAAAGTCGGCGCGCTCGAGCACGTCGAGCGCGCGGCTGACGCCGCCGTCGAGGGCGTCGTCGGCGCCGGCCGACAGCATGCGGGCGGCGTCGCCCAGCAGGCCGGCGGGGCCGACCAGGCAGAGGCGCGCCGTCGCCGGGGTGTGCTTGCGCACGTCGGACACGGCCTTGAGGATGTTACGGACCTTATAGGTTGCCATGGGCTTTAGCCGCCACTTCCCGCCAGCCGGCCTCGCAGGTGGATTCCCTCGAGCAGGCCGACCAGCATCAAGTCGGTGATCAGGGCCGCGCCGCCGTAGCTGACGAACGGCAGCGGAATACCCGTTATCGGCATGATACCAATTGTCATACCGATGTTCACAAACACCTCAAACAGAAAGATCGCCGCGATGCAGCCGGCGATCATGCTGCCGTAGAGGTCGCGCGAGATCGTGGCGATGCGCAGCGCCCGCCAGATGACGATCACGAACAGGCCCAGCAGCACGGCCGCGCCGATGAACCCGTAGCGCTCGCCGATGACCGCGAAGATGAAGTCGGTGTGGTGCTCGGGCAAGAAGTCGAGCACCGTCTGCGTGGCCTGGTCGCCGCGTCCGCGAAGCGCTCCCGAGCCCACGGCGATCAGCGACTGCGTCAGGTTGTAGCCCGACCCCTGGGTGTTGTGGCCGGGGTGCAGGAACACGAAGAGGCGCTGCATCTGGTAGGAGTGCACCACCCTGAGGCCGGCCATGGGCAGCACCTTGAACACCAGCACGGCAAAGACGGCGGCGGCCGCGAACAGGGCGGCGAAGTGCGTCCAGGGCGTGCCGTAGAAGAGCAGCAGGGTGAGCGCCAGGATGGTGAAGACCATGGCGGTGCCCAGGTCGGGCTGGGCGAAGACGAGCGCCGCCGGGAGGGCCACGTAGAGCAGCGCGAAGAGCGTCATGCGGCGCTGGCCGATGGCCGGCAGGCGGTCGGCCAGAAAGGCCGCCAGGGTGACCGTGACGATGACGAGGGCCAGCTCCGAGGGCTGGAAGTTCACGAACGACAGCGTGATCCAGCGCCGCGACCCGCGGGTCACCGGGCCCAGGGCGAACACGGCTGCGATGGAGAGCACGACGAACCCGTAGAGCGGCCACTGCCAGCGCCGGTAGTGCTCGTAGTCGACCAGCGACAGCACGACGAGCGCGGCCACGCCGACCGCGGCGAAGACGATCTGGTTGCGGGCGTAGTAGAACGGGGTCGCCACCGTGTCGTGCCGCGTGGCGAAGTAGATCATGGTCACGCCGAAGAAGAGCAGCCCGCCGGCCGCCGCCAGCAGCAGGTAGTCGAGATGACGCAGGTAGGAGCGCAGGTCCATAGGCGTCAGGTCCGCCGATCGACTGCGTCGTCGTCGCTCAGGCTTGTGTGACTGCGTCGCACGCCTAGTGCCGCCGATCGACTGCGTCGTCGTCGCTCAGGCTTGTGTGACTGCGTCGCGCACGCCTAGTCGCTCTGGGCGGAGCCGGTGGCCTGGCCACCGGACACGTGGAACAGCGAATCGTAGATCATGCGGGCGGCGGGCGCGGCGGTCACGCCGCCATGCCCACCCTGCTGGATCATGACGACCACGACGTACTTGGGGTCGTTCGCGGGCGCATAGCTCGCATACCAGGCGTAGTCGCTCTGCCCCAGCACCTGAGCGGTCCCGGTCTTGCCGGCCACTTGCACGGGATAGTCGCCGAACGTGGCGTACGAGGTGCCCGACGGCGTGGTAGCGGCCAGGTGCAGCGCGTTCTGCACGACGCCGATGGTCTCCTGAGAGATGCCCAGGGAATGCGGCTGCGTGTACGGCAGGCGGCGTACCAGGTCGCCCTGGGCGTCGACGATCTTGACGCCGACGTGCGGGGTCACGAGGTAGCCGCCGTTGGCGATGGCGGCGTAGGTCACGGCGGCCTGCATGGGAGTGGTCTCGAGGTTCCCCTGGCCGATGGCGAGGTTGATCGAGTCGCCGGGCTTCCAGAGGCGGTCGATCTGCCAGCCCTTGGGATCGGTCTTCTTGGTGAAGGCCGCGTGCTTCCAGTCGGGCGTCGGCACCAGGCCGCCGACCTCGCCGGGCAGGTCGATGCCGGTCGGATGGCCCAGGCCCAGGTTCCGCGCCCAGTTCTCGAGGGCGTTGCCCGGGCGCAGGTAGAAGTCGTAGCCGATCTGGTAGAAGTACGTGTCGGCCGACTGCACGATCGCCTGGGTCAGGTCGATGGCGCCGTGGCCGTTGGGGTCCCAGTCGTGCCACAGCAGGCCGTGGTTGGTGTAGGTGGCGCCGGCTTCGAGGGTGGTCGATGGACTGATCACGCCGTCCTCGAGGGCTGCCACCGAATCGACCACTTTGAAGGTGGAGCCCATCGGGTAGACGCCCTGGATCGTGCGATCGAGCAGCGGCGTCGTTTTGACGTTGAGCTTCTTCCAGTGCTTGGCCGTCAGGCCACCCACGAACCATGCAGGGTTGAAATTGGGCTCGCTCGCCATGGCGATGACCGCGCCGGTGTGAGCGTCGAGCACCACCGCGGCGCCGCCGTCGGCACGTAGCTCGTTGTTGGCGTGGGCCAGGGCGATGCCGTAGTTCACGGCGTTCTCGGCGGCGCGCTGCACCTTGGCGTCGATCGAGAGCTGCAGGTTGTCGCCGGCCTGCGGCAGCGTGCCGCCGGCCACCACCTGCTTGGGCCGCCCGCTGGCGTCGACCTCGACGCGCACCGAGCCGTTGATGCCGCGCAGCCACTTGTCGTAGGTGTATTCCACGCCCGACTGACCGACCACGTCGCCGGCTTTGTACCCGCGGAAGCTCGCCTCGGTGAGCTCGGCAGGGCTGATCTCGCCGAGCTGTCCGAGGAAGTGAGCGCCCACGACGCCGAGCGGATAGTCGCGCAGGTAGTTCTGACGCACCTCGACGCCGGGGTAGGCGGTGGTGTGCTCGAGCAGGTACGACACGATGGCGCGACTGGTGTCCTGCTTGATCGTGACGAAGTCGTACTGCAGGCCGAGGCCCGTCGTGATCTGGCTCCAGGGCACGCCCACCTGGCGGACCATCTCCTGGCGCACGGCGGCGGGCTTCATGGTGAGCACGCGGGCGAGGCGCTTGACGAGGAGGACGTGCCCGCCGGCGGGCACGTCCATGGGCCTGATGCCGACCGCGAGGCCCGGGCGGTTGTCGACCATGACGATGCCGTTGCGGTCGAGCACGGTACCGCGCGGCGCCAGGACCGCCACGGTGCGCAGCCGGTTGTCGTTGGCCTGCGCCACGTACTGCTGGGCCGACAGGATCTGCAGGAACCACAGGCGAAAGACGATGATTCCGATCAGGGCCACCGCGACGGTCGCCAGCAGCACGACGCGCAGGGCGACCGACGGCGGCTGCACGACGTCGCCGCCGCCGCTCGTGCGGATCCAGCGACGTTCCACGCCGGGCCTGTTACGTCTCTGATATGCGGACATGGCGTTCACCCCTCAGCCACCAGCGCGCCACCAGGTAGAGCGGCATGGCCAGCAGTGAATCGAGGACGAGCAGCGGGATGACCCAGTGGTCGACGAGGTAGACGAGGGGCACCTGGCGTCCGAACAGGAACTGGGTGAGCAGCGATATCGACTCGGCGATCAGGGTCGCGACGAAGACCGAGACGATCGGCGCCACGCTGGGCGACAGGTCGGCGGTCTCGGCGTAGCGACCCACCAGGTAGCCGACCGCGACCATCGACAGCGAGCGCACGCCCGGGGTCTCGAACAGGGCGATCGACACGATGCCGCCGGCGATGAAGCCGAACACGGCGCCGGTCTCGGCGCCGCGCAGCAGGGCGACGGCGACCACGAAGATCAGCACGAAGTCGGGGTTGGCGCCGAGCACGTGGATGTTGGCCGCCACGGCGGTCTGCAGCAGCGTGGCGACCACCAGCAGCACGAACAACCGGCCGACCTCGGCCGCGACGTGCGGCGCGTCGGCCGGGTTCTCGATGGCCGGCACGCGCTGCGCCATCAGAGCGCCACCATCACCAGATCGAGCGTGTGGAAGTCGACGTAGGGCGTGACCGAGATGCTCTGGTAGAGCTCGACGTCCTGCTGGGCGACGGCCGAGACGTAGCCGATGGGGATGTTGGCGGTGAAGATCGAGCCCTTCATGCCGCTGGTGACCACGACCTGGCCGGCCACGACCTTCTCGGAGCGGTCGACGTACTGCAGGGTGACGTCGCCGGTGACGCTGCCCGCCACCAGGCCCTGGGCGCCGGTCGGCACGACCTTGGCGTCGATGTAGCTGTCCTGGTCGACGATCAGGGTCACCTCGGAGGCCTCCGACGTGACCGCCGAGACGCGCCCCACGAGGCCCTGGCCGTTCACCACGGCGTCGTTCAGGCGCACGCCCTGGTCGCTGCCCGCGTCGATCGTGATGGTCGAGTACCAGGCGGTCGTGGAGCGCGCGATGACGCGCGCCTGGGCAAAGCGCGAGCCCTGCGGGAACACCTTCGAGTCGCGCATCTTGATCATGCTCTTGAGCTCGGTGTCCTGCTGCTCGACGACGAGCTGCTGGGCGAGCTGCGAACGCAGCTGCTGCACCTGGGTGCGCAGGCTGCGGTTCTGCGACTGCGCGCTGAACAGGTTGCCGAACCAGTTCAGGCCGTCGCGGAACGGCTTGATCGCGCGCGCCGCGCCCGACTGCAGGGGCGACACGACACGCATCGCCGACGACTCGGAACGGTGCACCGGTCCGTTCGCCGACTCGCGGAAGTAGACCGTGAGCAGAGCGACGGACAGCACGACCAGGATGGCGACGACGATGCGCCGCCGCAATGCGCGCTTGCGAGCCACTAGAAGCGTTGCGGCCTAGTAACGGCCTCTGGACCTCGAGTTGCGCTTGCTGCGGGCAATGGCATCGAACTCCTCGAGATACTTGCCGGACCCTACGGCGACGCAGGTGAGCGGCGATTCGGCAAGGTGGACGGGCATCTGCGTCTCCTGGCGCAGGCGCTCGGGCAGCCCTTGCAACAGCGAACCGCCGCCGGCCAGCATGATGCCGCGGTCCATGATGTCGCTGGCGAGCTCGGGGGGCGTCTTGTCGAGCGTGGCCTTGATCGCGTCCATTATGGCCTGCACGGGCTCTTCGAGCGCCGAGCGTACCTCTTCGGACGTGAGTACGATCGTCTTGGGCAGGCCCGTCACAAGGTCGCGCCCGCGGATCTCGGCCTGCTCCTCTTGGGGAAGCGGGTGAGCCGAGCCGATCTCGAGCTTGATCTCTTCGGCCGTCTGGCTGCCGATGAGTAGTTTGTACTCTTTCTTGACGTAGCTGATGATCGCTTCGTCTAACTCGTCGCCGCCCACGCGGATGGACTGCGAGACGACGATGCCGCCGAGCGAGATGACGGCCACCTCGCTGGTGCCGCCCCCGATGTCGACGATCATGTTGCCGGTAGGCTCGGCCACCGGCAGCCCGGCGCCGATCGCGGCGGCCATGGGTTCTTCGATCAGGCCGGTCCAGCGCGCGCCGGCCGAGTAGGTCGCTTCTTCGACCGCACGCTTCTCGACACCGGTGACGCCCGAAGGCACACAGATGACGACACGCGGGTGAGCCCACTTGTTCTGGTTCACCTTGCGGATGAAGTGGCGCAGCATCTGCTCGGTCACGTCGAAGTCGGCGATGACGCCGTCTTTGAGCGGCCGGATGGCGCTGATGGAACCGGGGGTGCGGCCGAGCATGCGCTTGGCCTCGGCGCCCACCGCGTGGACTTCGCCGGAACGGTGGTCGATAGCCACGACCGACGGCTCAGACAGCACGATGCCGCGGCCGCGGACGTAGACGAGAGTGTTGGCGGTACCAAGGTCGACGGCCACGTCGCGCGCGCCGAAACCCGTGAGGAAGTCGAAGAAACCGATGACCTGCTCCTTTCGATCCGGTTCAATCGTTCATACTACACGCCGCCCCGAGGGGAACCAAACGGAATCGAGCTGGAAAAACGCCTAGCCGGCGGCGCCCGGCAGGCCTCCGGCGAGCCAGGCGAAGGGCGCCACGCCGAAGTGGGCGAGACCTTCGAGCAGCACGGGCACCGGCAGGCCGACCACGTTCCAGTAGTCGCCCTCGACGGCCGTCACCAGGGCCGAACCGAACCCCTGGATGGCGTACGCCCCGGCGCGCTCGCGCCACTCGCCGGTCGCCACGTAGGCGGCCACGGCTTGCGGCGTGAGGTCGCGAAAGGTGACCGCCGTGCGTGCGTGGGCGCTCCAGCTGCGGCCGTCCTCGCCGATCAGGCAGAGACCGCTCGCGACCACGTGGCGGCGCCCCGCCAGGTCGTGCAGAAAGGCGCCGGCCTGCGCGGCAGAGGCGGCCTTGCCCAGCACGCGGTCGCCGAGCACCACGACGGTGTCGACGCCCAGCACGAGGTCGCCGAGCGCGAGGCCGGCGGCCTCGCGCTCGGCGACCTCGGCGGCCTTGCCGCGCGCGTTGGCCACGACGGTGGCCACGGCGTCGCCGGGCACGAGCGCCTCGTCGTGGCGACTGGGCACCACGCGAAACGGCACGCCGAGCTGCTGGAGGATGGCGCTGCGCTGCGGCGAGCGCGAGGCCAGCACCACGAGGGGCGCCGGCGCGGCCGGCGGCGCGGTCAGACGAGCTCGTCCTCACCGAAGAACAGGCCGATCTCGCGGACCGCGCTCTCGGGGCCGTCGGAGCCGTGCACGATGTTCTGCTCCTTGGACAGCGAGAAGTCGCCGCGGATGGTGCCGGGAGCCGCCTGCGCGGCGTCGGTCGCGCCCAGCATGACGCGCGCCACGGCGATGGCGTCGCGGCCTTCCCAGACCATGGCGACCACCGGGCCCGAGGTGATGAAGGCCAGACAGCGACTCGAAGAACGGCTTGCCGACGTGCTCGGCGTAGTGGCGCTCGGCGAGCGCGCGGTCGATGTGCATGGCCTTGAGGCCGCGCAGGGCGAAGCCGCGGCGCTCGAAGCGGCCGACGACCTCGCCGACCAGGCCCAGGCGCACGCCGTCGGGTTTGACCATGATGAACGTCTGCTCCACGGGGTTCCTTTCGTTGCAAAGACCGGGCGGCGGCGGCGGGCTCCTTGGGGAGCCCGCCGCCACCGCCCGGACGATCTCGCTTCAGGGAGGGGCGGCCACGGGCGACGGCCGCCCGCCGCGGGTCAGCCTATCTCGAGGCCCACGGCGTGTTGCTGGGGGATCTGCTTTTCGCAGTACGGGCAGATGCGCCAGCCGGGTTCGACCGGCCGGTGACAGTTGGAACACACCTCGCGCAGGCGCCGCATGCAGTGCGGGCACACGAGGTAGTCGTCTTTGACCGGCGTCTTGCAGTACGGACAGCGCAGGTCGCCGTCGAGCCGCTGCTCGAGCATGCGCAGCTCGAGCTCGCGTTCGCGGGTGTCTTCGAGGTACTCGGGCGGGCGCAGGATGGCGTAGACGAAGAGCCCGAACGGCCCGAACACAAGCCCGGTCAGCACGGCCACGATGATCACCACGCGATCGTCGATGCGCCGCCGGGCGTCTTTGTAGACCCAGTAGGCGCACGCCAGCCAGACGACGACGAGGAAGAACCAGAACATGAGCACGGCGAAGTGCCACGTCGACGATTTGAAGAAGTTCTTGATCGACCCGAAGGGGTCGGTCGAGTCGGTGGTCGCGGCGACGAGCAGACGGCTTAGCACGTGCACTCCTCCTGCCGCCGACGACCCGCCTGCACGGCGGTCGACCGCGACGGTCGCTTGATGCCCCCCGGGCGGTCGGTCGGCGGCCGACCACCACCGGCCGTAGTCGGCGTGGACCAGGGTGCGGCCCCCCGACACGGACATCATACCTGAGGGAGCAACCTACGCCGAGAAACGAAGCTCCCGGCTAGAACACATGGGTCACCACGTACGGACCGATGAGGTAGCCCACGAAGAACGCCACGACGGCGGCCGCCACCAGGAACAGCAGCCAGAGAAGCAATCGCACGATGAGGCTTGAGGAGCCTCGGGCCATGGCCAACGTCTCCCGAGTCGCGGAATTGCGCGCTAGTATACCCCACCGCTCCCCGCCGCGTCCCCGCCCAGCAGGTCGGCGAGGTCGGCGAGCAGGTACAGCGAACCGGCGACCAGCACGGAGCCACGGCGGCCGGCCAGCCGTCGGGCGAGCGCGACGGCGGCGTGCGGGTCGGGCTCCGCACGCACGTCGAGCGACCCGGCGGCAAGCGGGCGCACGCGCTCGGCAAGCTGCTCCGCGGACAGGCTGCGCGGCTCGCTCGCCTGCGTGCAGACTACGGTGTCGACCAGCGGCACGAGCTGCGCCAGCATGGCGGCGACCGCCTTGTCGGCCATGATGGCGAAGACTCCCACGCGCGGCGCCGGCCGCTCGAGGCCGGTCAACGCGTCGGCCAGGGCGGCGACGCCGTCGGGGTTGTGGGCGCCGTCGGCCAGCAGCAGCGGCTCGCGGCCCACGACCTGCAGGCGCCCGGGCACCGCCGTCGTCGCCAGGGCGCTGCGCGCCGCGGCGCCGTCGAGGCCGCCCAGCAGCAGGCGGCAGGCCGCCACGGCGAGGCCGGCGTTGACGGTCTGGTAGCGCGCCGGGCTGGGCACCGAGAGGCGCTCGTAGCGCTCGCCGAGCAGCTCGACCGAGAAGTCGGCGGGCTCGCCCGCGACCACGACGTCGCGGCCGAACAGGTAGGCGCGCGCGCCGACGCGCGCGCAAGTCGACAGGGCCGCCCCCTCGAGGCCCTCGAGCGGCCCGAACACGGCCGCGGCGCCCGGGCCTATGACGGCCGCCTTCTCGGCGAAGATCAACTCGCGGGTGTCGCCCAGGACCTCGGTGTGCTCGAGGCCGATCGTGGTGAGCGCAACGACGGCCGCGCCGAGCACGTTGGTGGCGTCGAGCCGCCCGCCCAGGCCGGCCTCGATGGCGGCCGCCTCGACGCCTTCGTCGCGCAGCGCGGCGAAGGCGGCCACCGTGAGCACCTCGAACTGCGTGACCGGGCCGAGCTCGGCTGGCAGGCGTCCGCTCTCGTCGCGCACCCGCTCGACGGCGGCGCCCAGCGTAGCCGCCGCGACCGGCCGGCCGGCGACCAGCACGCGCTCGTTGAAGCCGGTGATGTGCGGCGACAGGTAGGCGCCGCTGCGCAGCCCGGCGGCGCCAAGCACGGCCGCCGCGTAGCGCGTGGTCGACGACTTGCCGTTGGTGCCGACCACGTGGATGGCGCGAAACGAGCGCTCGGGGTGACCGAGGCGCTCGAGCAGCGCCGCGACGCGCTCGAGGCCGGGGCGCATGCCGAACACCGCCAGCGTGTGCAGGTAGTCCTGCCAGTCGCCGTCGGGTTCGCCGCCGGGGCGAGGCCCTCCGGTCGGCGATCGGTCGCCGTCGGACGGCGCGCTCACGCTACCGCTGCCTACGAGAGGCTGAGCAGCCGCGCGTCGAGCTCGGCGCGGTCGGCCAGGTAGCCGGCGAGCTTGGCGCGTTCCTTGTCGATGACCGGCTGCGGCGCCCGTTCGACGAAGCCCGTGTTCTCGAGCTTCGCCTGGGAGCGCGCGATCTCGGCCTCGAGCTTGGCGATCTGGCCGCGCAGGCGGGCGACCTCTTCGCCGCGGTCGACGGCCGGGGCGGCGACCTCGAAGCGCCCGCCGGGCGCCAGCACGACGGTGCCTTCGCCGTCGCCGGCCGCGCCGCCGACGGCGATGCGCGCCAGGGCGCGGAAGGCGTCGGCGAACGACTCGTAGAGGGCGCGCGTCGCGTCGGCGCCGTCGTCGGCCACGAAGGCCGCGCTCAGCACCTGTCCCGGCGGGATGTGCTGGTCGGCGCGGTAGGTGCGCAGGGCCTGCACGGCCGCCTGCAGCCGGTCGAGCGCCGCTTCGTCGTCGGGCCGCACGTCGGCGGCGGCGGTCACCGCGTAGACTCGCTCGAGCAGCGGGGTGGCGCCGTAGTGCGAGGCGATCTCCTCGGTCACGAAGGGCATGAACGGGTGCGCCAGGCGCACGACGCCGTCGAGCACGAACATGGCGTGGCCGGCGGCCGCGGCCCGCGTGGCTGCGTCGTCGCTGTAGAGGCGCGCCTTGAGGAGCTCGAGGTACCAGTCGCAGAACTCGTCCCAGACGAAGTGGTAGAGCTCGTCGACCGCCACCGAGAAGTTGCAGCCGGCGAGGGCTTCGCGCACCGCCGTCGTGGCGCGCGCCAGGCGGCTCGTGATCCAGCGGTCGACGAGGTCGTCGTCGGAGCGCACCGCTGGGGCGCCGTCGGCCGCCAGCAGCACGAGCCGGCCGGCGTTCCACAGCTTGTTGGCGAAGTTGCGGCCCATGGCGACCTTCTCTTCAGAGAAGCGCACGTCTTGGCTGCTCGACATGAGCAGCAGGCCGAAGCGCGTGGCGTCGGCGCCGTACTTGTCGATCATCTCGAGGGGGTCGATGCCGTTGCCCTTGGACTTGCTCATGCGACGCCCGTCGGCGGCCTGGATGACGGAGTGGATGTAGACCTCGTGGAAGGGCACGTCGCCGACGAACTCGAGGCCCATCATCACCATGCGCGCGACCCACAGGAAGATGATCTCGCGGGCCGTGCTCAGCAGGTTCGTCGGGTAGAAGTACTCGAGGTCGGCGTTGCGATCGGGCCAGCCCCAGGTGGCAAAGGGCCAGAGCGCCGAGCTGAACCAGGTGTCGAGCACGTCGGTCTCGCGGCGCAGGGTCGTGCCGCCGCACGCGGGGCAGGCCTGCGGCTCTTCTTCGGCGACGATGGTCTCGGAGCAGCCCTCGGCCTCGCAGTACCAGACCGGCAGCTGATGGCCCCACCACAGCTGGCGCGAGATGCACCACGGCCGCAGGTTCTCCATCCAGTCGATGTAGACCCGGCCCCAGCGCTCGGGCACGAAGCGCACGCGGCCGTCGCGCACGGCGTCGGTGGCCGGCGCCTTGAGCTCGTCCATGCGCATGAACCACTGCAGCGAGATGAGCGGCTCGATGTGGGTGCCGCAACGGTCGCAGGTGGCCACGCTGTGCGTGTAGTCGTCGACCTTCTCGAGCACGCCGGCCGCCCGCAGGTCGGCGACCACGCGGTCGCGGGCCTCGTCCAAGTCGAGGCCCGCGTAGGGGCCGCCCTCGGCGGTGATGCGGCCGTCGGGACCGATGGCCTGGATGGTGGCGAGGTCGTGGTCGTGGCCGATGTCGAAGTCGGTCAGGTCGTGGGCCGGCGTGATCTTGAGCGCGCCCGTGCCGAACTCGGGGTCGACGCGCTCGTCGGCCACGATGGGCAGCTCGCGGCCGAGCAAGGGCAGGACCGCGGTGCGCCCGACGAGCGCGCCGTAGCGCTCGTCGCCGGGGTTCACGGCGATGGCCGTGTCGCCCAGCATGGTCTCGGGCCGGGTGGTGGCGATGGTGATGGCGCCGCCGCCCTGCAGCGCGTAGCGCACGTGATAGAGGTGGCCGGGCACTTCGGCGTAGGCGACCTCGAGGTCGCTGATCGCCGTGCCGCAGCGCAGGCACCAGTTGACGATGTAGTGGTCCTTGTAGATGTAGCCCTTGGCGTAGAGCGCGACGAACACCTTGACCACCGCGCGCACGTACTGCTCGTCCAGGGTAAAGCGCTCGCGCTCGTAGTCGCAGGCGCAGCCCAGCCGCTTGAGCTGGCCGACGATGGTGCTGCCGTACTGCTCGCGCCAGGCCCAGACGAGCTTCACGAACTCGTCGCGACCCACGTCTTCTTTGCTGCGGCCCTCGGCGCGCAGCCGCTTTTCGACCACGTTCTGGGTGGCGATGCCGGCGTGGTCGGTGCCCAGCATCCAGCAGGCGTTGTCGCCCAGCATGCGGTGGTAGCGCGTCAGGGTGTCCTGCACCGAGTCGTTCAGGGCGTGACCCATGTGCAGCATGCCGGTCACGTTGGGCGGCGGTATGACGATCGAGTACGGCGGCCGCGACAGGTCGGGCTCGGCGTGGAACAGGTGCCGGTCGAGCCAGTGCGCCATCCAGTGGCTCTCGACCGGGCCCGGATCGAACCTGGTCGTAGCCTGCAAGTCTCTGGTCTGCTCGGTCATGGGGTTCTCGCCTAGAGTCGCTTGATTCGTGCAGGGCATCGGGCGCTCGCACCGGCCGGACGCGCCGAGACAGTATACCCGCAGCCCCCGCACCGTGACGGCGCGACGCACGGAGCGCGGCGGCGCACGGAGCGGCGCGGCGCGAGGAGCGTCGCGGGCACGGAGCGGCGCGGCCAACGGAGCGGCGCGGCCAACGGAGCGGCGCGGCCAACGGAGCGGCGCGGGTCCACGGCGACCAAAAAAAGGCGGGGCGGCTGACGCCGCCCCGCCTTCTGTGCGGGTGCCTGTCGTTGCGCCGCCCGGAGCGGCCGCGCCTTAAGCCGACTCTTCGCCGAGCTGCAGGGCGGAGTTGTCGGCCTCGGTGACCAGGGTGGGGTCGAGGCCCTTCTCGATGGTCTCCTTGGTGATCACGCACTTGCGCACGTCGTGCCGGCTGGGCAGCTCGAACATGACGTTGAGCAGCGCCTCTTCGATGATGGTGCGCAGCCCGCGGGCGCCGGTCTGGCGCTCCTGGGCCTTTTCGGCGATCGCCGTGAGGGCGTCGTCGGCGAACACCAGCTCGATGTCGTCTAAGCTGAAGAACTTCTGGTACTGGCGCACGAGCGCGTTCTTGGGCTCGGTGAGAATGCGCACCAGCGACTCTTTGTCGAGGTAGTGCACCGCCGAGACGATCGGCAGCCGGCCGACGAACTCGGGGATCAGGCCGTAGTTGAGCAGGTCTTCGGGGCGCACCTTGGTGAAGATGTTGCCCACGTCGCGCTGCTCGGCGGTGACGATGTCGGCCATGAAGCCCACGCCCTGCCGCCCCACGCGGTGCTCGATGATGCGCTCGAGGCCGGCGAAGGCCCCGCCGCAGATGAACAGCACGTTGGTCGTGTCGATGGTGAGGAACTCCTGGTGGGGGTGCTTGCGCCCGCCCTGCGGCGGCACGCTGGCCACCGTGCCCTCGAGGATCTTCAGCAGGGCCTGCTGCACGCCCTCGCCCGAGACGTCGCGGGTGATCGAGGGGTTGTCGGCCTTGCGCGCGATCTTGTCGACCTCGTCGATGTAGATGATGCCGGTCTCGGCCTTTTTGACGTCGAAGTCGGCGGCCTGGATGAGCTTGAGCAGGATGTTCTCGACGTCTTCGCCGACGTAGCCGGCTTCGGTGAGCGCCGTGGCGTCGGCGATCGCGAAGGGCACGTTGAGGATGCGGGCGAGCGTCTGCGCCAGGAGCGTCTTGCCGCAACCGGTCGGCCCGAGCAGCAGGATGTTCGACTTCTGCAGCTCGACCTCGCCGTCGGTCGCGCTCATCGCCTGGATGCGCTTGTAGTGGTTGTAGACCGCCACCGAGAGGATGCGCTTGGCCTCGTCCTGGCCGACCACGTAGTCGTTGAGGACCGCGTGGATGTCGCGCGGCTTGGGCAACGTGTCGAGGTCGAGGGTGGCCGGTACGGCCAGCTCCTCGTCGATGATCTCGTTGCAGAGATCGATGCACTCGTCACAGATGTACACGCCCGGCCCGGCGATGAGCTTTTTGACCTGACGCTGCGACTTGCCGCAGAAGCTGCAGAGCAGCTGGTCGTTGCTGTCGATAGGTCCTGCCACTAGAGAACCTCCTATCGATGCGAGATGACGTCGTCGATAATGCCGTACTCCTTGGCCTCTTGTGCGGTCATGAAGTAGTCGCGGTCAGTGTCTTTTGAGACTTTCTCGACA
The DNA here is from genome assembly GCA_963755025.1 of uncultured Actinomycetes bacterium. GTDB lineage: Bacteria > Actinomycetota > Thermoleophilia > UBA2241 > UBA2241 > Bog-752. The sequence goes on from CAVWIH010000036.1 coordinate 75,756, forward strand.
GTCTGACCTGTGTGCTGCGAAAGGATCTCGTCGAGCGTCTGGCGCACCTGGATGACTTCGCGCGCGTGGATCTCGATGTCGGCCGCCTGGCCCTCGAACCCGCCGATCAGCTGGTGGATGAGGATCTTCGCGTTGGGCAGGGCGAAGCGCTTGCCCTTGGCGCCGCCCGCGAGGATCAGCGCACCCATGCTCATGCCGATACCGACGCAGATGGTCGACACATCGGGCTTGATGAACTGCATGGTGTCGTAGATGGCGAGGCCCGAGTACACCGAGCCGCCGGGGCTGTTGATGTAGATGCTGATGTCTTTGTCGGGGTCGTCGGACTCGAGATGGATGAGCTGCGCCACCACGAGGTTGGCGATGTCGTCGTTGATGGGCGTGCCGAGGAAGATGACCCGCTCGTTTAGGAGTCGCGAGTAGATGTCGAACGCGCGCTCTCCGCGGCTCGTCTGCTCGATGACCATCGGGACCAGTGGACTCACTTCTCGATCCTCTCCTTTCGGTGCCCGGCCCGCGCTACTCTACCGGGGCATCGCTGCTGCTCTTTTTCGGACGCCGTTTGGGCGCCGAGGCCTTGGCGGCCGTCTTGCCGCTCTTGCCGGCCTTGCCGGCTTCGCTTTCGGCCTGTGCGGCCGCTTCGTCGCTTGTCGCGTCGGCGTCGCCGGGCTCGCTCGCGGCGGGCGCAGGGCTCACCGGTGTGGCGTGCTCGACCAGAAAGTCGATCGTCTTGGCGATGACCAATTCGTCGCGCAGCATGTTTTGCCTGCCGGAGGCGTAGACGTCGAGCACGAGCTGGTTGGGGTCGCGCTGCAACGCCTCGGCGTCTTCCATTATGCGCGCCCGCAGCTCGTCGTCGGAGACTTCGATCTTTTCGGCGTCGCGCACGGCAGCGAGGATGAGGCCGCGGGTGACCTCGGATTCGGCCCGCGGACGCAGGTCGGCCTCGGTCTCGGCCTCGGTCTTGCCGAGCGCCTCGAGGTACTGCGCCATCTCGAGACCGCGTTCGCCGACGGCCGACTCGAGCTCGTGGTAGAGCGCGTGCGCCTGCCGATCGATCATGCCCGAGGGCACCTTGACGGTGGCGTTGGCGACGACCGCTTCGATGACGCGGTTACGATAGTCGCGCTCGACGGCCTCTTCGCGCGCCGCCTGCAGGCGGGTGCGCATGTCGTCGCGCAGCGCCGCCAGCGTGTCGAACTCGCTCGCCTGCGAGGCGAACTCGTCGTCGAGCGGCGGCACGACCTTCTCTTTGATCTCTTTCATGGTCACGGTGAAGGTGACGGTCTTGCTCTGCAGGTCTTCGGCCTGGTAGTCGGCCGGGAACTCGAGGTCGAACGCCGTCGTGTCGCCTGCCGCCATGCCTTCGAGGTGGTCTTCGAAGCCGGGAATGAGGTTGCCCTGGCCGATCTCGAGCATGTAGTCGTCGGCGCGCGCGCCCTCGAGCGGCGCGTCGTCGAGCGTGCCGGCGAAGTCGATCTGCGCGTAGTCGCCCTTGGCCGCCGGGCGGCCTTCGACCGGCTTTAAGCTGGCGAAGCGCTCCTGGAGCATGGCGAGCTGGGCGTCGACCTGGGCGTCGGTCACCTCAGCCGTGTCTTTGACGACCTCGAGACCGGTGTACTGGCCGAGCACGGGCTCGGGCCGCACCTGCACCTTGGCGGTAAAGGAGAACGGCTCCTTGCCGGTGAAGTCGCCGAGGTCGATCTCGGGGGTGGACACCGGGTCGAGCTCGGCTTTGTCGACCGCGTTTTCGTACCACTCGGGCAGGAACTCGTTGAGGGTCTCGCTCAGGATGTAGTCCTCGCCGAGACGGCTCAGCACGATCTGCCGCGGCACCTTGCCCTTGCGAAAGCCGGGGATGGTCGTCTCTTTCGAAAGGCGGATGATGGTGCGCTCGATCTTGGACTCGACATCGTCGCGCGCTACCTCGACCGCGAGCTCGACCTCGTTCTCTGCAACCGGCTTGACCTCTGTCTTCACTTTAGAGTCTCCGTCTGTCTTCGGTTATTGCCCCCGCTCCATGAGCCGCGAACCCCGTTCGGGGCTCCCGGGCGCGTGGGGCTGAAGCGACTGGTGCGGGTGAGAGGACTTGAACCTCCACGGGCAAGCCCACCAGATCCTAAGTCTAGCGCGTCTACCAGTTCCGCCACACCCGCAGGCGTTGTCGGCGAGGAGGTGCTGGGGTGAGGGACGGGATTCGAACCCGCGGCCGCCAGGGCCACAACCTGGAGCTCTACCAGCTGAGCTACCCCCACCACGTGTTGTCCGCTGACGCTGTGGCGCCCGCTCCCCAAGGAAGCGGCGTGTAAGAATAGCACGTCGGCGGGACGAACGTCATGGCGGGCGCGAGGCTGACCGCGTGCCCCGCGACGAGGCGCCACGGTGCGCCCGCGACCCGCGAGCCGGCGGCGCCGCGGGGCGCATGCCCGGCGACCCGAGTCGGTCACGACAGGAGGCGACGATGTCTCAGTGGAGCGACGAAGAACTGGCCAAGATGGCCGAGAGCCGCGCGCAAGCCGAGGCGCTGGCGAGCGCCTGGAAGGTCGGCGACATGACCGACACCCCTTACGGTCCGGCGAGGCTGGTCGAAGAGGAGTTCGGCGGCTTTCTCGTCGCGCCGGTCGACGGCGGCGCGCCCTTCCGCATGGAGAACGACATGCTGCGCAGGCCGGCGGCCGGCTGAGCGGCGGCAAGCGCTGCCGCCACCGCCCGCCCATCCTTCAAGGAGAACCCCATGAGTGAGCCCCAGCGCCCGATCGACACCGCGCTCTTCGACGCGGCGGTCGCGGCATCCGACGATTTCTACCGCCACGTGAACGGCGGCTGGCTCGACGCCAACCCGGTCCCGCCCGAGTACGGCGCCTGGGGCGCTCCGCAGATCGTCAATGCGCGCAACCAGGAGGTGCTGCACCAGCTGCTCGACGACGCCGCGGCGCGCGCCGACCCGCGCGGTTCGGCGGGCCAGCTGGTGGGCGACTACTTCGCCGCCGCCATGGACGAGGCGGCGATCGCCGCCGCCGGGGCGCAACCCATCGCGCCGTACCTGGCGCGTATCGACGGCGCCGCGTCGGTCGCCGACGTGCGCGACATCGTGCGCGACCTGCAGCGCTGCGGAGGGGCCCCGCTGCACTCGCTGGGCATCGCGCCCGACTTCGAGGACTCCAACGCCTACCTGGTCTACGTGGGCCAGGGCGGCCTCGGACTGCCCGAGCGCGACTACTACACGCGCGACGACGAGCAGTCGGCGGCGCTGCGCCGGCAGTACGTCGCCCACGTCGCCAACCAGCTCGGCAACCTCGGGTACGCCACGCAGCGTGCGCAGCAGGCCGCCGAGGCCATCCTCGCCTTCGAGACGCGCCTGGCCGAGCCGTCGTACACGGCCGAGCAGGAGCGCGACGTGCAGCTCACGCTGAACCGCTACGACGTCACCGCGTTAGACGAGCTCATGCCGGCCTTCGGGCTGAGCACGTACGTCGGCGAGCTCGGCGTCACCTCGGCCACGGTCAGCGTCGACAACCCCGGCTTCTTCACGGCGCTCGACGGCACCCTCGCCGACACCCCCCTGGAGACGCTGCAGGACTACCTGCGCTGGCAGGTGGTCAGGGCGTACGCGGCGGCTCTCGCGCCCGCCTTCGAAGACGAGGCCTTCGACTTTTATGCGCGCACACTCGGCGGCCAGCAAGACAAGCAGCCGCGCTGGAAGCGCGTGCTGAACGCCGCCTCCGCCGACGTCGGCGAGCTGGTGGCGCAGCTCTACGTCGAGGCGGCGTTCTCCGCGCAGGCCAAGCGGCGCTGCGAGGAGATGGTCGACCATCTCCTGGCGGCGATGGGCCGCGCCATCCGCGGCGTCGAGTGGATGACCGACGCCACCCGCGCCGAAGCCCTGCGCAAGCTCGACGGTTTTCACTACAAGATCGGCTTTCCGGACGAGTGGCGCGACTACACCGGTCTCGTCATCGAGCGCGGCTCCTACGCCGAGAACCGCATGCGCTGCGAGGCGTTCGAGTACGACCGGCAGATGGGCCGCCTGGCCGAGCCGGTCGACAGACGCGAGTGGGCGATGCCGGCGCACACGGTCAACGCCTACTACCACCCGCTGCTCAACGAGATCGTCTTCCCCGCCGGCATCCTGCAGCCGCCGTTCTTTTACGCCGACGCCGACGACGCGGTGAACTACGGCGCCATCGGCGCGGTCATAGGGCACGAGATCACGCACGGGTTCGACGACCAGGGCAGCCACTTCGACGCCGACGGCCAGCTGCGTGAGTGGTGGACCGAAGCCGACCGCACCGAGTTCCTGCGGCGCGCCGAGGTGCTCGTGGAGCAGTTCGACGAGTACGCCGTCGCCGGCGACCTGCACGTCAACGGCCACCTCACACTGGGCGAGAACATCGCCGACTTCGGCGGCCTGAAGATCGCCCACGACGCGCTGCGCGAGGCGCTCGAGGGCACAACGCGCGAGGCAATCGACGGCTTCAGCCCCGAACAACGCTTCTTTCTGTCGTGGGCGACGGTGTGGCGCACGAGCTACACCGCCGAATACCTGCGGCTGATCGTCACGACCGACCCCCACTCCCCCTGCCGCGAGCGCGTCAACGGCCCGCTCGCCAACCTGCCGGCGTTCGCCGCCGCGTTCGCCCTCGACGGCGCCTCGCCCATGGTGCGCGGCGAAGCCGAGCGGGCGCGCATCTGGTAGGCGCGGGGCCGGCCGCGGTGCGGCTGGTCTGGTCCTCGAAGGTATCGCTAGCGGCGGCGATACCACTTCGCGGCGCTGCTGCCGCCGGCGGTCGTCACTCGCACCTTGACGCTGCCCTTGGGCGTTCCCGCAGGGACCTTGACCTCGATCTTCGTGGCGGACCAGCGCACGTACTTCGAGACCTTCTTGGCGCCGAAGGTCACGACGCCGGCGCCGCGGGCGGCGCCGAACTCCCTGCCGGTGAGCGTCACCACGCTGCCGACGAGGCCGGCGGTGGGCGATACCTTGAGCAGGACAGGCTTGGGCGCCACGGTGAACACGACGCTGAGCGTGTGGTCGGCAGAGACGGCCGGGAAGGTGCACCTGTCGGCGCCGGTCAGGCTCACCCGGCCGCCGTCGACGCTCACCGTGCCGACCTGATAGCCGGCGGCCGGGGCGAAGGTGAAGGTCGGCGTGGCGCCGTAGCTCGCCGTCTGCGGGGCGCCCGGGCTGATGGTGCCCTTGCCGGCGGCGACCGAGGGCGTGATCGTCGGCGGCGAGACGACGTAGGCCGCACCCTGGATGCCGTTGTGGCCCCACGCGCCGATCAGGGCGGTCTCGCCGTCGAGGGCGACCGACCAGCCGAACCAGTCGTTCGCCGCGCCGTCGCCGGCGGTCAGTGCTCCACCCTGTTGGCGCCAGGTCGTGCCCGAGCGCGTGAAGACGTAGGCGCCGCCCTGGTCGCCGCTCTGCGGGAACTCCCCGACCAGGCCGGTGTTGCCCGAAAGGGCGACGGACCAGCCGAGCATGTCCATGGCGGCGCCGTCGGCGGCGGTCAGCGCCTGGCCCTGCTGGGCCCACCCCGCGCCCGAGCGCGTGAAAGCGTAGGTGGCGCCCTGGTTAGAGTGGCCGGTGACGGTCTTGCCGGGCGCCCCGATCAGGGCGGTGTCGCAGTAGAGACCTCGGGGGGGGCGCTTCGGGAGCGCCGGTAGTCAGGAGACCGCGCGGCGATCCGGTGGGCGGTCGGCCGGCGGAGCGCTACCCGATACCGATCCGCCCGAGCGCCGCCAACGCCTCGGCCTTCGAGGAGTGGATGGTGAGGATGCAGTCGAGCGACGAGATGGTCAGGACCCTGAGGACGTGCTCGTGAGGTACGACGACGTGCAGCGCTGAGGGCCCTTTGCGACAGGCCCCGACGAAGACAGTGAGCCCGGTCGAGTCGATGAACGGGCATTTGCTGAGGTCCACCACGATCTGGGCGGTATTGAGCGAGAGCGCGTCGTCGACACATCTGCGGAACTGTTCGCCGGTCGCCATGTCGATCTCGCCCTCGACCGTCACGACAGCGCTGTCATCGCCGACGAGGTGGACGAAGCACCTGAACTCGTTCACGCGACGCTTCTCCGCTCTCTGCGCACCTGTCATGTCCCCTGTTGCGTGGCATACCACGCAACTGACGCATGCCTAGGCGCTGCCCTGAGCCCGTCGCAGGTCTACCCGCCGCGCGATCCGGCGCGAGGGTGCGGCCGACGCCGCGTTGCGCTCGTAAGGCGCCTCGGAAGGGTGTGGCGCGCCCGGCAGGATTCGAACCTGCGACCCTCGGATTAGAAGTCCGACGCTCTATCCAGCTGAGCTACGGGCGCACGCGCGGCGGCGGGAACGACCAGGAAAGGTGGAGCGGGAGACGGGTCTCGAACCCGCGACATTCAGCTTGGAAGGCTGACGCTCTAGCCAACTGAGCTACTCCCGCTCGATTCATGCTCCGGTCCGAGCGGCTTTTGGCAGGCGCGACTCCGTTGCCCGCCGGTCTCCGCCCGCACGCGGTGACGAGCTGGTCGGGACGGGCGGATTCGAACCGCCGGCCCCCTGCTCCCAAAGCAGGTGCGCTACCAGGCTGCGCCACGTCCCGCGCTTGCGGCGGAGTATATCACCGACCCGAACAGGCTCTCGGTGCGGCCCTTTCGGGCGGACGCGTCGCGAGATCGCCGTGCGATCCACGAACGAAGGGCGACGTGGCAACGGTGCGTCGCCCGCGTTACGGCCGCCTGGCAGGGGCGCGACGGCGGCGCGCCGAAGTCTGCGCCAGCTCATGGATGCCACCGTCACCTCGTACAAGAACGGGCGGCGGGTCGCCGAGCCTCTGGCGCTCTCGCAGGCGCTGGCGGTCTCGCGACTGCCGGACACCTTTGTGTGGATCGACCTGCCGCACCCCCACGAGGACGTGCTGGAGTCGCTGCAGGCCGACTTTGGCCTGCACCCGCTGGCCGTCGAAGACGCGGTGCACGCCCGACAGCGCCCCAAGATCGAACAGTACGAGGGCTTCTTCGCCCTGGTCGCCTACACGGCGGCGGTGGCCGGCGAGCGCATAGAGCTGCGCGAGTCACGGCGTACATAGCGCGCGACTTCGCCATCACCGTGCGCCACGAAGAGGCCGACGACCTGGGAGAGCTGCGCAACCGCCTCGACCACGCCCAGCAGGAGCTCATTCACTACGCGGGCGGCTTCTTTGGCTACGCCTTGCTCGACCACGTGGTCGACGGCTACTTTGTGGCGGTCGACGAGCTGCAGGACCGGGTGGAGACGCTCGAAGAGCGACTGGTGTACGGCCCGCAGGCCTCGACCGGCACCGGACTCGAAGAAGCCTTTGAGGCGCGACGCGACGTCATTTTGTTTCGGCGCGCGGTGGCTCCGCTGCGCGAGGTGCTGAACGTGCTCATGCGCCGCGACGAAGCCGTGCTGGCCGCCGAGCTCGACGACTACGTGCGCGACCTCTACGACCACGTGGTGCGCATAGCCGAAGACCTGGACACGGCGCACGACCTGATCTCGGCGGCGCTCGAGGCGCACCTGTCGGTGGTCTCGAACTCGATGAACGAGGTAGTGCTGAAGGTGAGCGCCTGGGCGGCCATCATTGCCCTGCCCACGGTGATCGCCAGCATTTACGGCATGAACTTTGTGCGCATGCCGGAGCTGGGACTGGCACTTTGGCTACCCCTACGCCCTGGGCCTGATGCTGGCCAGCGCCGTTGCCCTGTACGCGTCGTTCAAGCGCCGCCACTGGCTCTGACAGGAAGGGCGGCGCGGCCGGAGCGGCGAGGCGAACGGTGTGCGGAGCCGGGCGGGTGACCTTTGTGATGCCGCGCCCTTCTGGCGTGAGACGGACCGGTGCCCCGGGCCTAACCGCGACGATGGGAGCGTGAGCACCTGCCCGGGCTCAGGTGCGGCAATGCGTTGTCCATGGCGATCGCAACGTCGAAGCCGCACTCCGCGACTTCCTTGAGCGAGGTCAAATCGGAGACGCAGAACGAGATCGTCAGGCCGCGCCGCTGAGCTTCAAGCTGTGCGCGGCGGACCGCTGCCTCGCTCAGGTCCGACGCCACGACCTGGTGGCCCATGCGGGCAAGTCCGATTGCCTGCGTGCCGATTCCGCAGGCGCAATCGAGAATCCTCAGCGGAGTTCCAACGCCCTGCAAGGTCAGCAGATGGTCCATGATTCTGGCCTGGCGCGCGATGGTGCTCTCCCAA
>CAVWIH010000037.1:0-69200 GCA_963755025.1 uncultured Actinomycetes bacterium
TCGTGCGGGGCCGCCGTACCGCCGTCGCCCTGCAGGCACTCGCGACGGTCGCGGGCGTGTTCCTGCCGCTGGTCGCCGTGGTGGTCTATCTGGGACTCGCCGTCTTCTTCTTCATCGACCCTCTCTGGATCGAGCGCGTCCGGCGCAAGGTCGGCAGCCGGAAGGCCTGGCGCCCACCCGGGCTGAGATAAGCATCGCTTTCGTCGGGCGGCGCCTAGGAGCGGCCCCTGCGCGCCACCAGCTTGCCGAGTTCCCAGAGGAAGAAGAGCGCCACTGCGGGCGCCAGCGCCAGCGCCCACTGTGGGAGCGACAGCTGCGCGGTCCCGAAGATCCTGCGCATGACGTCCATCTCGGTGAGGAGCACGGCGAGCACGAACTCGACCAGGGCCGTCCAGTTCAGACTCGCATTGTCGAAGGTCTCGCCGGTGAGCGCCGTGTCGGTCACGCTGCGGGCCTGAAAGGCCGACGCGATGATGAGCAGCGAAAACGCCGTCAGTCCCATCGAAGTCCCGATTGCGCCGCTGTCGTAGTGGTGCGTGCCGTAGCTGATCAGCGCCAGTGTGCACACGGCCATGAACAGGCCAACGAGGCCGGCCGTGGTCAGCAGGCCCCTGGTCATGATCGAAGCGTCGCGAGACCGCGGCTCGAGGTCCATGAGGCCCGGGACCTCTTTGTCCATACCGAGCGCGACGCCGAGCGGCGCATTGACGAAGAAGTTGATGTAGAGGATCTGGGAGGGCGAGAAGGGCTGCCCGGCGGCTATGTTGAGGATGCTGGCCCCCAGGAACGTGATGATGTATGCAGCGAGTTCCAGCATCACGAAACGGATGAACTTGTTGAGGTTGTCGTAGACGGCGCGACCCTTCTCGACCGCGCGCACGATCGTCGCGAAGTTGTCGTCGGAGAGGATCATGCGACCGGCGTTCTTGGCCACCTCCGTGCCGGTGCCCATGGCGATGCCGATGTCGGCCGCCTTGATCGCTGGTGCGTCGTTGACGCCGTCGCCGGTCATGGCGACGACGTGGCCTTTCTTCCTGAGTGTCTCGACGAGAAGCACCTTGTGCTCTGGTGCGACTCGCCCGACCACGCCGATATCGTCGATGCGCGCCAGCCGTTCCTCTTCGCTGAGCGCCGCGAACTCCATGCCGAGCAGGGCCTCGCCGGGGATGCCGAGCTGTGTGGCGATCGCCGCTCCGGTGGTGACGTCGTCGCCGGTCACCATGCGCACCCGGATGTGGGCGCGCTGCGCGTCGCGGACGGCCGCCTTGGACTCGTCGCGGGGCGGGTCGACCATGGCGACGAGCGACGTCAACTCGAGCTCGTTCACGTAGCCCAGGAGATCGCCCTCAGCGTCGAAGGTGTCGGGGTCGAGGTCGCGAAAGGCGGCCGCCATGACCCGGTGTCCCTCACCCTCCATGCGAGTGAGAGCGGCCTCCGCCTTGCTCTTCAGCTCGTCGTCCCACGGAACGCTTGCGCCGGCGGCGAGCGCACTGGTCGTGCGCCCCATCACGGCGGGAGCCGCGCCCTTGACAAAGCAACGCACCACGCTCCTGCCCGACGAGTCAGCGCGGGAGTTGAAGGTCGCCATCAGCTTGTAGGTGGGGTCGAACGGCAGCGTGGCCAGCCGCGGCAGGCCCTCGCGGGTCGCGTCGATGTCGAGCCCGGCCTTGTGCCCGAGGACCAGCAGGGCGCCCTCGGTCGGGTCCCCGACCACCTTGCCGTCTTCGAGCTTGGCGTCTGAGGCGACGACGTAGGGGAGGATGGCGTCGTCGATCGAGGCGGCCTTGCCGGCCGCGTGATGCACCTTGCCCTCGAGGCCGTAGCCGATCCCGGAGATCGTGAAACGGTCCACGGGGTCGAGCACCTCGACGGCGGTCATCTGGTTCATCGTCAGCGTGCCGGTCTTGTCGGAGTTGATGGCCGACGTCGACCCGAGCGTCTCAACCGACACGAGGTCTTTGACGATGGCCTTCTGCCCGGCCAGTTCCTTAGCGCCGGCCGAGAGGATCACCTGCAGCACGGTGGGCAGCGCCGTCGGGATGGCGGCGATCGCCAGGGCCACCGCGGTGATGAACAGGCTGTTGGCCGACTGGCCTCGCGAGAGACCAAGCGCGAACATCACGATCATCGTCCCCAGCGCGGCCGCGCCGATCCACAGCGTCATCGTGTTGAGCTGCCTGGTGAGCGGCGTCTGTTCCTTGGCGGTCGTCGCCAGCATGCCCGCGATCCTGCCGACTTCGGCGTCGGCGCCGGTCGCCGTGACGAGTATCGTGCCGCTGCCGTGCGTGACCGGCGTGTTCATGAACGCCATGTTCGTCCGGTCGCCGGGGCCAAGGTCTTTGTCGGCCAGCGCTTCTGTCTGCTTTGACGCCGGCACGCTCTCGCCCGTGAGCGCCGACTCGTCGATGTCGAGCGAGCTCGCCTGCACGATCCTGCCGTCGGCGGGCACGTCGTCGCCGGCGCTGATCAGTACGACATCGCCGACCACGACCTCCTCAGCGGGGATCTCCGCCTCGGCTCCGTCGCGACGCACGCGTGCCGTTTGTTTCATCAGCGACTTCAGGGCGTTCATCGCGCTCTCGGCCTTGCCCTCCTGACGCAGGCCGACAACGGCGTTCAACACCGTGAGGAAGATCAACACGGCGCCCGTGCTCCACTGACCGATGGCGAGCGAAACGACGGCCGCGACAAGCAGGATGATCTGCATGTAGGCGCGGTACTGGTCGAGAAAACGTCGCCATCCCGGCGCGGTTCTCTCGGCGGGGAGAGCGTTTGGTCCGTTCGCCTGCAGCAGTTGCGAGGCTTGCGATGCGGAAAGGCCCGAATCCGGGTCGACGGTGAGCATCCGGGCGACGTCATCGCCAGAGAGTGCGTACCAGCGCCGAGCCGCCGCAGCTTCAGCCGGCGCTTGGAGTGTTTCCGCCATCAGTGGGCCCCCTTGTCGACCGCCCCTCCGCCGGCTTCGGCGTCGTGCTCGGCGTTGCGAGACTCCCTTTCGTCTTCCTTGAGAGCATCCTGCTCGGTCTCCCGGCCCGCCTCCCGGGCCGCCTGTTCTACCTGACGGCGCGCCTTGTCCTCGGCCTTGGCGGCCTTCTTTGCGGCCTTCTTTGCCTTCGCCGCCTTCTTGCGGGCCTTTTTGCCGGCCTTTTTGCCGGCCTTCTGGGCGGCGCCGTCCACTTGCTGCGCGAACGGGTCGGGGGCCGCGCCCCGTGGCGCCTGGTCCTCGAGCTCGACCTTCGTCTGCTGCAGTGCGGCTCGTGCGTCGGGGGTCACCCTGGGATAGTGCGGGTCGATCTCGATCAAGGCGTTGGCGATCACCGCCGAGGCGCAGATGCGCGCGAACCACTTGTGGTCGGCGGGGATCACATACCAGGGCGCCCACTCGCTGCTCGTCGCCGTCAGCATCTCGGAGAAGGCCCTCTGATAGGCGTTCCAACAGGTGCGTTCGTGGGCGTCGGCGGCGGAGAACTTCCAGTTGTGGTCGGGCAGGTCGATGCGCCGCAAGAAGCGCACGCGCTGCTCCTCTTGCGAGAGGTTCAGCAGGAGCTTGACGATCTTGAAGCCGTTGTCGCTTAAGTGGCGCTCCCAGTCGTTGATGTCGCGGTAGCGCAGCTTCCACACGTCTTTGCCGCGCGCCTCCTTGGGCAGGCGCTGGCGCTTGAGGTTCTCGGGGTGCACGCGCACCACGAGGACCTCCTCGTAGTGCGAGCGGTTGAAGATGCCGATCTCGCCGCGACCGGGCAGGCACCTGGCATAGCGCCACAGGTAGTCGTGATTGATCTCCTCGGGCGACGGCACCTTGAAGGAGTGCACCGCGACGCCCTGCGGGTTGACGCCGCTCATCACGTGGCGGATGGTGCCGTCCTTGCCGGCGGCGTCGAGGGCCTGGAGCACCACCAGGACGCCGTAGGTGTCCTGCGCGGCGAGACGAGTCTGGTACTCGGTCATGATCTCGACGCCGCGCTTCAGGAGCTCACGGCCGTCCCTCTTCTTGACGAACTCCGCCTTGTAGCCGGGGTCGAAGTCCTTGGCCAGTCTCACTTTGGAGCCCGGTGCGACGCGCAAGGGCTCGATGAACTCCGTGATGCGCTTTGCCGTCTCGTCGGCCATGGAGAAGCTCCTTTCGCGTTGTCGTCCTTCGGCTCGCAGTCGAGCTCAAGATGGCCCGTACGCCGGGACCTCTCTTACCTGGTTCCTCCGGTGGCGCTCGCGCTCCGGGAGCAGGAAGGAGCGGTGACGGTGACCAGGGAGGTGGGACCCGCAAGGGGTTCGGAGATCCGTCCCTTACCGGACGATCAGTCCTTTCTTGCCGCCCCCGAACCGCATAGTCCGTGGTCGAGCAAAGTCTTGCCGAGCCGCCATCCCAATACACCTGTTGAGCTCTTGGCTGCACACGTCCTGCTTCATCCCTTGACACCGACTTCGCTGAGGTATATGCCGCTCGCATGGAGGGGGGTGAGGCTGTTTGACCATGCGGTCGTGCTTCAGTCTCGGCGCGGGCGATCGCCCGATCGGCGCGTCGGCCGTACCAACGGCGATGACTCGTTCTCTCGAAGACGACCGCTGTTGAGCATGCCACGCTTCGGCGTCCCCATGCTTCCGTCGGGAAGAGGGGGCGACCCGAGCAGGCAGCTCGCATCGCTAGCAGTGGTTGTCGGCTGCCCTTCGCAGACCGTCGGGCCGCCGGCGCCAGGGGACATAAGGGGGGCGATAGTGTCTGACGAACTGGCGTATGCACGCAAAGCGAGCGGCCTGGTGCGCGGTCTCTCCATGATGGACGCGTTCGCGGTCGGCTTTATGAACCAGGGACTGACGCCCAGCATCTGGGTGATCGTCAGTCTTGGCCTCGGGGTCTTCCTCGGCGGCAACCTCATCTACGCCTGCATCATCTCGGCCGTGCTGGCCGGCATCGGCTTTCCGCTGGTCTGGGGCATCCTCGGCGGTTCGATGCCGCGGTCCGGCGGTGAATACGTCTACAACTCGCGCATCATCCACCCGGTCTACGGTATTGCGCAGAGCTTCGGCGACGCCGCCATCTGGCTGATGTGGCTCTACGTGCTGGCGCCACTGGCCGTCGACCCGGGTCTGACGATGACGTTCAACTACCTGGGCTGGACGGGCGGAGCGAACTGGCTGACGAGCGCCACGTGGCACACCTTCGTCGTCGCCACGATCTTCAACATCGTCGGCTTTCTGTTCGTGGTCTTCGGCATCAAGATCTTCGCCCGCGTGCAGAAGATCGTCATGTTCTTCGGCATCGGCGGTTGTGCGCTGATCGGCGTCGTGCTCACCATCACGTCGCGGTCCGCGTTCACGAACAAGTGGAACGCGGCGGCGGCGGCCAGCACTCCCCGCGGGCCCAGCTACCACGCCTTCATCGCCCAGGTCAGTGCGCAGGCCGGGCAGGTCATGCCCACGCACACCAACTGGACCGCGACCTTCGGCACGATGGTCGCCATGTCGTGGCTGTTCGCCTACGCCTACTCGATCGCCTTCATCGCCGGCGAGGTCAAGCGCCCCGACAAGTCGATCATCTGGGCCAACACGTTCGCCATCCTCGTGCCGTTCGTGTTCATGATGTGGATCGGCCTCATGCTCTACAAGACGGTCGGCTTTCAGTTCCTGAACGCGACCGCCTGGAACGACAACTGGTACTCGACCACCGGCGGCGTGCTGCACTCCATGACCGGCATGCCGCACGGTACGAACTTCATCGACATAGCGGTCTACTGCCTCGGCTCGTCGGCGGTCTGGGCACGGATCCTCGCGGCGATCATGGGCTTCTCGTATGTGGCCTTCACCGTGTGGTGGCTGGCCCTGTCGTATCTGGCCTTCCCGCGCATCCTGTTCGCCTGGGGCATGGACCGCATGGGCCCGAAGTGGTTCACCGACATCAACCCGCGCTACGCGAGCCCGGTCAAGAACCACATCCTCTGCCTCGTCCTGGGCGAGGCTCTGCTCGTGCTCTACTTCACGCTCCTGCAGAACACCATGCAGAACATCGTGCTCACCGGCATGCAGGTGACGTCGGTGTTCATCCCCACGGCGATCGCCGCCATCTACTTCCCGTACTCCAAGCGGGCCAAGGGCGTCTGGGACTCGTCGCCCTACAAGAAGTGGATGTTCCTCGGCCTGCCGGTGATCGTCTGGGGCGCCGGAGTAGACCTCGTCTATCTCGGCATCCTGCTCTACTACTTCGTCTTCAACTCGGCGGCCAAGCAGTTCACCGGTCCCTCCGTCATCCTCTTCGTCGGAGTGTGGGTCGCGGGCATCGTCTGGTACTTCGCCTGGAGTGCCTACAACAAGGCGAAGTCCGGCATGGACATCTCGGCCGTCACCTACGGCGAGCTGCCTCCGGAGTAACTCGTTCGCCCCGCGGGGGCTGGAGAGGGAGAGCTCCAGCCCCCGTTCCGTAGGCAGGCGTCCGGTCGCGGCCCGTTGCACCTTCTGTCGCGTCTTCTCCGAAGATGACCAAACGCCTTCGGTCGCAGCTCCGACCGGATATACTGCCGCCGACGACTAGCAAGGGGGGTGGCGTATGTCTATCGCCAGAGTGTCCGCAGGTCGTTCGTCGGGGTCGAGCCGCAAGGCCTCGCCCGGTCCTCGGCAGTCTCCCAGGAGGCATCGGCGCGGCGCGCCGCCCAAAGGAGCCGCCGCCGGGCTCATCCTCGTCGTCGTCGTGGCCCTCGTGGCTGCGGCCGCGGCTTCGCCGGCACTGGCCCGAACGGGCCCCGACGCTCGCGCCGCGAGCGTTCCCAACGCGCACGCGGTGACCGTCCCCAGCACCCACGTCGCGACCGTCCCCAGCACCCACGCCGCCGCCACGACCTACAGCATCGGCGGGTCCGTGCTCGGTTACTCCGGAGCGCCGGTCGCCGGAGCGGGCGTCTATTGGGGCTGGTTCAACGCGGCGTCGTTCCGTTCGACCTGGCAGCAGGGCGGCGCCCAGACCACCGGCAGCGCCGGCGCCTTCTCGTTCGCGGCAGTCACGGCGCACCCCGGCAACGACGCCCTGTTCGCCTACTACAACCCGGTCTCCACCGGGCTGTGGCTGCTGGAGTCCTGGAACCTCGACTTCTCGACGCAGAGCAGTTTCACGTTCCAGCCGGGCCACGTGGCCGTCACCATCAGCCACGCCCCCAAGGGCTCGAAGGTCGCCGACGCCGAAGTGGGCGGCGCCGCCGGCATAGCCGAGAGCAGGCTGGCGCTCAGTGCGGGAGCCGGCGCCGCGGGCGCGCTGCCGCCCGGTTTCAACGACGTGGTCGCGTGGTTCGGCCCGCAGGCCGGCCGTTACCGGAACCAGCTCTCGACAGGCACGCGCCTGGCCGAGGCTGAGTGGCTGAGCCCCGCCGACGCCCAGGTCGCCGTGAGCTCGGGAGCGCCGGCCGCGCAGAGCGTCGCCCTCGACTGGAGCCAGGCGCTGCGCGCGCACCTGTACGGCCCCGTCTGCCGGCACTCCGGCCGGCCGGGCAGCGTCGCCAGGATCGTCGCGCAGGGGTGGCCCGCCGGTTCGCAGGCCTCGTTCTACGGCTATTCGCTGTCGGGCTCGGGCGATGTCGCGCAGCCCTATGCCGACCAGGTCGATTCGACTAGCCCCGCGACCGCCTACACCGTGCCCCTCACGATCCCCACGACGGCTACGGTGGGCGAGATCTACCTGATCGACACCTGGCGTTCCGACGACACCGCGAGTCTCGTCAACCTTTACGACTACTTCCAGGTCTGCACCTTCAAGGCCACCGCCGCCTCGGTCGCGCGCGGCGGGACCGTGCGCCTCTCCGGCCACGTGCCGGGCTCGGGGTACGTCGAGGTGTTCCTGTGCCACGGCGCCGCCGGGCAGCCGGCGACGCTCAAGGCGAAGGGCTGGACCGCCGTGGGGCGCTACCCCCTCAAGTCGGGCAAGTTCGCGACGCCGGCGATCCACCTGAGCCGCTCCACCTGGTTCGTGGCGCGCTACCCCGGCCAGAAGGGCGAGTACTTCTCGGCCTTCACCAGCGTCGTCAAGGTGGCCGTGCGCTGAGCCATGCTGCCCAGGGCGCCCGGCCGGCGCACGGCAGCGCCGGCCGGACGCCGGCGCGCCCTTGTGCCCCTCAGGTGCGGCGCTCGGACTGACGATACGTGACGAAGTACTAGTGACTAGTGACGAGGTCGCACCCTCCACACGACCGCGGCCTCGCCTTGTTGCGTCCAACGGTTCGAGGAGCCCGCCCATGTCTCAGCGCAGTCGTCGTGCGATCGTCCTTGTCGGAGTGGCTGCGGCGTGTGCCGCGCTCATCGCCGCGGCGGTCGCCGCGCCGACCGCGAGGGCCGCGAGGTCTGCGCCCGCGCTGCCCGCCGTCGGTGGGCTCGTCTCGCCGACTCACCCCTTGAGCGACCACTGGTACTCGAACGCGACGCCCGCGTTTGCCTGGCCGGACGCCCTCAGTAAGCCGGGCTACGCTTTCGCCATCGACCAGCTCGCGAGCGGCGACCCCGGCGTCACGGCGGGCACGCCCTCGGTCACCACGGATCCGGCCACGACATTCGACCCTGAAGTCGCCTTTACCATCGGTGCCGAACCCGCCGGCTTCGGCCAGTCGCTGGCCGCGGGTGACCTGAACCGCGACGGGGTGAGCGACCTCGTGGTCGCCGACCTGAACAACGACGGCCGGCTCGACGCGGTCGTGGGTGAGGACGGGCAGGTCAGCACGCTGCTGGGCAACGGTGACGGCACCTGGCAGGCGCCGCAAGACACGAGCGTGGGTGGCAACCCCGTGACCGGACTTGCGGTAGCCGACTTCAACGGCGACGGCCACGCCGACGTCGCCGCCTCGTCGTTCGACGGCGCGTTCTTCATGGCCGGCGACGGCGCCGGAGGCCTCGCCGACCCGGTCACCTTGGGCGGGGGCTACGACCCGTCCGTTGTGACCGCCGACTTCAATCGCGACGGACGCGCCGACCTGGCGCTCGTCGACATGGACGACTCCGGCTTTGTCGGCGTGCTGACCGCGGCCTCGCCGACCGTCAACGTGAGCGAAGGCCCGCTGGCCGACGGGACCTGGTACTTCCACGTGCGCGCCGTCGACGGCGCCGGCAACGGCGGCAAGATAACGACCCTGCCGGTCAACATCGACACGGTGGCGCCGATCAGCACGCTGAGCGGCCTCGACGACGCCTGGCACGGTGTCGGCGACATTCCCGTCACCATCGACGCCTCGGACCCCGGCTACCCCGCTGCGGCAGGCGTAACCGAGATCCAGCTGCAGGCCCTGTGGGGCGGCGAGCTCGCCATTCCGTGGGATGCCGAAGGCGGTCCCGCTCCGGTCGACGGGGCGATCCACTTCGACGGCGACTGGGGAGGTCTTCCCGACGGCGTCTGGACGCTGCAGATGCGGGCGGTCGACGGCGCCGGCAACGTCGAAACGGCCCACGACTACACGATCAAGCAGGACACGACCGCGCCGACCGTCGCCCTGACCGGCGTGCGCGACGGCGCCACCTACACGAGCGCTCAGACGGCCGTCCTCACGGCCACCGACCCCGTGCCGACGCTCGACCTCGGCGCCTCGCGCGGGCAGACCGGGTCGTTCGCGCACAGGCTGTCCGCCGTGCGCGTGCGCGAAGTGGCGGGCGGCGCGGCAAGGGGCGGCGACGGCGCGGCAAGGAGCGGCGATGACGCGGCCATGAACTCCGGCGTCGCCTCGGTGTCGTGGCGTGCCGGAGACAGCGGCGCGTTCACCACCGTCGCAGGCGACACCGTGAGCATCCCGATCGCGACGCGCCTCGCCAAGCAGACCTTCGAGTACTACTCGACCGACGCCGTCGGCAACACCTCGGCGACGGCCAGCTTCGCGGTGACGGCGATGCCCGCCGCGCCGCGTGTCCTGGCCCTGAACGCGGCGCACGTCGTGCGCGGCGGTACGGTGCGCCTGCGCTACAGCATGAGCGACACCGCCGTGGCCAAGCTCTCGTGCCGGCTCTTCGTGACGCGGTACGGCAAGAGCAGGCTCGCCGTGGCGCTCGGAGACCAGCCGGTCGGCACAACGCTGGCCGCAGCCGCGCGGGTCACGCTGCCGGTGGGGTACTACACGTGGCGCGTGCGCGCCCACGAGGCCGGCGGGCGCACGGCCTGGAGCAACGGCCGCACGCTGCTCGTCTACCCGCACAACCTGGCCGCGTAGCCAAAATGCGCGGGCGGGGCGGCCAAGGCCGCCCCGCCCGCGCTGGAGCCGCCGCCGCGCGGCCGCACCGCCCGCGCGCGTGGCCGCCGCCGGGGCCACCACGGTCGTCGTGCGAGCGGCTGTCGCCGGGGCCACCACGGGTCGTCGTGCGAGCGGCTGTCGCCCAGGGCCGCCGCAACGGCACAATAGTCTCCCGAGCGGCTGACAGAGCGAACAATGCGCCGGGGACTGTAGCGGCAGGCGATCTTCGTTTAGAATAGCCCGGTCGATCGTCACCCCTTGCAGTCGAGCCGGAGCTACGCATGAAGATCGCCGCCATCAGAACGACTCCCCTGGCGCTCGCCTACCGCGAGCCCTACCACTGGGCAGGCCGCGTCGACTACGCCGCCGCCGTCGTGCTCGTCGAGGTCGAGACCGACGACGGCCTCGTCGGTGTCGGCGAGTCCGTGTCGGCGTTTCCCGCCGAGGGCACCGTCGCCGCGCTGCAGGGCGTGGCGCCGCTGTTCGTCGGCCAGCCCGCTCACGATATCGAACGGCTGATCACGGCGGCCCGCCACCTGGGCAGCTTCAACCACACGCCGTGGGCCGCCAACTTCGTGCTCGCCGGCCTCGAGATGGCCCTCTGGGACGTGCTCGGCAAGGCCGCCGGCTGGCCGGTGCACCGCCTGCTGGGGGGCGCCGTGCGCGACAGCGTCGACTACTTCGGCTTCGTGCAGGGCGACACCACCGACGAGCTCGCCGAAGACGCCCGCGACCTGGCGGCGGCCGGCTACGGGGTGATCTACCTCAAGGTGGGGCGCGGCGAAGCGGCCGACCTGGCCAACACCGCCGCCGTGCGCGACGTCATCGGTGACCGCCGCCTGCGGCTCGACCCCAACTGCGCCTGGAGCGTGGGCGAGGCCATCCACATGATTAGCCGCCTCGCCGAGTTCGAGCCCGAGTGGATCGAACAGCCCACGCCGCTCATGAGCATCGCCGCGATGCGCCAGGTCAAAGAGACGGTGGGCGTGCCCATCGCCGCCGACCAGTCGGTCTTCACCCCGGCCGACGTCTACGAGATCTGCCGGCAGCGCGCGGCCGACGTCATCGTCCTCTCGCCCCACGAGGCCGGCGGCTTCATCAACTTCGGCAAGGCCGCCGCCATCGCCGAGGCGGCGGGCGTGTCGGTCTGCCTGCACGGCCAGGGCGTGTCGGGCGTGACCGACGCGGCCCAGCACCAGCTCGGCCTGCGCACCGCCAACTTGACCGACGGCAACCAGATCATGCACCAGCTCCTGGTCGAAGACCTCGTCACCGCGCCCGACCTCACTCCGGTCCAGGGCAAGCTCGGGCTGGTCGAGGCGCCGGGCCTGGGCATCGAGCTCGATCGCGACGCCGTCGAACGGGCTGCCGAACTGTACCGGCGCGACGAGCGCTACCATCATTCCTAGAGTCGTACGCGCACCGCAAGTCAGGAGAGTAGACCGATGACAGACGTGGGCAAGCAGGCCGCTGTCGGCCTCACGAGTTTTCTCACCGAGCCGCAGAAGCAGCAGATCTACGACACCGCCCTCGGCATTCTCGCCGACATCGGTATGAAGGTGCACCACGACGAAGGCGAAGCGGTCATGCTCGCGGGCGGCGCCACGCGCGACGCCGCCGGCCTCGTGCACGTGCCGGCCGAGATGGTGCGCGCGGCGCGGGCCACCGTGCCCGCGAGCTTCACGGTCTACGACCGCGACGGCGAGCCGGCCATGGAGGTCGGCGGTCGCAACTCCTACTACGGCAACGGCTCCGACCTCATGCACCTCTTCGACCTCGAGACGCGCGAGCGCCGTCTGGCCAGCCTGGCCGACGTCACGGTGGCCGCGCGCCTGTGCGACGCGCTGCCCGACATCGACTTCGTCATGTCGGGGGCCTACCCCGACGGCATGGAGGCGCAAGAGGCTTACCCGCGGCAGTTCAACGCCATGATCAAGGCCACCACCAAGCCGCTCGTCATGACCGCCGGCGGGGTCGAGACCGTCGATCCCATGTGGCGCATGGCCTGCGAGGTGCGCGGCAGCGCCGACGCCCTGCGCGCCAAGCCTTACTTCGTCATGTACAACCAGCCGGTCACGCCGCTCAAGCACCCCTTCGAGACGGTCGACAAGCTGCTCTTCTGCGCCGACCGCGGCATACCGTCGACGTACGTGCCCTCGCCGATCGCCGGCGGCACCGCCCCCATCACCACGATCGGGCAGATCACGCTGGGCCTGGCCGAGGGTCTCTTTGGCCTGGTCATGCACCAGCTGCGCGCACCCGGCGGGCCGTTCGTTTTGGGCCAGGGCCCCAACGTGCTCGACATGGCCACCGCGCAGTCCATGTACAACTCGCCCGAGTTCGTGCGCGCGTACGCCTGCGAGGTCGAGATGGCCAAGTGGCTCGAGCTGCCCAACTGGGGTTTCAGCGGGCACACCGACTCGCAGCTGATCGACGCCCAGGCCGGCATGGAGGCCGACGAAATGACCAAGCTCTCCATGCAGCTCGGCTCCAACCTGAACCACGACGTCGGCTACCTCGACTTCGGCCTCACCGGCTCGCTCGAAGAGATCGTCATGGTCGCCGAGTTCATCGCCCGCAACCGCTGCCTGCTGGCCGAGCTCGAAGTCTCGCCCGATACGCTGGCGGTCGACGTGCTGGTCAAGGTCGGGCCGGGCGGCGACTTTCTGGGTCAGCGCCACACCTCGCGCCACCTGCGCTCGAGCCAGTGGCGCCCCGAGCTGCTCAACCGCATGAGCCACGACCGCTGGCTCGAGACCGGCGGGCTCGACCTCACCGAAAAGGCGCACGCCAAGGCGCGCGAGATCGTGGCCACCCACCAGACGCCGCCGCTGGCCGCCGACCTCGTCGCCCGCATCGATGCCGCCATCGCCGGGCTCTGAGGGTCGCGCGACAGGTCGTGAGGGGCGCGGCGGCCGTGACGGTAACGGCGGCCGCGCCGGGCGCGGCGGTCGCGGCCGCCGCGCGGGTCAGCACGGCTGGGCCGTGAGCGCGCTCGTGCTGTCTGTTCCGTGAGCAAGCTCGTCATGCTCGACTTCGACGGCGTGATCGCCGACTCGCTCGAGCCGACCGTGCTGGCGGCCAACGCCGTGCTCGAAGAGCACGGCTTCGCTCACCTGGCGTCGCGCGAGGCCATGCTGCGCCTCGTCGAATCGAACTGGTTCGAGGGGCTGCGCGAGGCGGGCGTGCCGCAGCGCACGGCCGACGCCATCGACGACCGCGTCGCTGGTGTGGTGCGCGCGGGCGGTCTCGCGCCGTATGCGGCCATGCCGGGCGTCATCGCGCACCTGGCGGAGCGCCACCACGTGCTCATCGTCACCTCGAACCGCAGCGACATCGTCGAGGCGTTCCTCGCGCACTGGGCCATCACCGGGGTGAGCGAGGTGCTGGGCTGCGACAAGGGCCAGAGCAAGGTGCACAAGATCCGCGACGTCGTGCAGCGTTTTGCCGAGGCGGGATCGGGCCGGCCCGGCACGCTCGACGCAGTGCGCTCAGGAGCCGCCGCCGGGGACCGCCCCAACGGGGACGCCGCGGCTCCGGCGCCCGAAAGCTGGTTCGTGGGCGACACCGTGGGCGACATCGCCGAGGGTCGCGAGGCGGGCGTAGGAACCATAGCCGCGGGCTGGGGCTGGCACACGAGCGTGCAGCTCGCCGCCGCGGCGCCCGACCACCTGGCCGCCGCGCCCGCCGACCTGCTCGCGCTCCTGCTCTAGGCAGCCGCCCTGCCGCCCTGCCTGCTCGACCTCCCGCCGGCGACGCGCCGGGCCCGTCGGGGCAGGCATTTGCCCTTCGCAGGGCGAACCTCAGACGGACCACGTTCGCGCTCTCGCTTTGAAGGAGGCCCCCCGCATGCCTGGCATCTTCGAGTACATCCAGCACCCACACGTCGAGGCTCGCAAGGCGGCGGGGCCACCGACGGTCGCGGCGGCTGTCGCCAGCCTGCACGGCCCCGGCCCGATCGGCCGCCTGAACGCCAAGGTCGGCCTGAAGATCACCGTCATCGTCGGCACCATGTGGTGCGCCTACCTGTTCACGCTGCTCGCGCTGGTCAGCGCCCCGACCGCGTTCCGCAGCGGTAACAAGCTGATCATCGTCTCGTGGATCGCCCAGACCTTCCTGCAGCTCGTGCTGCTGCCCATCATCATCGTCGGTCAGAACGTGCAGGCCGCGGCCGCCGACGCGCGCTCGGAGGCCACCTACAAAGACGCCGCCGCCGTGCTCGAAGAGGCCAAGCAGATCCAGGCCCACCTGCTGGCTCAGGACACCGAGATCGAGAAGATCGTAGCGGCACTCGGCACCGCGACCGCCAGGTGAACCACGGCGGCCGGCATCACGATCGCCGGGTGAACTACGGCGGCCGGCGTCACGACCGCCGGGTGAACCACGGCGGCCGGCATCACGATCGCCGGGTGAGCTACGGCGGCCCGCGTCATGATCGCCGCGACGTCGGCCGTGCCATGAAGGCCACATCGGGTCTCACGCTCCGCCGCGCGGCGTGAGGCGACTGCCCCTCATCGACCTCGGACCGCTGCGGCGCTACCCGCAGTTCCGCCGCCTGTGGCTCGGCCTGGCCGTCTCGCAGATAGGCTCGCAGCTCACCATGGTGGCCATCTTCTACCAGGTCTACGTGATCACGGGCTCGTCGCTCGACGTGGGCCTCGTGAGCCTGGCGCAGCTTGGACCGGCGCTCATCGGCTCGCTGCTGGGCGGCTCGGTGGCCGACGCCGTCGACCGGCGCCGCATGCTCGTCGTCACCCAGATCGCCATGGCGCTGTGCAGCGTGGGGCTTGCCCTCAACAGCTCCAGCGGTGCGCCGGCCCTGTGGCCGGTCTTCGTGCTGGCGGCGCTGAGCGCCGGCTTTGCCGGCGCCGACAGCCCAGCGCGCACTGCCATCATGATGAACCTCGTGCCCTGGGACTCCTACGCCACCGCCAACGTGCTGCGCCAGCTGCTGCTGCAGCTCTCGATCGTCGTCGGTCCGGCGCTCGGCGGCCTGCTGCTCGCTCGCTTTGGCGTGACCACCGTCTACTGGGTCGACGTGGCGAGCTTCGTCGCCGCCGTAGCGGTGTCGCTGGCGCTACCCGCCATGGCGCCCGAAGGCGAGGGCACCAGGTTCGGGCTGCGCTCCATCGTCGAAGGCTTTCACTACCTGCGCGGCCGCCAGGCCATTCAGGGCTGCTTCGTGGCCGACCTGAACGCCATGATCCTCGGCATGCCCACGGCGCTGTTCCCGGCGATCGCCCTCGAGCACTTCCACGGCGGGCCGCAGACGGTCGGCTACCTCTACGCGGCGCCCGGCGTGGGCGCTCTGGCGGGCATGCTGCTCTCGGGCTGGACGGCGCGCGTGCCGCGTCCGGGGCGCGCGGTGGTCGCGTCGATCGCGGTGTGGGGAGTGGCGATCGCCGCCTTTGGCCTGTCGCCCTGGCTGTGGGTCGCCCTCGTCATGCTGGCGGTCGCCGGCTGGGCCGACGTCATCTCGGCCGTGTTTCGCAGCACCATCCTGCAGGTCGAGGCGCCCGACCGCCTGCGCGGCCGCCTGTCGGCCATTCAGACGGCGGTGGTGGGGGGCGGGCCGCGCCTCGGCAACTTCGAGGCGGGCGTCGTGGCGGCGCTGGTCGGCGCGCAGGCGTCGGTGGTGTTCGGCGGCGTGGCCTGCGTGGCCGGCATCGCGGCGGTGGCGCGTTTCATGCCGCGCTTCGTGGGCTACCGGCTCGACGTGGGCGGCGAGGGCGGCGGCGGCCCGGCGGAGGACGCCGGCGCCGTCTAAGGCGGCGCTGGCTGCCCCGCCGAGCACGGCGCCGGCGGCTCCACCGAGCATGGCGCCGACCCCAGAGGCAATGAGAAACGGGCGGGGCGGGGCGCTTGTGCGCCCCGCCCCGCCCGTCTGACGCTGCGAGTGGGCCTGTGTGTGCTACCCGGCGGCTTTAGCGGCTGGGCTTCTTGGCAAAGCGAAAGCCGCGCTGCATGGCGCGCTGGGCGCCGCCGCGGTAGAGCATCTTGCCGGGCCGCTTGGGCACATCTTTGGAGTCGGGGATGTGGCGGTGCTCGTACTCGAAGCCGGGCAGGTCGCGGCGCTCGATCTCGGCGCCGATCAGGCGCTCGATGGCCTTGAGCTCGTGCACGTCTTCGGCGGTGAGCAGAATGACGGCCTCGCCGCTGGCGCCGGCGCGCGCGGTGCGGCCGATGCGGTGGACGTAGTCTTCGGGCTTGGTCGGTATGTCATAGTTGACGACGTGCGAGATGCCGTCGACGTCGATGCCGCGCGCCACGATGTCGGTGGCGATGAGCACCGAGAAGCGCCCGTTCTTAAAGCCTTCGAGCGCCTTCTCGCGCTGCGACTGCGTGCGGTTGGAGTGCATGATGGTGCCCTTGATGCCGTGCTTGGCGAGATGGGTCTCGAGGCGGTCGGCGCGGTGTTTGGTACGCGTGAAGATCAGGGCGCGGGCGGGCTTGTGATGGCGCAGGAAGCTGATGAGGAGCTCGGTCTTTTGCTCGGCGGTGACAGGGTAGACCGCCTGGTTGACCTCGTCGACCGGCATGGCGACCTCGCCGATCTGGATGCGTACGGGGTCGTGCAGGGTGTCGCGCACGGCTTCGAGGACGCCGCGCGACATGGTGGCCGAGAAGAGCAGGTTCTGGCGCTTTGCCGGCAGCTTGCGGATGATGCGCTGCACGTCGGGCCAGAAGCCCATGTCGAGCATGCGGTCGGCTTCGTCTAACACGACGATCTCGACCTTGGAGAGGGTGAGGTCGCCGCGCTGGATCATGTCGAGCAGGCGGCCCGGCGTGGCGATGACGAGGTCGACCCCGCGGCGCACAGCTTTCATCTGGGGCTCGTACGGCACGCCGCCGTAGACGGCCACGACGTGCTGGCCGGTGTGTTTGCAGCAGGCGCGGGCGACTTCGTCGATCTGGGCGCAGAGCTCGCGCGTGGGGGTGACGACGAGGGCGCGCACGCCCTGGCCGCGACCGAGGCGCTGCAGGATGGGCAGCACGAAGGCCGCCGTCTTGCCGGTGCCCGTCTGGGCGCAGCCGACGACGTCGCGGCCGTCGAGCACCTGGGGGATGGCTTGTTCCTGGATGGGCGTCGGCGTGTCGTAGCCGAGGGCTTCGACGGCGTCGAGCATGGCGCCCTCGAGACCGAGGTCGGCGAAACGGCTAGCGGTTCGGGTAGTCATGAGTGTCATTGGTGAAAAAGTCTCCTTCTGAGGCCGTGTCCGCCGGCGGCGCTGCCGGCGCGCGGTAGCGCGCCTGGGCCACACGTCTCGACACTCGGCGGTCCGCGCGTGAACGCGGGTATGCCGAGTGGAGCTGCGACGGAAGAATGGGGATGACAGCTTCCTTTCTAAGGCGAGAAAGCTGCCGGTGGCACTCAGGTTTCTCTGTTCGGCTAAGAAGAGGATCGGGGTCGCGGGGTGCGACCTACGGGATCTGCACCGGCTCTTCGTTATCTACGATAGTGACAATAGCATGTATGGCCCCATCGTGGCAAGGAGCAAACCTGCCCGCTTGCAGGGAGAGTGCGCGACGCTAGCGGCTGGCGAGCCCGCCGGCCGTCTCGCCGCCGTCGATGACGACCGACGAACCGGTCATGTAGGCGGCTTCGTCGCAGGCCAGAAAGGCGAGCAGCGCGGCGATCTCGGTGGGCCGCGCGTGGCGGCCCAGGGGGATCTTGGCGTTGACCGCGGCCATCATCTCGGGGGTGTACTCGGCCTCCTGCATGGGCGTGAGCACATAGCCCGGGCACACGGCGTTCACGCGCACTTTGGGCGCCCACTCGAGCGCCAGGGTGCGGGTGAGGGCGAGCACGGCCGCCTTGGTGGCGTTGTAGTCGGCGTAGTGGGGGTGGCCGACCAGGGCGTTGGTCGAGGCCACATTGATGACCGTACCGCCGCCGCCGGCGAGCATGACACGGCCGGCGACCTGGGCGACGTTGAAGACGCCGGTGAGGTTGGTCTGCAGCACCTGCTGCCAGTCGGCGGGCGTGATCTCGAGGGCGAGGTGACGAACGCTGGTGCCGGCGTTGCTCACCACCACGTCGGCCGTGCCGATCTGGGCGAACGCCGCCTCGACCTGGGCGAGGTCGCCGACGTCGCAGGCGATGCCGCCGGGCGAGGGGTGGCGCGACAGGTCGAACACCGTGCAGCCCTCGTCGCGAAAGCGCGCCACCGTGGCGGCGCCTATGCCGCTGCTGCCGCCGGTCACCACGACCGTCTTGCCCGAAAGCCCGTTCATGCGACGCTCCTTCTGTCAGTTCGCCGGCGCCAGGGCTGTGCCCGCCAGATCCAGCCCGACGCCGAGCGCGATTCTAGCAGGCGGCAGAGCACGGCGGGGCAGAGGCCTGTAGCATGACGAAGACGGCTGCGAGCGGCTGCGGCACTGCGACGGTCGCGAGAGGCTGCGGCGCCGCGGAGACGGTCGCGAGAGGCTGCGGCGCCGCGGCGACGGTCGCGAAAAACTCGAGCGAAACGGGCGGGAGGCAGGGTGACCGAGATCGACGGCGCAAGGCTGGGCGTGCTCTCCGATACGCACGGCAGGTTCGACCCTGCCCTGCACGACGTCTTCGCCGGCGTGGCGCACATCGTGCACGCCGGCGACGTGGGCAGCCGCGACGTGCTGCTCGAGCTGACCACCATCGCCCCGGTGACCGCCGTGGGCGGCAACACCGACGCCTGGTTCGGCGCCGAGGAGCTGCCCGACGAGGCCGTCGTCGAGATCGCCGGCCACCGGCTGCTGGTGGGCCACATCAGCGCCGTCCTGCTGGGCCGCCATGCGCCGGCGCTCGAGGGCTTCGACGCGGTCATCACCGGCCACTCTCACCGCTACGCCATGTCGCGCAACGACGACGTGCTGTACCTGAACCCGGGGTCGGCGGGGGCGGCGCGCTTTGGCCTGCCGCGCACCGTGGCGATCGTCGAGCTTGGCGGCGGGGGCCTGAAGGTGACGCGGGTCGATCTGAGCGTGCAGGTGGGGTGACGCGCATCGGGTCGAGTGGGCGGGCGGTGTGACGTGCGGGTGCTCGTTACCGCGCCCGCCGACCTAGGAAGCCGGTATCGGCGCCGTTGTGGTGCTCGATACCTTCACGAGAGTCACCGGCATCATCATGACAAAGGCCAGGTAGCCAGGTCCCTCCTGGCCCGCCACCACCTCCTCTGTTGCCAGCAGGCAGGAGTGGGGGCGGACCGTCAGTCCGATCGTCTCGGTCTTTGCGGGGGGCGAAGCGGTGCCGCCAAAGCTGACGGTGAGCGTGTCGTCGTGCCCGTCAAGAACTCCAACGCCCTTGAAATCGTCGCCCCCGGGGTCGGCCACGACGAGATAGCCCGGGTGGGCCTTGCTGATCACGAAGATCGGCCCGTCGTTGGTCTGAGTCCGCCACGTTCCCACAAACGGGTCCTTCGCGTGCCCGCAGCCGGCGAGCAGCAAGACGGCGGCGAAGACGATGAGGGTGATAGCGCGTTTCATACGCACAGCATAGCAGGGGCGGGCGACGCGGGCGTCCGACCCATGTGGAGCCGGCGCGCGGGCTGGATGGCGAAGAAAACCAGTGGTCGGGGTGGGCGGATTTGAACCGCCGACCTCTCGGTCCCGAACCGAGCGCTCTACCAAGCTGAGCCACACCCCGACGGGGAGTGCGAAGTATACCCGACGCCCTACAGGTCGTCGACCGACTCGTCGCCCACCGCGGCCGCGGTGACCGTGGGCGCCACGCGCGGCACGCCGTGGCTACGGCCCTCGCGCACGAGCTCGAGAGCGCCGGGGAACGGCTGCAGGGCGCGCTCGAAGATGCCCAGGCTGTAGGCGATGACGAGGCCGTAGTTGGTGATCGGCACGCCGGCTTCGCGGCAGCGCACGATGCGGCTCAGCATCTCGCGGCGGTTGGCGGTGCAGGCGCCGCAGTGGATCACGAGGCTGTACTGCGCGAGCGCCGCCGGGTCGGGAAAGTCGTGGCCCTGCACGTGCTCGACCTCGAGCTTGCCGCCCACGTACTGCGTGAGCCAGCGCGGTATCTTGACGCGCCCGATGTCTTCGCCGATGGGGTGGTGGCTGCAGTGCTCGGCGATGAGTATGCGGTCGCCGGAGCGCAGCTCCTCGATCGCCAGGGCGCCGGCGACCTGCGAGGTGAGGTCGCCCTTGAAGCGCGCGAAGAGGATGGAGAAGCTCGTCATGGGCACGTCGGGCGGCGTGTCGGCGGCCACCTTGAGGAACGCCTGCGAGTCGGTCACCACCAGCTTGGGCGGGCGGTTGAGCCGGGCGATGGCGTCGCGCAGCTCGCGCTCTTTGACCACCAGGGCCATGGCGTCGGCGTCCATGAGGTCGCGGATCGACTGCACCTGCGGAAGTATCAGGCGGCCGCGCGGCGCCTCTTTGTCGATCGGCACGACCAGCACGGCGAGCTCGCCGGGGCCGACCAGGTCGCCGAGGATGGTGGGGTTGTCGACGAAGTCGGCGGGCGCCGCGGCCAGCAGCGCCTGGCGAAAGTCGAGCACGCCGCGCCCCAGGGAGGCGGCGGTACGCACTACTTTGGCGCCGCCGGCCCGGAGGCTGTCTTCGCGCGCCGAGGGCGGCGTCGCCAGGTCGATCTTGTTGAAGACGACGACCGTGGGGATCTCGCGGGCGGCGAACTCCTCGAGGATCATGTCTTCGTAGTCGCCCCAGTCGTCGGCGGCCACGACCAGTACGCCCAGGTCGGTGCGCTCGAAGACCTGCATGGTGCGCGCCGCGCGCAGTTCGCCGAGGGCGCCGACGTCGTCGATGCCGGCGGTGTCGATGAACAGCACCGGCCCCAGGGGCAGCAGCTCCATCGGTTTCTCGACCGGGTCGGTGGTGGTGCCGGCCTGGTCTGAGACGATCGAGACGTCCTGGCGGGTGATGGCGTTCAGCAGGCTCGACTTGCCCACGTTGCGGCGGCCGAACAGGCCGATGTGCAGCCGCATGCCCTTGGGAGCGCCGGTCATGCTCATGCAGGGGATCTCTGTCGATGGGGCGAGGGCGTCGATCATTCGCTGATCCTCCGTCGATGGGGCGAGGGCGTCGATCATTCGCTCGATCCTCTCGTCGATGGGGTCGGGGTGCCCAGGCGGCAGACCGCCTCGGCGGTGAGCAGCTCGTCGAAGCGCGCGGCGGTGACAAAGCCGCCGTCGACGGCGGCCGTGCGCACCGTGGCGCCGCTTTCGGTGGCCGCCTTGACGACCTCGCAAGCGGCGTCGTAGCCGATCTCGGGCACGAGCGCCGTGGCGGCCGCCGACGAGGCCTCGACGTGGCGCCGGCAGGCGGCTTCGTCGGCCACGATGCCCTCGACGCAGGAGCGCCGCAGCATGAGGCAGGCGCGCTGCAGGAGCAGCAGGCTCTCGAGCAGGCAGGCGGCGACGAGCGGCAAGAAGGGGTTGAGCTCGAGGCTGCCGGCCGCCGCGGCCTGAGCGACGGTGGCGTCGTAGCCCATCACCAGCATGGCGCCTCGCTGACCGCCTCGGGGATCACCGGGTTGACCTTCCCGGGCATGATGGACGAGCCCGGCCTGGCGCGCCGGCAGGCGGATCTCGCCCAGGCCGGCTCGGGGCCGGACAGCAGCCGCAGGTCGGAGCAAATCTTCCAGAGCGACGAGACGGCGCAGCGCCTTGAGCATGCCCGAGACTTCCACGAAGACGTCGGCGTTCTGGGTGGCCTCCACCAGATTCTCGGCGCGCGCGAAGCCGATGCCGGTGATGGCGCGAAGCTCCTCGACCACGCGGAAAATGTAGGCACGCGGCGCGGCCAAACCCGTGCCGATGGCGGTGCCGCCCAGGTTGACCACCCGCAGCCGTTCCTCGCATTTGTAGATGCGCCAGCGGTCGCGGCCCAGGGCCTCGGCATATGCGCCCATTTCGCGGCCCAACGTGGTGAGCACGGCGTCCTGCATCTCGGTGCGGCCGGTCTTGACGATCGTGGCGAAGCGGCTTTCCGCGTCCTGGAACGCCTGCTGCAGGGCGACCACGCGCTCCTGTAACGCCGTCAGGCGGCGAATGGCGGCCAGGTGCAGCGCGGTGGGGTAAGGTGTCGTTGGTCGACTGGTGCAGGTTGACGTCGTCGAGCGGCGAGACGCGCTCGTAGGCGCCGTGGGGCTCGCCCAGCAGCTCGAGGGCGCGGTTGGCGATGACCTCGCTCACGTTCATGTTGGTCGAGGTGCCGGCGCCGCCTTGCAGGCGCTCGACGATCACGGCGTCGTCGTGGAGGCCGTCGGCGAGCTCGCGGCAGGCGCGCTCGATGGCGTCGGCCTTGGCCGGGTCGGCGGCCCAGGCGCCGAGGTCGCGGTTGGTGAGGGCGGCGGCGAGCTTGACCGTGCCGAAGGCACGGACAAGCTCGCCGTGCACCGGCAGCCCCGTCAGGTGAAAGTTGTCGCGCGCCCGCACGGTGTGCACGCCGTAGAGCGCGGCGGCGTCGACCGGCACGGCGCCCAGCAGGTCGTGTTCGGTGCGGACGTCGCCGTTCAAGGCCGTCTCGGCCGCTGTCGCGCGAGCGTCGGCGTCAGCCGGCGTGAGCGAACTCGACCTTCTGCACCTCGACGCCGGTGATGGCGCCCAGGGCGCCGGCGATGTCGGCGGTGATCGTGGCGGGCCCCACGAGCTCGAGGATGACCACGCCGCCCGGCGCGCAGACGTCGCCCGCGACGTCGTGCAGGCCGACACGCGTCTTGATGTTGCAGCCGTACTCGGTGAAGACCTTCTGCACCGAAGCGGCGTCCTTCATGCGGTCGGTGATGTGTACGGCGAGGATCTTGTGGCTCTCGGTCATCTGCGCGTCCTTTCGTGGGGTCTCCGTGCGGTCCTGTGGTCGGTCGGTGCGGTCGTTCTCGTCCGCTCGTTTGCGCTTCTACGTCGGCCCGGTGCGCTCCTGCTCGTCGACAGGTTCCTGCGACTGGCCGGCGCGCTCGTCGGCGACGTCGGCCGGGCACAGGGGTTGCGGTAGCTCGAAGGTGAATTCGGCCCACGCGCCCGTCTTGGCGTCGGCCTTGATGTGGCCGTGGTGCAGCTGCACGATCCGCCACGAATTGTACAGTCCCAGGCCGGTGCCCCGCCGTTGTCCGGCGCCCGCGGCGTGCAGCCGCGAGAACTTGCGGAACAGGCGGGCGCGCTCGGCCGCCGAAAAGCCCGGGCCTTCGTTCCAGACCGAGACGCGCAGGCGGCGCGCACTTGGGGCGACGGTGAGGCGCAGGGCGCCGCCCGAGGCGCCGTAGTGCACCGCGTTGCTCAGCAGGTTGACGAGCACGATGATCAGCAGCGACGGGTCGCAGTCGACCGCGAAACCGTGGTCGTCGGGCAGCTCGGTGGTGAGCACCATGCCGGCCGCCTCGATCTGGGCGCGCACGAGCTCGACCGCGGGCTCGACCACCCTGTCGACGAAGGGCACGCCGCACTGCACCGCGACCTGCAGCTCGCCGCCCTCGACGCGCGCCAGGTCGAGGTACTCGCGCACCAGGTCGAGCAGGTACTCGCCCTTGGTGATGAGCCGCTCGAGCTTGACCTTCTGGCGCTCCTCGACCGGGCCCAGGTAGCCGTCGGCGAGCAGCCGGGCGTCGGTCACCATAGAGGCCACCGGGTTCTTGAGCTCGTGGCTGACGAAGCCCAGCATCTCGAGGTAGTTGCGGTTGGCCGCGGTGAGCTGTTCTATGCGCCAGGCCTTCTCGACCGCCTGGCTCAGGCGCTCGGTGAGCGCCATCTGCAGCTCGACGTGGTGCTGGGTGTAGGCGTGGGGCAGGCGCGAGCTGCGGAACATGAAGCCCACGATGCGCCCCTCGACGATCAGCGGGCAGGTGAGGCTGGAGCGCACGCCCTCGCGCAGCAGCAGCTTCGTGGAGCGGCTGCCGGGGTGCTCGGCGAGGTAGAGCTCGAGGTCGTCGATGATGCGCGGCGTGCCCTGCCGCAGCACGCGCTCGAGCGAGCTGTCGCGCAGGTCTTCGCTGTAGCCCTTGGCCAGCAGCACCTTGTCGTAGGCGGCGCGCACGTAGCGCGACACCACCCGGCGGCCGTCTTCTTCGACGAAGGAGAGGCCGATGCGATCGAACGGAAAGATGCCGGCGGTGCGCTCGAACAGCAGGTCGATGACGTCGTCGAGTGTGGGCAGCGCCGAGACGCGCTGATTGACCATGCGCAGCACGGCGCGCTCGCCGTCGGTCAGCGGGGTGATGCCGACAGGCTCGCGATACAGGTCGAAGTAGCGCGGCCGGCCGTCGGTGGCCGCGTCGTGCGCGGCGTCGGCAGCCAGAGCGGCGGTGCCGTCGGCGGCCTGGTCGTCTGAGGCGGCCGTCGGCGTGCTCTGCGCTGTGGGTCGTTCGTCGGTCATCGGTCGGCCCTGGTCGGTCGGGAAAGGCCGGGCGTGACGCGGCCGGCGCTTGCGCCGGTCACCCGTGTTCTACGCCCCTAGCCTAGCACTGCGCCGACGGTGACGGGTGGGTCTGCAGGGCGCGGGGGGCACGTACGTGCGCACCGAAAAAGAACAGGGGCCGGGGCGCCGGCAGGCGCCCCGGCCCCTGTTCGGGTCAGGTCAATCCATGAACTTGCCGCGCGCCGTGTAGGTGGTGTGCAGCAGCTTGTGGCTCTTGTGGCCGCAGGGGCCGTCGGTGAGGAACTCGGCGTAGGTCTGCAACACGGCCGGGTTCTCGTGTGACTTGCGCACGGCGTACGACGAGTCTTCGGAGTAGATCACCCGGGCGCGGGCGGCGCGGATGGCGTCGCTCGTGGGGATCGGCTGACCGCCGCCGCCCAGGCAGCCGCCCGGGCAGGCCATGAACTCGATGAAGTGGCACTCGCTGAACTTGCCGCCGGCCTTGATGTCGTCCATGACCTTCTTGGCGTTGGCGGTGCCGTGAGCGACCGCGACCTTGACCGTGGCGCCGTTCAGCCAGTCCCAGTTGGGCACGAGGTGCGCGACGATCTCGGGCACGGGGCCGACCTTGGGGATGGTGATCTCGGCGTACTTCACGCCTTCGAAGCCGCGCAGCGGGATGATGTCGCCGTGGTCGTAGATGCTCTCGACCTTCTCGCCGGTGACCATCTCGATGACGGTGCGCAGGGCGGCCTCCATGACGCCGCCCGTGGCGCCGAAGATGACGCCCGAGCCGGTGGCCGAGCCGAAGGGGTCGTCGAAGTCGGACTTCGGCAGGTGCGGCACGTCGAGCCCGGCTTCTTTGAACATCTTGGCGAGCT
The DNA here is from genome assembly GCA_963755025.1 of uncultured Actinomycetes bacterium. Lineage (GTDB taxonomy): Bacteria > Actinomycetota > Thermoleophilia > UBA2241 > UBA2241 > Bog-752. The sequence continues at coordinate 25,361 of CAVWIH010000037.1, forward strand.
CGCGCGTGGTGAGCCCGTAGTCGACGTCCTGGTAGCCGGAGTCGTGCATCTCGGGGCGGTTGCACTCGAACTTCTTGGCCGAGCACGGCATGAGCGCGACGCTCACGATGTTGGCCGGGTCGAGGGCCAGCTTTTCGGCGTAGTACGTTTTGATGAGCGCGCCGAACATCTGCTGCGGGCTCTTGGCCGACGAGGCGTTGGGCAGGTACTCGGGGTAGAAGTGCTCGAGGAACTTGACCCAGCCCGGCGAGCAGCTCGTGAACTGCGGCAGGGCGATCGTCTCGTCTTTTTCGACGAGCGCCTTGTAGAGACGCAGGATGAGCTCGGTGCCTTCTTCGATGATGGTGAGGTCGGCCGTGAAGTTGGTGTCGAACACCTTGTCGAAGCCGGCCCGCCGCAGGGCGGTGTTCATCTCGAAGGTCACGCCGGTGCCCGCCTCGAGGCCGAAGCACTCGCCCATGGCGGAGCGCGGCGCCGGCGCCGTCTGAATGACGACGTGCTTGGTGGGATCGTCGATGGCCGCCCACACGGCGTCGGTCTCGTCTTTGGCGTAGAGCGCGCCGGTGGGGCAGCGGTTGATGCACTGCCCGCAGTTGATGCAGACCACCGAGCCGAGCGGACGGTCGGCGAACGTGGTGATCTCGGTCTGGTCGCTGCGGCTCACGGCTTCGAGCACGCCGACCTCCTGCAGGTCGATGCAGGTGCGCACGCAACGGCGGCAGCGGATGCACTTGTTCATGTCGCGCACGACCGAGTAGCTCGAGGAGTCGACCTCGGCCACCGGCGCCTCGGGGTGCCCGAAGGTGAAGTCGGTGATGCCGTACTCCTCGGCCAGGGCCTGGAGCTCGCAGTTGCCGTTGCGCTGGCACGAGTAGCACTCGCCGTAGTGCTCGCTGAGCAGCAGCTCGAGCACGTTACGGCGCGCCAGGCGCACGCGGCGGCTGTGGGTGTCGATCGTCATCTGGTTGGTGACGGGGAAGACGCAGGCCGGCTGCAGCAGGCGCTGGCCTTCGACTTCGACCACGCAGATGCGGCAGATGCCGGCGACGTCGAGGTCGGGGTGGTGACAGAGCGTGGGGATGTGGACGCCGATGCTCTCGGCGGCCTGCAGGATGGTGGAACCGAACGGTACCTTGGCCTCGACGCCGTCGATCTTGACGGTGACGGTGGCGCCGATGGCGTCGGGGCTCGTGGTCGTGACCACACGCCGCGTCTGCTGCGACAGCGGAGCGCGGTGAAGGCGGGTCGTCACTGAGTCAGACATGCTCACTCCTCGCTACGCGCGCTGCGGACGGTTGGTGACGTCGTCGGCAAAGGCCCCGACGATCGACAGGAATGCGCTCGGGCTGGTCTGCCCGAGGCCACACTTGGCGGCGACCTGCATGGTCGCCCCCAGGGCCTTGAGGTCGGCCAGGTGGGCGGCCGAGCACTCGCCGTTCTTGAGCAGCTCGACGCCTTCGAGGAGCTGGTGGTTGCCCAAGCGGCACGGCGTGCACTGGCCGCACGACTCTTCGACGAAGAACTCGAGGAAGTTCTCGGCGACGTCGAGCAGGTCGCGCTGCGGGCCGATCACCATGACCGATCCGCCGGTGGGGATGTCTTCGAAGGCCAGCCGGCGCTCGAAGTCGTTGGCCGGCACGCAGACGCCCGAAGCGCCGCCGATCTGGACGGCCTTGGCGCCCGTGCCGCCGACCTCTTTGAGCAGGTCGGCCACCGTGATGCCCCAGGGGAACTCGTACACGCCGGGCTTTTCGCAGTCGCCCGAGATGCTGAAGAGCTTGTAGCCCGTCGACTTGTCGGTGCCGAAGCCCTTGAACCACTCGGTGCCCTTGGCGAAGATGCAGGCCACCGAGGCCAGCGTCTCGACGTTGTTGACCACCGTGGGGTGGTTGAGGAAGCCGGCGACGGCCGGGAACGGCGGCCGGTTGCGGGGCTCGCCGCGGAACCCTTCGAGCGACTCGATCAGGGCGGTCTCTTCGCCGCAGACGTAGGCGCCGGCGCCGCGCGCCAGCACGATGTCGAAGTCGAAGCCCTCGACGCCGCCGATGTTGGCGCCGAGCAGGCCGGCTTGCCGGCGCTTGTGGATGACGTCGTTCAGGTGGGCGCGCAGGTAGGCGTATTCGGCGCGCAGGTAGACGATGCCCATGTTGGCGCCGATGGCGCGGCCGCCGATGGTCATGCCCTCGAAGACGAGGTCGGGGAAGTCGCGCAGGATGACGCGGTCTTTGAAGGTGCCGGGCTCGCCTTCGTCGGCGTTGCAGATGATGTACTTCTGGTCGCTCTTTTCAGCGGCGCAGAAGTTCCATTTCATGCCGGTCGGGAAGCCGGCGCCGCCGCGGCCCTTGAGGGCCGCCCCGGAGAGCGTGTCGACGATGTCGCCGCGGCGCATGGTGAGCGCGGTCTTCATGCCGGCGTTGGGCTCGATCGTGGCGTAGGTCAGCTGGTTGCGGCTGGTGACGATGTCCTGGCGCTCTTCGTCGGCCGCCTTGGTGCGGTAGTCGGCGACGATCTCGGCGACCTTCTCGGGCGTGACGCGCGTGAAGACACGGTCGTTGACGAGCAGGGCCGGGCCCTGGTCGCACATGCCGACGCAGCTCGCCCACTCGAGGGTGAAGACGCCGTCGTCGGTGGTGGCGCCGAAGTCGATGCCGAGCGCCACGCGCAGGGCCTCGGCGACGGCCGTCTTGCCGGCGAAGTCGCACGACAGCGTGCCGCAGAGCCGCACGACAAAGCGCCCCTCGGGCGCGCCGTGCAGGAAGGCGTAAAAGGTGGCCACGCTGAAGACTTCGACCGGGTGCACGCCGACCAGGTCGGCGACGATCTGCATGGCTTCGTCGGTGATCTCGTGCTGGGCCGTCTTGACGTCTTGCAGGATGGGGATGAGCGAGGTGCGCTCACCGCCGTGACGTTCGACAATGGCGACGATCTCGTCGCGCGCCGGAGAGTCGGTGATGGTCAGCATCGCGCGCCCCCTAAAGGCCCAGTAGCTCGTTGACCTGGGCGACCAGCGTGGCCGGCTCGACCGGCTTGGACTGGAACTTCTCGACCGGCACGATCTCGTCGTCGCGGTCGATGGTGAGGCCCATGGCGGCATTGACGGAGGTGAGCATGATGATCGGCTGGGCGAAGCCCTGGCGGCGCAGCTCGCGCGCCATGATGAGCCCGTCGTCGGGCTCTTCCATCATGACGTCGAGGATGAGCAGATCGGGCTTGACGTCGGCGACCTGCTGCAGGCCTTCGACACGGTTCGAGGCGCATTTGACCTGGAACCCCTCTTTTTCCAGGACGAGTTTGCAGGCCTCCTGGATGTCGGGGTCGTCGTCGACGATCAGGATCTTGGACACCTTGCACTCCTTCAGCTCGATTGCCAGCGTCGTCACGGTGTTTCGCGCGGCCCCGTCGGGTGCGTGCGAACGTGGGCCGAGCCCCAGTGGCGCACTGTGCGCCGGGGGCAGGAGTCGCTTTGCAGATTCTTTCACACGACGAGCCCAACGGCCAGAGTAAAACGACGCTCTGGAGCAGGGGAAACAGCGTGCGCGCGGGGCATCGCTGTGGCGGGCCGCGGGATCGCGGGGCGGCTGGGGCCGAAAAGGGCGCTCAAGCCCGTCGACTGCGCGCCGCACCGTTCGGGACCGCCGCCCGCGGGGGGCTGGCGGCTTCAGCTCGCCGAAGCCGTCTCGGGGGCCGCCGTCTCGGCCGGCACCTCGGCGTCGTGCAGGGTGACGGTGAAGGTGCTGCCCTCGCCGGCGACCGACGTTACAGAGGCGTCGCCACCGTAGAGGTTGGCGAGCTTCTTGACGGTCGACAGGCCGAGGCCACTGCCCAGGATGTTCACGGTGTGCTCGTTCTTGATGCGCGTGAACTCGTTGAAGAGCTTGGCCGCCTCGCCGGCGGTGAGGCCGATGCCGGTGTCGGCCACGGTCAGGGTGACGGTGTCGTCGGCGCGCCGCAGCGCGACGTCGACGCGGCCGCCGTCGCGGTTGTACTTGACCGCGTTCGAGACGAGGTTGTTGAGCACGATCTCGATCTCACCGGAGTCGGCGCGCAGCGACAGGTCGGCCGGGCAGTCGACGGCGATCGTAATGCCGCGCTCGGCGGCCTCGCCCTGGAACAGGTCGATCGAGGTCGCCACCAGCTCGCCCAGGGCGACGTCGGTGAACACGCGCTGCTTCTGGCCCGACTCGATGCGCGTAAGGTCGAGCAGGTCGAAGATGAGCTTCTTCATGCCGTCGAGGCGCAGCAGCGAGCGCTCGATCATGCGGCGGTCGTCGGCGGGCACGTCGTCGCGCAGGATATTGAGGTAGCCCTGCACGGCGTTCAGCGGCGACTTGAGCTCGTGGGCCAGCACCGAGATGAAGTTGAAGCGGATCTGGCGGCGTTCCTCGGCGAGCTGGCGGGCCTGGCGGCTGAGGATGAGCTGGGTCGAGGCCTTGCGCAGGCCGTAGCGCAGCTCGTCGGGCGAGAACGGCTTGGGCAGAAAGTCGTAGGCGCCGAGCTTGGTCGCCTTGACCGCCGTCTCGAAGGTGGCGTAGGCGGTGATGAACAGCGTGAGCGCCTCGTGGCCCTGGTCGCTGACCTCCTGCAGCACGTCGAGGCCGTCGATGCCGGGGAGCTTGAGGTCGAGCAGCAGCAGGTCGAGGTCGGCGCCCGCGGCCAGGGCCGCGAGAAAGTCCTCGCCCGACTGAAAGTGGGAGAACTCGTAGCGCACGTCGATCTGCACGTCGGGCAGGTGGAACGTGTAGCGGTTGACGATGCGCTGTACGCCCAGGCACAGCGCCTCTTCGTCGTCGACCATGACGACTTTGAGGGTCTGGCTCTCGCTCACGACCGTCCTTTCGCCTTGCCCCGGCTGCGCGCCAAGTCTACAGCTCGTGCCGCGGCAGCGTGACGACGAAGGTCGTCTCGGTGGGTCCGGCGGCTGGGTCGGCGTTCGATTCGACCTTGATCTGGCCGCGGTGCATCTTGACGATGCCGTGGGTGACCGCCAGGCCAAGGCCGGTGCCCTTGCCCACCTGCTTGGTGGTGAAGAAGGGGTCGAAGAGCTTGTCCATGTTGGCGCGGGGAATGCCCACGCCGGTGTCGGTGACCATGAAGGTGACCTCGTCGGCCGTGTCGCTCAGGCGGATGATGAGGGCGCCGCCCTCGGGCATGGCCTGCTGGGCGTTCGAGACGAGGTTGGTCAGCACCTGGACCATCTGGTCGGCGTCAAGCTCGGCGACCGGGTCGTCCATGGTGCTCTCGACGCGCACCATGATGTTCTCGTCGAGCGGCATGGTGCGCAGCGTGTCGTTCACGAGCTCGACCAGGTTGGTGGGCTGGCGCACGACGCGGCTCTGACGGGCGAAGTTGAGCAGCCCGGAGATGATCTTCTTGCAGCGGTTGGCCTGGTCGACGATGAGCTTCAAGTCGTCGGCCATCTCGGCGTTCTGGTCGATCTCTTCGAGCAGTATGTTGGCCTGCAGCAGGAGGATGCCGAGCGGGTTGTTGACCTCGTGGGCGATGCCGGCGGCGAGCTGCCCCATGCTGGCGAGCTTCTCGGACTTGACCAGAGCCTCTTTGGTCGACTCGAGCGAGCGGTGCGAGTCTTCGAGGTCGCCGACGGTGGTCGAGAGCTTCTCGATCACGAACGGCAGGCACATGGTCTCTTCGGCGATGCCCTGGTAGACGGCCACGGCGTGGCGCCGGCAGGTGCCGTAGCCGCAGGCGCCGCAGTTGAGCTCGTCTTCGGGAGTGGTCTTGTTCATGCGCCGCAGGATGGCGGTGATGTCGGCCTCGGTGGGCTCGACCAGGAAGCGCTCGTCTTGCGGGGTGAAGGTGCGCGACAGGTCGATGCCGGCGAAGGCTTGCATGTTGGCCTCCCAGGCGGCCTGGTCGAAGCCCTCGCTCAAGTGCTTGGCGTGGCGGCTGATCTGGGCGCGACGCCGGTAGAGCGGTTCGTCGTTGCTGAAGCCCACCCCGGCGATGCAGCCCTCGCAGGCGAGGATGTCGAGCAGGCGGACTTCGGATTCGCCGTGCTCGAAGTCGTTGATGGCCTCGACGAAGTGCTCCATGCCGTCGGCGGCGATGATCTCGCCGGTCATGAGGTCTTCGGGCAGATTCGCGGCCTGCAGCAGGCCGCGCGCCAGCGGGAACAGCGAACCCTGCGAGCCGTGCGGCGGGTCGAACGAGTCGCCGGCGCCGGGCTTGGGGACGATGTGGCGCTCGGCGAACATCTGGCGCAGCTCGGCGAAGGTGAGCACGGCGTCGATCTCAAAGAGGATGTCGGCGCTCGCCGCCTCGCCTTTCTTGGCGATGCAGGGGCCGATGAACACGACCTTGGCGTCGGGGCCGTGCACCGACGGGTCGTGCAGCACGCGCGACATGGCGATCATCGGCGAGGCGATGGGCGCCAGCGACGACGTGAGGTCGGGGTGGTACTTGCGCACAAACGAGACCACGGCCGGGCAGGGCGTGGCGATGTAGCGCGCGTCGCTGTTGTCCTCGAGGAGCTTCGCGAAGGCGCGCGCCACGAGGTCGGCGCCGAAGGCCACTTCGTGCACGGCGGCAAAGCCGAGCTCGCGGGTCATGGCGACCAGCTGGGCTTCGTCTAAGTCGGTGAACTCGGCCGGGAAGCTCGGCGCGATGATGGCCATGACCGAGCGGCTCGAGTCGAGCAGGTCGAACGTGCGGTCGACCTCGCCGTAGGCCTGCTTGGCGTTCTGCGAGCAGACCCGAAAGCAGTTGGCGCAGCCGATGCAGCGCGAAGGAATGACGCTGGCGCGCCCGTCGACCACGCGGATGGCTTCGGCGGGGCACTCGCGCACGCACGCATAACAGCGCCGGCAGCGCTCCTTGATGGTGGTGACGAGTCCGTCTTCGCCGATCAGCATGGCGGCTCTCCAAGCAGCTCGCGGACCTTGGCGACCAGGGCCGTGGCATCGAGGGGTTTGTCGAAGTAGGCGTCGACCTTCATAGAGGCGAGGTCGGCCGCCGAGTGCGGCGTGAAGTCGAGGCCCAGCGCGGTGGTGACCGACGTCGACATGATGATCGGCACGGCCGTGGTGCGGGGGTCGTCGCGCAGCCGCTTCGACAGCGAAAAGCCGGAGTCGACCTCGCTCATCATGAGGTCGGTGATGACCAGGTCGGGCGTCTCGGCCTCGACCTTGTCCATGGCCTGCGAGGGGCTGCCGGCGGTGACCACGCGAAAGCCTGCCCTCTCGAGGATGCGGCGGTTGATCTCGAGGAAGTCGTAGTCGTCGTCGACGATCAGGATGAGTCGCTCGTCTGCCATGAATCGTCTCCCGCGGTGTGGGCTCGGCGGGCGGCGGCGACTGTAAGTCGCCGCCGCCCGCCAGCTTACCACGCCGCTCGTTGTGCCCTAGACGCGGTCCTTGCCCGCGTAGTGCGTGTGCAGGAGGTGGTGAGCCTTCTCGCCACCGGCTTCGCCGAGCCACGTGCTGTAGAGCTCGAGGACGGCCGGGTTCTCGTGGCTCTTGCGCAGCTCACGGCCCTCGTCTTCGCGGTAGATGGCGGCGATGCGCGCCTCACGCACGGCGTTCGTGGTGAGCCGCGGCTGGCCGCCGCCGCCGATGCAGCCGCCGGGGCAGGTCATGACCTCGACGAAGTGGTACTCGGCCTCGCCGCTCTTGATGGCGTCGATGACCTTCTGGGCGTTGCCCAGCGTGTGGGCCACGGCGACCTTCACCGTGACGCCTTCGAGGAACGACCACTCCGGCACGGCGCCTTCGATCAGCACTTCGGCGTGCTTGACGCCTTCGAGCCCTTCGATCGGGGCGACGTGCAGGTTCTCGAACGGGAACGGCCGGCCGGTCACGAGCTCGTAGACCGTGCGCAGCGCGGCTTCCATGACGCCGCCCGTGTTGGCGAAGATGTCGGCGGCGCCGGTCGACAGACCGAGCGGCTTGTCCATCTTCTCGTCGGGCAGGCTGTCGAAGTCGATGCCGCCCTGCTTGATCATGCGCACCAGTTCGCGCGTGGTCAGCACGACGTCGACGTCCTGCACGCCCGAGTCGTCCATCTCGGGACGCTGGCACTCGAACTTCTTGGCGGTGCAGGGCATGACGCTGGCCACGAAGATGTCCTCGGGCCGCTTGCCGAGCTTCTCGGCGTAGTAGGTCTTGGCCACCGCCCCGAACATCTGCTGCGGGCTCTTGCAGCTCGAGAGGTTGGGCAGGAAGTCGGGGTTGTAGTGCTCCATGTAGTTGATCCAGCCCGGCGAGCAGCTCGTGAACATCGGCAGGGCGACCTCTTGCTTGTCGACCAGCGCCGCCTTGAGGCGCATGAGCAGCTCGGTGCCTTCCTCGATGATGGTGAGGTCGGCGGCGAAGTTGGTGTCGAACACGCCGTCGAAGCCCAGGCGGCGCAGGGCGGCGACCATCTTGCCGGTCACCACGGTGCCGGGCTCGTAGTCGAAGCCCTCGCCCAGGGCGGCGCGGATGGCCGGAGCCGTCTGCACCACGACGTACTTGTCGGGATCGTCGAGGGCCTGCCAGACCGTGTCGATCTGGTCGCGCTCGATGATGGCCCCGACCGGGCAGACCGCGGCGCACTGGCCGCACTGCACGCAGGTCACGTCGGAGAGGTCGGAAGCAAACGCCGGTCCGATCACCGTCGTGAAGCCGCGGCCCTGCGGGAACAGGGCGCCCACGCCCTGGGTCTCGTTGCACACCGTGACGCAGCGCCGGCACATGATGCACTTGCCGCTGTCGCGGATGAGCGCGGGCGTGGAGTCGTCGATGGTCTTGGTGGTCTTCTCGCCTTCGTAGCGGATCTGGTCGATGCCCAGATCGCGCGCCAGGGTGCGCAGTTCGCAGTCGGCGCTGCGGGCGCAGGTCTGGCAGTTGCCGTCGTGCTCGGAGAGGAGCAGCTCGACGACGGTCTGGCGGCCCTTGCGGGCGAGCGCCGAGTTGGTCTTGACGACCATGCCCTCGGCCACCGGAGCGGCGCACGAGGCCACGAGCGCCTTGGCGCCCTGGACTTCGACGAGGCAGACGCGGCAGGCGCCGATCGTCTGCACGTCTTCGAGGTAGCACAGGCTCGGCACCTTGGAGCCGACCTGACGGGCGGCCTGCAGGATGGTGGTGCCGTCCGGGACCTCGACCTTGATGTCGTCTACAGTGAGGGTTGGCATCAGCGGTTCACCTCGGTCTTGGCACAGGTCTTTCCGTAGTCACAACGCAGGCAGCGCCGCGCTTCGGCGACGGCCGTCTCGGCCGCCCACGAGAGCTCGACTTCGTCGAAGCCGCCGACACGCGCGCTGGCGGCCAGCTCGGGCACGACGGCGCGCGGCGTCTCGACGGGGATCGGCGTCGGGGTCGAACGCGGTGTCGACCGCGACGTCGCGACGCCAGAAGGCATGGTTGGCGCCGGTGAGGAACGAATCGATGGAGACGGCGGCCTTCTCGCCGGCTCCGATGGCGGCCACGACCGAGGCCGGACCCGTGACGGCGTCGCCGCCGGCGAAGATCCACTCGACCGAGGTACGGCCGTCCTTGTCGGTCTTGAGCCAGCCCTTCCTGGTGGTCTCGACCGAGACGCCGTCGAACAGCGGCGCGCTGTCGAGCCACTGGCCGATGGCGGCGATGACCTGGTCGCACTCGACGACGAAGTCGGCGTTGCGGCCGGCGACCGGGCGGCGACGGCCGCTCGAGTCGTAGTCGCCCAGGGTCATCGGGCGGCACTTCACGCCGACCAGCTTGCCGGCGGCGTCGTGCACGATCTCGACCGGCGCGACGAGCGGCTGAAGCACGATGCGCTCGTCTTCGGCGGCGTCGATCTCTTCGGCCCACGCGGGCATCTGGGCGCGCGTGCGGCGGTAGAGGATGGTGACCTGGTCGGCGCCGAGGCGCAGGGCGGTGCGGGCCGCGTCGATGGCGGAGTTGCCGCCGCCGATGACCGCGACGCGCTTGCCGACCTCGACCGTGCCGTCGACGTTGTAGGTCTTGAGGAACGACAGCGCTTCGGTGACGCCCTCGCCGTCTTCGCCGGGCACGCCGATGTTGGAGCCCTGCGGGGCGCCGACGCCGAGGAACACGGCCTCGAAGCCGTCGTCGTGCAGGCCCTGGAGGGTGAAGTCGCGCCCGAGCGCCTTGTCGCACTCGAGGGCGACGCCCATCTCCTGGATCATCGAGATCTCGCGGCCGAGCTCTTCGCGCGGCAGCCGGTAGGCCGGGATGGCCTGCACGAGCATGCCGCCGGGGGTCGAGGCGGCCTCGAAGATGGTCGGCTTGTAGCCCAGGCGAGCCAGGAAGTAGGCGCACGACAGGCCGGCCGGACCGGAGCCGATCACGGCGACCTTGCGCTTGGCGTTCTCGTCGCTCACGAGGACCTCGGGCAGGGCGACCACGGTCTCCTGCTCGGTCATGAAGCGCTTGACGCCACGGATGGCGACGGGCGCGTCGAAGCCGGCGCGCTGGCACTTGCTCTCGCAGGGGTGGAAGCACACGCGGCCGCAGATCGAGGCCAGCGGGTTGCGCTCGCGATGCAGCACGAGGGCCTCGTCGAAGCGCTTCTCGCCGACCAGGCTCACGAAGCCCGGCACGTCGACGTCGGCGGGGCAGGCGTTGGTGCAGCGCGCCTTGAACATGGTCGCGCAGACGCCGGCTTCGCAGTGCTTGTCGAGGATGTGGGCTTCCCACTCGTGACGGAAGTGGCGGATCATCGACAGCACCGGGTTGGGGGCCGTCTGGCCGAGGCCGCACAGCGCGGTCTCCTTGATCATGGCGCCGAGCTCCTGCAGACGCTCGATGTCGCCCTCTTCGCCCTGGCCGTCGCAGATGCGGTCGACGATCTCGAGCATGCGCTTGGTGCCGACCCGGCAGGGCGGGCACTTGCCGCAGCTCTCTTCCTGGGTGAACTCGAGGAAGAAGCGCGCCATGTCGACCATGCACGAGTCCTCGTCCATGATGACGAGGCCGCCGGAGCCCATGATGGCGCCGAGCTCCTGGAGCGACTCGTAGTCGACCGGACGTGTCGAGGTGCTCAGTAGGGCACGCAGCCGCCGGAGGGACCGCCGATCTGCACGGCCTTGAGCGCCTTGCCGCCGGGCACGCCGCCGCCGATCTCGTTCATGATCTCGCCGAGCTGCATGCCGATCGGCACTTCGACCAGGCCGGTGTTGGTGATGTTGCCGCCCAGGGCGAAGACCTTGGTGCCCTTGCTCTTCTCGGTGCCCGTCGCGGCGAACCACTCGGCGCCCTTGAGGATGATGGGGTTGATGTTGGCGTAGGTCTCGACGTTGTTGAGCACGCTGGGCTTGCCCCAGAGGCCCTTGACCGCCGGGAACGGCGGGCGCGGGCGCGGCTCGCCGCGGTGACCTTCGATCGAGGTCATGAGCGCGGTCTCTTCGCCGCAGACGAAGGCGCCGGAGCCCATGCGGATCTCGAGGTCGAAGGCAAAGCCCGTGCCGAGGATGTCGTCGCCGAGGAGGCCGTAGTCGCGCGCCTGGTCGATGGCGTACTGCAGGCGCTCGACGGCCAGCGGGTACTCGGCGCGCACGTAGACGTAGCCCTGATGGGCGCCGATCGCGTAGGCGCCGATGGCCATGCCCTCGATCACCGAGTGCGGGTCGCCTTCGAGCACCGAGCGGTCCATGAACGCGCCCGGGTCGCCTTCGTCGGCGTTGCAGAGGATGTACTTGGTCTCCTCTTTCTGCTGCTGGGCGAAGCGCCACTTGAGGCCGGTCGGGAACCCGGCGCCGCCGCGGCCGCGCAGGCCCGAGGCGAGCACTTCGTCGACGATGCTCTCGGGGGTCATCTCGGTGATCGCCTTGGCGAGCGCGCCGTAGCCGTCGCGGGCGATGTAGTCCTCGATGCTCAGCGGGTCGATGAGGCCCGAGTTGCGCAGCACGATCTTGACCTGGCGGTTGAAGAACTCGACGTCGTGCATCTCGGCGATCGACTTCTCGGTGCCGGGCGCGGTGCTCACGAGGCGCGGTACGACGCGGCCCTTGAGCAGGTGCTCTTCGACGATCTCAGCGACGTCGGGCACCTTGATGTTCTGGTAGAAGACGCCGTCGGGGTAGACGAGCGCGACCGGGCCCACGGCGCACGGCCCCAGGCAACCGGTCTCGACGACCTGGACTTCGCTCGCCAGGCCGTGCTTTTCGAGCTCCTCGCTGAACGCGGCGCTGACGGCCAGCGCGCCCGAGGCGATGCAACCGCCGCCGGTGCAGACGAGGACGTGGCTTCTGAACTGCTCCATATCCGCTTCCTTCCTACGACCGGATCAGCAGCGCGTCGACCGGCTTGCCGCCGACGAGGTGCTCGGTGACGATCGTCTTGACCTTCGCGTCGTCGAGCAGCCCGTAACGGTAGGGCGTGTCGCTCGCGTCGCGGACGGTGATCATGGGCTCCTGCTCGCAGAGGCCGGCGCAGCCGGCCTGGCGCAGCGTGACGTCGTCGACGCCGGCCGCGGCCATCTCGCGCATGAAGGCGGCGATCACGCCGCGCGCTCCGGCGGCGATGCCACAGGTGCCCATATGGACCGTCACCTGGATCTCCTTGGTCCCCTCACGCAGCTCGACCGAGGCCTTCGCCCTGTCGGCCATCGCCTTGAGGTCTGCGGCGCTCTTGATCTTCTCGGCCATGGCGTCAGGCACTCCTTTCGGCTGCGGCGGTCTCGGCGGCGTACTCTTCGAGGATCGCGCCGATGCGCTTGGGCTTGACGCGGTGGTGCACGTCGTCGTCGATCATGATGACCGGCGCGAGTCCGCAGGCGCCGAAGCAGCGGCCGACCTCGAGCGAGAAGTTACGGTCGTCGGTGGTGCCGCCGACGTCGATGCCCAGATCTTTTTTGAGCGCGTCGAGCACGCCGACGCCGCCGCGCACGTAGCAGGCCGTCCCCAGGCAGACCCTGATGACGTGCTTGCCGCGGGGCACGGTCGAGAAGAACGAATAGAAGCCGACCACGCCGGCCACCTCGCTGTAGGGCTTGCCCAGTTTGAGGGCGACGTGCTTGAGGGCGACCTCGGGCAGGTAGCCGAAGATGCCCTGGGCCAGCTGGAGCACCGGGATAAGGGCGCCCGGCTTGTCCTTGTAGCCCGCGATCACGTCGTCGAGACGGGCGAGAAGCTCCTCCTCGCTTGCCTCCTCGCAACTGCACTGTTGCAAGACTTCAGTCATCCCACGCTCCTTTGCTGCTGTCGTAAGTCCACAGGATCCACCGTTTGAGTCGTAGCTGTCGGTGCTTTTGGGCCGGATGGTTCGTGCGTCGGGGGTTGGTTCGGGTCGGGTGTGCGACGCCCGTGGGTGACGGGCGTGGTGGTCGGCATGGCGGCGGGCTCGTCGGCGGTGGCCAGCAGGGCCGTGCAGCGCGCGGCGACCGCGCCGAAGGCGGCCAGCTCGGCGCCCTGCGCCAGGCAACTGTCGGCGCCGGCCTGGACGTCGAGCACGAGGGTCGCCTGGGGGTTGGTCGCGGCCATCACGGCCACCGACTCGCAGACGTCGCCGAGCGGCGCGCGGTCGACGTGCGACAGGCTCATGACGACCTCGATCGCGACGCCGCCCAGGGTGGGCGAGCGCTGCAGGGTGAGGCTGCCGTCGGCCTCTTCGGCGGCCTCGCGGAACAGCGGCAGGCCGAGGCCCGTGCGCTTGCCGGCCTTGGTCGTGAAGAAGGGGTCGGTCGCCTGGTCGGCGCTCACGTCGAGGCCGGGGCCGTCGTCGTCGACCGAGATCGCCAGGCGGTCGTGCATGGGGTCGATGACGACCCGCACAGCGACGCGCTCGGCGCCGGCGCGCAGCGAGTTCTCGATCATCTCGAGCGTGTAGAGGGAGAGGTCATGCATTGACGACCGCCCTGCCTTGCGCCGTTCTGACGGCGAGGGCGACCTCGGCGAAGGTCGGCGCCTCGAGGGTGAGCGTGGTGGTCGCGCAGCCAACGTCGGCGAGGTAGTGGCTGTCGGAGGAGTGCATGATCGGCAGGCCGTAGTCGGCGCAGGCCGCCGCCGCCGGCGAGTCGGGCGGCGCGAAGCGCGACAGCTCGACGGCGTCGAAGCCGGCCTCGAACGGAAAGAAGCCGAGCTGGGCGATCACGCCGAAGGTGGGGCGGTCGATGTGGGCGGCCACGACCAGGCCGCCGAAGCGCTTGACGAGGGCGACCGCTTCGTCGAGCCGCAGCGAGGTCGCCAGGGCGAGCGCGTGGCCTTCGTGGCCGCACACCGTGCCGGCCGAGTCCATGAGGTACTGCTCGCCGAAGAAGCGCGTGTAGTCGTCGTCGGTGGGCGGCAGCGTGGCGCAGACCTCGCCGGCCGCGTTGGCCGCCGCGGCGGCGGTGGGGAAGAGGCCGAGGACGTGCACCTCTTCGACCGTGGTGATCTCGATGCCCGAGATGACCGCGAGGCGCGCGCCGGCGGCTTCGCCCACGGCCCGCGTGTTGCCGGCGGCGTTGTGGTCGCACACGGCGATCATGTCGAGGCCCGCCGCGAGGGCGGCGTCGACGATGGCCGGCGGCGACATCTCGTCGTCGCCGCAGGGCGACAGCGCGGTGTGCACGTGAAAGTCGGCGAGCAGGGTTTTCACGGCGTCAGGCGACACGACCGCTGCATACCCCCAGTGCCCAGAGGCGGCCGACGACCTCGAAGGTGTCGGCCTCGGTGGTGAACAGGTGCAGGTCTTCGGCGACGGCCTTGGCGATCACGTCGGCGTCGGGCACGCGGCCCGACGAGAAGATGACGGCGGCGAGCTCGGCGTGGCTGGCCACGGCGACGACGTTCAGGTGCACCTGGAGCGTGACGAGCACGCCGCCCTCGGGCGCGTTGGCGAGCACGTCGGAGAGCAGGTCGGAGGCGTACCCGGCCGTGAGCTCGGCGGTCACGGGGGCGTCGAGCGCCGGCGTCAGGTGCTCGAGGCCGAGCTCGGTAGCGATGGTCTCCAGGTTCATTTCTGTTCAGCCTCCGTCGGTCGAGCGGTAGGGGCACAGGGTGGCGTCGGCGCGTGCGAGCACCACGTCTTCGGCCAGGGCCGCGCACGTGGGGGCGCCGCAGGCGCCGCAATCTTTGCCGGGCAGCGAACGCCGCACGGTCTCGAGGCGGGCGAGCTTCTTGATGGCCTTGGCCATGTCGGCGTCGAGGCGTATGCCGGGGCGCGCCGCGAACGGTTCGAGCGGCGCCGCGGTGGGCGGTGCGCTGGCCGCGGGCGCGGCGGACGCCGGCCAGCGCGCTTCGGAGAGAAAGGGGTCGTCGGCCAGCATGGGCGAGCCGAAGCAGCCGCCGTCGCACACGAAGAGCTCGAGCGCCGCGGTGGTCGTGAGCAGGCCGTTCTCTATTTGCTCGAGCACGGCGATCACGTGCTCGATGCCGGTCACGCGCAGCACGCCGTCGTCGGGCCGGGCGGCGGCCAGCGGCGCAGCCGACTCGTCGTGCCGGTCGGCGAGGTGCGAGAGCACGAGGTCGCGCAGCAGGGCGGGCTCGACGGCGCGGCTCGCGGCGTCGACGCCGCGCGCGGCCAGCGCGCTGCGCTGGCCCGGGCACGACACCACGTAGGCGGCGCTTGGGTCGGTGCTGACGGCGGCCAGCGACTCCCAGGGCGAGGCGAAGGGCGCCAGGTGAGCCAGGAGCGAGGGAAAGCGCAGCTCGATCAGGTCGACGACCGAGGGGCAGGCCGGCGAGAGCACCGGCCAGGGGCGCTCGTGGGCCTGGGCCTGGGCCATGACCTCGCGGCGCAGGGCGTCTTCGAAGTCGTCGACCGAGTGCACGTCGGCAAAACCGGCCTGGGCCAGGGCGTCGCGCACGGAGGCGGCGGGCACGTGCTCGCCGAACCCGGCGAGAAAGGCGGGCGGCACGGCGAGCGAGCCGGCGCCGAGGCGCTGCGCGTCGGGCGCCGTGGCGGCCAGGCACAGCGCGCCCGAGTCGCACACCGCGATGCAGCAGGTGCAGTCGATGCAGAGGTGGGCGAGCACCGACGGCACGCCGTCGCGCACGCGGATGGCGTTGGTGGGGCAGGCGGTGAGGCAGCGCCGGCAGTCGCGGCACAGCTCGGCGATGACGGCCAGCGACAAGACGGGGTGGGCGACCGCGCGCTCGGGCTGCAGCAGCACGGTGAAGTGCACCGTGGTGCCCTTGTCGACCTCGCTTTCGAGGGCGAAGACGTCGGAGTTGCTGCGGATGTTGGGCAGGCCCAGGCCGGCGCCGAAGCCCAGGGCGCGCGCTTCGGCGGGGGCTGTGGACCAGCCCGGCGTGAGCGCCTTCTCCAGGTCGGCGATGCCGGGCCCCTCGTCGATCACGTCGACCTCGAGGCGGCGCTCGTCGAAGGCCGCGTCGAGGCGCCCGCGATGGGCGTGGATGACGACGTTCATCTCGGCTTCGTAGGCGGCGATCATGGCGCGGCGGATGGCGTCGGAGCGCGCTCCGATCGACTTGAGGTGGGCTTTGATGGCGCGCGACGCGCCGCCCGCCTCGTTGTAGTCGCCGCCCTCGATGTCGTAGCTGACATGCTCCACGGCGGCGTTCAGACCCGCGCCGACTGGGGGGTCGCCGGAGCGGCCGTGAGGGACTGGTAGATGAGGCCGCAGGTCTCGAACACGCCGATCGGCGAGACCATGAGCGTGGTGCCCGCGCTGTCGGCCTTGGCGACGATCTCGGGTTCGGGCGAGGCGCCGTTCACAAAGCAGACCGCGGGCACGTCCATGAGCTCGGCGACGCGGATCATCTGCAGGCTCATGAGGTTGGTCACCAGCAGGGTGCGGTCGGAGGCTTCGTTCAACAGGTCGCTCACGCGGTCGCCGGCGTAGATCTTCTCGACGATGCGCTGCGGGCACGACTCGCCCGAGATGATGGTGGCGCCGATGCAGCGCGCCAGTTCGTCGAGTCGCACCTCGCCGCCGGCCAGCAGCGAGTCGAGCTGGCGCATGAGCGGCACGGCGGCCTTTTCGGCTTCGGCCTCGGCCTCGGCTTCGGCTTCGAGCGGCGTCTCGCGGGCGATATAGGCGGCGGTCTCGAGGGCGGCGGTGATGTCGACATCGATCACCGAGACGCCCTCGGGTACCTGCAGCGGCGTGGCGGCGAAGCTCACGATGGAGCGCACGCCCGCGCGCACGAGGGTGTCGGTGACTTCTTGCGCGGCGGCCGGCGGCGTGGTCACCACGGCGATCTGCACGCCGAGGTCGCGCACGGTCGATTCCATGATGGCGGCGGGAAAGCAGCGGCAGCCTTCGACCCGCACGTCGACCTTGGCGGGGTCGTTGTCGAAGGCCGCGACGATGGCGAGCTTGGGGCGGCGGCCGGCGGAGTGGGCGATGACCGAGCGCCCCAGCTTGCCGACGCCGACGAGCGCCACGTCCTGGCGGATGGGGCCGTCGAGAAAGCCGCCGATGCTCTCGATGCATTTGTCGACTTCGTAGCCGTGCGTGGGGCTGCCCGAGTAGCCGATCGACATGAAGTCGCGGCGCACCTGGGCGGCCGTCAGGCCGGCGAGCTTGGCGAGCTGATGGGAGAACACGTGGCTCGTGCCCGCGTCGCGCAGCGAGATGAGCAGGCGCCGATAGAGGCTCATGCGAGCGATCGTCTTGCGCGAGACCATGATCCTCCTCTGACTGACGGGCTGGCCGGACAGCGGGTGGTGGTGCGTGGTTACGTTACGTAACGTTGTGAACTGATTCACAGCGTAACCGGGGACCAAAAGGGTGTCAAGGGCCGCCGGGCGGCCCGCCGGAAAGGCTTGCGGGCCGCCTTGGACACGGCGTCCAAACGGGTGGGCTCGTCTTCACCTCGCGCGTCAGCGCGCGACGCTATCGCGGCGCCGGGGAGTCGTTAAGATGACGCTGGAGCTCAGGCGCCGCCAACGCGGTGTGCCCGCAGCGCTCCAGACTCTCGATGCAGTCAGCAAGGTTCTCCGGTTTGGCCAAACCGGGGGGCGATCCAGGTGCGGAGGTTCCCATGACGGTGGTCGCGCAAGACAAGAAGACCCGCATTCCCGGTTTTATCGGGCACAGCTCTCCCATCACCATCGACCACGGCGAGGGCGCCTGGGTCTACGGCACCGACGGCAGCAAGTGGCTCGACTTCTGCATGGGCATCGCCGTGGCCAACACCGGCCACAGCCACCCGCGCGTCGTCAAGGCCGCCCAGGACCAGCTCGGGCGCATGATCCACGCGCAGATGAACATGTACTACCACCAGCCCATGCTCGACCTCGCCGACACGCTCTGCCAGATCGTGCCGGGCAGCCTCGACCAGGTGCTCTTCGCCAACTCCGGCGCCGAGGCCGTCGAGAACGCCGTGAAGCTCGCCAAGGGCACCCTGCGGCGCCCCGGCGTGATCGCCTTCCAGAACGCCTTCCACGGCCGCACGCACCTCGCCATGGCGATGACCGACTCGGTCGTGCACTACCGCGGCCACATGCAGCCGCTGGTGCCCTGCATCTATCACGCCCGCTACTGCGATCCCTTCCACACGCCGGCCGGCCTCGACCCGACCGAGTACGCCATCGAAGACCTGCGCCGCATCCTGCGCGCCGAGATCTACGGCGAAGACGTGGCCTGCATCGTGGTCGAGCCCATCCAGGGCGAGGGCGGCTTCATCGTGCCGACGCCCGAGTTCTTCAGCGAGCTGCGCAAGATCGCCGACGAGATCGGCGCCTACCTCGTGATCGACGAGATCCAGTCGGGTATGGGGCGCACCGGCAAGTGGTTCTGCCACGAGCACTTCGGCGTCACCGCCGACATCGTCACTGTCGCCAAGGGCATCGCCAGCGGCCTGCCGCTCGCGGCCGTCGTCTCGCGCAAGGAGATCTGGGACAAGGTCACCCCCGGCTCCATGGGCGGCACGTTCGGCGGCAACATCGTGGCCTGCGCCGCGGCCAACGCCACCATCGAGGTCATGAAAGACGAAGACCTGCTGGGCAACGCCGCCCGCCAGGGCGACAAGCTCATGAGCTTCTTCAAGGACCTGCAGAAGACCTATCCCGCCATCGGCGACGTGCGCGGCAAGGGCCTCATGGCCGCCATCGAGGTCGTCAAGCCGGGCACCCGCGAGCCCGACGCCGGCCCCGCCAAGGCGTTCGTCGCCGAGGCCGCCAAGCGCAACACCATCCTCATGGGCGCCGGCAGCGCCGGCAACTGCGTGCGCTTCCTGCCGCCCCTCGTGGTCACCGACTCAGACATGGAGCACGCCTTCGGCGTCTTCGAAGAGGTCGCCAAGGTCGTCTTCTAGACCGACCTTCGCACGGCCGCTCGCGCGCGGCCGACAACAGCGTGGGCGGGCCCGGCTTTTCCCTACGGATCGCCGGGCCCGCCTGTTGCGTGGCGCCGCGTCGAGCCCGCCCGGGCCGCTGTGCTAGACTTCGCCACCATGCATGACTCGCTGCCGGCCGCCGGGCCGTTCCACACTCCCATCCGGGTCCGTTACGAAGAGACCGACGCCGCCGGCGTGGTCTACTACGCGAACTACCTCGTCTACTTCGAGGTCGCGCGCGTCGAGTCGTTGCGCGCCGTGGGCATGCCGATCACCGAAGTCGAGCGCCGCGGCGTGCTGCTGCCGGCCGTGAGCGCGAACTGCACCTACCACTGCCCCGCGCACGTCGACGACCTGCTCGACGTCGCCATGTGGACCGACCACGTCGGCCGCGCCTCGTTCGGCTTCGGCTACGAGGTGCGCCGCGTCGCCGACGGGGCGGGCGAGCGCGACGCCGAGGGTGCGGCGACAGGCGCCGCGGGCGCGGGCACAGGCGCCGCGGGCGCGGGTACTGCCGCGGCTACGGCCGGCGCGCCGGGCACGCTGATCGCGAGCGGTTCGACCCGCCACGCCGTCGTGGCGCGCGACACCATGCGTCCGGTACGCATAGAGGGCTGGATTGCCGACCTCGTGGCGCGGGCACAAGAGTGGCGGCCGCCCTCATGAGCACGACACCCCCTATCGAGGATTTCGAAGTGCACATGCCCGACGATCTCGATGTCGAGCACTGCTACCGCCACCCCGACCGCGAGACCGGCGTGCGCTGTGCCAACTGTGGCCGGCCGATCTGTCACGAGTGCATGGTGCCGGCGGCGGTCGGCTTTCGCTGCCCCGAGTGCATGGCCGAGCAGCGCCGCGGCTCGGGGCGCCCCCACGTGATCACCCGCCAGCAGACGCGCGGCCGCTGGCAGCGCAACACCGCCATGGGCGGCGGCGCCGGCTGGACGGTGACCAAAGCGCTCGTCGCCATCAACGTCGTCGTGTTCCTGATCGAGATCGTGACCGGCGCCGGCAGCCTCACGCTCACCGGCGCCGGCAGCGGCCTGGCCCTGCACAACATGGGCTCGCTCAGGCCCTACGACGTGCTCGCCCTGCACCAGTACTGGCGCATGGTCACGGTCATGTTCCTGCACCTCGATCTCCTCCACATCGCCTTCAACATGTGGGCGCTGTGGGTGATCGGGCAGTACGTCGAAGGCATCCTCGGCCACCTCAAGTTCCTCGTGCTCTACCTCATCTCGGGCCTCGCCGGCTCAGTGCTGATCGTCTATGCGGCGCCGCTGCTCGGTCAGACCGTCGGCGCCTCCGGGGCGATCTTCGGTATCTTCGGGGCACTCGCCATCTACGCGTTCATCAACCGCAACCGCGACTTCGCCTCGCGCGCCATCCTGGGTCAGATCGTCTTTCTGCTGATCCTCAACCTGGCGCTCACCTTCGGCGCCGGCGGCATCTCCTGGCAGGGACACGTCGGCGGCCTCGCAGGCGGCACCGCGCTCATGGCCGGTTACATGCTGCTCGGCCGCAAGAACCCGGGCGGCCGCTTCACGAACAGCGACATCGCCTTCACGGTGGCGGCGCTCGTGCTGATCGTGGCGCTCACGTTCTGGCGCGTGCAGACCTTCACGCTGGCGAGCTTCATCCCCTGGTTGTAGCCGCCCGCCGGCGCCGCTCGGGCGCCGCGCGGGCCGACGGCAAGGAGACCCCGTGCAGGCAGCAGACCGCGAGTCGTCGTTCGTAGAGCCACGCGCCGTCACGGCGCCGCCCGCCGAGATCGAGCGCCGCGTCGCCGCGTTTCAACGGGCGCTGCGCGCCGCGGGCATCGAGGCCGCGCTGGTCGTGCAGAACGCCGACCTCTTCTACCTGGCCGGCACGGTGCAGCAGTCGCACCTGCTGGTGCCGGCCGCCGGCGAGCCCGTGCTGCTCACGCGTAAAACGGTCGATCGCGCGCGCGAGGAGTCGCCGCTCGCCGTCGAGCCGCTGCCCAGCCAGCGCGACCTCGGCGAGCTGGTCGCGCGGCACTGCGGCGGCGCCCCGCAGGTCGTCGGCCTCGAGCTCGACGTGCTGCCGGTCGCCCAGTTTCGCCGCTACGAGCGTCAGTTCCCGGGCGCGTCGTTTGCCGACGTGGGGGCGCTGCTCGTGGCGCAGCGCGCGGTCAAGTCGCCCTGGGAAGTCGCCCGCATCGCCGCCGCCGCGGCGCTCGGCGACGAGGTCTGCAAGGCGATTCCCGACCTGCTGCGCGAGGGTGTGACCGAGGCCGCCTTCGCCGGCGCGGTCGAAGCCCGGGCGCGGGCGCTGGGCCACCAGGGCGTGGTGCGCATGCGCGCCTTCAACGGCGAGATGTTCTACGGTCAGCTGCTCTCCGGCGCGAGCGGCGCCGTGCCTTCGTACCTCGACACGCCGCTGGCCGGCATGGGCCTGAGCCCGGCGATCGCCCAGAGCGTGAGCTTCAAGGCGATCGGCCGCGGCGAACCGGTGATCTTCGACTTTGTGCCGGCGCTCGACGGCTACACGTCGGACTTCACCCGCATCTTCTCGCTCGGCGAGCTGCCCGAGCAGCTCACGGGCGCCTACGCCTGCTCGCTGCGGGCGCAGGCGGCGGTCACCGCCGCCGCGCGGCCGGGCGCGGTCTGCCGCGACCTCTACGAGACGGCGCTCGCCGTGGCGCGCGACGCCGGGCTCGAGGCCCACTTCATGGGCTACGGCCCGGCCCAGGTGCGCTTCGTCGGTCACGGCGTGGGCGTCGAACTGGACGAGCTGCCCGTGCTCTCTCCCAACGACCGGGTGCTCGAAGAGGGCATGGTGTTCGCCCTCGAGCCCAAGTTCGTCTTTCCGGGCGTGGGGGCGATCGGCATCGAGAACACCTGGGCGGTGACGGCCGACGGCGTCGCCCGGCTCTCGCGCGCGCCCGAGGAGATCGTCGTTCTGTAGCGCACTTGCGCGCGCCCGAGGAGATCGTCGTTCTGTAGCGCACTTGCGCGCGCCCGAGAAGATCGTCGCCCTGTAGGGTTCGGGGCGCTGCCGCGGGCGGGGTAGCCGCGAGCTGCCGCAAGGCCCGGTAGCCGAGTTGCCGCCACGACACGAGACGGCTCCAACGGCGACCAACTCGACAAAGAAGCCTTTTTGGTCCACAATGGCGTCATGAAGCTTTCCACACAAGCCGACTACGCCGTCCGCGCCGTCTACGAGCTCGCCATGCGCGAGCCCGGCGCCGTGGTGCAGACGCGCGACATAGCGGCCGCCCAGGGTCTGCCCGAAGGCTACCTGGCCAAGGTCATCCAGAGCCTCGTGCGCGCCGGCGTGCTGCACTCGTCGCGGGGCACCGGCGGCGGCGTCTCGCTCGCGCGGCCGCGCTCCGACCTGACGGTGCGCGACGTGTTCGAGGCGGTCGACGGGCCGCTCGAACTGCATCGCTGCGACGGCCACACCCAGCCCTGCGAGTCGGGGCCGTGCGGCACCCACAGTTTTTGGCAGCGCATCGAGGACGTGCTCAAAGCCGAGCTCGAGCGCACAGATTTCGAGGCGCTGGCCACCTGCCGGCATGGCGCAGAGGCGGGCGACTCGGCAGTCGCCACCACCCAAGCGGGGAGGTGAATCACATGAAGGAAGAGGTCGAAAAGGCTCTTGGCGACATTCGTCCGGCCCTGCAGGCCGACGGTGGCGACATCGAGCTCGTCGGCGTCACCGACGACGGCGTCGTGCAGGTACGGCTCGTGGGCCATTGCGCGGGTTGCCCGATGTCGCAGATGACCCTCACGCACGGCGTCGAGCGCCATCTCAAGAACGTGGTGCCGGGCGTCGAGCGCGTCGAGAACGTGCTCGCGTAAGCTGCTCAGGCACTTCGCATGGGGCGCACGCCCCGGCGCGGACAGAACAAGGGGCGGGGCCCCGGTCGACAAAGTCGACCGGGGCCCCGCCCCCTGTTTGCCTTGTCTGTCTGGCGCCTGGTGCGGCTTACTCGCCGCCGAAGGCGTCGAGCTTGACGTCGTCGGCCACGGTGTAGGCCAGGTCCGTGCAGGCGGCGATGTCGTCGAGGCTGTAGCCCACGGCGACCTCTTCGAGCACCCAGCCCTTGTCGGGGAAGCGGCGCAGTACGGCGCGCTCGGTGATGATGACGTCGGCCTCTTTGGCGCCGGTCAGCGGGAACGTGCACTGCTTCATGAGCTTGGTGCTGCCGTCGCGGGCGCAGTGCTCGGTGACGATGTGGACGATCTTGGCGCCGGTCACGAGGTCCATGGCGCCGCCCATGCCGGCCAGCATGCCGCCGGGCACGATCCAGTTGGCGATGTTGCCCTCTTCGTCGACCTGCAGCGTGCCCAGGAAGGTGGCGTCGACATGGCCGCCGCGGATCATGGCGAACGAGGTCGCCGAGTCGAAGTAGCTGCCGCCGGCGATGAGGCTGATGGGCTGGTTGCCGGCGTTGGCGCGGTCGCGGTCTTCGCAACCGGGCTCTGGCGCGGGGCCGACCCCGATGCCGCCGTTCTCGGTCTGGAAGACGACGTCGACGCCCTCGGGCACGTAGTTGGCGATCATGGTGGGCAAGCCGATGCCCAAGTTGATGATCTGGCCGTCCTTGAGCTCGCCGGCGGCGCGCTGCGCGATGATCTGCTTTGGCTTGGCCATCACTTGCTCCTTGTGGCCGACTCGTCGAGCGGCGTCTCGCGGACGGTGCAGTAGCTCACGTTGGCGCGCACCACGGCGTCGACGAAGATGCCCGAGGTGTGGATGGCCTCGGGGTCGAGCTCGCCCATGGTGTAGAGGTTCTCGACCTCGGCGATGACGAAGTCGGCGCAGGTCGAGGCCGGCCCGTTGAAGTTGCGCGACGTGCCGCGGAAGATGAGGTTGCCCCAGGTGTCGCCGCGGTGGGCGCGCACCAGGGCGATGTCGCAGTGCACTGCGGGTACGAGGATGTAGGGTTTGCCGTCGACCTCGACTATCTGCTTGCCCTCTTCGGCGATGGTGCCTATGCCGGTCGGCGTGAGAAAGCCGCCCAGGCCGGCGCCGCCGCAGCGCAGCATCTCGGCGAGCGTGCCCTGCGGGGTGGCTTCGACTTCGAGGCGACCCTCGTTCATGGCCTTGGCGATGTCGGGCGTGGTGCCCACGTGGCTGGCGACGATCTTCTTGACCTTGCCCTGGTTGACGAGCTCGACCGTGCCGCGCTGGCCAAAGCCGGCGTCGTTCTCGTAGATGGTGAGGTCGCTCACGTCCATCGTCTTCAGGTAGTCGATGAGCGTCAGCGGGTCACCCTGGCCGATGAAGCCGCCGATGGCGATGCTCATGCCGCTCTTTATGTGCGACATCGCCTCTTCGATAGGTAGGACCTTGTTCTTGGGCACCTTTCACTCCTCCGTCGCCGGGGACGTGTGCTGCGCAACGCAGGCGGGCCGCCGGCCCGCCTGCCAAAAGGCTACCATCGGCGTCGGCGGTTGTCGCGCCCGGGCGCGTCGCCGGCGCCAGGCGTTCGACTGGTGCGGCCGCGGGGCTCCGGCACGCGCCTCCCTGGCCACCTTGGGGCCGACGAGTACGCCGTACGGTCGCAGGCATTTTGAGGGCTGTTGGGCACCCTGTATACTCTCGCGATCATTCCGCACATCGATCCGGAGGTCGTTCGTGAGCGCAGCGAGTGGGCAGGCAAAGGTCGGCGTTATCGGTGGATCGGGCTTCTACGAGCTCCTCGAGGGCGCTCGCGAGGTCAAGCTCGACACGCCCTTCGGCCCGCCGAGCGACTCGTTCTTCGTGGGCGACCTGGGCGGCGTTCCCACCGCTTTTCTGCCGCGCCACGCGCGCGGCCACCGCATTCTGCCCTCCGAGGTCAACTACCGCGCGAACGTCTGGGGCATGAAGTCACTGGGCGTCGAGATGATCGTCTCGGCGAGCGCGGTGGGCAGCCTGCGCGAAGAGCTCAAGCCGCTCGACATCGTCGTGCCCGACCAGCTCTTCGACCGCACCAAGGGCCGTCCCAGCACCTTCTTCGGCGACGGCGTCGTGGTGCACATGGGCTTCGCCGACCCCTTCTGCCCGCACGTCGCGGCGGCCATCGCCAAGGCCGGCCGCGAGGTGGGCGCGACCATCCACGAGGGCGGCACCTATGTGTGCATCGAAGGTCCTCAGTTCTCCACCCGGGCCGAGTCGCGCACCTACCGGCAGTGGGGCATGGACGTCATCGGCATGACCAACTTGCAAGAGGCCAAGCTGGCTCGCGAAGCCGAGATCTGCTACGCGACAATGGCGCTCGTCACCGATTATGACGTATGGTACGAAGGTGAGGAAGACGTCACCCTCGAACAGGTGCTGTCCAACGTACGGCGCAACGTCGAGACGGCCCAGGCGATCGTCCGCCGGGTCGTGCCGGCGCTCGACCTGCAGGCCGACTGCCCGTGTCATCACGCCATCGAGACGGCCATCAACACGCCGGCCGACCTCATTCCCGCGGCGACCAAGACCAAGCTCGACCTGCTGATAGGCAGGTACGTGCGCTGACTCCTCGCGGACGCGCGCGGCGGCGACGAGAAAGGACGGCGGTCCGACTCGACAAGCGAACGTGAGGCCCGAGAAGAACGGCACACCGCTGCGCGGGGCACCCGCGCCAGCGCCACTTGAGGGGGTTTCCTCGCCGCCGCTCGTGCACGGGTGGCGGCGAGATCGAAAGGAGTCGTGCGAGGTGGGTTCATTCGTATCCGGTAACGCGGTGTTGATAGCCGTTATCTGCGGCGTGGTGGCTGTTGTATATGGCGTCCTGCTCATTCGCTGGTTGCTGGCGCTGCCGGCGGGCGACGAAAAGATGCGCGAGGTGGCCGGCGCTGTGCAAGAGGGCGCCAAGGCCTACCTGGTCCGCCAATACCGCACCATCACGGCGGTGGGGGCGGTCGCCTTCGTCATCCTCGGCGTCGCGCTCGGCGTCAAGCAGGGCTGGGGCCTGGGCTGGGAGACGGCCATCGGCTTTGCCGTCGGCGCCATCCTCTCGGCCGCCGCCGGCTTCATCGGCATGATGGTCAGCGTGCGCGTCAACGTGCGCACCGCCGAGGCCGCCAAACAGGGCCTCGGGCCGGCGCTCTCGGTCGCCTTTCGCGGCGGCTCGGTGACCGGCCTCATGGTCGTCGGCCTGGCGCTTTTGGGCGTCACCGGCTACTACTTCATCGGCACGCACCTGTGGGCCGACCACGCCGTGCGCGCCCTCATAGGCCTGAGCTTCGGCGGCAGCCTCATCTCGGTCTTCGCCCGCGTGGGCGGCGGTATCTACACCAAGGCCGCCGACGTCGGCGCCGACCTCGTCGGCAAGGTCGAAGCCGGCATCCCCGAAGACGACCCGCGCAACCCGGCCGTGATCGCCGACAACGTGGGCGATAACGTGGGCGACTGCGCCGGCATGGCCGCCGACCTCTTCGAGACCTACGCGGTGACCACCGTGGCCGCCATGCTCCTCGCCTACCTGTTCTGGCCGCACGCCGGATCGGCGGTCATCACCTACCCGCTGGTGCTGGGCGGCGTCTCTATCCTCGCCAGCGTCATCGGCACCTTCTTCGTGCGCCTCGGCAAGGGCGCCAAGCCGAACATCATGAACGCCCTCTACAAAGGTCTCGCGGTGGCCGCCGTGGTCGCCATCGCCCTGTTCTACCCGGTCACCACCTGGATGCTGGGCGCCGCCAGGTACCGCGTCGCCGGCATTCCCAGCGTGCCCCGCCTGTTCCTCTGCGCAGCCACCGGCATCATCGTGACCGCCCTCATCGTGGTCATCACCGAGTACTTCACCGCCACCCGCTACAGGCCAGTCAAGAGCATCGCCAAGGCGAGCGTCACCGGCCACGCCACCAACATCATCCAGGGCCTTGCGGTCTCCATGCAGTCGACCGCGGCGCCGGTGCTGGTCATCGCCGGCGGCATCCTGGCGAGCTACGTCGCCGCCGGCGGCCTCACGGCCGGGGGCGGCAACGGCGGCCTCTACGGCATCGCCGTGGCGGTCGTGGCCATGCTCTCCATGACCGGCATCATCGTCGCCATCGACGCCTACGGGCCGATCACCGACAACGCCGGCGGCATCGCCGAGATGGCCGACCTGCCCGAATCGGTGCGCGCCACCACCGACCCGCTCGACGCGGTCGGCAACACCACCAAGGCCATGACCAAGGGCTACGCCATCGGCTCAGCCGGCTTTGCCGCCCTCATCCTGTTCGTCTCGTACACCAACGACTTAAAGACGAACTTCGGCACGGGCGTGGTCGACCTCTTCCGCGTCAACTCGCCCTGGGTGCTGGTCGGCCTGCTCATCGGCGGCCTGCTGCCCTACCTGTTCGCCAGCCTGTGCATGCAGGCGGTGGGGCGCGCCGGTGGCAAGGTGGTCGAAGAGGTACGCCGCCAGTTCCGCGAGATCCCCGGCATCATGAAGGGCACCGCCAAACCCGAGTACGGCCGGGCGGTCGACATCGTCACGCGGTCGGCCATACGCGAGATGATGCTGCCGGCGGCCATCCCGGTGCTCACGCCGATCCTCGTGGCCGTCATCTTCTGGAACAAGGCCTACCTGGTGCTCGGCGGAGTGCTCATGGGGGCCATCATCACCGGCATCTTCCTGGCCATCTCCATGACGAGCGGCGGCGGCGCCTGGGACAACGCCAAGAAGCTGATCGAAGACGGCGAGTACGGCGGCAAGGGCTCTCCGGCCCACGCCGCGGCGGTCACCGGCGACACGGTCGGCGATCCCTACAAAGACACGGCGGGCCCGGCGATCAACCCGATGATCAAGGTCATCAACATCGTCGCCCTGCTGGTCATACCGTTCCTCGTCCACTGACGGCGCGCTTTAGGCGCGGGGAGCCTGCGGCCGCAGGCCGCAGGCTCCCCGCGCCCGTCCGCCGGCGCGCCCTTCGGGCGTCTTTTCGGGCCGTCTCGCCATACCCCCCCACGAAGTGCTATCGTACCCAAGTTGCCCCGCCCCTCGGCGGGGCGTCGGTATGAAGAGAGCACATCAGATACTGGCCGTCGTCTTCTTTGTGATCGGGACGGCGTTGATCGTGAGGGGGGTCACAGGTGGCTTTTGGCCCGTGTCTTTGCAGGCCCTGGCAGGGGTGCTCATGCTCGTCCTGGCAGTGCTGCGCTGGTGGTACGCGTAGCGCGCGCAGCCTGACCATGTCGACCGAAGCGCCGGTTCGGGCGCTCCCGAGGTGAGGCGCTAACATGGCCCGCCGCAAGAAGCGCGAAGCGCACCTCCACAAGGTACTGGGCGTTCCCGCCCTGTTCAGCACGGCCTACGGCAACGTAGGGTCGTCTATCTACTACGCCCTGGGCGTCGTCGCCCTCTACGCCCTGGGCCTTACGCCGCTCGTCTTCGGCCTCACCGGCCTGCTCTTCGTGATGACCGCCTTCTCCTACGCCGAGGCGACCACGATCTTCCCCGAGGCCGGCGGTTCGTCGAGCTTCGCGCGCCACACCTTCAACGAGTTCGTGAGCTTCGGCGCCGGCTGGGCGCTCATGCTCGACTACATCATCACGATCGCCATCTCGGCGTTCTTCGTGCCCAACTACCTGGCCACGTTCTGGCCCATCCTCAAGACTTGGCCGTACAACTCGATCGGCGGCATCGCGGTCATCGTCTTCCTCGTGACCATCAACATCTTTGGCATCAAAGAGGCGGCTCGGCTCAACATCGTCCTGGCCATCGCCGACCTCTCCACCCAGGTGCTGCTGGCGGTCGTCGGGCTGTTCGTCTTTCTGTCGCCGCGCCTGCTGATTAACCAGATCCAGTTCGGCAAGGCGCCGACCATGCATCAGTTCATCTACGGCATCTCGATCGGCACGGTGGCCTACACTGGCATCGAGACCATCTCGAACATGGCCGAGGAGTCGGCCAACCCGGGCCGCGACGTGCCCAAGGCGGTCAAGTTCGTGCTCGTCGCCGTGCTCGGGGTGTATCTGGCGATCTCAATGGTCGGGTTGTCGGCCATGCCCGTGCGCTCCAACGTAGTGCCGGTGAACCCCACGACGCACATGACGATCCCGCAGGCGATCGTGCCCGATCCGGGCAAGCTGGTGAAAGCGGGCCCGTGGCACTATGCCGCTCCGCCGTACGACAAGGTCTACATGCTGCCCAACACCGCCGGCACGGCCACGCTGTCGGTCAAGGCGACTGGCGCGATCTACAAGCAGAGCGGCCAGTACGTCACGAGGGTCTACGGCACGCAGCTCGCGACCGTCTACGAGGCCGATCCGCTGCAGGGCATCGTGCAGAACCTGCCCCACAGCCTCGCTTGGATGCGCATCATCCTGGCGCCCTGGATCGCCATGCTGGCGGCCACCATCCTGATCATCGGCACCAACGCCGGCATCATCGGCTCGTCGCGCCTCGCCTACTCCATGGCCAACCACAAGCAGCTGCCGCCGATCCTGTCGCCGCGTGCACCCGACGCGCTTCACGCCCTACGTCTCGATCATCCTGTTCGGCACGATCGCCTCGGCGCTCATCTTGCCTGGCCGGATCGGCTTGCTGGCCGACCTCTACGCTTTCGGCGCCATGATCTCGTTCACGGTGGCTCACGTCTGCGTGGTGGCGCTGCGCTATAAGGCGCCCGACATCGAGCGCCCCTGGAAGGCGCCGTTCAACGTGCGCATCGGCAAGGCCAAGGTGCCTCTTACGGCCGTGGTCGGCGGCATCGGCACAGCTACCGTGTGGGTGGTCGTCGTCCTGACCCATGTCGACGGGCGCATCGTCGGCCTGTCGTGGATGGGGATCGGCTTCCTCATCTACATCGTCTATCGCAAGCGCAAGGGCTACTCGCTGACCAAGACGGTCAAGTCGGTGCCGCTGCCCGAGTCGGTCTCCGAAGACATCGTCTACAACCAGCTCCTGGTGCCCATCATGGGCTCGCGCATCAGCGACGAGATGATGGTGCTCGCCTGTCAGCTCGCCACCGAGAAGCAGTCGGCGGTCGACGCGCTCTACGTCATCGAGGTGCCCTTCAACCTGCCGCTCGACGCGCGCCTGCCCCAGGAGCGCGAGAAGGCCAAGGCGGTGCTCGAGCAGGCGGCCGTGGTCGCCGACCAGTTCGGCGTGCTCATGACGCCCATCATGGTGACCGCGCGCGCCGCCGGCCGAGCGATCGTCGACGAAGCCAAGGAGCGGCGCTCCGAGATCATCATACTGGGCGCCACCCGCAAGCGGCGCTTCACCGAACGCGCGCTGGGCACCACTATCGACTACGTGCTGCAGCACGCGCCCTGCGAGGTGCTGATCAATCTGGTGCCGCTCGAGGGCGTCTACGTCGAAGAGGTCAAGCAGGTCGCGGCCGCTGCGGCGCAGCCGCCATCAGACGTTTGAGCGAACCCCGGTTCGCAGTATGCTGCCCCCTGGAAAAACTGTAGGTAGCCCGGCCGCGCAGGCGGCCGGCGCGCCGCAACGACAAGGCGCCCTTCCGCGGGGCGCTTTTGTGAGGTGAGGGCCATGTATGTCGTTATCGCAGGCTGTGGTCGGGTAGGGTCGAGCCTGGCCATAGCGCTCAGCCACGAGGGACACGACGTCTGCGTGATCGACGAGAGCCCCGAAGCGCTCTCGCTGCTCGGCGACGACTTCCCGGGCCAGTTCGTCATAGGCCAGGCGATCGACTGGACCACGCTGAACGAGGCGCGCCTGAGCGAAGCCGACGCCTACGTCACGGCGACCGACGGCGACAACACCAACATCGTCTCGGCGCAGATCGCCCACGAGCACTTCGGCGTGCGCTGCTGCGTGGCGCGCGTGTTCGACCCGCTGCGCGCCGACCTGTTCGAGCAGACCGGCATTCGCACCGTATGTCCCACCAAAGACGCCCACGACCTGCTGCACGACGCCGTGCGCTCGTGCAGGCTGTAGGAGGCGAACCAGCATGTTCATCGTCATCGTCGGCTGCGGCAAGGTAGGGGTCAACACCGCGCGCAGCCTGTTGCACATGGGCCACGAAGTCATCGTCATCGAGCAACGCAAGTCGCGCTACGACCTGCTGGTCGACGAGCTGGGCTCGAACCTCATGCTCGGCGACGGCACCGAGATCTGGGTGCTCGAAAAGGCGGGCATCGCGCGCGCCGACCTGGTCGTCTCGGTGACCGGCGACGACGAAGACAACATCATCATCTCGCAGATCGCCAAGCTCAAGTACCAGGCGCCTAAGGTCGTGGCGCGCGTCAACAACCCGTTCAACCAGCCCACCTTCGACGTGCTCGGCATCGACGCCACGATCTGCGCCGCCACCAACATGCTGCGCCTCATCATGCACGAGCTTCCCGCCCACAAGTTCGTGCCCCTGCTCAACTTCAAGCGCGAGAACATCGAGATCGTCGAGATCGAGGTGGGGGAGACCTCGCCGTTCGCCAACCGCGCGATCGCCGACATGCAGTTGCCCGAGGGCGTGCTCGTCTGGCCATCCTGCGTAACGGCAAGGCGCTGCTGCCCGACCACGCCGGCAAGATCGTCCCCGACGACTACCTGATCTGCCTGCTCGAGCCCGGTCGCACCAAGGAGCTCATCCACGCCTTCCTGCCCGAGGAGAACCCTGCAGAGGTGCAGAGCGAGGGCGAGATCGACGTGTTCGGCAGCGAGGCCCCGACCGACTGAGGTCCGCGCCCGAGGGGGCCAGCTGCCGTTGAGCCCCAGGCTTCCGCTGCTGCCCGACCGCCTGGGCGATGTCACTCTGCTCGTGGTCGACCGCGAGCCGACCCCTGTCGTGTGCGTGCGCACCGCCGACGAGCCGGCCGCCATGACGCGCGGCTGGACCGCCCTCGAAGCGCGCACCGGCGCCCGGGGCCGGCGCTTCTACGGCGTCTTCGACGCGGGCAGCGGTGAGTACCGCGTGTCGGCCCAGGTCAGAGAGGGCGACGACGCCGCCGCGCTTGGCCTCGAGCCGCGCCTGCTGCCCGGCGGGCGCTACCTGCGAGCCCGGCTGCGCGGCCAGCCTCCGGCCAGCTAGAGCGCATCGCCCCGACCTTCGCCGCGCTCGAGAAGCTCGTCGCCGTAGATCGCGCTCGGCCCTACCTCGAGTTCTACCGGCGCCACGACCTAGTCGAGCTGTTCGTGCCGCTCTGCGAGCGTCGAGCTTGTGTTCGGCGGCGGACCGGGCCCCGAAGCGTCAGACTAGGGGGCGCGCGGCGCGGGCGTGGCGGCCCGGCTGTGCGGGTACGAGCCCTGCAACGGCACGGTCCCGGCCTTCGCGGCGGGGCCACTGGCGGTTGACCGCCGACTGCCGCGTCTTTACGATAGAGCGCGCTCTACGGAGCCCCAATCGGTGGCGAGGTAGCTCAGTTGGTAGAGCACATGACTGAAAATCATGGTGTCGACAGTTCAATTCTGTCCCTCGCCACCAGCTCTTTCCCCTGCACAGTGCCGTGTTCTGCCGCGCCACAGTGACCCTCCAGCGCGTTCTTGCGCGCCTGAATCTTGCGAAATGTCGGCCGGCGGCCGACATGTTGCCGACATTGGCCCTCTGGCACTCAGAGAGTCGAGTCAGCCGGGTGCGCCGGCATCTGAGCCCTGCCAGTACGAAACGTTGTCGTTGGAGCCGATAGTGGCGAGGTCGGCAGGCGCGACCCAACAAGTAGCGCACGTCCGCCTCACGGCCGGGCGGCAGGACGCCCCGGGTGGCGATGGCGCGCAGACGCTGGGCCGCGGCGGGCGCCTCACCGGCGGCAAGCAGCCGCCCGGCCGCCCGCAGCTCGCTCTCGGCTCGACGCCGGTCTGCGGCTCCGCCACTTGCGCTCGATCCCGCGCACTTCTGGCTCTCCGGGACATGCCCCCATCATAGACTGGACTACACGCACCTAGCCGCCGTCGCGCGCAGTGGCGAGTGAGAAGCCAGGCCCCGTTGAAAGAACCCTCAGAGCGGCAGCCGGGAGCACGCAGGATCGGCCCTCTCCGTGAGCCTCATGGAATCCGTCCGGTCACATGAGTATGGTAGACATCATGCGATCCCGGCCGGCTGAGGCAGGAGTGGGCGGCTGCCGCTGGTTCGCGGAACTTCGGTAGCACCGCTTTGAACGTGCTGCCAGGCAACATCTGGGAGGGGCAGTGAGCCGAGACTTCGCCGAGTTCTTCCGCCGTGCCACCGGTAGCGATCCCTTCCCCTACCAGGTGCGGCTCGCCACCGCGGAGGACCTGCCCGCCTTGCTCGCAGCGCCCACGGGTGCGGGCAAGACGGCGGCCGTCGTGCTCGCCTGGCTGTGGCGGCGCCGTTACGCAGAGCCCAGCATCCGTACAGCGACACCCCGGCGGCTCGTCTACTGTCTGCCGATGCGCGTGCTGGTCGAGCAGACGCGGGACAACGTGCAGCGGTGGCTTCAGGCTGCGGACTGCGACCTCATTGACTGGCAGACTCCAGCGTCACCGTTCCAGAGGAGGCGATCGGTCTGGCCATCGCCATGGGCGGTGAGGAGCAAGCCGACTGGGACCTCTACCCCGATCACGACTGCATCATCGTCGGCACGCAGGACATGCTGCTGTCGCGCGCCCTCAATCGGGGCTATGGCATGAGCCGCTACCGCTGGCCGCTCCAGTTCGGCCTTTTGAACAACGACTGCCTGTGGGTACACGACGAGGTCCAGCTCATGGGCGACGGCCTTGCCACCTCGACGCAGCTCGCCGGGCTGCGACGCAAGCTCATGACCTTCGGGCCTCTGCAGGAGCTGTGGATGTCGGCCACCATGCGCCGTGACTGGCTTGCAAGCTACGACTTCGAACCGACCCTGCCGCAGCTCGACGAGTGTGCCCTAGGCAGCGACGACCTCACCACCACGACGCTCTCCCTGCGACTCACCGCGACCAAGACGCTGCAGCTCGTCGACGCCCAGACGGGTTCCGACCTCGGACTGCTTTCCGGCCTGCTGCTCGACCATCATCGCCAGGGCACGGTGACACTGGCCGTGGTCAACACCGTCGAGCGCGCCACGGGGCTCTATCAGGCCGTCAAGAAGCTGGCAGGCCAGCGCGCCCGTGCTGGAGGCGGTCCGGGCTCCGACGACCCGCAACTGCTGCTCCTGCACTCGCGCTTCCGGCCGGCGGAACGCAAGCACCTCATGGAGACCCTGAGCTTCCGCGCCGCCAGCCGCTGGGCGCATCATCGTCTCAACGCAGGTGATCGAAGCGGGCGTCGACCTTTCGGCTGCCACGCTTGCCACTGACCTCGCGCCCTGGCCGTCGCTTGTGCAGCGGTTCGGCCGCTGCAATCGCTTCGGCGAGCATGAGAACGCGCCCGTGCTGGTGTTCGACCGCGACCCGGAAAGCAAGTCGACAGCTCAGGCGGCGCCCTATGAGGCGGCCGACCTCGACCACGCGCGAACCATGCTGCAGCACTTGGGCGACGGCGCCGACCTGAGCCCAAGCGCCCTGCGGGCGGCGCTCGCCGCGGAGCCGGGACTCGCCGCCGAGTTGCTTGCCTTCGAGCCCGTGTACGTCCTGCGGCGGCGCGACCTGCTGGATCTGTTTGACTCCACGACCGACCTCGCCGGCAACGACGTCGACGTCTCGCGCTTCGTGCGCGATCTCGACCAGACCGACGTTTCGGTGTTCTGGCGCGACCTACAGGCGCGACCCGACGAGTCAGAAGACTCCAAAGCACCAGCAAGCGACGACGGCCAGTGGTCCGCGCCTGCGCGCCAGGAACTCTGCCAGGTCCCGGTCTCTCAGCTTCGCGAGTTCATCAAGGTCGCCAGAGAGCGCAAGAGCAGAGTGTACCTCTCGGACCACCTCGCTTCGGCGCAGGCCGGTCGCCAGGGACGCTGGGTGACGGTGGGACCGCGCCAGGTCATCCCGGGGCGAACGTATCTGGTGGCTAGCTCCGCCGGCGGCTACGACTCGCAGCTGGGGTGGTCACCCAAGAGCGCAGCTGCGGTGCCACCGGTCGTTCTGGCCGAAGCTGAGCGGCGCCGGCCGGATGCTGACGGCGACGATGTCCAGGTGGTGTCGAGCTGGCAGACCATCGCCCAGCACAGCGACGCGGTCGTCGCCGAGCTTGCCCGTCTTGTTGGGCTGTTGGCAAACTTGGAGATTGACGAGGCGCTGCTGCAGGACGATCTGCTCACCGCGGCCCGCTGGCATGACCGGGGCAAGGCACACCAAGTCTTCCAGGGCGCGCTGGCGGATCCGCCAGGGCCAAAAGCGACTTGGGCAAAGGCGCCCCGAGGAGCGTTCGGCACCTATACGCGCCGCGGCTTTCGCCATGAGCTCGCCGGCGCCCTGGCGGTGCGTCAGCAGGGCCTCTCCGATCTTGCCTGCTATCTGACGGCCGCCCACCACGGCAAGGTCCGCCTGGGCCTGCGACCCATGCCAGACGAGGCGCCACCCCCAGCCGACCACACCCAACGGTTCGCGCGTGGCATCTGGGAAGGCGACGTCCTGCCGGCCGCCGACCTCGGCGGCGGCGTCAGTGCCCCC
Organism: uncultured Actinomycetes bacterium; assembly: GCA_963755025.1. Classification (GTDB taxonomy): domain Bacteria; phylum Actinomycetota; class Thermoleophilia; order UBA2241; family UBA2241; genus Bog-752. The sequence goes on from CAVWIH010000037.1 coordinate 60,907, forward strand.
GAAGTGACACTCTCCCTTGAACCGCTGGAGATGGGTCTGGGCCCAGACGGACGCCCCAGCTGGAGCGAGCTTGCGCTACGACTGCGTGATGAAGGGCCCGGACCGTTTCGCCTCGCCTTCCTTGAAGCTCTGCTGCGCGTCGCGGACATGCGGGCCAGCGCCGCCAACGGCCCGCCAGATGATGGTCCGACGGCCACAGAGAAAGAGCCCGTCGCCCAGACGCAGGGAAAGGAGTAGCTCATGCCAGACGTGTTGCTAGGCGGCTGCGCCTCCGAGCCCCTGCTGAACTACCTAAAGGCCCTGGGCGTCCTGCGGCTGGTCGCAGAACAGGCCGATGCTGAAGCCCGGGCGAGCTGGCACAAGGACCGTCTCGTGCTGCGCTCACGGCTGGATGGCGATGCCCTGCTGGAGTTCTTCCTGGCAGACTACCGACCGACGCCGATCGTGGGGCCGTGGGCCGGCGGCAGCGGATTCTTCGACAAGGACAGAAAGACAGCGGTGCTGGCGATCTCGGCAAGCACCAACCAGCGCCTTGAGCCCTACCGCGAGGTCATCGGTCGCGTACAGGCGGTCCTTGCGTCACGCGGCATTACCGAGAAGCCTCGCGACGACGTGAAACGTGACTTGCTGCGTTGTTATCGGGCAGTCCTGCCCGACGAGGCCATCCTCTGGCTGGACGCAGCGATCGTCCTGGGAGAGGCGAGAGACGCCTCGGCTCCGATCCTCGGCTCGGGCGGCAACGACGGACGGCTCGATTTCGGTCGCAACTTCATGGAGCGGCTCGTCGACTTAGGCTTTGACGATGACTCAACCGCATCGTCTGGCGGTCTACTGCAGGCCGCCCTCTTTGGCGAAGTCGTCTCGGGATTGGGCAGCGACGCTGTGGGACAGTTCCACCCCGGCGGCTCGGGCGGACCCAACGCCACGATCGGCATGGAGGCCGACTCCCAGGTAAACGGCTGGGACTGGGTGCTTGCCCTGGAGGGTGCTCTGCTGCTTGGCGGAGCGGCGAGTCGTCGCTACGGCACGTCAGGACAGCGGCGGGCGGCCTTTCCGTTTACCGTGGAGAGCGTCGCCGTTGGCGACAACGCCCCCAGCGAGAGCGAGACCGCATCAAGCCGTCGCGGCGAGCTCTGGCTACCCCTCTGGGATCGCTGGACCGCCCTGCCAGAGCTGCGCGCCCTCTTTGCGGAAGGTCGGCTCACGCTCGGGCGCGAGCAGGCACGTGATGGCGTGGAGTCTGCCCGTGCGGTTACCACGCTCGGCGTGCAACGCGGGCTTTCGCAGTTCGTGCGCTACGGCTTTTTGGAGCGCAACGGGCGCAGCTACCTGGCCACGCCGATGGGCCGGTTTGCGGTGCGTCGCGAGCAGAGCATGGAGCTGCTCGACTGGGGCGATGCCGGTCAGTGGCTCCACCGGTTCCGCGATGCCGCGAAGTCTTCCACCGCACCACCGCGTTTCAGCGTCGCCTTGCGTCGCCTCGACGAAGCGGTGCTTGCTGCCGCGCGCTTCGGTGGTCCGCAGCGAGTCGCAGGTGTCCTTGCGTCCCTGGGCGCCATCGAGCGAGAGCTGTCGATCACTGGTCGCCCCGGTCACGTCGGTACGCTCGACCTGGCGCCGTTGCCGCTGCTTCACCGGGACTGGTGGCGCCTCGCCGACGACGGCAGTTGCGAGTTTCGCCTGGCGCGTGCCCTGGTCTCGCTCGGGCAGATCGATGGCGGCGAGCCGCTGCGGGCCAACCTGGAGCCGCTGCGCGGCGACACAAGCCGGGTGTGGTGGGACACACAAGAGGCGCGCTGCGTGGTGCGCGCCCCCGGTGTCGTGCGTCTGCTTGCCGGTGTTCTGGAGCGCCGCCTGCTCGACTTGGGCATCGACGGCCTGCGGGCGGCTAGCAGCGTGTCACTCGGCGACGCCGCGCACTTCCTTGCAGGAACACTCGACGAACGTCGCCTGCTCGATCTCATCTGGGGCCTGGCGCTGGTTGCCCAGCCTGGAGGCGGCCGGGCCCAAGACACCCGTCCTGCGCCAAGAATAGACGCCTCGGTTCAGGACGACGTCATCGTGCCGCGAGCCTGGGCGCTTGCGAAGCTGGTCTTCATCGCGCCGCGCCATCACACAGACGGCGAAAGCGCAGCGGATGCTGACACTCAAGCCGCACCGCGTCGCCTCATCCTGGGCCGTCTGCGGGCCGGCGATCTCGACGGTGCGGCCCGTGAAGCCTCGCGGCGGCTGCGCGTTGCCGGGCTCGTGCCGCTGCCCGGCCCACGCTCCGGAGGAGGCGAGCGCCCCACGCACTTCTTGCCAGGCGCCGATCCGGGGCACCTCCAAGCCGCGCTTCTGCTGCCCATCTCGCGCAGGGCCGAGGCGCAGCTTCTGCGCCTCGTGGTGCGCGAGAGCTCCTCTGCACTCAGCGCCGCTGGCGCCCATGATGAACCGAAGGATCACCCCAAAGGAGGGGCCCGATGACAACGACGACGCTTCTCACCGACCTGGCCGAAGAGCCCAGACTCACAGTCGAAGCCGAACTGCAGCCCGTGCAAGGCAGCCGCTTTCAGGCAACCGGATTCCCCGATCTCGGCCCGGCGCGCTACCAGCGCCCGGATGGCACCGAGATGTTGCTCGTGGAGTCCGCGCAGTCGATGGCCAACCGCCTTGAGGCGGTCTGCTGGGACGAGGCCCGGGGCGAACTTGTCGAGACACTTGAGGGGATGCCCTACGTGCGTGTCGAGACCGCTGATGGGGCGGCGGTCACCAACAGCATTCTGGAGGCGCATCGCGTCAACTCGCCGTACATCCTCGAAGGCCAGGATCGTTCGTTTGTCGATCTTCTCAAAGAGAAGGCAGGAGGACTCGACTGGGGTCCGATCGACTGGACTCGCCTGGCCGCCATGGTGTTCAGCTACGACCCCAACTCGGTCATGCATGGTGTCTTTCTGGCCAAAAAAGAGCTTCGCCCGCGGACGCCTGCGCCTCACCCTGGGCGTCGAGTCTCCTTTATTGAGGCAGAAGGCGTCGTCGAGGCAGAGAGCGGCGGGGTCAAAAACGACCGCGCTTCATCCCTCGGGCGCCACCAGTGAGGGCTTTGGCAACGTGCCCTTCCACCGCAGCGAGTTCACCGCCAGGCGCATCACCGCCTACTTCAGCCTCGACCACTTCCCCCTGGACCTCCGCCTTCATCTGCTCCAGGCCGGCGGCGGTGAGGTCCCCCAGTTCCAGGAGGCGGGCGGGATAGGCGGTGAAGGGGTCCCGCCTGCCTTCCTCGGCGCGCTGTGCGGCGGTCTTGTAGAGCTGCTCGTCGTCCGAGAGGGAGTGGGAGTACGGGCGGATCACCCGGGCCCGCACCAGGGCCGGGCCGCGCCGGGCGCGGGCGTGGTCCACGGCAAGGGCCATGGCCTCGAAGCTGGCGATGGGGTCCAGCCCGTCCACCGCGTCCACCACCAGCAGCCCGTGGTCTTCCCAGCCCTTCAGCAGGGCCGCCACGTTGCCTCCGGGATACTGGACGTCCGTGGGCACCGAGATGGCGTAGCCGTTGTCCTGGACCAGGAACACCAGGGGCAGCCGCAGGTTCACCGCCGCGTTGAGGCTCTCCCAGAATTCCCCTTCGGCGGCTGCGCCGTCCCCCAGGCTCGCCAGCACCACTTCGTCCGGCTCCATGCCCAGCCGCTCCTCCAGCCCGCCCTGACGGGCCCGCAGGAGCGCTTCCGCGGCCCCCGCCGCCTGCAGGCACTGGGAGCCGGTGGGGCTGGAGGTGGTGAAGATGTTCAGGCGCGGGTCGCACCAGTGGCTGGGCATCTGCCGGCCGCTGCTGGCCGGGTCCAGCCCGGAGCCCACCGAGGCCAGGAACATGGCCTGTGCGGTCACGCCCAGCCCATAGGCCAGGGCCCGGTCCCGGTAGGTACAGGAAGAACCAGTCCCGCCCGGGGCGCAGGCACAGGGCCGCCGCCGCCTGCACCGCCTCGTGGCCGGCGCCGTTGATCTGGAAGAACACCTTGTTCTGGCGCTTGCCGGCGATCTCCCGGTCGTCGATGCGGCGGGACGCATAGATGATGCGCAGGAGTTTCAGGCGTTGGGCGGCGGTGAGGGCGCGGTTGGCGTTGCAGGTGACCGGGTGGGCCAAAGGCATTCCTCCCTCCGCTGGGCGTCGGCCAAGTAATTTATCACATCTGGGTCGCGAGTCGCTCCAATTGCCCTTTGCCTCAGGTTAAGTTCCAGCCGGGGTCAAGCTTGTAATAAAGCGACCGCGGGGGGAAACCGGCCGGCAGGCTGGCTTGCCCCCCGCGGAAACGGCAGGGCGGTCGACTACAGGCCGCCGGTGTAGGCGGTCTCGCCGTGCAGGCCCTGGTCCAGGCCGGCCTCTTCCACGCCCTCGCCGACCTTCACCGGGGTGATGCGGTCGATGACCCACAGCATGCCGTAGGTGAAGCAGGAAGGCCCAGAGGAGGAGATGACCACGGCGGCCACCTGCTTGCCGAAGAAGCTGAAGCCGCCGCCGGTGAGCAGGCCGTTGGTGGCCATCGCCGGGTTCCAGGCCTTGTCGGCGAACAGGCCCAGGAGGAGGATGCCGATGAAGCCGCCCACGCCGTGCACGCCCCAGACGTCCAGGGCGTCGTCCCAGCCCATGCTGTTCTTCAGCGCCACCGCGTAGAAGCAGACCACGCCGGCGCAGATGCCGATGAGGGCGGCGGAGCCGGGAGCCACGTAGCCCGCGCAGGGAGTGATGGTGGCCAGGCCGGCCACGGAGCCGGTGAGCAGGCCCAGGAGCTTGGGCTGCTTGGAGTTCGACCATTCCACCACCAGCCAGGTGAAGCCGGCGAAGGAGGCGGCGATGCTGGTGTTGAGGAAGGCCGCGCAGGTGACCGAATCCACCCCGAACTCACTGCCGGCGTTGAAGCCGTACCAGCCGAACCAGAGCATGCCGGTGCCCAGGGCGACCACGGGGATGCTGTGGGGGATGGTGTCGATGATCTTGCGCTTGCCCACGTAGAGCACCGAAGCCAGGGCCGCCAGGCCGGCGGTGTTGTGCACCACGATGCCGCCGGCGAAGTCAAGGCAGCCCCACTTGTCCAGGATGCCTTCCGGGGACCAGAGCATGTGGCAGAACGGGAAGTACACGAAGATCAGCCAGGCGGTCAGGAACCACAGGTAGGCCTTGAAGGTCACCCGGTTGGCGAAGGCGCCGGTGATGAGGGCCGGGGTGATGATGGCGAACATCATCTGGTAGGCCACGTGCACCAGGGTGGGGATGCCCAGGCCGGCGTTGTTCTGGAACAAGCTGTTCAGGTGGATGCCGTACAGGAACGGATGGGCGAACGGGTTGCCGAAGATGCCGCCGACGGTCGGGCCGAAGCTCATGGAGTAGCCGAAGGCGATCCACAGCACCGTGGTCCAGGCCATGGACACGAAGCTCTGGATCATGACGCCCAGGACGTTCTTCCGGTGCACGAGGCCGCCATAGAAGAACGCCAGCCCTGGAGTCATGAACAGCACCAGGGCCGCGCACACGAGCATGAAACCGGTATTGCCGGTGTTGATCTGGGGGAGCACGGAGAACCTCCTTGGGGAAAATGGGAAGGGAAGGGTGGGTGAAGAGCGGAAGGAGAGGTGATGGGCTGGGCGGAAGCCACGCCTGCGGGTCTTTTGGGTCCGTCCGGGCGGGCATGCCCTGGGAACGTCCGGGCCCTCTACCGGCCAGAAGGGGTCGGCTGGAGGCCATCCCGAGGGTTGGGAGGAGGGATCCCTCCACGTTGAACCAAGCTCATAAAGAACACGTAAAAATCCTGTATACCAAGTATAAAGACGAAATGCAGGCTGGATCGGAGAAAAAAAAGATGTGATGCAAATCATCCGATCAGCGTGTTGTTTGTCTTTTTTCTAAGCCGTTTGAAATAAAGATTTTGCATTCACGTAGAAAAAGATCGACGAATCCATAATAAAATAAATATTATCTTTGAATTTTTTTATAAATAATTTTTGTTTTGTCGTAATTAAAAATTAAATAAAATCGAATAAACTATAATAAAGAAAAAATAAACCTAGTAAAGTCAAAATATATTTACGACTGCGATGTTCAATCTTAATTTTTATGAATTAAATGAACAAAATAAAAGAGTTAATTAAATTTTGCCAAAAGTATTTCAGGTATGGGAAGCATCTCCATGCCGCCTCTGTCCAGAGCCCTTGAACACGAAGGAAAGATTGCGATTTAGGTCACATCTAAAGGGTTTTCTATTTTTCGTTCGGCCTATTAGACGGTGATGTGGTAGGGTCCAACCTATCCTTTGGTGATGTGCCTGCTGGCCGAACGGACTGGTTAGGTTTGCAAAGCCCCCTTCAACCTGATGACCGGCTCCCGGCCGGCCCGTCACTGTTTCACCCTACTTAAGAGGAGTCCGAGATGACGCCGAATCCCTTAGATACCGGAAATATAGCATTCATGCTAGTTTCCGCCGCCTTGGTCATGATCATGACCCCGGGGCTGGCCTTCTTCTACGGCGGACTGGTCAGCCGAAAGAACGTGCTGGCCATCATGATCCAGAGCTTCGTGTCCATGGGCTGGACTACGTTCCTGTGGTGGGCCTGCGGCTTCTCCCTGGTGTTCAGCGGCGGCGAGGGCGGGGTGATCGGCAACCTGCACTACGCCTTCCTGCACGGCGTCAGGCCCGATACCCTCATCACGGTCAACGCCAACACTCCCAGCGCCTACACCATGTCGCTGCTGGTGCTGTTCGTGTACCAGATGATGTTCGCCATCATCACCCCGGCGCTCATCACCGGGGCCTTCGCCAACCGGGTCAAGTTCCCGGCCTACATGATCTTCCTCACCCTGTGGCTGTTCTGCGTCTACTTCCCGGCGGCGCACATGGTCTGGGGCAATGGCCTGTTCGCCAAGTGGGGCGTGCTCGACTTCGCCGGCGGCACGGCGGTGCACACCACCGCCGGCTTCGCCGCCCTGGCCTCGGTGCTCTACGTGGGCAGGCGCCGGATCATGGACAAGGGACTGCACAACATTCCGTTCGTGGCCCTGGGTGCCGCCCTGCTGTGGTTCGGCTGGTACGGGTTCAACGCCGGCAGTGAACTGCAGTGCGACAAGACCACCCTGGTGGCCTTCGCCAACACCGACATCTGCGCCTCGGTGGCCGCCATCACCTGGCTGTTCATGGCCTGGATCTTCGAGAAGAAGCCCAAGTTCGTCGGCCTGCTCACGGGCGCGGTGGCCGGCCTTGTGGCCATCACCCCCGCCGCCGGCTACGTGAGCCCCACCGGCGCGGTCTGCCATCGGGGTGATCGTCACCACGGTCTGCTACCTGGCCATCGAGCTGAAGAACCACCTGCGCCTGGATGACGCGCTGGACGTGTGGGGCGTTCATGGCGTGGGCGGCGTGACCGGCTGCATCTGCACCGGCATCTTCGCCACCACCCTCTGGAACCAGGGCGGCGCGGACGGCCTGCTGCGGGGCGGGGTGACCTTCTTCCTGTTCCAGGTCCTCAGCGTGGCCATCACCATGGCCTATGCCTTCCTGTTCAGCTATGCCGCGCTGTGGCTCATCGACCGGGTCACGGCGGTGAAGGTCACCGAACACGAGGAGGAGATGGGGCTGGACGTCACCCTGCACGGGGAGGAAGCCTACACCCTCTAGGGGCGGAACCAGGTCATTCAGCAAGGGGCCGCCAACTAGCGCGGCCCCTTGCCTTGCCTCAGACTGATTTTGTTGCTGTCAACCTAGGAGCGTCCCCTGCCCGAACATGCGCCCGCCGTGGCCGATCCCATCCTGGTGGCCCTGGGTTCCGACAGCTGGACCCTGAGGCTGGTGCACACCGGCGTGCGCATGGCCCGGGAACTGGACCGGCCCTGGATCGCCGTGCACGTGGCGGTCCCGGACTGGGAGACCCCCGACGAGGAGGAACAGGCGCGGGTCTGGCTCCAGGAAGCCAGCAGCCTGGGCGCCACGACGGCCTGGGTGGAGGCGTCGACGGTAAGTGAAGGGATTATTGAAATAGGGTCCCAGCACCAGGCGGCCCTGGTGGTGATGGGCACGAGCAGCCCCGGGGCCCATGGGAACGGCTGGAACAAGCCCGGGCCCATGAGGCCATCCGCCACAACCTGGGCGTGCGGGTCGTCCCGATCCCCCTGGAGCCTTCCCAGCCCGGGACCCGCCCGGCGCCGACCTTCAAGGAACTGCTCGGGATCGTCCCGGCCATCGGGATGCTCCTGGGCCTGTGCACCGTGTTCGCCATGGCCTTGAACCAGACGGTGGGTTTTCCTGGCGTCCCGCCGGTGTTCGCCCTGGGGATCA
>CAVWIH010000038.1:0-10513 GCA_963755025.1 uncultured Actinomycetes bacterium
GAGAGAAGAAGGGGCGCCGGGCGGCGTGACGTGACGACGTTGGTGCCCCCGGAAGGATTCGAACCTTCGACCTCGCGCTCCGGAGGCGCGCGCTCTAATCCCCTGAGCTACGAGGGCAACGCGCGCAGTCTAGCACCTTTGCGCACCCCCCGGCCATGCCCCGCCCCCGCGCCGCGCCGTCGCCCCCGCGCGCTTTTTCAAGCGAGGGCCGGGCGCAGCCCCAGCCCGAGCCCGTTCGCGGCTTCATAGCCCAGGCCGCGTCGAGCGTTGGTCGCCGCGGCGTCAGGCGCGCGGCGGCGCAGCCGCCCGCCGCGCCCTTGGCTCAGCCGCCGCGAGACCGCGAGCGCACCTCGAAACGAGGCCTCCCGCCCTGCCGCCGCCCGGGAGCGCAGGGCGGGGTGAGTGTCGACGGTCGGTCTGCGAGGTGGTGCGCTCCCAAGGTGAGCTGCTGGACCGGGACCGAGACAGCTCCGACCAGAGACGCTTACCCCGCCCGGAGCGACCCCGGTAGGGTGGGCGCCCTTTTGAGGGCGCCTCACCCGATGCGCCGCGAGTCATTCGAACGCGTTTGAGACCAGACGCGGCGGACCGGACTTGCGCCGCAGACCGGACGGGCCCGCTTCAGGCCGCGTCGGCCAGGTCGTCGATCCCTGCCGCCAGCTCGATGTCGGCCCGCGTCAACCCCCCGGCGTCGTGTGTGGTCAGTGCGATCGTCACCCGGTTGTAGCGGATGTCGATGTCGGGGTGGTGGTTGACCTCTTCGGCCATCTCAGCCACGGCGTTCACGAAGTCGATCGCGCGCACGAAGTCGCGGAACTTGAAGGTGCGCACGATGGCGTCGCCTTGCGCCTGCCAGTCGCTCAGTCGCGTGAGGGCGTCGTCGCGCTGCGTATCGGTCAGTTTGTCCATCTCTCCTCCGGCCCGGCTTCAGGTCACTGCGCGGTTGGAGAGATAGCCGCGGGGCGCGGCTTCTAATCCGGTTTGGGTCGGCCGGCCTCAGCCTTCGTCGCGGTGGCGCAGGGCGCGCTCGACGTCGCGCTGGGCGTCGCGGCTGGCCAGGTCGGCGCGCTTGTCGTACTGCTTCTTGCCGTGCGCCAGGGCGATCTCGACCTTCACCCGGCTGCCGCGAAAGTACATGCGGGTGGGCACCAGGGTGTAGCCGCGTTCGTTGATCTTCTGCTGCAGGCGGGCGATCTCGTTCACGTGGAGCAGCAGCTTGCGCGCCCGCAGGGGCTCGTGGTTGGCGAGATTGCCCTGCTCGTAGGGGCTGATGTGGGCGCCGACCAGGTAGACCTCGCCCTCGCGCACCTCGGCGTAGCTGTCGCGCAGGTTCACCCGGCCCTGGCGCGCCGACTTGACCTCGGTGCCCACCAGCACGATGCCGGCCTCGAGCTTGTCTTCGACGAAGTAGTCGTGGAAGGCCTTGCGGTTGGCGGCGATCGGCCGCGTGTTGTCGTCGGCTGCTTTCATGCTGTGTACAACCTATCGTCCTTTGCGCTTGCCGGTCGACCGTGGCGGCGCCGGCCGTCGCGGTCCGTGGGCCGAGGTGGCGGCGCCGGTGCGGCGCGGCGCGGGTCGCGTGCGTGGCCGGTCGCTGCGCCGTTCGTCGTCTAAGTCGGCCCGCGAACCCACCGGCACGAGCTCGACCTTGCCCGCTACGCGGTCGACGCGCACCACGCGCACGCGGATAGGGTCGCCCAGGCGAAAACGGCGGCCGCTCGCGCCCACGAGCGCCGTGCCGAAGCGGCTCTCGGTGAGGTACTCGTCGCCCAGGTTGCGGATGGGCACGAAGCCCTCGAACGAGCCGCCGAAGTGCACGAAGGCGCCGCCGCCGATGAGGCCGATGATCTCGCCGTCGAACTGGCTGTCCCAGCCCTCGTCGTGCAGGCGGCGGTCGAGCAGAAAGGCGAGGGCGATGTCGTCGGCCTTGAGCTCGAGCTTGGAGATGGTGCGCTCCATGGTCGAGCAGCGCGCGGCCACGTCGGAGAGCTCGCCCGGGCTGAGCTCGAGGCCGCGGTCGCCGAGGCGGGCCAGCAGGGCGCGGTGCACGACCAGGTCGGCGTAGCGGCGGATGGGCGACGTGAAGTGCAGGTAGCCGGTGCTCGCCAGGCCGAAGTGGCCCAGGTTCTCGGGGTCGTAGCGCGCCTGTTTGAGGGAGCGCAGCAGCAGCTGCGGAAACGCCAGGCGGCCGCGCTTCTCGCGGGCGCTCAGCTTGGGCAGCGTCTCGGAGAGCCGGCGCAGCGCGCCGGCGACGTCGGGCGCGGTCGCCGAGTGGCCGCCCGGAAAGCGCGGCGTGGGCACGTCGAGCTCGGCCATGGCGTCGAGCAGGCCCTCGGTGGCCGACGGGTCGGGGGGCTCGTGCACGCGGTACACGGCGCGCGCGTGACGGCCGTCGAGGAACTGGGCGACGGCCTCGTTGGCGGCCAGCATGAACTCCTCGACCAGGCCGTGCGAGGGGCTCTCGAGGCGCTGCCTCGGCGGCTACCAGCTCGCCGCGCGCGTCGAAGCGGTACTCGGGCTCGAACGAGCCGATCTGCAGGGCGCCGCGCGCGAAGCGCGCGGCGCGCAGCTTGCCGGCGAGCTCGGCGGCCAGCAGCAGGTGGCTTACGAGGGCCGGCTCGCACGGCGAGGCCGCGCCGTCGGCGAGCACGCCGTCGACGGCGCCGTAGGTGAGCCGGTTGTCGCTCACGATCGTCGAGCGGTAGAACGACACCGACGTGCGCCGGCCCTCGGCGTCGAAGGTGAACTCGACCGTGACGGTCTTGCGCGGCTCGCCCTCGACCAGGCTGCACAGGCCCGACGAGAGCTCGGCGGGCAGCATCGGCTCGGCCCAGAGCGGCAGGTAGAGGCTGGCGGTGCGGCGGCGCGCCTCGGTGTCGATGGGGCCGTCGGGCGCCACGAAGAACGACACGTCGGCGATGTGCACCCAGGCGCGGTAACCGGCGCCCTCGGCGCGCACCGAGATGGCGTCGTCGAAGTCGCGCGCGCTGTCGGGGTCGATGGTGAAGGTGGGCAGGTCGGCGAGGTCGCGGCGCGGGTCGTCGGCCAGGCGGCGTGCGCCGCGGGCGAGCGCGATGGCCTCGTCGCGCGCCTCGGCGGGGAACTCGCGGCTCACGCCCTGCGAGACTTCGAGCCCCTTGAGCACGGCCGGCAGGTCGCGCGTGGTGCCCAGCACCTCGACGATCATCATGCGGTTGCGTTTGGCCGGCACGGCCAGCACGACGTCGTCGACGTGGGGCGCGCGTCCGCCGCGCGCCACCAGAAAGCCGCGCTCGTCGCCGAACAGCGGCTCGAGCGACCAGAACTTGCCCCAGCGCGCCACGCGGGCGGCGAGCATGGCCGGCGGCAGCACGGGCAGGCGGCTCATGGCGCCGCCCTGCGGGCGCCGCCGGGCGCCGCGCCCACGTGGCTCTGTCTAGTGGCCGCTGACAAGGTACTGCACCGCCCGGTCCAGCGCCTCGTCACGGGGCGTCTTGGCGTTGTCGACGACAGTCACACTGGGAGTGATGCCCTTGTGGTTGATATCGCGTCCGTTCGGCGTGAGGTAGCCGGCGATCGTCATGTGCAGTGTGGCGCCCCCGGGCAGCGCGAAGTTGGTCTGGGCGACCGCCTTGCCGTAGGTGCGCGTGCCGATGATGGTGGCGCGATGGTGGTCCTGGAGAGCCCCGGCCGTGATCTCTGAGGCGCTCGCCGACCAGTGGTTGACCAGCACGACGAGCGGCTGCCGGGTCGCGGGCCGGCCCGTCGCCCGGTAGATATGGGTGGGCTCGTGGAGCCCGTGCGTGGTGACCACGACGCCGCCCGAGAGAAAGTCGCTCGACACGCTGCAGGCCTCGGTGATGTAGCCGCCCGGGTCGTAGCGCAGGTCGAGCACGAAGGCGCGGGCGCCCTTGGCGCGCAGCGCGGCGACGTCGCGGCCCACGGCCGCCCCGACGCCGGTGGCGAAGGCCGGCACGTAGATGTAGCCGATCGTGTCGCCGCCCTTGTGGATGAGCCTGCTGGTCGTCTCGGGAGCGGCGATCTGGCGGCGCGTGAGCGTGACGGCGTGCGCCTTGCCCTTGCCGGCGGTGCGCACGCTCAGCGTCACGCGAGTGCCCTCGACGCCCTTGATGCGCGCCGCCGCGGCGTCGGCCGACTGGCCGCCCACCGCGACGCCGTCGACGGCCACGATCCAGTCGCCCGCCGCCAGGCCCGCGGCCTTGGCCGGCGAGCCGCTGAAGACGCGCGTGACGACCAGCTTGGCGCCGCGCTTGTCGAACTCGGCGCCTATGCCCGAGTAGCTGCCCGAGAGCGACTCGGTGAGCGCCTGGCTCTGCGCGGGGGTGAGGTAGACGGTATAGGGGTCGTGCAGCGAGGCGAGCGTGGCGGTCACGCCGGTGCGCTCGAGGCGCGCCGCGTCGACCGGCTTGTAGTAGTGAGCCTGGAGCTCTTTGACGATGAGCGCGTCGAGGCTGCTCGCGCTGACCGCGGCGCCGCTTGCGGGGCCGCTTCCGGAGTCGCCGCGCAGCGTGTAGCCCGCCACGAACGCGGCGAAGACCGCGAGCACGACGAGGACGAAGGCAAGGATGGCGAGGAGCGGACGCATGAACGACCATGGTAGCCCCGCGGTCGGCGCGGTATCAAGCGCGAGCGCCGGTCGCGCGCCGGCGGTATCGAGCCCCGGCGCCGGCTCGCCCGGGCCGGCGCGGTCGGCTCAGACTCGCAGGTAGCGGCGCAGGGCCAGCGCGCTGCCGAGCGCGCCCAGCACGGCGCCGACCAGCACCAGCGTGGGGATGAGGCCGAGCGGCCACGAGCCCGACTGCGCGACCAGCGGGTACTTGATGGGCCGCAGAAAGTCGAGCTTGGAGCTGTGGATCCAGTTGTAGACGACCACGTTGGCGCCCCACACCGCGAGCGCGGCGACGAACGAGCCGAGGAGCCCGGTGATGAAGCCTTCGAGGATGAACGGCCAGCGGATGAACCAGTTGGTCGCCCCCACGAGCTGCATGATCTCGACCTCGCGACGCCGGGCGAAGATGGACAGGCGCACGGTGGTCGAGGTGAGCAGGATGGCCGCCAGGGCGAACAGCACCGTGACCACCCACATCGCCTTTTCGATGAGGTTGACCGTACCGAGCAGGTTGCGCACCGTCTGTTTGGCATAGCTCACGCCGTCGGTGGTGCCCGGGTCGTTGTCGACGTTGGGGTCGTTGAAGAAGCGCGCGGCCACCGCGTCGACGTCGTTGGGGTTCTTGACGAAGATCTTGTACGAGGCCGGCAGCGGGTTGCTCTGCAGGTTGTTGATGATCTGGTCGGCGTTCTTGCCGAGCATGTTCTTGAGGTTCTGCAGCGCCTGGGCCTGCGAGACGTAGGTGAAGTTCTTGACCTCGGGCATGGCGGCGATCTTGGCGCGCAGGGCGTCGATGGAGGCCTGCTGGGGCGGCGCGCCCTTGACGAAGACTTCGACCTCGACCCGGTTGGTGAGGCTCGTCGTGCCCTCTTTCAGGTTCTTGTCGGTGACCAGCACGACGCCCAGGATGGCCATGGTGACCAGCACGGTGAGCACGCTGGCGATGGTCATGACCCAGTTGCGCCGCAGCGATTCGACGGCCTCGGAGAGGAAGAAGTTAAGTCTCACTGTCGTACACCCCCCGACGTTCGTCGCGCACCAGGCGGCCGCCGTCGAGCGCTATGACGCGCCGCCGCATGCGGTCGACCATCTCGCGGTCGTGGGTCGCGATGACCACGGTGGTGCCGGTGCGGTTGATGCGCAGCAGGAGCTGCATGATGCCGATCGAGGTCTCGGGGTCGATGTTGCCGGTCGGTTCGTCGGCCAGCAGGAGCGGCGGGTGGTTGACGAAGGCGCGCGCCACCGAGACCCGCTGCTGCTCGCCGCCCGAGACTTCGTGCGGCAGGCTGTTGGTCTTGTCGGCCAGGCCGACCAGGTTGAGGATCTCGGGCACCTTGCGACGAATGGAGCGACGGTGCTCGCCGACGACCTCGAGCGCGTAGGCGACGTTTTCGTAGACGGTCTTGTTGGGCAGCAGCTTGAAATCTTGAAAGACGCAGCCGATGTTGCGCCGCAGGAGCGGCACCTTGCTGCTGCGCAGGGTGTGCAGGTTGCGCCCGGCCACGAGGATACGGCCGTCGGTGGGCTCGAGCTGCTTGAGCACGAGCTTGATGAGCGTGGACTTGCCCGAGCCCGACGGTCCCACCAAAAAGACGAACTCGCCCTTTTCGATGTGGAACGAGGCGTCCATCATGCCGGGCACGTTCTGGTCGTACATTTTCGAGACGTTCTCGAAGACGATCACAAATTCACCCTGCGGGGGTTAAGAGAACACGGCCGGAAGTGGCGTGGAGCGTGGCTCGGACACATGGGGACTATAGGCTCCAGTCCAGGGAAGTCAAGTTGCGGACATCCCGAACAAATACTACCACGGGGCGCAAACCCCTTCAGGTCGGCGCAAACGGTTACCCCCGCCGAGGGCGGCGGAAAGGCACCTGCACAGGGTGCCCACCCTGTGCGATGGTCGGCGCAGAGGCGATCGCTCACGCGACGACGGAGGTCCTTATGACGACCGTGAACGGCGGTTCAGCCAGGTCGCTGTACAAGCCCGACGACCACTTCTCGAAGAACGGCGTAGAGATCGACGTGGTGCAGCTCGGCGACCTCAAGGTCAAGCGCGCCAGCTACCCGCCGGGCTGGCGGTTCTCCGAGCGCATGGGCGCTCCCGTCTGCTACGACACGCACGTGGGCTACGCCCTCTCGGGCAACATCCACGTCGACTTGAGCGACGGCTCGAGCTTCGAGATCGGCCCCGGCGACGCGTTCATGATCCCGGCCGGCCACGACGCCTACACGATCGGCGGCGAGCCCTTCGTGCTCATCCAGTTCGACGAGGGCGAGTCGGCGGCGTCGCGCTTCAACCTGCCGGCATGGCGAAGGCCGCCTGACGCGACGCTGCGACGCGCGCCGGCGCCGCGGCGTGGCGAGGGCCGCCTGACCAACGCGAGGAGCGGCGGCCGCCCTCACGGGCGGCCGCCGCTCCTCGCGTTGGCGTTCGTCGTCTTTTGGGCCGGGGCGTCGGCCCCGGCACAAGGCCCGGCCACGCGGCCTACGCCGCGTGGCTCAGGCTGCTCTCGGGCTTCAGCGACCGGCGCGTGTCTTCGCGCAACTGCTGGGAGTCCGTCTCGCCGTGCACCGTCTGGGCGTGGATCACGGCGGCGTCGATAAGGTGCTCTTCGTTAGCGCTACAGATCGTCAGGTCGCAGCCACTCTCGCTGGGGAAATCGCGGCAATCGACGCATTGGCGTGCCATCGTTCCCCTCGTCGTCGGATGGTTTTCGATCAACTGCGCTTTCCGGTGACATTGACCCTGTGTCGACAGTGATAAACCGTTGCCGGGGGGTGGGGGGGGGCGCGGGGGTCGGGAGGCGCGGAGGGGGGGTGGCGAAGAAGGGGGGCGACGTACGGCCGCCCCGCATGAGCTACGCGAGCACCTTGGAGAGGAACAGCTTGGTGCGCTCTTCGCGGGGGTTGACCAGGACCTCGCTGGGCGGGCCCTTCTCGACGATCACGCCGCCGTCCATGAGGGCCACGCCGTCGGCGACCTCTTTGGCGAAGCCGATCTCGTGGGTCACGACGATCATCGTCATGCCCTCGCGGGCCAGACGCTTCATGACGTCGAGGACCTCGCCGACGAGCTCGGGGTCGAGCGCGCTGGTGGGCTCGTCGAAGAGCATGAGCTTGGGGTGCATGGCCAGGGCCCGGGCGATCGCCACGCGCTGCTGCTGGCCGCCCGAGAGCTGCGCCGGGTAGGTGTCGAGCTTCTCGCCGAGGCCGACCATGCGCAGCAGCTCTTCGGCCTCTTTGTCGGCCTGCTTGCGCGGCACGTGCTGCACCCGGATGGGCGCCTCCATCACGTTCTCGATGGCCGTCATGTGCGGGAACAGGTTGAAGCGCTGAAAGACCATGCCTATGTGCGAGCGCTGGCGCGAGACGTCGCGGGCCGGCATCTCGTGCAGGACATCGCCGCGCTGGCGGTAGCCCATGAGCTCGCCGGCCACCCAGAGGCGTCCGGCGTTGATCTTCTCGAGGTGGTTGATACAGCGCAGCAGCGTGGACTTGCCGCCGCCGCTCGGCCCCAGCAGCACGTAGGTCTCCTGCGGCATGACCTGAAAGTCGATGCCCTTGAGCACGTCGAGCCTGCCGAAGCTCTTCCACACCTGCTCGGCCTTGACCATGGGCTGGCCGGCGGTGAGGCCGGTGTCGACGGCGATCGTCAGCTCGTCAGCCATGGGCCTTCGCCGCCCTTCGCTCGGCGCGCTTCTCGGCGGCCTCGGTCTCTTGCGCGCCGAAGCCCTTGCCGAAGTACGCCTCGAGGTAATGCTGGCCGATCGTCATGAGCGTCGTGAAGAAGAGGTACCACAGGGAGGCGACGATCAGCAGCGGAATATGCTGGAAGGTCTGCGAGTAGACGATCTCGACGTTCGTCATGAGCTCGTGACCGGCGATGACGCCGAGCAGCGACGTCGTCTTGAGCATCGAGATCGTCTCGTTGCCCATGGCGGGGATGATCACTCGCATGGCCTGCGGCAGCACGATGCGCCGCATGGTGAGCGCCGGGCACATGCCCAGCGACTCCGCCGCCTCGGTCTGGCCGGCGTCGACCGAGATGATGCCGGCGCGCACGAACTCGGCCGTGTAGGCCGCCTCGTTCAGACCCAGGGCCAGGATGCCGGCCACCGCCCCGCCGATCACGTTCGCCGAGAACGAACCGAAGACGAGGTGCGTGAAGGGCAGGCCGACGAACACCTTCGGGTACTCGGCCCCGATGTAGCCCCAGAAGAGGATCTGCACCAGGACCGGCGTGCCGCGGAAGAACCAGATGTAGAAACCCGAGACGCCCTTGAGGATGTA
Source organism: uncultured Actinomycetes bacterium (assembly GCA_963755025.1). Classification (GTDB taxonomy): domain Bacteria; phylum Actinomycetota; class Thermoleophilia; order UBA2241; family UBA2241; genus Bog-752. Next base: position 8,903 of record CAVWIH010000038.1, read on the forward strand.
GTTCGCCGACAGGCGCATGACGGCGAGGAGCGTGCCGCCGACTATGCCTATGGCCATCGAGACGAAGGTGACGTAGAGCGTCACCACGCAGCCGTGCAGCACGAGTGACGAGAACAGGTACTGCTTGATGACCGACAGCTCGGTGTTGGGGTTCTTGAGAGCGAGACGACCAGCGCGATCGCCACGTAGACGATGACGACCGCGCTGATCCAGCGACCCCAGTGCCGAATGGGGATCGCCTTGATCGCCTCGGGGCGGGCGGCGTCGCCGCCGCCCGCCCCCGCAGGTGATGGACCTACGTCTGCCATGTCAGGCACCGGGCCCCGCTCAGGGGCTGGGGCTGGCGCTGACCGGCGCGGCGCCCTGGTTGATCTGCGCCGACGTCACCGGCACCAGGCCGTACTTGGTGACGAGCTTGCCGTAGGCTCCCGAGTTGATCAGGTCCTGCAGCGCCTTCTGCCACACGGCGATGAGCTGCGTGTTGCTCTTGAGGATGCCGGCGCCGACGAGCTGCGGAGAGTAGCCGTCGGGGTTCGCCGGGTCGGTGGCCAGCTGGAAGGTGTTGCCGTTGTTGGTCGTGCGGGCGATGTAGCCGGCCGTGGAATGGTCGGTGAGGTCGCCCACGGCCCGGCCGCTCTTGATGGCGAGCAGCGCCGAGGGCTGGTCGGGCAGCGTTAGGATGTTCATCTGGGGCTTGCCCGAGCTGGCGAACTGCTTGTTCAGGGTCTGCAGCAGCACCTGCTGGGTAGTGCCGGTCTCGACGGCGACGGTCTTGCCGGCGAGGCTGTCGAGGCTCGTGATGCCCTTGGGGTTACCCTTGAGCACGATGATCGACGTCGTGTCCTTGGCGTAGTCGACGAAGCTGAGCACCTTCTCGCGCACGGCGTTGTCGTACATGTCGGACATGGCGACCTGGTTCTTGTTCGCCTTGATCGACAGGATGATGCTGCTGAACGGCTGCTCGTTGAACGAGACCGGAATGCCGATCACGGCGCCTATGGCCTGCGAGAGGTCGTAGTCGAAGCCCGTGGGCTGCTTGCTCGTGGGGCTCACGTAGGCTTCCCACGGCGGGTACGGGATGTCGGCGGCGACGCGCACCGACGTAGTGCCGGAGGGCAGCATCGCCTTGAGCGACGGGTCGACGGTGACCGGCACGCCGGCGACCGTCGTGCTCGCGGCACTCGGGTGCTCGACGAGCTGCTGTTGCTGCTGCTGTTGTTGCTGCTGCCGCACGCGGCCAGCAGGCCCACCATGGCGATCACGAACACGGTCGCGATCGACCACAGGGTGAGGCGTCGGCGTGAGTCGCGCGGCGCCCGTTGAAGTGGAACGGTCATCGCCCACCCCCCTTCGGCGGCGCCGAGCGGCGCCTCCATCGGATAAGCCCATGCATCCGAGCAGGCTCTCGCTAAACGTTTCTCGCCAGCCGGTCGCGCGCACGGGCACGCGACCCCCTCTTCCCCGGGCTCCGGGCGGCGGCTGAAGACGGCGGCCGCCCGAGCTCCGGGGCGGCGGGCGAAGACGGCGGACCGCCGGGCTCCGGGCGGGGGCTAGGGGGCGGACCGCCGGCCGGCGAAAGCCGGCCGGCGGTCCGCGAAGCGCCTAGCCCAG
>CAVWIH010000039.1:0-61285 GCA_963755025.1 uncultured Actinomycetes bacterium
CGATGAGCGCCTTGCGGCCGCGGGCGCGCCCGGCTGAGATCCAGTCCATGGCCAGGGTCAGGCCGGCGAGTCCTCCGAGGCAGGCGTGCTTGGTCTCGACGCTGCGACAGTTGCGGGGCAGACCGAGGTGTTCGTGGACGTAGGTCGCCACCGGCTTGCTGTAGTCGACCCCGGTCTCGGTGCCCACGACGAGCGTGCCGATCTCGAGCGGGTCGATGTCGAAGTTCTGGAGCGCCTTGCGCCCGGCGGAGATCGCCAGGCTCACCGTGTCTTCGCAGGGCGTCGGCACCGCCATCGCGGTCTGCCCGAGGCCCTTGACGTACTTGGCCGGCTCGACGCCGCGCGCCAGCGCAAGCTCGACCATGTCGAGGTAACTGCCGGGGCCGTGAAAGGCCATGGCGTCGATGCCCACTGTCTTCACGGTCACGGCGATCCCCCCCGATTGTCGCAGAGCGAGCGAATCCTAGCACCGGGCTGGTGCGCCGGGCACTGTTGGCGCGAAACGCCCCCGGGCGCCGCCCCGATGACCTGATGATAGGGTGACGCCATGGACGAGGACTCGATCCCGGCAGCGGCCCGCGCACTCATCGGCGTCGCCAAGGTGCGCCAGCGCACCGTGACGAGCCACGATATCCGGCGCTTCGCGCAGGCGATCGGGGCCACCGATGCCGTCCATTTCGACGAGGCCTACGCGCGCACGACACGGCACGGCGCGATCGTCGCTCCGCCGCTGTTCTGTCAGGCGCTCGCCTACGACGACGTGCCGCCCGAGAGCCTGCCGCCCGACGGCTCGCCGCTCGAGCTCAGCGTGCCGATCCCGGCGCAGCGCACGGTCGGCGGGGGCAGCGACTACACCGTCCACCGGCTCGTGCGAGCGGGTGAGACGATCACCGTCACGTCGCAGCTCAAAGGCATCTCCACCAAGCGGGGCAGGAGCGGCCTGCTGTACCTCGTGGTCGTCGAGACGCGCTTCGACGACGAGGGCGGCGCACCGGTAGCCTGCGAGACGGCCACGTTCATCAAGCGGGTCTGAGGCCGTCATGCCCCTGAGCGCCTCAGATTGGGAGCGGCTCCGGCTCCCCGCGCCGATCCCCGAGCTGGTCGTCACTCCCGATCGCCGGCAGATCTTCATGTTCAGCGCGGCCACCTGGAACCGCCATCACATCCACTACGACAAGGACGCCGCGCTCTCTGAGGGCCTGCCCGACGTCGTCGTGCAGCGCGCGCTGATCGGCAGCTTCTTCGCGCGGCTGCTCACCGAGTGGGCCGGCGACTCGGCCGAGGTCGGCAACGTATCGTGGCGGGTGACGCAGTCGGCGCTGCCCGGCAGGGCGCTGCGCTGCGCGGGCGACGTGGTGGCCGTGGAGACTTCAGGCGGCGAACGCTACGCCGAGTGCGAGCTGCGCATGCACGACGAGGCGGGGCGCGCCATCGCCGCGGGCAGCGCGCGCCTGCGCCTGCTCTCGACCGAACAGGAGACGGCGCCATGACCGAGTTCACAGTCCCCGGGGCGGCTGCCATCAGCAACATGCGCCGGCGCTTCGGCACCCTCGCCGCGGGGCAGCACGCGCTGTACCGGCTGGCGAACACGGTGATGCGGCTCGAGTGGCTGAACATCATCGTCCTCGACCGCGAGCGCCTGCGGCCGCTCGACCCGGCGCGCACCGCGCGACTCAGCTCGCACCTGGCCACGCTCCCCGAGCTCGAGGCCATGCAGCCCGACCCCCGGCTCGACATGCACCCGGGCCGGCTCGACGCGTTCCGCGCGGGCGACTCCTGCCTGCTCAGCTTCGTCGACGGCGAGCTCGCCGGGTACACCTGGGCGCACACGATGGGGCGGCCCGAGCTGGTCCCCGGCCTCGTGGTCTCGGTGCCGTCACGGTTCCTCTACAACTACGCGGCTCTCACTCTGCCCGAGTTCCGCGGGCTCGGGCTGCAGCCCTACCGGCATCGCGAGCTGTTGAGCACCGGCAGGTGGCGCGACAAGCAGGGCCTGCTCGGATTCGTCCTGCAGACGAACTTCGCGTCGCGGCACGGCCAGGCCAAGAGCGGCTACCGTACGATCGGCTCGATCTGCCTGGTCGGGGGCCGCCGTCACTTCGTGGCGCTGTTCTCGCCTTCGCTGCGCCGCTTGGGCATGCGCCGGCTGTAGGCGCCGCCTCCCCCGCGACCGGCCGGAGCGGTGGCCTTAAGCGGGGCTGCGCGTCGTCGAGCGCTCTTCACGCGGCCTTGCGCCGGGCTGGCCCGGCGGCGGAGCGCCTTCGACTTCCGGTGCCGGAGGCGCTCGCGGCGCCCTGCCGGGGCGCCGGCGGTCGCGGTGGTTTGTCGCGTTCGTCTGCCATCGCCGGGATGTCCTTCGGGCGCCGTCCGCGCCGCCTGATAGTGTTGGGCCACTTAAGCCCACGGCCGAAAGGCGCGCCGCTTCGGGTCGTTCGCCCTCACCGCTCACCCCGGCAGCTACCTGCTGTGCGCGCGAGGCAGCTGGCGCACGACCCAGTTGCTCAACCGCATCGGCGCCGCCAATGCCGAGCTGGTCTGGTCGATGTGGGGCGGCTACTGGGCGCGCGACGACTGCGCGACGCGCACGTGGGCCGAACGCGAGGGGGTCGAGGCGCACTTCATCCACAGTGGCGGCCACGCCTGGCCCGACGACCTCGAGCGCCTGACGGCGGCGTTGCAGCCGGGCCTGGTCGAGATCGTGCACACCGACAGGGGCGAGCGGCCGGCGGCGACGGCAGGTCTGTGAGGGAGCCGGTGGCCGCGTCCCGGGCGCTCTGACCCGTATGTCGTACGTTTTGTCTAGAGAAACGGCAGGGGGGCAGGCTGCTTATGCGGGCGACTGTCGGCTGGTCTGTCGCCGCAGGGAGAGCACGCACCGACAAACGTATGGCGCCGGCAGGCGCGATGCGCCTTTTGCCGCTTGCGTGCGAGGCCAGGCTTTGCAGCCGCAGAAGGTCCACAGGAGGTGAGATTCGCATGAAGCACACGCACAGGGATCAGAGCGGGTTCACGCTCATCGAGATCCTCATCGTGATCGTCATCATCAGCATCCTGGCCGCCATCGCCATCCCGGCGTACCTGAGCCAGCGCGGCAAGGCCAAGAATGCCGCGGTGAGGGAGGGCATCCATTCCATCCAGATCGGCGTGCAGAGCTACGCCCTCGATAACAGCGACGCCTACCCGCCGGCTGTGGCCACCAGCGCGGCGCTTGTCGACTCCCAGGGCAAGGCGTACGTCGACCAGTGGCCCAAGAACCCCGTCACCGGCGCCCTCATGAAGGACAGCACCGCGCAAGGCGACTACACCTACACGTCCGCCGCGACCAACTCGTTCACGCTGGTCGGCCACACGGTGAGCGGAGCAGACTACACGGTCCCCTGAGCGGCGGCGCGCCGCCGCTACCTTCCCTGCAACGTTGCCCGACTTGCCGTCGCGGACGGGAACCGTCCCGACCGAGTCCTTAAGGGCACGGGCGTAAGTCTCTGACTGCAGGGAGGGTGGTAGCAGGGTGTCACTCGCGATCGATCTGGTCGTCATGTCGGCTGTCGCCCTGCTGCTCGCCGGCGAGGCGGTGTACTCGTGGCGCCTGCGTCTGCCGCAGCCGCTCAAGGTTCACACGACCTTGGTAGAGCGCTAACCACTGTGCCGGCGCTAACAATCCTGCTCACACCTTGTTTTAGGGGAACGTCGGTGCTAACATGGCGTGTCCGGTCCGCCGGATAGTCAAGGTACCCCTCAGGTACCTCCACGGCTCCTCGAGAGCCCCACGGTGGCCGTGGGGCTTTTTTCAGCGGCCCGGCAAGACCTAGTCGAGCGCCCCCGTGCGGGCCGCTCCCGCCACAACGAGAAGGGCAACGACTGTGAGTGACGCAGTACAAGAGCGCCCGGCAAACGAGCCGCCCGACCTCGACAGCGAAGAGGTGCGCGAGCTTCTGGCCGAAGGCCGCGAACAGGGCTTTCTGACCGCCGAACACGTTCAGGACCGGCTGCAAGACGTCGAACTGAGCGCCGAGCAGATCGACGACCTCTTCATGGCGTTCAACGAGCTCAGCATCGACATCGTCGAAAGCGACGCGCCGGTCCACGGCGCCGCTGCCGAGCCCGACGAACCCGCCACCCCCAAGCTCGACCTGTCGATCAAGACGCAGAGCAGCGATCCCGTGCGCTCCTATCTCACCGAGATCGGCAAGGTGCCGCTGCTTACCGGGGCCCAAGAGGTCGCCCTGGCCAAGCGCATCGAGCGCCACGACATGCAGGCCAAGCAGAAACTGATCGAAGCCAACCTCCGCCTGGTCGTCTCCATCGCCAAGCGGTACGGCTGGAGCAACATGTCGTTCCTCGACCTCATCCAGGAAGGCAACCTGGGCCTCATCCGCGCCGTCGAGAAGTTCGATTACCGCAGGGGCTACAAGTTCTCGACCTACGCCACGTGGTGGATCCGCCAGGCCATCACCCGCGGCATGGCCAATCAGGCGCGCACCATCCGCGTGCCGGCGCACATGGTGGAGCAGATCAACAAGCTCGTACGCGTGCAGCGCAAGCTGCAGTCCGACAGCGCCCGCGAGCCTACCCCCGACGAGATCGCCGCCGAGATGGGCATCACGCCGGCCAAGGTGCGCGAGATCCTCAAGATCAGCCAGCAGCCGCTCAGCCTCGAGTCGCCGATCGGCGACGAAGGCGACTCGCAGCTCGGCGACTTCATCGAAGACAAAGACGCCACGCCCGCGGTCGAGGCGGTCAGCGACATCATGCAGAAAGAGGAGCTCAACGAGGTCCTCTCCATGCTGCCGTTCCGCGAGCGCAAGATCATCGAGCTGCGCTTCGGCCTGAAAGACCAGCAGCCGCGCACCCTCGAAGAGGTCGGCCAGACCTTCGACCTCACGCGCGAGCGCATCCGCCAGATCGAGAACAAGACGCTGGCCAAACTCACCAGCTACCGCGGCACCGAACGCCTCCGCGGCTTTTTGGACTGACGTAGCGCACGCCCGAGCGGCGCCGATAAAGTCGAGCGACGGCCTAAGCCGGGGTCGGTCTGGCAGCCGGGGCGGTAGACTTACGCCGAACGAGATCCCGGCTACTCGAGCGAGGCACCGTGACGAACGACCCGACTCCCATCGCCCAGATCCAGCGCCGTTACGGCATCGTCGGGCGCCAGGCCGAGCTGGCTGCCGCCCTCGCCGTCGTGGGCGCCGGGCGCAACCTGCTACTCGATGGCCCGGCCGGGGTCGGCAAGAGCACCGTGGCCCTGGCGATCTGCCGGTACGTCGATCGTGAGCCCGTGCGCGTCGACGGGGGCGTCGCCCAGGACGGCGCCGGCGTCGCCGGGCCTCTGGCTCAAGCCATGCGCGACGGCGGGCTGCTGTTCGTCGCCCGCCTCGACTGCCTGCCCGAGGCCGTGCAGAGCGCCCTGGCGAGCGCCCTGAAGGAGCGCGTCGTGCGCGTGTCCGGCGTCGGCGAGGTGCACGCCGCACCCGCCTTTGCCGCAGTGGCCACCTGCGACCCCGGCGATCCACGCGGTGCGGGTCGGCTTGCCGGCGCGCTCGGCGAGCGCTTCGAGCGCCTCACGCTGGGCTACCAGAGCGCCGCCGACGAAGCGGCCATCGTGGCCGCCGACAGCGGCTCCGACGACGTCTCGCTGGTCGGGGTCGCGGTGCGCGTGACGCGCGGCACGCGGCTGCATCCGGGGTTCGTCAGGGGCGCGTCGGTGCGCGGCGCGAGCGACATGGTGATAATCACCGAAGACCTCTGGGCCGAGAATCGCGACGCCTGCGGCGCCGTGAACCGCGAGACGCTGCGCCGCGCCGCCGAGGCGGCGCTGGCGCCGCTCGTCGAGCCGGCCGCCGGCTCCGACCCGGCGAACGCCCTCGACGACCTTCTCGAGCTCGTCTGCGGACGCGGCCAGGACCCCGATGTGGCGCTGGCGACCGACTCGACGCGCGCCGCCGGCCGCGGCGCGGCGCTCGAGCGCTAGGAGGACCACGTGCGCATCGCTCCGTTCATGGTCGAGCAGTGGATGAACGACCACGAGACCACGGCCACCTGGAACACCGCCGAGACCTGCGTCGATTCGTTGCGCCTCGAAGAGCTGCTCGACCTCTCCGGCGAGGGCGACGAGGTGCTGCGCCGCCTGCTCGAGACCCGCCTGGGCTACGGCGACATCGTCGGCTCGCCGCGGCTGCGCGCCGCCATAGCGGCGCTCTACGGCGAGCGCATCACGGCCGCCCACGTCGTCACCGCCAACGGAGCCATCGGCGCCAACTCGCTGGCCCTGCTCGCCCTTGTCGAGGCCGGCGACACGGTGGTCTGCGTCAAGCCCACCTACCAGCAGCTCTACTCCATGCCCGAGGCGCTCGGCGCCACCGTCAAATCGCTGCGCCTACGCGAGGCCGACGGCTATCTGCCGGTGGTCGACGAGCTGCGCGCCCTCGTCGACGAGCGCACCCGGCTCATCGTCCTGAACAATCCCAACAACCCGACGGGCGCGCTCATGGGCGAGGCGCTGCTGCGCGAGATCGTCGAGGTCGCTCGCGCCGCGGGCGCCTGGATCCTGTGCGACGAGGTCTATCGCAGGCTCGAACACGAAGCGGGCACGACGGCGCCCTCGATCGTCGACCTCTACGAGAAGGGCGTGAGCACGGGCAGCACCAGCAAGAGCTACTCGCTGGCCGGCCTGCGCACCGGCTGGGTCGCCGGGCCGCCCGACGTGATGGCGCGCTGCGTCGCAATGCGCGACTACACGACGATCAGCTGCGGCGTGCTCGACGACGCGCTGGCGACCGTCGCCCTCGAGCACGTCGCCGCCGTGCTTGAGCGCAGCCTGCGGATCGTGCGCGGCAACCTCGCCCTGGTCGACGAGTGGCTCGCCAACGAGCCGCGCCTGCGCTACGTGCGGCCGCGGGCCGGCACCACTGCGCTCATCCGCTACGACTACAGGCTGCCCTCGGTCGAGCTCTGCCAGGCCATGTTCGACTTCAACGGCGCCTTCGTGGTGCCCGGCGCCGCCTTCGGCGAAGAGCACGCCTTTCGCCTGGGCTATGCCTGCGGGCGCGACGTGCTGGTCGGCGGCCTAGCCGCCATCTCCGACTACCTGCGCACGCTCGACTAGCCGACGCTCAAGCGTTTCGCCGCCGGCCCCACAGCGCCCGCGGGCGGCGCAGCCTGGCCGCCGATCGAGTGCCTGCGACGCGTCCCCCGCCCGTCTTTTCAGCGGGCGCCCTCGCCGTTCGCTTTGAGGTAGGCATCCATGTCGCCGCCGAACTCGGCGGCGATCATCTCGGCCAGGCGGCGCGCCTCGGCGTTCTGGGCCACAGAGGGGAAGGCGCTGTCGTCGGTGTGGGGCAGGAAGAGCGCGGCGTTGTACTCGTTCATGAACGCGTTGTCGGCCGAGAGCTCGACGTAGGTGATGCGGTCGGCGACGCGCTGCACCTCCTGGCGCATGTCGACGCACAGCAGCGTCATGTAGGCGCCCAGGGCGCTCGTGTTGCCGACGAAGGTGTAGCGGTCGACCGGCAGGTCGGGCAGCAGGCCTATGCGGACCGCTTTCTGCACGTCGATGTACTGGCCGAAGGCGCCTCCGATGAGGATCTGCTCGACGTCGGTCATGGCCATGCCCACGCTCTTGCACAGCACCTCGCAGCCCGCGTAGACGGCCGCCTTGGCGCGCAGCAGGTTGGTGATGTCGCGGTCGTTGATGGCGATGTCCTTGCCGGTGACGCTGTCGGCGGCCCAGGCGACCACGTACTCGGGGCCGAGGTCGCCCTCGCGCACGTGGCGGCCGCGCAGGCGCATGTCGATGCAGCCCGAGCGGTCGATGATGCCCGTCATGAAGAGCTCGCCGAGCAGGTCGATCAGGCCGCTGCCGCACAGGCCGGCGGCGGGCGAGTTGCCGATGGTGCGATAGGACGACTCGAACGTGACGTCGTCGATCCAGACCCGCTCGATGGCGCCGGCCGTCGCCCGCATGCCGTGGCGCACACCGCCGCCCTCGAAGGCGGGTCCCGCCGAGCACGAGCAGGAGATGAGCCAGTCCTTCGTGCCCAGCACGATCTCGCCGTTCGTGCCTATGTCGAGGAACAGCGTGACCTTGTCGGTGGCGAAGAGGCCCGACGAGATGACCCCGGCGGTGATGTCGCCGCCGATGTAGCTGCTCACCGCGGGCATGCAATGCACGTGCGCCTGGCGGTTGAGCTTGAGGCCGACTTCGGCGGCCAGCATCTTCGGCGGGATGGTCATGGTGGGGATGTAGGGCTCGATGCGCAGGTACTTGGGGTCGAGGCCGAGCAGCAGGTGGGTCATGATCGTGTTGCCGGCGACGACCGCCTCGTGGATCGTGCGGTGTGACACGTCGTTGCGCTCGCAGAGCTCGTCGATGAGCTCGTTCATGGTGTCGAGGGCGAGGCGCTGCAGGTGGGCGAGGCCGTCGTCGCGCTGCGAGTAGACGATGCGCGAGATGACGTCGTCGCCGTACGAGATCTGCCGGTTGTAGGCGCTCGCGGTATCGATCACCCGGGCGGTCGCGAAGTCGACCAGGTAGGCGACCACGCTAGTCGTGCCCAGGTCGATCGCCAGGCCGTACGACCCGGGGCGGTCGTCGCCCGCCGCGATGGCGATGACCCGCGGCGGCAGGTGGTGCCCGTTCACCAGGTCGCCCATCTCAAGGGTGACCGTCGCCTTCCAGTCGCCGTCACGCAGCCTGGCGGCCAGGTCTTTGAGGAGGGGCAGCGAGACGCTCGTCTCGGCGACGTCGTGGCGGGCGAGCTCGCGGTAGAGGCGGCCGAGGTCGCTCAGGCTGTCGGTGAGCGAGGGCGGCTCCATCTCGAGCGCGACCGAGCGCACGGCCGGGCTGCGGATCCAGTCGCAAGCCCTGGGGAGCGATTCGGGTTCGGCGCCGGCGTGGTCGCGAGGCGTGCCGGCGAGGCGCGCCATGCCGGCCGGGATGGTGACCTCGATATCGCCCGTCACCTGTGTCTGGCAGGCGAGCGCCGCGCCCGCGGCGATCTCGTCGGCGCTCAGGTGGGCGCTCGGGGGGCGGTTGACCCCGTCGCCGTGCACGGTCACCTTGCAGCGGCCGCAGCGGCCCTGGCCGCCGCAGGGAGCGTCGATCTCGACGCCAGCGGCGATCGCCGCGTCGAGCAGGCCGGTGCCGACGTCGACCTCGACCGTGGCGCCGTCGGGCAGGAACGTGACTGAGGCTCGTTTCTTCATGCTCCGGTTCTTCTCCCTGCTCCGGTTGTCTCGTTCTCTGGTTATACCAGTGATGGGGCGGCGACGTCGCGCGCCGCGGACTGCGATAGAGTCGCATCATGAGGCCCCAGACGATCGCGCGCGACCACGTCACCCCCGACCAGGCAGCCCTCGAGCCCATGAGCGCCCTGGGGCGCTGGTGGCTCGCGGTACGCCCCAAGACGCTGCCGGCGGCGGCGACCGGCGTGCTCGTGGGCAGCGCGCTGGCGTGGCGCGACGGGGGCTTCGCCCTCGCGCCGGCCCTGGCCGCGCTGGGCGTGGCGCTGCTGCTGCAGATCGCGAGCAACCTGGCGAACGACGTCTACGATCACGAACGCGGCGCCGACACCGCCGAGCGGCTCGGTCCGCTGCGGGTGACGCAGTCGGGCCTGCTCAGCCGCGCCCAGGTCAAGCGCGGCCTCAAGGTCGTGCTCGCTCTCGCCCTGGCGCTCGGCGTGTACCTCACGTTCGTGCGAGGACCGCTGGTGCCCGTCGTCGGCCTGGCGGCGATCGCCGCCGCCGTCGCCTACACGGGCGGGCCGTACCCGCTCGGCTACCACGGCCTCGGCGAGGTGTTCGTCTTTGCCTTCTTCGGGCTGACCGCGGTGGTGGGCACGTATTGGGTGCAGAGCGGCGCGACGTCGGGCCTCGCCTGGCTCATGGGCGCGGCCGTAGGGGGCGTGATCACCGCCATCATCGTGGTGAACAACCTGCGCGACGTAGCCCAGGACCGGCTCGCCGGCAAGCGCACGGTGGCGGTCCGCATAGGCGTGCGGGCCACGCGCTACGAGTATCTGGCGCTGATGGCGCTGCCCTACGCGCTGCTGACGGTCGCCGTGATCGCCGGCGCCCTGCCGCCGGCGACGCTCCTTGCCTGGCTGTCGTTGCCGCTGGCGGCGCGGGCCACGCGCCGCGTCTTCGTGCAGACAGGGCGGCAGTTGAACGCCGCCCTGGCCGAGACCGGCCAGACAGGCCTGCTCTACGCCGCGCTGTTCGCGCTCGGCGTGGTGCTCGCGCGCTGACGCCATCGTCGGGCGCCGAGGCGTCCCGTCGGTCGGGCGTGAACGACTTCGCCATGGCGGCGAGCTCTTCGGCGCTCCAGGAGGTCTGCCAGACTCAGCCGTAGTCGCGAAACTGCGGCCAGATCTGCGGCCACGGCAGCTTCTGGCCGCGACAGAGCCAGACCGGCATGGCTTCTTCGTCGTTGCTCACGCCGTACGTGTTGCGGATCGTCGCCGCCCGGCTGACCGACGCGAAGTAGCGCAGCAACCAGGGCCGGGCCCCGCTGCCGAACCCGACCAGCACGGTCGTGCCGAGGGCGGGGCGCGGCGGGCCCCACCACCAGAAGCTGTTATGGCCGCTGAAGGCGCCGGGCAGGCCCAGCGCCGGGCCGTAGCGGTCGATGGCGCCGGCTTCGCCGTAGTTGCCGGTCACGATGACCGCGCTGCGACGTTCGCCCGGCGGCAACGACTCGTAGACCGCAGCGACCGTGTGGACGAGCTCCGGCCAGCCCACCTCTTCGCCCAGGTTGTAGTTGACGTTCTGCAGGGGCACGGCGGCCAGCTGTCGCGGCGAGAGCACGGGCAGGGCTATGGGCAGCGTGAGGACGGCGAGCACGACCACGAAGCCCACTGCCGCCCGGGGCGAGCGCCAGATCAAGCGCCGGCGCGGGGGACGGTCCGCAAAGAAGCGCCGCCGGCCGGCCACGACCTCTTCGGTGACGACGGCGCCCGCCGCCAGCAGCACGACGAAGAGCGGCCCCAGGTAGTAGGGCCGGTCGCCCATGAAGATCAGCAGCGAGACGAACAGCACGACCCAGGCGACGGCGAAGGCGCGGTAGGCCCGGTAGCGCGCCTCTCGCCACAGCGCCCAGAGGCCGGCGAGCCAGACGGGCAGCGCCCAGACCCCGGGCAGCAGGAGGATGATGAAGGGGAACGTGAGACTGTCGCCAAGCCCCGAGTGCTCGCGCCGCAGGCTCGCCGACATGGCGAAGGTCGGCCAGCCGTGGCGCGCCTGCCAGACGATCACCGGAGACCAGACGGCCAGGGCGATCAGCGCCGCCAGCCAGAGCCAGGGGCTGCGGAAGACGCGCGCTCGGCCGGTCACCAGAAAGCCCACGGTGAGGCCGATCAGCCAGGCACTGCGCGAAGCGGCGCCCGCCGAGCTCCGCGGGCGACGAGGCCGGTCACGAACACCGTGAGCGCGAAGGCCAGCGCGGGGAAGAGGCGCAAGCCGAGCAGCGAGTCGCCGAACAGGACCCGCGCCAGCGCCACGAGGGCTATGGAACCCACCGGCTGATCGACGTAGCCCCAGGCGAGGTGTCGCGAAGCTTCGAGAAAGTAGAGCTCGTCGCGGTGATAGCCGTTGCGCGAAGCGAAGGCGAGCAGCAGGGCCAGAGCGCCGATGCCGATGGCAAGCAGCGGCCACAGGGCGATGGGCGGAAGGTCGTTGGGGGCACCGTCATGCGCGGGCTCGAGATCTTCCACGTATCGCCCTCCTTTCGTTCTCGCGCCGGCGCGCCGCGTGTCGAGGCGCCCGTGGCCGTCGCCGGTCTGCCGCGGCTGGGGGCCGGCGAGTCGTCCACCGGTCTTCCTGCGGCGACGAGTCTATCGCGCGATCGCCCGCCTTGCCTCTGCCGAACGCGAGCGAGCGAACACGAGCGCAAGGGCTCTCTGGCTTGACCGTGCCATGACTGAAAGCTATAGTCCAGTCTGGACTATGCCACAGTGGAAGTGAGCCCTATGCCTTCTGAGAACAAGACGCGCTACGCCGTGCTCGGCCTGCTGAACATGGCGCCCATGACCGGCTATCAGATACGCAAGATCTACGAGACCAGCCTCGGCCACTTCTGGAGCGAGAGCTACAGCCATCTCTACGCGATCCTCAAGGTGCTCGCGGTGGAGGGGCTGGCGACGGCCGAGGTCGTCCCCGGCAACGGGCGGCCCGACCGACGCGTCTACGCCATCACCGACCGCCGGGCGCACGGCCCTCACCGACTGGCTCGCGCGGCCCGCCGCCGAGCAGCGCGAGCGGATCGAGGTCCTGCTCAAGGTCTTCCACGGGGCCACGGTCGGTCCCGACGTGACGGCCGAGCACGTGCGCGCCACAAAGGCCGAGCACGAAGCTCTGCTCGCGCGCTACGCCGAGTACGCCGACGACCTCAAGCACCACGTGGCGGCCGATCCCGACCACACCTACTTCCTGCTCACGCTGCGCTGCGGCCAACGGACCAGCGAGGCCATGGTCGCGTGGTGCGACGAAGCGCTCGAAACACTCGCCGCGCTCGCCCCAGCCGCGCCCCCTGCGCCCGGCGAGGCCGTCCGAGACGACACCGGCACTCCGAAGGAGGGGCGATGAACGCACTGATCATGGACGGCAGCGCGGCCGGCGACGCGGCCGCGGCGGCCGTCAAGGCCGCGCTCGTGGAATCGCTGCGCGCGGCGGACTGGCAGCCCGACGACTGGGTGCTGCGCGACACGCGCATCGCGCCCTGCGACGGCGACTTCGGCTGCTGGATCAAGACGCCGGGCCGCTGCGTGCACGCCGACGCCGGCCGCGAGGTGTCGCCGCGCATGATGGCGGCCGACCTCGTCGTGCTGTTCACGCGCGTCACGTTCGGTGGCTTCTCGTACGAGCTCAAGAAAGCCGTCGACCACGCCATCCCCGCGCTGCTGCCCTGGCTTGACGGCCAGGGCGGCACGACGGGTCATCCCAATCGCTACGAGCACACGCCCGTCCTCGTCGGCGTCGGCCTCGCGGCCGGCGAGCACGGCGCGGCGGCTCGCCTGTTCGCCGCCCAGGTCGAGCGCATGGCGAGCAACCTGAGCCCGCGCGGCGGCCACGCCGTCGTGGTCGACCCGCAGGCGTCCGCCGAGCGCCTTCGTGGCGCGTTTGCCGAGGCGTTCGCCGCCGCGCACGCCGAGGTGGCCTGATGGACCCCCGCCGGGCCCTGCTGCTCGTCGGCAGCCCCAAGCCCGGGCGCAGCTCGTCGCTGGCTCTGGGCGAGCACCTGGTCGACGACCTCGCCCGTCGCGGCTGGGACACGGAGACGATCAAGCTGCGGCAGGTCATGAGCGAGCCCGACCGGCTGCGCGCCGCCGCCGCCGCCGCCGAGGTCGTCGTGCTGGCCTATCCGCTCTACGTGTTCGGCCTGCCGGCGCCGGTCGTGCTGAGCCTCGAGCGGCTCGCCGAGGCGGGCGACCGGGCCGCCGGCCCGGCGCACGCCGACGACGAGCGCAACGAGGCCGGTGCGCGGCAGCGCGACGGCGCGGGCGGCGCGGACCGGGTCGGGCCGGGGCGCCCTCGGCTGGTCGCTCTCGTCAACTGCGGGTTCCCCGAGCACGAGCACAACGACCTCTCGCTCGAGATGTGTCGGCTGTTCGCCGCGCAGGCGGGCTGGCACTGGTCGGGCGGGCTGTCGCTCGGCGGCGGCGGCGTGCTCGGCGGCAAGCCGCTCCGCGAGCGAGGGCCGCTGACCAGGTCGGCGCGCAAGGCGCTCGAGCTGACCGCGGCCGCCCTCGACGCCGGCCGCGACGTTCCCGGCGAGGCCGTGACGCTCATGGCCAAGCCGATGCTGCCGCCGCGCGCGTACCGCTGGATGGCCAACCACGGCTGGCGCCACGTGGCGCGCGCGAACGGCGTCGCCGGCAGGCTGGGCGAGCGGCCGTCGTAAACCGGGTGGGCGGCGCGCGCGGTAGCCGCGCCGGCCGACCTGCGCCATACTGCGGATTCCGGTCGCTCACCCGTCCTCCCGCCAACGAACGACCGGGAGTCTCGTCGGAGGCGAGTGCAACGATGGAACGTGTCAGCCTTGCCCGCGCGCTCACCTGGAAGCGTCGCCGCGTGTTCCACCGCATGACGGTGAGCGGCGAGCTTGTGCGCGTGGCATCGATCGAACGCAAGGGGCGCCACTACCGCCTGACCCTCGACAACGGCAACAGCTTCCTGGTCGATCGCGACCACGTGCTCTACGCGCAGCCCAAAGAACAGCAGCTCCACCTCGGAGGCGACGAGTGATCGTCGAGACCAGGCGGACAAGAGCGGCGACGCTCCGCGACCAGCCTGCGCGGGGGCGGCGGCCAGAGGCCGCCGCGAGAGTCGTCGCGTGAAGATCGCCCGCACCACGTTCGGGGCGAGCGACGCACGCTTGCCGCTGATCGCGATCACGGCGCCCGGCAACGCCGCCAGCGCGGTCGTCGTCCACGGGTTCGGCGGCAACAAAGAGGAACTGCTCGGCCTCAGCTTCCGCGTAGCCGAGCTCGGCTTCGACACCTACACCATGGACCTGCGCGGCCACGGCGAGAACGCAAACGCGCTCGATCCGGCCATGCTCGACGACGTCGAGGCGCTCATCGCCCACTGCCGGCGGGCGGGCGCGGTGGCGGCCGTCGGACACTCCCTGGGCGGCCGCCTGGCGCTGCTCAGCTCGGCCGACTACCGGGTGGGCATCTCGCCGGCCCTCGGCAAGACCTTCTCAGGCCGCACGCGAGACACGGTCAAGCGTCAGCGCAACCACCGGGTCAGCGAAGCGACCGACGACGCCGGCTTCGACATCATCGACGCGCTGCCCGACGTGAGCGCGCTGACCGCCCGCGACCTCATCCTCTACGGGTCGCGAGACGTGCCCGAGATCGTGGTCTCCTGCGAGGCCCTGCAACGTGACGGTCACCACGTCGTGCGGGTCGACGACGCCTTTCACGGCGACATCGTCGTGCTCGCCGCCACGTTCCGCGAGATCGGCCGGCTGTTGGCGGGCGCGGGCCGCGCCGGGGGGCAAGATGACGCGACCCGCGCCGCCGCCGCGAAGCGTCGGGAGCTGCTCCCGCCGACGCGGCCGGCTTGACCTGACGAAACCTCGTCAGGCAGACCTGCGGCCAGACGAACGTGTCGTCAGGCCGACCTGCGGGCGGCCACCTGCTCCTCGGTCGTCGTGCTGCTTTCCGGCGCGGGCACCAGGGTCAGGACCCGGGCAGGACTGCTGAACAGGTACGTCATGGCGGCTTCGGCGGCGGGCATCGCAGTCGGGTGTTCGAGCAGGTAACGGTCCATGTCATCCTCCACGTCTCAGGTCGAATGTTCGAGCGACCGCCCGACTGAGCACAAAAAAAGGCGCCCCCGGTCGGTAATGACCGGGAAGCGCCATTGCTCCCGTCGATGCAGTCGACACACCCTTGTGCCGCCGCTAGTCTACCCCAGTCCGCCGTGAATCAACCAAGCGCATACGGCATGCTGACCAACCACGACACATGATCGCCATTGCCGGAGGGCTCGGTGCGGCCTTCGCGTGGGCCGCCGGAACGTTGTGCTCGGCGCGCTCCAGCCGGCTGATCGGCGCCGCGTCGGTGCTCGCGTGGGTCATGCTGATCGGGCTCGTGGCGAACCTCGCCGTAGTGGCCGCCGGCCCCCGGCCCGGTCCGTTGAGCGGCACCGACGTCGCGCTGCTGGTCACGGCCGGCGTGGGCAACGTGCTGGGGCTGTTCCTGGCCTACACGGCGCTGCGCAGCGGCAAGGTCGGCCTCATCGCGCCCATCGTCTCGACCGAGGGCGCCCTGGCCGCCGTGCTGGCGGTGGCCGCGGGAGAGTCGCTGGGCGCCGCGCCGCTCGCGCTGCTGGCCCTCATGGCTTCGGGGGTGGTGCTGGCGGCCGTCGCTCCCGAGGAGCCGCCCGCGCCCGATGCGCCCCCACCCAGCGGCGGCGCCGTGCCGCGCGGCCACCCCTCGAGGCCCGCCGCCCTCGCGGCGCTCGCCGCCCTGTCGTTCGGGGTGAGCCTGTTCGCCACGGGGCGGCTGGGCGTCTCGCTGCCCCTGGGCTGGGCGCTGCTGCCGCCGCGCGTGGTCGGCGTGGTCGCGGTAACGATCCCCGTGGCGCTCAGCCGTCGGCTGCGGCTGACGGGCGCGACCCTGCCCCTGGTCGTCGTCGCCGGGCTGGCCGAGGTCGTGGGCTTTGCCTCCTACGTCGCCGGGGCGCGGCACGGCATCGCGGTGGCCGCCGTGCTCGCGTCGCAGTTCGCCGCCATCGCGAGCGTGTCCGCCTACGTGCTGTTCCGCGAGCGGTTGACCCGGCTGCAGCTCGGGGGCGTGGCGGTCATCGTGATCGGCGTCGCGGCCCTGACGGCCATCAAGGCCGGCTGAGCGGCAGCTCGGCTACTTCACGAAAAAGGCGATGGCGACGGCGAGCCCCAGCGCGACCACCACGCGGCGCAGCACCCCGGCGGGCACCCTGCCCGCGAAACGGCCGCCGAGCGACCCGCCGAGCACGGCGCCGACCGCCATGACGACCGCTGCCGGCCAGACGACCTTGCCGGTCGCGGCGAACAGCACGGCCGCGGCGCCGTTGGCCAGCAGCGACAAGGTCTGCTTGAGCGCGTTCACGCGCGTCAGCGAGTCGGGCAGCACGAACGAGAAGAGGGCGAGCATCACGATGCCGAGCCCCGCGCCGAAGTAACCCCCGTAGACCGCTCCGGCGAAGGCGGTCACGCCGACGCCGGTGAGGTTCGCTCGCCCGCCGGCGGGCTGTCGCTGCAGGCGTGCGACGACGTGGCGTTTGAGCCACGGCTCGGCTGCGAGCAGGCCGGTGGCCAGCAGGATCAGCCACGGTACCAGCGCGTCGAACAAGGCCGTGCCCGTCTTGAGCAGCAGGAGGCCGCCGACGGCGCCGCCGGCCACCGCGGGCAGCGCCGTCACCACCACGCGGGCGCGCTGTCCGCGCAGGTCACCGCGCTGTGCATAGGCGCCGCCCAGGTACCCCGGCGTCAGCGCGACCGTGTTGGTCACGTTGGCCCGGAGGGCGGGCACGCCCAGCGCGGTGAGCGCGGGAAAGGTGATCAGCGTGCCGCCTCCGGCGAGCGCGTTCACGGCGCCGCCGCCGACGGCGGCCAGCGCCAGCAGCCCAAGGTCGACTCCCGACAGGCTCACGCGCCGCCGCCCAGTGCCGCCGGGCGGCGCGGCCGGTCGCCCGCGAGCACTCGCCGCGGCCCGCGCGAGGCTACGCCGCGCGGTGGCCGGCCTCGCTTTGCGGTCATGGCGGTCCTCCGTCGGTGTGCGGTACGTCGTGCCTGAGACTGGTGGAGCGTCCTTTGGTACTAAAGACCTGCAGGGGCGTTGTCGATATTGGACACACTGCATCGACAAACCCAGCGCATCGTGCCCGCCTGCCTTGCGGGTCTGCTGCGCATTGACCTTCCCCGGGGGGAGCCATGAGCGCCGTCACGCACAGGGATTCTATGCGGAAGCCGACAGTGCGTCGCACCTCGGGTGGGCGTTGCGCTTCTCGCGCGCGGCGCGCGTCTGTCCTTGGCGTGTTGCTCGCGGTCTGCGCGCTGGTCTGTCTGTTCGGCTTCGCCGCCCCGGCCCGTGCCGCGACCCCCGGCAAGCCCGTCGCCAAAGCGCCCAAGGGCACCCTCATCGCGACCAGGCCCACGTTCACGTGGGGCCGGGTCGGCGGCGCCACCCGGTACGAGGTACGCGTGTACAAGGGCGGCAAGCTGCTGGTCAAGAAGACCGGCATCAAGACGCTGTCGTGGAAGTGCACCAAGACCTTGCCGCTGAACGTGAGCCTCACCTGGACGGTGCGCGCCGCCAACGCCCACGCCACGGGCGCCTGGAGCAAGGCCCTCGCCTTCAAGGTCGTCAGTCCCTACGCGCCGCAGGGCGCGATCGCCACGCTCACGCCTACCTGCAAGTGGATCAAGGTCAAGGGCGCCACGCGCTACGAGGTGCGCGTCTACCAGGGCGCCAGGCAACTGCTCAGGAAGACCGGTCTCAAGACACTGTCGTGGAAGGTCAGCAGGGCGCTGCCCGTGCACGTGAGCCTCACCTGGAGAGTGCGCGGCAGCAAGGGCGCCCACCGGTACGCCTGGAAGACCTTCAAGTTCACGGTCGTGCCACCCGCCACGCAGATCGCCGCGAACGCCGGCGACGCCCAGACGGCGATCGCCGGAGCGGTCGTCGCGATCGCCCCCAGCGTCATCGTCAAGGACGCGTACAACTACCCGGTGAGCGGCGTGACCGTCACCTTCGCCGTCGCGAGCGGCGGCGGCTCCGCCACCGCTCTCACCGCGACCACCAACGCCGCGGGCATCGCCACGGTCGGATCGTGGACCCTGGGCGCAAAGGCCGGCGCCGACACGCTGACGGCCACGAGCGCCGCGCTCACCGGTTCGCCGGTCACCTTCACCGCCACCGGCGTCGCCGGCCCGGCCGATCCCGCGCAGTCCACCATCGTCGCCTCAAACACCGATATCACCGCCGGTGACGGCACCCAGGTGATCACGGTCACGGTCAGAGACGCGAACGGCAACCCCGTCACCACCGGGGGCGCCGACGTAGCTATCACCCTCGTCTCGGGCACGGGCTTCGTGGGCCCGGTCACCGACAACGGCGACGGCACCTACTCGGCGACCGTCACGGCCCCCGACGCCTGCGGCAGCGGCGTGTTCGCCGCCACCGTCGGCGGCGGCCCTG
Organism: uncultured Actinomycetes bacterium; assembly: GCA_963755025.1. Lineage (GTDB taxonomy): Bacteria > Actinomycetota > Thermoleophilia > UBA2241 > UBA2241 > Bog-752. Next base: position 18,684 of record CAVWIH010000039.1, read on the forward strand.
TCGACGGCGGCGGCGCCGGGCAGGCGCTCATCACCGTCACCTACCTGGCCGGCCCGGCCGACACCATCCAGGCGCACGCCGGCGACAGCCAGAGCGCGGTCGCCGGCACGGCCGTGTCGACAGACCCGAGCGTGCTCGTCACCGACAAGCACGGCAACCCCGTGAGCGGCGCGAGCGTCGAGTTCGCCGCCACCTCAGGCGGCGGCTCGTGCGACAGCACGTCGGCCACTACCGATGCCTCCGGGATCGCCAGCGTCAGATGGACGCTGGGCGCGACCGCCGGCCTCAACGTCATGACGGCGACCTGCGCCGGGCTGGCTGCTCCCACGGTCAGCTTTCACGCCACCGGCACCGCCGGGGCGGCTGCGCAGATCGTCCTGAACGGGGGCGACGCGCAGGCAGCCACCGTGGCAACGCCGGTCGCGACCGCACCCAGCGTGCTCGTCACCGACGCCAACGGCAACCCCGTGAGCGGCGCGCCCGTGACCTTCACCGTGAGCGGCGGCGGTGGCTCCTGCAGCGACGCCACAGTGACGACCGACACGCTCGGCATCGCCGCGGTCGGCTGGACGCTGGGCACCGCGGCCGGCCAGAACACGCTGACGGCCACGAGCGCCGGCCTCACCGGATCGCCGGTCGCCTTCACCGCCACCGGCACGGCCGGCGCGATGGCCAAGTTCGCCCTCAGCCTTGCTCCCGCCCAGACCTGCGGGCAGGCGTTCGGCGGAACGGACACGCTGACGGCGCAAGACAGCTACGGCAACACCGTGACCGACTACTCGGCACTCGCCGACAACGTCACGCTCAGTGTCGCTCCCGCCGACGGCGCCGTCGGCGGTCTCGGCGTGGCTCTGGGCGACGTGCTCGACGGCCCGGGCGACTTCGTCAACGGTGTCGCCGACCTGAGCGGCAACCTGACCTTCACAGGGCTCACCGGCGACCACACCTTCACGGCCACTGCGCAGAGCGGCGGCTACACGGGCAGCTCCGACAGCGTCACCATCGGCGTCGGTACGGCCACCCAGGGCGTGCTCACCACGCAGCCGGGGGGCGCCGTCGACGGCGTCGCCCTCACCGGCGCGCCGGTCGTTCAGCTGCGCGACGCGGGCGGCAACGACGTCGCGGCAAGCGGCGTCGCCGTGACGGCCTCGATCGCCACGGGGAACGGCACGCTCAGCGGCACGACCAATGTGGCGACCGACGCGAACGGCGCCGCGACCTTCTCCGACCTCGTCGTGTCGGGCGTCGCCGGCAGCTACACGCTAGCCTTTGCGCCCGCGTCGCTGACGGGCGCCACCTCAAGTTCGTTCATGCTCGGCGCCGGAGCCGCCAGCAAGCTGGCGATCGCCACGCAGCCGCTGGGCGGGCCCAGCGGCGCCTTGCTCGCCACGCAGCCGGTCGTCAAGGTCGAAGACGCAAACGGCAACCTCGTGGCCACCAGCACCGCCACCATCAGGGTGACCTCCTCGACCGGCAGCACGATCGGCGGCGCCGAGGCCGCGGGCCTTGCCGCCTCGAGCGGCGTGGCCACCTTCAGCGACCTCACCTTGGCCGGCACCGCCGGCACCGCATACACCCTCACCTTTGCCTCGACCGGGCTCACCCCGGTCACGTCGGCCAACCTCGCGGTCACCGCGGGCGCCCCCGACGCCGCACACTCGACGTTGACACCCGCGAGCGCCAGCATCACCGCCAACGGCACCAGCACGCAACTGCTCACCGTGACGGCCAAAGACGCCAGCGGCAACGCGCTCGCGACCGGCGGGGCCACGGTGACGATCCAGCAGATCTCGGGCACCGGCACCGTCGGCGCCGTGACCGACCACGGCAACGGCACCTACACCGCCACCGTGACCTCTCCCACCCTGACCGGCAGCGGCGTGTTCGTCGCCACCTTGGGCGGCAACCCGGTCAAGAGCGGCACCGGCAGCCAGACCCAGGCCACGGTCACCTACGTTGCCGGGCCGGCCAATAAGCTGGCCATCGTCACCCAGCCGGTGGGCGCCGCCAGCGGCGCCGTGCTGGCGACCCAGCCCGTGGTCCAGGTGCAGGACAGCAACGGCAACCTCGTGACGGGCAGCACCGCGACGATCGTGGTATCGGCGTCGGCCGGCAGCACGATCGGCGGCAGCCAGGCGACCGGCCTCAACGCAAGCGGCGGGGTGGCCACCTTCACGAACCTCACGCTGTCCGGCATCGCCGGTCCCGACTACACCCTGACCTTCACCGCGACCGGCCTCATCTCGGCCACCTCGAACACCACGACGGTGGTCCCCGGGGCCGCCACCAAGCTGGTCGTCACCACTCAGCCTACTGGCGGCCCCAGCGGCGGTCTGCTCAGCCTGCAGCCGGTCGTCAAGGTCGAAGACTCGGGTGGCAACGTGGTCACCGGCAGCAGCGCCACCATCACGGTGACCTCATCGGCCGGCAGCACGATCGGCGGCGCCGAGGCCGCGGGCCTTGCCGCCTCGAGCGGTGTCGCCACCTTCAGCAACCTCACCCTGGCCGGCACCGCCGGCACAGGCTACACGCTGACCTTCGCCTCGACCGGCCTTACTTCGGCGACCTCGGCCAGCCTCACGGTCTCGGTCGGCGCAGTCGACGCCACGCAGACGAGCCTGACGCCCGCGAGCGCCAGCATCACCGCCAACGGCACCAGCACGCAGGTGCTCACCGTGACGGCCAAAGACGCCAGCGGCAACGCGCTTGCGACCGGCGGCGCCACGGTCACTATCCAGAAGAGCTCGGGCACCGGCACGATCGGCCCGGTGACCGACGTCGGCAACGGCACCTACACCGCCACCGTGACCTCTCCCACCCTGACCGGCAGCGGCGTGTTCGTCGCCACCCTCGGTGGCAACCCGGTCAAGAGCGGCACCGGCAGCCAGACCCAGGCCACGGTCACCTACAAGGCCGGCACGGCGACCCAGCTGGCCGTCGCCACCGCGCCGGCGGGCGGGGCAAGCGGCGGGCTGCTCGCCACGCAGCCGGTGATCAAGGTCGAAGACCTCTACGGCAACCTGGTGACCACCAGCACCGCCAGCATCACCGTGACCTCATCTGCCGGCAGCACGATCGGCGGCACGCAGGCCGGCGGCCTTGCCGCAAGCGGTGGCGTGGCCACCTTCACGAACCTCACCCTGGCGGGCACCGCCGGCACCGGCTACACGCTGACCTACGCCTCGACCGGCCTCACCTCGGCGACCTCGACCGGCGTCAGCGTCACGGTCGGCGCCGCCAACAAGCTGGCCGTCACCACCGCGCCGGTAGGCGGGCCCAGCGGCGGCCTGCTGGCCACCCAGCCGGTCGTCAAGGTCGAAGACTCGGCCGGCAACGTCGTCACCACGAGCACCGCCAGCATCACGGTGACCTCCTCGAGCGGCAGCACGATCGGCGGCACGCAGGCCGCAGGGCTGAACGCCGCAAGCGGCGTGGCCACCTTCAGCAACCTCACCCTGGCCGGCACCGCCGGCACGGGCTACACACTGACCTACGCCTCGACCGGTCTTGCGTCGACGACCTCGACCGGCGTCAGCGTCACGGCGGGCACCGCCACCAAACTGTACGTCGCCACCCCGCCGGTGGGCGGGCCGAGTGGCGCCCTGCTCGGCACGCAGCCGGTGGTCCAGGTCGAGGACGCACAAGGCAACCTGGTGACCACCAGCACCGCCAGCATCACGGTGACCTCATCTGCCGGCAGCACCATCGGCGGCACGCAGGCCGCCGGCCTCAACGCGACCGGCGGTGTGGCCACCTTCACGAACCTCACCCTGGCGGGCACCGCCGGCACCGGCTACACGCTGACCTACGCCTCGACCGGCCTTGCGTCGGCGACCTCGACCGGCGTCAGCGTCACGGTCGGCGCCGCCAACAAGCTGGCCGTCACCACCGCGCCGGTGGGAGGGCCGAGTGGGGCTCTGCTCGCCACGCAGCCGGTGATCAAGGTCGAAGACGCGCAGGGCAACGTGGTCACCGGCAGTAGCGCGACCGTCACGGTGACCTCCTCGAGCGGCAGCACGATCGGCGGCACGCAGGCCGCAGGGCTGAACGCCGCAAGCGGCGTGGCCACCTTCACGAACCTCACCCTGGCGGGCACCGCCGGTACGGGCTACACACTGACCTACGCCTCGAGCGGCCTCACTTCGGCGACCTCGACAGGCGTCAGCGTCACGCCGGGCACGGCGACCCAGCTAGCCGTCACCACCGCGCCGGTGGGCGGGGCCAGTGGGGCTCTGCTCGCCACGCAGCCGGTGATCAAGGTCGAAGACGCGCAGGGCAACGTGGTCACCGGCAGTAGCGCGACGATCACGGTGACCTCCTCGACGGGCAGCACCATCGGCGGCACGCAGGCCGCGGGCTTGAAGCGCGACCGGCGGTGTGGCCACCTTCACGAACCTCACCCTGGCGGGCACCGCGGGTACCGGCTACACGCTCACCTACGCCTCGACCGGCCTCACCTCGGCGACCTCGACCGGCGTCACGGTCTCGGTCGGCGCCGCCAACAAGCTGGCCGTCACCACCGCGCCGGTAGGCGGGCCCAGCGGCGGCCAGCTGGCCACCCAGCCGGTCGTCAAGGTCGAAGACTCGGCCGGCAACGTCGTCACCACGAGCACCGCCAGCATCACGGTGACCTCCTCGAGCGGCAGCACGATCGGCGGCACACAGGCCGCAGGACTGAACGCCGCAAGCGGCGTGGCCACCTTCACGAACCTCACCCTGGCCGGCACCGCCGGCACGGGCTACACACTGACCTACGCCTCGACCGGCCTCACCTCGGCGACCTCGACCGGCGTCACGGTCACGGTCGGCGCCGCCACCAAGGCCGTGATCACCACACAGCCCGGGGGCGCGGTCGACGGCGTCGCACTGACCATCGCCCCCGTGGTGCAGTTGCGCGACTCGGGCGACAACAACGTCGCTTCGTCGAACGTCACCGTGGTAGCCAGCCTCACGGGCGCGGGCTCGCTCAGCGGGAACACTTCCGCGCTGACCAACGCCAGCGGCGTCGCGACCTTCTCGAACCTCGTCGTCACCGGCGCCGTGGGTTCCTACACGCTGACCTTCACGCCGACCGCGCTGACTGCGGCCACCTCAAACGCCTTCACGCTGACGGTGGGTGCCGCCACACAGATCGCGGTCAAGGCCGGCAACGGCCAGGCGGCAGCCCCGGGCACAGCCGTCACGACGCCGCCGAGCGTCGTGGTGACCGACCCCGGCGGCAACCCCGTGGCCGGTGTGAGCGTCACTTTCGCCGTGACCGGCGGCGGTGGCTCCGTCACCGTCCCCACGACCACCACCAGCGCCACCGGCATCGCCGCCGTCGGCAGCTGGACGATGGGTGCGGCCGCCGGCGCCAACACCCTGAGCGCCACGAGTACCGGCCTGAGCGGCTCCCCGGTCTCCTTCACGGCGACCAGCATCGTGGTCGGCACGCCGTACGGCGGCGGCGTCGTGGGCTACATCTTCAAGTCCGGCGATCCCGGCTATGTCGCCGGACAGACTCACGGGCTGATCGCCGCGACCGCCGACCAGAGCAGCGGCATCGTCTGGGCGCTGTCCGGCAACCAGTCCACGTCGGTCGGCGCCACGAGCAGCGCCCTCGGCACCGGGGCCGCCAACACGGCGACGATCATCGCCCAGAACGGTGCGGGCACCGCGTACGCCGCAGGCCTGGCCGCGGCTTACAACGGCGGGGGCTTCAGCGACTGGTACCTGCCCAGCCTGACCGAACTGGCCGACCTCTGGACCAACCGCGCCCTGATCGGCGGGTTCGTCGGGACCTCGTACTGGAGCTCGACCGAAGGCGACGCCCGCGACGCGTGGATGGAGACCTTCGCCGACGGCAGCCAGCAGGACTTCTTCAAGAACTACAGCGACAGCGTCAGGCCGGTGCGCACCTTCTAGCGTATGGCAGAGCCCGCCGCGGCCGGTGTGCCGGCCGCGGCGGGGGAGAGGTCGATCGGGCAAGCGCACGCCGCTCTGCGCCGAGGGGACTGGCTCGCCCGTCCCTCAAGCCAGCGCGCGCACCTTCGCCTCGCGGTCCCACTGCCTCGTCATGGCCGCCGCGATGAAGGCCTTGGTGTCCCCGGCGTCGACGACCCCTGCGTCGGGCGTGACGCGCGCCGCGTCGAGCAGCGTCTTGCCGCCCTCGTCGGCGGCGATCGCTTTAAGGTGGCCGAAGGCGTCGCGCACGAAGTCGACGGCGGCGCTCTCCGCCGTGAGCGCCTGCGCCGCTTCGGTCGACAGCACGACGGCGACGGCGTCGAACAGCACCGAAGGCGTGCCCGCGAGCTGCCCGTCGGCGGCCAGCAGCGAGCCGTCGGCCAGCCTGGCGCCGCCCACCTTGGGCGCCACGACCTTTACCGTGGCGCCGGCTTTGGTGGCAGCGGTGGTGATCTTCCTCACCAGGGCGCCGTCGGAGCCGTCGGCGACCAGCACGCCGACCGCGCGGCCCCGCAGCGTCGCCTTCATCTTGCCGATGATCTGCAGGGCCGGCGACGGTGGAGCACTCTTGACGGGCGCCGCGGCGGCCGGGGCCTTGGGCAGCTTTTCGAGCCCGAGCCCCGCGGCGACGCGCTCGGCGAGGCCCTGGTCGATGTGGCGCAGGTGGCCGACCATCGCCTCGCGCACGTGCGGGTGCTCGACCTTTGAGAGCTCGAACACCAGCGCCGCGGCGATGTGCGCCTGCTCGTAGACCGTCTGGCTTTCGTAGAACTGTCGCGCCTGGCTGTAGTGGTCGGCAAACGACGCCGCGCGGATGCGGCCCTTGTCGCCCACTTCGGCCACCGCGGCGCTGTGAAAGCCGCGCGCCGGGCTCTCCCGGGGGGCGTCGCCGGACAGCGAGTTGGGTTCGTAGGAGACCCGGCCCGTCGGCTGCTCCATCTGCATGGCGCCGTCGCGCTGCAGGTTGGCGAAGGGGCACTTGGGCGCGTTGATGGGGATCTGGTGAAAGTTCGGCGAGCCCAGCCGCAGCAACTGCGTGTCGTGGTACGACGTCAGGCGGCCCTGCAGCAGCGGGTCGTTGGAGAAATCGATGCCCGGCACGATGTGCGAGGGGCAGTAGGCGACCTGCTCGGTCTCGGCGAAGAAGTTGTTGGGCCAGCGGTCGAGCACGAGGCGGCCGATCACGCGCAATGGCACGAGCTCTTCGGGAATGAGCTTGGTGGCGTCGAGGTGGTCGAACGGGAACTCGTCGGCCTGCTCCTGGGTGAAGAGTTGCACCGCGAACTCCCACTCGGGGAACTCGCCGGCCGTGACGGCCTCGAACATGTCGCGGCGGTGGAAGTCCTGGTCGGCGCCTGAGATCTTGACGGCCTCGTCCCAGGTCGTCGACTGCAGGCCGAGCTTGGGCCGCCAGTGGAACTTGACGAAGGTCGCCGCGCCGGCTTCGTCGATCAACCGGAAGCTGTGCACGGCGAAGCCCTCGATCATGCGCAGCGAGCGCGGGATGGTGCGGTCGGACATGATCCACATGACCATGTGCATCGACTCGGGCGTGAGCGAGATGAAATCCCAGAAGGTGTCGTGCGCCGTGGCCGACTGGGGAAAGCCGCGGTCGGGCTCCATCTTGACGGCGTGGATCAGGTCGGGGAACTTGATGGCGTCCTGGATGAAGAACACCGGGATATTGTTGCCGACCAGGTCCCAGTTGCCCTCTTTGGTGTAGAACTTCACGGCGAAACCTCGCACGTCGCGCGGCGTATCGACCGATCCGGCCCCGCCGGCCACGGTCGAGAGCCGCACGAACACCGGGGTCTGCTCGCCGACCTCGGTGAGCACTTTGGCGGTGGTGTACTGCGCGAGCGACTCGGTGAGCTCGAAGAAGCCGTGCACGCCGGTGGCGCGCGCGTGCACGATACGCTCGGGAATGCGCTCGTGGTCGAAGTGCGTGATCTTGTCGCGCAAGATGAAGTCTTCGAGCAGGGTGGGCCCTCGCGGGTTGGCGCGCAGCGAGTTCTGGTCGTCCGACAGCGCGACACCCTGGTTTGTGGTCAGCACGGGGCGGTCGGCGCCCGCGCTCTGATGCAGCTCTCCGCCCGTGCCCGGACGCTGGTCGGCCTTGTCGTTCTTGCTCACCGCACTCTCCTTGGTCCGTGGCGCCTTCTCGCGCTCGCGCGACGGTCTCCCCCACGCTCCGCGCCGCACCTACCCGGGCTCTCGACGGGCCGAACCGTTGGCCGCGGGGGCGTAGACGGCCGGCGGTGAGAACGAAGACGTGCGGCCAGCCGGAGCCCGCGTCGCCGGCGTCCGGTGCCACCGCGTCACCCGCGTGCGGCGCGACCGCGTCGGCGGCGTCTGGCGCGACCGCGTCGCCGGTGTCCTGATCACGGTGAGAGGGACGACCGGCAAACGGGTACTCGGAGAGAGATGCACGGCAACGTTCCGTCCGCGGCACGGTGTCCACACGGCGTCGCCGGCGTAAGCAAAGCGAGGTAGGACATGAAGATAGGCATCATCGGCGCGGGCCACATCGGTGGCACTCTTGCCCAGAAGCTCGCCGCCGCCGGTCACCACATCGGGCTTGCCAACTCGCGCGGCCCGCAGTCGCTCGAGCAGCGCAGCGCCGAGCTGGGCGACCGCGTACGTCCCATGACGGTCGACGAAGCCGCGCGTTTCGGCGACCTCGTCGTCGTCTCGATCCCCTTGGGGCAGTACCAGTCGGTGCCGGCCGAGCCCCTGCGCGGCAAGATCGTGATCGACAGCGACAACTACTACCCGCAGCGCGACGGGCACATCGCCGAGCTCGACGACGATCGCACGACCTCGAGCGAGCTGTTGCAGCAGCACCTGCCGGGCGCGCGCGTGGTCAAGGCCTTCAACGCCGTCCGCTGGGACAGCCTCGCCGACGAGGGCAAGCCCCGCGGCGCGGCGGGCCGTCTGGCCATGCCCATGGCCGGCGACGACGCCGAAGCCAAGAGCGTGGTAGCCGGCCTTATCGACGAGATCGGTTTCGACGCCTACGACGTTGGCGACCTGGCGCAAGGCGGCCGCAAGATGCAGCCCGGCACGGCGATCTACACGGCCAACCTGACGGCGCCCGAGATGACCGACCGGCTGGCCGCCTGAGCCAGGCTTCGGCCTCGTTGACCGAGCGCCCGGCGCCTACGGCGACGGACGCTCGAGGCGAACGACTGGAGAGACATGGAGCGCATGTGTGAGCTTGTCAGCCTCGACGACATCGAGCAGCTTTACGACATAAAGGACGCGCTCGAGAGCCGCGGCGTCTACGCCGAGGTCCACGGCGCGCAGTCGGGCGGGTGGCGCCGCGCGGGGGTCCGCCAACGGCAGCGGCTCGTCGTGCGCCAGCGCGATCTCGTGTACGCGCGCTGGGTCGCCGCCGCCGCCGGGATAGACACCTGGCCCGACGACGCAGACGACGCTCGCCGCGAGTCGTCGCAGCCCGACCCGAGCCAGGAGGCCGCCTGACAGGCGGCCGCACGGCAGTCGGCCGCGGGCGCGCTCGCGCGGCGGTGCGGCGTTGGGCGCCTTGAGGGGCGCGGGGCGGCCTGCGCGCCGCAGCGCGCCGACTCGCGGCGGCCTGCGGTCGTGGACGCTCGCGCTCGGCGTCACTACGATGAATCGCATGCCCGTCTACCCTCAGCTCGACGCGGGGCCGCCGCGCCCGCCGCGACGTACGCGCTCCCTGGTCTGGATCGCCGTGTTCGCGCTGAGCCTGGCCGCGGCCGCCGCAGGGCTCTACCTGGCGACGCGGCACGGTCGTTCGCCGGCGCCGTCGGCTGCGCAGAGCGGCGGCGGCGGCTCCTCTGCGGCGGCCGCGCGGGGGGTCACGCCGGGCGCGTCGGGCGGCGCGCCCGGCGGCTCGTCGGGCACGCCGAGCGGCGCACCCAGCGGCTCGGGAACGCCCGGCGCCGGTCTGACAGCCTCGCCGGGCGCGCCCGGCGCGGCCAGCGCTTCGCCCAACGCCGCGCCGTTCGCCGGTCTGCCCGTGGCGTCGCTGCCGCGGCCGCTCGTGCCGCTCCACGCCCGGCCGGCTGACGTCGTGCTTCGCGGCCCCCGCACCCTGGCGGTGCCCATCCTCATGTACCACGTCGTCGGACCAGTGCCGGCGGGGGAGCCCTACCCCGGGCTGTTCGTGTCGAAGCTCGCCTTTGTCGCCCAGCTGCGCTACCTGGTCGCTCACGGCTACCAGGCCGTGAGTCTGCAACAGGTCTACGACTTCTGGCATCATCGCGCGCGGCTGCCCCGTCACCCCGTGGTGCTCTCGTTCGACGACGGCTATCGGCAGGACTTCTCGGTGGTGGCGCCGCTGCTCCACGAGCTGGGCTGGCCCGGCGTGCTCAACCTGATAGTGCGCAACACGCGGCCCGGACAGGACATGACGCCGGTCTACGTGCGCGCCCTCATCATCGCCGGCTGGGAGATCGACTCGCACACGGTGGACCACGTCGACCTGACGACGCTCTCGGCGGTGCGGCTGCGGTACGAGCTCGTCGTCTCGCGGCGCGACCTGCGCCGCGCGTTCAGGGTGCCCGTGAACTTCTTCTGCTATCCGGCGGGCTCCTACGACCCGGCGGTCGTGCAGGCGACGCGGGCGGCGGGCTACCTGGCGGCCACGACGACCAACCCCGGCCTGGCCGGTCCGGCGCAGCCGTACCGGCTGGCGCGCCTGCGGGTGTCCGGCGGCGAGAGCCTGTCAACGTTCGCCGCGACGCTGGCCGACGCGCTGCCTGGGGCTACGCCGGCCGCGGCGCGAGCCGCGGGCTACTGAGCTCGCCCGGCGGCGCCGCCGCGGGCAGCGGACGGCGTGCACGCGGTCGCGCCGGGGCACGATTGCGGCCATGAAGCTGAGCGTCGTCGCCGGCACGACCAAAGAGACCGCCCAGGCCTGGGTGACCGACGGGGCAAACCACTACGCCGCCGCGCTCTCGTTCTACGCGCTGCTGGCGGTGGCGCCACTGCTGTTGATCGCCGTCGCCGTCGCGGGGTTGGCCTACGGCCCGGGCGCCGCCCGCGACCATCTTATCGCGCAGGTGCAGGCCAAGGCCGGCGCCCCCGTGGCCGATGCCACGCGCACCATCCTCGCCAACGCCCACCGGCCGGGCAACGGCGTGGCCGCCTTGCTGATCGGCGGCGCCCTCGCCCTGTACGGCGCCTCAAACGCCTTCTCGATGATGCGCACGGCGCTGAACGCCATGTGGCACGTGCCGCCCCCGCAGGCCAAGCGCCTGCTCACCAAGCTCCGCATGCTCCTCATCATCAAGGCCCTGAACGCCGCGCTGGTGATCGGTTCGGCCTCTGCCTGCTCGCGCTGCTGGGCCTGAGCGCGGCCTGGACCTGGGTCGCCGGCCGCATCGGCAGCGCCCTGCCCGCCGCCGACCTCAGCTCTGCGCGCCGCCGATTTTGTCGTGACGCTCGGGCTGCTCGTGCTGCTGTTCGCCGCCGTCTTTCGTCTTACCGCCGACGCGCGGCCCGACTGGGCCGACCTGTGGTCGGGCGCCCTGCTCACGGCCGCGCTGTTCAACGTCGGGCGGCTGGCGATCGGCCTCTATCTGGCGCGCGGCACCGTGACGTCATCGTTCGGCGGCGCTGGTTCGGTGGTCGCCCTGCTGCTCTTCATGTACTACTCGTCGATGATCCTGTTCTTCGGCGCCGAGTTCATTCAGGTGCGCCTGACTCATCGGGGACGGCGGTTCCTGCCCCAGGACGTCGTGCCGGCCGGCGAGAAGCCGCCACAAGTGTCCGGCTGAGCGCGTGGGTGGTCGCGGGCCCGGTCGAGCCGCTTCGGTCCGGGGACGGCCGGCCCCCGGTCGAGCACGGGCGGCTGCGCCTCCTCACGCGCCATCTGCCACTCAGACGTCGATCAGGGCGAAGTCGCGGTTCCCTGCACGGCGCAGCACGTACCGCGACACGTTGCGCACCGGCACGCCGCCGGGGGTCGTGCCGGCCGGCGAACCGTCGTGCGCGTGGCCGTGCACGACGAGGTCGGCGCCGCGCCGGTCGATCGCGTCGCCGTACAGCGAGTAGCCGAGAAAGGGGAAGAGCTCGGGGTTCTCGCCCAGGAGCGTGCCGGCGATGGGGGCGTAGTGCAGCACGGCCACGCGGCGCCGGCAGCGCGTCCGGGCGAGCGCCGCCTCGAGCCGTTGCGCCTCGTCGATGCTCGCCTGGATGAAGTCCTTCAGCAGGCTCTCGCCGAAGGGCATGAGTCGTTGGCGGCCGAAGCCCCCGCAAAAGCCCTTGGTACCCACGAAGGCGACGCCGTCGAACTCCCACAGGTCGCCGTCGAGCACGTGCCAGCCCGCCTCGCGCATCATCGCCACGAGCGTCTCCACCTGGCCGCTCTCGTGGTCGTGGTTGCCGGTCACCGCGACCTTGGGCATGGGCAGGTGGGCGAGCTCGTCGAGCAGGACCTCCATCTCCTCGACCTGGCCCACGTTGGTCAGGTCGCCGCCCAGCGCCAGGACGTCGGCCGACTCGGCGCCGGCCAGCATGCGCCGGATCTTGCCGGACGAGCGCGTCGTGCAGTGCAGGTCGGCGATCGCCGCGAGCTTCATAGCAGCGTGCCCCGCGCGTCGACGATCGGTCGGCGGTCGCGACAGTCTTCGAGGCCCCAGAGGTCGTGGTCGACGGCGAACAGCACGGGGTCGACCAGCATGCCGTGGAAGGGCGGCTCAGGCTCTTTGCGCGGAGCGGTCATCATCAGGCGCTCGAAGGCGCGCTCCATGAGGTCGGCCGGCAGTGAGCCGGCGAGCTCGGGGTAGACGAACCGGCAGAAGAGCAGGTGCCACAGCACGATCTCGTCGTCGCCGCCGACCAGGGCGATCACCCGCCGCCAGTCGACGTCGCCCTCGAGGGCGCGGACCAGGTGCGCGATGTCGCCGCCGTCGAAGCGGTCACGGGCGGCGGCGTAGACCTTGCTGGCGATCACCTCTTCGGGCCCGAGCAGGCGGGTCGTCACGCCCAGGAACCCGGCCGGGCGGCAGGTCTGGAACCAGGTGGCGCTCACCTGCAGGCGCCGGGCGTGGCGCACGGCGAACAGGATGTCGAGCAGGTGGCGGCCGCTGTGCGCCTTTGCCAGCCACAGGGGGTCGCGGACCTCCGTGGCGAAGCCGGCGACTCGCAGGGCGTCGAGCAGCGGCCGCAGGTGCCGCGGCTCAACGAAGACGTCGAGGTCCTTGGTGTCGCGCCAGGCGCCGGTGAAGGCGTAGGTGACGTACGCGCCGCCCAGCGCGTAGGGCAGGCCGGTCGCCTGGAGCACCTCGAGCCAGCGCGCGAAGGTCTCCGCCTGCTCGTCGTCGATCGGCAACGGCCGCGTCACGTCGCGGTCGCGCCACGTGAAGCGCACCGTGCCGCGCGGCGCCGGCGCCCGGCGCGCTGCCCGAGGGTCTGCGGCCACCATCTCTCCTTGTCGTCGTGCGCTGCGCCCGGCGCCGGCAGGCGGCCGTGGGCGGCTCCGCAAAGGCGGGGCAGAGGGGACTTACCCCGCTCCCGGCCAAGCGCACCCCGCTGGCGCGGGCAACGGTTAGCGGCTCGCCTGCCACGGAATGCTGCCCGGGTGAAGCAGGATCTCTCGGGCAGGTGAGGCACGTGGCGCTCGCCGGGGCGGCGCGATTCGTCGTCGCGCTTTCACGGAGCGACGGCCGATCGCGCGCCGGTCAGGTACGCGGCGAACGCGCGACCCCCTCGAAGCATCGCCATGACTAAGGCCATGGTGCGGCGCGGCGAGGCGGGCTACGAGGAGCGTCGCCGCCGGCTGGTCTGGAACGCCCGCCTGCCTGAGCGCTCTCCCGAAGTCATCGTACAGGCCGCCACGACCGACGAGGTCGTCGCCGCTGTCGGTTTGGCGCGCGAGCTGGGGCTGCGCCTCGCGCTGCGATCCGGGGGGCACAGCTGGTGCGCCGCGGCGCTGCGCGACGGCAGCCTGCTACTCGACCTGTCGACTCTGGATCACGTGCGCGTCGACCCCACGGCGCGGCGGCTGCGGGCCGGCCCTGGCCTGACGAGCGGCGAGCTCGCCGGCGCGCTGCGCGCCTACGGACTCGGCTTCCCGGGCGGCCACTGCCGCGACGTGGGCCTGGGCGGCTACCTGCTGGCCGGCGGCCTGGGCTGGAACGCGGGGACCTGGGGCCCCGCCTGCCACAGCGTGACGGCCGTCGAGGTCGTGACCGCGCGCGGCGAGGTGCTGGTCGCCGACGACGAGCACCACGCCGACCTGCTGTGGGCGGCGCGCGGCGCGGGCCCCGGCTTCTTCGCTGTGGTCACCGCTTTTGAGGCGCGCGTCTACGACGCCCCGCTGGCCGTGACCAGCTCGTTCGCGTTCCCGCTCGGCGCGCTACCCGACGTAGCCGCCTGGGTCGACAGGCTTGCGGCCGGACTCGACCGCCGCATCGAGCTCTCGCTGTTCCTGGGGGCGGCGCCGGCCGCGATCGACGCGCTCGGCATCGCCGTCGGCGAGCGCGTCGTGGTGGTGACCGCGGTGGCCTTCGGCGACGCGCGCGAGGAATGCCAGTCGCTGCTCGCACCGCTCGAAGACGGCGTCGGGCGGCGCGGCTTTCTGGAGAGCGAGTCGCGCCGCGAGACGCCCCAGCAGGCGCTGTACGAGGTCAGCGGTACGCGGTTGCCGGTGGGCCGCCAGTACGCGGTCGACTGCCTGTTCAGCGACGCGCCGCCGGGCGAGCTGCTCGAGGGGCTGGCGGCGGCCCTGCGGGCGTCGCCGAGCGCCGCGTCGTGGATGTTCGTCGGCATCGCGCCCTCGCAGCCGCCGCTTGTCTCCCCGGCGCCCTCGGCCTTCGCGGCGGCCGGCAGGCTCTACGTGGCGGTCTACGCCGTCTGGGACGAGGGGCGCGACGCGCAGCCCAACCTGGGCTGGCTGCGCGACACCATGCGCGGCCTCGAGGGGTTCACGGCGGGGCGCTACGTGGGCGAGGCCGACCTCGTCGCCGACCCGGGCGCGGCCGCGCGGTCGTTCAGCCCCGCCGCCTGGCGGCGCCTCGCCGCCTTGCGCGAGACCTACGATCCCGAGCACCTGTTCTGCTCGTGGCCGGGCCTCTGACCCCGGCCGGGGGTTCTGACCCTGCCGCGCTTTCCGACCCCGGCCGGGGTCGGCGACTCGGCCATCGGAACGGTCTTTGCGGCGCGGGGATCGCGCCGCGCGGGAATCTGCCCAAGAGGACGTGAACCAGCGAGCGGACCCAGGAGTGTCCGTCGCGTGGCCGGGGAGGCGAGACGATCGTGAGCGATCCCAAACGCGACAGGGGCCTGACGGCCGTCGACGTGCTGCTCGTGCCCGACGAAGCCGCTCAGGCTCGGGCGAAGGCCTTGAACGCGGCGCTGCGGCGCGGGGTTCCGGCGGGCTTCGCCTTCGACGAGACCCACCAGCCCCACGTCACCGTGCTGCAGCGCTTCGTGCGCAGTCAGGGCCTCGACGGCGCCCTCGACGCCGTGGCGCGCGCGATCGCCGCCTACGACCTGACGAGGCTGCGCCTGAGCGCCCGTGGCGTCGTCGGCGCCGAGCTCGGCACGCCGCCCGGGACGCTGCTCGCCAGTATCGACTTCGCCCCTGTGGGGGCTCTGCCGGTGCTCCAGGCGGACGTTCTCGTGGCGCTGCGGCCGTTCATCACCTGGGACGGCGACGCCGCCGCCTTCGTCGCGCTGCCCGGGGAGCCTCCGGTCGGCGACGCCACGGTGGCGTACGTCGAGCGGTTCGTGCCCGCTCACAGCGCCGAGCGCTACGCTCCGCACCTGACGTTCGGCGTGGGGAAGAGGGAGGCCGTCGAAGACCTCGAGGCCGGTCCGTTCGACACTTTCGAGGCGGCGGTGAGCGCCGTCGCGGTGTACCAGGTCGGCGACCTCGGGACGGCCCGCCGGCTGCTCAGGAGCTGGCCGCTCGACGCTGCGGCGCGCTCCAGCGCGGCCTGAGGTCGAGACCGCACGCTTTCGTTGCTCCGGGCTCGACCGGCACGGTCGGCGGGTCGGCCTGCGCGGCTGCGGGGAACCATCTCGTGAAGAGTGTCCTGTTGGCGAGAAACGGGGTGATGGCGGTGAGTGCAGAGAACGGAGGCGTGCTCGTCATCGGCGGCGCGGAGAGCCTCGGCGCCGCCGCCGCGAGGCGGCTGCTCGAGGCCGGCCGGCCGGTGCGTGTGCTGCTCGACGACGCGAGCTCTGGGGCGTCGCGAGCGACCGCGCCTGCCGGCGCCGAGCTCGTGCACGGCAGCCTCGACGACCGCGTCGACCTCGACCACGCGCTGGCCGGCGTCGAGGCGCTCTTCGTCGTGCTCGACCAGACCGATGCCGGGCCGTCCGGCCGGCTGCGTCGCGGTAAGGCGATCGGCGACGCCGCCCGGCTGGCCGGGGTGCGCCATATGGTCTACTCCGGCGGCACCGGCTCCGACCACCACCTCGTCGCCTGCGACCAGAGCCGGCAGATCGTCGAGTACCTGCGCACGCTCGGGCTCGACCTCACGGTGCTGCGACCGGTGACCATGATGGAGGAGATCCCCCTGTACTGGCTGAGCCTGATGGGCCGCGAGGCGACCCTGGCGACGCCCTACGAGCCCGGCGCACGGCTCGCCCTGGTGTGCAGCGACGACGTGGGGGGCATAGCGGCTCGCGCCATCGAGGCGCCCGCCGAGTTCGCCGGCAGATCGTTCGAGGTCGCCGGCGACAAGGCGAGCATGGCCGAGGTCGGCGAGATCCTCACCCTCGAGCTGCGCCGGCCTGTGCAGGTGGCCGAGGTCCAGGTCGAAGGCGTCTTCATGCGGCCCGAGCCCTACGAGCCCGAGGTCGACGTCGCGGCGCTGAAGCGTCTCTATCCGACGCTGCACACGCTGCGGTCGTGGCTCACGCTCGGCGGCGGCCTCGACCTCTGTCGCCGCGCGCTCGCCCTGCCGGCCGCTTAGAAGGCGCCCCGGGTCCGGTGTCGCGGCGCGGGTGGTCCGCCCTGCTCCTGGCCGCCGGCGCCGGCGGACTGGTCGCGGTGGCGGCGGCGCCGGGGCGGGCCGCCGCCACGGCCGCCCAGATCTGAGCGCCCTTCGTGCTCGTCACGGGGCTCCTGCTGATCGGCGCGACGGCCGACGCCGACGGCCTCTTCGCCGCCGGCGGTGACCGTCTGGCTCGTCTGCCGGGGCGGCCCATGACGCTCTTCGTCGCCGCGCTCGGCCTGGTGGCGGCGGTCACCGCCGTGCTCAACCTGGACACGGCGGTCGTGTTCGTCACGCCTGTGCTGCTGGTCGCCGCGGCGAGCCGCGGCATCGAGAGCGCTCCCTTTCTCTACGGCAGCGTGGCCATGTGCAACGCCGCCTCGTTGCTCCTGCCCGGCGCCAACCTGACCAACCTGCTGGTGCTCGGCTCGCGGCGGGTGTCGGGCGCCACCTTCGCCGTACGCATGGCGCCGGCCTCGGTCGCGGCGGTCGTCGTAACCGGCGTCGTGCTGGCCGTGTTCTTTCGTCGTGCGCTGCGCGGCGGCGCCAGGTCGCCCGGTGCGGGCGCCGCGCCCAGCGCGGGCGCCGGCGGCGTGGGGCCCGGCGCCGGCGCAGACGGCGGGCCACCCGGCTCGGGCGCCGCGCCCCTGGTGGTGGGTCCCGGCCTGGTCGCCACCGTGGCGGCGGCCGCGATCGTGCTCCTGACCCGGGACTCCGCGCTGTTCGTGCTGCCGCTCGGCATCGCCGCGGTTGTCGTGTCGCGCCGCCTTGGGCGCCTGGAGACCGGGCGGCTGTGGGCGGCAGTCGACCTGCGCCCGCTGCTGCTGCTCTTTCTGGTCGCGCTCGCGCTGGGCACGCTCGCGCGGAGCTGGTCGGGCCCTGCGCGCCTGCTGGCCGGCACGACGTCGGGGGAGGCGGCCGCGCTGGCGGCCGCCGCCTCGGTCCTCGTGAACAACCTGCCGGCCGCGGCCTTGTTCTCGGCGCACGGTTCGATCGACGGGCGGGCGCTGCTCGTGGGGCTCGACGTGGGCCCCAACCTGGCGGTCAGCGGCGCCCTGTCGGCGTTGCTGTGGCTGCGCATCGCGCGCAACGCCGGCCAGCGCCCGTCGGTGAAGACCTACTCCCTGGTCGGGCTCGCCGCGGCGCCCCTGGCCATGGCCGCCGCCATCGTCTCGTTACGGATCTTCGGCTTGGGACCCCTGTAGAGGCCCTGCCGGCGTTGCCCGATCTGGCGCCGCCCGGCCGCGGCGCGGCCGCCTCGCGTTCAACGGGGCCGGGTTTGAAGAACGCGCCGCTCGCGACAGACTGAGGGAGCGGCCGAGACAGCAGGTCGACCCGTGGGGGGTCGCCGTCGGACCGTCGACGAGCGGGGGTGAGGTTTGGACGACACCTTGGAGTTCCGCGCGGTCCTGACACGGCCGACCGACGACGTCGCCGTCGTCACCTTCTCGGGCGAGCTCGGTTTTCACACAGCGTTCGAGCTGCGCGAGGCGCTCGCCCGCGTGATCGACGAGGGCGCCGGCTGTGTCGTCGCCGACCTCACGGCAGTCACCTTCATCGACTCGACCACGCTCGGCGTGCTGGTCGCCGGCGGCAAGGAGCTGCGGCTCCGCGGCGGCACGCTGCTGGTCGTGTGCGGCGACGACCGCACAGAGCGCATCCTCGAGATCGTCGGCCTGGCCGGCGTGTTCGCCGTGCACGCTACGCTCGACGACGCGCTGGGAGTGGGCGTCTAGCGTCGCCCCGACGTTTGCCGGCCGCGTCCCGCGGCGGCCGCGTGCGCGACAAAGCCGAGCGCTGCGCGCGGCAGGCGTTGCGCGCCGGCGACGACCGCTTCGAGTGCGTCGGCGAACCAGTCGACGTCGCCCTCGTCGATCACCAGCGGCGGCAGGCCCTTCACCACGTTGATGGAGTGACCCGCGACCTGGCTCAGGATCTGGTGCTCGCGAAACAGCGGGCCGACCACGAACTGGCTGAACAGCCCCGCCTGGCGCGCCTCGAGGAACCGCCACAGGCGCGAGCCGGCTTTGGGCTCGCCGAACTCGATCGCCCACAGCAGGCCCATGCCGCGCACCTCCCTGACGACGTCGAAGCGCTCCGCCAGAGCGCCCGTGCGCGCCAGCAGGCGCTCACCCAGCCGCGCGGCACGCTCGGGCAGCTTGCGCGCCTCGAGCTCGGCGAGCGTGGCGAGGCCGGCGGCCATGGCCATGTCGTTGGGCGCGAAGGTCGAGCCGTGCGACGTGGCGTGCTCGAGCGTGTCGAAGACGGCTTCGTGTACCGACGCACGCAGCAGAACGGCGCCGACCGGCACGTAGCCGCCCGACAGCGACTTGGAGACGGTCAGCAGATCGGGCTCGAGCCCCCAGTGCTCGCTGGCGAAGAGCCGTCCGGTGCGTCCGAGCCCCGTCTGCACCTCGTCGACGCAGAACAGCGTGCCGTAGCGCCGGCAGAGGCGCTGCGCGCCGGGCAGGTAGTCGGGTTCGGGCAAGATGACTCCCTGGCCCTGGACCGGCTCGGTGAGGAACAGGGCCACGTCTTCGCTGGCAAGCTCGGCCTCGAGCGCCTCGAGGTCGTTGAAGGGCACCCACGATACGTCGGGCAGCAGCGGTCCGAAGCGGCGCCGCTGGGCGGCGCTGCCGTTCACCGACAGCGCGCCGAGGGTGAGACCGTGAAAGCCGTTCTCGACGGCTACCACGCGGGACCGCCCGGCGGCGGCGCGCGCCAGCTTGATCGCGCCCTCGATGGCCTCGGCGCCGCTGTTGACGAACACGACGCGGTCGGTCGAGGCGGGGGCGACGCGTACCAGCGCCTCGGCGAGCAGGCCGGGCAGGTCGGACAAGCCGAGCTGGGGGAGGCTGGGCGTCTGCAGGTCGAGCAGGTCGGCCAGGGCGGCGCGCACCGTGGGGTTGTTGCGGCCCACGTTGTATATGCCGAAGCCGCCGAGCCAGTCGAGGTATCTGACGCCCGCGTCGTCGTACAGGTAAGCGCCCTCGGCCCGCGCCCACGGACGGTCGAAGCCGAGGATCTTGAGGATCTGCACGAAACGCGGGTTGGAGTACCGTGCGTAGAGGGCCATACCCTCGCCGGCTCTCGCCGACAGGAGCCGTTGAAGGCTGAACTCGTCGTCCACGTGTCCCCCCGCTTCGCCTGCGAGTCTCGGCCGGGTGGCAGACCGGCGTCGAATGCTCGACGCCTGATTCTACTGCAGGTCGCACGAAGGCAAACCTGACCGCGGCGCGCCGGCGGGCGCGTCGCGGCGCTCCCGGCGAAGGCCGGCTGGTCGCTCGCGCCGCACACTGGCGACGGCCGCCCGGTCGCTCGCGCCGCACGCTGGCGACGGCCGCCCGGTCGCCCGCGCCGCACACTGGCGACGGCCGCCGGGTCGCCCGCGCCGCACACCCGGCAACGGTGAGCCGGTCGCCCTCGACGCCCAGACTGAGGTAGCCTACGAACGGGCCGACGTGAACAGGAGCTGAACGTTTTGGGGTGTCATCGGGTACGTTGTTCGCATGCCGTCGGCGCGGCCTTGCGAGGTCTCGCCCCGGTACGGCCGACCCCGTTGGGCCGGGTCGCGCGGTGAGCGCGCTCTCGCCATCGCGCCCCGACGCACGCGCCGTGCTCGCCCAGGCCGGCTCCGAGAATTTCCCGGTGGCCTCGCGCCTGTTCCCGCGCGCCCTGCGGCCCCATCTCATGAACATCTACGGCTTTGCCCGCATGGCCGACGACCTCGGCGACGAGGCGCCGGGCGACAGGCTGGCGCAACTCGACTGGCTCTCCGGCGAGCTCGACGAGCTGTTCGCTCGTCGCCCGGTGACTCACCCGCTGCTGGCGCGTCTGGCGACCACCGTGCGCGCCTACGACCTGCCGCGCGACCCCTTCGACCGCTTGATCGACGCCAACCGCCGCGACCAGGTGGTCAAGCGCTACGCGACCTTCCAGCAGCTGCGCGTCTACTGCCACGCCTCGGCCGACCCGGTCGGCGAGCTCGTGCTGCGCCTCACCGGGCGCTGCGACGACGAGCTCCTGGCGCTCTCGTGCGCGACCTGCACCGCGCTGCAGCTCGTCGAGTTCCTGCAGGACCTGGGCGAGGACGCCGCCATGGGGCGCATCTACGTGCCGCTCGACGACCTCGCGCGCTTCGGGTACGGCGAGGCCGACCTGCTCGCCGGCGTGGCCGACGAGCGCTTTCGCGCCGTGATGTCGTTCGAGGCCGAGCGCGCCCAGGCGCTGTTCGAGCAGGGCCGGCCGTTGTCGCGCCGGCTGCCGGGTCGCGTGGGCCTTGCCGTGAGCCTCTTCACGGCCGGCGGCCTGGCCGCCCTTGCCGACTTGCGGCGGCGCGGCTTCGACACGCTGTCGAGCTCGGCGCACGTCCCCAGGCGACGCCTCGCGTGGGCGGCGGCGCGCGAGGTCGCGCGCGGCGCCGTGCGGCTGCCGGTGCGACGGCGCGTGGAGGCGCCGTGACGGCCGTCCTGGCAGAGAGCACGGCGATCCGTTACTGCGAGACCGTCACGCGCACCGAGGCTCGCAACTTCTGGTACGGCATACGTCTGCTGCCGGCGACCAAACGCCGGCTGCTGGCCGCCGTCTACGCCATGGCCCGGCGCATCGACGACGTCGCCGACGGCGAGCTCCCGCCGCTCGACAAGCGCGCCGCGCTCGATGCCATCGCCGCTTCGCTCGAGACCGTGGAGTCGGGCTCCACAGACCCGGTGCTGGCCGCCCTGCACGAGGCCCTGGGAGTCTGCCCGCTGCCGCTGCCGGCGTTCCGCGACCTGATCGACGGGGTCTCCATGGACCTCGACGGCGTGGCGTACCACAGCTTCGACGACCTGGTGCCCTACTGCCGGCGCGTGGCGGGCTCTATCGGGCGTCTGTCGCTCGCGGTGTTCCGCACCGGTGAGGGGCCGGTGACGGCCGAGCTCGACGCCCTCGCCGACGACCTCGGCGTGGCGCTGCAGCTCACCAATATCCTGCGCGACGTGCGCGAAGACTACGGCAACGGCCGCGTCTACCTGCCGCTCGACGACCTCGCGCGCTGCGGCGTCGAGCCGCGCGAGCTCGGCGGCGGGCCGTCGCCGCAGGCGAGCGCCCTGGTGCGCCTCGAAGCGAGGCGCGCTCGAGAGTGGTTCGACCGCGGCCTCGCGCTCACCGCGAGCCTCGACCGTCGCAGCGCGGCCTGCGTCGGCGCCATGGCCGGCATCTATGCCCGGTTGCTCGTGCGTATCGAGCGCGAGCCGGAGCAGGTCTTTCGCGGTCGCCTGTCGCTGCCGCCCTACGAGAAGGTCTGGGTCGCGCTGCGCGCGCTCGTCGGAGCGACGCCGTGACGGCCGCCGCAAGCGCGCGGGTCGAGCCTTCTTCGCGGCCGGTGGTGGCCGTGGTGGGCGGCGGTCTCGCCGGCATGGCGGCCGCCCTCGACTGCGCCGACGCGGGCACGGCCGTCACGCTGTTCGAGTCGCGCCGCGCCCTCGGCGGGGCGGCCGCGTCGCAGCGGCGCGACGGCTTGACGCTCGATACGGGCCAGCACGTCTTTCTGCGCTGCTGCACCGCGTACCGGACGTTCCTCGAACGCATCGGGGCTACGTCGCTGACGCAGATCCAGAAGCGCCTCGAGATCGACGTCGTGGCGCCCCGAGGCCGGTCGGCGCGCCTGCGGCGCGTCTCGTTGCCGGCGCCGCTCCACCTGGGGCCTGCGCTGGCGCGCTACCGCCCGCTCTCGCCGGCCGAGCGCCTCGCGGCGGCCCGCGCCGCGCTGGCCGCGCGCCGTCTAGACCCCGACGACCCGGCGCTCGACGCCCGCACCCTGGGCGACTGGCTCGCCGAGCACGGCCAGTCCGAGCGCGCGATTGCGCGCCTCTGGGACCTCTTCGTGGTCTCGGCGCTCAACCTGCACGCCGCCGACGCCAGCCTGGCGCTCGCCGCCACCGTCTTGCGCACGGGCCTGCTCGAGCGCGCCGACGCCGGCGACATAGGCCTGGCGCGGGCACCGCTGTCCGAGCTGCACGACCGCCGCGCCGTCGCGGCCCTGCTCGCGGCCGGCGTCGACGTGCGGCTCGCGACGCGCGTGAGCGCGATCGAACCCGACGGCCGCGGCCTGCGCGTCGTCTCCTCTGGCGGCGAACACACCGCCGAGGCGGTCGTGCTGGCGGTGCCCGCCGAGCGCGCCGTCGGCCTGCTGCCCGACGGCGCCCTCGACGATCCGGGGGCGCTCGCGGGGCTGGGCTCGTCGCCCATCGTGAACGTGCACGTGATCTACGACCGCCCGGTCACGCGCCTCGCCATGGCGGCCGCGGTCGACTCGCCGGTGCAGTGGGTGTTCGACCGCTCCCGGGCGACCGGCGTGAACGGGCGGCAGTACCTCGCCCTGTCGCTGTCCGACGCGACGGCCCTGATCGACCTGCCGGCCGACGAGCTGCGCGTCCGGTTCCTGCCGGCGCTCGAGGAGCTCTTTCCGGCCGCGCGCCGGGCGAGCGTCTCCTGGTTCGGCGTGACGCGCGCCCGGCACGCGACGTTTCGTCAGGCGCCCGGGGTCGACCGGCTGCGCCCGGGCGCCGCGACCGGCGTGTCCGGCCTCTTCCTGGCCGGCGCCTGGACCGACACGGGGTGGCCGGCGACCATGGAGGGCGCCGTACGCAGCGGCCGCACCGCGGCCCGGCTGGCGCTCGCCGGACTTGTACACGGAGGGCCGCGCAGCGCGGTAGCCGGGACGACCACGGGAGGGTCGAGCCGATGACAGATGCACAGCGAACGGCCGCGGCCGCCACAAAGAGCGCGCTCCCCGAGTGCCTCGCGCGCCACCGCGACCTCATCGACAGCGCCCTGCGCGAGGCCGTCGACCGCCTGCCGCCGGCGGTCCACACGGCGGCCGCGTATCACTTTGGCTGGTGCGACGCCGACGGCCGCGAGGTCGCCGGCAACGGCGGCAAGGCGATCCGTCCGGCCATGACCCTGCTCGCCGCCGAAGGGTGCGGGGCGCGGCCTGAGGCCGCCCTGAGCGGCGCCGTGGCCCTCGAGCTCGTGCACAACTACTCGCTCGTCCACGACGACCTCATGGACGGCGACGCCGAACGGCGTCACCGCGCCACGGTATGGGCCGTGTTCGGCGCGGGCCAGGCGATCATCGTCGGCGACGCCCTCGCGGCGCTCGCCCAGGAGCTGCTCCTTGACGACGCCAAGGGCCGCGGCCAGGCGGCGGCCGAGCTGTGCCGGGCGACGGCCGAGATGATCGAGGGGCAGGCGCACGACCTCGAGTTCGAGACGCGCCTCCGTGTCTCGGTGGCCGAGGGGTTGCAGATGAGCGCCCAGAAGACGGGTGCGCTGCTCGGCTGCGCCGGCGCGCTGGGGGCCATCCTGGCGGGCGCCGACGAGGACTGCGTGACGTCCTTGCGCTCCTTTGGCCGCCACCTCGGCATCGCCTTTCAGGCGGTCGACGACGTGCTCGGCATCTGGGGCGACACCAGCGTGACGGGCAAGCCGACCGCCAGCGACCTGCGACAGCGCAAGAAGACGCTGCCCATCCTGCACGCCCTCGAGGCGCAGACGCCCGCCGCCGACGCCCTGCGCGCGCTGCTGGCCGGCGCCGACGAGCTCGTCGGCGAGCGCCTGCGCGGCGCGGTGCAGCTGCTCGACGAGGCCGGCAGCCGGGCGTGGACGCTCGAGCTCGCGGAGCGCTACCTCGCGAAAGCCCTGGCCGCTCTCGAGGGCCGCACTCTGGCGCTGGGGGCCGCCGCAGACCTGCGCGAGGCCGCCCTGTTCATCGTGGGCAGGGATTTCTGATGCTGCGCCTGGCCGCGCCGACCATCGCCGGGCGCGCCGCCGCCACGCTGGCGCGCGCTCGCGACTGCCTGCTGGCCCAGCAGGACGAGACCGGCTGGTGGAAGGGCGAGCTCGAGACCAACGTGACCATGGAGGCCGAGGACCTGCTGATGCGCCGCTTCCTCGGCGTGCCGCTCGACGACGTGCTCGAGCCGACGGCCGCCTGGATACGCCGGCAGCAGCGCGCCGACGGCACCTGGGCCAAGTTCTACGGCGGCCCGGGCGACCTGTCGACGACGGTCGAAGCCTACGCCGCCCTGCGCCTCGCGGGAGACCCACCCGACGCCGGGCACCTGCGCCTGGCGCGTGAGTTCATCCTCGACGGCGGCGGCCTCTCGAGCTCGCGCGTCTTCACCCGGCTGTGGCTCGCACTGTTCGGCGAGTGGCCCTGGGACGCGCTGCCGGCGATGCCCCCCGAGCTCATCTTCCTGCCCTCGCGCGTACCCCTGAACGTCTACGACTGGGCCTGCTGGGCGCGTCAGACGATCGTGCCCCTGACCGTGGTCGCGGCCCACCGGCCGCGGCGCGACCTGGGCTTCACGCTCGAGGAGCTGCGCGTGGCGGGCCGGCGGGTCGCCGGCCCCGACGCCGCGGCGTCGCCCTGGGCGCGGCGCTTCGCGCGACTCGACCGCGCGCTCAAGGTCTACGAACGGCATCCGAACCGGCGCCTGCGCCGCGTGGCGCTGCGCCGCGCCACGGCGTGGATCGTGGCCCGGCAGGAGGCCGACGGTTCGTGGGGCGGCATCCAGCCGCCGTGGGTCTACTCGATGATGGCGTTGAACGTGATGGGTCACCGCACCGACGATCCCGTCATGAAGGCGGCCTTCGCCGGCCTCGACGAGTTCACCATCACCGAGGGCGGCGTGCGCCGCCTCGAGGCCTGCCAGTCACCGGTGTGGGACACCGCGCTGGCCATGATCGCGCTCTCCGACGCCGGGCTGCCCGGCGACCACGAAGCCCTGCGCCGCGCCGGCGACCTGCTGCTGCGCGAGCAGATCCTCGCCAGCGGCGACTGGGCGGTACGGCGACCGGCGCTGCGTCCCGGCGGCTGGGCCTTCGAGTTCGAGAACGACAACTACCCTGACATCGACGACACGGCCGAGGTCGTCATGGCGCTGCGCCGTCTGGCGGACGGCCCGCGCGACGGCGCCGGCGGGGTCGCTCCGCGCGGCGCCGTGGCCGGTCGCGACCGGGCGGCCGCGCCGGGCGCGTCGGCCGGTCTTGACCAGGCGCTCTCTCGCGGCATCGAGTGGCTGCTCGGCATGCAGTCCGGCGACGGCGGCTGGGGGGCGTTCGACGCCGACAACACGCGTGAGATCATCTGCGAGCTGCCCTTCTGCGACTTTGGGGCGGTGATCGACCCGCCCTCGGCCGACGTGACCGCCCACGTGCTCGAGATGCTCGGCGGCGAAGGCCTCGCTCGCGACGAGCGCGCGCGCCGCGGGCTGCGCTGGCTCATGGACGA
Organism: uncultured Actinomycetes bacterium; assembly: GCA_963755025.1. Taxonomy (GTDB): domain Bacteria; phylum Actinomycetota; class Thermoleophilia; order UBA2241; family UBA2241; genus Bog-752. The sequence continues at coordinate 44,838 of CAVWIH010000039.1, forward strand.
GCAGTTGGCCGACGGGTCGTGGTTCGGCCGCTGGGGCGCCAACTACGTCTACGGCACCGGCGCCGCCGTGCCCGCCGCCGTGGCGGCCGGCGTCTCGCCGCGCGACTCGTCGATCCGCCGCGCCGTGGGCTGGCTGACGGCTCACCAGAACGACGACGGCGGCTGGGGCGAGGACCTGCGCTCCTACGACGACCCTGCCGGCTGGAGCGGACGCGGCGAGAGCACGGCGTCGCAGACCGCCTGGGCGCTGCTCGCCCTGCTGGCGGCCGGCGAGCAGGGCTCGCCGGCCGTCGAGCGCGGCGTCACGTTTCTCTGCGAGACCCAGACGGCGTCGGGCGCCTGGGACGAGCCCTTCTACACCGGCACCGGCTTTCCCGGCGACTTCTACATCAACTACCACCTCTACCGGCTGGTGTTCCCGGTCCAGGCGCTGGGCCGTTACGTGCGGGCGGTCGAGGCCGCCGGTGGCCGCGAAAGGGCGGGCGCATGAGGGCTGGGCGCGTGCCCGCGGGAGCCGCGGCCGGCGAGGGTCGCCTCGTGGCCGTGGCCGCGCTGCGCCTGGAGCGGGCGGCGGTGCGGCGTAGTCTGCCCGGCGCGGTCGTGCTGCGCAGCGGCATGGGCGCCGCCCAGGCGCGCGCCGCGGCGCCGGTCGTGGCCCGCACGCCGGGCGACGCGGTCGCCGTCGTCGGGTTTTGTGGCGCGGCCCGTCGGGGGCTGCGGCCCGGCGACGTCGTGGTGGCCAGCGAAGTGCGCGGCCCCCAGGGTGTGACCGCCTGCTCCAGCGGGCCGCTGGTGGCGGCGCTCGCCGCGCTGCGCATCGAACGGGTCCACGTGGGGCCGCTCGCCTCGGCCGATCACGTCGTGCGCGGCGCCGAGCGCGACCTCCTGGCGCGCCACGGCGTGCTGGCCGTCGACATGGAGTCGGCCTGGCTGGCCGCGGGGGCGGCCGGCAGGCCCTTCGCCGTCTTGCGCGTCGTGCTCGACACTCCGGAGCGCGAGCTCACGCGGCCGCTGGCGACGCTCAGCGGCGCGCTGCAGGCCTGGCGCGCGCTGCGCCGGGCGGCGCCTGCGCTCTCGGCCTGGGCTGAGGCGACGGGGCCGCGCGCCCTGTTGCTGGCTCGGCCGCGGTCGTTCTGCGCCGGCGCGCGCCGCGCGATCGAGATCGTCGAGCGAGCCCTCGAGCGCTACGGCGCACCGGTCTACGTGCGCAAGCAGATCGTGCACAACGTGCACGTCACCGACGACCTGCAGCGGCGCGGCGCCGTGTTCGTCGACGAGGTCGACGACGTGCCGCGGGGCGCCCTGTGCGTCTTTTCGGCCCACGGCGTCTCGCCGCTCGTGCGCGCACGGGCGGCGGCGCGTGAGCTGCGGGTGATCGACGCGACCTGTCCGCTCGTGACGCGCGTGCACACCAAGACCCGCCACCTGGCCGCCGCCGGCTACAGCATCGTGCTGATAGGCCATCGGGGCCACGACGAGATCGAGGGCACCATGGGCGAAGCGCCGCAGGCCATCAAGCTGATCGACGGCATCGCGGAGATCGACCGGCTCGAGCTCGACCCTCACGACCGCATCGCCTACCTCACCCAGACGACCCTCGCCGTCGACGAGGTCGCCGACACGGTCGCCGCCCTGCGCCGGCGCTACCCGGCGCTCGAAGGGCCCGACGCGCACGGCATCTGCTACGCCACGTCGAACCGCCAAGAGGCCGTCAAGACGCTGGCTCGGGAGTCGGACCTCATGGTGGTCATCGGCTCGTCGAACTCGTCGAACTCGCGGCGCCTGGTCGAGGTCGCCGAACGCGAGGGCTGCCGGGCGCTCCTCGCCGACGACGAACGCGGCCTCGACCCGGCCGCCCTGAGGGGCGCCCGCACCGTGGGCATCACTGCGGGCGCTTCGGCTCCCGACGCCCTCGTGAACCGCGTGGTCGCGGCGCTCGCCGGCTTGGGGCCGGTGACCGTCGAAGAGCGTGGCGACGCCGGCGAGACCATGGCGTTCAGTCTGCCGCGCAGCCTGCGCCGCGATCAGGCCGCAGGGCCGGCCGGCGCGGCGCCCGCGGCCGATCTCTCGATACCGGGGGTCTGACGATGCCGGTCTTTCTGCGCCAGCAAGCACGGGTGGGAGCGTACCTGCTGCGCAACAAGCTGCGCGGTCGCGAGCGCTACCCGCTCATCGTCGAGCTCGAGCCGCTGTTTGCCTGCAACCTCGCCTGCGCGGGGTGCGGCAAGACGGCCTATCCGCCCGACATCCTGCGGCAACGCATGCCGGTGGCGACCGCCGTGGCGGCGATCGAAGAATCGGGGGCGCCCGATGGTGGCGATCGCGGGCGGCGAACCGCTGCTCCACGCCGAGATCGACCGCCTCTCCGCAGAGCTGCTGCGCCGCAAGCGCTTCGTCTATCTCTGTACGAACGGCCTGTTGCTGCAGCAGAAGCTGGGCCTGTTCAAGCCGTCGCCGTACTTCTCGTGGGTGGTGCACCTCGACGGCCTGCGGGCGCGGCACGACGAGCTCGTCGGTCGCGAAGGGGTCTTCGACCGGGCCGTCGAGGCCATCAGGGCGGCCAAGCGGGCGGGGTTTCAGGTGACGACCAACTCGACGTTCTTCGCCTCAGATTCGCCGGCGATGATCCGCGACGTGCTCGACTTCTTGAACGACGAGCTCAAGGTCGACGCCATGATGATCTCGCCCGGCTACGGCTACGAGGCGGCGGCCGATCAGGAGCACTTTCTGGCAGGGTCGCAGACGCGGCGCCTCTTCGCCGAGGCCTTCGCCGGCGACCGCCGCAAGCGCTGGCGCTTGAACCACTCGCCGCTGTTCCTCGACTTTCTCGAGGGCAAGATCGAGCTCGAGTGCACGCCGTGGGGTATCCCCTGCTACTCGGTGCTCGGCTGGCAGCGGCCCTGTTACCTGCGCGCCGAAGGCTACTGCGCGACGTTCCGCGAGCTGGTGGAGACGACCGACTGGGCGCCGTACGGCCGGTCCGGCGGCGACCCCCAGTGCCGCGACTGCATGGCCCACTGCGGCTACGAGCCGTCCGCCGTGCTTGCCACCATGCGTTCGCCGCGGCAAGGCCTGCGCGCCATGACGGGCAACTGAGAAAAGACGAGAGAAGAGGCTTCGGTACCCGTTCGGCGACCAGCGACGAGCGGGCGCCTCGGGGACCGGCCTCTGAGAGAGCGGGCGTCTCGGGGAACGGGCGCCTCAGGGAGCCGGCGCCCGGGACGCGGCGTCGGGTCAGCGCGAGACGGGCTCTCCCGACACGCGCCGCGAGCGCACCGCGGGGTAGACCGGCACGCGCGATGCCGGCAACAGGACCGCCGGCTCGGGCAGGGCGCAGAGCGGGCACGTGCAGCCGAGGGCGTGGCGCCAGCCGTACTCGATGCCGACGGTCTCGTTCTCGAAGCGCGGGTCGTGGAGCGGGGTCTGCAGCTCGAGCTCGGTCGGCCGGCTCGCCTGGCCGACGTCGTAGAGCGTGCCGTCCATGAACAGCAGCTCGTCGCCGAAGCGCCGGTAGACCGCCGGACGCCCGGACTCGATCACGTCTTTCAGGCTGAGCAGACGGCGTCCGGCCGGCCGCATGGCCGCCAGGGTGCGCTCGATCTTGTGCGGGTCGGTCACGGCGATCAGGGCACCGTGAAGTCGGTGCTGGTCATGTGGCCCACGAGGCGGAAGGTGTTGCTGGCGGGGGTCGTGTAGTTGTACTGCCCCTTGCCTGAGCCTTCGCTCATCAACGTGCCGCTCTGCTGGAACGGGTTCTTGGGCCAGTTGTCGACATAGGAGGCCAGCGTCGTGTTGCTGACCTGTGCCGCGACAGGGTAGGTGTCGCTGTTGTCGACCGCGTAGCTCTGGATGCCGACCTGGATGCTGTGGATGCCTTCTTTTACCGAGGCGTCTTTGGCCTTGTTCCTCTGACTGAGGAACATCGGGATGGCGATGGCGGCGAGGATGCCGATGATGATGATGACGATGAGGAGCTCGATGAGCGTGAAGCCGTCGCTGCCTCTGACGGGACGTCGCGTGTTCGTAGTGCTCACCCTTTCTGCTCGGCGGTCGGCAGGGCTGGTGCAGGGGACCAGACCGGCGTTCCTCGGTCGGCGTTCTCTTGCTATTCTCATCGTTCGTTATCGGCCGCGCGTCGCCGCCGCTTGAGATTCCAGGGACCGCTCTCAGGCTCGCGGACGGGCGCAGTAGACTAATGCACAGCGCCGCGACCGTCGTACGACGCGCGCCGACTTTGCCAGAAGCCGACCCAGGAGGACCGGATGAAGATCAGGGCCGAGGCGCTCGAGCTTGCCTTCCGCATAGTGCTGAGCTGCCCCTGTGACGTGAGCCACGAAGAGGAGCTGCGAGTCTACGCCTATCTGCGCGAGCTTGCGCCGGGAGAGGTCGCCGAGTACGCCCCTGTGCTGGCCGCCTTCGACACGGCCGATACGCCGTTCCACGGCCTGGCAGACTTCACCGGCTGGGTGGCCGACGACGTCGCCGAGGCGACCATCGAGCGCACGCACGTGCTGCGCTGCAACGCCTCGGGGTACCACTGGCAGCTCGCGGCGGCGACCCTGCCGGCGCAGTCGCGCAGGGTCTCGTCGGTCTCGACCTTCCTGCTCTCGCACACGATCATCCCGGTATCGCTCGGAGTCGGCGACGACGGTTCACCCCAGGCGCGCTACGACTACGCCGGCGGCGCCGCCGAGTTCGATCACGTCTTCGTGCCGCCCGAGTTCGATCCCGCGGCCGCAGGGCTCTGGGCGCTCCATCTGGGCGCCGTCGTCGGCTCGCTGAGCCCCGCCGAGGCGGTGCTCGTCGCACGCTTGAACGAGGCCAACGCGCAACTCGTCAGGCACCGCGCCTGCGTCGCGCACGTCGACTACGCCGATTTCGAGCTGCAGGGCGACGACCGTGAGTTCTGCCGGCGCCGCCACGCCCCCTTCTGGGGCGCCTGAGGCGCGCGTCGATCGCGCCGGCCGAAGCGTAAGGGCCGATCGCGGCCGAAGGATGCAGCGGAAGGGTGGCACCCGCCGACGGCGGCTGCCGAAGCGGACGGTCTACTGCGAGACGGTCTGGTCGACTCGCAGGGTGACCTGTGCGTCGGCGTGCTCGATGGTGATGGTGCCCGCCGGGCCGTTGATGCCGACGACCTTGATCTGGCCCCACGAGGTGCTGGCCGTCTGCCCGACCGTCTGGGGCGCGAGCGTGGCGCCATCGACGGCGAGGGTCGCGCGTGGCACGCCGCCGGTCGTGGCGATGGCGACGACCCTGATGCTGTGGCTCACGGCGCGGGTCGAGTGCGTGGTGGCGCCGGTGGTGGCCGAGGCGCTCGGCGTGGGGGTGCTGCTCGCGGCGCTGCCGATCCACAGGACCTCGACCGAGTAGGTGACGGTGGCGCTGCCCTTCTTGAGCCGCAGGGTGGTCGGCGTGGTGGATTCGGGGATGGTCCCGGCGCCGGCGCCGCCGTTCAGGGTGTAGCCGTTGACGAGGGCGAGGCTGACGCCGTTGTTGTCGATCGCCGTGATCTTGAACACCGCGGCCGTGGGCGGCAGTTCGTCGCCGACGCGGCGCAGGGTGTAGGTAGCGGTTTTGGTCGGCGAGCTCACGCGGACGTTGGTCGCTACGGTCGACGGCGTCGACGACGACGAGGTGGTGGAGGCGCCCGGCGCGGCGGTCACCTGGATGAAGGGATCGCGGCTGGTGAACTGGTCGAGCGTGGGCTGCTGTTTGGCGGGATCGGCCGCCGTCGCCGCGCTGCCCGTCGACGAGGCGACGGTCGAGGTGTCGGCGAGGCCCGCGGCTGCCGGGTCGCTGGCGCCGTACGTGCTCAGGCCGGTGGCGCCGCCGCCGCCGTGGACGGCCACGATCGAGGCCAGGGCGATGGCCACGACGACGACGATGACGAAGACGACGTTCGAGCTGCGGGTCGACATGCTCAGGTCCTGTCGTTGGCTCCCGCTGGTCCACTGGAGGGTTTCGGCAGATTCGGGCTCGCGCCTTAGGGCCTGCACGTGCGACGGGCGGGTCAGATGGCCCGCCCGTCGCGCAGCTGCTGTGTTCGTGTCGGGTCGTCGTTGCGACCCGGCCTCGACTCAGTCGGGGTTCTCGGGCAACGGTTCACGCACGCCGCGCTCCCAATCGAGGAGCGGGATGCCCTTCTCCATGTGCTCGCCCTTGAACGCCTGCGGGCGCCGCCAGCTCATGATGAGGACGACGACGACGCCGGCGGCGACGACGCCGATGGACCACCACCAGGTGGCGTGCACCTGCTGGGTCCAGAAGTAGCACATGAGGCCGCCGCCGACGATCGGCACGATCTTGTTCATGACGATGCCGTAGGCGTTCCAGCGGTTGCGGTAGTGGATCAGGTTGAGCGCGTTGATGAAGATGTACATGACGACGAACAGGGTCGTCTCGACGCTGAACCACGTGACCCAGGTGTTCACCGGCAGGGACCAGTGCACGATCGGCAGGGTCTCGCCCGCGCCGGCCAGGGTACCCGGCACGGCGACGATCAGGCCGACGATCCAGGCGAAGAGGATCGCGTTGCTCGGCGAGTGGTGCTTGGCGTGGACCTTGCCGAACCAGCGATACGCGGGCAGGTGGCCTTCTTTGCCGAAGTAGTAGGACATGCGGCTCGACTCGTTGACGATGAGCAGCGTGCAGGCAAAGGCCGAGGTGAAGGCGGCCAGCGAGACGAAGGTCGCAAAGTGGACCGGCCCGATGCCGTGGTTGCCCCAGTAGTCGGTGGCCACCGCGGCGAGGCCGTCGAGGCTGCCGGTGAAGGCGCTGAAGCTCTTGATCGGGCCGTCGATGAGGCCGGCCGAGAAGATGGCGAACACGAAGGCCACGACGACCACCGACACGACGACCGCGGTGGTGATCGCCTTGCGGGCCGCCTTGGCCTCTTCGCCGAGCGTGGTCACGGCCTCGTAGCCGGCGTACAGGTAGACGGAATAGGACGCCGCCGCCCACAGCCCGACGGCGCCGATGGCCTTGTAGCCCACCGGGAACGAGGCGGCGGGCGTCACGTTCAGGAGCAGACGATGCGTGAGCACGCCGTGCTGGCCGGCCAGCACGAAGCCGGTGACGGCCAGGGCGCCCATGATCACCATCTCGACGCAGAAGAACACGAGGGCCGCTTCGAGCGACGGGACGATGCCGCGCCACGCGATGTACGCGGCGACCGAGACGATGCCGATCACCATGACCCAGGCTGGGGGCGACCAGCCGAAGAAACCCTCGAGCGTGGAGTGCAGGTAGACCGCGCAGATCGGCGCGGGGAAGATGATGTTCAGGTTGATGACGAGGATCATCCAGCCCGGCACGAAGCCCCATACCGGCCCGAGAGCCTCCTTGCCGAAGGCGCCGATGCTGCCCGCGGTGTGCGGCTTGGTCTTGACCATCTCCATGAGGCTGAGCGCCGTGGCGATCATGGCGAGGGCGCCGACCATCATGCCCATGGGCACGCCGTAGCCGACCTTGCCGGCCATGACCTGCAGGGCGCCGGCGAGCGACATGACCGGCGCGGTGTAGACCAGGGCGAAAATGATGGCCGACCTGGTGCCGAACTGGTTGCGCTTGAGATGAGTGGCTTCTTCCACGTGTCACCCCTTGTCCGAAAGAGCTGGAGCGGGCGCAAGCCCGCCGGTTGTGCTGGCGGCGGTGCGGACGTGCAGAGGCGCTCCCCCTACTCGATCAGGCTGCGTTTGAGGAGACCGCCGTAGGTCTCGGGGCGGCGGTCGCGGAAGAACTGCGAGATGTCGCGCACGTCGTGGAGCTGCTCGCGCGTGATGGTCGCCAAGAGGAGCTGCTCGACGTCGCGCTGCGCCTCGGCGATCTTGAGGCCGTCGGGGCCGGCCACGAAGCTGCGCCCGTAGAAGCCCTGGAAGTCCTCGAAGCCGACGCGGTTGCAGGCCGCCACGAAGAGGCAGTTGGCGACCGCGTGGCCGCGCATGACGATCTGCCACGACTCGCTCGAGTCGATCTCGGGGTGGCCGGGCTCGTCGCCGATGCAGGTGGGGTAGACGATGAGGTGCGCGCCCTTGAGGTAGGCCAGGCGCGCGACCTCGGGGTACCACTGATCCCAGCAGGTCGGCACCGCGAGGTCGATGAGCGAGGTGTGAAAGACCGGGTAGTCGGTGTCGCCGGGGGCGAAGTAGTACTTCTCGTGCCAGCCGGGGCTGGTCTCGGGCAGGTGCATCTTGCGTGACCTGCCCAGATAGCGGCCGTCGCGCTCGAAGACGACGGCGGTGTTGAAGTAGAAGCCGTCCTGCACGTACTCGAAGACCGAGGCGACGAGCACGATCTCGAGCTCCTTGGCGAGCGCCGCCAGGCGGCGGCACAGGGGACCGTCGGGCACCGGCTCGGCCCAGGCGTTGTACTTCTGCGCGGTGGGGTACTTGCAGAAGTAGATGCCGCTGAAGAGCTCGGGCAGCACGACGAGCTCGGCGCCGGCGGCCGCGGCCTCGCGTGCCATGGCGAAGGCGTGCTCGACGTTGGCGTCGCGATCGTCGCCCATGGCCATCTGCACGAGCGCCATGCTGACCGTCTCGTTCACCCCGCACCCCCTGCTCGACGGCGCGCGCGAGCGGCGCGCACACGTCTGTTGCTTGTCCGGACGGACAAAGTGATGGCAAGATAGCCACGGCTTCAGGTGAAGTCAAGGAACCTGCGGGACAGGAGAGCAGGGTGGGCATGCCCGACCGACCGAAGTTCGAGTCGCGATCGCCGATGTCGCAGCTGTCGCCGACCGCGCACGGCATCCTCGACGCCGCGCGGCGCCTGCTCGTGCGCGACGGCTTTGCCGCGCTGTCGCTCGAGAAGATCGCCGCCGAGGCCGGCGTGCCCAAGTCGCTGATCCGCTATCACTTCGGCAACAAGGCGGGCCTGATCGAGGCGCTCGTCGACGCGCTCATCCACGACGCCAACCTGGGGCTCAAAGACGAGCTCGAGCAGATCCCCGAGGGCGGCGCCCGCGTGGCCCACCTGCTGGCGGCGCAGCGCGCCATGTCCGCCGACCGGCGCTCGTTTCGCGTCTTCTACGACGTTCTGCCCAACGCGCTGCGCGACCGCAAGCTGCGCGACCGGGTCGCCGGCCTGTACGAGTGGTACCGTTCGCTCGACGCCTGGGCCCTGCGAGACGCCGCGCCACCGCTCGACGAAGCCCGGCTCGAGCCGCTCGCGGCGCTCTCCATCGCCGTCCTCGACGGTCTTGCGATCCAGCTCATGCTGGCGCCGCGCAGCTTCGACCATGCGGGCGCGTACGCCCTGTGGGAGGCCATGGTGAGTCGCTTCGCCAGCGCCGGTGGCGCTCAGACGGGCGTGCCCGCCGCCGAGGCGCAGGCCGCGCCCGGGCCTTCGCCGGTATCGGCCCAGCCGCTCTCGACCAACGACCAGCAAGGACAGTGAGGAGAACCCATGCCGATCGCCGTCAACGACACCGAGGAGAAGGTCATTCGGCTCGTGCGCGAGAGCAGCGCCGAGCTGATCGCGCTCGTCTCAGAGCTCGTCTCGTACGACACCACGGCGCGTAGCGTCGGCGAGCCGGCCCGCGACGAGGCGAGGTTCCAGGCGGCGCTGGCCGCGCGTCTCAAGGCGATCGGGGCGCAGGTCGACGTCTGGGAGCCCGAGCCCACGGGTACCGGCAACCGCTTCGTGCCCGACGGCCTCGACTTCAAGGGGCGCCCGCAGCTCGCCGCCCGCCTCTCCGGCTCAGGCGACGGCCGCAGTCTTCTGCTGAACGGCCACATCGACGCCGTGACGCCCGGTCCGCTCGGCGACTGGGTCTCTGACCCCTTCGTCGTCGGCGAGCGCGAAGGCTACCTGTGGGGTCGCGGCGTCAACGATATGAAGGGCGGCCTCGCCTCGATGCTGTTCGCCCTCGAGCTGCTGCACCGTGCCGGCATCAGGCTGCGCGGCGACGTCGTGTACTGCGCCGACTCGGACGAAGAGTCGTCGGGCGCCGGCAGCCTGGCCTGCGTGGCCCACGGCGTCAAGGCCGACGCCGGCATCTGCGCCGAGCCCACGGGCTTCGACGTGTGGGTCGCCTGCCGCGGCACGGTGATGCCCATCATCACGGTGCCGGGGCGCGCCGGTCACGCCGAGATGCCGCACCCCCACTGGCGCGAGGGCGGCGCCGTGAACGCCATCGAGAAAGATGGAGATCGTGCTCGACGCCGTGGCCGGGCCCTGCGCGCCGAGTGGAACGGGCGCGCCGACAAGAAGCATCGCTACCTCGCGCCGGCCGACATCGTGCCCACCAAGATCGAGGGCGGCGTCTGGATCGTCACCTATCCGCCGGCCTGCAGCCTGATCTGCGACGTGCAGTACCTGCCGGGCAACATCGACGCCGAGGGCACCGGCAAGGCGGTCGAGCGCGAGCTGGTCGACTACGTGAACGCCGCCGCCAACGCCGACCCGTGGCTGCGCGAGCATCCCCTGAAGTGGGAGTGGATGGAGGACATCGTGCCGGCCGAGGTGCCCGACGACCACCCCATCGTGTCGCTGGCGCTCGACGCGGCCGCGGCGGTCGGCCGCCAGGGCCGCATCTCGGGCCTCGACTCGTGGCACGACGCCGCCCACTTCACGCACTGGGCCGGCACGCCGACGGTCTCGTTCGGGCCCGACGGCATCGAGAACGCGCACTCGGTCGAGGAGCGCGTGTCGGTCGACGGCCTGGTCGACCACTGCGCCGCCATCGCCCTGGCCGTCATGCGCTGGTGCGGCGTCTGACAGGCCTCCCCGTGGCTATCCGCTGGGAGGGTCTCACGGCAGGGGCCGGCCTCAGGCGGAGCGGACCTACGGCAGGAGCGGACCTCACGGCAGGAGCGGACCTCACGGCAGGAACAGACCTCACGCGACGTCCCGCGACCGTTACGCCTGCGCGTATGCTTGCGGGCAGGATGTTCGCCCGCACGCGCGGAGCGACAGGAACGCCGAGGAGGCAGCAGAGCCCATGAACGAGACCATAAAGACGCTCGTAGCGAGACGCACCGTCCGTGCCTTCAAGCCGGAGCAGATCTCAGACGACGAACTGCATGCGGTCGTGCAGGCGGGCACCTACGCGCCCAGCGGCGGCAACCAGCAGGCCGCCGTGCTGGTCGTCGTGCAGGACGCGGCCACGCGCGCCACGCTCACCCGCATGAACCAGGACGTCATCGGCAGCTCCGACAACGATCCCTACTACGGAGCTCCCACGATCGTCGTCGCCCTGGCCGACGCCACCAAGGTCACCCCGGTCGAAGACGCCACGCTGGCGCTGGGTAACATGCTGAACGCGGCGTTTTCGCTCGGTCTGGGCTCCTGCTGGGTGCACCGCGAACGTCAGATGTTCGCCAGCGACGAGGGCAAGGCCCTGCTCAAGACGTGGGGCCTCGAGGGCGAGTACGTCGGCGTCGGCGCGTGCGTGCTGGGGCACCCCGACTGCGACTGGCCCGAGGCCGCCCCGCGCAAGGATGGCTACGTCGTCACCATCAAGTAGGCCTCGGTGCGACGACGGCCCCGTCGTCGCGGTAGTCGTCGCGGTCAACAGGCCTCGCGCGCGCTCGCGGTCCGCCGCCCTCGTTCTCGAGGGCGGCGGACCGCGAGCGCGTGTCGTTACGGCCGACGCCGCCCGCCGTCACGGCGGCCTGGGGGCTCGATACCGCCGCCGCGGCCCGTAGCTGCCGTTTGCCGTCAGCCCTGACGCCGCCGCCGGCTGCCGTCGCCCTGCGCCGCGCTGCCGGCCGGCTTGCCGATCACACACACCGCGCCGCGTTCGAGCACGCGCACCGCGAGCGACTCGGAGACTGTGAACTCAAGGCGCCCGTCGGCGGTGGGGCCTACGAACCCGAGGCTCATGTCCTGGCCCACCACGATGTGGGCGAACTGCGCGCCGACGGCGAGCAGCACGCCGGCGTCGTCCAGGATGGGCGCCTTGAAGACGCCGTCGGTGGCGATCTCGCGGATGGTGTCGAGCTCGCTCACGACGCCCGTCTCGAGGCGGCGCAGCAGCAGGTTGTAGCGCGCCGGCGACACGGCCAGGGCGTAGGGCCCGTGAAAGCCGTTCTCGTCGAGCCGGGTGGCGGCCGCAATCACGGTGCCGACCGCGCTGCCCAGCGCGTCCCAGGCGGGCAACGGCACCGAGGCTACGCCGTCGATAGTGGTCAGGCCCGGCGTGCGCTGCGTGCCGGCGAAGACGACCTCGTCTTCGCGCCGCGCCACCGCGATGGCGGCTTCGGCCAGCGGCGCCAGATCGAGCGAGGTCGACTCGTGCTCGTAGGCCGCCAGGTCGCGCGCCGACAGGGTGAAGCTGCGCTGGATCAGGGCGAGCGGCAGCGCGCCGCTCACGATAAGCCCGTCGCCTGCGTCTTCGTCGGGGAGCGCGACGCTCTTGAGGCCCAGTCCGTAGGGCCCGCGCACGTCGAGCAGGCGGCGTCCCGTGAGCTGGCTCGTGGCCGCACCGACCATCGTCTTCTCGAGCGCCTCCCACACGTGCTCACTCACCGGCGCGCCGGTCCGTCCCAGAGCATCGATGCTCATGATCTCTCCTCTTCCCTTGCTTCAGTCTTGGGGCCGCTGCGAGCGCAGCGAGCCGATCGTCGTCGGGAGCGGCGCCTCATCGGCTGCGGCGCCCGGCGCTTCGGCGTCGCCGGCCGGCGGCGACTCTGCGCCCGGCGCGGCCGCGGCGACGCGCGCCACCATGTCGTCGACCTCGCCCACACCGTTGCGGCGGAACTGGGTCTCGTCGGGCGAGAGGATCTCGAGCAGGCGCTCGAACTCGCCGACATGCTCGATCTCCTCGTTGGCGATGTCGATAAGCACGGCCTTGGCGAGGGGGTCGTCGACCGCGTCGGCGTGCGCCATGTAGAGGTGGATGGCTTCGTGTTCGGCCGCAATGTCGAGCCGGATCGCGCGAATCAGCTCTCCGGTCGTGAGCATGCGGTCCGGTACCCCGCCACTGAATGGATCGGCGAACTCCGGCACGGGTGGCCCCCTTTTGTTCGTGGACTGTCCGCTGCCTATGTACCGCGAAGGAGGCCGTTTGCCGCCGTTTGGCGGACTCGAGATGTGAACGATGAAGGACTCGCGGCGCGCCGTGGTGCGCGACGCCGGCGGGGTCGTTCGGGCGAGGCCGGCGAGGGCTACAGGGCGAAGCTCGCCACGAAGGCCCTGACCGGCTCCGCCATGCCGCCCAGGTCGTCGACCACGACGATCGTGCTGACGCCGTCGCCGGGCCACTCGTTGAACGCCGGCCGTACGACGAGCTCGCCGTCTTCGAGGCCGACAAGGAAGCCGGCGGAGTCGCCCGACCGGGCGCGGCTCATCCACGTCCCGTCGCGGCGGTCGCGCGGCGCGCGGCGGTCGGCGTTGACGCCGTCGGCGCAGCGCGCGGTGGTGCTGGTGAAGACGCAGAACGGCAGGAACAGCCAGTGACCGTTCGCGGTGACCTCGCGCTCGAGTTTCTTCACGCGCATGCGGGTAGTGCGTCGCTCAGAGCTCAGCGCCTCGTTGCCGCGAGGACCGGTCACCACGACGTACGAGAACGAGGCGTTCGGCCCGCACTCGCGGCGGTCGAACGACAGCAGGCGCACGATGAAGTCGTTCAGCCGAAAGCCGTCGGGGGCGAAGCGCAGGTCGAGGTTCGCGGTCTCGTGTCGCAGGTCGTCCATCGCTTGACGATACCACCGCGACGGCGTGGATAGCGGCCTGCGCGGGAACGCGACCCGTATGTCTGAGCCCGGCCCCCCTTCGCCGCTCGCGCGCGGCACGGCCTGGACGCGCCACCTGGAGACGCCGCTGCGCGAGTTCCTGCGCACCGAGACCGGCAGCGCCACCATGCTGCTGGGCGCCACGCTGGCGGCGCTGCTCTGGGTCAATCTCGACGCGTCGTCGTACGACACGGTGTGGCGCACCACGCTGTCGGTCCGGCTGGGGTCGTTCACCGTGGCCCAGGACCTGCGCCACTGGCTGAACAGCGGCCTCATGGCCTTCTTCTTCTTCGTCGTGGGGCTCGAGGCGCGCCGCGAGTTCGACATGGGCGAGCTGCGCGAACGCCGCCGCGCGGCGCTGCCCGTCATGGCGGGAGTGGCCGGCATGGCGGTGGCCGTGCTCATCTACCTCGCCTTCAACGTGGGCCGCGGCACGGCCCACGGGTGGGGAGTGGCGATGTCGACCGACACCGCCTTCGCGCTGGGCGCCCTCGCCCTGGTCGGCCCGCGCTTTCCCGACCGCTTGCGGGCCTTCATGCTCACGGTCGTGGTGGTCGACGACCTGGTGGCGCTCGTCGTCATCGCGACCGTCTACACGAGCCACCTGGCGGTCGTGCCCCTGCTCGTCGCCGTGGCGCTGTTCGGGGTGGTGCTGGCGCTGCGCCGGTTCGGCCGGCGGCTGAGCCTGGGCTACGCCGCGTGTGCCGTGGCCGATCTGGGTCGCGCTCTTCAAGTCGGGGGTCGACCCGGTGGTCGCGGGCCTCGCCCTCGGGCTGCTGGTCTACGCCTATCCCGCGGCGCGGCCCGACCTGGAACGCGCCAGCGAGCGCTTTCGCCTGTTCCGCGAGCAGCCGACGCCCGAGCTGGCGCGCGAGGCGCGCACCGGGGTGGAGTCGGCGATCTCGCCCAACGAACGCCTGGCGCAGCGCTTTCACCCCTGGACGAGCTACGTCATCGTGCCGCTGTTCGCCCTGGCCAACGCCGGCATCGCCGTGAACGGCGGCTTCATCGCGCGCGGTTTCAGCAGCCCGGTCACCCTGGGGATCGTCGTAGGCTACGTGGTGGGCAAGCCCCTCGGCATAGTCGGCGCCTCGCTCGCGGCGAGCCACCTGAGCCGGGGCCGGCTGCGGCTGCCGGTCGGCTGGGCCGCGGTCACCGGGGGCGGCGCGGTCGCCGGCATCGGCTTCACCGTCTCGCTGCTGGTGGCGGCGCTGGCCTTTCGCGGCCCGCAGTTGCAGGACGCCAAGCTCGGCGTGCTGACCGCCGCCGTGCTGGCGACGCTGGTGACCTGGGCCGTGTTCCGCGTGACCGACCTGCTGCCGCGCTACCGCCGCCTGCGGGCACTGATCGGCGGCGCCGAGCCGATCGTCGACCTGGCCGTGCCCGTCGAGGACGAGCGTGACCACATCCGCGGGCCCAGGCACGCTCCGATCACCTTCGTCGAGTACGCCGATTTCGAGTGCCCGTTCTGTGGCCAAGCAGAGCCTGTCGTGCGCGAGCTGCTCGCCGACTTCGGCGACGTGCGCTACGTCTGGCGCCACCTGCCGCTGAACGACGTCCATCCCCGAGCCCAGCTCGCCTCCGAGGCCGCCGAGGCAGCCGCCCTGCAAGATGCGTTCTGGGAGATGCACGACCTGCTCTTCGAACATCAGGACGACCTGCGGCCGTCCGAGCTCATCGGGTACGCGCGCGACCTCGGCCTCGATACGGAGCGCTTCGCCGACGACCTGCGCCGTCACGCGGGGGCGGCTCGCATAGCGCAAGACGTCGACGGAGCCGATCTGAGCGGCGTGTCGGGGACGCCGACCTTCTTCATCAACGGGCGGCGCCACTACGGCGTGTACGACGCCGCGACCCTGGCCGCGGCCGTGCGTTCTGCCAGGGCCCGGGCGGCGCTCGCGCACGGGCCCGAGGCGGCCGCCGCCTGAAAGAGATGGTTTACGTCAGTAATTAACATGGTAAACTATCCACGTGAGCATCGATATCGATAGCCCCTACGCGAGCGGCGCCGCTACACCGGGTCCGCTCGCCGCCGACGCGGCGCTCGGCGACCCCGAGCTCGCGGCCCGTCTGCGCCTGGTGCTCAACCGCCTGGCGCGCCGGCTGCGCAACCAGACGCCGGGCGACCTGAGCCCTTCACTGACCTCGGCCCTGGTGACCATCGAGCAGCGCGGGCCCATCACCCTGGGCCAGCTCGCCGCGAGCGAACGCGTCACGCCGCCCAGCATCACCCGCATGGTGGCCACCCTCGAACGGCTCTGCCTCGTGCGCCGCGAAGCCGACCCCGGCGACCGTCGCGTCGCCCGGGTCAGTCTTACGCCCGACGGCCGGCGCACCGTGCTGCGCACCCGCACCCGCAAGACGGCCTACCTGGCCAAACGCCTTCACAAGCTCGACGAGTCAGAGCGCGCGGTCGTGCGCGCGGCGCTGCCGGTCCTCGAGCGCCTGCTCGAGGACGATCGTTGAGCGGCGTCCCCGCCACAGCGGGGTGGCGCCGCCGGCCGGCCGTTGTGACGCGCATGTTCCGTTCGCTGCGCACGCGCAACTACCGTCTCTGGTTCTTCGGCCAGACGATCTCGCAGAGCGGCACCTGGATGCAGTCCACGGCCCAGAGCTGGCTCGTGTGGACGCTCACCCACAACGCCTTCTACCTGGGCATCACGATGGCGTTGCAGTTCCTGCCCGTGCTCGCCTTTGGCCTGATCGGCGGCCTCGTCGCCGATCGCTTCGACAAGCGCCACGTGCTGCTCGCCACGCAGACGGCCTTCA